>CAWAZO010000011.1:0-560249 GCA_963786555.1 uncultured Acidobacteriota bacterium
AGCTGCGCGAATTAATGCCCGAAACTCAATCTTTGCCGTGGGGTGAAAGTAGACCTTAACAACCCCAACCCCGCTATAGGATTGCGACTCGATGTGCCCGATGTCGTTAACCGTGGTCGTCAATGCACGTTCGCTAATGCTAACGATGCGGTTTGACATGTCCTCCGGTGAAAGACCGTTATATGCCCAGACAACGCTGACGACAGGAATATTAATACTGGGAAAGATATCTTTCGGCGTGGTGACAATAGCGGAGATGCCCAGAATCAGAATAAGCAGAGATACCACTACAAAGGTATAAGGTCGTCGAAGAGCTAACCGAACAATCCACATCGGGTCTAACCCCCATTCCAGCTATCGTGCTATTCAGGGCCGAGGACAATGCCTGTCGCCCGGCCCAAGTTCCGAAGTCTTCAGCGAAGCTCCTAGACCTATCCCCACCGCCAATATTGGCTGATGTCATCCCAATCCAACGGCCCCCAGTGGGGATTCTTACTGTAGACCGCCTGTGGCAAGTATCCTGGTTTCCTTTATTGCCCCCGAACTGTCTAGCTCCTGTTCCGATTCTTCCGTTGGATCTGTTCTGTGTCGGGCACGACAGAGTCGCTTTGTGTGGCCTGACCTTCGTCAGTAGCCGAAGACGAGACCGGCCGCCACGGTCGTCCGGTAAAAAACCTCCTACACCCGCGGATAGACGAAACTCAGAATCACGGGTTTACATTGATGCGGTAGATTTTTTCACAATCTAATATATGGTCAAGTGGAAAGATGGCCAATACGGCAATAACGAAAATGAGAAATAAACCAATTGACAATATGGCCATGTCGTGTCAGACTCAAGTCCATGAAAGATCGTAGCGTTTTCACGAAACAGGCAAGGGTGCTCAAGGCGCTTGCGCACGAGTCTCGACTGATGATCGTTGATCGCCTCAACCGCGGCGAGTGCTCGGTGGGAGAGCTCGTCGAGCTGGTGGGAAGCGATGCCTCGACCGTATCGAAACATCTGGCTTTGCTTCGCGCTCATGGAATAGTCGAGGACCGGCGTGAAGGAAGTCTCGTGTACTACCGGCTGCTCACGCCATGCGTGTGCAACTTTTTCACCTGTGCCACGCAGGTACTTAAAGAAAGATCGAGGTGAATCATGAAAATTCAGATCCTGGGCACTGGCTGTGCCCGCTGTAAGACCCTGACTGGCAAACGCCGAGAAAGCCGTTCAGGAACTAGGTCTCCAGACGCGAGATCGAAAAGGTTACCGACATCAAGGACATCATGAAGTTTCAGATTCTGATGACTCCCGGTCTGGTGATTGACGGGAAGGTCAAGGCTGCAGGCCGCATACCGTCTCCTGAAGAAATCAAGCAGATGCTGCTGGAGGCTGGAGGCAATTAAATGACTGCGCAACGTCCTGGTCTTGTGATGTGTGTCTGTACCGGCAAGTGTCCGGGGTTCTCGAAGATGGATATCTGGGACTTTATTAACCGGGCGCGCGTGGAACTGCCGGTCGAGTTTGGCGTGATACATCCCCAACTGTGCGAGCAGGATGGGGACCGCTTTCTGGCGGACTTCCTGCAGGCGAAGCGGCCGCTGGTCATCGCGGCCTGTGCGCCCAACATGCAATACAAGATGTTCCGCGATGCCTTCGCCGAAAAAGGGATGGACGTGAAGCGGGACATGACCCCGCTGGATATCCGCGACATGTCGACCGAAGAGGCCGTCGGGAAGGTTGCTGCGGCGCTTCGCGAGATGGGGGTAAAAGAAGATGTCTGACACGACTTTCATGGGAGTGCCGCGAGACAAAATTCCGTGGTTTCCGACAATTGATTACGACAAGTGCAACTTCTGCATGGAGTGCGACACGTTCTGCCCGCATCGCGTCTTTGAGCGGCGAGAGGGCGACGCAAGCTGGTGGTGGCCAACCCGAACAACTGCGTCGTGTTTTGCCGCGCCTGCTCGAAGACCTGCGGCCCGGATGCACTCTCGTTCCCCAACAAGCCGGAGATCATCGCGCGCATCAAGCAAATCCGCGAGCAGGAGAGTGTCAAATGAAGCGCGCAATTCTCTCCTGCAATGGCTTGGACAAGCCCGAAGGGTCGGTGGCGCGCGAGGTGGCGATTCGGGCTGCTGGCGTAATCGGGAGTGAAATCATCTGCCCGGTTCTGCTGAATCGCGCGCCGGCCCGCTACAAGAAGGCGCTCGGCGAAAGCGCGCTGATCGTCGTCGATGGCTGTTCGACGCGCTGCGCCACCAAACTCGCCACCCGGATGGAAGCGAGAGTGGACCGCAAGGTGCTGGTTTCGGATGCCGTAAAAGCCTCGGGGCGACCGCTGGAATCCGCGCTCAGCCTCGGGCCAGATGGTCTGGCGCTGGCCCAGACGATCGTCGATGAACTGGTGCGCAACCTGGATGCACCTGCGCCGGCCACCGAGCCAGTGGCTGTCTTCGAAGCGCCGACGGAATACCTCGTCGTGACGCATGACAAGTTTGAATTCCGCATTCCAGTGGTGGACTACCTGTTCAATGAGAACGATGTCTGGGTGCGCGCGTCGGACGGCGTGGCGCGCGTGGGTATCTCCGACTACATGCAGCAGAAGCTGACCGACATCAGCTATTTTGACCCGCCCAAGGCGGATGGAGCGGTGGAACAGTTCGGCGAGTTGGGCAGTCTTGAATCGTCCAAAGCGGTCTTTGAGATTATTTCACCCGCCAGCGGCACGGTTGTCGCCGTCAATCCCGCGGTAATCGCAAACCCAGGACTCATCAATGAAGATCCCTACGGCGGCGGGTGGCTTGTCGAAATGAAATTAACCAATTGGCCGCAAGATCAGGAAATGCTGATGGACCCAGCGGCATATGCCGAGATCGTGAAGCGCAAAGCGGCGGAGGAGTGAGAGTCGAATGAGAAACGAACTTAGCGGAGAATCCAACGCTGGTTATCCCGTGCAGCGGGATCGGCAAAGTGCACGGTCTGATCAGCCGTGAAGCTGCTTACCTTGTGACGGACGAGTTGGCCCCGAAACAGACGGACACGCTCTGCCTGGCGCTATTGGTAAAGGGCGACTCCGACGCGGTCGCCGCCGTGCGAAGCCATGCCTGCATCACGATCGACGGATGCGTCAAGGCCTGCGCGCAGAAGAACGTGGAGATGGCCGGTGGGCGTGTCGCGAAGGCCATTCAGGTGGCGGAGGCCTTCAAGAATTACCGCGGGGCGAAGCCGGGCAACGCAACCGCTTTGACGGACGAAGGCTGGACCATCACCCGAGACATCGCCGGAGATGTGGCATGCGAAGCGGAGCGCCTGTGCGCGACGAGGAGGGGACCCGATGAGCGCGGAAATTACGAAGGTTGGCATCATCTCGTGCAGCGGCGAAGCGATTCCGGAAGGAACGATTTCACGCTTGGCAACGCGCCGCGTACTGGAACTACTGCGCCCGGACGTGACCGTAACGCTTTGCCTTCCTTTATTTCTGTCCGGCAATGACGCCGAGCGGAATTTCGCCCGGACCCATCCGACCATCACAATCGATGGCTGCGCAAAACAGTGTGCCAAGTGGGGCACCGAGAAGCACAGCGGCCCGGTAAGCGGCGCGCTCGTCGTGTCGGACATTCTGGGGACGGAAAGCTCAGGTTGCCACCGATCCTCTCGCGATGCTTCCCAGGTGGATAAAGAAGCCGTCTGGGCCGTTGCCGAACGCATTGCCGCCGAGGTGGATACCGTTCTGGCGCAGGCGAGCGACGCGCGATCGCGCGGCCGCAGAAGACCAGCGGCGCTCAGTGCGCCTGCTCAAGCCCATTACCTGGCGGCAAGCTCACTATCAACGGAAAAACTGTTGACATACCCGGGTTGCCGTTGATCTTCGAGCAGTGTGCCGAGCGCGGCATTCCGGCCGATGCCGGCGATGGCACGGCGTTGCTCGACGCGGTGAAAGATCTATCACTGCGTTGCGCCCGAGGATGAAGCGGAATACCGAAGCGCGCTGCTTACGGCATATCGCGAGTTCAGGAGCGGCATCAAGCCGGCGAAATGATGGACGTCATCTGCTGGACGGCTCCGACCGTGGCCGAGAACCTCGTGCTCGATCCTGATGGACGTCACGCCCGTCTGCATCCCCTGTTCGGGGGACGAGAAGGAGTGGGGCCCGTAAGGAGATTGGGATGACTGCTTCGTTCACGATCATCGCCTTCATAACAATTCTGGTGATCTCCGGCGTCTTTTCGATGTTCGGAAAGGGAGGCGGCTCGCTCTACACGCCTGTGCTGGTTATGCTTGGATTGAGCGTAGGCCCGGCGATTTCTACGGCCCTTTTTCTGAACCTCGTAACCGCGTTAGTTGCCACTTTCGTTTTTTGGCGAAACAAATTAGTGGACTTCAAGTTCTGCTTCCGATTTCTACCAGGCACCATCGTGGGTTCACTGATCGGAGCACTGCTTTCGAGCCGCGCTCCGAAGGATCTTCTTCTGGGCATCTTCTCGGCCTTTCTTTACGGCGTGGGCATTTTGATGATCGCGGCCAAGGGGAAAGCGGCCCAAGCAACGCGTGGGCTCTCGTGGAAAACATCTGTACTAATCACAGTGTTCTCCTTTGGCGTCGGAGTGCTCTCCAGCCTTATCGGCGTAGGCGGCGGGCTGATTATTTTCCCCTTCCTCGTGCTCTATATGAAGTACGGGGCGCAGAAGGCGGCGGGTGCTAATTCCTTTATCGTTACGGTAAGTTCGCTGGTGGGGACTGCAGGCCATTTCGCCTTGGAGCATGTTGATTATCGGTTAATCGCTGTCACCTCGGTGGCATGCATCATCGGCTCCGCCATAGGCTCCCACGTCACCGTGAAGGCGAGTCCTGCCTTTGTCAAGGTAGCATTTGCGTTCATTATGTGGTTTTTCGCCACCCAGATCGCCCTGAAGCTATTTGGAATCGTTTAGGTCCGCGGGTTTTGCTCAATGCCGAAATCATCAACCACCATAAACAACGTAGGGATAAAACCATGACCGAAAAACACAGTACCGAGCTAGAGACGACGCTTGGCTTGCGGCTTTGGGCAGCCGCTGGCCTCAATGTTCTGATTACTTGTACCGAGTTTGTGGGTGGCGTTTTCTCCGGAAGCGTTGCCCTGATTGCAGATGCTGTTCACAATCTCAGCGACGTTTTCGCGTTAGTGTTGGCGGCCGTTGCCCGCGCGGTTGGATCGCGCCCTCCGAGCTTGCGGCACACTTACGGTCTTAAGCGTATCGAGGTGCTCTCAGCTTTCCTGAACGCTGCGATCCTGCTATTGATCACGGCTTTTATTATCAGGGAAGCTGTCCTTCGCCTCTTTCATCCTTCACCAGTAAAGATGGCGCTCACCCTTCTGATCGCGTGCGTCGCCCTGTTCGCAAACATCGCTTCAGTATTGCTGCTCAAGCGTCACGACGCTCACGACCTAAATGTCAGAAGTGCATTCTTTCATCTTGTGCAGGATGCATTGTCGTCTTTTGTCGTAGTCGTGGCTGCTGCTTTGGCTCACACGCGGCTCGGACCTTATCTGGATCCGATTGCAGCTCTGGTTGTGGGCTGTGCGGTGATCTTCGGGGCGGCGTCCATTATCAGGGAAGCGGTTGGCACACTGCTCGAAAGTACGCCCAAAGGGGTCGACATCGAAGACGTGGTAAGCAAGGTCGAGCAGCAATTTCAGCCGGCTCGCTTGCATCACGTGCACATTTGGGAAGTCGGGCCGGGTCAACGTGCCTTGACAGCCCACCTTACAGTGAGCGATGTCCAGCTTGCTGATGCTCAATCCCAGTGTGTGCAGATACGTTCATTCCTATCGAAGCGATGGGGAATTCAGCATGCAACTTTGCAGCCGGAAGTCGGAGACTGTGGACAAGCTGGTGTCTTAGGAAATTGGCAAGGCAGCGGTGAGTAATCCACGTGGGTCAAGGGCCGGACAGCAAGCGCTCTTCGGCTCGCAGGCTCGCACGCAAGGGAAATCAATGGCTAGGTATGCAAGAAGCTGTGCTGGGCGACCTAGCGCAACAAGATTATCAATGGGGTACACAGGCCCCGGAAAATAGAGAGGAAACATCACAATGACAAATGCAAAGGACTTTCTCGAAGTAGGACGACAGTTTCACGGTCACAACTGCCCTGCCATGCCGCTCGGATTGAGGGCCGGGGCTGCGGCGATGAACGTTCTCGGAGTGGAACGTTCCCAGGATAAAGAACTGGTGATTATCGCGGAGACCGGGAATGATCACGCCGCGGGCTGCTTTGTCGATGGCCTGATGACCGTTACCGGCTGTACTTACGGCAAAAGTAATATCAAAAAGACCTATTACGGCAAGATGGCATTCACACTGATTGATACCAAGCGGCAAAAAGCGGTCCGGGTCCAGCTTAAGCGCGAGTTTTTTGGCAAGATGCTCCAGTCACCCTTTGTGCAGCAGCGAAAGCAAGGTGTCTTACCACAGGATATACCGGCGAGCCTTACCAATGCGTTGGTAGAAGGTGTCATGAACCGGGCGGAAGCAGAGTTTCTCGACATAGGGCCGGTGACGGATTATCCCTTTCAAAAGACCAAAGGAACGTTTGACACAGACTTGTGCGAAGTATGCGGCGAAAGAGTGTTCGTACATAAGCTGCAAAGCGCAAAAGGCAAACGGGTATGTGTCCCTTGTTCCGAAAAGGCTTAACAAAGTCACAGCATGGATCGTAATGATGCCGTCGGTTCGACCGGCGGCATGTAATCCAAAGGCAACACGACCCCGTCAAAAGCGTCAATCAGCTTTCGGCCTGGCGCCGTGGTGAATTCCAGCGACTGGATCACGCGATAATGATGATTGTCCCGCGCTGCTCGGTACCCTGCGGCAGCCAGGGCCGCGGTTGCTGCTTGCAGCGCTGCGTTGTAAGCGATCGCAAATCGCCAGTCGGCCGGCAGCTGCTTTACTTGGCAGGCAGCAAGATCGCGATCCGATAGCGCCAACAAGTTGGCGATCTCTTCAGCAGTGGTCATGTGCTGAACGAGCCAACTATTCTGAAGCCAGCTTTGCAAGCTCATCTTCGGTTCCCAGCAAGAAGATTTTCTTCTCTCTCATTACACTACGCAAGAAGTGGTTCCCAGCTCTTAGCTTTGATTGGAATTCGGCTACAGGAAAAACGGTCGGGTTAATTTCTCTGGCAAGCATTCTCTGCACTGCGGCCAATGCGGATACGATCTCGCTGAATGGTGCGCTACCCAGGACCATCAGATCCACGTCACTGTTTGCGCGCTCTTCCTGGCGTGCCACCGAGCCGTACACAAACGCAATCTGAATCTCGGATGCTAGCGCAGCCAATGCAGAACGGATGGCGTCGTGAATGCCCACAGTCTTCGCGATCAGGCTCTTGATTTCTGAAAAGATCGGGCTTTGCGAGTTTGCCTGATAAAGAACCTGGTTGCCCTGAGTACTGCGCACAAGCAGGCCCATATCTGTCAGGTGTTTCAGTTCCCTCTGGACGGCGCCGTGTCCTGCGCCGACCGCACGGACAAGCTGGCGAAGATAGAACGATTGGTCCGCATGGCCATAGAGCATCGCCAGCAGAGCGCTGCGTGTCTGGCCAAAGAGATTTCGCCCCGGAAATTGGCGAACGGATATCGTACTCATTACGGGTACAATTGTACCTTAAATGGGTACAAGTAACCAAGGCAGGAAATAGACAATACTGGCATTAACGTGACTAAAATCGGGATAATCACCCGGGGTTCTGATCAATAGTGAGGAGCAAAGTTTAGCCCCATTCTTCTGGGCAGAAGGCGCTGCCCGGCCTCGAAGACCTGCTTCGCGGACCGGCTGCTGCACCCCACCACATCGAGGCTTTTGGAAAGTGCCCTCCCAAGGCGCAAGCTATATGCAGTGGTACAAATCCGACGGGAGAACAGATTCTTTGACCGACTGCGAACACACGATTTCGACCTCCGCGACTCCTTTCGACAGACTTCCTATCGGAGCGCTGCTCCTGCTCACGATCATAGCCAACGCCGCCGGCACCGGACTCGTCATGACCAGGCCGCTGTCACGGACCCGGCTCGTGTCTATGCTGCGCACCGCCTGGGATACTCACGAGCTTTCCGTCGAGGCGCTACAAGAGCCCGAGGCCCTTGTCCACCTGTTACGTAATTCCTTCAAGAAGCAGTTGGTGCAGTGAATATTCCTATTAACAACGAGGCGTTCAGCCAAGCAAAGGCGCCCAGGCGCCTCGACCCAGTTCGCCTTTCTCCGACGAATGTGGAAATCATCGCCTTGGGGCTGGGGTGGATTGTCGCCGTTCACCATGCCTGGTCGACGAAGGGCATAATGCCGTTCGCCCGCCTGGAATTGCGTCTGGACGCAGGGAGGTTCGACCGCGGCGCCTACAGTGGCGAACTGATGCAGATGCTGCTGGCCTCAGCAGATGCGGTAATAAAGATCCGCTCCAGCGGCGGTCGGCTATATGACATGGACCCGTTTCAGCTTGCCGTCCTGATCCTAGGGGCACGGTTGGCGGCCAAGCGTGTTCTGCATGGACACGTCCAGACAACGATCGGCAACTTCGCCCAGCGGGCAAATAGGCTAACTGCGCGTCTGGAGAAATACCGAAAAAGAAGCAAGCGAGCTTTCATCAGACTTCACGGTGCTGAGCAGTACGAATTGCAAGAACAACGGTGGCTTCGATTCCTTCGCTGGTTGCGCGTTCACTTTCTCGATTGCGATTGCATGCGGCGCAGGCGAAGACATATCAGCCGTTGGCGTCGCGTCACCATAGATCAGCTGTGTACTTTGGCCAAAGCCGAGCTCATCGACCGCGGTGAAACGGTCCCGGCCGATCCGGAGCTGCGGCAAATGGTCCGCCTTGCACTACGCTATGTGCGGCGCGGGCGCACAACATACGGTGTTCGCGACCTATTAAAGGACAGGGTATTCGGCTCAGCCCGGATGGCCAATTTCATCACGACCCGCCTGCAGAAACGGAAGCGGGCTGAACAACGAGACTGAAGGGAAACCACTATGAAGAAGTCCAGCAGTTCACCAAGCCGGCAGCGCGGCAAAGAGCCGCGCACGACCATGAAGATGCCCGAACGCCTTTCGATCGTGCGCCAAGGATTGAAGGATGGTAAGCTCCATCGCCAGATCGCGCGGGAACTCGGGTGCGACGAAGGCACAATCCGCCACGACATTAAGATCCTACAGCTGCCCGCTGATTGGGTGAAGCGAATTGAGAACGGCGAGCCCGCTGAACCGCTTCTTCGCAAAGCTCGTATTGCCGCTGCCAGGGAAGAACAACAGCAACGACTACAGGCAGAGACTCAAACTGGCCACCATAGCGACGAGATCGCCAAGGAAGTTCTCAACTGGCTCATGACCAAACCGTTGCTGCGAGTCGACGAGAACAAGATCATTGATAAGGTCGACTGCAAGTTGTACGACACCTACAAAATAACTGCCGCGGCTAGACGGGATGTCGTAAGACACTTGCCTATTGCGAGCGCGGCACACTGCCCTACGACTCTTCCGACGAGATTGAGTTTTGCACCAATGTTCTCAGCCAGGCACTTCTTCTGCTGGCCCCTGAAAAGTTGATCCGCGACAATGCCATCAATAAGATTGCCGCCGCCGTGCGTCAGCCAACCCGGAGACCGCCGCCGCCGCGACGGCCCTTTGGCGTGTATACTGTCACCATTCCGAAGCGACCTTACTAAGAAAGGTGCCGCACGCTCTTGCGCGACAAGCGCGCCAAACTCGATCTCGAGCTCTTCGTCCTCGCATTGTTGAAAGAAGGCGTAAATACCCCGTATCGCCTTCAGTCCGAAGCGAGCATTTCACCGGGCGCGACACTGCCCGTGCTCACCCGACTGCAACAGGCAGGCTATGTCCGGCGCGGCAAGTCTGGCCCCCGTCGGCGTGCCGAGTATGAAGTCACGGCAGCGGGACGTTCCTTCCTGAAGAATCAATGGCAGCCATTGTTCGAGGGACCGGTTCCATCAGAAATCGAAGCGATTTTTCGGATTGCCGCCCTGGCGTCCTTGTCGGGCGCTAGCAAGAGTGCCGTTTCGAATTACCTGAAGATGGCCGCTGAGCAACGGCAGAAAGGTCGGCAGCGTGGGCGCGACACCGACCTGGCCGTAAATTGGCCATCCGCTGAGAGCATGGGAGAGCTCTACAGCCGTATGCGGCAGATGTACGCCACCGCTCGGCTGAATACGGAAGCAAAGATCTTGCGAAATCTAGCTATTCAAATCAAGAAACTGGGCCGCCGTTAGAGTCGCTTCACAGCCAACAGTCCCTGTCCGCCGTCTCATCTCCATCTCCTAAGCACCTGAAACGAGTGTAATAAGGCCAGAACAGCCTTTGTTCACAAATGGCTAACCGCTCCTATCGCAAGCCATTCCCAGCGGCCTAGAAAGACCTGCTGAAAAAACATGAAGAAAGCGTTTGACACGATGAATTTACATGTTATAACAATGTTGTGACAAGTAATGAAAGCCGCGACCCGTACACCGTCATGGAGCTATTTCTGCTCGGCGTCGTGACGCACGGAAAACTTCGCTCCATGTATGAACTGCAGCGCACTGCTGGTTTGGAACCCGGAAGCATACAGCCAGCCTTGCGCCGACTGGAAAAACAAGAACTGTTGGTACGCTCCAAGGAGACGCGGCGTCGGCGACGTTTGATCGAGGCCACGGAGAAAGGACGGCAAGTTCTGGAACAACACTGGCGAGGCAGCCTGCGAACTTTTGCCGATGTTGAATCGATCTTGCGAGCTGCCGGCATTGCAGTGTTGATGGGCGCCCCTGGGGAAGCAAGCAGCTACTTGAACTTCATGGCGAACGAGTACGACCAGAAATCACCCTCAGAACAGACGCGCTTGGCAATTTCTCAATCAGCCAGTCCGGTGCAGTGGTACGGATTCATGCGAGCGTTGTGGCAAACCCGCAGGCATCAATCGGCTGCCGGCGCTTTCCGCGATATCGCCAATTCATTGGCGATACCACAACCTAAACCCGAACTAACCAGTGATCACGATTGAGTTTTGAATACGAATTCTCATCGCAGCACTGAGCCCCGAAGAAGCACGTTTGAAGGCAAATCTATGGACCAAGTAGTAAGTAAGAGCGATCAGATCGCACCCCAAAACGAATGCCGGGCTTACCCGGCCACTTCGTTTTGGAGGCGATCTTTGCTGCAGAAGCAGTCTCAACCCGCCGAGACACCTGTCTTAGCATTCACTTCACTTTTATCGGACGGAGAAGTAGCCGACATTCTTGTCATGACGCGTCGAATGGGTTCGCTCTCACGCAGGTGAGATTCCCGGACTCGAACGTCTCGGCATGTACTACCGCTTCCACCGCAAGCCGATCGAGCAGTGGCTTGGTGGCCTCGATCGCTTGCTCGAAGCTGAACAGGTCGCCGCGCTTCTGAAGGTTCCAAGCATGGGTTTACGCCAATGCTGATCAGATTCCAGGAGTTCTGCACCTGGGCCGCTACATACGTTTCCGCCATCTGTTTTCCGACGGTTCTTCAGCGGATCGGAGCTTGTCAATGATCCGCTTCGATGCTACAACCAGACCACGGCTGAAGCACCACGGAAAGGTAAAAGTGGTGCGAGAGAAACACCAACGTCCCAAGGTCCAGGACCTTGAGAAGAAGTGGAAGATCGTGTACTGGGATTACAGCTCCGGCGAGCCAGTGAAGCGTTCGAAGGTCTGGGCAAAGAGCGGGGTAAGAACCCAGCGCGAAGCCCAGCGGCTGGCCGACGCGTTCATGGAAGAAGTGAACGTCGCGCAACAACGACCCGGCGCTGTATTCCTCCAACGAGAACACCGTGGCCAGTTTGCACGACAAGTGCCTGGAGCTGACTTGGCCACACCTGAAGAAGCCCACCCGTATGAACTACGAGTACTTCTTCAGGATTACCTGCTGCCGGCATTGGCGAACAGGCCGCTCGACGAGTTGAACACCATGGAGCTACAAGTGTTTTTCAATTCGTTTCACCCGCGGCTGTCGGCTCACACCATTAAGAACATGCATGCCGCGTTGCGTGCGGTTCTGACCCAAGCAGTGGCCTGGGGAATGATCGAGCGGAATCCGGCGATCGGGGTAAAGCTGCCACGAAAAAAGGCAGTGAAGCCCACCGATCGTGTTACCGCTGCGCGCGATTTGGGCGATGATCAACACGCTGCCTGAACCGGCGCGCTCGATCGTCACCCTCATTGTGTTTGCTTCCATGCGGGTTGGGGAAGCGCTGGCCTTACGCTGGAACGACATTCGGAACGATCGCATCGTCATCGACGAGCGCCTCTACGAAGACGACCTCGATGAACCCAAAACGAACAGCGGCAACCGAGAGGTGCCGTTTGACCGTCAGGGAATCCTCCAGGAAGCCGTCACGCGGATCTGGGCAAAGTCGAAGTTTCACAAGCCGGAAGATTTCGTCTTCTGTAGCCGCAATGGCACGCCGTTGGACGCCGGAACATCCTCAAGCGGCAGATCAAGCCGACGGCTAAGAAGCTGGGGCTTCCGGGGCAAATCGACTTTCGCAGCTTCCGTACCATGCACTCCAGCCTGATGGGCCGGGCTGGAGCGCGGGCGGAGGTCATCCGCGACAACATGGGCCATTCGGAAATCGACGTGACTCAGAACATCTATGGCAAGAGCTGGTGGGAAGAGCGCGTCGATGCGGTGTCCGATGTGGTGGCAATGTTGATGTCGGATAAGCACGAAGCTGAAGGCGGCAAGCCGGAAAGTGATCCGCACGCAATGCTGTTCACTGCGGACGCGAAATCAACCGAATTGGAGCCCCAAGTGGAGCCCCTGCACCAGTAATGGGGCAAATTGCAGCTTCTATTCGCTTGTAAGTGATTGATTAGATTGGTCGGGGAGAGAGGATTTGAACCTCCGACCCCCTGGTCCCGAACCAGGTGCTCTACCAGGCTGAGCCACTCCCCGACGTTAATCCCGAAGCTTCTATATCTTACCGCGCCTAAGCCGATACCGCAAATGCGCCGGAACTGAACCCTATGAGGACTAACGGGCGATTTGTGTGCCACGTTTTTCCTGTGCAACAGTCAACTCCGCAGCAATCGGGTGCGCTAATTATCCTTAAAATATGCATCCGCATGTGATGTATTCGCTGTGGCCCGCCGATTGGAATGTCCGCCCCTTCTATCCCTTTTATGACCCATTGACCCATCGTCGCCCATCGTCCGGAACGCGGTTTGCTTGCAGCCCGCAGACGCAACCATGATGAAGGCTGGCAGCCCGGCCGATGGCAGAGCCAGTTTTTGAGAGGATCTGGCTCTGCTCGCGTCTGACATCAGTCTTGCAGAATGGTATACCGTTACGAGTCTGAAACACCCGTTCGGCATCGCGTTTACCAGGCGGCAGTCGAGAAAATGCCGGTTCGATAATCACTCTTCAGCCTTTCGGCCCTGGGGTACGACCTCTTTGCGATTTCAGAGGCTATAGCGGACAGAAACCTTGCTGCATCATGAGCCGGCTTCAACCTGTAATCCGAACACTTCCCGCATCGCCAGCCCGTATTGGCCAGGGTTCCCAAAATAGCCTTCCACTGGCCAACAGCCCGCACGATAAAACAGCAACTCACGATATTGGGTGATTCCAGAGTTGGTGTATTCCGATGGTCACCGCCAGGCCCGACCGTTACCAGCAAGTTCTAATAGACTGCGGAAAAACAGGGCTCGCGGCGGATTGCTTGCGGCGGGATTTACTTCGCTCCAGAAAACTGGTATTAATCTTTCCCCATCCTTCCGTGTGATGGGATGTCGGGGCGCTTCTGGCGCTGCCCGATGTGAATAGTGTCCCGCACCAGGCAAGGGTTCGAGGGTTTCAGCGTAGTTGTATCCCACGACGGCCTGTAGCACGGCCGAAGGAGCAGAGGAGAATTTCCATGTTGAAAGGACGTGTGGCAATCGTAACCGGCTCGACCAGTGGAATCGGACTGGGCATTGCGCGCGGGTTGGCGGCCGAAGGTTGCGACATCATGCTGAACGGATTTGGCGATCCCTGCGAGATCGAAAAGCTGCGCGCCGGGATGGAGAAAGAGCTGGGCGTGACAGCGCTGTACAACGGGGCTGATCTTTCAAAAGCCGAAGCCTGCGCCCAACTGGTTGCCGATGCCGAGAAGCGTCTGGGCAAAGTGGACATCCTGGTCAACAATGCCGGAATCCAGCACGTTTCTCCGGTCGAGAGCTTTCCGCTTGAGCGGTGGGACGCCATTATCGCCGTCAACTTGTCGTCCGCCTTCCACACGATCCGTGTGGCACTGCCCGGAATGCAGGCCCGTGGCTGGGGACGGATTGTCAACATTGCATCCGCCCACGGGCTGGTGGCTTCCATCAACAAGGTCGGATACGTTTCCGCGAAGCACGGTCTGATGGGGCTCACCAAGGTCGTGGCCCTGGAGAACGCCGGAAAAGGCATCACCTGCAACGCCATCTGCCCGGGCTGGGTGCTTACGCCCCTGGTTCAGAAACAGATCGAGATGAGAGCGGAGAAGCAGGCCATTTCGTTGCAGCAGGCCGAGCGCGAACTGCTCATCGAAAAAGAACCCTCGGGAAGATTCACCAGCATCGACGAGATCGCCGCGCTGGCGGTTTTTCTCTGCAGTGATGCGGCAAGGAACATGACGGGCGTCCCGATTTCCAATGACGGCGGCTGGACCGCGCAGTAAAAACCGTCTCCGAGATGTTGTCCTGAGCGCAGCTACCCCGACAAGCCCGCTGTCGGCTTGTTGGGGTGAAAAGCCGGGTCCCCGGCGACGGTCGCTTTGCTGGAGTAGAAGGAGCGGCCTAAGCCGGTAGCTGCCGTTTTGCGGAAGCGATCAAAAATTGAGATGCGCGGCAAGGCGTTGTCGTGGTATTTTTAGCCATGGGGCTTTTCCTCCATCATCGGCCGTCTTTCCACCTGGCCGCCCGGCAATACTCATCATCTCGATCACATCGATCATGGTGCCCTCTTCGCAATTGCGCTTCACGTTGGTGAAATAACTTTTTTCCGGTCACACATAACCCAATAGTAGTTTCCGCCAGTGTGGCGGGTGATGGTTAATTCTCCAGCGCATCGGCGGCCCTAATCATTTCTCCGGGATTCATTCCTGAGATTCACTCTTGAAGGCACGGGATTTAATCAGATGGCAGAAATCAGACCTTTCCACGCACTTCGTTTCGATTCGTCCAAGGTAAAACTGGCTGACGTACTGACGCAGCCTTACGACAAGATCACGCCGGCGATGCAGGACGCCTATTACCGCCGAAGCCCGTATAACCTGGTTCGCCTCGAACTCGGCAAGCCCGAAGCCGGGGATCATCCATCGTCGAACGTCTACACCCGCGCGGCTGATTTTCTGCGGCAGGCCGAGCGGGACGGCGTTCTGCGGCGCGACCCGGCGCCCGCGATTTACGCCTACGTGCAGAAGTTCGCCAGCCCCGTCGAGCCCGACGGCCGGTGCTGAGAACCGGGGTGATTGCCCTCGGCAGAATCTACGACTACGAAGACGGGGTAGTTTTTCGCCACGAGCAGACCCTGGCCAAGCCCAAGGCAGACCGATGCAATCTTCTGCAAGCCACGCGCACGCACTCGGGCCAGCTCTTCATGATCTACGAAGATGCGGAGAACAAAGTCGAAAACATTATCTGCCCGGCCGTGGCGAAGCGCGAAGCCGACGAAAAAGTGGTGGACGAGTACGGCGTCGAAAACCTTCTGTGGCGCATCGACGACCCGGAGATCGTGAAACAGGTGGCCGGCGCAATGCGCGACAAGCGGCTGCTCATCGCCGACGGTCATCATCGTTACGAGACGGCGCGCGACTACCGCGATGCCTGCCGGGTGAATTCCAGCGACCGCAACGCCCCGCACGAGTTCGTGATGATGACGCTGGTCAACCTGAATTCTCCCGGCTGGTTGTGCTGCCGACACACCGGGTCGGCGTTCGGAGTCGAGGGATTCGACGCGGAGAAGTTGACGCGCGGCTTGCGGGAATTCTGCGAGCTGAAGCGCACCACGAGCAGCGGTGCGGCATTACTGGCCGAGCTGGCGGAGATGGGCCGCGGCGGCACCGCATTCGCGTCGTCACCGCCGGCGGATGCGTCCTCGCCCGCGTGCAGGCCGACAAACGGGACCACCTGCTTGGCGACGTGACTCCGCTGGAGCGGCAGCTCGATGTCGTCCTATTGCATGAGCTGGTGCTGCACCGGATTCTTGGCATTTCACCGGAAGCCGTGCGCGAGCAGCGCAACGTGCGTTATTTCCGTTCGGCCAGACGAGGCCGTCGGCGAAGTCGGCAAAGGCGCCGATGCGGCGTTTCTGCTGAACCCGGTTTCGCTGACGGCGATGCGGGATCTCTGCTATGCGGGGCGCGTGATGCCGCAGAAGTCCACCGATTTTTATCCCAAGCTGTTGAGCGGACTTACGCTCGACAACCTGGACCAGTGTTTCTGAAGTAGCCGGCAGGCAGCTCAATTCATTATTTCATGGGTTGGCCCCGAACAATCGCGGTTGCGGTTGTTGGGGCAGAACGGAGCCAGAATGATTAGCAAGACCCGCCTTTTTACCCCCGGTCCCACGCCACTGTTTCCCGCCTCGCAGTTCGCGATGGCGGCAGCCGATATTCATCACCGTACGCCGGAGTTCCGGGCGCTGTTTTCGAAGGTGCTGAAACAGCTCCAGGGCTTTATCGGAACCTCGAACGATGTTGTCATGCTGACCGCTTCAGGCACCGGGGCCATGGAGGCCGCTGTCAGCAATCTGACCAATCCGGGCGACACGGTCCTGGTGATCACGGCCGGCAAGTTCGGCGAGCGCTGGGTGGCCTTGGCGAAGACCTACGGCTGCAAAGTGCGCACGGTCTCGGCTCCTTACGGCCAAACGGTTTCGATCGAGGAAGTGCGCGCCCAGTTTTCTCCCGAAGTGCGCGCCGTCTTTGTTCAGGCCACCGAGACCTCGACCGGGGTGCGGCATTGCATTCCGGCGCTGGCGGAACTGGTGCGCGGCAGCGACGCGCTGCTGGTGGTCGACGCCATTACCGGGTTGGGCACGACCCATCTGGAGGCCGACGCGGTCGATGTCATCATCGGCGGCTCGCAGAAGGCGCTGATGATTCCTCCGGGGCTCTCCTATCTTGCCGCCAGCGAGCGCGCCTGGAAGCGGATGGACACCACGAACCAGCCGCGCTACTACTTCGATCTCCGCAAGGAGCACAAGTCGAACGCCAAGGGCGAAGCCTCGTACACGCCTTCGGTCGCGCTGATTGCGGCCATGGGCGCTTCGCTCGACTACTTCGCCTCGCTCGGCGGCGGCGATGTCGCCGAAGGCCGCCGTCTGCTGGTCGATAACGCCGAACGCTGCGCCGCCATGACCCGCGCCGCCATGCAGGCGCTCGGGCTCAAACTGTTCGCGCCGGCGGCGCCGAGCGCAGCCGCAACCGCCGTGCTTGCGCCCGAAGGCATCGTCAGCAGCGACATCGTCAAGCGATTCAAGGCCGACTTCGGTGGAATTCTCTCCGACGGGCAAGGCGAGAAATGAAGGGGAAAGATCTTCCGCGTCTCCCATCTCGGCTATCTCGATTACATCGACACCATGGGCATTGTCGGCGGGCTGGAGCAGGTTCTGGAGCGCATGCGTCCCGGCAAGTTCCCGTTGGGCGCGGGCCTCACGGCCGCGCAACGGGTTGACTTCGAATGGCGGGCGGGCAAGCGTCCGGCGCTGTGCGCCTGCGGACGCTCCGACTTCCGAGTGCATTGCCGGCCAGAGCCGCGCAGGCGGGCGGAGGAAAGCGATGAAAATCGTTATAGCCGAACCGATTTCCAAGGCCGGAATGCAGTTGCTTGCCCAGGAAAAGGGATGGCAAGTCATCGATCCCGGTCAGTACCAGCTATCTCCGGAGGCGCACCTGCGGGACGCCGATGCACTCATCGTCCGCTCCGCTGTCTACGTTGACGCACGCCATGCTGGAAAAGGCGCCCAAGGTGCGCGTGATCGGGCGCGCCGGAGTCGGCGTCGACAACATCGATGTCGAAGCCGCCACCCGCCGCGGCATCGTGGTGATGAATACGCCGGGGGCCAACGCCGTGGCCGTCGCCGAACTCGCCATCGGGCTGATGATTTCGCTGGCCCGCCACCTGTCGCGCGCCGATGCTTCCACCCGCGCCGGTAAATGGGAGAAGAAGACGTTTCAGGGAACGGAGCTGCGCGGCAAAGAGCTGGGCATCCTCGGCCTCGGGCGCATAGGGGTCGAGGTGGCCAAGCGCGCCAAGGCTTTGGGTATGACGGTCAGCGCGCACGATCCCTATGTCTCTCCCGCGCTGGCTCGCGACCTCGGGCTCAGGCTGTGTTCGCTCGACGATCTCTATGCCGGCTCCGACTACCTCTCGCTGCATCTCGGGCTGACTCCGCAGACGCAGGGAATGATCAACGCCGAGGCGCTGGCGAAGATGAAGAAGGGCGTGCGCATCCTCAATTGCGCGCGCGGAGAACTGGTCGACGAGACTGGCACTCTGCGGAAGCGATGCGCTCGGGCCACGTGGCCGGCGCGGCGCTTGACGTCTTTGTTCAGGAACCGCCCAAGGAATCGCCGCTGCTGGAGTTGCCCAACCTGATCGCGACGCCGCACATAGGGGCTTCGACCGCGGAGGCGCAGAATGCGGTGGGCGTGCAGTTGGCCGAGCAGATCCGCGAATATCTGAAGAACGGCGTCGTCCAGAACGCCGTGAACGTCCCCTCCTTGACCGAGGTCGAATACCAGCAGCTTCATCCTTATCTCGACCTGGCGCGCCGCATGGCCTCTCTGCTGGCGCAGCTCATGGACTCCGACCTCAACCTGGAGGAGATCCGCGTCGGCTACGAAGGCAACGTCGGCGAGTGGAAGACCGCCGTGCTTCGCGATTCCGCCGTGGCCGGGGTGCTGCAATGCGGATCGCAGGAAGTGGTCAACATCGTGAACGCCGCCACGGTCGCGGCCACCCGCGGCATCAGCATCCGCGAAGACAGCGCCTCGGAGAAGCGCCGGGCAGATCAACGCCCTGCGGCTCTCACTGAAGGGCAACGGCACCACGCTGCAAGCGCGCGGAACCGTCGTTCACGGGAAGTTTCCGCGCATCATCGAGCTGAACGGCATCGATATCGAGTCGCCGCTGGAAGGCCACCTGGTGGTCTTTTCCAACCAGGATCTTCCGGGCGTGATCGGTGGCATCGGCACGATCCTCGGGAAGCACGGCATCAACATCGCGCGCTTCTCGCTGGGACGCGAAGCCAATGGGCATCCATTCCGGCCAGCCCGCGGGATGAGCAAGTCGGCGCGCCGGGCAATGGCCATCGTGCAAACCGACTCGGCTGTTCCGAACGTGGTGCTGGAAGAGATACGCGGAAAAATCTCCGCCGTGAAAGGCGCCAGATCGATTTATTTGTAGAACAGGTTCCTTACGCTTTTAGAAGACTGCGGGAACTCGTAGAAGTGTCATCCTGAGGTCGCGCCGCCGGGGTCCCCGACAACGGCTGCTGTTGCCGTTGCTGGGGTGGTCGCCGGTTTTGCGCGATCGAAGGATCTGCTTTATTTTCGGCGCGCACGAACAGCAGATCCTTCGCTGCGCTCAGGATGACACCTCGAAAAACAGTTTTCCCGCAGCCCCTCTTGGGGCGGATTGTGGCCATCGAATCGGCAATCACAAGCGCTCTCACCGTCGATACCGAAAGAAACTGGGCGGCAGCCTTGCGAGAGGTAGAAAAACGAAACCCCGACAGACATCCGCCTGCCGGGGTGATTTCCGTGGGAAACCGATTCGATTTAGATGGCGGCCGCTTTCGCCTTCTGGTAGCCGCTTGCCTTGAGGGCATTGCCAAAATGCCGCAGGAACGTGCGCACGCTGCTGGTCGGTCGCCAACGGGCCCATAATGCCGATGCGGAAGACCTTGCCCGCCAGCGGACCGAAGCCGCCGGCGATTTCAATGCCCTGCTCTTCCAGAAGAATCTTGCGAACATTGGCTTCGTTGGTACCCTCGGGAACGCAAGGCGTATTCAGGTTCCAGATGCGCTTGCCTTCCGCCACGTGCATGTGCAAGCCCAATGCCTCGATGCCCTTTGACGAACGCGAGGTGTGCCTGGTGATGCCGCTCGCAGCGCTTCTCGATGCCCTCTTCCATGATCAGCGAAAGCGCCTCGATGGAAGCGCATAGAGCAGCGAAGCCGAGGCGGTGTGGTGATACTTGTGCGGCGTCTCGAAGTAATACTCGTTCAACAGGTTCAAGTCGAGATACCAGCTCTGAATCTTGGTCTTGCGGGCCTTGAGGCGCTCCCAGGCACGCGGGCTGACCGTGATCGGCGCCAGTCCCGGAGGGCAGCTCAAGACCTTTCTGGGAGCAGCTATAGGCGATGTCGATGCCGGTCTCGTCGACGTTCACCGGCATGGCGCCGAGCGAAGTAACGCAGTCGGCGATGACCACGGCATCCACCGCATGCGCGGCGGCGCAGATCGCCTTTGCCGGGTTGGAAGGCGCCGGTTGAAGTTTCCGCAGTGACGTAGGCCACCACCTGCGGACGTTCACGCTGAATGAATTCGGAGGCTTCGTCGTCGCCGAATACTTCTCCCCAGGGCTTCTCGAAGCGCACGACTTCGCCGCCCTGGCGGCGCACCATCTCGGTGATGCGGTCGCAGAAATAGCCATTGGCAAAGACGGCGACCTTGGTTCCGGGCTCAACGAAGTTGGCGACAGCAGTTTCCATTCCGGAGCTGCCGGTCCCGGAGACGGCGAAAGTCACAGGGTTCTGGGTGCCAAAGACGACTTTCAACATCTGGTGAGCTTCTTCGAAGACGGTGAAGAAATATGGGTCAAGGTGGCCGACGACCGGCTTCGCCATGGCCTTGTACACGCGAGCATCTACTTGGGTCGGTCCTGGCCCATACAACAGCCTCTTGGGAGGCTGAACCGAGGAAGCCGAACGGACAACAGCTTTGCTTTCCGACATGAGTGCCATCAATGACTCCAGACCGCGAGAATTTTCGTACGTGCTGTACTTATGTCTATTTTAGCCCCAGAAGGCGTCTGTTGACCTCAAAAGCCAGCTCTCTGGCACCTTAGTTCCTTATCGGGACGGAATGCGATTGGCCCGTCGCTGCCGAAGCCGCTCGAAGCATGGCGAGCTCTCCTCAGGTCTCGAAAGCGACGTGGCAAATGCGGCCGACGATGTGGTCGGCGAAAGACCTGCCTTCGCCGATGCCGATGGCGTCCAGCGGACACTGCTGGTTGTGTGGCCGCAGCAGCAATTGAGAGCCCTGTAACTCCACGTAGCGAATCAGCATTTCGCCGTCTTTGGCGACGGCGTAGATGTTGGGCCCGCCGCGCCGGTAAGGGCGGAGGGAATTGTAGTGGCGGTCGATGAGCAAAGTGGCTCCGGCATTCATGCGGGGATGCATGGCCAAGCCGTTGGCGGCGTCGGCCTTGACCAGGACGAAGCGAATCCAGTCCTGGCGTGCGCTGGCCATATCGGCGCGCAGGCGGTGGAGGAAGCTCTGTTTGAATTTCAAGATATCCAGCACCGAGGCGCGAGTGATGACCGGCTGGTGGATGGCGGCCGGCGCTTCGACCAATAGAACGCTGCGGTAAGCGCCTTCGGAGGGTGGGGAAACGGTGGCCCGCCGATTGATTTCCGCTTGCTCGATAGATCGATGACGGTGAGGCCGAGGACCTCGAGGACGCGATTCATGGCCTCGATACTGAGGCCGCGGCGGCGGTTGAGGAAGTTGGAGATGTGGGCCTGGCGAAAGCCGGTTTTCTGAGCCAGGGCGACGCCGGTCAACTGACCGGCGCGAATCCTGCCGGCGACGATGGTTCGAAGAGCGTCTTGCAGCGCGATGAAATCCATGAATGGCATTCCGAATTACTATAGCTTTAAGCTATACAAAATCTATGAAAATCCAGCCTGTAAGCTATTTTTTTGTTGACCGATGTTCAGCCACTTTCGTAGCCTGAACCCCTCTTTACCCAGACGTGTTGCTGATGATGAAGGAAGACCCTCACCTCCGCTTTACTGACAGTCACGCGAACCGGACGGTGGAGGTTTTCCTTCATCAAGATTGTGTGAAGGTTGAATGCGCTTTGCCGGATGAGCGTAACCGTGCGGATGTCTGCGCGGCTGCGCGTACCGTACCTCAGCCGAAAAGGGCTGGTGTGCGGGTCCGGTGGACCGTAAATTTCGGCCGGCGGCTACGGACTGCCGACTGAAATGAAACGCAGAGGGAGAACACCTCGAGGGGACGCAAAAGCATCGAGGGACCCCTGCGGTGCACAAACACATAAAACCAGACGCCAATCTGGTTATCGGCAACCACGAACCCATGCATCGGGGGAAAGATCACAATTGGCGATTTCATAGCGTCAGGCATGTCCAAAACGGTCTATCAAGATCGCGATTCAAATTGGGCTGCAAAGCCGAAAAGGCAGGTCGAGCCGAATGCAGGGGTTCACCAGGGCCGAACCAATGAGGGGAAAATGAACGGTACAGTAACTCGGGGGATGGTAACACCAGAACGGGGAATCGTAAGACTGGAATTGAAATACTGCGAGCGATGCGGAGGGTTATGGACAAGGGAGCACGGAGTGTCGCAAAGCCGTTGCGAGCGGTGCGTGACGGAAGAGAAACAGCTCACGAAACTGTGGCGGGCAAGGAGTAATCGGTCCAACCGAAATGCCTGTCTGGCGATTGTGGGCAACGAGCCAACCACGATTCTGGGAGGGCTGCCGGCATGAAAACCACTCAGAACCGTATACCAGCGCGCGCGGGGAGCTGTAGCGGACCCCAGAAATCGGGTTGTGAATTTCTCGATGGTGAGGGGGTGCTTCCTTTTTACCGGGCGCAAACGGAGCGAATGCTGCGGCGTTATTTCCGCTTGTCGCTGGATTTGGGCAGGCTGCCTTCGATCCTGGGAGGAGAGGTGTTCCGGGGGGTAGTTTCTTCGAGTCGGATGCATACGTTTGAAGATTTCGTGATCTTTGTTCACGACATGGAACGATGCATGGAAAAACTGGACCCGGCATCGCTGGAGACGATTGCCGCGCTGGTTTTTCTCGATCAATCGCAAGAAGAAGCGGCGAAATCGCTGGGGCTTTCGCGCCGGCAAGTGGAACGGCGCTACAGCGCAGCCTTGGACCGGCTGTCGTACCGGCTGCTGATGGCCGAGTTGATGCAGCCGCTGCCTTTGACGTTGGAGGAACCGGATTGCATGGTATGTCTGCGGAATCCGGAATTTTCGGTCCGGGCGGAAGCTTCTGAAACCGAGGCTATAGGGGACAGACGCAGGGATGCAGTGCGGCTGCAATTGCCTCCGAAGAAGCCGGCTGCTTCGGTGCGGACAGCCGTTGCCGAGACGGGCCAGAAAGCTGTAGGACGAGCCGGAGTGGTCAGCTTGGAAAGTTACAAGTGGCCAAACCGGATGCAGTAATGATTTAAAGAAAAATAGAACAAATCTACTGAGCCTCGGGCGCGGACAAAACCGCGCCCTTTTTTACGGGGGTCCCCGACAGGCTTGCTGTTGGCTTGTTAGGCTGGAAGCCCCGATTGGCAAGGGAGCGGAAGATTTTCGGTAATTACCAGGCCGGCGCCGAAGGCGATTCGAAGCGCAAACGCGACTGATTCTTGACGGTGTCAAGCGAAGTTGGGACGAAACAAACAGGCAAGTGCCCGGAATCGCGCGGGTTACGGCTCAATGTTCAATGTCTCAATACCCCCCCTGAAATTGCTATCCTAACAATAGGAAGGCAGAAGGAAAGGCGCGGCAGACGCGGGGATCGCGTTTGACGGTTGTATGGAAAACACGAGATCACGGATGGCGAGCGATAGAGGGAAGAGGCAAAAGGAAAAGCAGAGTGCCGGTGGATCGCAGCGCAGCCAGCCCCGTAGAATGCGTTCCAGTAAAAAAGAGAACGCAACGGTAATCGAACAGGGTGCTGGGCTCGGTGCCAGTCCCATGACCGAAGAGGTCACGCCTGCGGCGGGAGAAGCCGGTCAACAGCGCAAACGGCCGAAGTCGGCCCACAGCGTGAAACGGGAGTGCAAGCAGAAAATCATTGCCGAGATGGGTCAGATTGTGACCGGTCTGATCGAGAAAGCGAAGCGCGGAAGTTACAACGAGGCAAAGCTCCTCCTCACCATTGCCGACAAAGACGATGGCAAGAAGGGGGAGGACAAAGCAGCGCAAGCGGCAGCCGACGCCTCGTTGGCGGAGTTGCTGCTGGGGCATCTGGGTGCGGCCCCGGAGTCCGTGGCGACGGCGAAAAAGCGCGCCAGCCGGCGCAAGAAGGCAGGCACTTCGACCGAAGCCGGGGTGTCGCCGCTGCCAAAAGAACCAGCGTCGCCGGTTCGAGCGGAAGAGTAAGTTCCCTGCAGGTTGTTTCCTCCGAAGTTGGCAAAAGTAAGCTGGCGGGCAAACGTGAGCAGGTAAGCATCATCATTAATATGGTGGGCTTGGAAACAGGCACGTTGCCGGTCAGGCAGTTTGCTGGAGCCACGGGGTTTGCGGGCCGGGGCAGGCGACGAATCGCCCTCCGGCCCGCGACGCGGCGTCAACCGCCGTTTCGAGCTGTTAAAGTAGTGTACTGACGCGCGGCGGGCCAAGATGGCTCAATAAGGGCGGGGGACGGAATTCTGCAATGGATATGACATGGGTCACCGATCGGATTGCGGTCGGAGGCGGTATCTGGGTCGAAGAGAAGATGGCACAGGTGGCTGCCGCCGGCATCACGCATATTATTGACATGCAAATCGAGTTTGACGACACGCTGCTGGCGGAGCCATTCGGGATTGAAGTATTGTGGAACCCGGTGGACGACGACTTCCAGCCGAAACCGAAGCCGGTGTTTGAACTAGGGGTGGATTTCGCACTGCGGGCGCTGGAGCAAAGCGAGACGAAGTTATACATCCATTGTGCCGCGGGAGTTCATCGGGCGCCGATGATGGCGCTGGCCGTAATGCGGGCTCTGGGACACAAGTTGGAAGAGGCGAAGCGGCTGATTCAGAGTAAGCGCTACGTTGTGGATTTTGCGGACGTGTATGTGCGCAGCGTGGAATCGTTCATGAAGGAGTTTTCGGGCCAAGCGGCGCAATGAGATCTGGCCGAGCTTGAGAGAGCAGGATAGCGGGATAAAGACTATGAGATTCAGAACAGGCCGCCCTACGGGGCGGATTTTTTTTTGCTGGTTCCTTCTGGCGTTTGCAGTTCTTGCCGGTGCGGGAGCGCAGGCGACGACGAGCAAGACCGCGATCGTAGATGTTCTGTATCGAGCCGATGGCAGACCGGCGCGGGGAGCTCTGTTGATCTCGTGGCCGGCATTTACGACGGCGGGTGGCGACGCGATTGCAGCGGGTTCGATGACGGTGAACGTGGGACCCAACGGAACCGTGCAGGCATCGATGTTTCCGAATACCGGGTCAACCCCGCAGGGTACTTACTATAAGGTTGTGGTGGACCTGGATGACGGGACGCGAAGTACAGAGTATTGGGTGATTCCGGAGGTTCCGCAGACAACGATCGCCGCGGTTCGTTCGACGCTGGTACCACAGTCGCAGGCGATGCAGTTTGTGGGAAGGGATTATGTCGATTCGGCGATCAACAGCGCTATAGAAAACTATGCGGCAGTCCAGTTAGCAGGCAATCAGACGATTGCGGGGGTAAAGACGTTCCAGAACCCGCCCCAGGTACCGACGCCGATGAATGCCGGCGATGCCGCCAGCCGGCAGTTCGTTTTGGACACGGTTGGAGGCGGCTTGGCGCAGACGACACCGGGTACGGTGAACGCAACGCAGTATGAAGTCAACGGAACAGCGCTGGCATCCAGCAACTTGAGCGACGGCACGAGCCTTGCGAAGGTTTCTCAGATTCCGACGCAGACCTCGCAACTGACGAATAACAGCGGGTTCATCAACGCTGCCAGCGCCCCCGTACAGAGCGTCAATGGGATGACGGGCGCGGTATCGTTGACCATTCCCGCGGCGCAGGTGAACTCGGATTGGAACGCGAGTTCCGGCACTGCCGAGGTTCTCAATAAGCCGACGATGGGCACGGCCGCCGCGCACGCCGCCACAGACTTCGATACGGCCGGTGCCGCCGCAGCAGCACAGGCGGCAGCCATTGCGGCGATTCCCGCCGCATCCCCCGCAACTCCGGCGATGGACGGCACGGCCTCGGCAGGTACCGGCGCAGCCTATGCGCTTGGCAATCACGTTCACCCGACCGACACCTCTCGTCAAGCAGCAATGCCTGGGGTTGCAGGGGATGGCAAAAATGGCCTCACTGTGGCGGGCGCGGTCGCATCTCCGAGTCTGCCGGTCAGTCTGTTAACTTTAGGCGCAAAGTGCGACGGCGTGACCGACGACACGGCGGCGATTCAGGCTGCCATCAATGCGACGGGCGGCGGGACGCTGCAATTGCCAGCGTCGAAGTGCTTGATCTCAGCGGGTCTTTATACCCGCCCGGCAAACAAGGGCATGATTATCAAGGGAATGTCTTCGCAGTATGGGTCTAGCGGATTCATTGCTGCACCTGGCGTTCCGGCCTTTGATGCACTTGTGATCGGCAGCGAAAACTGCAAGCTGCAGGATTTCCAGATCGACGGCCAGAACAAAACGACCGGAAGCATGAGGCACGGCTTGGTGGAGTGGGACGCTTCGCGCTGCATGGTAGAAAACGTCTCGGTGTTCAACGCTACGGACGATGGGATCGTGCAGTGGGATGCCTATCCGATCAGCACGACGACCCTTGCAGGCGCGGTGAGTGCAGGCACGCAAGCCGTGACGCTGGCCGGGGACACGACCTTCGCCGGTTACGGAACTGCCGGCGCGCAGAGCGGGGTGATGATCGACCAGGGCACAGTCAACCAGGAGATCGTGGCGGCTTCGGCAATCACTTCCAGCGGCTTCACGGCGACCTTCGCCAATGCGCACGCGGCAGGCGCATCGGTGGTGATCGTCGGCACCAATAACTTTGTGCGCTACCGCAACATCCTTGCCTGGAACAATGCCGGATGGGGAGTGCGGCAGGGCGCGGGGATGGCGATTCCACCTTATGCCGCCGATGACAATTCGTGCAGTTTCGAGAACCCGCAAATCCAGACCAACGGCAGTAACGGAACGACGGGAGGGATGCTGGTTTCAGCAGGCACCTATATCCTGGGCGGCTTCTACAGTAACAATACCGGATACCCGTTGCAGGTAGGTGTCGCCAGCAGCGGCAGCATCACCACGGGCTACACGTCCAACGTCTATCTCGCTCGCATCATGGATATGGAGTACAACCATTTGCCTGGTACGGGAGCATCTGCGGACTGTATCAACCTGGTGAAACCATCGGCGATGCTCGCGATAGGTCCGGGGCTTTACGGCGCAGGTGTCTGTCCAGGTGGCGCGGGTTCGGTGATGACGATCAGCGCCGATACCGGGCCGGATTTGAAAATATCCGATGGGCAGGGCAACTACTTCGACATTACGCCGTCCAGCAGCTCGACAGCCCTTGCTGCGGGCGGTTCGGGAATAAACTATCATCTTGACCTGAAGCCCAAAGCCGCTGGGGCGGTGCGCGTGGGAAGAAATTCGGGCGCGGGCTTTTTGGGAACGCAGTTCTTTGACGGTACTACGAATGTCGTTGCGTCCGTATCGAGCGCGGGAGTAGGCGCGTTCGCGGCGGGTACGACCATTGGCGGGAGCAATCCTGAGTTCCAAAGCAACAAGGGAGTAGCTGGTGGCTATGCCGGTCTGGGGTCGGATGGTCATGTGCCAGCAGCTCAGTTGCCGGGTACGGGCGGACTGACTCCGATCATAAGTACGGTGTTCAGCAACGTGACGCTCGCCAACGGTACTTACACCAATTACACCGTTGGGACGTGCCCGGCGAGCGGTCAATATCTGGTGCATGTCACGTCTTACCTCACGGCAGCATCGACCTCCAGCACGAACGCCAACATTCGCCTGCAATGGAACACTGGCTATGGAGCGCCAACGTATTACGCCGAAGAAGGAACGCAGAATCTTAACAACACAGGCAACACCTATTCCATCAACAAAACTCTCTGGTGTGGCGCTGGTCAATCAATCATCGTCGGCAGCGAAGCGGCGGCAGCCTACACTGGCTCTCCAGTCATGAACATCGCTGTGGCTGTGTACCACGAGCAGTAACGGAGCTATCGGGACGACTTCCGATAGCGATGGAACGCTAAATTCAAAGCGTCACGTCTCCGGCTCAGACGTGGATCACGACTGGGGCCATCCCCAATAGCACAGCATCAATAGACGGGGTTTTGGGTGTCAAAGACGTGAAGGAACAATCCCTGCGAATCAAGACGGAAGCGGGGTTTGTTGCTTCGCACGGCGACGAGCAAAGGATGGCGGAGAAGATGCGAAGACGGTTGGCTGGCGTGGGAGAAGCTGGCGGATTGCTCGACCTGGAGCTGCTGCAAAAGCTGGGCACTCGGCTGGACGCCAGGCCGAAGCGGCTGGACGGCAAGACGATCCGGCAGTTTCTGGTGGAGAAGCTGCTGCAAGTACGGACCAAGCAGGGCGAGATCAAGCCATTAGTGTTGAACCGGGCGCAGGAGGAATACGAGGGGCGCTGCGGCAAAAAGAACATTGTTCTGAAGGCGCGGCAGCTCGGCATTACGACTTATGTGGCGGCGCGGTTTTTTGTGCACACGATCACCCGGCGGGGAACCCTGAGCGTGCAGGTGGCGCACAATCAGGATTCGGCGGAGGAGATCTTCCGCATCGTGCACCGCTTCCTGGAGAACTTGCCGGAGCGGTTGCGGGCCGGGGCGTTGTGCACATCGCGCGCCAATGTCCGCCAGAGTAGTGTTTCCGCGGCTCGACAGCGAGTACCGCGTGGAGACAGCGGCGGACCCGAACGCCGGCCGCGGGATGACCATCCAGAACTTGCACTGTTCGGAGGTCGCCCGCTGGCCCGGCGATGCGGCGGAGACACTGGCGGGATTGCGGGCGGCGGTGCCGCCAGAAGGCGAGATCGTGCTGGAATCGACTCCCAACGGGCGCCATCGGAGCGTTCTACGCCGAATGGCAGCGGGCAAGGGAGACCGGTTATGTGCAGCACTTCTTTCCCTGGTGGTGGGAGCCCAGCTACCGGTTGCCCACGGTGGAGGCGATTGGCGAGTTGAGCGGGGAAGAAGCGGCGCTGGCCGAGCAGTTCGGGCTGGACGGGGAGCAGATCGCGTTCCGGAGAGAGGCGCGGGCAAACTTCGGAGCGCGATTTGTAGAAGAGTACCCGGAAGATGCCGAGAGCTGCTTTCGCAGCAGCGGCGAATGCGTCTTCGACCGCGAGATCATCGAGCAGCGAATGCAGGAGCTGGCACCGCCGGTCGAGAGCGGGCAAAACGGGTGTCTGGAAATATGGTGGCCGGCGCAGGCGGGCAGGAAGATACGTGGTTGGAGTGGACCCGGCGGAAGGCAACGCCGGAGGCGATTACTCATGCGCACAGGTGCTGGACCTGGGCACGGGAATGCAATGCGCGGAGCTGTGCGGACATTTCGATCCGCCAGCGCTGGCGCAGCGCGTAACCGAGTTGGCCGGGCGATATAACGGCGCCCTGGTGGCGGTGGAGCGCAATAATCACGGACACGCGGTGATTGCGCAGATGCTCACCGTGCATGGCTATGCCAACCTGTTTCCGGCGGCGGATGGGGAGAAGGCGGGATGGCTGACGACGAGGGTCAACCGTCCGCAGATGCTGGAGCTGCTGGCGGCACTGCTGGCGCGCAGTCCCGAACTTTTTCATAGCCGGCGTCTGCTGGAGGAGTGCCGGACGTTTGTGCGGCATGAGAACGGCAGGGCGGAGGCGGAGCGGGGGGCGCACGACGACGCGGTGATGGCCATGGCGATCGCCGCGTCGGTTCGAGCGCAAGGCGGCACCGTAGGACGGGGCGTGCAATAATTGGCGGAAGCAGGAATGTCGAATGAGGAATGGTGCCCGGATGCGGAAACTTAATCGGGGCTCCGGCGAAAAAGGTTGGCAATTGCGGCCGTACAACACGTAAGAAGGATGCGAGGGGGAGCGCAGAGCCACTTGATGCGCTGCTCGGACGGCCACTTTTACGTGGTGAAGTTTCAGAATAACCCGCAGCATCGGAGGGTGCTGGCCAATGAGATGTTCGCGACGCGGCTGGCGGAGCGCATCGGGCTGCCGGTTCCGGTGACCGAAGTGGTGGAGGCCAACGAGTGGCTGATCGCGCACACGCCTGAGCTGATGGTGGAGATGGCGCACGGCACAACGGCTTGCCAGGCAGGGCTGCAATTCGGGTCGCGTTACGTGGTTACTCCGGCGCAGGGACTGGTTTACGACTTTCTGCCGGAGGATATGCTGGAACGGGTGCGCAACCTGGACAGTTTTGCCGGGATCCTGGCGCTGGACAAATGGACGTGCAACGCCAACGGGCGGCAGGCGGCTTTCTGGAAGCGTTCGCGGGAGCGCAAATTTACGGTGACGTTTATCGACCAGGGATATTGTTTCAATGCCGGGGAATGGACGTTTCCGGATTCGCCGTTGCGCGGAGTCTATGGCCGCAACGATGTCTACCGGGGAGTCATGGGGTGGCAGAGTTTCGATCCCTGGCTGACGCGGATCGTGGAGATGGATGCGGAAGCCATCTGGCGTTGCGCCGAAGAGGTTCCGGTGGAGTGGTACGGCGAAACGTCCGACATGGAACGGCTGGTGGAGGCGCTTGCTGAAGCGGAGGGCGCGGGTTCCTGAGTTGATTCTCGAATTCAAGAATTCGACGCGGAACCCATTTCCGAACTGGCGGGAAAAAGTGAACTGAAGAAACCGCTCCAGGTTGTCCCGGAGTTTCGATGTATCGAGCGGGATGAGCGCGGATTCAGTATCCGATTCTTTCGCGAATGCCGCTTCCGCAAATCCTGGTCTGATCGGCTTTGGTTGTGGATGTGGGGCGAGGTTCGAGGATGAGCGGGGAATGTAGTCGTGCGGGTCTGTCTTCGCAAACGCTGATTCGTGATGAGGTCGACTACGATGTCGATTCAGTCGCTGAAATCAACATCGTAAGCCAGTGGTTGATCGGGCTGAGTGCGGGGCGGGAACGGGAGAGCAATTGCCGGCAGGTCCGGCGGAGCGCGTGGTTTGATGGAACGGAGACAGTGCGAGTTCTTCCTGCTGCGGTATGTGCCGGACGCGGTGAAGGACGAGTTCGTCAACCTGGGAGTGGTGCTTTACGAGCCTGGCGAAGCGGGTTCGGGCCAGGCGGGTTTGCCGACGTGCGTTTTACGCGGGACTGGAGACGCGTGCGGTGTCTCGACCCGGATGTCGACGTGGAGATGCTGGAGGCGCTGGAGCGCGAAATCCGCGAGAGACTGGCAGAGGGCGGTAACAGCCGCGAGTGGTTGCTGCAGCAGGATGGAAGATACTTTCTCCAATGCCATTCGGCTGACGCCCGCCAAGGCGGTTCTGGCGGAGTCGCCGCAGGCCGAGATGGAGAACTTGGCGCAGCTGTACCTGGAGCGGGCACGCCGCGGAGGACGGACATTCAGCGGGCGGCAGGCGGTGTTCGGCAGAATGCGGGACGAATTCGAACGGCACGGGGTTTGGCAGTTCATGCGCAAGGGGATCGCGGTGGCGGAATACACGCATCGCGGCGACCCGCTGAAGATCGATTGCGGCTATGCACCGCAGAAAAACGGTACGGGCGGCGCTCCGCCGCGAGGGGATGGGCGGGTCAAGCTGTTTCATGCTATTTCGCTGGAGGCCGATGTGAACTCGGCGAAGGTGCTGGCCTTTAGCTTTCCGCATCTGCGCGCGGGAATCCAGCGAATCGAGCAGGCGCAGGCGGAGTTGACGGCAATTGTCGAAGACGATCTGGACCGCGACGACGAAGGGATTGGGTTTGCGCTGGCAACACTGAAGGCGCAGGACATTGCGGTGGCGAGCCTGGCGGACATGCCCAGGATCGCCGAGCGGGCGCGGATGGAGTTAAGGCTGTAAGGGTTAGGAAGTGATTAGACGAAGTTCAAGGCGGCTCCCGAAAGGGAGCCTTTTTATTTGGGCTGGAGTTGGCGGATGAAGCCGAATTCCGCGGGCGAGCGGGAGAAGGCTCTCAATGGGCTTCGTCGTTCGCCCGAGCAATTTCAAGGTTGACGTACCGCTGTAGAGCGATTCCAGAGTTGGTGTATTCCTAAGATCGCCGCCGGGCACTAGCTTCACCCCAGCATTTGCCTGGGATCTCGAGCGCCTGGCTCCCGGGATACACCTCTCACGAATTGGTCTAGAGGGACTGAGGAAACGGATGAGCATACAGGACAGTTTGCGCGGCGCGGCGCACCGATGGTGGACGTCCCGCCAGGGGCAACGACGGAATCTGTCGCAGATTCCCGGGCCGGAGGGTCCGGTGGTAGCGGGCTCCGAGGCGGGACGGCGGCGGACAGCGGCGCTGCCTTCGATTTTTAACACGTACGCACCGAACAACAATGCGTTGCCAAAGCGGACGCCGGTGAATCTGCGGCGCTTCGCCGAGACTCCGATTGCGCGCAAGGCAATCAACACGGTGAAAGACCGGGTCGCGGGGATGCGGTGGAGAATACAGCCGCGGCACGGGCGCAAGCTGGAGGATCTGGCGCAAGGCGAAGAGCGTATCGCGGTGTTGACGCGCAACCTGGAGCAGCCGAACCCCGACGATTCTTTTCGCTCGCTGGCCGAGCAGGTGCTTGAGGACGTGATCGTGGGAGGGTTTGGCGCGATTGAAATCGATGCCAATGCCGATCCGTCGCGGCCTTTGACGCTGTGGCCGGTGGATGGAGCGACCATCCAAATGCGAGCGGACTGGGACGGAAGGCCGGAGTCGCCACGCTACGTGCAGGAAACCGGCCGCTTTGGCGCCGAGGGGCAGATCACGCTACGGGACGAGGAACTGTCGTACATACGGTTGAATCCGCGCACCCATACGCCGTTCGGGCTGGGGCGGCTGGAAGTGGCGTTCGAGACGATCCACAACTTCCTGAGCGCGCATCGCTATGCGGCGCGAACGGCGAGCAACTCGGTGGTGCAATACGCGCTGTGGCTGCAGGGGATCGGCGCAACCCAACACGAGCGCTTGATCCGGTGGTGGCAGGACGAAATCGAGGGAACCGGTAAGGTGCCAATCCTTACGGCTGACAACAAGCCGGAGGTATTGCGCTTCGGTTCAGGCACGGATGCCGACTTGCGATTGCAGTGGCAGCAGTTTCTGATCGTGGTGATTGCCGACGCATTCGATTTGCCGCCGATGTTGCTGGGGCTGGAATCCGACGTGAATCGATCGACGGCGCAGGAGATGAACGATTCGGCGTTCCAGACCGCGATTGTGCCGACGGCGCGCCTGCTGGCCGAGCATCTGACGCGCGACGTGATCGTCAAAAGACTTGGCTGGCAGGACTTGGAATTTGTCTTTACCGACCTGGATGCGCCGGACCAGTTTGAACAGGCGCAGATCGAGGAGATTCTGTTGCGCAATGGCGTGCTGACAATCGATGAGGTGCGGGGACGACGCGGACTGCCTCCGCTGACGCCGCCGCAGACACAAGAGGAAGCACCGCTGGCCGGCAAACCGGTTTCCTTCCAGCAGGGCTTCGGCGGAGGCGGAAGAGCCGGAAGCTACTGCCTCCGCTGACGCTGTGCCAACCGGCCGTAAGGAGAAGGCGGAGGTTGCGCAATGAGCCTGGAAGCGCGCTCGGAGTCGAGTCAGGATGCAGCTCGCCTGGAATGGCTGGAATCGATGGCAATCGAGATGCCGCGAGATCGAGGGGCATCCGAATCGAGTGCCGTTCCGCGGCGTGTTAACCCTGGTGGATGCGCCGTCGGATAAACCGCCGAGCGGCTCGCGGGGACATCGCGTGCTGCTGACGGGCAAGGCCGTGGAGGAGGCGATTCCCTCGCTGCTGGGCATGGCGGTCGACTATACGCCTTCGCTCGACGGACACAACGCACGGGCAAAGATCGGAGTGGTCACCTCGGCGGAGCTGGAAGCGATGGCGGCTTCACGAGTGCTGGAGCGAGGAGGGCGAGCACTGCATCTGCATGGCCGTATGCAGCAACTGAAGGTTGGCGGTTATCTCTTCGGCAAAGACTTTCCGGAAGTGGTGAGGGAGATGCGCGCGAAAGGGAAGAGCGAACTCGGCATGTCCTACGAGATCGCGGACGTACACGTGGCCGACGTGGAGGCAGCAGTGTGGGCGGTGACGAAGTTCACGTTCACGGGAGCCGCCGTCCTGCTGAAGAACAAGGCGGCCTATCAACGAACGTGGGTCGAGATTACGGGCCGCGATGATGACGGCAAGGACTTGATAAGCAAGCCGCGATAATGGCGCGAGTCGCTACCAGCGCACGGGCCGACACGAGCATGGCCGTGTGGCCCCGGGTTGGTTGTCAGGTTTGCAGGATGTGGTTTGCGCGATAGCAGTGGATTGGGAATCGGTGGACAGCTCGAACAGCCGGCCGGGAGCCGGCTTTTTTCTTGGGGGAATGAATGGAACAAAACCAGGCCGCAACGGCTGAGTTGGCGGCAAGCGCAGAACGAATGACAGACGTTGCCACACGATTGTGCACACTGTTGGCGAAGATGGAGCAGCAGTTCGAGGCTCTGCACGCCAAGGTCGATCGAATTGTGGCGGCCATCGACGAATCTCCGGCAACTCCTTGCACAACCGCGGCGGAAAACGACGGGCGGCGGTGCACGGGAGACTAGATCGGAGCAACAGGCATCGCAGGCAATAACAGCGCAACGGATGGCGGAACTAGAGAAGCAGAACACGGAGCTGAAGGCCGAGGCCGAACGCACGCGGAGGAAGACGCTATCGGTGACGACCATGGCGTTGTTGGCCAAGAGTGGCGGAGAGGACGGCATGCCGCGCGATAGCGCAGCGCTGGAGAAGGCGCTGACCTCGTTGAGCGTGGAGCAGAGGATCGCGGTAAAAGCCGAAATGGCGCGGGCAGGTTTGCTGTAGGTCTGCAATCCCGTGTCCGGCAGATTTGAATGACGCGCCCGACGATTTTTCGACTGGGCCAAAGTTTCAGTTTCAGCCCGTGGGCAGGTGCAGGGTTCGTGCATCCGCACCGCGGGCTTTCCTTTCGAAAGGGAGAAGATGAACACACAATTTATCGATCTGCATGCCGCGGCCGATTTCATGGGCCCCGGTGCAATAGAGATCAACCAGTATCAGACCGAGATTTTCGACATCGTTCGCCGCCGCGGCGTATTCGGGCAGCGCATCAAGCAGGTCCCGGCCACCGGCCACCCGTCGCGTTATTTCGAGCAGACGGCGATTGACGCTCCTACGGCGGCGAACGGATTTGTCGATCCGCGCAACATCGTGGCAACCGATCGGGTCGCCGACCCGGGTTGAGCGCAGCGTGCCCCTGAAGGCGCTGGTTTCCCAGATCAACTACAACCTGTTTGACATCGAAGTCGGCGCGCAGCAAAGCCAGTTCGCGTATTTGCAGGCAAAGGACCTGGCGGACTCCGTCGACGGGTTGATGCGCACGCACGATGTGGCGCTGTGGAACGGGAACGATACTTCGCTGAGCGCTCCGGTGACGATGCAGTATTTCGGCGCCTGCGGGCAGATTCAGGCCGGCGGTAACGTCGCGGCGATCGGCGAACAACAGCAGCATTGTTGACGGATTGAAATCGACGATTGCGTCGATGGTGGCGAACTCCAACTACGAAGTCCGGCCTACCGCGATCTATGCCAACCCGGTGCTGCTGGACCTGATCGACCGCGAAATGAAAGCGGAGTTCAACGTCGTGCTCTCGACCAAGGAGATCACGGCTGGACTCACGGTGAAGACACTGACCACACAGGCCGGCGAGCTGCCGTTGATTCCGGAATGGTGCCTGCCCTATACGGGCACGCCAGGCAGCGGTTCGGCGGTGTTGCCCGCCTACATCGTGACCGAAGACCTGATCGAGTATCACTGGCTGACGGACGCGAATCCGCGGGTTTTCCAGTTGGGGTTGACGGGCACGCTGGCGCACCAGTTGATGGTGGTCAAATTCGGCGCGGTCGTCGTCAAGGGCGCAAACTACGCGCACTTCCTGGTTAACGTCACTCGATAAGAGGCGGAATCCCAAGGACGCGGCAAGCGGAAGCCTGGAGTAGCAGGTGCGGCGGGAACGGTCCCGTTTGCACCTGCTCGGGCCGGAGTCGACGCTGGTTCGGGGAGATTCGCGGACGGAGAACGCAATGGTTTATTTGAGTGCCTCGGAGTTCGAGCGCTACGGGGTTGATCTGGCGACGCCGTTGGCGCTGATTGGGGCGGTGTCGGCGCTGGTTGACGCACATTGCAAGCGGCCAACGCTGGCGCCGGCGCAGTACACGGAGCGGCTCCGCTTGATGCCGGATACGAGCACGGTGCGATTGACGTATCTGCCTCTGGTCGCGATTTCGCCAGCGACTTCGCCGCTTGTCTCAGGGCGCGCGCGCTACGCCCAGCCCAGGCGCGGAGAAGAAGCGCAATTCTGGTGGGAGCCGCAACAACAGTTTGTCGCCGAAGTAGCGGAAGTGTTTGGATTGCCCGGTCAGTGGACGGCGATCACGGCGGACATTATCGACTTCGACGTCATGACCGGAGAAGTGTCGCTGCTGCGCGGGCCGTGGGGCATGCCATTCAACGAGGTTGAAATCACGTACACGGCGGGGTTGGATCCGATTGCCGAGCCGGTGAAGCATGCCTGCGCGGCGCTGATCCGCAATGCGCAGGCGACTCCGGCGCTCAATGTGCGGCTGAGCAAGCTGGACCAAATGCAGCTCGAGTATTTTTCGAATTCGATTGATCGACGATACCGTGCAGCAGTTGCTGGCGCCTTACGTTGCGCGGAAGGTGGGCTGAGATGCCTCAATCGGGATGGGCAGGAGTGGCGACTCCGGCATTGGCGGCAACACGCTCGGCGGAAGCATTGATTCGCACGATGGGAGCGACTTCGGTGCAGTTCTGTTTTCCCGTTGACGGCTTCGGCAACCGGGGATGGCGCACAGTTGGGGCTTTCACAGCCACAGATGGAAGAAATCACGGTGGCGCCGGTCTTGGTACGGGCACATGCAGATCCCGGAAGAGTTCAAAAGCGAATGCGAACTGGTGATCGCCGCTTCCACGCTTGGACCAGATTGTGGAACAGCGAGCCGCCGGCGACGTGACCGGCTTGCTGGTGCAACTGGCGGCGATCCGATGGCAGGAGCAAGGCCTTCCGGGTAACGAAGGTGGACTCCGAACTGTTTGCCGGCAGCGAATACCTTTACCACCTGCAAATGATGGAGTGAAGGATGCAATTTGCGAAAGACAGCTTCTACATTGCGTTGCGAGACCGGCTGGCGCAGTTGAATCCATCCCGCACGATGACGGTAAACGGGATGACGAGACCGGGGATTCTGGTGAATGAAAATGAGCGTCCCGGGTTGCAGGATTTGTTGCTGGCCGCGTTCTGCTTGAATTGGGGCGCGGAGTGGGCGATTACCGCGGCGTCCGGGCAGATTGCGCTGCACCTGCTGGAATGCACGATTGAGTACCGCGTCGATGGCACCGATGGAAGCAGCAATGCGGATCGAGGCCGGCAACTGACGGAGATGGATACGGAGCTGCGGAGAATCTGCTTGCCGCCGATCGACTCCCGAGTTCGATTACACGCAATCGCCGGCGGCGCCGCTGGGAACGACGATTTTCTGGACAGCGCCGAAGCTGGCGGCTCCGAAAAGCGACGGCAAACTGCTGACGCGTTCGGCTACGTTGCAACTTTATTACTTTCCGGAGGCGCAGCTGGCATGAGCGGGAACAGCACCATTCGAGCATTGATGCAGCCCGATCAGCGACGGAGTTCGCGCATACTTCGCGCCGGTGGACCGCACGACGGAAACGCCGAGCGCGTTCGATCCGGCCGCGGTGGGATTGTTCAATCTGGATAGTCCGCCCGCGCCGTGGATCGACGCGGGATGGGTGGACAACTTCGTCCGGACCGCGCAGACCAAGGTGGAAGCTCTGCGCATAGGTCCGGACGCGGCCGTGAACCGGCAGTTCCGCACGAATCGGGGAGCGGCCGTGGAACTGGAATTCCGCGAGTGGGGAAAACTCCAGATGGCGCTCGCCTGCGGTGCGCAGCACATGAACGTTCTGGCCGATACAGGCGGTGCCACGGGAAGCGGTTCCGGCGGAGCTGAGGCAGCGGCGGTTGCATTGCAAGCGGGATCGACCGTGCAGGAGCTGATGGTAGGCACGGCGGTTGCAGGCTTCGCGGTTGGAGACATCGTGGCCGTGGACCTGGATTACCAGCAGCAGACGGGGTATGTGGGAACGGGGATCGCCGGGGCATATGTCCCCAGTCCGCCGCCGCTGACTTATCAGTCGGATTACATCCGGCGAATCACGTTTAACGTCGGGCGAGTCGTCGCGTTGACCGATCACTCGCTGCAACTCGACGCGCCGCTGCTTGGCGGGGTACCGGCGAGCACGGCCTGCGTACAGAAAGTAGCCGCATTTGTCGACCGCGAGGGCGGTAACTTTTTCCAGGAATGGTCCGCATTGTTCGTGCTGCCGGAAACCTCGGCCGGAAGGGTTTGCTTCTACTATCCCCGACTGCAAGGCGCGGGTTCGCCGCGGGAGGGCGCGCTGAAGCTGGCGGATCCATGGCGGGCGACGACACTTGTACGCGGCGTTCGAGGCAATGGCGTGCCAGGATTCCATCGACGGAGCGACGGTCTACTGCTACAGGGTTTACTTTCCTCCGTCGCTAGCGACTCTTTATTGAGACTCCTGGGACGCACGGTTCAGGAACTGCATGAGTTCGATCATGTCGGTTTGCACGTCGCTCAGCGCGTCGCGCAATTCGTCGAGATCGCACTTGATGGTAGTGGCGAGCTGGGCGATCGATTCTGAGTTTTCAAGCGACATCGACAAGAAAAGCGGCAGCGTGTGCTGAGCGAAGTCGTTGCTGAGAACGGCGATTTCCGCCAAGTGCCGCTGCAAACTGCCGGCTGCCTGGGTGTCCTGAAAGCCCAACTCGGCCAAGCGAATCCGCAATTGATTTTGAAGAAGCAAAATCGCTTCGGTTTGAGAAGCGCTCATAACGAAGTCCAACGGGCTGAAACCACTCCCTTCTGTTTGGATGCACCGGGGAGTGGCGTTGCCGCAGGAAACGACGGCCGCCGAACGGCTGCCGGCAATTAGCCAGGGCGGATAAAAGCAGAATGATTCTGACGATCGACAATCTGGATAACGCTGGACCGCGCGATTACAGCGGTTTTCTTGATGGTGAACACCTGCCAAGAATCGTGCGGAAATACAACCAACCGGCGGAGATGCAGGCGTGGTTGGCGGGCGTGAACGACCTTCCGACGCCCGCACTGGGTGCGCGGGTGGAACTGCGCAGGCGAGACGGCTCGGCGGTTTTCACCGGGTATCTCTCGCAGTCGCCGCAACGGGAGTTGCTGGGCGCCGGACAAGTTGGGCCGATCAGCCGCTTGCTGCTGAATGCGGTGGGAGAAGAATACGTGCTGGACCGCGAGGTGTTGTCCGCGCGGGCTCCGATCGTGGGCCGCTGCGGGGGAGACATCCTGAAAGCGCTGACCAGCGAGTTGGTCCGGCGGTGCGTTCGACATGACCGGAGTTGAATCGATGGAGATGCTGGCGCCGTTCAGCGTCAATCCCGAGTTGAGCTGGTCGAAGCATGCCGCGCAACTCGGAGTCTTGTGCCGGGCCGCGTATCGCATTCACGACAGCAAACTGGTGTTCAAGCCGGTTGGTTCGCAGAACATTGCCATGACCGGAAGCGGTAACGACCGTGCTGACGTTGCAACAGCCGCATGGTGCAGTGAACGATGTTACGATTCTGGGCGGTTCGGAGCCGCAGCGCTACATCAAGGACTACTTCCAAGGCAACGGAACATCGTATTGGTTCACGCTCTCGCAGAGCCCATATGCGGCAGCGAGCGAAACTCTGCTGGTGGAAGACTACACCGGAACTTTAGCGACGCAGGTCTGGAACCTAGTTGATCCGGCGCAGTCCGTTTTGCCGGCGGGCGGATACCTGGCGGTGAGCGGCGGAACCGGGGTCGATGGACAAACCTATGTTGCAATGGCCGAAAACATCGAGTTGGCCGGCGCGGTCGTTCTGCAACACGGAGAATTCAGTTTTACGGCACCGAGTCAGGGCGTTGTCGGCGGACTCTATGCCGGAACCGTGGGCGCGGCCAACTGCTTGGCGGGCTTTTCCATCACACCGAGCGGAAATGGTTCCACCATACAGGCTCTGGTGAACGGAGCTGCGACGGGGCCGGCGGTGGCAACGACCAATGGTCATCGATATGTTCTTGTCACCAGATTCTATTGCGTCGAGCCATTCAGGACCGAACAGTTGTTCCATTCGGGGTTGCATCCCAGCGGGTCCGGGATTGGCGGCACGACGATCGCCGCGGACTTGAACGTGGTCATGGAACTGCGCGAGATCGACCCCGCCAATCCGGCAACCATGCTGGCAGCACCCACCGTGCTGTTCGACGGCCAGATCCAAAACGCTCCGGCCTTCGCCACTTACGCGGTGATCGACGCGATTAACCTGTACTGCACGTTGGGATACACGGAAATTCAGCGGACGGCAGCGGCCGAGGTGCGAGTCACCCCAAGCGGATCGACGGTCAGCAGTTCGAAAATCATCGGTGAAAAAATCGATGGGGCGGCTTGCGAAATCACGTCGAGTCCGGAGGTGGTGTTTTACAGCTACAGCACGCCAGGAAACGGCGACTTGATCGTCGTGAGCTATCGCGGAGGCGGCAAGGCCGAGGGGAGCGCGCAAAACAGCGGGAGCATCGCGGCACTGGCACGTGCGCAAGATACAGGGGTGCGCGAGCGCAAGGTCGTGAAATTGAAGCTGCCGCTGGCGCGAACGTTCCGACGAATGCCGCAGCGCAGCCGCCACACTGCTGGAGGACACGACTGCAACGGCGTGGTCGGGCCAGTACCAGTGCTGGAATGATTCGTTGCCGGGAGTGCAAGACGTCTGGCCGGGCGACGCGATTGCGATCGCGCTGCCGCGTCAGTCATTGCAGGTGAGCGCCACTGTGCGCGAAGTGAAGATCCAGTTCCTAAGCGTGGGTGAAGAGTGCTCGCAATACACCATCGAGTTCGCCAATGATGCCGCTCAGCAGTTGAGCTTTTCTCTGGGAACGACGACGCAAAAAATTCCTCTGAGTACTTCGACGGAGATCGCGGGCACCAGCGTGCCTTGCTTGCCGGATGCGGAGATCACGTCCGTGCAAGCCACAAGCCTTGTCATTGACGCGGGGATGGCGCCGGTTGCGGGCGGCGGATTCGAGGTGCGGCTGAAAGACGAGGGCTGGGGAGCCAACGTGGATCGTAACCTGCTTGGCAGATTCACCACTGAAACTTTACCGTGCCAAAGTTATCGACGTCGCAGGACAACTTCTTGCGGATGTTCGACGGTTCAACTCCGCCGAATTATTCGCGATTTACCACTCTCCTGCATGTGGACTACTAGGGCGGTCAGGAAATTAACCTATCCGCACCATCACTGCCGGGAAATGCTTCCGGCTGCTTTGGCGGATACACCTTTCGCAAATCTGGTTAACCATGACGCAATTTGAAGAACAGGTTTTACGTGACCTTTCAGAGTTGAAAGCGCACATGCGCTGGATCGTGGGAGACGGCAACGAGGGCAAGATGCAGGAGTTGGAGCAGAGAATCGCCCGCCACGAAGGGTTCCTGCAGAGAGTGATGGGAGTCGGAGGGGGAATCGCGGTCCTGATGGCGCTGGGGCACCTGGCATTCGACTACCTGAAAGTGAGTCACTGATGACACGAAGCGAATTTCTGCGGCAGGCGATTGCGGCCGCAACAGCAGCTTCGGCAAAAAGCGGATTTCCCGCTGGAATCACGGTAGCCCAAGCGGCACTGGAGAGCGCGTGGGGACAATCCAAGCTTTCGTGCGAAGCGAACAACTATTTTGGGATCAAGGCATACGGCAAACGCGACCGGGTTGCCATGCCGACACACGAAGTTGAAAACGGCACGACCAAGGCAGTCACCGCCGAATTCGCCAAGTTTCAATCTATGGCCGAGTGCTTTGCGGCACGGGACCAACTGATCGCCACGAGCAGCTTGTTCGCCGAAGCGCGAGCGTGCCCGGCAGACGCGGCGGCGTTTGCCCGAGCCATTGCCAAGCACTGGGCGACCGATCCGGCGTATGCCGAAAAGCTCCTGGCCATCCACGGAACGTTTCAAGTTGCATTCTTTGGACGGCAGTGCGGTTCCGGCTCTCGCTTCTGCGTAACAGAGTCGCATGGATCAGAAGCGCAACTGCAGGAGCGGGTTCAGAGTGGGCGTATCCCGGTCAGCAACCTTCGTGGGATACGCCTTTCACAAAACTAATTTCGATTGAAGGAGGAATATGAATTTTCTGGCTGGTTTGACGAAAGGGTTGAACGTTGTCCAAAGCCTTTTTCCTTTTGTGAATAGTACGGTAACCTCGGTGGAGTCGCTGCTCGGCGGCGCTCCAGGCTCAGTCAAAAAGACGGCAGCCATGCAGATTATCGGCAGCGGCCTCAGCGTCGCCGCGGCAGCGACGGGCGCGCCCGCCGAAACCGTTTCGACGGCGCTCGATGCCGTGAGTCCGTTGATCGACAGCATCGTCGCCTTGAAGAACGTCTTCGGCGAGTTTACGAAGTCGAGCCCTGCGGCGGTAGCGGCCTCCGCACCGGCCCCGGCTGCTGCCCAGTCGTAGGCGCAGGGAATCCGAGGTGCTCGATACCATCAACGCAATCCACTCGAATGTTTACGGGCTGATTCTGATCGTCATCGGTGCTGTCCTGGTTTGCCTGAATCAGCACGACACGGGGAACTCTCTGATCGTTGGCGGTGGTGTCTTGATGAACATCACCTTCAGCAAAGGACAGGCATAGGCGGGGTGCCGCTCGCCGGGTCTCTTCCTTTTTTCATGGAACCTATGTACGCAACAAACGGCAGGCCGCCCGGCCTGCCGAATGCTTTCGGTTACACCAGCGGCTCGTCCAGTTCTCTAAATACTTCTTCACCACCACCATGAACTGGTCGGCGACCGCGCCATCGATGATGCGGTGGTCATAACCGATGGAAAGATGGCAGACCGAGCGAATCGCGATGCTGTCGTTGCCTTCCTTGTCGGTGACGACCGCCGGCGTCTTATAAATGGCTCCCACCCCAAGGATCGCCACCTGCGGCTGATTGATGATCGGCATGCCGAACTTGGCGCCGAAAATGCCGGGATTGGTGATCGTAAACGTTCCGCCCTGGACATCCTCGGGTTTCAACCGCTTGGCGCGCGCGCGCTCGCCGAGATCGGTAATGGCTCGCTGCAGCCCGACAAAGCTGAGTTCGTCGGCGTGCTTGACGACCGGGACAATCAATCCCCAGTCGAGCGCAACGGCGATGCCAATATTGATCTCGCGCTTGTAGTGAACGTTCTCGCCTTCGAGGGATGAATTGACCACCGGCCAGACTCGCAGAGGCATGAGCCACTGCCCGCGCATAGAAAGGCGTGTAGGTGAGCTTGAGTCCAGTCGCCTCCTGAAAGCGGTTCTTCATCGTCTCGCGCAGCTTCACAATCCGGGTGAAATCGATTTCGAAGACGCCATGCACATGAGCACTGGTGCGTTTGGAAGCCACCATGTGCTCGGCGATTCTTCGGCGCATGACCGACATCGCCTCGATGGTTCCGGGAACGCCGGCAAACTTGTTCGCCGGTGTCACCGGCAGCGCGACTGGAGCGGACGACGCAGTTTGCATCGCGGCATAGGCTGGCGGAGCCGCAGCGGGCGCCGGAGGCGCTATCGCCGGTGCCGGAGGTTGAGCCGGCGCGGTCTTGGCACGCTCCACGAATCGCCAGAATATCTTCCTTGGTAATTCGGCCGCCGTTTCCGGTGCCGGTCACATGGCGCAGATCTACGCCATGCTCCTGCGCGAGCCGTCGCACCAGAGGCGAGGAACGAATGCGCTCAGCCTCTTCCGCGCTGAGAGCTTCGCCCGGTGCCGCTTCCTTCAGTCCGGCAGTCGCAGCTGCAACCGGTCGCGCCGACTGGGGCCGCGGAGGGCTGAGCGGCCGCCGCAGCGCCTTCGGCGGCGATCACCGCGACCACGTGGTTGACTTGCACGGTTTGTCCCGCCTGCGCCTTAATCTCCTCAGTACGCCACTGGCAGGGGCTGGAATTTCGGCATCGACTTTGTCGGTCGAGATCTCAAACAGCGGCTCATCGCGCGTAACTTTGTCGCCCACGTTCTTCAGCCAGCGCGTGATGGTGCCTTCAAAGATGGATTCTCCCATCTGCGGCATGACAACGTCAGTGGCCGGGCCAGCCGCTGACGCTGGTGCTGGCGCTTGAGCTGGCGGCGCGATCGTCCCGGACGGCGGGGCCGCTGGTGTGGGAGTCGTTTCGGATGCCGCTGGCGGCGGCGCGACGCTGGCGGCCGCACCGGAGTCGTCGATCACGGCGACCACGGAGTTCACTTGCACGGTTGCGCCCGCCTGCGCCTTGATCTCCTTGAGAATGCCGCCGGCAGGGGCGGGAATTTCGGCGTCGACTTTATCGGTCGAAATCTCAAACAGCGGCTGATCGCGTTCCACTCGCTCACCGGGTTGCTTGAGCCACTTGGTGATCGTGCCTTCGAAGATCGATTCTCCCATCTGGGGCATGATGACATCGGTCGGCATAGATTTCCTTCCGCAGTGCATTTGTTCCGCAACCCACCCCACTCCAACCGGCGCAACGGATGCCAGAGCGGTTTCAGAATAGGTGGGCCGGAGCTATCAACGCCGGGTTGACTCTTACCCCGGCAAACGCAACCCGTTCGCCGGCGACTCGTGTACCCGGCTGCTTCAAGAAATATAACGCTTCGACAATCGGTCTGACGGATGCCCCGGCGCACGACGGCGCCTGTGGATTCCGCAGACTTGGAAACAAAAGACTCAGAACAAACGTTGAATTATACCTTTTGCCCGCTCAGTGCTGGGGCGGACTGCCCGGGTTAGGCGCTGCCTGCGGCGGAGCCGAGTTGGCCGTGGCCGGAGCAGCCGCTTGCCGCCAAGCCTCCTGCGCTTCCGGAGGAAGATTCGCCGAGTGTTTGACGAAGGCGACGACCTGCCATATCTGATCGTCGCTGAGAATTCCCGCCCAGCTCGGCATACCCGTGAGCCGGATGCCGTGCTTGACAACCCAGAACAGATGGGCATCCGGATCGCCCGGAATGCGATTGATGATTTGCGGAACCGGAGGATTGAACTTGGTGCGCATTGGGCTGACTCGCTGCAGCAAGCCGCCATGGCAGTAAGAGCAGTTCTGCTCATAGAGGCGGGCGCCGGCCATCAGGTTCTGTGCATTCGGCTGCATCGGGTTGTCCTGCTTGGGTACGTTCCGCTCGATGTATCCGTCCATCGCCATCTCCGCCAGCCAGCGCTCGATGGAGCCCGGCGGATTGTCCGCCCCGATCGGGAATTTGCCGAGGTGCAGATACTGATAGAGCCCTCCGAGGATGACAGCCACGGTCAGCAGCACGCCGGTTATGAACCCTCGCATCGCAGCTCCTCCTTAGATTGCCAACATAAAGCTTGCCAGCATAAAAATCGCCCTCATGAAAATTCCGCGTAAAGCTTTCGGGCGAGAGCAGTATCGCGCTCGACGGGCCTTCCCCGATCATTATCTCTCAATCCAGCTTCGGCGTGCGTGCCGCCGCCCGCGCCCCGCTTCCTGCGGCAATCCGGAAGTGACAACTCTGGCCAAAGTAGCTGCATCTGCTCTGTTGTGCCGTAGTTTGGCCCAATACTAAAAACTTCAGGATGCGTCAGTGTACAAGGGTTGTGGACTATTGCTGGTTGTGTGCTTGCTGAACGTTGCATCGGCCGGGGGTGTTAACCTGGTGCCCACCACTACGCTTGCCGCCGAGACGGCAAACAACACCAGTGCCAGCGATCAGTTCCCGGGCAGTTCCAATGGCAATGCGGCTCCAGGGGCGGCGAGCAAGCTGCCCTTGCGCAATTTGCTCTATCCCGGCGCGAACACCAAGATTTACGTCCACGTGCAGCCCTGGTGGGGCGATCCCGCGCACATCTCGATCGGCTACGATTCGGCCGATCCGGCCCAGGTACATCGGCAGATTGTGGACATGATCAGCCGCGGCATCGATGGCATTATCGTGGATTGGTACGGTACCGAATGCACGAACACAACGCAGTGCAATCACGAGAATGCCGCGATGATAGCCCTGCTGAATGAAGCGGAGCAGCACCCCGGCTTCGAGGTGGCCGTCGGCCAGGATTGGGGAGACCTGAACAAAGAGCGCAAGTCCGAGCGCATGGAGGACCTGATTTCGGATCTCAATTACATCCACGACAACTTCGAATCGTCGCCCAATTACATGCGCAGAAACGGAAGGCCCGTCATTACCTTTTTCGGCATTGAGACCAGCGGAATCAACTGGAGCAAAGTGCGTAAGAGCGTGCAGGGATCTCCCTTATTCGTCTTTATGAACTCCAGTGGTTTTTCCGACACGCAATCCAATGGCAGCTTTGCCTGGCCGCAGCCGACCCACAGCGGCACCGATATTGGGCTCTCTTATCTGGACAGATTCTACAAAGTAGCGCTAGAGAAATCCTCAGAGCTGGCCCTCGGCTCCGCCTACAAGGGGTTCAACGATTCGCTGGCATCGTGGGGGCAGCACAATAAGATCAATCAGCAATGCGGGCAAACCTGGCTGGCCGCCTTTGCCGAAGCCGGCAAATATTATTCATCGTCAAATCAATTGGAGAACCTGCAGATTGCGACCTGGAACGACTACGAGGAAGGCACCGAGATCGAAGCCGGCGTCGACAACTGCATCTCGGTGGTGCCGTCTTTGAATGGACAAATCCTGACCTGGACCGTGACCGGGGGAGCCGAGAACACGCTGGATCATTACGTGGTTTTTATCTCCAGCGATGGCGTGAATCTCATGCCGCTGGCAGAAATAACCCCTGGAAACGATGTGCTCGACCTGAGCACCTATGGATTCGCCCCGGGACCGTACACGGTCTTCGTCGAGGCCGTAGGCCAGCCGAGCATCCTGAACCACATCTCGCCGCCCGTGCAACTCACCGTTCCCATTGCGGTCCCGGCTCCAGAATAGATGTACCCGGAGCTTCCACCCAACAAGCCAACAGCAGGCATGTCGGGACCCCGGCTTCTACCCCAACAAGCAACAGCGGCTTATTGGGGACCCCGGCTCGACTTTGCTTGCCATGATAGTTTGAACAGTCTTAGATGTCGGGATATACCTGCCGGAATCGCGATGGCTTGCGCAGGTCGGGCTGGTCTAATACCACTTCAGCCGGCGCGCTTCGCGCACCACGTCTTCCACGCTGGGCAGAAAGGCTTGCTCGAGCGGCGGCGAAAACGGCACGGGCGTATCGCGCGCGGCAATGCGCGTGATCGGCGCATCGAGCGAATCGAAAGCGTCCTCATTAATGCAGGCGGCGATTTCGCCGGCAATGCCGCCGGTCTTCGTATCTTCGTGCAGCACGATGACGCGATTGGTCTTGCGTACGCTTTCGGCTACGCTCTGCCGGTCGAGCGGCAACAGCGTGCGCAGATCGACCACCTCCAGCTCAATGCCTTCTTTGGCGAGGATTTCCGCGGCCTCCAGGGCGACGTACAGCATTGCCGCATAAGTGATGACGGAAATATGACGGCCCTCTCGCGCCACCCGCGCCTTTCCAATCGGCACGGTGTAGTCCTCCGCTGGCAGCTCCTCCTTGATCCGGCGATAGAGAAACTTGTGCTCGAAAAAGCAGACCGGATTATTGTCCCGGATCGCCGACTTGATCAGTCCTTTGGCGTCATAGGCCGTTGCCGGGCAGACGACTTTCAGCCCCGGCACGTGGGCGAAGTAGGTTTCCGGATTCTGCGAGTGAAAAGGTCCGCCGTGCACGCCGCCGCCGCACGGCCCGCGCAGCACCACCGGCACGGCGACGTTCCAGCGATAGTGCGACTTGGCCAGCATGTTGACGATCTGATTGAAGGCGCAACTGATGAAGTCCATGAACTGGAACTCGACCACCGGACGCAATCCGGTGAGCGCGGCGCCGAAGGCGGCGTCGACGAAAGCCATCTCGGAGATCGGCGTGTCGATCACCCGCTCGGCGCCAAAGCGCTCGAGCAGGCCTTCGGTGGCTCGGAACGCGCCCCCGTAAACGCCGATGTCTTCGCCGATGCAGAAGACCGAGGAGTCGCGCTCCATTTCCTCATGGATTCCCTGGCGGATAGCTTCGAGATAGGTAAGCGTAGGCATAAGTTTGATCTACCCGAACCTGCAACTTGCGTTAACTTCGTCCTGTTTGTCATCCTGGGCGGAGCCGCGCAGCGGCGGAGTCGAAGGACCACTACTCTCAAACCACGCTCGGCTCAGATCCTGCCATCTGGGGTTCTCCCGCTCAATGAGCCATATTTTCTTGGCTCGCACCCAGCCCTTTAGCTGCTTCTCCCGGTTGATGGCTGTACGGATGTCATCGAAACTCTCGAAATAGACGAGTCGATCCACCGTGTACTGTTTTGTGAACCCCGCGATTTCACCTTGCTTGTGTTGCCAGACCCGTTTCCCAATATTATTCGTTACTCCTATGTACAAAGTGCCGGAAGAGCTGGCCAAGATGTAGGTGTAGAAACGCCTGTCTTTTCTCATCATAGGGGTCCTTCGACTGCGTTCGGCTTTGCCGAACTTCGCTCAGGATGACCTCATGCTTTCTCTCTTCACTCCAAACTTCACTTCCGCGTATTTCGGCCGCACGGTGTGGCAGTTTCCCTCGCAGTAAGCGCCCTGATGCTTGGCGTCCTCTTCCGGGCTGGGCATGGGCGAAGCCTCGGCCTGGGCGCGCTCGCTTTCGACGTACGCGTCGACTTCCGCAACCAGCTTTGCATGTTCGTCGGAGGTGAGCCATTGCTTCCGCTCCACCAGGTATTGACGGAATCGTTCGAGGGGATCGCGCTTCAGCCAATATTCATAAAGCGGACGCGGCACATACTGGGCGGCGTCGTGCATGGCGTGTCCCTTCATGCGCATCATCTTCGCCTCGATCAGCGTGGGTCCTTCGCCGCGGCGCGCGCGCTCGCAGGCGTCTCGTGTAGCGTCATAGACCTGGCACGGATCGGTGCCATCGACGATCACGCCGGGAATGCCGTAGGCAATCGAGCGCTCGGCAAGGTCCTTGACCCGGAACTGCCGGTCGGAGGGCGTGGAGTAGCCCCAGAGATTGTTTTCCACGATCACCACCACCCCCAGGCGCTGCACGGCGGCGAAGTTCAAGCCCTCGTAAGTAACGCCCGTCGACTGGCCGCCGTCTCCGATATAGGTCAGCGCGGCGAGATGCCGTCCCTGCAACCGCGCGCCCAGACAGATGCCGCTCATCACGGCGATCAGTTCCCCGAGCATGGTAATCGGCGCACAGACATTGCGCCGCACGGCATCGCCGAAGTGCGAGGTGGCATCGCGGCCCAGGGTCGGCGAGTCGGCTGTGGCCATGTACTGCCGCATGATCTCCGCCGGGGTAAAGCCGCGCACCAGCAGCGCGCCCTGGTTGCGGAGCATCGGTCCCAGCCACTCCTCCGGGCTCAGTGCGCAGGCGGAAGCACACGAGCAGGCTTCCTGCCCGCGTCCCAGGAAAACGCTGCCGATGATCTTGGACTGCTTGTAGAGGCTCTCCAGCGCGGATTCCACGCGCCGGGTGAGCAGCATCCAGCGATAGAGCTCGATCGACTGCTCGCGCTTGAGATATTTCGACTCCCGGATCGGCGGCGCCGGTGCCGTCAGATCGCCTTCGACCCGGTACTGCGCCTGTTCGCCCGCGCCCTCCATCAGCAGCGCGAACTCCGGACGCTCCAGCCGGTAGTCGGGCAGGTTGTAGCTGCGCAACATCGACGACGCGGCTTCATCCTGAGCATGGCCGGGTGCGTTCAACGTGCGCGGCTTCGCCTGAGATTTCTGATTTTTCGCGGCTGATGAGTTCTTGGATTTTTCGGCCATGATTCTCCTACCAGAGCGCTTGGTCCCTCGTACTCACGAAAGCCAATTCTACTGCGTCGGTTGTGTGGTCGTCGGGGTCCCCGGCAGCGGCCGTTTTTGCCGCTGTTGGGGTAGTCGTCGGGGTCTCCAACGTGCGCCGTAGTTGCGCTTGTTGGGGCAATCAGGCGAAGTGCGTGTCCTGCCCGTGCAGCCGCCGCAGCTCTTCCGGTGTTTGGGCCGGTGTGTCCTGCGGCGCGGGCGCGGCAGTCCCGGCGGCGCTGGCCAGCAGGTCGTCGAGCGATTCCATCCAGAGAATTTGCGAATCGAAGACGAATCCGAAGTTGCGTGTCACCGCCGGCAGCACTTCCTCGACGGGCGCGTGCGTTCCGCTTTCGAACTCGATCGACGTCACCGGCTTGTCGCTGATGCCGCAGGGGACAATCAGCTTGAAGTATTCGAGATCGGTGCTGACGTTGAGGGCAAAGCCGTGCGAGGTGACGCCGCGCGAAACGTGTACGCCGATGGCGGCGATCTTGCGCTCGACGGCGCCGGGGGCTTCCGCCAGGGTCCACACGCCCGTCATGCCCTTGATGCGCTGGGTTTCAATGCGATATTGCGCGCAGGTGCGCATCAGCACCTCTTCCAGTTTGCGGATGTAATCGATGACGCCGAGTTTTGGAGTGAAGCTCCGCAGGTCGAAAATCGGATAGGCCACCAGTTGCCCCGGACCATGGAAGGTGACATCGCCGCCGCGATTGATCTCGACGACCTCCACTCCCTTGGCGTCGAGCACCTCGCGCGAGACCAGGATATTCGAGGGCTTGGCATTGCGTCCCAGGGTAATCACCGGCGGATGCTCCAGCAGCAGCAGCACATTGGGAACGCGCTCCTGCTTGCGCAGCTCGACCAGCGTCTCCTGCAAACGGAGTGCCGTGACGTAGTCGACAACGCCGAGATAAACGACCGCAATTGAATTCATCAGATACCTCGGCCCGCGGCGGAGCGCTCTGGCTCCGCCGGCCCGTCCAGAAGGCTGCGGAAAAACTTGTACCGGTGTCATCCTGAGCAAAGCGAAGGATCTATGTATTTATGTATTGAGGGTCAAATCCAATAGATTCTTCGTTCGCTGCGCTCTCTCAGAATGACACGGCAAAAGCTGCTGCGCGAATTTCTGGGACACGACACTAGGAAGATCATAATTTATCTTCACGTCTTCTATCTTCGTATCTTCCGAATGGCCGTCCCTTGGGCATTCACCTCTTCAGCATCCACAGCTCGATGCGCGACGGGTTCTCCGGCGAGTGGTAGACGCGCTCGGTCGCCCGCTGAAAATCAGCGGCCTTGGCCTTAATAAATGTCCGGCACGAACTCCTGCGGATTGAGATCGCCCAGCGGAAAACACGTACTCTTAATCTGCACCATGATGCGGTGTCCCGCGCCGGTAGGTAAGCACATCGGTTCGCCGTCCGGGGCCAGAAAAATGCGGGGTTTCGCCCCTGAGGGGACCACGCATTATTCCTAAAGCATGTTTTTGAAACAAGTTCTAACCGAACGATGGGCTCGAAGCGGCAGTACCTGTGTTCCGCCTCGCCGGCGAAGTTTGCTTCGCGCCGGCACTTCGTTCCGGCTTTCGCAGCCCGAAACCAAGTCCGGAATGGCCGGGCGTCCATCGATGGAATTCGCGATTCCTAGCCTGCGGGTACCGGGGGTACCTCCACCAACTCGGTGTCCGGGCCGGGTTTTGCGCCGACGGCTCGGATTATGCCACAATATTCGAACTTCTCATGTCTAATCCAAGCATTCCGGAATCTCAGCCCACCGATCCCAATGAGTCGTTCGACGACCTTCTTTCTCAGTATGAACAAAGTCACTCGCACAAGGCTGAAGAAGGCAAAGGCCGCGAGGGTACGGTAATTGCCGTCTCTGGCGAGTCGGTTTTCCTCGACATCGGCTTCAAGACCGAAGGCATTCTGCCGCTGACCGCCTTTGAGGGCGCGAGCGAAGCCGTGAAACCAGGCGATAAGCTGCTGGTGACCGTCAAGGGCCGCGACCCGGAAGGTTACTACGAGCTTACCCGCGGCAAAGATCGACCGGCCGACAGACTGGTCGTCGCTGGAAAAGGCTTTTGCCGAGAAGGCGACGATCGCGGGCACGGTAACCGGCGCGATCAAAGGCGGATTGAGCGTGGACGTGGGCGTGCGGGCGTTCATGCCGGCCTCGCGCAGCGGAGCGCACGACGCCGCCGAGATGGAGAAGCTGGTAGGGCAGGAGATCCGCTGCCGCATCATCAAGCTCGACGTGACGGACGAAGACGTGGTGGTCGACCGCCGCATCGTTGGCGAAGAGGAAGAGCGCGTCGCTCAAGCAGCGCCGCTACTCGGAAATCACCGAGGGCGAGACCGTGAGCGGCGTGGTCCGCAGCCTGACCGACTACGGCGCTTTCGTCGATATCGGCGGGGTGGACGCGCTGCTGCATGTCGCTGAAATTTCCTGGGCCCGCGTCAACAAGCCGGCGGACGTGCTCTCGCTCGGGCAGCAGATCGAAGCCAAGGTACTCAAGGTCGATGCCGACAAGCGCCGCATTTCGCTGGGCATGAAGCAGCTTCAGCCGTATCCATGGGATTCGGTGGCGGAAAAGTACAAGGTCGGCGAGCGCGTGCGCGGCACGGTCACTCGCGTCGCCGAGTTCGGAGCGTTTGTCGAGCTGGAGCCGGGAATTGAAGGATTGATCCACGTTTCGGAGATGTCCTGGTCCAAGAAGATGAAGAAGGCCAGCACCATCGTGACCCCGGGCGAGAGCGTGGATGCCGTGATTCTGGCGGTAAATGCCGCCGAGCGCCGCATCTCCCTGGGCCTCAAGCAAATGCTCGGCGATCCGTGGGCCGAGGTGACGCAGAGGTTCACGGTAGGCTCGGTGATCGAAGGACCGGTCACCAGCCTTACCAAGTTCGGCGCCTTCGTGCAGCTTACCGAGGGTGTCGAGGGCATGATTCACATCAGCGACATGAGCGCCGAGAAGCACATCAATCACCCGCAGGACATGCTGAAGGTAGGGCAAGCCGTGAAGGCTCAGGTGCTTGAAATCGATACCGAAAGGCGGCGCTTGCGGCTGGGCATGAAGCAACTGGTTCCGACCAGCCTGGAAGAGTACATCGCCGAACACAAGCCGGGCGATGTGGTCACCGGCCGCATGGTGGAAGTGTCGGACGAAGAGGCGCGTGTCGAGCTGGCCGAAGGCGTTCTGGGCACATGCCGGATGGTTGCCGAAGAGGCAGCGAAGGGCGCGGCGTCCGCCGCAGCGAAGGTCGACTTGTCGTCGCTCAGCTCCATGCTGCAGGCGCGATGGAAGGGCGGAGCCACCAGCGGCGCTTCCCGGCGCGAAGCGGCCCGCGCCGGTCAGGTCCGCAGCTTCCGGATTGCGCAACTGGATGAGACGGCCAAGAAGATTGAATTGGAGTTGGCGGAATAGCGTAGCCCAAACAACGCGGGTACAAATCGCAGAGCTGCGCGATCTTGACACTGGTTATCGCGCAGCTTTTTTGACTTACTGTACTCCCGCCATGGATGCTCCTCTGCCGTTTGTGCATAAGCAAGTGGCAGAGATGCTGTATCCCACCATGAACGTCATTCCGAGCGAGCGACGGTCGCGAGTCGAGGAATCTTTTGTGTTACGCTCACCGCAAGAACACAAGAACAAACAATCCCTCCGCCGCGGTTGGAATGACGCCTCCTCCAGGTAGGAACATCGAATACCAACTCCGGACGCTTTACTCCAAGAACCGGCGACTCGGGCGTTCCAATTTATTTACCCCTGCCAACTGACGACCCGCTGCCGCTGCTCGCCGACTTTCGAGACCGTGGCGCGGAGGGTGTCGCCCGCCTTCAGAAAAATCGGTGGCTTTCGGGCAAAGCCCACGCCCGGCGGAGTTCCGGTCGTAATCAGGTCGCCCGCCTGAAGGCTCATGAAATGGCTGACATAGCTGACCAGCTTTGCCACCCCGAAAATCATGGTCCGCGTATTCCCCGTCTGCATGCGCGTGCCGTTCAGCTCCAGCCCCATGTCGAGCACCTGCGGGTCGCCGACTTCATCGGCGGTAACCACATATGGTCCAATCGGGCCGAAGGTGTCGCAGCCTTTGCCTTTATCCACCGTGCCGCCGCGCTCATTCTGGAATTCCCGCTCCGATACGTCGTTCACCAGGCAGTAGCCGGCGACATGCTTGAGCGCCTCGGCCTCGGACACATACTGCGCCTTGCTGCCGATGACGACGCCGAGTTCGACCTCCCAGTCGGCCTTCGTCGAATCCTTGGGAAGGATGATGTCGTCGTAGGGTCCGTTCAAACAACTCGTAGCCTTCATGAAGACCATCGGCTCCTTGGGAACCGCCTGATTGGTCTCTTTCGCATGATCGCTGTAGTTCAGGCCGATCGCGATAAACTTGCCGGTTCCGACATAAGGAATCCCAAGCCTTGGCGTCCCTTCCACAATGGGCAACGTCTGAACATCTACATGCCCCAGGGCCTTCAGGCTCTCCGGTGACAGCCGGTCGGCGGTCAGCTCGCCGATCAGGATCGACAGGTCGCGGATCTTTCCTTGTGAGTCAAGCAAGCCCGGCCGTTCGTGGCCGTGCGGACCATAGCGCAGCAGCTTCATTCCAAGCTCCTTCTGGTGAATGCTATTTGGGCCAAGACGGAAATAGGATGATTACGGTTCTGCCGCTCGACCCCACTCCAATTCTACTGTGTAACTTACCTTCGCCGCTGTTGCGTTTGATGGGGTGGGGAGCAGAGTGATTTTTTCCAACAGCAGAGGAACACACAAGTTGGGACGCAGTATTTCCGAACTGTTCTACAGCGGTTCCCGGGATGTTGTATCCCGAAGCCGCGGTCCATCGGCGGTTGCGACCACCAGGGAGCGACGGCCGGGAACAATTCCGAGAAAACCGCTCTAAACCACCAGCTCCGGAATTTCCAGGCTGCGCTTGCGGAACGCGGACAGAAAGGCCTTCACCACCTGCGGGTCGAAATCGATTCCCGAGCGTTTCTCGATAATATCTTTGGCTTCAAAAGGCGCGCTTCCCTTGCGGTAAGGGCGGTCGCTGACAATTGCATCATAGGCATCGGCCACGGCGAGGATGCGTGCTTCCAGCGGAATATCTTCTCCGGCTTTTTGCTCGTAGCCGGTGCCGTCGTAGTGCTCGTGGTGGAAAAGGATGATGGGCAGCACACGGCGCAGCGAGCCGCCGACCGGTTCCAGGAAATCGATTCCTTTGCTCACGTGCTGGCGCATCTCGTGGTATTCCTCTTCGGTCAGGCGGGCTGCCTTGTAGAGGAGTTCGCGGCTGATGTCGAGTTTGCCAATGTCATGCAGCAGCGCGGCCGCGCGCACATCTTCAATGCGTTCCTCGCCGAATCCCATTTCGCTGGCGATCCGCGTGGCAAATATGGAAACCCGGTAGGAATGGTTCTGCGTGTATTGATCCTTGGCAATGAACTGCCGTCAGGATCAGCAGCACCCCGTGATAGGTCTCCCGCAATTCACGCAGCTTGGTTTTATCTTTTTCATACAGGGTGCCCATCGCCACCGCCGTCAGCACCAGCGAACCGCCCCAGGCGATCACCGAAAACCAGCGTTCTCCTTCCAGCGTGAAAGCCGCGGCCGAGAAAAGATTGGTGTTCAGATAGGCAAGCAGCACGATGAGCAGGACGCTGGCGATGGCGGTTGAAATCGCATGCCGCCGTCCATAGAAATAGGCAGAAAAGATCGTCGGCAGCACGTAGAAATTCAGCATCACCGAGTGTGAAGAAATCAGGAAATTGATCAGCGCCGCGATTCCAAACAACGACAACAAGAGCCAAAGCTCTCGATTCACGTCCGCCAGCTTTTTGAGCAACGTCTCTTTCACAGCCGCCTCCGACCGTGCCGATCGTCGTGATATCGGCGATTCCCCACGCAATTTTTCCCGGTGGAGCTTATCCCCGGCAGAGCCTTAGCCCGAAATTCGTAACTCAATATAGCTGGTACCGTGGATGTCGGCAAGGTACGAACGTACCTACCTGGTAACCACATCTTACGGAGTTCTAAGTCTTTTCCACTAGAACATGCTTCCTGGGACGCCGATTGGACTGCAATACCTTCTTCCTCAATCGTAGAGATTTCGGCGTGATCTCGACGTATTCATCCTCCGCAATAAATTCAATGGATTGCTCAAGATTCAGTTGCCGATAGGGAACCAGGCGAACCGCATCGTCGGCGGTCGACGCGCGCATGTTGGTCATTTTCTTTTCGCGCACGCAATTAATATCGAGATCGTTATCGCGCGAGTGTTCTCCAATGACCATGCCCTCGTAAACTTCGACACCCGGCCCGACGAACAATTCGCCGCGCTCCTGCAATCCGAAGAGGGCATACGCCGTCGTGCTTCCCGGACGATCGGCCACCAGCGCGCCGGTAGGCCGGTGAGGAATGTCCCCGAGCCACTCGGTGTGGCCGTCGAACAGCGAGTTCATCACAATCGTCCCACGCGTTTCGGTCAGCAGTTCGCTGCGCAATCCGATCAAGCCGCGGCTGGGCACCCGGAAATCGATGCGCACGCGGCCGTGCTTTGGTCCGCCGCTTTCGCGCGAAGATCCCTGGTTGCTCATCTTCAAAATCTGGCCCTTGCGTCCGCCAAGTCTTTCCATCACCACGCCGACAAATGCTTCCGGCACATCGACCGTAAGCCGCTCGACCGGTTCCATCAGCTTGCCGTTCACCGTGCGGGTCACAATCTCCGGCTTGCCGACCATCAGTTCATAGCCTTCGCGACGCATCATCTCGATCAGAATCGCCAACTGCAACTCTCCGCGGCCCAGCACGTTGAAGGTATCCGGACTGTCGGTCTCCTCGACCCGCAGCGAGACGTTCGTCAGCAATTCCTTTTGCAGTCGTTCGCGCAGATGGCGCGACGTGACGAACTGTCCATCACGTCCGGACATAGGCGACGTATTGACCGTAAACTGCATGGCAATCGTCGGCTCGTCGATGGCGACCCGCGGTAACGGGGCGGGGGTCTCGACCGAGGTAATGGTGTCTCCAATGTTGATGCCCTCGACGCCGGCGATGGCGACGATATCGCCCAGGGTGGTGGCATCGATCTCAATTCGCTTCAATCCGCTGAAGGAAAAAAGCTTGGTGATCTTCACCTTATCCAGCGAACCATCCGGCTTGGTGATGCCGGCTTCATCCCCGATTCGCAGCGTACCGTTAAAGACCCGCGCGATCGCCAGGCGGCCCAGGTAGTCGCTGTAATCGAGGTTCGCCACCAGAATCTGCAGCACCCCCTCGGGCGATCCCTGCGGCGGCGGCACGGTGGAGAGAATGGCATCGAACAGCGGCCGCAGATTTTCCCCCGTGACATCGGGCGAAGTGCTTGCCGTGCCCAGTTTGGCGTTGGTGTAGAGGATCGGAAAATCAAGTTGCTTCTCGTTGGCGTCGAGATCGATGAACAGGTCGTAGACCTCGTTCACCACCTCCTGCACGCGGGCGTCGGGGCGATCGATTTTGTTGATCACCAGCACCGGCGGCAATCCCGCTTCCAGGGCCTTGCTCAAAACATAGCGCGTCTGCGGCAGCGGTCCTTCGCTGGCGTCCACCAGCAGCATGACCCCGTCCACCATTTTCAACGCGCGTTCGACTTCTCCGCCGAAGTCGCTGTGGCCCGGCGTGTCGACGATGTTGATCTTGATCCCGTGGTAATCAACCGCCGTGTTCTTGGCCAGGATGGTGATGCCGCGCTCGCGCTCGAGCGCATTGGAGTCCATGACCCGTTCCGCTACCTGTTCGTTGGCGCGGAACGTGCCGCTCTGCTTCAGCATGGCATCTACCAGCGTGGTTTTTCCGTGGTCGACGTGGGCAATGATGGCGATATTACGAATTTCGGTATTCAAAACAGAATTTTTCCTCGGATACAATCGCAAGGGCGGGTAACCGACGTGAATGGAACGATGCTTTTAGTCTACAGCATGCGCTCTGACGACGCCGGAGAACTCCATGCTTTCCGGAGTCTTGGCCCTAGATACGACGCCGGATGCGGTTAATTTCCGTTGAATTTCGGCGCTTTTCAGAAGCTCTGGCTTGCGGCCTCTTCGCTCCGCACCTTGCCGGACGAAAACCGGTAGGAGGAATAAACGATATCCAGCAGGGCCCGTCCAATCAGCCTCGCCTTGGCCGTGGAGTGCAGGCGCGTGGGCAGTGTGTAGGGTCCGAAGTCGTCAAAATCCTGCACAAACTCCGAATGCTTGATGAAAAACGAGGGTGACTTGACTGGCATTCCCTCGGCGCGGCGAAGATGGCCGGAGTTGGTGTCCAGATAAATTCGTCCTTTGAACAATCCCTGCCGCCGGTAACGGGGTTTGACATGGAAAACGTGCACCGGGCTGCCGTTCAAGCTTTGGACGCCCTTGTACGAGAACTTGTAATTGCGCTCTGAAATCGCCTGTTCCGCAGGATTGTCTTTCTCGGTCCGGTCGACCTCCGATTGCAAAACGCGCAGGATCACATTGCTTTTGACGAAGCCGTCGCCGACGAAGCGCACCGGGGCAAACGTCAAGGATCGCGGCTCGGCACTGAAGGTCTTCACCAACTCGTAGTCGCCCTTCTGTTCCAGGTCGAGCAACTCCGCATGGACCACGGCCCGGCTGCTGTAGTCCACGCCGGTCGTACCCGGCTTCTGGCCGAAAAACAGTTGCAGCGCCAGGGCGGCAGCGATTCGTGGCGCAACCTGCCCTTCCGAAACCGGCGGCGGCAGACCCAGGCAAGCCTCGCAAGGCAGATTCGCACCTTGCCGGTCGCTGGCAAACGTCGCCCCGCTCAGCATCAGGGCCACGATCAAAATGCTCTTCAGGCGACTGCTCTTCATGGATAGACAATTAGTGTACTTGATTCCCAACCGGACGGAAAAACTTCGCACAAAAATCCCATCGGCATCCGGCGAAAAAACTCCACTCCCGCCATCGGATCCAGCCGTCGTGCGCCCTCTGCGCTGGAAAGCCGACTTACCTCGACGTAAGAAGCGTCGTAAGGATTAAAGTCCCGTCCTTGCGCTGGCTTTCGGCTGAGCCTTACACTTTTTGCATGGTCCGCTCTCGATCCGAACACGATTCAAACCAATCTCAAGATTCTGAAATCCCAGCCAAAGCTGCCGGAACCGATGTTTTCTGCGTGCAGGGCGCCGATCCGGAGGTGCAGGCCTACGCCATGGCCAGGTACTCGCGCTCGGCGCTTTCGATGAAGGAATCGCTGGCTGAACTGGACGAGCAAAAGGCGGAGCAGTTTCTCAATACCTTCTATTTTCAGTACGGCCATCGCTCGATCGCAGATCTGGCGCACATTACCATGGCCATCGAGCGCCTGTCGCTGCTGGCCGCCATCGCCGTCGTCGACGAGCCGCGCTGGGACGGACAGGAGCGCTCCACGCGCTATCAGAATTTCAAGCAGAGCAGCTTCTTCATGCCTGAGTTCACGGTGCCGGGCGAATCGCCGGACGCCTCCGGGAACGCCGAGGCCGAGGCCAGCGCCGAAGCCCGCAACGCCGAATCCTATCGCGAAACCGTGGCCTTCCTGTTTTCCGAGTACGAGCAGATCTCCAAAGACATGTGCCGACATCTCGCCGAAGGCACTCCGCAGCCCGCCGACATGAAGCCGGATGCCTACAAGCGCGCCTTGCAGGCCCGGGCCTTTGACCTGACCCGCTGCCTGCTGCCGCTGGCGACCAACACCTCCCTCGGACAGATCGTCAATGCCCGCACTCTGGAATCGCAGATTGCGCGTCTGCTGGCGCACACTCACGCCGAAGTACGCGGCCTCGGCGCCCGCCTGAAGGCGGCGGCCCAACGCGGCGCCTACAACGTCAAACACAAGGCATGGCGCGAACTGGCGGCGGCCATCGGCGCCAAAGACGAGGCTCTGGGGGCGCGGACGGCCAAGCTGTTGCTCCGCGACGCTCCGGTTGCGCCTACGCTGGTGAAATATGCCGAAGCGAGCCAATACGAAATGGAAGCCCGGCGCGAGCTGCGGCAGGCCGCCAGCGAGCTGATGCGCGGGGCCGAAATTTTACCTTCCGAATCGGTTACGCTGCTGGAGCCGGAATCGATTGAAAGCGAGTTGGCGTGCACGCTGCTCTATGAGCATTGCCACTATTCCTACCCGCAAATTCGCGAACGCGTAGACTCGCTCACGGCCGCCGGGCGCGACGAAATCATCTCGCTCGGGGCGCGCCATCGTGGCCCGCACGATGAGCTTCTGCGGACATTCCGCGCCGGTCAAAGCTTCCGCTTCGACATTCTGATGGATATTGGCGCCTACCGCGATCTGCACCGGCATCGCCGCTGCACCCAGATCGCGCAGGAGTTCACCACTGCTCACGGTTTTGCCATACCCGCGGAAATCACCGCCGCCGACCTGGCGGGGCGTTACACGGCGGCCATGGAGCGCGCCGAATCGGCGGCCTACACCCTGCACACCGCGCTGAGCATGCACGAATCCGCAAAAGAGTCGAAAGCTCGCGGTCGGGGAGAACTCGCTCCCGAGGCCCAGTACCTGATCCCGCTGGCCTTCCGCAAGCGCGCGCTCTTCAAAATGGATCTGGCGGAGGCCGTATACATCACGGAGTTGCGCACCTCGCCAGCCGGTCACTGGTCGTACCGTAATGTCGCCTGGGAGATGTATCAAGAGGTCGCCAAACGGTATCCCTCGCTTGCCCGCTACTTCCGGGTGCACGACGTGCGGCTGCCCGTGGATTTGCTGAAGCGCTGAATTTTTACCGCGGCAGCGGCGATGCAGTGACCCGGCCCCCCAAAAAATCTAGAGGCTGTTATTAACTTTGAGTAAGCCTTCTATCTTCAAGACTTTGCAAGGCTCGTTGGAGAGAGTGAAGTTTTGATAACCATATTTTTCTTCAACGACTTCCATTTTCAAGTTAATAACAGTCTCTAGTGTGCTGTCCCGTAAGTTCGCTGCATAAGGTTTGGATGTCATCCTGAGCGTAGCGAAGGATCTATGCATTCGAATCCAATTCATGGATTCTTCGCTCGCTGCGCTCGCTCAGAATGACACCTCAAAAGTTATTACGCGAACTTCTGGGACACGACATAGAGCATTTTCGCAAAAGTTGTAGTCTCGGGTGCCCCACCTTCACCGCGGTTTTTGCGGTTAAGGTGGGAATCGTGGTCTACACCAAATCCGATTTCGCACTAGCCCTCAGAAGACCCTGGCAAACGAGGCTTCGGGATTGTCATGCGAATGACGACGGGCCCCGATCCAGTCGGGGTGGCGGCATGAAGCTGAAACTCGTCCCGCTCCGCGTCGCCGTGGCCTTTTAATGAAATTCTGCGGCTGCACTTCCGCCACGCGCCATGCCGGGAGGCTTCGCTCCGTTGCACTTCGCTCAGCATGACACCAAGGACACTGGCCACGGTCACCGGGGATACGAACTTTGGGAATAGCTCCAAGCCGCGGCAGCGATCCACAGTCTTCCGAACAAACGCCATTACAGTTGCTCGGTTTGAGCAACTCTCATCAAACATTTCGCCACACAGGTTGGCGCACTCGACTTTCCGTTGCACTGCCGGACGCAGGCAGGCACCATGCGTCAGATACGGCATCCCGCACTTCCCCACCACGCGCCGTAGTTACGCGTGATGGGGTGCGTGGCCGGCTGAGGCCGCACTCTATCGTGCCTAGCGGCGACGCCCACCTTTTTTCGCGGCTTTCTTGGCTGCTTTTTTGACCGTCTTTTTTACGGCCTTTTTGGCCGGAGCCTTCTTCGCAGCTTTCTTGGGCGCTACTTTTTTCGCGGCTTTCCGGGGCGCTACCTTTTTGGCCGCCTTTTTCGGAGCGGCTTTCTTGGCTGCTTTTTTCGGAGCCGCTTTTTTGGCCGCCTTCTTGGGAGCCGCTTTCTTGACGGCCACTTTTTTTACGACCGGCTTCGGAGCTGCCTTCTTGGCCGCCGCTTTACGGGATGGAGCTTTGCGCGCGGGTTTTTCCACGACAGGCTCCTCATCTTCTTCCATATCTTCCTTCATGCCGCCTTGCGCGACCGGCTCGACAGACTCGCGAGGCGCTTTATCTGTTGTGCCCGCTTCTTCCTCCTCTTCCTCTTCCTCGTCGTAGTCTTCTTCTTCCTCTGGAGTTTCGTCGTAAGCATTGCCTTCGCCGTAATCGTCCATTTCGTCGTCACGGCCGTGAAGAGTCTCGTCGAAAAACGCCATGTGTCCTCCTGGTTATCTGCCGACCTCCGCGATGCGGAGCGCCAGAACAGCGGGTACATCACGACTGCATGAAGTTTCCTATACGGCACCAGACGGCAGTCATTCGCCGCCCGTCGCGCGATACAGCCTGCGGAACAAAATACACTTGCTGGCGATGGGATGCAAATACAAGACAGCGCTTCGTGCGTTTTTATGTATCCAGTTTGGAAACGGCGCCGCAAACCGCACGCTCAAGCGACATTCCAGACCGGCGGTTACTTGATGACCAGCACTTGTCCGGGACGAAGATTGCCGCTAGCCTTGCCATTGTCCCGCTTGAGGGCCGCGACGCTGGTGTTGTATTCGCCGGCTATGCTGGCGAGAGTGTCGCCGCGCCTGACCTTGTGTACGCGCTGACGGCTGGACTTATCGGCGCTCGCCGGCGAGGTTTTTCCCTTGGCAGCGGGGGCTGTGCCCTTGGCCGTGGTCTTCGAAGCCGTAGCCCTCGTCGAAGAGGACGCCGCATGCGCCTCAGCCTTGGCCGAAGCCTTGGAACCGCGGCCAGCACGGGTTCCATCCCTGCTGGAGATTTTGGAACTCACGCTGGCTTCGGCCTTGGCGCCTGCGCGGCTACCAGCCTTGGCGGAGATTTTAGAACTTTCGCGGCCCTTGGCCTTGGCTTTTGCGTTATCGCCCCGGATCGAAGCCGAAGCTCGCTCATGACTCGCGGGCGATTGCCGGGTGTTCCGGGAATTGGCGGTCTCCCTAGTCGTCCTCGCCGATTGTTTTCCGACCGGCTTGTAGATGCGCAGCGTCTGGCCGGCCCGCAACTGATTTCCGCGCAGGTGATTCCACTTACGCACCATCTCGACCGGGACAGCGTAGTCGTCGGCCACCGAGAGCGCGGTTTCGCCCTTGCGCGCGGTGTGCATCACGGGACGCCGGGAGTAGCTGGAAACGACGGCGGCGGCAGCGACCGTGCTATCGTTTTCGCTGGCGACGCGCCGCACCGCGGTGACCGGAATAATCAGCTTGGCGTCCTTTTGCAGGACGGCATCTTCATCGAGATTGTTGACCTGGGCAATCGCGTGCGTACTGGCGTGGTAACGCTGTGCCACCTGCGAGAGCGTCTCACCGGGCTGAACCTTGTAATACCGCCATTGCGTGCGCATTTCCAGCGGGATAGCCGCAATTGCCGTCTGGAATCGCTCGGCAGTGCCTGCCGGCAGCCTCAGATCGAAGTTGGCGTCCTTGGGCGTGGTCATGCGCAGCAGGCTTGGGTTCATGTCCTGGAGGATCGAGACCGGGGCATCGACGCACTCGGCGACCAGGCGGAGGTCGGCGGCGTAATTAACTTTCACCACATCCACCGCGGGTGAAACCTCGGGGGACAGGTGATCGAACCCATACTGCGCCGGGTTTTTCGCCACAATGGTGACGGCCAGAATAATTGGCACGTAGTTGCGGGTCTCTCCCGGCAGCACGTTCCGGCGGTAAAGCTCCCAGAAATCGGCGTAGCCCGTGCGCTCGACCGCCCGCTGCACCGTGCCCGGTCCGGAGTTGTAGGCCGCCATCGCCAGATACCAGTCGCCAAACTGGTTATAGAGGTCCTTCAGGTGGCGTGCCGCGGCCCGCGTTGACTTCTCCGGGTCCTGGCGCTCATCGACCCACCAATTGCGCTCCAATCCGTAGCCGGAGGCCCGGCTGGCCATAAACTGCCACATCCCGCGAGCCCCGGCCCGCGAGAGCGCCAAGGGATGGAATCCCGATTCGGCCTGTGCCAGGTAAATCAAATCCTGGGGGACGCCCTCTTCCCGTAAAACCCGCGAAATCATTTCGTGATAGCGTCCGGCGCGTATCAAGCCGTGTTCCATTGCGCCGCGGCCCTTGCCGGTGGAGAAGTAGTTGACGAAGCTGGCCACCTGGTCGTTCATCACCAGCGGCAGATCGGAATGGGTCTGGCGTAATTCGGCCTCCGCCTTGGCCCGCACCGCCGGATCGATGGGAAACGTAACCTCGTTCGCCTCGTCGATGGGAGCCGGCTCGCTGCGCTGTCCGGTGAAACCGTCGCCCTCTTTCAGGGCCAGCATTTCCAGCCGGTTCACGCCTTCCACAATCTTGTCGAATTCGTGCTCCAGGCGATCGTCGGAGTGAACCCCAATGGGTGAGGTCAGCAGCAGATCGAAAGCATTGTCGAAATTCTCCCGGGCCGCCTCCAGATGTCCCGTCCGGTAGTTGGCTTCGCCCTTGGCATACTCGGCCTCGACCTGCTTGACCAGATCCGGCACCGGGTCCGGCTTAGGCTGAAAGGTCGCGTGAAACCTGGGCTGCGGGGCAAGCGTAGCCGAGTGGCCAAGGGTCGGCGCCTGAGCTTCCGTGGGAGGCGCGGCAGCACTCTGCGTGATTTCTTCGGTCTTGCAGCCAGCGGTGATGATGATTGCTCCCAACAATGGGAGGCAGAAAATCCGGAAAATCTTCATGTCCCTCGATCATGGCGGCCCACAAAGCCCGAAAGCGAGCGGAGCGCAGCAGTCGGCTGGGGTAAATACACCCAAGTTAATGAAAATACAGTGCCCGGCCGCTTCGGGTCAATCCGCGAAATCCCTCATGACGTCGATTTTATTCTAGACCGGATTCGCGAAAGGTGTACCCCGCGAAGGAGCCGGGCTTCGAAGGGCGGTGCAAGTGCCGGGTACATCAACCTTGGAACGTCCCCTGGTGTGTTATCCCAAGAAATATTTAGCACAAACGAAACCTACTTGGGGAGTGTCATGTTGGGCGGCAATCGGGGTCCCCGGCAAGCCCGCTGTTGGCTTGTTGGGGTGGAATCGGGGTCCCCGGCAAGCCCGCTGTTGGCTTGTTGGGGTGGAATCGGGGTCCCCGGCAAGCCCGCTGTTGGCTTGTTGGGGTGGAATCGGGGTCCCCGGCAAGCCCGCTGTTGGCTTGTTGGGGTAACTAGAAACCGATGGCGCGGCCGCCGTTGCGTCCATCGCTCGCGCCCAGACGGTCGCCCGTACGCGGGTCCACGGCGATGCACTCGGCATCGCCCCAGTATCCGGTCCGGGTCAATTGATATCCGCCGCCGGTCAGCAACGGCAGCGTATCGGGCGAGAACCCGAACCTCTCCAGGCGCAGCTCGTCGGGCATCCACTGCTGGTGGAAGCGCGGCGCATTGACCGCCTGCTGGATGTCGAGCCCGAAATCGATCACACCCAGGATGATGTTGGCGACCGTGCTGATAATGGTCGCGCCTCCCGGCGAGCCCAGCACCAGAAACAGCCGGTCGTCCTTGAGCACGATGGCCGGGGTCATCGACGAAAGTGGACGGTGATTGGGGGCAATGGCATTCGACGGGCTTTGAATCAATCCATAGAGATTCGCCACCCCGGGCTTGATCGTGAAATCGTCCATCTCGTCATTCAGCAGAAACCCGAGCCTGGGCACGGTTACGCGCGATCCGAACGAATCGTTCAAGGTCGTGGTCAGCGCCACCGCGTTGCCTGCCGCATCGACCACCGAAAGATGGGTCGTATTTCCGCCTTCGCGGATGGCCATCGGCGGGCGCGCGGATGCCATCTGGTCGAGGTCTTCGAACTTGGGACGCTTCAGCCCTTCGCTCGGCGTCGCCCGCAGGGGGGCGATGCTCTCGCGCCAGCGGGCGGCAAACTGCTTGTCGATCAACTGCGGTACCGGGACCGGCGTGAAATCCGGGTCGCTCATGAACTCGGCGCGGTCGAAGAAAGCGCGCCGCAGGCTCTCCACGGTCAGATGAATGCTCCGGGCCGACCGGCTGCCCAGGGCGCGCAAGTCATAGCCTTCCAGAATGTTGAGCGTTTCCAGCAGCGCCACTCCGCCGGAAGATGGCGGCGGCGCGCTGATCACCTGGTAGCCGCGATAGCTTCCGCGCACCGCCCGCCGCTCGACGACCTGGTAGTTCGCCAGGTCATCGGTCGAGATCAGTCCTCCGCCCTTCTGGATGGCCGCCGCCAGCTCGCGGGCCATGGCGCCGTGGTAGAAGTCATTCGGGTCCTGCGCAATGCGTTCCAGGGTGCGCGCCAGCTCGGGCTGACGAAAGATTTCGCCCTGCTCATAGTAGCGGCCGTCGCGCTGGAAGATGCGCCGGGATTCCGCAAAGCGTGCAAGCTGCTCATCGCGCAACGCGCGGGCATCGGCGTAACGCAAGGCGAAACCGTCGCGCGCCAGCCCAATCGCCGCATCCATCACCTGCTTCAGCGTGAGTTTGCCCCAGCGCCGCTCGGCCTCCACCAGCCCGGCCACGGAGCCGGGAACGGCAACCGCCCGGTACCCGATCTGGCTCGCCCCGGGAATCACGTTTCCCTTGGCGTCCAGATACATCCCGGCCGAAGCCTTGGCCGGGGCTTTCTCCCGGAAATCGAGGAAATGGACGTCGCCATTGGCCAGCCGCAGCAGCAGAAAGCCGCCGCCGCCCAGGTTTCCCGCCGCCGGTTGCACCACCGCCAACGCGAATGCGGTCGCCACGGCCGCATCGACCGCGTTTCCCCCGGCACGCATGATCTCCGCCCCGGTCTGCGATGCCAGCTCATGCACACTGGCCACCATCGCCCGACGGGCGTGCACCGGACGCATTCCCTCGGCCGCGGCCAGAGAGGCGGAGAACAGCAGGAGCACGATCAGAATGCGGGAGTTCGGCAGTGGTTTCAGCACGGTCAGAGGCTGAGGCTAGCGCACCGTGGGGTTAGAGTCAAACGCGGCGACATCGGCTGCTGAAAAATTGTGCTCCGCAGCCTCTTCAACCCGCGCGGGCTCTATTTCAACGCGCCGCGCTCGGATTTCCGAATGAACTGGATCAGGCATTCGACGTCTTCGCCCAGTTCGCCGTCGCCACACAGGCGCTCAATGGCCTGCGTGGTGTTCAACTTGGAAGCCAGCAGCACGCGAAATGCGTGCTGGATCTTGCGCAGGCGCTCGGGCGAAAAACCCCGCCTCTCCAAGCCCACCGTATTCGCCCCGTAGGCGTGGACATCGCGCACCGCGCTGGTCTTGGAAAACGGCAACACGTCCTTGGTAATCGTAGTGCCGCCACCGATGTAAGCGTACCGGCCGATCCTGACGAATTGATGCACCGGGCACAGGGCCCCGACCACGGCGTAATCTTCCACCGTCACGTGCCCGGCCAGGGTCGCGGCGTTGGCCATGATGACCCCGTCGCCGATGTGGCAATCGTGCGCGATGTGGGCATAGGCCATGATCAGCGTGTGGCTGCCGATGCTGGTCATGCCTCCGCCTTTGACGGTGCCACGGTGAATGGTGGCGAATTCCCGTATCTGGTTGTCGTCCCCAATCTCGATCCGCGTGGGTTCGCCCTTATAACTCAAATCCTGCGGCCCCATGCCGATGCTGACGAAGGGATAAATCCGGTTGCGGGCGCCGATGCAAGCCGGCCCGTGCAGCACGACGTGGGAGATCAGCTCACACTGCTCGCCCATCTCCACCTCGGCCCCAACATAGCAAAACGGGCCGATCACACACGACGCTGGAATCTTCGCCGCCGCATCGACGACGGCGCTGGGATGGATTTTCATTCGGCGGGCTGCTCCCCGTTGGTGGAGCCGGGCAAATCGACCAGGCGGCAACTGATCGTCGCCTCGCAGGCGAGCTTGCCATCCACCTGGGCCTTGCCCAGCATTTTTACCGCGTGGGTTCGCCAGACAATGACTTCCACCTCGATCCGCAACTGGTCTCCTGGAACCACCGGGCGGCGGAACTTGGCGCGCTCGATTCCGGTAAAGACCATCAGCTTGCCGTGCCGGTCCGGAACCTCCGTCAGCAGCAGCGTACCACCGGCCTGCGCCATCGCTTCGATGATCAGCACGCCCGGCATGATCGGCCGTCCGGGAAAGTGGCCGCTGAAAAAAGGCTCGTTCGCGGTCACGTTTTTGAGCGCGAGAATACGCTTCTTGCGCTCTATCTCCAGCACGCGGTCGATCAGCAGAAAGGGATAGCGATGGGGAAGAATGCTCTGGATCTGTTGAATGTCGAGTTGGCCACCGTCTAACACACTTGCCTCTTCGACCGTAATATTCGGTTCATCATTCATGCGATTCTCTGGTTTGCGGAGCGGCGCTTGAGGCCGCCGCCGGGTGTACCTGCCAAAAGCGATCATAATACACGACGGCAAATAACCCGGGTCAGTGAATGATTTATAGGCGAACAGGCGGGACGGGCAGGCTTCTAATACATTTCTCCGCGAGCCGGGTTGTAGAAAAAGCTGAAGCGCAGCGCCAGATAAGGCCCGTGGAACTCCGACGGCAGCGGCGAAAACGGGTTGGAGGCCGTAATGCCGCCCCAGGCGGCGCGATCCAGCGCAATATCGCCCGATTTCCCGATCAATCGCATGCCGGTTACCTTGCCGTCCGGCAGGATCACGAATTCAATCGCGACCTTGCCTTTCTTCATCATCGGCGGACGCGCCTCTTCGGGAATCAGGTTGTACCAGTTCATCCGCACCACGGCCACGATACGGTTCAGGTACGGGCCAAAATCGACCCCCATGGTGTCGCTGAGCACGTCAAGGCCGCTTCCGACCTTGCCTCCGCCGCCATTCGGAAAGCCGTAATCCCCTCCGGCGCCGCCGCCGGTCGAATAGCTTCCCCGCCCGCGCGCGCTGTTTTTAGCTCCCTGCTCGATCTGGGTGCCGACCGAGGGAACCGCAAAGCTGAAATTCTGCTGCGGCGAGGGCCGGGCGGGCGCGCCGAACTGCGAACTGTTATTCGCCTGTTGCTGATTGCCGCCCCCGCCCGACTGGGCCGGTGCCGGCGCTCCCGCCGAAGGCATGTTTTGCGGCGCCATTTGTCCCGGAGGACCCGGCATACCCTTGCGCAGCGACTCCAGGGTCTGGCGGTCCGGGGTCGGCATCTTGCTGCGTGCAATGCGGTTTTTGTCCGAAAGGAACTTCGTATCCGGAGCCTTTGCCGATGGCCTTTGCGCATCCTTCGGCAGTTCCAGGTAGGTGAGATCCTTGTCGTGGATCATCTGCTCTGCCGTGCGCAAGTCCACCGGATGCCAGAAATTCGGCAGCAGCTTGGGAGCCATCGCCAGCAGAATGATCCCCAGCAAATGCGCCACCAGCGAGATCCAGAAGGCCTCGCGCAGCCGCGAACGCGACAAGTCATCCTGCAATTGAGTCAGCAGAATGGGCGTGAACTCCGTCGGGTCGCCTTGCGAGGACAACTCCGGCTCGGCAACGGACTCGGTCTTCAGCGATGGAAATTCAATTCTCGCCATGCGGTCTTAGGCCAGGTTCGCGGACAGCGCGCCCCGCGAAGAAATCGGGCGCACAGAGCCCGCAGTACTGGTGCTGGGTACATCCATCCTGGAACAGCTCGCGTGCAACGTGGCCGGCGAATGCCGGCCATCACCAGCGGACACAAAACTCCCTATTCTTTAAACCCGTCAAATCGCGGGGGGTTGCTGAGGATATTTTCGCACTTCCCGAGCTTCTTTTCCGAATACAAACCCTCAAGCAGAAATGTTTTATCCCTTAGGGCGGTGAATCCCGTGTGAATCCCCGCAGGATCGGCTGCGTTGCCCATGGCAACCGTTCGCAACCGCCCTATCGTAAGTTCATCAGTCGCGGCAGGCCGACGCGGCGGCTGTGCTCCTCCATACGGAGACGAACCTGCAACGCCAAATCCAATGCCCGCCTGCCGTCTTCCAGGCTCACCAGCGGACGCGTCCGCCCGGCCACCGCCTCCAGAAAGCTGCGCAGCTCCGCCCTGAGCGGCTCCTCGCTTACCACCTCTGGTTTGGACGCAACAATTTCCGGCAGCGAGAAACCGCCTCCGCCCTGGCCCGCCGCGACTGGCTTGACGGTCAGCATGAAGACGTCGCGCCGCGAGTAGTCCAGCGAAACGTACTGCTGCGGCTGGAAGAAGCGCAGCTTGCGCACCCGCTCGGTGCTGACCCGGCTGGCGGTGAAATTGGCCACGCATCCGGATTCGAATTCCACCCGCACGTTCGCGATGTCCACCTTCGGGGTCAGCACCGGCAAGCCGACGGCGTGCAGATCCCGTATCGGCGAGTCCACCAGCGAGAGCACCACGTCCAGGTCGTGGATCATCAGGTCCATCACCACGTCCACGTCGAGCGAGCGCGGGGTGAATACGCTCAGGCGATGCACCTCGAAGAACATGGGACGGGTGACATGCGGCAGCGCCGCGCGCACCGCCGGGTTGAAGCGCTCCAGATGTCCGGCCTGCGCCACTCGCCCATGCCGGCGCGCCAGCTCGATCAGCGCGTCCGCCTCGGCCAGGTCAATCGCGAGCGGCTTTTCCACCAGCACATCGACCCCCGCCTCCAGCAGCGTGCGTGCCACCGCCAGGTGCGCGATGGTCGGTACGGCCACGGTTGCCGCATCGATTTTTTCGTTCGCCAGCAGGGAATCCAGGTCGGTATAGGCGTGCGCGCCGAACTCGGCGGCAACCGCTTCGGCCCGCGCCCGGTCACGGTCGACCACCGCCGCCAGCTCAAGACGCCCCAACGAGCCAAAAACGGGTCCGCCGGGGTCCCCGCACTCAAGCCTGCCAGCGGCTCCGGCCTGACGCTGCTCGTCCGCCAGTTCGCGATAAACGCGCGCATGGTTCCGGCCAAAGGAGCCGACCCCGACGACCGCAATGCGAAGTAATCTTTGTTCTTTGTTCATGGTTTATGACAAGTCCGCGAACCCACTCTGCAAACGCTTCATCGTAGTGCGTCACCCAGAAAGGTATTTATTCGCTTCGAATACATAGATGTTTTTGAGGTGTCATCCTGAGCGCAGCCAGGGTCCCCGACAACGGCCGCTGTTGCCGTTGTTGGGGTGGAGGAGCGAAGGATCTATGCATTTACACGGTACAAAGTACATGGATTCTTCGCCTCCGCTGCGCTCCGGCTCGGAATGACACCTCCAAGCTTAAGTCGCTCTACTAACGCCGCACTACACCTTAGGTCAGCGTAAAGCAATTGCGGGGCAAAGCTCAACCGCCGAATGCGGGTCATTGCCGCGCACCATCCTTGAACGCCACGACCCTGTCACTTTGCGATTGTGCGCTTCGAATTCAGCTTTTGCGCGGAGTCTCGTCGGCCACGATGGTGATTGCAGCCTCGTCCGCGGCCTTGATCACGGCTTCGCCATCCAGCACCAGGCAGCGGCCGGCATCCAGGGCGAGGCAGGTGGCGCCGGCGTTGCGCATCGTCTCAATCGTGGGCACTCCGACGACCGGCACGTCGAAGCGCATATCCTGGTTGGGCTTGGCGACCTTCACCACGGTGAGCGCGCGGCTCAGCATCGCCGACTCGCCATGCAGGCTTTTCATCAGCTCTCCGGCCCTCAGGATGGCCGCGTCGGTGCCCTCCATGGCTTCAATGGCGACGCAGGCGGCCTCGGCGATGACCACGGTCTGTCCGATATCGAAGCGCGCCACGTGATGCGCCACCGCGCGTCCATAGGTGATGTTGGTCTGCTCCTGGTCGGTCGGCCGGCGACGGGTCAGCACGCCCGGCGCGCGCCAGCAGCGGTTCCAGCAGCGAAGTCGAATTCAGCAGCGTGATGCCTTCTTCCGCCAGAATCTTGGCCACCCCGCCGATCAGCGAATCGGTATTGCGCAGCGGCAGGCTGAGCAATAGCTTGGCCAGCTTCCAGTCGGGACGAATGCTGCTGAAGATCTGCTTGTGCTTGACCTGCCCGGCCATGATGGCTTCGGTCACGCCTTCGCGCTGGAAGGTCTCGATCAGCTTCGAAAGCTCGCCGAGCGACATCCAGTGAACCGAGCTGGCGCCGCGCTGCTCGATCTCCGGAAAAGTCTCTTCCTTGATGGCGGCCACCACCACTTCGTAGCCGCGCGAGCGCGCCGCATCCAGCACCAGGAGGGGAAACTTGCCATTGCCGGCGATGAGTCCAAGACGAGCTTTCATAGGCTTCCGCCGCGCTGCCGACTACGAGCGCCTCCCGTAGCATAGCAGGCAAAACGAAGTGCAGGGTTTCAAAGGCTTTGGAACACGTTTGGAGTTTTACTGCTTCCGCGGCGGAAGCGTGGTATTCTGCGAATTCTATTCTTAATCATCTCCTCAACTTAGGAGTTTTCCATGGCGGACGACCGTGCACGCGCAATCGAATTAGCTCTCTCGCAAATCGAAAAGCAGTTCGGCAAAGGCTCCATCATGCGGCTGGGGAACAAGGAAGCCATCGTTCCCATCGCGGTCATTCCCACCGGCTCCATCTCCTTCGACGCCGCCCTCGGCATCGGCGGATTCCCGCGCGGACGCGTGGTTGAGGTCTTCGGGCCTGAGTCGTCGGGCAAGACCACGATCGCCCTCCAGGTGATCGCCGAGGCCCAGAAGGCGGGCGGAATGGCCGCTTTTGTCGATGCCGAGCACGCCCTCGATCCCGCTTATGCCAAGCGCCTCGGCGTCGATGTCGATAACCTGCTGGTTTCGCAGCCGGACTACGGCGAGCAGGCGCTGGAGATTGCCGAGGCCCTGGTGCGCTCCAATGCCATCGACGTGCTGGTGGTCGACTCCGTGGCCGCGCTCGTCCCCAAGGCCGAACTCGAAGGCGAAATGGGCGAGAGCCACATGGGACTGCAGGCCCGCCTGATGTCGCAGGCCCTCCGCAAGCTCACCGGAATCGTTTCGAAGTCGCGCACCTGCCTGGTTTTCATCAACCAGATCCGCGAAAAAATCGGCGTCATGTTCGGCAATCCCGAGACCACGACCGGCGGACGCGCCCTCAAGTTCTATGCCTCGGTGCGCGTCGATATCCGCCGCATCGCCGCCATCAAGGACGGCGACAGCATCATCGGCTCGCGCACCAGGGTCAAGATCGTCAAGAACAAGACCGCCGCGCCCTTCCGCGAAGCCGAGTTCGACATCATGTACGGCGAGGGCATCTCGCGCGAGGGCGACCTGCTCGACTTGGCCGTCGTCCAAAACATCGTCGAAAAGTCCGGCGCCTGGTTCAGCTACAAAACCGAGCGCATCGGCCAGGGACGCGAAAACGTCAAGCAGTTCCTGAGAGAGAATAAGGACATCACGGCCCGCATCGAAGTCGAGGTGCGCAAAGCGCTGGGACTGCGAGACGCCAGCCGTCCCGGAACCGCCGCCCGCCTCACCCGAGCAGAAAGCCGTGGCCGCCAAGACTGCCGCCGCCCCGGCCAAGAAGTAGCTCGGCAGCCAAAGGGCGGCCTGCCCAGGCCGCCCGCATCGTCAACGCTCAAAGAATTCGCCTCTCTAACCGCTCGCATGCAACGTTACCTCGTTGTGCCAGAGTCGTCGCGGGCTGCATCGGTAAGGCCAGCCAGTGCTTCCACAGGATGCGGATGGTGGCCAGCGCCGGGATGGCGAGATAGATGCCGATGACCCCCGCCAACTCGCCTCCCACCAGCACGCCAAAGATCGACGGCCAGCGGCGAAATTTCGACTTTGCCGCCCAGCACGCGCGGCGAAATCACGTAATCCGTGCACATGCGCCACGCTCCCAGAAAAATGATCAGCACCAGCAGGTGCGGATAGTTCAGGCTGAAGCTGATGCCCAGGATCAGCACCGCCGCCAGCAGCGGTCCGACCAGCGGAATGAACTCCAGCAGGCCGCCGATCGCACCCAGCGCAAACGCATACGGAACCCGCAGCGAAACCAGGAGAATGGTGTAGGCAGTCCCGGAAATCAGAACCAGCAGCAATTGCGCCCGCACGAACTGCGAAAGCATGGAATCCAGATCCTGAAGGATGTTGTGCAACAGTTCGCGCTTTCGCCGGTCGACAATGAGATCGTCAAACGTTCCCGCCACCAGGCTCCGCAGTTGAGATTTGCTTTTCAAAAAGAACAACGCCAGGATCGGCACCAGTCCGACCCATCCGGCGTTGGAGGCCAGCAGCGCCAGTTTGGAACCCAAGGTCCCGACGATGGCTATGGCCTGCTCGCGGTGTTCGGCCAGGAATCTCTGGAGTTCGGCTTGCGTCTCCTGGCTCCAGCCTCTCTGGGCGCCAAGCTGCCAGGCGATGTTGCCGCTGCTGATCTTTTCGTAGAGATCCGGCAGGATCTGCGTCAACTTGTGGGCCTCGCCCATGATCCGCGTCCCGATCAGGAACCCGGCAGCCGCCAGCAAGGCCAGCCAAGCCAGGTAAACCACGGCGATGGCCGCTCCGCGCGAGCGTATCCACCGCTGAACGTAGGAGATCGCCGGCTCCAGCAGATAGGCAAAGAGCATGGCGAACAGAAAAATAAGCAGCGGTTTGATGGCCAGGTACACGAATCCCAGGATGGCTGCGAACAGCAGGAACGTCAGCAGGACTTGCGTGGTTCGCTTATCGAAAAGGGTCATAGTTGGCGTCCAAGCCTGTCCGGCACGGGCCGGCCAAGGCGGCCCGCCGGCTCTTGTTCCCGGCTTGATAGATGGCTGCCGCTGAGGCGTAGGATGAACATTAACGGGACCTGCTTACTGCCCGCAGGCCAGTTCCGGCACTTATCCAATCATAAGCTTCCGGATCAGTAAGCTTGTAGCGCCATTATTTGCCGCAGTCGTCGCCGCCTATCTGGCGGTCAGCTGCGAGTGGAGCAGGCCGGCTTGTTTCACTGCCGGCTTCGAAGGGTCTGGTGACTCCCGGCCGCCGGCTGCGGCCGTTATTCCGTTGCCTGCGATAGCGAACTGGCGATTAGAATTCTTCAGGACAATTAACCGTTTCGCCTGAACGAGGCGCTTTGAAAAAGCAAGTAATCGCCATTTACCCGGGTAGCTTCGATCCCCCGACGAACGGTCATCTGGATCTGATTGAGCGCGGGGCAAAAATTTTTGACGTGCTCATCGTGGCCGTTCTTCGGAACTCGGCTAAGGCTCCGCTATTTTCAACCGAGGAGAGACTGTCGATGCTGCGCGAAACCACCAAGAAGTGGAGCAACGTTCGCGTCGACTCCTTCGAGGGACTGCTGGTTGACTATGCCATCACAGAGCGGAGCCAAGGTCGTTCTGAGAGGAATCCGCGCCGTCAGCGACTATGAATACGAGTTGCAGATGGCCCTGATGAATCGCAAGCTCGATGCGAGGCTGGAGACGATGTTCATGATGCCGGCGGGAGCTTACTCATACTTGAGTTCCGGGCTGGTACGTGAGATCTCGGCGCTCGGCGGCTCGGTCTGCGATCTCGTTCCCAAACTGGTGGAGCGGGAGCTCAAACAGAAGCTGCTGGCATCATCCCGGAAATCAAGAACCAAGCAAGACTAATTCACGGAGGACATTATGGCTGCGAGTTCTGGAGTAGTAACGCCATTCACTGACCGGATCAACCGGATTAAACCTTCGGCCACGCTGGCGGCGGTTGCCGAAGGCGACAAGCTGCGCGCACAGGGCGTTGACCTGGTTTATTTTGCGGCCGGCGAGCCGCACTTTAAGACCCCCCAGCACGTCAAGGATGCCGCGATTGCAGCCATTCAGGCTAATTTCACGAAGTACACGGCCGTGGGCGGGATCGAAGAGCTGCGCGACGCCATCGTGAAGCGCCACGCGGCTGATTTCGGCAGCAATTTCAAGCGCGACGAGGTGGTCGCCTCGGTCGGCGGCAAACATGCCCTGTTCAATCTCTTCCAGGTGCTCGTCAACCATGGCGACGAAGTCATCATCCCCGTTCCCTACTGGGTCTCTTTCAAGGACATGGTGGAGTACTGCGGCGGCAAGTGCGTTTTTGTCGAGAGCGAAGAGAAGAACGATTTCGCCATCACCCCGGAGATGCTGGAAAAGGCGATTACGCCGCGGACCAAGATCCTGCTGCTGAACTTCCCCAACAATCCCTCCGGCGCCTCGCTCTCGCCCGAGGACATGACGGCCGTGGTGCGCATGGCCGCCAAGCGCGGCATCTGGGTCATGAGCGACGAGTGCTACGTTTATCTCGATTACAGCGGACGTCTCTTCTCCGCCGGCTCGATTCAGGAAGCGCGGGAGCGCCTCATCGTCGTCGGATCGCTCTCCAAGACCTATTCCATGACGGGCTGGCGCCTGGGCTATGCCATGGGACCGGCTGCGGTCATCAAGGAAGCCACCAAGCTGCAGAGCCAGTCCACCTCGAACCCGACCTCGATTGTGCAGAAGGCCGGCGTCGCCGCCTTGAACGGGCCGCAGCAGTGCGTTGCCGACTTCCGCGCCGAATTCAAGCAGTTGCGCGATCAGATCGTGAAGGGCTTGCGGGAGATTCCTGGCATCACCTGCACCATGCCGCAGGGCGCTTTCTACGTCTTCCCGAATTTCAGCGCCTATTTTGGCAAGGGCGGGATGAAGACGCCGGCTGATGTTTCCCGGTGCCTGCTGCACGAGGCCCACGTGGTGACCGTGCCCGGCGAGGCGTTCGGCAGCAATCAGCACGTCCGGCTTTCCTACGCCACTTCGGCCGCCGAGATCGACCGCGGACTGGAGAGAATGCGTAAGTTCTTAAGTCGCTCTAACCACGATGGTTCAGGGGGAGGATGCGCCTGACTGGAGGAGTACGCAAGTTCTTCGATGCCTAATCACGAGCCATCGAACTGGGCCAACCATGGGTTGGCCCTTTTTTTCGGCTCCGGCAACGTTCAGGCCTTTCAGGTACTCTAAATTAGTTGTCTGGTACGGCATTGTGTTCCCCAATGTCTGATCTCTATCCATTTCTCATGATTCCCGAGTTCAGCCCGCGTCCGTGGGGAACTCGCGATTTGCGGCCCATCTACACTCGGGTCGTCGGCAAGGAGCCGATTGGCGAGGCTTGGCTGACCGGCGACGAATGCCGCGTGGCGAACGGGCCGTTTTCCGGAGCATCGCTCGGCGACCTGTGCCGGCGCTTTGGCCGGGAACTGGTCGGCGAAGCGGCTCCCCAGCCCGGATCGTTTTCCGCTGCTGACGAAATTTCTTTTCCCCCACGACAAGCTGTCGGTGCAGGTGCATCCCGATGACGAGCGAGCCCGCGAACTGGGGCAGCCTTGCGGCAAGACGGAGTGCTGGTACGTGGCCAAATGCCTGCCCGGAGCCCAGGTCGGACTCGGCCTGAAGCCCGGAGTCGGCAAACCGGAGTTTGAGGCCGCCATCCGCGCCAACCGCGCCGAGGATCTGCTCAATTGGATCGATCTCAACCGTGGCGATCTGATTTACTGCGATGCCGGAACCGTGCACTCGATTGGGCCCGGATCGATTCTGATCGAGACCCAACAGAACTCCGACACCACTTTCCGCCTCTATGATTTCGGCCGCGGCCGGGAACTCCATATCGAGCAGGGCTTGCGGGCCATGCGGGAATCGACCAACGCGGGCAAGGTTTGCCGCCGCGTGACAGCATTGGCGGCCATGATCCGCTGCCTGGTGGCTTCGCCGTGTTTTGTGGTCGAGCACTTTGCCATCAGCTACAGCCGCTGACCCTCACCGCCGCGCCCGGACGCACCTCGGCGCAAGTTCTGGTTGCAGTGGAGGGCGGCGCCGTAGTGGAATGGGAAGGCGGCCAGCCAGTCAGCTTCAATCGAGGCGAAGCGGTCGTAATTCCGGCCAGCATTGAGCAAATCGGGCTGCGCCCGCAATGGGCGGTGGAGTTTCTTCTCATGCGCGTACCCGGTGAGCCGGTGCAGCCGCCCGTCGTTGAAAGCTGACGGAAGGCGCGGACGCCGGAGTAATTCTAGATCACGACACTGGCTGGGACTGTGCGGGCAGCTTTGGCACAGCAAAAGCTTTACAGGGTAATCGCGTGGCAAAATTCGATAAGCGACACTTCTATCCCGTGGTTCTTGCCGGTGGCCGGGGAACGCGCTTCTGGCCGCTCAGCCGCAAACGGCTCGCCAAGCAACTGCTCCCCTTGAACAGCAGCAAGACCATGATCCAGGAGACGGTTGCGCGCCTGGCGCCGGACAGCCTGCTCGGCAACTTCTGGATTATCAGCAACCAGGATTTGCGCCGGAACATCATCCGCCAACTGCCCGAGTTGCCGCCGCGGCAGGTGATCGCCGAGCCAGTGGGACGCAACACCGCGCCGGCCATCGGGCTGGCCGCGTTTTTGCTCCTCCGGACAGACCCGAAAGCCGTCATCGGCATGTTTCCCTCCGACCACGTCATCGGCGACCAGCGCCGCTTCCGCAGCGATTTGGCGGAGGCCGTGGCGATTGCCGCGGCGGGTGAAAACATCGTCGTCATGGGAATCGATCCGACCCGGCCCGAGACCGGCTATGGCTATATTGAAACCGGCGAAAAGACGGGCGGCGCTTTGCGCGTGCGGCGCTTTACGGAAAAACCCAAGCTCGAGCGCGCCGTCGAATTTCTGCAGGCGGGAAATTTTTTCTGGAACAGCGGCATGTTCGTCTGGTCGGCGGCGACGCTGGCTGCCGCCCTGCGCGAGCACCTGCCGAAAACCGCGCCGTTGCTGGAGGAGATTGCCGCCGCCTACGGCACTCGCCGATTCACCGAGACCTTCCGGCGGCTCTATCCCAAGTGCGAGAACATCAGCATCGACTACGCCGTGCTGGAGCCGCGTTCGGCCAAAGGCGAGCAGCAGTCGAACATCTTCTGCATTCGCGCCGGCTTCGGCTGGAACGATCTGGGCTCCTGGTCGGCCCTGCACGAACACCGCATGATGACGGCCAAGAGCGATCGCGAACGCGGCAACCACGTGGAAGCCCCGCGCTCGTTCATCCTCGATGCGGAAGGCAACTATCTGCACGCGCCCGGCAAGTTCGTGGCCGCCGTGGGCGTGAAAAACCTGGTGGTGGTGGTGACCGATGACGCGCTGCTGGTCACCACTCGCGCGCGCGCGCAGGACGTCGGCAAGATCGTTGCCTTCCTCGACGAAAAGAAACTTACGGAACTGACATAGGAAACTCCATGGCTTCTGCAATCAAGTTCGGCACCGATGGCTGGCGCGCCATCATCGCCGACGACTTCACCTTTGAAAATGTGCGCCGTGTCGCGCGCGCCATCGCCAACTACATCCACCGGCATGAGGACCCCGCCAGGGGCGTCCTGCTGGCCTACGATACGCGCTTCGGTTCGCGCCGCTTCGCCGAAGTCGCGGCCGAACAACTTGCGGACTCGGGTCTCCAGGTGCGGCTGGCGAACGATTACACGCCGACCCCGGCGCTCTCTTACGCGGTCAAGCAGATGGGCGCGGCCGGCGGCGTCATGATCACCTCCAGCCACAATCCGTGGAATTGGAACGGGGTGAAGTTCAAAGCCTCCTATGGCGGCTCGGCCACGCCGGAGATCATGCGGAAAATCGAGGGCTACCTCGACGCCCCGGCCACGCGAGGCGAGGGCGGACGGGTGAGCGAGATCGATTTCAAAGCGCCCTATATCGCCGCCATCGAGAAATTCGCCGATATGGGCCTGATCTCCAAGGCCGGCTTCCGCTTCGCCATCGACGTCATGTACGGCTCCGGGCGGGGAGTGCTGGCCGGCATCTTCCAGAGCGCCGGGGTTCCGTACCTGGAGATTCGCGGAGAGGTGAATCCGCTGTTTCCCGGCATCAATCCGGAGCCGATTCTGCCGCACGTGAAAGCCCTCCAGGAAACCGTGGTGCGCGAAAAATGCAGCGCCGGCCTGGCGGTCGATGGCGATGCCGACCGCATTGGCGCGGTCGCCGAAGACGGCAGCTTCGTCGACTCTCACAAGTGTTTCGCGGTGCTGCTGGAGTGGCTTCTCAAGCGCAAGCAGTGGCCCGGCGCCGTCACCCGCGCCTTCAACACCACCGGCATGCTCGACCGCATCGCCCGCAAATACCATCGCGAACTGATCGAGCACGGCATAGGCTTCAAGTATGTCTGCGACATCGTGCTCAGCGGCCGCGAAGTCCTGATCGGCGGCGAAGAGTCGGGCGGCATCGGCATCCCGCGACCATCTTCCCGAGCGCGACGGCATCCTGAACTCCCTGCTGCTGGCCAACGTCATGGCCGAAGAAGGCAAGTCGCTCGGACAACTGGTGGAGCACCTGCAAAGCGAGTATGGTCGGCACTATTACGGACGCCGCGACCTGCACATCGCCGACGACCTGAAGCTCTCGGCCCTCAGCCGCGCCGCCGAACGCCCGCAGAAGATCGGCTACAAGGTGCTGCGCATGGAGAACATGGACGGCTACAAGTTCTTCCTGGACGCTCCCAGCAACGGCAACGGGGCCGAGCCATGGGTGCTGCTGCGCGGCTCCGGAACCGAGCCGCTGCTGCGCATCTACTGCGAAGCCTCCAGCCCTGAACTGGTCGACGAGATTCTCTCGGCCGCCGAGTCGTTCGTCTATCAAAAGGCAACCGTGGCGTGAACGGGGGCCCATTCGCGTATCCTGTTTCTGAATCGAAGTAATCTCGGGTGCCCTGTCCCTGCGCTATGATTTTCGGCGCGGGGTGGAGCTACATCTCAAAATGTCATGGCGAGCATAGTCGAGCCACCTTGTGCTTTTCCTGCTCAAAACCAAGCGTGGTGCGTCTCCCTTTTGTCGGCCTGCACCGCTCTATAGCAGTTCCCGGATTGGTATGTCCGCCAGGCAAAAATAAGTTCAGAGGCGTCATCCCGACCGAAGTGGAGGGATCTTGTGTTTTCCCGCCGGAGAGCAACCCAAGAGATTCCTGGCTCGCGTCGCTCGCTCGGAATGACGTTGGTAGCGGGATACAGCAATTTGGGAACCGCTCTAGTATGATCGATAGGTTCCCGGAATCTCATGTGGTCTGCATCCTCATCTTCGGACGATTCGCCCGATGCGCGGCGCTATAACCGCATCCATCGCCGGCTGAGCATGGCCGACGCCGGCCTCGGACTCGGCTTGATGCTGGTGCTGCTGCTGAGCGGATGGAGTCACATTCTCCGCGACCTGGCGTTCCGCATCGTGCGCGGCGAAAACTACGTGCTCGCGCTCTTCGTCTACCTGCTTTTCCTGACCTTGCTGAGCAAGGCGCTCGGTTTGGGGATTGATTTTTACGGCTTCCGGCTGGAGCACCAGTACCATCTTTCCAATCAGCGCTGGCGCGGCTGGATGTGGGATCAACTGAAAGGATTCTTCGTCGGCCTGGTGATCTCCGCGATCCTGGCGGAGATTTTTTATCTGCTGGTCCGCAAGTTTCCGCAATCGTGGTGGATCGTCGCCTGGGCCGCGTTTACGGTGCTGTTCGTGCTGTTTGCCGAGATCGCGCCGGTGGTGCTGTTCCCCATCTTCTACAAGTTCAGGCCGCTGGAAAATTCCGAGCTGCGCAGCCGTCTGACGCGGCTCGAGCGAAAGCGCCGGCACCCGCGTCCGCGGCGTCTATGAATGGAATCTTTCGGAAAAGTCCCGCAAGGCGAATGCCGCGCTCACCGGATGGGGAGCGACCCGGCGCATCATTGTCTCCGATACCCTGCTGGCCAACTACACCGACGATGAGATCGAGGCCGTGCTGGCGCATGAGCTGGGACATCACGTGCGGCGGCACATCCTGAAATCGATGATCGTGCAGGCGGTGATCACCTTCGCCGGCTTCTGGGCGCTGAAGTGGGTGCTGCGCTGGGCGGTTCTGCGCCACGAGTGGTTCATCTCGCAATACGATTTCGCCAACCTGCCGCTGATCATCCTGGTGACGACGCTGCTTTCGCTGGCCCTGATGCCGCTGCTCAACGCCTACTCGCGCATGAACGAGCGCGAGGCCGACCGCTACGCCTGGCAGTCGATTCCCGCCGTTGGCCCGTTTATCAGCGCCATGAACAAGCTTGCCGAACAGAATCTCGCCGAGCGCAAGCCCTCGCGGATCGTGGAGATCCTCTTTCACTCGCATCCGCCGATCGCCAAGCGAATTGCCGCCGCCGAAGCCTGGACGCCGCCCCGATAGGCTTGTTCGCCGAATTGCTGTATCCCAACATCTCAGGCTGTCATGGCGAGCGAAGCCGAGCCACCTTTTGTTTCTGCCGCTGTGAAACCAGAGATCCCGCCCGCCGCCGTTACCACGAGTAATGCACGGTATAGGTCACCATTTTGTCGCCGTCCGGCGGCACCGTCACCCGGAATTCCATGGTCTGCGCGTCGGTTTTGAGGTGCTTGTCCGACTCCGCAGTCACCTCCCAGTTGTTCCAGCGGTACAGATGCTCAACCACGCGAACATCGATCGCTTCCTGCCGGTGATTGCGCACATGAATCTCGAAGCTCTCGTTCGCCGAGTGCTGATTGCTTCTGATCTGATAGTCGGTGCGCTTGCGCTCGCCCACCACGTCGAAGGCATTGCCGGTCTGCACCCGAATGGTTTCGTCGGCGGGAGTGTGATCGATTTCGTTCTCGCCCACGAATTGCAGCGAACCGTCCGAGTCTCGCCGGTAGAAGCGCAGACGCCCCTTGGGCAGCGCGATTCCCAGATGGTTCTGCTTGCTGTTCTTGAACTCCTGCATGACCCGGACTTTGGTATTCGACTGGGTTCCGTAGCTGGCATTGTCGCCGACGAGGTAGCCGCGCGGAATGCTCTGCAACCCGTCGTAGACATAAATCCGCCGGGCGGCGACGCCTGCGGCGCTCACGAACTCCACCTGCTTGGTCTCCTGGTCGTGCAGCGTGGTGGGCCGCGCCAGGGTGTAGAGGTGAAATTCGTCGAAGCTCTTTTCGGTCACGGCGGGCTCGGGCGCGGCGAGCATTGCCTTGGCGTACATGCCGCCGCCACGTCCGGGCCCAACTCCTGGCTGAATCTTATTGACGTCGCCAGCCATCAGCCGGATCTTCGCATTTTCGAAGACCTTGCCGGTGCGATTGCTGATGGTCACCCAGCCGATCAGGTCCAGCACGTCGCCTTTTTCCGGAGCCACCAGGTTGTAATCGGCCTTCCAGGTCATGCCGTTGGTCACGTATCCCAGTTCGGCCGTGAAGGCTCCCGCCTTGTCGCTCTGCAACTGCCAGTTCAGGGTGGGCTTCAGGATGGCGTCTCCGGTCAACCCGGGAAACACCGGCTGGCCCGGCAGCGAAAACATCAATTTGCCGTCGACTTCGATGATCGGCTGCACGGCGCCCTGGTTGTGAGCGCCAGGCGGAACGTATCCCGAGCGGATGACCTTGCCCTGCACGCTCTGCACGTGATCGGGATAGTTGGTGATGAATTCGATGGTCTTGCCCTCGTAGAGCGAGAGCATCAGCGCCGGCGTCACCGGATCGCCCCGGTAACTCTGCTCCAGAATTTGCAGCGAGCGCCGGCCTTCGGGATCGCGCAGCATCACCGACTCCGGCTCCAACTGCGCCGTCGCTCCGGCAAACGAAATGGTATTGACGCCCGCCTTCAAATCCAGCGGCAAGCGTTCGCGCACCACCGCGAAATTGCCGTTGTAAATGGTCAGTGAAGGTTCATTCTGAGCGGTGATCTGGGCGATTAATGGAGCTACGGGCAGGCACAACCAGAACCAGAGAAAGATGATCGCTCTCCACATGGCAACCTCCTTGGCGGCACAGCTTCATTCGGATCAGCGAACAACCATACTTCATCGTTGGGGTGGACATCGGTTCCCGTCGGCGTGAACCCGGGACTCAAGGCAGAGTTTTTCCGTCCAGCAGAATCCGCTCCACCCGCCGAAGGTCTTCCTCGGTATCCACGCCGATGGTTTCAAAGGATGTTTCGGCCACGTGAATGGCTACGCCGTTTTCCAGAAAGCGCAACTGTTCGAGCCGCTCGATGCGCTCCAACCCGGACTCGGGCCAGGAACAGAACGCTCCAGCGCCCGCTTGCGATAGGCGTAGATCCCCAGGTGCTTGAAGTAGCGGACTTCGCCCCCGCGGTCGCGGTCGAAGGGAATCGTGCTGCGGGAAAAATAGAGCGCGCGCCCGGCGGCATCGCAAACCACCTTGACCGCGTTGGGGTTGGAGATGTCGGCCGGCGGCGCAAGCAATCTTCAAGGTGCCGACCTCCACTCCAGGCTGCTGCATCAGGCGGACCAGCGAATCCAGGTGCTCCGCACGCGTGAGTGGCTCGTCGCCCTGCACGTTGATGTAGACATCGGCCTCGACCGAGCCGGCAATCTCGTGCACGCGGTCGGTTCCGCTGCGGTGCGCCGGCGAAGTCATGCGCGCCGGGATGCCGAGTTTTTCGCAGTGCTCTACAACCTCGCGCGCGTCGGTGGCGACAATCGTCTGCGAAACCAGCTTGCTGGCGGCCACGGCCTCGTAGACGCGGGCGATCATGGTTTTGCCGGCAATTTCGCGCAGCGGTTTGCGCGGCAAGCGGGTCGAGGCCAGGCGGGCGGGGATAACGGCGACGAATTTTCACAGTTCTGTGCTCCCTGGCTTTGCGGGTTCCAGTTTCCGCCTTCCGCTTAGAATCGCGCAAGCTAGAGTCGCGCAAGCATCAATCTGGTTACCGAGTTGCCGCCCGGCAGAGGCATTCCGCTGGCTCGAGCGGCAGGATACAATAGATTCCGTTCCCGAGATGGGGCATCGACCATGACAACAGGTGAAAACCGGATCAGGAAGCAATTGGTCGAGTTGCTGCGCGGCGGGCAGGCACACGCAACTTTTGAAAATGTGGTGAAGAACTTTCCGCCTAAACTGCGCGGCGTGGTTCCGCTCGGGCTGCCTTATTCGGCGTGGCAAGTCCTGGAACACATTCGCATCGCACAGGATGACATCGTGCGCTTCAGCATGAACCATGACGGCAGCTATCACTCGCCGAAATGGCCGGAGGGCTATTGGCCCGCCTCCGCCGCACCCGCCGACACCGAAAGCTGGGAGCACTCGGTTCAGCAGGTTCAGGAAGATCGCGACAAGATGATCCGTCTGGTCAACAATCCCGCTAACGACTTGCTGGCGCCTTTTCCCTGGGGCGAGGGGCAAAACCTGTTTCGCGAGGCCCTGCTGGTGGCCGATCACACCTCTCACCACCTGGGCGAGTTGATCGTCATCCGCAGGCTGCTGGCGGCTTGGCCGGCTAAATAGCAGCCATCCGCAAAACAAAAAGCACTCGTCCATCGAGTGCTTTGCTCCATCTCTTCAGCGCGCGATCAAGGCTCGATCACTTGGCGGTCGCGGCCATTTTTTTCACCATGGCCAGCACCAATTTGCGGTCGCTATCGTTCAGGTTCGAGGAGTAGCGCCGGATTTGCGAAAGGAAGCGCACTTCCTCCTCGTTCATTTGCGATGCCGCCCGGGCCGCCGTATCCGCGGTGTTGGTCGCAAAGAACTGGCCGAGCGCAATGTCCATGGCAGAAGCGATCTTGGCCAGCGTGTCCAGCGAAGGGATGGTGTGACCGTTTTCCACGCGCGACAGATAGCAGCGCAACAGCCCTGTGCGCTTCTCGATATCGCCTTGCGACATCCCCTTCTGCAACCGGAAACTACGAATGGTTTCGCCAATATTCATTTGCATTAGTTATCTTCTGGCCAAAACAACAGCGCTCAGAGTTAGCAGCATAGTAAAATCCAGCAACGCTGCATGCAAGGACAATCTTCCCCAAAACGCGCGAAAGTAGCAATCCGGTGCATTTTTTGGTTCACTACGGCATTCACGGACCCAAATTTCAGATGAATCCCCTAGCGTATCGCCGGTAATCTGCGGACAAACGTGCCATAGTCATTCGCCTTGGGACGTCCGAGGCTCAGCCCATCAGCATGCCGCCGTTCACATTCAGCACGTCGCCGGTAATATAGCTGGCCTCCTCGGAGGCCAGAAAGCGGACCGCGTGTGCCACCTCCAGGTCGCGCCCCGGCCGTTGCATCGGAATCATCTTGAGGATGGCTTCGCGCATTTCGGGGGTGATTTCGGCGGTCATGGCGGTTTCGATCCAGCCGGGCGCGACGGCATTGACGGTTATATTTCTGGAGGCGACCTCGCGCGCCACCGACATGGTCAACCCGATCAGGCCCGCTTTTGCCGAAGAGTAATTCGCCTGCCCCATCTGGCCCATCCTGCCGAAGATGCTGGTGATATTGATGATGCGTCCCCAGCGCTGCTTGAGCATGGAGCCGATCACGGCCTGGATGAGCAGAAACGGCGCCGTCAGATTGGTGGCCAGCACCGCGTCCCAATCGGGGCGTTTCATGCGCATGGACAACTGGTCGCGGGTGATGCCCGCGTTGTTCACCAGGATGTCGACTTTTCCCGTGTTCGGCGATCAACCGTTTCACTACCGCCTTGATTTCGTCGTCCGAACTCACATCCAGTTTGTAGGCGACGGCTTTGCCGCCCGCGCCGCTAATCTGCGCCGCCACCTCCCGCAGCTTCTCTTCATTGCGCGCCGCCAGCGCCACGGTCGCCCCCGCCTCGGCGAGAATCAACGCACAGGCCCTGCCAATTCCTTGCGAGGCGCCGGTGACGAGCGCGACTCGTCCGTTCAGTGATTGCATAGCCGCTCCTTAATAACTCGCCGAACCATGAAATCAGAATGTGAGTGGATCAAGCAGCATTATACGGGGCGGGAACTCACAACCCAATGACGATCGTGCGGCACCTTGTTGGTGTATCCCGGTCAGAAGGTCCAGGGTGTGCCCCAGGTCCGCCCGCGTGTCCCCCGGGCGATCCCCGCTCGCAAGGCGCATCGCCTTCGCTTCACCGGAACCAGAGGCCCCAGACGACATCGACGGCGGTGTGGGTGATCGACGGAAGCCAGCACTTTTCGCTCGCGCGCGCCATGCCCGGCCATAAAAGATTCCGGCGATCGCGGCCAGCAAAACATAGCGCCAATTGAAGGCCGCGCCTTTATGGAAGTGCGAAAGGCCAAACAGCACGGAAGTCAGAACCAGAGCCCCGGTTTGGCCAAGCCGGGTTTCCAGCAGATTCTGCAGAATGCCCCGAAAAAAAATCTCCTCGGGCACGGCGGTCAGCAGAAAGGTGACGAGCACGGCCGCGGCGGCGTGCACCGGCGACGGCAGCCGGGGATGGAACGTGATGAACTTCAGGGCCAGCCCCAGTCCAATGCCGAACGGAGCGAAAAAGGCCCACTCGCGCGCCGCAATCAGGAAACTTCGCCGGCTGGGAATCAGCGAATACCCCATGCCTTCGATTCCGCGCACCACCAGGTAAAGGTAGAGCGCCACATCGGCGAGGTAGAGTTTGGGCAGGCTGCCCAGCCCCGTGTAAGGCCAGGCGGGCGTCAGCAGCCGCAACTCGAGCGTGGCCGCAATCGCCAGCAGAACCACGGCATCGCGCCAACTGAAACGCGGCTCGACCGCCGGATACACCAGCAGGGCCGCCAGCAGGACCGGAAACCCTGCCATCGCCACCGCCAAAAGCCATTGGAACTCATGCCGCGGGATGGAGAAAACCAGATACGGCAGGCAGCCAAGCGAAGCCATGGCCACTCTTTGCCCGCGCGTGCGCAGAGCGCTTCGCAGGACATCTGCCGCCCCGAATCCGAACAACCACAGCGGGGCAAGCAACAGCGCAAAGCAGAGAAAAGCCGAGACGATGTGCGCTTGCAGCGGCTGCGCGATGGCGGAATCCCGGAATTCCACCCAGAAGGCGGCGAGCAGCAGCGCAAAAATCGCAACAGCGGCAATCCGCAAGCCCAGACTCTGGTTCTGGCCCGAGCCATGGCCGTCCGCCGAGCGCTCGGCCTCCGCCATGCGAGGGTTGGTCGCTCCGCTGGGGCGGTTATCCGATGCGGTCATCCAATGACTCCTCGGCCGGTGATTGCGGTACGCATCGGATGCGATGCTGAAGGTTATCCGATGCCGCCATGCAGTGACTCCTCGGCTTTGCCGGGTGCTTCCTCGGCGGGCGCCGGCGCGGCGGTTTTTTCACGGAACAGGATGCGAAGCACCGGCGGCGGGAGGATGGTGGTGATCGCCGTCATCATAATCACCAAGGCGTAGCTTCGCTGCGAGATCATGTTCATCTGCAAGCCGATGAGCGCGACGATGAGCGCCACCTCTCCCCGCGGCGTCATGCCGACTCCCGCGCGCAGCACGGTCATCCAGCCCTCGCGGATGAGCGGCAAGCCGCAGCCCAGCATCTTGGTGATGATCGCCAGCAGCGAAATGAACAGCCCCATCACGACCACCTCTCGCGAGAAGACCGAGAGTTGCAGGCGAGATCCCATGGTGAAGAAGAAGAATGGCGAGAGCAGTTGGTTGATGGCCTGCGCGCGCGGTTCCAGGTTCCACTCCGGCGAGATAGTCGGCAAAGGCCAGGCCGGCGAAAAAGGCGCCGATGATGGCGGCCATGCCGATCTTGGTGGCCACCACGGAAAGACCCAGGCAGATGGCAAGCGCCAGCACCAGCGGAGCATCGTGAGTTTGCATGCGTTGCAGTCCGGGCCGTATGCGGCGCACCAGCCGCGGACCGAAAAAGATCATGAACACGGCAAAGCCGACGGCCTCCGCGATCACCAGGCCAAGATGCAGCCAGCGGATTCCCACGCCCGTCGCCACGCTCACCACGATGCCCAGCAGGATCATGCCCAGCATATCGTCAAACACCGCGGCGCCAAGCACGATGCGCGACACCCGAAGTTTCAGCACATTCAAGTCGCGCAGCACGCGGGCGGTGATGCCGACACTGGTGGCCACCATGGCGGCGGCCACAAATGCCGCCTCGTGGACCGGCTGTCCGTCGGCCCGCAGGAACCAGAAGCCGGCGATGAACGGCAGGGCCACTCCGCCGACGGCTACCCGCAGAGATAAACGCGAGACACTGATCAGATCCTTGGGATTCGTCTCCAGACCCACGGTGAAAAGCAGGAAGACTGCGCCGATTTCAGCAATCGAATAGACCGTGGGCGTGGGGATAACAAACTGCGTGGCGTAAGGACCGAGTACGATACCGGCCAGGATCTCACCCAGAACGGCGGGCAAATACAGGCGTTCGAACAGTTCGCCGAACACCTTCGCCCATACGAATATCGTAAATAGCTGTAATAGCAGCCCTTCAGTTCCGTTTGTCATGAGCAGAGAAGCGGTGAGAGACGTTGGCCTTTCCGATCCTTCACAATTTTGACAATAGCCCGGAGATAAATCCAGCGAAACCCCAAGCGACTGCTGATTTTCGATGGCTGCCGGGCTGAGCCGCCCCAGCTGGTTTAACCCAACCAGTGATTCGCGAGTCCACAGCTCTCGATGATAGCTCTCGTCCACTCTCCCTTTTGGGTACTGCTCTGGATCCAGATAAGCTGGCGAGCACTCGATTTTTGCGGCGTGACCCTGGATTCATGCCATTCTAGGTTAGGTTTGGGTGAGTAGTACACTAACGTGCTCGTTATCTCCATTACCTGTCAACAACGAGGTGGTCTTCATTGCGTAGTAAGGTTGTAATTGCGTTGCGGACTCTGACCGGGCTGATTCTCTGCTCTGGCAGCAGCTTTCATTGTCGCCGGTCTTTTTTCCCATTCGAATTTCCGGCTGTTTGTGCCTCTCGGGTTCGTGTTTGTTCTCATCGTCTTGGCGGCTCGTTTCGGACTCATCGTCAGCGTTCTTGGGTCGCTGGTGGCGGCCATCGTTTTTGCCCATCGGCTCTACCCTCCTCTTGGCAGCATCCATGTCGAGCAGGCGGCGGCGCGAGAGAGCCTGGGCTGGATGATCCTCGCCGCAGTCGCTCTTTCTTATTTGCTGTTTCCTCCGCGAGCGCGGCGTCCCCGACGGAGCACACGCCGCGAGCAGTCGCCGGCCGAGGAACCTCGCCATCACTGCGGCTGAACACTGAATCTTCACTGATCATCGTTCCGGCTTCGACCAACAGGCTATTCTCCGCCCTGCATCCAACTGACCAGAACGCTGCTTTTACAACTCGCGTCTGTTGCAAGGGCGCTGCTTTCACCGCTGCGGACGGCGCGTTCGCCGTGCACTCAGAGAACGCTCCGGGGTGGCACGCCCGGATCGGGAGGAGAAATCTGGTGGCAACTGCACAACTGCCGTCCGGAAAATTGCAGCGTTGGGCGAAGTCGCCGTTCTACTTCAATACTGCCGCCCATCTGCTTCGTATCGAACGTGAGCAGGCCAGAAACCTGGGCGAGTTGCTGGAAGGATTGCGCACCTGCCCCGATGGTTCGATTTTTCAGCACACTTTTCGCACCTTGCAGGAACATCACTTCATCCGGGAAGGTTTCTCGAACGACTTCGCGCATTGGGCCTTCGAGGCCTGCAACGAAGTCGGTCTGGCCGAGCGGCTGGCTTCGTTGGACATCCGGGAATTCACCTCGATTCCAGACTTTGCGGGAACGCATCATCGCCATCGTCGAGGATTATTTGAAGGCGAATCCGCGCGCCCGCGAGCGCGCAGCGATGGAGCCATTTTATTTTTGCGCCTCCGACACCATCGTCATTCCCACCACGGTTGTCGCCCGCAACTTGCAGGAGTTCGCCGATGGGCTCGAAAAAGTCAGCCTGAACAGCATTCACTATCACTTCATCGACGCGCGCCTGCGCCTGAAACTGAATTCCAATGACTTCTCCGTGTGGCTGGACCAGGAAATGGACATGGGGTCCTTGGCGGACAGCCTGAACCGCATCGATATCTACACCTCAACGCTTCAGGATGTGCGCCGGCAAATTGTCCGCGACATCCAGTTCGCAATGTAGCGCCGCCCGCAACGCCTGGGGTGTACTGACGAAGCGAAATCGAGCGAAGGAGCAAGAGCGCGCAATGGAAGAACCAGATTCAGGAAAAAGCCGCCGCCACCGACACGAAAGAGATTCCGCTCGCGACCGGAGCGGAAGCTCCACGCCGCGAACGGCGCAAGCATCCGCGCATCAGCGAGACGCCGCCCGTCCCGCCGCCGCCGCCCAAGCTGGACGACTACGTTCCCATCATCGGGCAGGCCTACATCGACGAGCTGCGCTACCTGGCGCAACGTCTGCGCGGCAAGTCGCTCAAGATGGTGAACTCGACCGCGGTGGGCGGCGGCGTGGCGGAAATGCTGAACCAGCTTGATCCCGCTGATGAACGAACTGGAGATCTCCACCAAGTGGGAGGTCATCACCGGCGGCAATGATTTCTTCGAGGTGACCAAGGGATTTCACAACGCGCTGCACGGCGGCGAATACAACCTGACCAAAGAAGCCAAGGAAATATTCCTCCTCTACAACGAGCAGAACCGCCAGCGCATGGAGTTCGTCGAAGACCTTGTCGTCATCCACGATCCGCAGCCGGCGGGCCTCGATCGCCAGCAAGCAGAACACGCGCGGCAAATGGATCTGGCGCTGTCACATCGATTTGTCCAACCCGCATCCCGACGTCTGGGGATTTCTGCGGCCCATGGTCGACCAGTACGATGCCGCGATCTTTTCCTCGCCGTCCTTCGCCCGCCAGCTTGCGATTCCGCAGTACCTGTTCTATCCCTGCATCGATGCGCTCTCGGAAAAGAACAAGGATCTGGACGAGTCCTATCTCAACAAGGTCTGCGACGATTTCGGCATCGATCGCAAACGGCCGATCGTGACCCAGATCTCGCGCTTCGACCGGCTGAAGGACCCCGTGGGCGTGATCCAGGCTTACAAGCTCGCCAAGAAGTACGTCGATTGCCAACTGGTGCTCGCCGGCGGCGGCGCCATCGGACGATCCCGAAGGCGCAGCCGTGCTGAAGGAAGCGCAGGATGAGGCCGGCAGCGATCCCGACATCATCATCCTCAATCTGCCGCCGTGGTCGGCGCTGGAAATCAATGCCTTGCAGCGCGTCTCCACCATCGTGATCCAGAAATCGATCAAGGAGGGTTTCGGGCTCACCGTGGCCGAAGCCCTGTGGAAGAAGAAGCCGGTGATCGCCGGCGCCGTCGGCGGAATTCCGACGCAGGTGATTCACAAGTTGACCGGAGTGCTGGTGCACTCGGTGGAAGGCACCGCCTACCAGATGCGCTACTTGCTCACCCATCCGGAATTTGCCGCCGGCCTGGGACGCAATGGCTACGAACACGTCAAGGAAAATTTCCTGATGACGAGCAACGTGCGCCGCTGGCTGCTGCTCTTCCAGATCCTGCTGGGCACCGCACACACCACGCACCCGGAGCAACCCTAGAGCATTTTCGCAAAAGGTGTAGTCTCGGGTGCCCCACCTTCACCGCGGTTTTTGCGGTTAAGGTGGGAATCGTGGTCTACACCAAATCCGATTTCGCTCTAGCCGGCCGCGGAAATCTATTCTCCGCGGGTGTCATCCTGAGCACAGCGAAGGATCTGCTGTTTGCGAGCGTTGAGCAAAGCCGATCCTTCAGTCGTGCAACACCGACCGGCACGACCTCAAGATGACACTTTTGCGAGTTTTTCGGCAACCTGCCAGAGGAATTCCAGGATGCGACTAGCAGCGCGCAGAATCAGAGTAGACGTACCTCTTGCCGGGCGTCTTAAGCCCGCGGTTGGCTTGTCGGGGCAATTACTTCAGTCTCTCCGGCGCCCACACCAGCACTTTCAGCAGACGTGAGAAGTGCGCCAGGTCGGGACGAAGCGGCAACTCTAAGCCGATGGGCTCGGCCATCGTATTGAGCTCGACTTCCACCGCGGCCTCCTGCAAGGGCCATGGCAGATGATGGATCTCGGCGCGATAAAGTTTGTTGCGGTTCCAGGAATAAAGGCAGTAGCGCTCGGTGAGAAACTCTTCCAGACTGCCCCGGCGCGCCGCACGGGGCGGCGAGACCGGGCTGTAGACGGCGCGCAATTGCGGCATGCCATCGACGGCCTTGGGCCCGTGCAGCCGTCGCGCCTGGTAGCGGATTTCCTGCTTGCCTTCGGAATTCATTTGGGCGTGCCAGTACGGCAGCCGGTAAAACATGCGGGCGCCCCACACCGCCGAAAGATTGGAAGCGTCCAGACTGAAGAAGTACACCCCCGGCTTGTTCTGATAAGTGACGTAGGTGCGGACGTTCAGTTCGTGAAAACGCGACAGCGTCGGGATCGGAGGAATCCCCGGCGGGCGCAGCGAGCCAATCCAGAACGGCGTGATCGATAACCACGCCTGGTCGCGATAAACGTCAAGCGTGAGCATTTCCGGGACGAGGCGGCGCAGGGTTGCGGGTTCTACCCGAAAGTGCGCGAACAGCAGATCGTGCCAAGTCTGGGTCATCGCCCATTGCCGCTCCGGCAGCGGCCACGGCCGATGCGCCGTAGCGTACAGAATGCTGTCCGCTCCGATCCACCGGGTTTGAACTTCGCTATCGCTCTCCACAATCTCTAGAGTAGCCAATTCGGCGGCGCTTGTGAACCAACGGCGAACATTCGTCCGTGCGTCCCGGCGCGTGGCGTGTGATTGCGCAGGTTCGTGCAAAGGCAGTCCGAGTTGGAAAGCGTCCCGTCAAGAACGATAATGGAATCCATGTTGAATGAGATTCGCACCCCCGAAGCTGTAGCCCTTGCAGGTCCGGTCGCTCTGCTGCTGGACTGCCATCACCGCATCCTCCACTTCGTCGGCATGGCCGTGCGTCTGGCCGAAAATCCCACGGCGGCCCACGACGAGATCTGTGGCGCGGCCGAGGCGATTGTGCGCTTTTTCACCGTTGCCTTCCGCTGCACGAGGCCGATGAAAACGAATCGATTTCTCCCCGTCTGCGCCATACGGTCCCCGCCGGCGGACATCGTCGCCAAGTCGGTCGAAACCATGGTGAGCCAGCATCGCGCCATCGACGAGCTTCTGCAATCGATCATTCCGCTCTGGCAGGCCGTGCAGTCGCAGCCGGTCGAGCTGATCGAACTCGCGCCGGAGCTGAAGAAGCTGACCAATCGTCTGCGGCTGCACCTGGCGGCCCACTTGGCGATGGAAGAAGACGTGATCTTCCCCGCCCTCGAAAAGCTTCTCCCGGCCGCCGAGCGGCAAGCACATCGAGCGGGAAATGCGCGCCCGGCGAAGCCCGGAAAGCCGGTAGTCAAGCGCGGTCGGATTTTTCGCCCGGCGGTAAGATCAAGCAGGATCGGCAACCGGGAAATCCGCTCAGGCGGTGCGTACATGACCTATCGGCACTAACTGGTTAAGGCTTTCTCTGGCGTGCGGCACCCTGGTTGTGATACTGTAAGCGCGGTTCCGCTGCCCTGCCCAGTGTGCCGCGCCAGCTTGTTTCGGGGCTATAGGATGCCCTGCGAGTGAAACGAATGCTAGGCTTCGGATTTAACAAAACCAAGGTTTTGGCCTCTGCCGAGCGCTACATTCAGCAAGGCAAGCTGAGCAATGCCATTGCCGAGTATCAGAAGATCCTCAAGCACGATGCGCGGGATCTCACCGTCGTGAATACCGTGGGCGACCTTTATGCCCGGGTGAACCAGGTGGCAGGAGGCGACCGAGTGCTTCCAGGAAGTCGCCGCAGCTTATGCCGGAACCGGCTTCACGGTGAAGGCCATCGCGGTTTACAAGAAGCTGTCGAAGCTGAATCCCGGGGACCTGGAATACGTTCTGAAACTTGGGGAACTCTACCGCCAGCAGGGACTCCACAACGATGCGCGTTCGCAGTACATGCAAGCCGCCGATTCCCTGCTGCGCTCCGGGAAAATGGAAGAGGGAACCCGGCTCTACGAAAAGATTCTTGAACTCGATCCGGAGAATCTTGCTTTACAGACCAAACTCGCCGATCTCTATCTTCGCCTCTCGCGGAAACAGCCAGGCTTCCGATCTGCTGCTCCGGCTGGCGGAAAATTCTCTCCGCCGGGGTAGTCCTTGATGGCGCCGAGCAGGCTCTGGGCCGGCTGGCCACCATGCTCCCGAACGATCCCAGGTTCCTGGAGCTGAAAGGCCGGGTAGCGCTCGCAACGCGGCAATCCGGCGCAAGCCGCGGAATTCCTTGAGAACCTTCCCGCGCTGCAGTCAACCGAATCCGGGCTGCAACTGCTGTCCAAGGTTTATCTGCAAGCAGGCTTCATTGAAAAGGCGGTGCCGGTCGCAAAAAAGTTGCTGGTCGAATTCTCTCAGCCCGAATTTCTCGCCTCCTGCTGCGACTACCTGATTTCCAGTCATCGCCTGGCCGAGGCGCTTCAGCTTTTTACGGAATTCCCCGGCCCTCTGCTCACCGGCAAGGTAGTTGAAAAGCTCCAGGGCTGCATCGCCCCATTGCGTGAAGATCCCGAGGCGCTGGAAGACCTGAAGAAGATTCTGGAGAAGGCAGGCGACGCCACTCACAGTGCCGAGATTCTGGAATTGGTGGCGCACGCTTCGGTTCAGAAGGGCAATCTCGAGCACGCCCGCGACCTCTATCAGCAGTTGATGCGGCTGGAGCCCCAGGACGAAACCCACCAGCGCAACTATCGGCAGCTCATGATGCAAGCTGGAAGCGCCCGCTGCCGGCGGCGAAGAAGACGTGCCGGCAACCGCACCGGCACCGGCAGCCGCTTCCACCGGCCAATCGTATCCCGAGGAGTTGGAAGAGGAGATTCGAACCGCGCTCGCCGAGTCCGAGTTGTTTGAGAACTACAATAAATCGCCGGACAAGGCCATTCAATCCCTGGAGAGCCGCGCTGGCCGGCGCTCCCTTCGATTTGCGTCTGAACCAGCATCTGGCTTCGCTCTACGCCCGGGACCGGCGCTTCGCCGATGCCGCCCAGTGCTGCGAAAAAGTGAATCAGGTTCTCTCCGTCTCCGGCAAGCGGGAGCAGGCGCAGCGAGTACGCCGAGATGGCGGCCCGATATCGCGCCCAGGCCGATGCCGAAATGGCGCACAGCGAGGTCGTCGAAACTTCCCTTCGGCCCGATGAACCCCCGGTTGTGCAAGACCACATCCCAGCTTCGCCTTCGGGTTCTTCAACATCCGCTGGCCGCGCCTTGGACGCAGGCCCGCAGGAAATCGATCTCTCCGATGAGTGGGAGCGGGTTTCCGCCCAGCATGTCCCGGAGGCCGCGAGTATTGGCCCGGAGCAGGCCGGGGAAATTGTCGAAGAGATTCGTTTTTATCTTACGGAGTCGCTGCTGCGGGAAGCCGAATTCGCCATTCAGCATCTCTCGGAGGTCGATCCCAGCAACCCGGAGTTGCCCGCGCTTCGCCAACAGCTTGCCGCTAACGCAATGCCGGCGAAGCTCCGGAGGCAGCCACGCCGCTGTCCGGTCGAGGAAATCGAAATCGAGCTGCCGGCGTTCGCGGCCCAAAGTGCCGGCGAGCACGGCCGCCAATTCGACTCCAGCCACTCGGTGCCGCGGCGATTCCGGCCAACCTCGGCGAGTTCGTCAGCCAGTTGGAGACTTCTTTAGGAAGCGACTTCGCCCTGAAGCCTCCTTCACCGCCAACGGCCAATCCCGCGCCAGCCACTCCGCCGGTGGCGGCCGGAGCGCATTCTGCCATCACCCGCGCCCGTCGTGGCCACGCCGCCTGCGGTGCCGCCGGCGATTCGCTCAGCCAGGATTCCGACCAGGATTCCGACAACGTCAATCCGCTGCTCTCGGATGTCTTCCAGGAATTCAAACAGGAAATGGAGGCCGGGAACGGCGACCGAACAGGACCCGGAGACCCACTACAATCTCGGGCTCGCCTTCAAAGAGATGGGATTGGTCGAGGAAGCGATCGGGGAGTTTCAAAAGGTGTGTCAGGCCATCGACCAGGGACAGCCATTCTCGCAGGCCATTCAGGCCTACACCTGGCTGGCGCAGTGCCTGGTTTCCAAGGGAGTTCCCGAAGCCTCCTTCAAGTGGTACCAGCGCGCCTTGCTGGCGGCACCGATGAGCAGGGACGAACGGCCATCTATTATGAGCTGGGGCAGGCCTATGAAGCCGCCGGGCAGAAACCGGAAGCATTGAAATGTTTCCTTGAGGTGTACGCTTCCAATATCGATCATCGCGACGTCGCCGAGCGCATACAGGGCTCTGAAATCGTAGAATGTAAATGCGGTTATATGGACCCCACATACACCCCCGGCTCCGGTCAACCCTTCGGCTTACCTGAGGACAAGAGTCCGGAAAATTGCCGGCCGCCACTTTCATCGAGTCTTCCGGCACCCCAATCCTCATCCAAGCATAGCGTGAGCAATGAACCATTAGGCTTTGACGCGTGGCATCGCGGCCGAAGAGTCCGGGTCCAATCTGTTGCAGGCTGCCGTTGCGAGGTGTGTCTCAGCGCCGGAGTTCCCCGCTGGGCAGCTCGCATTTTCCTGGTCATCGAGGTGATGATCTGGGTCGAGCTCGGGATGATCCTGGTCGTCGTGCCCTGGACGCATGCCTGGAGCGACAATGGTCTCGTCCTGAATTATCCCCGCATCCGTGAGTTCCTGAGCATAGACTTCGTTCGCGGGGTTGTAACCGGAATTGGCCTGCTCGATATCTGGGTAGGAGTGTGGCAAGCCATCCACTACAAGGATCCGGTCAGTACAAAGTAGAACCGCCATAGAAAACAACTATGAGCAAACTAAACGATCTGAAGAGTACCCGGGCTCCACTCGCTTATGAGAATCAGAAGTTTCTCGCCGGTCCGGATGGCCGCCCGCTGCGGATTCTGTCCGAATACGCCGAGCCATTGGCGCGCTTTCGCCGGCAAAACATTCAGGACACGGTAGTTTTCTTCGGCTCGGCCCGCTTCCACAGCCGCGTCCAGGCCGAGGAGGGTCTCTCGGCGGCCGAGCGTACCCTCGATTTGCTGGAGAAGCCGGGCTCGGCTGCTCTCGCCTCTCCCGACGAGCAAGCCAGAGTCAAGCGCGCCCGCGTTGCCGTGGACATGGCGCGTTATTACGAGGACGCGCGCCGGCTGGCCTTCCTGCTCACCCAGTGGAGTCTCACCATTCCCTCCAAGCGCCATCGCTTCGTCGTCACCACCGGCGGCGGCCCGGGCATCATGGAAGCCGCCAATCTGGGAGCGCGCGAGGCCGGCGGACATACCATCGGCTTGAACATCAACCTGCCTTACGAGCAGATGCCCAATCCGTTTATCAGTCCGGAGTTGAACTTCGAGTTCCACTACTTCTTCATGCGCAAACTGTGGTTCGCCTACCTGGCCAAGGCGCTCGTCGTCTTTCCCGGAGGCTTCGGCACGCTCGACGAGCTGTTTGAAATCCTCACCCTGGCGCAAACCGAAAAACTCGCCAAGAAAATTATCGTGCTGATCTACGGCAAGGAATACTGGAGCGAGTGCTCAACCTGGAGGCGCTGGCCGACGCCGGAACCATCTCTCCGCAGGACGTGCAGTTGTTCCATTACGTGGATTCGCCCGAGGAGGGATTTGAAATTCTGCGCGATGCGCTCACCACGCATCACCTGAATGTTCCCGGCAAGCACACCCCGGAGATCGCCAAAACCCGGCCATAGAGCACGCTGGTGTTGCTATGCCCAGCACTCGCACCGCCGGTGTAGGAGCAAACCTCTTGGTCGGGTGCCCCAGGTTCCGCGCCGTGCCGCTCTGCTAACCTGGGTCGGTCGATGCACCCACACGGGATGAACGCGCCCTCGACGATTAGGCCGCGGGCGCTCGCCAATCGTTTGCCTCCTGGATTTTCTTTTCTTTTTCCAGGGCCTTGATTTCGGCCTCGTGCTCGACGACCTTGGCCCCAAAGCTGTCTTTCCTGGCTTCGAGCTTGGTCTGCGCGTAGAGACCCATGTAGAAGTTGGCGATAAACGGCAGCGCGAAGAACGCGATCAGGTAGCCTCGCCAGTCGTCCGCCAGCAGCTTGTAGCGGGTCACCATCAGGAAGAACAACGTGACCCAGTGACTGAAGCAATACTCGCAGGTAAACAGGTAATAAAATTTGCGGTGTGCCATCGTCCGTGCGTTCTGGCTGCGTCGCTTGCAGTAGTCGCGCGGCTCGCGGAAAACCTCTTCGTGCGTCACCGTCCAGGCGATACAGGCGATGGGAATCGCCAGCACAAAGAGCCAAATGACCTGGGTGCCGAGGCTCATCCCCACTTGGATGCCGCTCTCGCGGCTCAGGCGATGTCCTTTGCCCGGCTCGCAGCGATATCGCGCGGAAGCGCCGGCCGCCGCTTTCGGCCGACGTAGTGACCTTCCGGGCGATGCTCCATGCGTTCTGCGCCCGCCCGCACGCCAGAGGTGCGCCGAATTTCGGCCCTCACTTGAAACTTGCCGCCGAAAACTTGAAACTTCTTCTGTGCTGCTTTACTACATCACCGACCGTAATCAGTTCCCCGGCGACAGCGTCGAGCGCCGGGCGCGGCTTCTCGACCGCATCGCCCAGGCCGCCGAGGCCGGGGTCGACTACATACAGTTGCGCGAAAAAGATCTTGCCGCCCGCGCCCTTGCCCGCTTGGCCGGGGAAGCATTGCGCAGAATCGAGCCCTACGGCGACCGCACCAGGCTGTTGATCAACTCGCGGCTTGACCTTGCGCTGGTGGTCGGCGCCGGCGGTGTGCACCTCGCTTCCGGCGACCTCACGGCCAGCGAGGCGCGCCGGATTGCCGACATGACTGCCGACATGATTGCCAAAAAGGCCGGCTGCGGCAGCCGGAATTTTCTGATCGGCGTCTCCTGCCACGCGGTCTCTGAAGTGGCGCTCGCGGCCCAGCACGGTGCCGATTTCGTCGTGCTGGCTCCGATTTTCGAGAAGATCCTGATGCCGTCGGCAGCGTCGTCCTCGACCGGACAGGCTGCCGATCGATCGCGCCTGCCCGGCATCGGGTGCGAAGCCATCCGCGCCGCCAGCCGCGGCGCGAGTGTGCCGATCCTGGCCTTGGGTGGGGTGAATCTTTTGAACGCCGCCTCATGCCTCGCGGCAGGAGCCGCCGGAGTGGCGGCGATCCGGCTGTTTCAGCAAGGCGCCGTGTCCGAGACCGTTCGCCGCCTGCGCGCCCTTGAGCCGTCCGGCGAAATCGATTCGAAGGCGTCATCCCGACCGCAGGGCTGAGCACCTGTAACCGGAGCAGCCAAGTTATGCACATCGCTGTGCCGCTCGCCTGTGAGGACTTCGTTTGCATGGGCCAACTCTGGAAATGTTCCCTACGGCGGTTTCACATCTGGGGTATCCGATTTCTCGCGAGGTGTCATCCTGAGGCGGAGCGTCGGGGTCCCCGACAGACGCTGTATTTGCGTCGGTTGGGGTGATCTAGCCGGCCGATCCGGCATCGGGCAGGCGGACGTGTTTGAACGGCTTGGCGTCCTTGCCGACGTAATCGCGAACCAGTTGCCCGCGTCCGCTGAGCTGGTATTTATAAGTGACCAGGCCATCGAGGCCCACCGGCCCCCGCGCGTGCAGCTTTCCGGTGCTGATCCCGACCTCCGCGCCGAAGCCATAACGGAATCCGTCCGAGAAACGGGTGGAGACGTTATGGAAAACATTCGCCGAGTCGACCGATTGCAGGAAGCGCTCGGGCGGTCGGCTCGTCGCCGGTGACGATGCAGTCGGTGTGGCGCGAGCCAAAAGTCTCGATGTGTTCGATCGCCTCTTCCAGGCCGGCGACGACCCTTATGGCCAGCGTCAGCTCTCCATACTCGGTGTGCCATGCCTCCGGCGCGATCTCCGCGATCTCGCCTTTGCCTAGTTCGACCGACGCGCCGGCAGCCAAGCAGCCTCACCCCGGCGGCTTTCAAGCGGCAGACGAGGCGCGGCAGGAACTCCCCGGCTATGGCCTCGTCCACCAGCACGGTTTCCACGGCATTGCAGACGCTTGGAGCCTGCACCTTCGAATCCAGCACCACATCCAGCGCCATCTCCTGATCGGCGTTGCGGTCGACAAAAATGTGGCACACACCTTCCGCATGGCCCAGAACCGGAATGGTCGAGTTCTCCATCACGTAGCGCACCAGCTCCGCGCCTCCGCGCGGCACTACCAGGTCGATCCATTCATCCAGGCGCAGCATTTGCCGCACCGCATCGCGGCCCTTGACCAGGGTCAGCGCGGCAGCCGGAATTCCTGCTTCGGCCATCGCCCGGGCCATCACGTCCACGGCGCACTGCGCGGTGCGCGTGGCTTCCACCCCGGCCTTGATCATCAGCGCATTTCCCGACTTCAGGGCCAGCGCCGCAAGCTGCACCACCGCGTCCGGACGCGCTTCGACGATGGCGGCCACTACGCCGAAGGGGAACGTCACTTTTTTCAGCTCCAGCCCGTCGTCGAGAAGCCGGTGCAGGCGCACCTGCCCGACCGGATCGGCGAGCGCCTCGACCTCGCGCACGCTCTTCACCATCTGCCGCAGCTTGTCTTCGGAGAGCCGCAGGCGCTCCACCAACGATGGCTTCAGCGCTCCGGTGGCCGCAGCCTGCTCCGCCTCGGCGACATCCAGCGCATTCGCCCGTTCCAGTTCCGGCCAGGCGGACTCCAGCGCTCCGGCCATCCGGCCAGCACGGCGTTCTTTTTCTCCGAGGTCACGTTGGCCAACACCCGTGCGGCTGCTCGCGCCGCGCGTGCGTCGGCGGCTACGTCGTATGCCATACCGCCTCCCTGCTTCGATTGGCCCATCCACTTATTGTAGCGACCTTCCTGCCGCATCGCGACCGGGCATCTGCTTTTGGACTGACGCGGGGTATTTTCTTCCATCTTCCTCAATCACAGGCAACTCACAAATCTTATCGAGCCGGGTGCCCCACGTCCCGTCCCGCTTTTGGACTGACGTGGGGCAGTTTCCTCAATCGTAGGCAGCTCACAAGTCACATTGGTAGAAAAATTACCAATGATAGCTTGCACCTGCTCCGAACCGTTCTGACTGCAAAGTGTGCGCCCGTGCCGCGCAACTGTCAGGGGCGCTTTGGCATCCAATGGTTATCGAGCCGAACGCCGTTAGTCCGTAACGTGTCCTTGCTCTTCACCGGCTTAGCCCCCAAAGTCCCAGCAATGTCCGGAATTCCCGTGGCGTTTGCTGGCTCCGACTCAACTCCCAACGAGGAGGGATCCCATGTCAGTTGCAGCATCCTTTAACCCAGACCCGAGAGTGGCTGGGTTTGTCTCCACGCCACGACAGATGTTCATTGGCGGTCGCTTTCGCGACTCCGCTTCCGGCAAGACGTTTCCAACCTATGATCCCTCCACCGGCCAGGTGCTGGCCCAGATTGCCGAAGGCGGGTGGGAGGACATCAACCGTGCCGTCAAGGCCGCCCGCATGGCGTTCGACAGCGGGCCGTGGCGCAAGATGACTCCCTCCGAGCGCGGCCGCCTGATCTGGAAGCTCGGCGACCTGGTCGAGCAGAACCTCGAAGAACTCGCTCAACTGGAGAGCCTCGACAACGGCAAGCCCCTGGCCGTGGCGCGCGCCGCCGATGTTCCGCTGGCCGCCGACCTGTTCCGTTATATGGCCGGATGGGCCACCAAGATCGAGGGCAACACCATTCCGCTCTCCGTTCCTTACACGCCGGGCGCGCGCTACCTCGCCTACACCGTGCGCGAACCCATCGGAGTGGTCGGGCAGATCATTCCCTGGAATTTCCCCCTGCTGATGGCCGCCTGGAAGCTCGGTCCGGCCCTCGCCACCGGCTGCTGCGTCGTACTCAAGCCCGCCGAGCAGACGCCGCTCACGGCCTTGCGGCTGGCGGAGCTGATTCAGGAAGCCGGATTCCCCGACGGTGTCGTCAACGTCGTTCCCGGCTATGGCGAGACCGCCGGCGCCGCCCTCGCCGCTCACGACGAAGTGGACAAGATCGCCTTTACGGGTTCGACCGAAGTCGGCAAGCTGATCGTGCAGGCCGCCGCCGGAAACCTCAAAAAAGTCTCGCTGGAGTTGGGAGGCAAGTCGCCCAACATCGTCTATGCCGATGCGGATCTCGAGGAAGCCATCCCGGGCGCAGCCAGCGCGATCTTCTTCAACCATGGCCAATGCTGCTGCGCCGGATCGCGGCTCTATGTCGAGGAGAAAGTCTTCGACGAGGTCGTCGACGGCGTTGCCGAACAAGCCAGGAAGATCAAACTGGGACCGGGCTTCAACCAGGACTCGCAGATGGGACCATTGGTCTCGGAAGAGCAGTTGGAGCGTGTGACCGGGTATCTGGACGCGGGCATGGCCGAGGGCGCCACCGCCCTATGCGGCGGCAAACGCATGGGTGAGAAGGGTTACTTCGTCGAGCCGACCGTGCTGGTGAACACCGGCGAAAACATGAAAGTCGTGCAGGAGGAAATCTTCGGGCCGGTGGTGACGGCGATGCCGTTCCGTAAGGACGAAGAGATTCTGCCGCGCGCCAACGACACGGTTTACGGACTTGCGGCAGGGGTTTGGACGCGCGACATCAGCAAGGCGCACCAGATTGCCTCGGAGCTGCGCGCCGGCACCGTGTGGATCAACTGCTACAACATCTTCGACGCGGCTCTGCCCTTCGGCGGCTACAAGCAGTCGGGCTGGGGACGCGAAATGGGACACGACGTCCTGGAGATGTACACGGAAACCAAGGCGGTTTGCACAAAACTGTAAAAGCGGAAGGGGATAGGGATCGGACTGATCCCTATCCCCTGCTCGCTCGAAGTCTTATCCGGTGACTACGCCGTTGGCGATCGCTCTATGCGCCTATAGAGTGCGTGTGTGGCCATACGCGTGTCATGCTGAGCGGGAAGCGAAGCATCCCAGGAGACTGTCCTACCCCGCGCCGCTTTGGACTTTTCAGAGCATTTTCGCAAAAGGTGTAGTCTCGGGTGCCCCACCTTCACCGCGGTTTTTTGCGGTTAAGGTGGGAATCGTGGTCTTCACCAAATCCGATTTCGCTCTAATGAAACCCTTCGGCGGCGTTCAGCCTTGTGTCCTGCTGGGATTCCAGGTTCCTTTGCTTCGCTCAGGATTTCGGCAGGCGGCTCGAACGCCGCCTCAGCGCCTCAACTTCGCTCCCCGTGGTCGCTCAGAATGACACGGAGAAGAGTCATTACGCGAATTTCTGGGACACTACACCGTCCCGCTTGCGAGCCGGGTACGGGCCGACAAATCGCCCTCCGGCTCGCGGCGCGTGGCTACCGCGAAGCCGAGGCGAGCACGATCTCGGCCTCGAAGTTGACCTGCTTGCCGTCAAAGCGACTCCGCAGCGCGTCGAGAACTGCGCGGTGGATGTCCGGGCGATCCGCCGGAATCGCCTGCAACACGGGCTTGAAAGGGATGGTCACATCCTGAAAGTAGGCCCACAATTCCTCGGGCGTCCCCGGCCAGTTCCACGCGACTTTTTTCACCCTCTCCTCGACCCTGGTGAATCCCGCCCGCTCCAGAGCCGTCGCGAGCACGCCCGGCTCGCCGAACTGAAACATCGCCTGGGCCGATGCGGGCACCGTGAGATCCGGCAACAGCTTCAGCACGCATCCGATGGTCGATTGGAAATAGGGCTGCTCGATCGAGCCCCAAGCCAGATGACTGGTGCGGCCGCCCGGCTTCAGCACCCGGTACATCTCGTGCAGAGCGGTCTCCAGGTCGGCGAAGAACATCACCCCCAGGCGGCTCACCACGCGATCGAAGACGCCGTCCGCAAACGGAAGCTGCTGCACATCCGCCTGGAGAAATTCCGTATTCGTAAGACCGCGAGTGTTGGCACGCTCGCGGGCAACCTGCAAGGACGCCGTCGCCAGATCGATGCCGACCACGTGTCCGCTGCCCCGCATCAACGCGGCGATGGAGATGGACGGCTCTCCCGAACCGCAAGCCACGTCGAGCACCCGCAGACCGGGCATGATTTGCGCCTCGTCCACAATCGCCTGGGTCACATGCGAGCCGATGGCCGCCGATTGCGCGCGATAACGCTCGCCGGCATTCACCCGAGCATAACTATCCCACTTCGTTTCCGCCATAGGACAAAAGCATAGCAGGCGAAGCCGCCGGCTGGCGAAACCGCTTCGGATGATGGGTAAGAACGGTGAAAGCCGGTTTCGGGTTACGCGGAACGCAGGGTCAGCAGGGAAATCTCCGGCTTGGCGCCAAACCGGGCGGGAATGCCGATGGTTCCCAATCCGCGATTGACGTAGAGACACGCCTGGCCCGCGGCGGCTCCCGGAATTTGGGCGGCGGACGCCAGGGGAAGCTGGTACAACCCGGCAACATAGCTGGTGATAAAGCGCGCCGGGCTCCAGCGGTGATCGACGATTTCGATCTGGATCTGCCCGCCATGGGTATGCCCCGCGAGGCTTAGCTCGATGCCGAGTTCGGCGGCTTTCGGGAAGCTATTCGGGTTGTGCGAGAGCAGAATGTTGGGAATATCGCGCCGCACCAGCGATTCGACCCCGGGCAGCATCCCGGCTCTGGCCGCGAGGCCCGAAAACTCCTTCTGGTAATCGACCCCGATCAGGTTGAACTTTGCTCCGCGCCAGTGCAGCTCGACGTTCTGCTGCCGCAACAAGCGCATGCCATGGCGGAGAAAAACCCCTTCGGTCTCATCTTCGACTTCGGCGTAAATCTCATGGTTCCCGTTGCAGGCCCAGATGCCCAGGGGCGCTCGCAATTGGCCGAGTTCGGCGGCGCAGTCTTCCAGTGGATCACGGCTGCTGGTAACGTAGTCGCCGGTCAGCATCGCCATGTCGGCCTGCAGTTCGTTGGCCATGGTGACCGCACGGCGCACCTCTTCGCGCGGCATGAAGTCGCCGATGTGAATGTCGCTCAACTGGAGGATTCGAAAGCCATCCAGCCGCGCCGGCAGATGGTGAATCGGCAGCTCGACGCGCTGCACGGTGTAATGCAGGCGCTCGTTGGCAAAGCCGTAAATACTGGCTCCAAATGGGACACATGCCGCCACCGCGGCCGCGTACTGGAACAGCTTTCTGCGTTCGACGTCCACGGGTGCGTCGCCGAGCCCGGCATTCACTCCGGCTCCGCTCTGGCTGCCTGCTTCGGCGTCGAACTCTCCGGCCGTCGCCGGCACCAGCACGGCCACACGTGCGGTTTCGGGATCAACCCCCAGGACCACTCCACCCCATGTACCAGCTTCACCGCCAGGTAAGCCATCGACGAGGTGACCAGCCATAGCTGCGACAATCCCATCGCCCAGGAAACCACTCCGACTCGCGGCAAAGTGCGCAGAAAGATCCGGTCCACGAAGCTCGCGATGATGAAACCGAGAATCGCGATCACCAGCCCCCGGCAGCCACGCCGCCATCGCGATGAGCCCATGCGATTGATGATGCGATTGGCGCGGATCAGCCAGAAACGTTGTGCCAGGAAGAACCAGCAAGAGAGGCAAACGAGAATGACTGTCCGAGCAGTTATGCTTAGACTGAAGCGCAAAGTTCGAGGATACCTCTGTCCAATACTGACCTACATAGATGAACTTGCCGGCGCTTTCGATTGCAAGACTCTCACGCCCGGCGCTCATATTCCGGCCTTGGCAACGTCCTCATATAAGCGAATTCGCGGAGCCCTGGCACCCGGGTCGGGATTTCAAATTCCAAATCCAGGGCGTAGATCAGAACCCGGGTCGCGATATCCCAGGCAGCAAACCGGTGCCGTTCAGACTACTCCGGCCACAGACGCCCGGCATTTCGATCGGGATAACGCCTCTCCGATTGCCGTGCGGAAACACCGATCCTGCCATCGGCTCTAGACCGGTTTTTGCCAAGGACCGCTTCTTCAAGTGTACGCTGGCCGCCATGGTTTCCCAAATTGAGAAGGCCTCCGGCGCAGGGCCAATCGCCCCATCCACAGCGAAAAAACCGTGGGCGCATATTCGTTCGCACGAGCGTGCAACCCACGGTTTTTATTTTGGCCGCGCCCTCAGCGACGACGGCGAAGCGCCGGCCAGCTTTACTTTTTGACTACTTCTTGGTGGCAACCTGCGCGGAATCCGACGACGATGTCGGCTTCCACTCTTCCAGAAAGCCCATCTTCTCGCGCAGCTTCTCGCCCACGGTTTCAACCAGGTGCGTGCGCTGTCTTTCGCGCTCGCCGGTAAACCACGGGCGGCCTTTCTTATTTTCTTCGATCCAGATCTTGGCGAATGTGCCATTCTGGATTTCGGCCAGAAGCTTCTTCATCTCCTTCTTCGTCTCGGGGGTGATGAGCCGCTTGCCTGCGTAATAGTCACCAAATTCGGCGGTGTCGCTGATCGAATAGCGCATGAAGTTCAAGCCGCCGCGATACATGAGGTCGACAATCAGCTTCATCTCATGCATACATTCGAAATAGGCGGACTCCGGCTGGTATCCGGCTTCGACCAGGATTTCAAACCCTGTCTTGATCAAGGCTGAAACGCCGCCGCAGAGTACGGTCTGCTCGCCGAACAGGTCGGTTTCGGTTTCTTCGGTAAACGTCGTCGTCAGCGCTCCGGCGCGCGTTCCGCCCAGAGCCTTGGCATAGGAAAGCGCGAACTGGAACGCCTTGCCGCTGGCGTCCTGCTCAACCGCGATCAGCACCGGCGTGCCGCCGCCTTCTTCGTAGACCTCGCGTACGCGGTGGCCGGGAGCTTTTGGCGCCACCATGCTGACGTCGATATCCTTCGGCGGCTTGATGCAGCCGTAACGGATGTTGAAACCATGAGCAAACATCAGGGTCTTGCCCGGTTTCAGGTTCGCCTTGATGGATTCCTCGTAAATCCGTCCCTGATCGGTATCGGGCGCCAGAATCATGATCGCATCGCCCCAGGCCGCAACCTTGGCAACCGTATCGACCGTAACGCCGTCGTCTTTTACGCGCTGCCGCGAGCGGCTGGTTTCGGGAAGACCGACCTGCACGGAAACCCCGCTGTCACGCAGATTCAGCGCGTGTGCCCTGCCCTGCGAACCATAACCAACGATAGCGACTTTGGCTGCTCTCACCAGCGAGAAGTCAGCCGAATCGTCATAGAAAATCTCTGCCATGTGTACTAATTCCTTTCCGCCTGAGTGTAATCGGGGCCCGGCCGGCGACCGGAAACTACCCCGAGGAAATAAAAAGCAAGAACCCTGCCCCTTGCCGGGCTGAACCACCGCGCTGGACCTGCCGGTCGGTTCAATCAAGATCCCCGTTTCATCAACGCGGATCTGTAAAGATCATCCAAGATCGAAAATAGCTGCTCTCATTCACCGTCTTACGGGCCGTTGGCTGTATCTGGTTTCTCCTGCGCCATTCGCGAAGGGTGCCCGCAAAAACCGGCCTGAAATTCAAAAGGCCGTCATCCTCGGGATGACGACCTTTTGTAAATACTTTACTTACAAAGGCATCATCCTGAAATTGGGCTAATAATGCTTAGCACGTTAACTCGTACGCTAATTCGTACGGCGGGTTCCACGGAGAGAGCGGCAAGCACCGGCTTGGGCTCCGTATAGACGCGATTTGTGGAAATGGAATCCATGAATTGATATAAAAATTATTGGTATCACATTTCGGCGCGGCGGCGCAACGAAATCCTTTGCTTTGGCCCCGCGAGCAGCGCTTTTGCCGAATGCCCTCCAATCCCTCACGGCCTTTCCGGAACGGATTTCCGCCGAAAAATAGCAACTCCGCCCGGCGGTTTCCTGCACGTTCACTCGCCAAGTTTTCAGAATTAAGAACCTGAAAGATCGCAAGCGGGCTTTCACTCCACCGTGGAGGCCTGTTGGACTTCCCGGACTTCGCGGCCCGCATGGGTCACCGCGCCCTTGGAAGCGGACGAAACCGCAGCCGCATACTTGGCGTAAACTCCGGATCGATAGCGCGGAGGCCCCGGCTTCCAGGCGGCCAACCGCCGTTGCAACTCCGCCTCCGGAATTTCCACTGCAATGGTCCGGCGCGAGGCGTCGATCAGAATCGGATCGCCTTCCCGAACCACCGCGATCGGCCCGCCCGCGGCGGCTTCCGGCGCCACATGCGCCACCATGAAGCCATAGGTCGCGCCGGAAAAACGGCCGTCGGTAATCAACGCAACTTCCTTCGTCAAAGGCGTGCCTGCAATCGCGCCGGTAACGGCCAGCATCTCGCGCATTCCCGGACCGCCGCGCGGACCCTCGTTGCGGATCACGATCACGTCGCCGGAATTGATCTTGCCCTTCTGCACCGCGTCGAAGGCCTGCTCTTCCGACTCGAAAACTCGCGCCGGGCCGCGATGCTGAAGGCGATCGTGCCCGACCAGCTTGACCACGCAGCCTTCCGGAGCAAGATTGCCCTTGAGAATTGCCAGTCCGCCGCTCGGCTTGAGCGCCTTGTCCGGCGTACGGATCACAGCCTGCCCCGGAGTTTCTTGCGCTTTGTCGGCCTCTTCGCCGATGGTGTGCGCGGTGGCGGTCATGGCGGAGCGGTTGAGCACCCCGAGGTCCGACAAACGCTTGGCGAGCAGGCGGGAACCGCCCGCGGCCGCGTAATCGGTTGCCATGTAACGTCCGCCCGGCTTCAGGTCGCAAAGCAGCGGCACCTTGGCAAAGATACGGTCGAGATCGTCAAGCGTGAAAGGAACGCCAACTTCGTGGGCAATCGCCAGCAGATGAAGCACCGCGTTGCTTGAGCCTCCCGAGGCGGAAACGCTGGCGGCGGCATTCTGGAAGGCATCCAGCGTGAGTATCCGCGAAGGGCGAATGTCCTGCCGGAGCAACTCCATCACTTGCATGCCGGCGTCGTAGGCGGCCTTCCGTTTCTGCTCGGCCATGGCGGCAATGCTGTTGCTGCCGAGCGGTGAGATTCCGAGAAACTCGCAGGCCGTCGCCATCGTGTTGGCCGTGAACTGCCCGCCGCACGCGCCTGGCCCCGGACAGGCATGGTCTTCCATGTCCTTCAGATCCGAGTCCGACATGATGCCCTTGGCATTGGCGCCGACCGCCTCGAACACGTCCTGAATGGAAACCGAGCGCCCGTGAAACTGCCCCGGGGCAATCGATCCGCCGTAGAGCATGAGCGACGGGACATCGAGACGCGCCAGCGCCATCACCGTCCCGGGGATCGTCTTGTCGCAACTGGAGAGCGCCACGACGGCGTCGAACATGTGGCCGCCGGCTACCAGTTCGATGGAATCGGCGATCACTTCGCGGCTGATCAGCGAAGCCTTCATTCCCTCCGTCCCCATGGTGATGCCATCGTTGACGGAGATGGTGTTGAACTCCATCGGCGTGCCGCCGGCCGCGCGAACACCTTCCTTCACCGCCGCCGCGAGTTCGCGAAGATGAAAGTTGCAGGGGCCGATCTCGGTCCAGGTGTTGGCGATTGCGACCAGAGGTTTGCGCAGGTCATCATCGCCAAAGCCAACCGCCTTGAACATGGCGCGAGCGGGCGCGCGATGAGAGCCTTCGGTAAGAGCCCGGCTTCGATGCTTGAGATCTTTTTTCTCCATCACTCATTCGCCTTACAATCCGCTTGCGATCAATACCAGAAACGACGCGCTTGCGTCGGCAGCAACAGTCGGTGGCACAGGCGCCTGATGGAATGGGAAAATCCTGCCTCAGCAGACGGCAGGAGCTGGCTAGCCTTATCCATTGAATCTCTTATGCCGCATCAAATTAGTCAAAGTTATATTTGTTGTATCTTCATAAGCGATTGCGATTGAATCACAAATCCGCGCGAGCCGCGCGCGATCGCATAATGAGTGAATGTTATTTTATCGCTGTTTCAGGCGGCTGCGCGGTTCAGAAGAATTGCCGAAGACAAGAGCAGCAATCGCGTTGCGCCCGATATCCTCTTAACACCTCTGCGTAACACGTTTCGGGGAGTTGACTTTTCGAACGAATGCCTCTAAGTTAGTTGATGTCCGGTTGGACGGTTTCCGTCTATGCACACTTATCGATTTAGCTTCGGATACGCTTACCGCTACTACTTTAGAGTGGCGGCCGACCGAGGCTTGTGTGCTGGGGTGACTGAAACCTAAGATCCAAACCAGCAAAGCTTCGAAAGCCGCGACTCACAAGGTCGCGGCTTTTTTGTTTTTGGCAAATGATCAGAAGAAAACTTGAGAGGAGATCGGCGCATGACCCCAAAGATTTGGCAACGGCGCGCTGAGATCGACGAAATTGACCAGAGGTTGCTCGATTTGCTGAACCAACGTGCTCGCCTCGTCGAGGATATCGGCAAACTCAAGCGGGAACACAGAATGCCGGTGCTCGACGGCACCCGCGAATCGGAGGTTCTCCGGCGATTGCGCTCGCAAAATCAGGGTCCGCTCGATACCCGGGGCGTAGCGGCCATCTTCCGCAGCATCATCCGCGAATCGCGACGCATTCAGGAGGAGCGGGGCGTGAGCGACTCCTCCACCAGTCCGCCGCCCCAACCACCGCGAACCCGGCGGTTGCCGGCTCAAGTTCGCCGCGAGTCGCCTTCCAGGGCCGCCGCGGAGCGTTCAGCGAGACCGCGGTTCGCCGCCTGTTTCCCGCCGGTGCGATTCCCGTCGAATGCCGGGATTTCGAGACCCTCTTCAGCGCCATCCGCGAAAATCGCGCCGACTACATCGTCGCCCCGCTGGAAAACACTCTGGCGGGAACCGTCTATCAATGTTACGACCTGCTCTACGATGCCGGACTGAGCATCATCGACGAGACCGTTCTCCAGATCTCGCATTGTCTGATCGCGGTTCCGGGAGCGAAGCTCGAAGATCTCCGCGAGGTTGAATCGCATCCCGGTGGCCCTGGCGCAGTGCGAGCGCTTCTTCGCCAACCACCCGCACATCACTGCGCAAGGTGGCCGACGACACTGCGGGAAGCGTGCAGGCGGTGATCAACGCCGGCGACCGTTCGCGAGCAGCCATAGCCGGCAGCGAGGCGGCCGAACTCTATGGCGGTTCGATCCTGCTGGAACATATCGAAGACTTTCGCAACAACTTCACGCGCTTCGCCCTGCTGTCGCCCGCGGTGAAAGTACATGCCGACAACACGACCTCGACGATTGCGCTGACGATTCCGAACCAGCCCGGATCGCTTTATCACGCACTGGCGCCGTTCGCCAACTCTCAAATCGATTTACTCAGCCTGGTAAGCCGTCCAATCAAGGGCACGCCTTGGCAGTACCGGTTCTTCCTCGATGTCGCGGCCTCGAAGCAAAAACTGGAAGCCTGCGTGGTCGGGCCATTGCACGCGATGAATGCGGAATTAAGGTATCTCGGGTCCTGCAACACCAGCCGGGAACTGCACAAATAAGGGAGCGAGTCATCATGTTGGTCAGCATGCGAAATACGGCAACACGCGAGGATGTCCTGCGAGTTGTCTCCACCCTCCAGAATCGCGGCATTCAGTCCCATGTTGTGCGGGAAGCGAGCCGCATCGTGGTGGTGACGAATCAGTCCAAACTCGATGGCAACGACGACAAATCTCTGCGCCTGCTGCCGGCGGTGGACTCGCTCATCAACGTCACTCATCGTTTCAAACTCGCTTCGATCCAATCCCGCAAGCAGCGAACCATCGTCAGGGTCGGCGAGGTCGAGATCGGCGGCGAGACGGCGGTCGTGATCGCCGGGCCGTGTTCGGTGGAATCGCGCGAACAGTTGATGGCCGCGGCCCGCGGAGTGCGCGACGGCGGCGCCACCATGCTGCGCGGAGGCGCCTACAAGCCCCGCACCTCGCCTTACGAGTTCCAGGGACTGGGATTGAAGGGCCTGAAACTGCTGGCCGAAGCCCGCGAAGAAACCGGCCTGCCGATCGTGACCGAAGTGCATGAGCACCGACGACGTCGAGACCGTCTGCGAGTACGCCGACGTGTTGCAGGTGGGAGCGCGGAACATGCAGAACTTCGCCCTGCTTCGCCGGCTGGCCACCGTGGACAAGCCCGTGTTGCTCAAGCGCAATCCCGCGGCCAGCGTCGAGGAATGGCTGCTGGCGGCCGAGTATCTGCTGGCGGGCGGAAATTCCAACGTGATCCTGTGCGAACGCGGCATCAAGGGCTCGGGCGCGGAGACGCGCAATACCTTCGACATCGGCGCGGTCGCGCTGGCCCGGCAGCTTACGCACCTTCCGGTGCTGGCCGATCCTTCGCACGCCACCGGCAGACGCGACCTGGTTCCAGCCCTCTCGCGCGCCGCCCTGGCCGCCGGGGCCGATGGACTTCTGCTGGAAGTGCATCCGCATCCGGAAAATGCGCTCTCCGATGGCGCGCAGTCTCTCAACATCGCCGAGTTCGCAAAACTGATGAGAGGGCTGGCCGAGCCGGTGCGCAGGGTGCAGCCGCGGGTCGCCGCGCCTCTCCAACCCGCATCCCGGCGGCGCGAGATCCTGCATGCAAATCAGTAAGATCGCGATTGTCGGCTGCGGGCTGATTGGCGGATCGCTCGGCTCCGCTCTGCGGGCCTCGGGATTTCGCGGCCGAGTCGTCGGCAGCGACGCGCCGGAAGTCCTGGAAAAAGCGGTCCGGCTGGGAGCAATCGATTGCGCCGCGCCGGCGGTCGAGAGATGCGCTCCACGATGCCGACGTGATCGTGCTGGCGACTCCGATTTCTTCGATCCTTGCACTGTTGCCGGTGGTCGCCGAAAACGCTCCCGCCCATGCGCTCATCACCGACACCGGCAGCACCAAGGTCGAGATTGTCGCCCGCGCCAAGTGCGTGTTCGGAACCGCCGCGCCGCGCCGATTCCTTGCCGGCCATCCGATTTCGGGCAAGGAACGCTCCGGCATCGAGCAAGCCGATCCCTACCTGTTTCGCGGGGCAAAGTGGGTGTTCACGCCGATGGAACCCGGGTCGGATCCTGCGCCGTCTTCTCCGGACCCTGCTCTGCTGCACACGGCCTGGATGGAGTTGATCCGCAAAATCGGGGCCGCGCCCGTCTGCATGACGCCCGAAGAGCACGACCGCGTACTGGCCTTCACCAGTCACTTGCCGCAGCTCTTGTCGATTGCGCTGGCCAACACCGTGCTTGACGAACTCAGACTGGATGAAGGCAATGGCGGCCGCGTTCCCTACGGCGGCGGCTTGCGCGATATGACACGCCTGGCCAAGAGCGATCCCCTCGTCTGGCGCGACATCCTCGCCACCAACGGCGACAACATCCGGCGCGCGCTCGACGAAGTTCAGCGCCAGATCGCCAGCCTGAGTTCCGCCCTGTCCGAAGACAAACTCGACCGCATCGAACGGTCGTTCCACGCGGCATCGCTGATCTCGAAGCTGTCCTGAATTCTGCCGGCTGGAAACGAATTGCTCTCACTCTGCTTTTCGTTGCAGATGCAGCTCTGGTTTTGCAATACCGCTCACGAGCGCTAAAATGTGAGCGATTTAGAGATGCAAAAGGAGATTCCAATGAGTACGATGAAAACCGGGCGCCGTCCTTTCATGCTAAAGACCTGCGCAATCATGGCGGGAGCTCTTGTTGGTCCCACCGTGATCGGGACTGCTCTCAATGCAGCCGCGGAGGAGCATCATGAAACGATGGTGGGTCACGGCGGGAGTGACGGCTACGTCATGCAAACCTCTGTTAAAGGCCATTGCGGCACCTGCGACTTCTGGGGCGGACCGCGCCGCGTCTCCAAAGATGGCAAAACCCTCACCATCACTGGTCTCGGCTGGTGCAATAATCCCAAATGCGGCCACCAAGGAATGACCAGCCCCGATCACCAGTGCGAAGGCACATGGCGGAAGTGGAGCGTCTTGGGATAAAGACTCGTCAGTGTTAGTGACGGTCGAAGATACTCGTTACAACTTGCGCCAGCGGTCGTGGGGACAACAGCTTTTAGCCTGGGTAAGCGAATCGCCAATCCCCGCCGGGGTTCTTGCGCGAATTATTCAGAACTGAACGCGCTTCTTCTCGTAGGCGGCAATTTCCGCCTCGTGTTCGAGCGTCAGGCTGATGTCATCCAAGCCGTTCAGTAGGCAATGGCGCTTAAAAGGATCGATCGCGAACTCGGCGCGGAAGCCCTGATCGTCGGATACCGTCTGCTTTTCCAGATCGACGGTCAATTCGTAGCCCGGATTTTCCTCTGCCCGGCGCGCCAGCTCCGCCACCTGCTCTTCGCTGAGAATCACCGTCAGCATGCCATTCTTGGAGCAGTTGTTGAAAAAGATGTCGGCAAACGACGGCGCAATGACGATGTTGATACCGAAATCGGAGAGCGCCCACGGCGCGTGCTCGCGAGACGAGCCGCAACCGAAATTTCGCCCGCCAATCAGGATGCTGCCCTTGCGGTAGACCGGGTGGTTGAGCACAAACGACGGCTCTTCGCTGCCATCGGGCCGGAAGCGCCAGTCATAAAACAGGAAGTCGCCGTACCCCGTGCGCTCGATGCTCTTGAGAAACTGCTTGGGAATGATCTGGTCGGTATCGATGTTGATCTTCTGCATCGGCACCGCGATTCCTTTGTGTACACGCAACGGTTTCATTTTTCCTGATCCTTGAATTGCCAGGCGCGAACGTCGGTGAAGTGTCCCGCGACGGCGGCGGCGGCGGCCATGGCCGGGCTGACGAGATGGGTACGGCCGCCCTTGCCCTGGCGTCCTTCGAAGTTGCGATTGCTGGTGGCGGCGCAGCGCTGGCCCGGCTGCAAAATGTCGGGGTTCATCCCCAGACACATCGAGCAACCCGATTCGCGCCATTCCGCTCCCGCGTCCAGAAAGATGCGATCGAGCCCTTCCTGCTCGGCGGCGGCCTTCACCGCCTGCGATCCGGGAACGATCATGGCGTGAACCTGCGGATGAATCTTGTAGCCGCGCAAAACCCGGGCGGCGGCCCGCAGATCGTCCAAGCGGCCGTTGGTGCAGGAGCCGATGAAGACGCGGTCGATGGAGATGTCGGTAAGCTGGGTGCCGGGCTTCAGCGCCATATAGCTGAGAGCACGCTCCAGGGCGCTCTTCTCCGCTTCGCTGGCGGCGTCCTGGGGGTTCGGCACGCGTCCGGTGACGGGCGAAACCATTCCCGGGTTCGTGCCCCAGGTGACGTACGGAGTCAGCTCCGCGGCATTGAGCAAAACTTCACGGTCGAAGCTGGCGCCGTCGTCGGTGGCCAGCGTGCGCCAGTAAGCAACCGCCTTATCCCAGCCCGCGCCCTTGGGCGCAGCCTTGCGGCCCTTGACATAGGCGAACGTGGTCTCGTCGGGTGCCACCATTCCGGCACGCGCGCCGCTTTCGATGCTCAGGTTGCACAGCGTCATGCGGCCTTCCATGGAAAGCGCGCGGACGGCCTCGCCGGCATATTCGATGACGTGGCCGGCGCCTCCATCGGTGCCGATCTTGCCGATAATGGCCAGTGCCAGATCTTTGGCCGTTACGCCTTCGGGCAGACGGCCATCGACGCGCACGCGCATGGCCTTGGGCTTCTGCTGTTGCAGGCACTGCGTGGCCAGCACGTGCTCCACTTCCGAGGTGCCGATGCCCATCGCCAGCGCGCCGAAAGCTCCGTGCGTGCTGGTGTGGCTGTCGCCGCAGACAATCGTCTTGCCCGGCTGCGTGTAGCCAAGTTCCGGCCCGATGACGTGCACAATGCCCTGCTCAACCGAGCCGACATCGAACAGCTCGACGCCGAACGCGGCGCAATTGGCGCGCAAGGCTTCCACCTGCTGCTTGGCGATCAGGTCGGTAATCTGGAAGCGGTCGGCGGTCGTGGTGGGAATGTTGTGATCGACGGTGGCCACCGTGAGATCGGTGCGGCGCACCTTGCGGCCGCCGAGGCGCAGACCTTCAAAGGCCTGCGGCGACGTGACCTCATGCACCAGGTGCAGATCAATAAACAGGAGAGCCGGCTCGCCTTCGGCATGGCGGACGACATGGCTATCCCAAAGTTTTTCAAACAGAGTGCGTGGTTGTGCCATTTTTCCTTACCGCGTAAATTCTATTACACCGCTCTATTACACCGCGTGATAGGCAAGATGCTGGCTGAGCAGATCGGTCAGCGTCCGCTCGATTTCGTCCCCGACCTCGCGCGTCGTGGCTACCGTCTTGCGCTTCTCGCTCCGCAAGTCGGCGGTAACGCAACCTTTCTCCAGCGTGAGCGCGATGGCCGCTTCAACGTCATCGGCGTCGCGATGCAGTCCGGCGGCGAAGCGCAACAGCATGGCGGCCGCGGCAATCGCTCCGATGGGATTGGCGATGTTTTTCCCCGCGATATCGGGCGCGGAGCCATGGATCGGCTCGAAAAGACCAACTTTGCCGCCGATGCTGGCCGAACCCAACATGCCTAGCGAACCGCTCAGAACCGCCGATTCGTCGGAAAGCACGTCGCCGAAGAGGTTCTCGGTGACCACCACGTCAAAGCGCGACGGCGTCGAGATCAACTGCATGGCGAAAGAGTCGACGTAAGCGTGATCGAGCCTCACGTCCGGATATTCCCGCGCCACATCGGTAACCACCTGCCGCCAGAGCCGCGAAGTTTCCAGCACGTTGGCCTTATCGACCGAGGTCACATGGTGCTGGCGATGACGGGCCTGCTCGAAGGCGATGCGGGCGACGCGCTCAATCTCCTGCGGGGAATAGCGCATGGTGTCGTAAGCGCCGTGCTCGTCGCGTCCGCGGGGCTGGCCGAAATAGAGGCCGCCGAGCAGTTCGCGCACGATCAGCACATTGACTCCGCGCAGGACTTCGGCGCGAATGGGAGAGCAGTCGGCAACCGCCTCGTAAGCTATGGCCGGACGCAGATTGGCAAAGACACCGAGCGCCTTGCGCAGTCCGAGGATGCCCGCCTCGGGACGCAATTCGACCGCAAGAGCGTCGTACTGCGGACCGCCCACGGCGCCCAGAAGCACGGCATCGCTTGCCAGACATCCGTCGAGAGTGCGCTGCGGAAGCGGCTGTTTCTCGGCGTCGAAGGCCGCGCCGCCGATCGGGTATTCGCGAAACTCAAAGTCATAACCGTTTACATCGGAGACTGCGCGAAGCACCCGCACGGCTTCGCGAGTCACTTCAGGCCCAACTCCGTCTCCGGGCAAAACAGCTATCTTCAGATTCATTGCATCAACGCCGTCGAGCGGCTTCCTTCGTTCGAGATTACCGGCTTCTCCGCCAGCAGTGAAAGCAGATCCTGATCGTAAATCTTTTTCTTACGATCTGCCAACTGGGTGAAGCGCTCGTAGGCCGATTGCAACTCCTGCTTGGTCAACGGGAAGCCCAGCTCTTCGTAGCGCATCAGCAGCGCGTGCCGGCCCGAGTGCTTGCCCAGCACCAGATGATTGGCGGGAACTCCGACCGACTCCGGAGTCATGATTTCATAACAGAGAGGATTGCTGATTACGCCATGCTGGTGAATGCCTGCTTCGTGAGCGAAGGCGTTGCGTCCGACGATGGCCTTGTTCGGCTGCACCTGGAAGCCGATGATCTCGGAAAGCATGCGGCTGGCGGAATAGATTTCGCTGCGCTTGACGCCGCTCTCGAAGGGCAGGCGGTCGTTGCGCACGTGCATGGACATGACCACTTCTTCCAGGGCGGCATTGCCCGCGCGCTCGCCGATGCCGTTCACCGTGCACTCGACCTGGCGGGCGCCAGCCTCGACGCCGGCCAGCGAGTTGGCCACGGCCAATCCCAGATCGTTGTGGCAATGCACGGAAATCATCACGTTCTCAATGCCCCTCACTCTCGACGCGGATGGTGCGGATCAGTTCGCCGAACTCGCCCGGAGTTGCATAGCCCACCGTGTCGGGAATGTTCAGCGTGGTGGCGCCGGCCTCGATGGCGATTTCCAGCACGCGGCAGAGAAATTCCACTTCCGAGCGGGTCGCGTCCTCCGGCGAGAATTCCACGTCCTCGCACAAGGAGCGCGCATATTGAACGCACTCGCCCACCTGCCGCATGGCGTCTTCGCGCGTGATCTTCAACTTGCAGGCGAGATGAATATCGGAGGTGGCAAGAAAGGCGTGCAGGCGCGGGTGACGCGCGTCGCGCACGGCATTCCATGCCAGCGAAATATCTTCCCGCCGGCAGCGCGCCAGGGCGGCGACCGATGCGCTTCTCATGACGCGCGAAATCCGCTGCACCGCTTCGAAGTCGCCGGTCGAGGCCACGGGAAAACCAGCTTCGATAATGTCGACCCCGAGAGCTTCCAGCTTTTGCGCCAGCCGCAGCTTCTCATCCCCGGTCATGCTGCATCCCGGAGCCTGCTCGCCATCACGCAAGGACGTGTCGAAAATCAGTACGCGTTCATTCGCCACGATCCAATCCCCCCACTCGGTCTATCTGGATTTCTACTTTGCACGGTCTTGCGCTAATTAGTCAAACTTATTATTATTCCAATAGTATTAGGTTGTATGATTTAATAAGATTTTCGCGAACATTCCCGGGCGGCCGATAATACGACAAGAATTGCGGCCCGGGCGAGAGGCGACGATGGATCTTTTTCAGTTGGAGACGTTCCTCGCGGTGGTCGAGGAAAAGGGCTTTTCGCGCGCGGCCGGACGGCTGCACCGGACGCAGTCGGCGGTGAGTCAAACCATCAGCAAACTGGAAGACGAGCTGGGCGAGACTCTCTTCGAGCGCTCGTCGCGCGATGGCGCCGTCACCGATGCCGGAGCCCTGTTGCTGAAGTATGCCGAGGAGCTGCTGAACCTGCGCGGCCGTGCGCGCGACGCGCTGCGCGAGCTGCGAGAGCTGCAACACGGCAAGGTGAGCATTGCCGCCAACGAGTTCACGGTGTTGTACCTGCTGGTTGCGCTGCATCGTTTCCGGCGGCTCCATCCCACCATTCACATCGAAGTGCAGCGCTCCCTGGCCTCCGACGTCGCCCGCTCGGTGGTGAACCATCATGTCGAGCTCGGCATGCTGTCGTTCCGTCCGGATGACGAGCAGCTCACCTCCATCATTGTTTATATCGACGAGCTGGCCTTCGTCGTCTATCCGGGTCATCCGCTGGCGACCTCGCAGGAGGTCAGCATCCGCGAACTGGGCGCCGAGTTTTTCGTCGCTCACAATGTGCGCTCGCCCTATCGCGAAAAGGTTCTTCAGGCTTTCGCCAAGCACAAGACGGCCCTGCATATGCCGGTCGAGTTGCCGAATATCGAGGCCATCAAGCAGTTTGTCGCCATGGGAAATGGCGTCGCGCTGCTGCCGCGGATCGCCGTCGAAGCCGAAATCCATCGCGGCGAGCTGGTGCAAATCCCGATCAAAGAATTGCAGATGGAACGCAAGGTACGTCTGGTCTATCGGCGCGGCGCCAGCCTGTCGCACGCGGCGCGCGCCTTCATGAAGGTATTGGAATTGATGGCGACGCAGAAGGACGGGCGCTACCTCTTCCAGAAGGAACGCGGCTAGGGCAGTTCCCCCGTAGGTGTATCCGCAAATGTCAGGATGTCATGGCGAAGGTAGAGCCCGGCAGTGCGAGTGCTCAGGCTGTCAACGTTCCTTTAGCCGGTTGGGGCGATGGAGCCCAGGTGGGCGCGCTGCAAGCGTCGGGCCGGCTGTTTCCGTATCTCCGGCTTGCGGATGCGATAAAGCACGAGGTCGCCATCGCGATACACGGTGTCGGCAATCTGGTCGATCGCGGGAGCAAAGCGGGCGACGTTATAGGCCCAGATATAGTCGTATTCTTCGCGCACTTGCGGCCAGTCGGGCGAATCCGGATACTTGAGGTCCCAGAAGCCGTCCGGCGCATAAGGCGCCGAGGTGATGCGCAACGGCATCTGTCCCGGAATGTCGAACAGGTAGGGCGCGAAGGCTCCGCGGCGAATGGTGGCGTAAGCCCAATAGTGCGCGAAGGGACGCTGGATGGGATCATTGTCCTCGGCGACTTCCACCACCGGGAAGACTCTGGCGTTGCGGGGAATATCCGCCACCGAAGCCGACAGGCTGTTCATCAGCGGAGCTTCGCGGCGGAAGCCCGCAACCACGTCCGCGACCCTGACGCCAAGCAATATCACCGCGACCACCGCCAGCGCCTGCGCCCGGCGCCGTCCGATCTGGAAGGTGCAAAAACAGAGCAGGAACAGCATCGGAAGAATGCGCACGTCGATATCGAAGGTCTGCCCCCAACTCAGCGGCATGACGAAATAAACGGCGGCAAAGGCCAGCCACACCCACGGCCAGCGCCCATTGCGCCGCAGCTCGCGATTCCTCCACACGGCCAATGGCACGCATAGCGCCAGCAAGACCACGCAAATGGTATCGGCGCGGCCGGAAAACCCGTGCGTCGGAACCTGGTAAAAGGCGTCCAGTTTGTCTTGTAACAGGCGAAACTCGAACTCGCGCCGCTCGTTCAGTCCAGGGCGCAGGAACAGGAACAGGACGCATCCGGGCAGGAACAGGAGGATCGTGCGCACGGTGTTGCGGATGCGCTCACCCGTCCCGGAATTCAGGAAAGCCGCCAGGGTCAGCAGAATTGCGGTGAAGCCGAAGACGATGAGATGGGTAAAGTACAGCAGCATGACGGCCAGAAAAGTGAGCGCCCCACGGCGCCAGGTCGGCGAATCCTGGTCGCGCTTCCAGCAGCCGGACGCCAGCAGCGAGACCGCCAAGGCAAGCTGAAAATTGACGAAGCCTTCCAGGAAAAAAATGTCGTAGCAGACCAGCCCCGCGAACAGCGCCAGAATCTCATGTCCGCGGTTTACCTGCCGCAGGAACCACCACGCCGCCAGCGGAGGCAGCAAAACCGCCAGGCTCAGAACCAGCTTTCCCGCCAGCTCCGGCGACAGGAAGCGCTGCAATGCCAGTAGCACCAGATCCATGCTCACGTAGGGATACGGCCGCCAGTCGGAGCGGAAATTTGCGCCAAACTGATACGCGGGGTCCGAAAGGTGCGACAGCACGAAGGTGCGCGCCAGGTGATTCGGGTAGTCAAGCAGAGGCGGCTGCTGGACACACCAGATCGGCAGTAGCAATGCGGCCGCTACAGCCACTAGAAAGCCGGCTGTCAGAAATTTATAGAGCAACCTGGGTTGCCCTTGTGAATCGTGCATGTTTATCTGATCTTATCGAACAAAGCTGGATTTTCATTGGAAATTCCTGCCCGATAGAAAAATCAGCAGCAAGAACCCCAACCAAAGCGAAGACTCTCGCTCAGAAGTGAGAGAGCGTACCGCCTATAGGTGGTGTCACTTTGGCAAGAGCAGATGCGGGGATGGCTCGACGTCGCTAGCGATAACAGTTTGATAGGTCGGGACACACCTACTCAGGAGCTGAGCTTAAAACGGATTCCGGATAAGTGTATCCGGCGGTGACGGCGAAGTGTCATCCTGAGCGAAGCGAAGGATCTGCTGTTTGCGAGCGTCGAAAGCAAAGCAGATTCTTCGGTCGCGCCAAAACCGGCGTGGCCTCAGGATGACACTTCTATGAGTTTTTCCGCAGTCTGTTAGGGAGCAAGACGGGGTCCCAAGCGACGGCCGCATTTGCCGTCGTTGGGGTGAAAATCGCTCTAGGAGCGGCTGGCGGCAGCCGCGGATTGGCTTGCGACCGACTGATAAACGTCCAGGATGCTGCGTACGGAGTTTTGCCACGAGTAGCGCCGGATTCGCTCCCGCCCGGCGGCTTTCATGCGCTCGCGCAGAGACTGATCGAGCAGCACGCGATACAGCGCGCGGCTGATCTCGAAGACATTTTCCGGGTTGACGAGCACGGCGGCGTTGCCCAGCACCTCCGGAACCGCGGTCACGTTGGACGCCACCACGGGTGTGTCATGCGCCATGGCCTCCAGCGGCGGCAACCCGAAGCCTTCGTAGAGCGACGGGAAGACAAAGATTTTTGCCAGGTCGTAGAAGATGCGCAGCACGTCGACCGGAACGAAGCCGAGAAAGCGCACATCGAATTGCACCGCGCTTTTGATCACCGCCCTGCGCAGGTCGGGATGCTTGGAGACCTGGTCGCCAATAATGACCAGCTTGAGATCGGGAACGTAATTATTTTTGGCCAGCGCCGATTTCAGCGCCGAAAACGCTTCGATGATGCGCACGATGTTCTTGTGCGGACTGATCCGGCCGGCGTACAGAATAAACGGATAGTTCACCTGGTAACGCTCGGCGATCATGGCGCGATCGTCCGGGGTCGCGTGCCCGAGCAGGAAGCGGTCGTCGAGCGCGTTGTAAACGACTTCGATCTTTTCGGGCGGCACATCGAAAAGCCGCGTCAGATCCTGCTTGGTGAAATTGGAAACCGCGAAAATCTTCGCCGCTCCGTGCAGCACGCGCCGGGTCAGGTGGAAGCGCACCGTACGCGTGAAGCTGGAGTGCGAATTGTTGCGGTACATGTAGTCGAGCAGGTCGTGAACCGTGACGACATAGGGACACCCGGTCATGCGCGGGCGCCAGAACATCTGCGGAAAGTGGATCAGATCGCACTGGAAGCCCGTCACCGTGCGGCGGAAATCGAAATAACCGCTCGTCATTGCCGTCGCTGGCCTTCGAAGGGAATGCAATGAAAATTGGGCGGCAATTCGCCGACTTCATTCAGCCGCTCGACCATGCCGATCAGGAAGTATTCGTTGACGTGATCCATCCGCGCGAGATTGCGCACCACGTTGCGGGTGTACGTGGCCACGCCATAATCACTCATCTGCCGGATGTCGATTGCGATCCTCACGGCTGAATTTCCCTTCAGGAGCGCGGGTTCTTCGGTGTGTTGTTGAGCCGCCAGCTCAGCCGGAAATCAAAGGATGTGGTTCCTTGTCCGCCGCGTGATTGGCGTGGCCCAAGGCATGACCGGCGATCTGAAGCTGCTCCTCGATTTTCGTGTTCAGATTCGTCCTGGCGAATTCAGCGGCCACCCGGATGGCATTCTTGATCGCCAGGCTGTTCGAGGAACCATGGCTGACGATCGCCACACCCTTAATGCCGAGCAGCGGCGCGCCGCCGTACTCCGAGTAATCGAGCCGCTTCTTGAAGTCCTGGAAGGCCCGCCGCGCCAGCAGGTATCCCATCTGGCGAGTGATCGTTGCCTGCAGCGACTCTTTCAGCATGGCGCGAACCGTGTCGACCAGCCCTTCGGAAATCTTCAGCGCCACGTTGCCGACAAATCCATCGCAGACAATGACGTCGACGTGGCCGTTGTAAAGGTCGCGTCCCTCGACGTTGCCGATGAAGTTCATGGGCATGGTCTTCAGAATCTTGAAGGTCTCGCGCGTGAGTTCGTTGCCCTTGGTTTCCTCTTCGCCAATCGAGAGCAAGCCCGACCCGCGGGCGATCCGCCTGGGGAAACGTCCGGCGAACATGGTGCGGAAGTAGATCTCGCCCATGATCGCGAACTGTTGCAGGTTGTGGGGCTTGCAGTCGACGTTGGCGCCCACGTCGAGCATGATCGAGGCGGTGCCTGCCGCCGTGGGAAAAACCGCGGCCAGCGCCGGACGATCCACCCCGGGCAGAACTCCCAGCACCAGCTTGGCCGTAACCATGGCCGCGCCGGTATTGCCCGCCGACAACAAAGCCGGCGGCCCGGTTTTCACGCACCAGGCGCAGTCCGACCCGCATCGAGGAGTCGCGCTTCTGCTTGACGGCGTGCGCCGCCTTTTCCTGCATGCCGATGACCTCGCTGGCATGCACGATCTCGATCGGCAACTGCTGGGCGGCCGGATGCGCGGCCATCTCGGCGCGAATCACGTCTTCCTTGCCCACCAGCAGTACGCGGACGCCGTAGTGCCTGGCGGCCAGAATGGCGCCCTCAACCTCGGGCTTCGGAGCCCGGTCGGAGCCCATTGCATCGACCGCAATTGTTAAAGGTGAATCCATGCCACAGGACGTCAGCTTGCCTTTTCGACTTCCACAACTTCGCGGCCTTTATAGTACCCGCATTTCGGGCAGGCGCGATGCGGCATTTTTTTCTCGTGGCAGTTGGGACATTCGGAAAGCGAATGTGCCGTCAGGTGGTCATGCGAGCGGCGGATCGAAGTGCGGCGCTGGGAGTGTCTCCGCTTGGGATTTGCCATTTCTTTAAACCTTTCAGTGTTCCCGGCCGATTTCACGCCGGGAACGACGTAAGTGCCGGACTAGTGTTGCCGGCCAAAATCGTGCGGCTGGCCGCCGCGGCCCCGATCGGCGCAGTCATGCGCCCGATAGGGAAACAAAGCTAGTGCAGGTGGCTCTTCAAATCGCGCAGCGCGTACCAGCGCGGGTCTTCCTGCTTTGGTTGGCAGGTACAGCTTCCCTCATTGAGGTTCTGGCCGCACCGTGGGCACAAACCTTTGCAGTCGATCCCGGCAAACCGTCTTGATGGGGACGGCCAACAGAACCTGTTCGCGAAGAACATCTTCCAACTCCAGCCCTTCGCCTTCATAGTAGCCGATTTCGGTCTCGGCCTCACTGATGGAGACTTCTTCCTTGCGCCGGTCGACGCCGAGTGGACGGTACAGCAGGTCAAACGAACGGCTTACCTCCTGCGGAACCGGCTCCAGACAGCGTGCGCAGCTCACCTCGAAGCGCCCAGCCAACTCTCCCACCAGCCGGATATCGGAGACGTACTCGCGTCCGCCGTGATGCTCGCGGATCAATTCGGCCCGGCCGCTGCGCCTTCATGACGCCGAACTGCTGGAGCTCCCGCCCAAAATCGATAGTGCCCGGCTGCAACTCCTCGGCGAAATCCTGACGCCGGAGTTCCAGATCTTGTACGCGGATCAGCATGATGTCTATAACCGCATGAGGCGAAGAGAGTTGCAGGCTAGACTCGGAACGAGAACGCACTTCCCGGAGCCGCAGCCACCGCCGAAGCCCCCATCAGCCCAAGCACCGCCTCTTAGAGGAAAAATTCCCTTCAGGGCAAAGTATAAGAATACTGGCGGGCGCTTTGCGAGTGTCAACCGCCTCTTGGGCATCGGGGCCAATCAGTCCGCACTGCCGTTGCGGCCGGCCACGAGATGGCCCGTCCAGCGGCGCGATGTCGAGCTGCCGTCGCGTCGACGCGTCGATGCCGCTTCACGGTGCTGCGGCAGGCTTCGTCAGGTGGACCGATTCACGGAAAGCTGATTCCAATCCGGTCTATAGGTTGGTGCCGGTGGCTTCGTTGAAACTGGTGCGAGCCTGACCCACTGCGCGCTCGGCGGTGCTGCGAATGGCTTCCACGCCGCGCTGCACGCGATCACGTCCCTGCTCGTAACTCTCTCGCGCTGAGTTGGCCACATCGCTGGCACGTTCACTCAGGTTATTGCGGGTAGCTTCTCCGCTCATCGGGGCAAACAGACATGCCCAGTCCAATTCCCAATCCAAGGCCAAACAGAAAACTCTTCATCAATTGCCTCCTCGGAAAAACTGCCCAGATGACACGCTTGTCGACGCGGAAAAGTGGAACACCGCGAACTATGAGAATGCAAGCTACGGCGCAGGTTGGGCATCCGTGGCGTACGATACGCACTATCGAGATCAGGGCAATGGATCGCGCACTGGAATTGGCCATGCCACGGTTCATGCGACGTTACGATCCCGGCGACGTGCCGGAGGCCCAAAGCGGTATACCCAGCCAAAGAGTCGTTTATTGCGCGGCGCTCTTCTGGTGCTGTGCCGCGATCTGGCCCGCCGGGCCTTTGGCGTCATCTTTGGCGATTTGCTCGTAGAGCTTGTTGGCTTCCGCGGGCTGCGTCGCCTGGTAGAGATCGGCCAAGGCCGAGTTGCGCGGTGGTCTTGGGCACACTGAGGGTCGGATGATCGATCAGTTCCTTATAAATCGCGACCGCATCCGAATCTTTCTTCTCGCTGCGGTAGACGGAAGCCAGCGCGAGTTTGGCCAAGCGACGACACTTCCATATCGCGGGACTTGGCAACGTCTTTCAGTTGCCCCTCGGCCACGGCGTAATTGCCAAGGTCCACTTCGCACAGAGCCGCAAAGTAGTGGGCCCACTGCCCGGCGCGCGTAGAACCGTATTCAGAGGAGATAGCATAGAACTGCTTCTTGGCGGCCATCGCACGGTCGGCAACGCTGGAGAAGCTCACCATCTGGCTTCCCTGGGCGCGTCTCGGCCAGCACAGGAGCGTTATAGGTGACGAGGGCATCGCCAAGTTTTTTCGCAGCCGCTGCCTGGCGGTAGTCGCGATACCAGAAAATGCCGGCGGCGGCGGCCACCAGCACCACCAGGGCGATCACGCCGCTGATGAGGCTGTTACGATGAGCGACTGTCCAATGGACGGCCTCTGCCGCCGTTGTCTGCAAACTTATCCTGCTTCAGTTCTTGCCGGGTATAGCGCACGATTGGTCCTCGAAGCCCCAGGCGCAAGACGATTGCCGCCTTTGGGGAGTCTTTCCAGGTCTTCTTCCCAGATCTGCCGGTCTGACGAGCGCGGACGGCCGGGAAACACTTGCCCGGGACCGTCACCTCCGCTACGCGCGTGCGTAGTGGAGACCCCGGCTGGTCGAAGACTTGAGTTTAGCAGCCCGAAGAAATGAGCGTCAAACCGGCTTGCGCATCGCGCCAGATGTCGGAGTGATGCTGATGCACGATGCGCAAAACGCCTTCGAGATCGCGCGCGATCACCTCCGTCGCCCGGCCGTGGCGCACCGTCTTGTCGACGCGTTTGCCCGCCAGGCCCGCCATCACTCCGATGGCTTGCCAGCGGAAAGTATAGGTTGCCACGGCGATATCATCCGACAGCAGCATCACCTCGATGGGACTGGTCACTTCGGCGCGGAAACTGGTTTTGTTCTCGAAGTATTCCCGCTCCTTGCGCGCGGCCGAGACGCGTCCCGACTCCGTACGCTGAGCGAAGGGATTGAAGATGGTCGAATCGTAGGTGTACAGCTTCTCCATCTCTCCCGGCGTTTTGTCCATCAGGGCATGCCAGTACTGGTGCACGAAAGCCTGTACCTGGTCAGAGGAAATCTTGCTTTTGATCATCACTCTCCCCGCGCTCTTCGTCGGCCCTTGAGCCCTGCTCAGACCCGCCGGAACCAAGCGGCCGGAACCTGCGATCCATCGCAGGCCCTCCTTCGGGTCTTCCGCTCTTCCGAGCGCAACATGAACTGACTTTACGTTGTGCTTCAGCTTACACTAGAGCAGTCTACCTTTAAGAATTAGTTGGGTACGATTTCCGTCTTCGGGATACGTCGCACCGAGGCAAAAATTAATGGACTGCGGCGCTAGCAGGCTGCTGAAAAACGCGCCGAAGCAACAAGCGAGGCGCTATGGATGTGGGCTTCGTGATGTCGTTCCGCAAGGGCTTGCGGGCTGGATCAATCGCAAAACCGTTTTTCAGCAGCCCGCCAGAAGATTTAGCATCCTCTTGCGGGCAGCAACTACGGTTTTTAAAGGAATCCTCTTATGCGAATTGCGGTGGGCGCCGATCACGCCGGTTACGAACTGAAAGACAAACTCAAACTCCATCTGGAGCGGCTGGGCCATACCGTCGAAGACTGCGGCACCAACTCCACCGACTCCTGCGACTATCCGGACTTTGCTCACGCGGTCGCCTGCCGGGTTGCCACCGGAGAGGCGGAGCGCGGGGTTCTGGTCTGTGGCAGCGGCATTGGCATGGCGATCGCCGCCAACAAGACTCCGGGAATCCGCGCCGCCAACATCAGCAGCGAATACGAGGCGCGGATGTCACGCGAGCACAACGACCTCAACGTGCTGACCATGGGTGCGCGCATTCTTGACGAAAAACAGGCCAAGGCGATCCTCGATGTCTGGCTGCAAACCCGCTTCGCCGGCGGCCGGCATCAGCAGCGGCTGGAGAAACTGGCGGCGCTGGAAACACCAAAGGGGCGTCCAACGCTGCTCAAGGAAACACCCACGGCCGTATAGCCGGGGTTCGCAAACGCGTCTTTAGAGCGGATTCAGAATAGGTGTATCCGGCGGCGACTGCGAAGTGTCATCCTGAGCGAGCCAGGGTCCCCGGCGACGGCCGCTTTTGCCGTTGCTGGGGTGGAGAAGCGAAGGAGATGCTTTTGTCCCGCGTCAGAAAGCAGATCCTTCGGCTCCGCTTTGCTCCGCCTCAGGATGACACCTCGAGAAATCGGATACACCAAATGTGAAATCGCCAAATCAAAGAATTAAAGAGTTAAAGATGGAGAAACAGCTCATGCCAGCAGCGCTCTGCCGTTCTCTAGCGGTTCTTGCCCTGCTCGTTGCCGCCCCAGGGTCTCTTTTGGCGCAGACGGCTGCGCTTTCCCGGCAGAGTGTCACTCTGGCGACCGCCACGCCCGGCGGCGGCTTCCCGGTTTACGGCGAAACTTTTGCCGCAACCGTCAACCGGTTTGAGCCGGCGCTCGACGTGCGTTGCCGCAACACCCGGGGCAGCACCGAAAACGTTCCCCTGCTGAAGGCCGGAGAGGTCGATATCGCGCTGGTCCAGGGCGAGGTTGTGCAACAGGCCCTGGCCGGCGATGCCCGTCAGCCCGCCGGACTCAAGATCATCGCCGCAATGTATTCCACGGCCGGCATGTTCGTCGTGCGCGCCGACAGCCCTTACCACACCATCCACGATTTGGTCGGCAAGCCAGTCGCCTTCGGAGCCAGTGGCTCGGGGCTGGTGATTCTTTCGCGCTACGTGCTGGACGGCATCGGCCTCGACCAGGATCGCGACTTCAAGGCTATCTACCTCGAACACGCCGGCGACGGCCCAGCCATGGTTGAGGATGGACGCGCTGCGGCGCTGTGGGGCGGCGGCCTGGGCTGGCCGGGATTCCTGGCGGTTGCCCGCTCGCAACCCGGGGCTCGTTTCATCGCTCCCGACGCGCGGGAGATCGCGCGCATTTTGTCAAAACATCCATTTCTGCGGCCGTTGACGCTTCCGGCCGGGAGTTATCCCGGACAGGGTGCGGCCATTAGGTCGGTCGGCTCGTGGAGCTTTGTGCTGGCGCGGCCCGATCTGCCGGACGACATCGCCTATCGCCTGGTTCGTGCCCTGCATCGCGGCGAAGCCTTCATGGCCGCCCGTCTGCCGCAGGCCGCGGAGACAACCAGCGCCCATACGGTTGCCGCGGCTCCCGACCGCCAGTCGATCCACCCCGGCGCGTTGCGCTACTTCGGCGAGATCGGGTTGCTGAAGTAGCTCCGGTCGCTGCCGGTCCGTCCGGCGTTTTCGCCGACTGAGCTGCTTGGCTACGCCCCGCCGAAGGGGTAAAGTAGGTATTTCCGACCAAGGAGCCTGCCCTCATGAACGACCGTATGTCGCGCCAACTGAGTGAAGTCGATCCCGAGATTGCGCAAGCCATCGCCAACGAGGAAGCCCGCCAGCACGAAGGCCTGGAGCTGATTGCTTCGGAAAACTTCGTCAGCGAAGCCGTGCTGGAAGCCGCCGGTTCGGTTTTCACCAATAAATATGCCGAGGGCTATCCCGGCAAGCGCTACTACGGCGGATGCGAGTTTACCGACGTGGTCGAAAGTCTCGCCCGCGAGCGCGCCAAGCAGCTCTTCGGCGCCGAGTATGCCAACGTGCAGCCGCACTCCGGCTCGTCGGCCAACATGGAGGCCTATGCCGCGGTGATCCAGCCGGGCGACACCCTGATGGGACTCGACCTCGCCCATGGCGGCCACCTGACGCACGGCCACAAGCTCAGCTTCTCGGGCAAGACCTACCACATCGTCTCCTATGGAGTCTCGCGCGAGACCGAGACCATTAATTACGACGAGCTGCAAAAAATCGCCGAGCGCGAGCGGCCCAAGCTGATCATCGGCGGCGGCTCGGCCTATCCCCGTATCATCGATTTCGCCCGCATGCGGCAGATCGCCGACGCGGTCGGAGCCATCTACCTGGTTGACATGGCGCACTTTGCCGGCCTGGTTGCCGGTGGCGTCCATCCCTCGCCGGTGCCGCATGCCCACATCGTCACCTCCACCACGCACAAAACCCTGCGCGGCCCCCGCGCCGGGCTGATCCTGGCGAATGCCGCCATGGGAGCCGCCATCGATCGCAGCGTATTCCCCGGCGCGCAGGGCGGACCCCTGGTGCACATCATTGCCGCCAAGGCCGTCTGTTTCAAGGAAGCCATGGAGCCCGATTTCAAGGTTTACGCCAGGCAAATTCTGCTCAACGCGAAGGTGCTGGCCGAGACCCTGGCGTCCGAAGGATTCCGCATCATTTCCGGCGGAACCGACACTCACCTGATGCTGGTCGATGTCTTCAGCAAGGGCATGTTCGGCAGCGAGGCCGAAAAGGCTCTGGGCGAGGCCGGCATCACGGTGAACAAGAATGCGATTCCGTTTGACACCAACCCGCCCATGAAGCCCAGCGGCATCCGCATCGGCACCCCGGCGCTCACCACCCGCGGCATGAAAGAAAAAGAAATGCGGCAGATCGGCCTGTGGATTGCCGAAGCGCTCAACAACCGGACCAATGCCGACGTTCTGGGACACATCCGCCGCCAGGTTTACGAGCTGGCCGAGGCTTTTCCGTTGTACCTGGAGCGCCGCCGTCGCCACGTCGCGGAGCTGGCAGTCAAGGCCTGACGATCGCGCGTCGAGGAGCTTCCTTAAAGCAATGGCATCAAATTCGCCGAGGAATGGCGTGGCCGCGAGCCTGATGGCATTGCCGTCATCCCGCGCGCCGGCGAAACCTTGTTCCGGCTCAAGCCGACGGGCGCCGCAGCCGCGCCGTAAAGAACCAGAGATCGCCAGGGCAGAGGCAGGTCCCGCCGATTCTTGCTGGCCCTGATCCGCTTGGCTGACTTTCCTCGCAAAATCAAACAAGGATGCGCATGAAGAGACCGATTTGGATTGGCGTTGATATTGGAACAGCAGGCGTCAGAGTCGCCGCCTATGAGGCTGACGGTCAGTGCCACGGTGCAGCCTCTCGCGAGTATGGGTTGCAGACTCCCCAGCCGGGATGGGTAGAGCAAGATCCCGCCGAGATTGTCGCCGCCATGGAGGCAGCGTTGCAGGAACTTTCAGGCTTGCTGGCGCGCCGCAACCGCAAACCGGATGGCATTGCCTTAAGCTCTGTCTTCCATAGTTTCCTGGCCTATGACCGGAAGTTGCGTCCAATGACCCGGCTCATGTCCTGGGCCGATACCCGCAGCCAACCGCTGGTCGCCGAGATGAAGATGAGTGGACTGGATCTCCTGTCGGTCTACAGTCGTGTCGGCTGTCCGGTGCACCCGACGTACCCCTTACTCAAGATAGCGTGGCTGCTGAAGCAACAGCCCGAACTTCGCCGGCAGTCGCCGCGATTCGGATCGATTAAAGACTATGCCTTTATGCTTTTGACCGGCCGTTGGGTGATGGATCGCTCCATCGCCAGCGGCTCCGGCCTGTACAACCAGTTGGCCCTGGAGTGGGACAAGGAGCTGATGCAGTTTCTGGGAATCGCCGCGGATTCTCTGCCTGAGGTGGTGTCGACTACTTATAGCTGTCCGCTGAGTGCTGAAGCCGCCGAGCGAACCGGTCTGCCATCAGGACTACCTGTCGTGATCGGCGCCGGAGACGGCGTGCTGGTGAACGTCGGCATAGGGGCCGTACAACCCGGACAGATGAGCGCCACGATCGGGACCAGCGGCGCGGTGCGCATTCTCTCCGATCGCCCGCGAACCGACGAAAAGGGGCGGACCTGGTGCTATAACCTCACCGATGATCGCTGGGTGCTGGGGGGCGCAATCAACAACGGCGGCATCGTCTTGCGTTGGTTGCGCGACAACTTCGGCCAAGCTGAGCAGGCGGAAGCCCAAAAGCTCGGCGTCGATCCCTATGCGTTGCTGACTCTAGCCGCCAGTAAGGTCCCGGCGGGGTCGGATGGATTGATTCTGCTGCCGTTCCTGCTGGGGGAGCGCGCACCCAACTGGAATGCCGATGCGCGTGGGGTACTGTTCGGGCTGACGTTGGGCCATGGCAGAAACCATCTCATAAGAGCCACCATCGAAGGCATCTGCTACTGCATGAACAGCATTCTGCTTGTCCTGGAGCAGGTAGCCGGAGCGGCCAGCGATATAAGAGTGAGCGGAAGCTTCACCCGCAGCGAATTCTGGCTGCAAATGCTGGCCGATGTATTTGGACAAACGCTGCAGGTTCCTGATATCGGTGAAGGCGTCGCCTTCGGGGCCGCCGTACTGGGGTTCCTATCGGCAGGAGTACTGAAGGATATTGCCGATACCGGGGACTTGGTTGCGGTGGAAAAATCAGTGCGGCCGGCGCCCACCGCAGTAGCTTGCTATCGACAGCTCTACCCGATTTACGAGCAAGTCTACTGGAGTCTGCAACAGGCATTTACCGACATCTCCAGCTACCAGAACAGGCAGGCGCAGTAATTCAGGCAACCAGGACGAATCGCGCCAAGCTGGCTTTATCCTTTCACCGCACCCATCGTCAGTCCCTTGACGACGTATTTCTGGAAAATCATCGTCAGGATGATAGCCGGCGCCATGATCGCCACCGCCGCCGCCATTACGCCGCCCCAATCGACCTCGGCATAGGAAACGAAGTTATACACCGCGATGGGCAGCGTCTTCGTCTTTTCCATACTAAGTACCTGCGAGAACATGAAGTTGTTCCAGGAAAAGATGAAGGACAGCGTTGTCGCCGTGATGATGCCCGGCCCGGACAACGGCAGGATAATTGCCCAGAAGGCATACTGCCGGGTTGCGCCGTCAACCATCGCCGACTCCTCCATCTCGCGCGGAATGGAATTGAAGTAGGTTGACATGATCCACACCACGATGGGCAAGGCGATCAGAATATGACTGAGAACCAGAGCGACGTAGCTGTCCATCAGGTTCAGGCGGGAAAAGATGATGTACCACGGCATCAGGAAAGAGATCCCCGGCATCAGGCGCGCCAGCAGGATGAACACCGCCAGTTTTTTCTGGGTATAGCGCGAGATCGAATACGCCGCCGGCAGCCCGAGGACGAGCGACAGGCCGACGGCAAGCGAGCCGACGATGGTCGAGTTCAGAAAATATTTCAGAAAATCCTGCTCTCCAAAGACTTTCTGGTAATTCTGCAGCGTCGGAGAAAAGATGAATTTCGGCGGCCAGGAAATGATATCGACCTGCGTCTTGAAGGACGAGGCCAGCATCCAGAGGAATGGAAAAAGGACGACGAGGGCAATCGCGACGACCAGAAGGTAAAAGAAGATATTCGTTGATGAGTTTCTTGTTCATCGGAGACTCCACAAGCGATTCATCCGGCTCAAATCTCGGAAGAGGCGCGCAGCTTCATGATTCCGAGACTGCACAAGAAAACAATCAGGAAGAGGGCGACGAGAATGACCGAGGATTGCCCCATGCGGAAATATTCGAAGCTGTACTTGAAGCCCATGATATTGAGCGTCTCCGAGGCATAGCCCGGGCCGCCGCCGGTCATGGCAAAGATGATGTCGAAAGTCTTCAGCGCATCGATCAGCCGAAGGATCACGGCAGTCAGGATGACCGGCATGACCATCGGAATGGTGACATACCTGAGGATCTGCCATTCGCTTGCGCCATCGACGCGCGCCGCCTCGACGGGTTCTTCAGAGAGACCTGCCAGGCCTGCCAGGACGATCAGCGTAATCATCGGCGTCCACTGCCAGACATCGACGAGAATCAGCGACGGAATGACCGATCCGGCGCTGGAAACCCAGAGCCCCTGCGGCAACCCCAGCGACTTGAGAACAAAATTGGCCAGCCCAATGGTCGGGTCGTAGAAGAGATTGAAAACGATACCGACCGCGACCGGCGTGGCGACAAGCGGCAGCAGCAGCAGCAGCTTGGCAATGCTCTTGCCGACAAAAGCCCGGTTGAGAATGAGGGCGATGGCCACGCCGAGAAAGCCCTCGATCACCACCGCAAAGAAAGTGAAGTCAAACGTTCTGCCAACCGCATCCCGAAAACGTGGCTCAGTAAGCACCCGCCGGTAACTGTCGATGCCATTGAAAGACAACGGCATTCCAGACGTGAGATTCCAGTTGGTAAAGCTCAGGAACAACGTGTAAAGAACGGGAAAGATCATCAGCAAGGCGACGAAAATGATTGCCGGAAGCGGGAACAGTATCCGCAGGTTCCGTTCTGCAAAGCTCGACCGAATCATAAGGCGCCCCTGATTTCAAACATCCTGGACGAAAAAGTCATTCAACGAATACCGGCCACCGGTCAAACGTCAACCGGGTGGCCGGAACTCCATTGCAAGGCAACATCGGTCACGATATTGCCATCCCGCAGAGCCATTACTTACCGTATTCCCCGGTTTCCTTAAGGATTTGCGTTCACCTTGGCGGCCTTTTCCTTCGCCATCTTTTCCAGATTCGGCGACTCGCCCTTGGTGTTGATCGATTCGATAATCAGTTCGCCGATCAGATCACGTGCTTCGCCGACTGCACTCATGTACGGGCGATCCAGCGGATTGCCGTGCTTGGCGGCATAGGCGCGTGTCTCGACGAGGCCCGGATTGACCTTGGCCAATACCGCCTTGTCTTCCCACACGGAGGAGCGCGCCATCGTGATGTTGGCAAGCATCCCCTTGGTCGCCAGTTCCTTGCTCGTCGCCCACTGCAGGAAACGCATCGCCGGATCCTTGTTCTTCGATTGCTTGGCGACCGCCATACCCCACGAGGTCACGATGAAACGGCGTGTTCATCTTCGGACCGGCCGGGAAGTTGGCAATCCCGACATTGTCGGCTGCGACTTGCGTCTTGGCCGGATCGACGATCTCGACCGTAGAACACGGAAGCATCCGTCCACATCGCGATCTTGCCGGCTTGGAACAGCGGCATGATGTTTTCCCACGACATCGACGTCACGCCCTTGGGACCATAGTTGCCCAGCAGCTTGCCATAGAAGCGGATGGCGTCAACAGCGGGTTTGGAATCAAAAACAGCAGTGCCCTTGTCAAGATAAAGTCCGCCATAGTTATAGACGTAGCTCGACAACTGGGTCACCGCGGCTGCGCCTTTCCCGCGCGAGGCAATTCCTGCAACGCTCTCCGAATTGAGTTTCCTGGCGGCGGCTTCAAGTTCGGTAAAGTTCGTGGGAACCTTGAGGCCGGCTTTCTGGAAAAGATCTTTCCGGTAATAAAGCACCTGCCATTCCGTCACCAGCGGAACAATGTAGACTTTCGGAGCCGAAGGTGGAGACGCTCATGACATTCTTCGGATAATCGGCGAAGTCCATGTTGAGCGGCTCGTACCAACCGTTCTTGTAGAACATCTTCCCTTCCTGCAGGGGACGCGTCATGAACACGTCGACAGACGACGAGCGGGTGGCAAACTCGGTCGTCAGTTTGGTGGTGAGCTGGCTCTTCCTGCAGGCTTTCGACTTTGACCCGGATGCCGGTAGCTTTTTCAAATTCGGGGATGGCGGCCTTCAGCAGATCGCCGTAAGGATGGTTAGCCAGCAGGACGCGAATCTCCTTGTTCTGAGCCAGAGCACTCGTGGATAGGCAGAGCGAAAACAGAAGAACCAGTGTTGCAACCAGTATCTTTTTCATAACTCCTCCAAGTATCGATGAAATACAGCTCGGAAATATGTAGCTTCAAACAAGACTTGTCCGGACAATCTGTTCCGGGCATCGCCGGGAACGTTTTTCCTGTTGAAACCTGCAGCCTTCTTCTTTCACGCCTACACGACGGCTTGCATGGTCTCCTTGTCAAAAACATGACTCTTCAGCATCTTCAGGTCCACCTGCAGAGTCTGCCCTACGCTCAATGGCTGTTCGGGAACCTCCATCCGGGCAACCAGCGAATGTGCGCCGCAAGCAAGATGGACAAAAATCTCCGACCCCAGGGTTTCCACAACTTCTGCCCGCGCCGTCATGGTTCTTTCTTCGCCGGCATCCGTTGCGGGATCGTGCAAAGCAATATCCTCGGGGCGTACGCCAAAAACAACCTGTTTACCGGCGTAAGGCGCAAGCCGGGAGCAAAATGTTTCAGGCGCTCTGACCCGGAAGCTGCCGGCATCGACTAGCAGGATACCCTCTTGCGCAACCAGTGTCGCGTCGATGAAATTCATCGCCGGCGAACCGATGAAACCTGCAACAAAACGGTTGGCTGGCCGCGAGTAAACCTCCATCGGGGCGCCGCTTTGTTGCAGGACGCCTTTGCTCATGATGAAGATCCGGTCGGCCATGGTCATCGCCTCGACCTGATCGTGAGTCACATAGATGATCGTGGCGCCGAGCCGCCGGTGCAGTTTGCTGATCTCGGCACGCATCGCTACCCGCAGCTTGGCATCGAGATTGGAGAGCGGTTCGTCGAAAAGGAACACCTTGGGTTTGCGGACGATGGCTCTGCCCACCGCGACGCGCTGACGCTGCCCGCCGGAAAGCTCCTTGGGTTTCCTGTCCAGCAACTCGTGGATATTGAGGATGTCCGCCGCCTCCTGCACCCGCGAATCGATCTCCTCCTTGGTAAATTTACGGATCTTGAGTCCGAAACCCATGTTGTCCCGGACATTCATATGCGGGTAAAGCGCATAGTTCTGAAAGACCATGGCGATATCGCGATCCTTGGGCTCCAGTTCGTTGACCCGTGTATCGCCGATGTAAATCTCGCCGGAAGTCACCGTTTCGAGACCGGCGATCATGCGCAAAGCCGTTGTTTTTCCGCATCCGGATGAGCCCACCAGAACGGCGAATTCCTTGTCCTGAATCTCGATCGACAGGTTATCGACCGCCGTCACCGAGCCAAACCGTTTAACAACGTTCTTCAGGATCACACTGGACATTTCGCAAACCTTTCAGGCAAAAAACAAACAGCGTTGTGCCGGCCAGGGTGAAGCCATGCGGATTCGCGCTGACGTCTATACTGTAAACTTCATAATATAAACTTCTTTCGCCATTGTTTACATGGATTTATGTTGATGTCCCTGCCGGTACGCGGTTCGCCTCCGGCGATCGGAAATGAGCCTATGTTGGTCATCACCATTGATAGCGGAACCAGCAATACAAGGGCAAAACTTTGGCAGGACGGACGCCTGCTTGCCAAATCCTTTGCTGCCGTAGGGGTGCGAGACACGGTGATTAGCGGTAGCCGGCAGAAGCTCCAGATGGGTGTCCGGCAAGCGATCCTGGAAGCGGCGCAGACCGCCGGCATTCCCCTTCGTGAGGTTGGCCTGATTCTGGCGTCGGGCATGATTACTTCGAACGTGGGGCTCTGTGAGGTGCCTCATGTTATCGCTCCGGCCGGTGTCCGGGAGCTGGCCCGCGGCCTGACCATGAGCCGCATCGAAGCCATTGTCGAGCAGCCCATCTGGTTTGTTCCCGGAATCAAGAATAACGTTGCCGCCGTGGACCTCAGCACCTATGAAACGATGGACATCATGCGCGGCGAAGAGGTCGAGACGTTTGGCTTAATCGAGCAGTTGAAGCTGCATGGGCCGGCAATTTTTGTGCTTCCGGGATCGCACTCCAAGTTCATCAGCATCGACGCCGAGAATCGGGTTACGGCGTGCCTGACAACCTTAGCGGGAGAGTTGCTGGACGTTATCACCAGTCATACGATCTTAGCGGGAGCACTGGGGCGATCGTTCGCGCAGGAATTCGACGAGCCCACGTTGTTGGAGGGCGCCCGCTGCGCCGAGCGCGTCGGCTTGGGCCGGGCATGTTTTTCTGTCCGTATCCTGGAGATGTTCAGCTCCACCAATGCCAATCAGCGAGCCAACTTCCTGCTGGGCGCAGTGCTCGCGACTGATCTTACGGCTCTCAAGAACAGTAGCGCCCTGCGGTGGAGTCCGGACACCCCCATCGTCATTACCGGCAGGAAGGTAATGCGGCAAGCTCTCCAGGCGCTGGTGCGTGACGATAGTTCTTTCCAGGGAGAAATCATGGAAATTGACGATCGTTGGACGGAGGACATGGCCGCCATTGGAGCCATGGCGATCGCGCGCGAGCGAGGCATTTTTCCATGATGATATGAAGATAGGAAGCAGCGGCCGGCCGGGCGTGCCGGTGAGTCCCGGGAGGCAGGTAAGCGTCTCATCCCAGGAGGATCGGCAACAGCACACCCAGGCCTAACGCGAAAAACCACAAGGCGGGCGCTGGTGTGCCCACCGGGCGAATGCGGCGCTGTTCGCGCGCCGCGATCCGGGGATCCAGCAGCAGCCAGCGAGTGTAGCGATCTTCCAGCAAGAGAAACATAAACGCTGTCATCGCGCCGTAGATCAAGTGGCCCATCAGGGACGGGAGCAAAGCGGAAGCGGCATCCGTGCTCCAGTCGCAAACGCCGGTAAGCACCAGCGGCAGAATCGTCATCGGTCCCACGTACCACCAGATCATGCCGAAAAGCCATCCCCAGGCAATCCCGAGCCCGACGCTGGAAGCCTCATGGCGAAACAACAGGCCGTAGCTCATTCCGATAAACGCGCTCACCAAGAGGTGAATAAGCAAGCCGCTGAAGTTGGACAACCGTGTGTCCAAGCCTGCAATCGTCGGCAAAACCCCGGTCGCCAACATGATCGGACTGGAAGCCAGTCCGCCCACCAACCCGGCCAGTGCCCCCCATTCAAGCGAACGCAGCAGGCGCAGGCCTGGTCCTTCCACTTCGCGATTCAGCGGGTCGGACTGAATAAACAATTGCACCCACATACGGTCGAAGGTGGCATAGGCAACACCCAGGATCAGCCCATAAAGGATGTGACCCACAAGTGAGCCAAAGACGGCGCTGGCCTGCTCCGGCGACCAGTCCAGCGGTAGTCCAGCCGCGGCTGGCAACACCGTGAGCGGGCCCATGAACCACCAGAAGATTGCATAACCCAGGCCCCAGCCCATGCACGATCCGTAACCACGAACGTCCCGCTGAAAGAGCACTCCGAAGCTGGCGCCGATCAGCAGCGCGATCGCGAAGTGCAAGCCGACGGTTGCGCTCCGCGAACTGAGTTCTCCGAACCCGGCCAGAAGCGGGTAATAGTCTCCTGCGGAGACCCACCTGCCGAATACAAAACCGCCAAGGATGCCCGCCAATCCGCCGGCAACCACGGCCCGGCCCCAGCTGAATTTCGGCTGTTGCATCCTGGAGTGCGCTTCTCCCCAGATCCCGAGCGCTATCCCTACCGGCATTCCGAGGCAGATCAGCAAGCCGACGAGCTCGGGGAATTGGCGGCGGGCATCTTCCAGCATGGCAATGGAATGGCCGGAGCCGGACGGCAACCGCAGAATTCCGGCGGGAAACACCAGCCAGACAAGCAGCGCGAAGGCCAGTCCCCAGATCAATCCTGCCCCGGGACTGGTCGCGCGCTTGGCGAAAAACGATCCGAACACAAGCCCGAAAATCATCCCCCACAGCACACCGCGGCCGACGGAGGTAGCCAGCAGCGCACTCTGCACGGCGCCGCCCATCGCGCCGATGCACAGTCCCAGCCCAGGTTCGAGCCACCACAAGGCGCCAATACTTTTTCCCGGTTGCACGGTGGTCGCTGTTCCCGCCTGTGACATCGGTTCGCTCCTACTTCAGGTCAATCGTCTGGACAATATCGCGCGGGAAGAAAAGCTCGACGGTCCAATCCATCAGCACGCGGATCTTGCGCTCCAGTCCTGGCAGTTTTGCCAGGTAAATTCCTCGCCACAGGATCCAGGCCAACAATCCGGAAAAGCGCATGGATCGCTCACGGGCAAAGGGCACGGTCAATTCGGCGCACGCCGTTTGATGACCGACCACACAGAGAGCGCCGAGCGAGTCGAAGTGGAACGCGCGCGTCGGCCGGCGCTCCAACTGCGCGACAATATTTCCGGCGAGGGTCTTGGCTTCCCGCAAGGCAAACTGGGCGGTCGGAGGGCACGGCTTGCCCGTCTTGCCATCGTTCACCGCCGCACAATCGCCAAGCGCCCACAGACCCGGGTGGCCCGGCAAAGCTAACGTGCGGTCTACGACGAGAGCGCCGCGTTTATCTTTCTCGACCGCCAGTGTCTTCAGCAGCGGATTCGGCGCCGTGCCCGCGGTCCAGACCAAAGTCTCGGAGGGCTAGGCTCCAGGCTGCTTCCGGCCACCTCGGCGAGCATGGGGGTGAAAAGAAGTGCATTCGTCTCGCTCACCAGCGTAACCGAGACCGGCGCGTTCGCGCGCAGTTGTTGTTCGAGACACTCCGCGGTCGTCATTGCCGCCGAATCCGCCACCCAGTATGACGACACGAATTTTCTCTTGCGCCGACGGCAGACGGGGCGCCGCCTCCGGGCCAAAGAAATGCCCGGCCATGTCGCTCAAGGCCTGCGTGAACAGCCCCAAGCCGGAGCCATAGATTACCCAGCCGACCAGCGATGGGAAATGCTGGCGCATCTGCTCGGCTCCCCACTGCGGCATCTGACCGGAAAGCAACGGCAGCGCGATGACGCTGAACACGCCCCAAAGCGGCACGCCGAGCGCTCCAGCCGCCATCAGGTTGTCGACATAAGTGCCGCGCGTCGGCGGCAAACTGGCTGAAAACGCCGCGCCGGATGCAATTCCCAATGCGACACCCAAGAGTGGTTGCCCAAGCGTAAACACCAGGGCCAAACTGGCAAGCAGTCCCGCCGCCGCCCCGATCAGGCTTCTCCTGGCAAATCGATTCATCGCTTCCTCGGCTGGTAATCACCGGCAATTCGCATTACCGTTTGCGACTGCACTGGTATTCCGTTCTGCTCGAAACCGGTTAGTCTGCGGCAATCGCCGTAAGACTTTCGCCGCGCCTGACCTCGCCGCTCTGTTGTAGCAACTTGGTGACCAGCGCCGTCCAGCCAGTCTGGTGACTCGCGCCCAAGCCACTTCCGGTATCGGCGTGGAAGTATTCGTAAAACAGGATCAAGTCGCGCCAGTGCGGGTCGTTCTGGAATTTCTCATTCTCACCTTGAGCCGGACGGCGGCCCGCTTCGTCGCGGGTGAAAATTCGGCTCAACCGCCGCGAAAGCTGAGCCGCCACTTCGTCGAGTGTCATCCGGTGGCCGGAGCCGGTTGGGAACTCGACCTTATAGTCATCCCCCAGGTAGTGATGAAACTTCTGCAACGATTCCACCAACAGGAAGTTGACGGGAAACCAGACGGGGCCGCGCCAATTCGAGTTTCCGCCGAACAGACCCGAACGCGATTCCGCCGGCTCGTAATCGACACGGTGTTCCACGCCGTTCAGGTGCAGTAAATAGGGGTGCTTCTCGTGGTAGCGCGAAAGAGCCCGGACACCGTATTCCGAGAGGAACTCGGATTCGTCAAGCATGTAACGCAGCACTCTACGTAAGTTGTCCGGTTGTGAGAACGGACAGCAACCTGCGCTCTCCCATGCCCTCGGTTCGCATGCATGCGACATTGCCGGTCAGATCGGGCCGGTTTTCGATAAACCACTCCAGATGGCGGCGAAACCCCGGCATCCGGTTGAGCAACTCCGGCTCGAGCGTTTCAACCGCGCCATGTGCAACCGCGGCACCAACGGCACAAGCATGTGGGATAAGGGCGACGGTTTTTTTTACGATGTCCTGCACATGCCGGATGGCTCATGCGTACCGCTGAAGGTTCGTTCGATGGTCGGGCTGATCATATAGGAATGTGTGGGCGTGTAGGAATGTGTGGGCGTGGAGTCAAGGTAAAAGTAGTATTCCTTCACGTCTTCGCCGTGGTTCCCCTGGTTTCCGGTGAGGCCGAACATGCGCTCCTTCAGAAACGGATCACGCCCGTTCCAGAGTGCCAGCGCGAAGCAGATATACTGGTGTCGATCACAGATGCCGGCGATTCCGTCCTCGTTCCAGCGATAGGCCTTCGATCGCGCGTGATCATGCGGCAGGTAGCCCCAAACATCTCCGTTCGCACTGTAGTCTTCACGCACTGTCCCCCAGGCGCGTTCGCTAAGGTAGGGGCCCCACCGGTTCCAGTGCGCGCTCCTGTCGCGTGATTCTTTGAGTCTTTTTTGCTCGGAATTCATGATGGACTCCAGTGCTCCCCAGCGACCTCCGGCGTTGCCGCACCATTGTGACTGCGGGCGCAGAAGTCCGCATCTTTGTCCGGTCGCACACGCCTACTAGTCCGATTCGAGTTGACGGAATTTTGTTACAGGCAACCCGAACAAATCGCGAGCTCCTGCTGCTGGGCAACCAGGCGTCAGGGCTTCGTGCTGGATGGCATTCCCGGTTCACCGCCCCGAGAGCAGCAGAACCCCGCCCAGCTTTTCAGGTTTATCTATGACGTCCAGGTTGGCCAATTGACACATCGATCGGCAACGCTTCTCCATGAGGCAACGCTTCTCCATGTTTCGGTCTCTAGGTTCACAGGCGGGTTGCCTGTTATTACTCAGCCCTACCGACGCGCCCCAATCGTGACGACGCGAAAGATGCACGAGCCACACCTCTTGTGAGCGATGCATCAGGACAATTGCTCGTCGTGCCGCGAACTCTTCGACCCGCGGGCAGAGTGATTTTGAAAGGAGTCTATTGCCATGACCGATCTCCAAACCAACGAGATTGCAGTTGCTGCGACTGAGGCGCAGATTGCGGTTCACTGGAAAGAGGAGGACTATCTCTATCCTTCGTCCAAATTCATTGGCCAAGCTAATCTCACAGACCCTGCGGTCGTGGAGAGGTTCAACGAAAAGAACTTTCCGGAATGCTTCAGGGAATATGCTGACATGCTGACCTGGGACAAGTATTGGGACAATACGCTGGATGCCAGCAAACCGCCGTTTTGGAAGTGGTTCGTTGGCGGAAAACTCAATGCCTGTTCCAACTGCGTGGATCGCCACCTCGCCAAGCACGGAAACAAGGCTGCTCTGATTTGTGTGCCGGAGCCGGAGTCACAGGCGCCGGTGGCAATCACCTACCAGGAGCTATTTGTCCGGGTGAATGAATTGGCGGCGCTGCTGCGGGACTTCGCCGGACTGAAGACCGGCGATCGAGTCACGCTGCACATGCCCATGATTCCGGAGCTGCCGATCACCATGTTGGCCTGTGCACGCTTAGGGGTGATTCACTCGGTGGTGTTCGGCGGATTCAGTGGCGAGGCGTGCGGAAGAAGAATTGCCGATTCCGGCAGCCGGGTGCTCATCACCGCTGACGGCTACTATCGCAACGGAGAGCTGGTCGATCATAAATCCGCCACCGTAGAGGCCGCCGTTCAGACTGCACAGAGTGAAGGCCAGAAGGTAGATAAGGTTCTTGTCTGGCGGCGTGAGCCGGGGAAGAACGCTTCTAAGGCAACGATGGTCAATGGGCGCGACTACTTCGCAGACGAAGTTCTGAAGGAATTCTCGGGCAGGAGAGTTGATCCCGTTTCCATGGATTCGGAAGCGCCGCTCTTTCTCATGTACACCAGCGGTACCACCGGAAAGCCAAAAGGATGTCAGCACAGAACGGGCGGCTACCTGGCCTATGTGGCCGGTACCTCCAAGTACATTCAGGACATTCATCCCGAGGATGTGTACTGGTGCATGGCGGACATCGGCTGGATTACGGGCCACTCCTACATCGTGTATGGACCTCTGGCCGTGGCTGCAACCAGCGTAATTTACGAGGGCGTCCCCACCTATCCCGACGCAGGAAGGCCGTGGCGAATCGCCGAACGTCTTGGGGTCAACATTTTCCACACCTCGCCGACCGCGATCCGCATGCTCAGGAAAACCGGCGCGGAAGAGCCCAAGAAGTACAACTACCATTTCAAGCATATGACCACCGTGGGGGAGCCAATCGAACCGGTAGTGTGGCACTGGTATCACGATGTCGTGGGCAAGGGCGAGGCCGTCATTGTCGACACCTGGTGGCAGACCGAAAATGGTGGTTTCCTCTGCAGCACAAAGCCCGCACTCGATGCCATGAAGCCCGGAAGCGCGGGCCCGGGCATGCCTGGAATTTACCCGGTTATCTACGATGAGCACGGCAACGAAGTTCCAGCCGGTTCCGGAGCGGCAGGAAACATTTGCATCAGGAATCCCTGGCCCGGGATTATGCAAACCATATGGGGAGACCCTGATCGATTTACCCAGCAGTACTACACGAAGTACTGCAAGAACTCCGCGAGCAAAGATTGGCATGATTGGCCGTACTTCGCAAACGACGGCGCGGTCCTGGCTTCCGATGGATATTTCCGCATTCTGGGCCGGGTGGACGACGTGATCAATGTCGCCGGGCACCGCCTTGGGACCAAGGAACTCGAGTCGGTCTGTTTGACGGTTCCGGAAGTGGCCGAAGCCGCGGTTGTGCCCGTCATGGACGAAGTCAAGGGGCGGATGCCAGAGGTCTACGTCGCTCTGAAACCAGGTTTTGCGCCCAGCAAGGAGATAGAGGCCAAGGTCGTTGCCGCGATTGAAACTCACATCGGCAAGATTGCGCGGCCGAAACACGTGCATATTGTGCCGGACATGCCGAAGACTCGGTCGGGCAAGCTCATGCGCCGTGTGCTTGCTTCGATCTCCAACCAGCTCGATACGGGTGACATTAGCACTTTGGCCAATCCCGGTGTCGTGACCTCGATTCGGGAGCAGGTCCAAGGAAGAAAGGCGGCGTAGTAGCGCATCAGCGCGTACACAAGGTGCACCCCCAAAACCCTTCGCGAATCAAGTAGGGGGCAGCAGTCTCTGACGCGATCCCGTGGATTGCGCATACTGCAGGCGGTGAGGGCTTGATTGGCAACAAAGAAGGAGTTTGATTATGGGTACGTATCGTGACATCAAGCCTGAGCTGACCATAGCTCCACAACAGCTTCCAAAGATCGCCAACCCGGCGCCACTCGGGCTGGCCGGGTTCGGACTTACGACAGTGTTGCTGAGTTGCGTAAATGCGGGAGTAATCCCGGCTGACGGCGCCACGGCCGTGGTGCCATTGGCATTCGCTTTCGGCGGCCTGGCGCAAATCATCGCCGGAATCCTGGAATACGTGAACGGCAACACCTTCGGCATGGTTGCATTCACATCGTACGGGACCTTCTGGTGGTGGTACGCCTTCATGGTGTGGACCATCGGGGCGGGCTGGATCAAGGCGCCGGCGCCGGTTGCGGTTGCGGTCGCGTTGGGGCTCTGGGGCGTTTTTACCCTTTACATGTGGGTATCCACGTTTCGCGCGAACAAGGGCGTCTGGACGGTGTTCCTTCTGTTATGGATCACCTTCTTCCTGCTCTCGGCCGGCGATTTTGGCGTGGCTGGCGCGAAAGTCCTTGGGGGTTTTGTTGGTATTCTGACCGGACTTGCGGCGCTCTACGTATCGTTCGCTGAGGTGACGAACGGTACTTTTGGCCGCGCCGTCATCCCGCTCGGAACACCGATTCTGAAGGAGCAGCCAGCGCGGATGCCCGGCGAGGCGGGCACTCGGGCTGCATAAATCGTGGAATCACAAGGCGAGCCGTGACCATCGTCCCTCTTAAACAGCAAGGCGAGGTCGACTCTCAACGATTCGCATCCACCTTCGGCTGGCAACGCCTAAGGTGGATGCGATTTGATTTCTTACGCAAAGACTGCCACGTCGCGCCCCGCCGTTCCAGCCTTCAGCTACGATCCTCAATCAGCTTCCTTGCCGGTCGCGGGCTCGTCTCCAAAGGAGATCATGGCGAATGCGCGAATGTGTGATCCCGTCTTGAATATCAATGGCCGTAGGCGAAGTGAGCACGGCGGTTTTGCTGCCAGCACGCTTCGTTGTGTTCAGTGCAAATCGGCTTTTCCTTGCCGTAGCTGATGGTCTTAATCGAGCCGGCGGAAATTCCAAGGTGCAGCAATGCCTGCTTGACCGAATTAGCGCGGTTTTCACCAAGCGCCAAGTTGTATTCAATGGATCCACGCTCGTCGCAGTAGCCCTCGACGGTGAATCGGGTATTGGAGTGGCTCTTAAGGAAGGCTGCATCGGCCTGTAGGGTCGGTTGATCCGAGGCTCTCAGCTCATAGCTGTCGTAATTGAAATATATGTCCTTCATACTGCGGGCAAACAAATCCTGATCCGTGGTGGTGGGAGTAGAGGTTGTGGACGGCGGCGCGGTCACCGTGACGCGGGCAGTCGCTTCCTGCGTTCCACCGGCCCCTTTTGCGGTAAGACGATACGTGGTTGAAGTGGAGGGCACCACCAGCTGCGAGCCGCTGGGACCGACGCGCCCGATTCCTTCCAGGGTTATCGTGGTGGCGTTTTGGGTCGTCCAGGAAAGCGTGCTTGACTGGCCCTGCTGAATGGCAGCCGGGTTGGCCGTCAAGGACGCGGTCGGAGCCTGAACTGCTGGTGGCGGTGGTGGCGGTGCAGGTGCCACCTTCTTCTTGCAAGCCGAGACGGTCAATATCGCCGCCACTGCCAGCACGACGACGGCCCACTTCATTCGATATTCCTTCACTCTAATCCTCCTCATGCGAGAGACTCGCGAATGAATTGATGCAGGCTTTCGCAAATCACTTCCTTCGTCGAAGCCTGCGGAACAGATGTACTACGGGTAATGAAGTCGCTGTACAAGCAAGCGAGTTCACAGCAATAAACATGGGAAGCGTTCTGTACCACTCACACCCGATCTGAATATCCTGGCTCTTGCAAGAAAACGCCAGCGCCGACGCCAACAAGCCTGGGAATGAAAACACGTTCAATGGGATTTTCCATGCTGCGGGGCGCGGCTGATAGGCTAAGCTCCTGATCCAGATTGCAAGACAAAAACCCATTGTCAGAGTCGCCCCGAACAGCACTGAAAGAATCAGACTTCGCTTCATGATTAAATTCTCCCCACGCCAAACTACGGATAAATCCCGCGGGCGTAAGGTGCCTATGGATCAAGCGGGAATACTCGTCGATTTCGGTGCCGAACACGATTCAGTATGGGTGGAGCAGACTCGAAGAGAAGATCTAGCAGCGGAGGCTAAAGGGCGTCGAATTGCCGTGATCGCCACCAGGGAGAACCGGATCAGCAGCGAGACAGAAGGCGCATCGCTGCAGCAGGGCGATCGGCAACGAGCTGCACAGCGACATCAGGAGCGCCAGGAATGCCGCAGCAGCTCGAAAGGCCGTTGCCGGACCATTGGTTGCGGTGAACGGTCCGCAAGCAGCCGGAAAAAAGAAAACAAGAAGAGTCCCGAGCAGCGCCAGCAAAGCTATCGTGCCGATTCGAGACATCATCTTCTTACTCCAGAGCAATTCAGAGCTCTTGGGTAGAATAACCTGAGATCGATCCAGAGTGCCAGAAGATTATCATGGAAGATGCGGATTGAGATCGGTCACCGAAGAAAAACGGGAGCCGGGAGTCGTCAGAGAACCGATGGCCACAAAGGGGGCTCGCCAGTCCCTCTGCAACTCTTCGAAAACAAGCACCCGGACTTTACCGGCGACTGCCCTCGTGTTGCTTTGTCCGTCATTTCGATACGGAGTTTCAGGCTGCACCGACGCCGGGATCGCCGTTACTGGAACATTGATTGCCGGAGAACCAGGCTTTACCTTCAGAACTGAATCTAAGGTAAAGCATTTGTTTAGAGGTTTCATCTTGACTTCGGAGTAACCTCGGCTGAAACTCGATGAAATACAGTTTTGGAGAAAGAAGTGCCTAACTGTCCGGTGATTAGACCGATCGTGGTCGGAGTGTTCCCAGATTTCGAGGTGTCGCTCTTTCTGCATCAGCGGCGTCAAGGGGAAAAGGGGGAATTCCCCATCCTGATTTATGTCATTGAGCTTGAAAACGGAAAGAAGATTGTGGTCGATACCGGCCCCTGCGGTCCGGGAGATCCCTCGGCGAAGTATCACATGCCGGTCAGGCGCACGCCGGAAATGGAACCGCGTGCTGCGCTGGAAAATATCGGCGTTGATCCCGCAGAGGTCGAGACCGTTATCTTGACGCACTTGCACTGGGACCATGTCAGCAATTGCAAGTTGTTTACCAACGCGACTTTCTTCGTGCAGAAAACCGAATTGCAATATGCGGTGGCGCCGAACCCTGTCCAGAACGGTCAGTACGAGGTCGGCCTCCCGGGCCATCAGCCGCTATGGATGGATGTGTTCTCGCAGATCCAGCCGATTGAGGGCGACCTGCACGATTTCGCCAAGGGCGTACACCTGATTACGCTGCCGGGACACACGCCCGGCTCGATGGGCGTGCTGGTCGAAACTCAAAAGGGTGTTCATCTGATTCCAGGCGACCACATTCCCCTGCTCGCCAACTGGGAAGGCGATCAGAAGCTGCGCTATATCGCCGGTAGTATTCACATTGACCTGGAAGATTACTATCGCTCGTTCCGCAAGATTGCGGACGTCGATGTCGTTCTTCCTTCGCACGATTTCGCAACCGTCCGCCACTCCTCTTATCCCGTGGAGTAACTCGTCGTCTCTGCCCGTTCCCAAGGTGAGGGTCTTATGAAGTATCGCTGGCATATATTGTTCATGTTGTTCGTGGCGTCTTTCATCAACTATATCGATCGTGCTGCGCTGTCCATCGCCGCTCCGTATATTTCCAGGGAGTTTCATCTCAACGCCGCAATGATGGGAATGATTTTCAGCAGCTTTTTTATTGGCTATGCGATCTTCAACTTCATCGGCGGCTATTTTGCCGACGTATATGGCCCCAAAAAGATGTTTGGGGTGGCGATGTCGTGGTGGTCGATCTTCAGCGGCCTGACCATTTTCAGTACTGGATTTACTTCTCTGTTTATTTTCAGAGTGCTCTTTGGGATGGGCGAGGGGCCAATCAGTTCCGGTACCAACAAGATGATCAACAACTGGTTCCCGGCCAAAGAACGGGCCAGGGCGGTGGGGATATCGATTGCCGGAATGCCGCTCGGAGCTGCATTGACCGGTCCTATCGTCGGCTTCATTGCCTTGAAATGGGGCTGGCGCTATTCCTTCGTCGTACTAACTTTGCTGGGGCTTGTCTGGACCGCCTATTGGTTGACGATGAGCACGGATCTGCCGCGCCAGAGCTCGCGCGTGTTGCCCGGCGAGTTGTCAGAGATTGAAAGCGGCCAGGTGAAGGCATCCGGATCCCAAGGTTCGGCCAAGCCTCTGAGCTTCTTTCTGAAGCAGCCCACGATCCTATCGACGGCGCTCGCTTTCTTCGCCTGCAACTACATCATTTACTTCTTTCTGACATGGTTTCCGAGCTACCTGGTGATGGCCCATAACGTCAGCCTCAAGAACATGAGCATCGTCACGATGATCCCGTGGCTGATCGGTGCCATCGGCCAGGCTGGCGGCGGATTCGTCTCGGACTACTTCTACAAGATCACCGGGAATCTTATGCGCTCCCGCAAGCTGGTCATTGTTCCGTGTTTGATCGGTTCTGCGATCAGCGTCGGGTTCTGTGGCGTCACTCAATCGGCTTCCGCGGCAGTCGTTCTGATGTCGATTGGCGTGTTCTTTATGTATGCCACCATATCGAGCTACTGGGCGATTATCCAGGACACAGTGCGTAGCGAGAATGTCGGCGGAGTCGGCGGATTCGTTCACTTCCTGTCCAATATCGCCGGCATCATCGGTCCCAGCGCCACCGGCTTTCTGGTTCAAAGATCCGGTTCGTTTACCAGCGCTTTTCTGCTGACGGCCGGCCTCGGACTTGCCGGGTCACTTGCCGTAGCGTTCTTTGCAAAACCGATTGCCGCCAACAAAACCGCGGCGATGGCAATGTAACAGAGACAGATTTCGCGCTGGCCGAACCGGGACTGGGGCGATGAAATCTTACGGATGCCCCAGGGTGTGGTGCGTCGTGCGGATTATCGCTGATTGGTCTCAGCAAAGCTGAGGTCTTGAAACTGCGTATCGGGACGCTTGATAAACTGGCGGCTCGCATAATCAGAAGATACGGCTTCGTGTTCTTGGCCGCGGATTGCTATCGTCCGCTTGAGGATGTCCCGTAACCAGCTCGCCGAGCGCTCCGCCAACCTGTATCAGGCCTGGCTCGGCGCCATGGGCGAGCCGGAAACGATCTACAGCTCGAGGCTCAGGCATCGCGCCGTGAGCTGAACCCAAGCATCTCAGGATAGATCCAACGCCGCAGGCAACTGAGGACTTCAAGCAGCCTGCGGCTGATGGTGATAGCACTGCAAGCGAACTGCGTCTCGCCTACTTCTTTTGCAGGTTGTAGTCCACATACACTACGTGGGTCTGAAGATATTCTTCCAGACCATGTTTACCATCGGCGCCGCCTATCCCAGACTTGCGCCACCCGGCGTGGAAGCCCTGCATGGCTTCAAAGTTCTCGCGGTTAATGTAGGTCTCGCCAAACTTGAGCTCGTTGCAGGCGCGCATGGCAACGTCCAGATTGCTGGTGTAGACAGAAGAAGTCAGGCCGTATTCACAGTCGTTTGCACACTCAATCGCCTCATCCAGGTCTTTGAATGTTGTAATGGGCAGGACAGGGCCGAAGATCTCCTTCTGCATAATCGCGGTGTCCTGCTTGCAATCGGACAGCACCGTCGGCTCAAAGAAGAAACCGGCTTTGCGAGACATCCGCTTGCCACCCAGGACCACCTTGGCGCCAGCGCTGACGGCCGTTTGAACCGCGGCTTCAACCTGCTCCAACTGCTGGCGGCTGACGAGTGGGCCCATCTCCGTCGTGTCCCTCAGCGGGTCGCCGACCTTGGTGGCTTCCATCGCCCGGGTCACTTTCTCAATGAACTCCCCGGCAATGCTCTGGTGAACATACACCCGCTCGGCGCAGTTGCAGACCTGCCCTGTGTTGATGATTCGCGAGGCGCGAATTGCCGTGGCGGCCAGATCAAGGTCGGCGTCCTTCATCACGATGGCCGGAGCCTTGCCGCCCAGCTCGAGCGAAACCTTGGTGACATTTGCGGAGGCTGCGCGCATTACGGCTATTCCGCCCTCCACGCTCCCGGTCAGACTCACCATGCCCACCTTCGGATTGCCGGCCAGCGCGTTGCCTACGACCGAGCCGGTCCCGCTGATGAGGTTGAAGACGCCTGCGGGCAATGACGAGTTAGCCACGATCTTAGCGAACTCGAACGCGTTGTTGGGAGTCTCGCAGCTAGGTTTTATGACGATCGTGTTGCCCGTGAGCAATGCGGGCGCCATCTTGCGGGCGATCAGAAAGAACGGAAAATTCCAAGGCAGAATGCCGGCGATCACCCCAATCGGCATCTTGAACAGAAATATGTTTTCGTTCGGCCGGTCGCTGGGGATGATTTCTCCCTCATAGCGCCGGGCGAACTCGGCCATATAGTCCATATAGTCTGCGGTGTTGCTCACCTCTGCCTGGGCAAGCGAAAGAATTTTGCCTTGTTCTTCCACAATCGTCCGCGCAAGAAAGTCTTTTCTCTCGCGGATCCCCGATGCGATTTCACGCAGGTAGCCGGCCCGCTTGATCGCTGGAATTTTGCCCCAGCTCTTCTGGGCCTCTTCGGCCGCCGCTACCGCACGAGCAGCATCTTCCGCGGTACCAGCCGGTATTTCGGAGATCACTTCCTCGGTCGTGGGGTTCACAACCGGGATCATTTTTCGGGAGGAGTTCGAGACGAACTTTCCGTTGATGAACATCTCTGACTGCTTGATCGCCGCCTGGGAATTTGTCAGCATGAGTACCTCCTTGGAGATTGAATAGAACTTAGAACATGGCTATCGTTCAACATCAGCGGATCAACCGTCCGCAAGGGATGGTCGATTTCGTGTTTGAAGAGAGCTCGTCCCCTTTGGCAGCCGCAAGGGCAGCCGCCAAAGGGTGTATCGAGGCCGAGCCACCAGGGTTCTGCGATCCACCTGCGCGGCCAAGGACCGCTTATCGTAGAAATAAGGAGAGATCTATAAACGTAGAGGCTTAGTATTTCAGCTCTGCGAGAGGATATTTCTCTCCAACTTTGACGATCCAGTCGAACCACTTGTCGTTCTTGAGCATGGATCGATATTGCGGATACAATTCCCTCGCCTTCGCCTCAAAAGCATCGCGATTCGGCTTATAGGGGGTAGATCCCGCCTTTGCCCATTTCTTTTGGAGATCCCCATCCATCTGCTGATCAAGGACGCGGGCTTTTTGCTGCGTCTCGATTTCGGCCTCGATGATGATGTCTTTGGCCTCTTGCGGCAGGCCCTTCCACCATGTCTCGGAGACGACGAAGGGCACGAGCGTCAGGTTCTCGCGAAGCAGCGCGATCCACTTCGTGACCTCCTGGTGCCCGACCGAGTAACTGGGCAACCCCGCCTGCGCGCCGTCAATTACGCCCTGCTGCAACGCCGTATAGACTTCCGTGTACGCCATTGGCGTCGGCACGGCGCCGTAGTGCTTATAGAGTGCAACCAGGAATGGCGTTTCCATCACGCGAATCTTCTTGCGCTTCAGGTCGTCGGGAACCATCGGCCGCGGGCCGTTGCCGTATATCTCGCGACTGCCGATGCTCCACCATCCGAGGAATCGCAGGCCCTTCTCGAGACCAAGGCGGTTGATTTCCTCGCCGAATGGTCCATCGACGATGGTGAACGCATGGTCCCAATTTTTGAAGATATAGGGCACCATCAAGACCTCGGCCAGGGGAATGTATCCCCCTAACGGTCCGGTCGTGATCGCTGCCGCCTGAACCGTGTTGAACCGCACGGCCTCGTACAAATCCTTTTCCCCGCCGAGCGTGCCCTTGTGCAGAATGACCGTGATCTTTCCGCCTGACAGCTCCGTTACCCGGTCTTTGAAAAAGTTGAGGGCGATGTTTGGGGCGCAGTCATCGGTCGACCATGTGGTCGCCACATTCAACTGGATCGGCTGGTCGCCGATTTTGCTATCCGCCTGGGCGCTGCCCGCCTCCGGCTTTTGGCCTCCCCCCCGGTGACAGCCTGAGAGACCTAGAGAAAGCACCAGGACAACAGCAGCACATACCGTAATTGCTTTCTGAGTCACGTTTTTCTCTCCTTCTTCTCGATTCACTACAGAACGTAGTCAAAACGACCGCCGTCGCAGGCAATGAACTGCCCGGTAATGTATCCCGCGTGGACGGAAGCCAACCAGACGGCAAGCGCGCCTACTTCGTCGGCAGTTCCAAGCCGTTGCATCGGATTCTGCGCGATGATTGCCGCGCGCGCCTCGGGTTTCAGTTTCTCCGACATTCCCGCGTCAATAAACCCGGGAATGATGGCATTGGCAGTGATTCCGTAGCTGCCAAATTCCTTGGCCGTTGCCTTGGTCAAAGGCAGGACCGCACCTTTGGCCGCGGCATAGTTGCTTATCCCCACCCGCCCACCGGAAAGCGCATGGACGGATGAAATGTTGATGATCCGGCCCCAGCCATTCTTCTTCAGGTGGGGGGCAACCGCCTGGGTGCAGAGAAATGTCCCAATGACATGCGTCCTCAGCACCGATTCCCAATGCTCCACCGGCATGTCGGTGATCGGAGAGACACCCGTGAAATTCCCCGCATTGTTGACCAGGACATCGACGGTGCCGAAGGTCTCCACCGATTGGTTGACAAAGGACTGAACACTTCCGGCGTCACCCACGTCCACGGGCGCGGCCATGCAAGTGCCGCCACGCGCCTTGATCTCGTCGGCCAGCGAACGAGCGGCTTGCGCGTTTTGGCGATACCCCACAACTACGAAACAGCCTTCCAAGGCAAACATCCGGGCGATCGAAGATCCAATGCCTCCGCTCGCCCCGGTAACCAATACAGTCTTGTTTTTGAGTCCAAGGTCCATGAAACGTCCTGTTCTCGCCGGCTCTCTTACAGTTGTTTTACGAACAGCTCAAGCGGCGTCTTGCATAGGCACTCGGCGCCATTGCGGGTGATCAGCACGGGAACTTCCAGCCGCATGCCGCCGACGTCGGGGTCGGTGAACTGCAGCACCGCAACCATCGTCATGTTCTCTTTCAGAACGTGCGTGCTTTCCGGGGTCAGTGTCGGGGGGATCCGAACTTCCAACCCGAGTCCATGGCCAAACAAAGGAACCACGAACTTCTCGACCCCGAGTTCGGTTGCCTTCTGCATCATCTTATAGGCGATTTCGCAGGCTTTCGCCTCCGGCTTGATGAGCGACAGAAGATGGTCGGCGAGCGCCTTCCAGTTCTTGGCAAGCTTCTTCTGTTTCTCGTTCGGCGCGCCCATGACGGCGTTGAGCGACAGGTCCGCCAGATACAAGTCATACATCGTATGGAGGTCGATCGTGATCAGATCCCCCTGCTGCAACCTTTTGTGGCTGGGAATGACCGTATAGCAGTTCTCATAGGCCTGGCGATAACCTGATCCGATCTCGGTTCCAGTCACGCTCCAGTTGAACATGCTGCCGGCTTTCCTGCCCTCGTACTCGACAACGCCGGCCAACTCCGTTTCGGTCATGCCCAAATACAGCGAAGAAAATGCGCCGCGCATAGCAGCGTCAGCCGCCTCGGCCGCCCGCCGCAACAACTCGACCTCTTCGTTGTCGCGTATTGCGAGGGCGCTGTTGACCAGTCCGATCACGTTCTTGAGCGTGACTTTTGGGAATGCGGTCGTGATCTGTATGTATTCAAGGGCGGTAAGAACTCCCGTCACTTCGGCCGTGTCCATCTCGAAGCCGAGCTTGGCATTCTCCAGCCCCTGTTCTTTCATCAACTGAATGACGCTGCCCGGGAAACTGATGTCGGCATCCGCCGCCCAGCCGCGTATCTTCTTGATGAACGAGGCTTCCTTGACCCGGCCGATGTCATAGCGCTGAGTGATCAGTTCCGGCTCTCCGGAGACCGGGACATATAACGCGCTGCACCAGGGAATGAATGCACCGGTGAAATACGCCAGTGTGCCCCGTCTCGTCAGGAAAGCCGCTTGCAGCCCCTGCGCCTGCAGAATTGATCTGAACCGCTCGATTCTTGACCCGTAATCCATTGCACTCCTCCTAGATTCAACTTCATTGGTTGTGACTGCGACTCACCCGGCCGATCAGTCCACTGTCCCGAGCCGCTCCGGGTTCCCGAGAGACGCCCTTGTGGGCACCGGGCATTATGGGTCCCCACAAGGGCGTGCCGATTGTTGTCCAGGGCACCGGCAGGCCGGAATGGTTTCTATCGATGTGGCACTGATCGACGAAGCAACTGGAAAGCTATACGACCACAAGCCCAAGGGGATGCTTGTTCAGCAGTTCAGGTCCTCCGCTCTCGGACACCCGAACGCAATACTCCATCAGCAGGGAATAGTTGCCCGGATCGTAGATATAGGGGCAGATGGAGACGATCGTATTTTCTTTGAGGATCCACTCTTTGTCGGTGAGGAAGAACGGCGGGAGGTGTCCCGTGCCGATTCCATGGCCGATATCCTTCATCGCGCGATCGGGGTATCCGCCTTGCCGGACGCGCTCCCGGAACCAGATCTCGATGTCCTTGGTCGAGGCGCCGGGAACCAGGCGGCCGTTGAGTTCATGAGCCACTTCGGTGATGAACTCGGCCATCTTCGCGTACTTGGCATCGGGCTGGCCGACGCTGAGCGTACGGAAATAATCGGCCCGGTATTCGTGCCATACGGGATGCAGATCGAAGCAGATCTTGTTGCCGGGCTGTAGAACGCGGTCGGTGGGGATATGATCGCAGATGACTCGATTGTCAAAATTGCACTGATTCGGAGTGTAGTAATAAGAGCAACCCAATCTCCGCATCTCAGCTTCCGCGCAGCCCATCAGATCCGCTTCCGTGATGCCGACCGTGGCGTTGTCCATGATCGCCTGCATGCCGGCATCGGCAATGGCGCACACCCGCCGCATCAACTCCAGCTCTTCCTCATCTTTGTTCATCATGACGTCATTGATCATGTCTTCGCCGTCGCCGAAGCAGGCGTTCGGAAAAGCTTTTCTCAACGCGTCATATACTTTCCATGAAATGCTCGGTTCTTCTACGGCAATGTTTGCCCCCTCCATTCCATGGTCTTTGAGAATTTCAACCGCCCGGTCGATGAATGTCGAAGGCTTTAACCCGTAAAAGGCCGAGTTCCAGAACTGCACGTCCTTGACGTACCCCTCGAACATCAATCTGCCTTTTTCGGATATGGAGACCAACAGGGTCGGATCTTCCTTGGCCCAGAGGAACACGCAATTGCCCGCGTTCCAATCATTGTGGTATGTGCCCGCGACATAGGAAATCTTCTGCTGAAAAGTAAGAATGAAGACGTCGATCCCCTTCTCCCTCATTACCTTTCTGACTTTTTCGGCATTTCTCTCGAAGAACGAATAGTTCACAATCGACACCCTCCCATCGTATTTAAGACGCTGATATGAAGTGACGCCGGCCGGTCTTCCGCCTTCGCCGGCCAGGGCGAAACCGTCCGGGCCGCACTGTTCGGCGACCCCACGGTGTTACATCGAAGGCAAGGCAACCGCAGGTTGCCCGCAGCAGGAAACGCTATTGCGTCGTGATGCTTATGTGCAGCACTTGTGGCAGGACGAGACTGAACCAGGGGACAAAGGTTACCAGGAGCAGGCCGACGATCAAGACGGCGAGATAGGGCAGAACGCGTCGCGTCGCCTGTTCCACGGTGGCATTCCCAATCGAGCACGCCACATAGAATCCGACCCCGAGTGGCGGCATGAAGCTTCCAAGTCCCATGGCGAAAATCATTACAATTGCGTACTGAAGGGGACTGATGCCGAGCCTCGTAGCGATCGGCATGAGCAGCGGAGCAAAGATCAGCAGGGCGGGCAAGCCCTCCAGCAGGGCGCCGGCCAGGATCAGCGTGATCACCGTACACAGCAGGAATGTCGTGCTATGCGTTCCCAGCCGGATGACCATGCTCGCTATGCCCTGGGGAATGTGGGCAATGGTGAGAGACCACGAGAAAGCGGCCCCGGCTCCGATGATAAGCAGGATCATGCCCGAAGCCGTGCTCGCGTGGGCGAGAATCTTCCGCAGGGCACCGATCTTGATGTTGCGATAGATAAAGATCGAGAGCACAAACGAATACACGACAGCGAAGGACGAAACCTCCGTCGGCGTGGCGATTCCCCCCGTAATGCCTACGACCAACACGACCGGCACCAGCAAGGTCGGGATTGCCCGCAGGGTCGCTCTTCCACGCGCGGAGAACGATGCCTTCCGGCCCAAATGCCACCCGAATTTCCGCGCCCGCCAGTAGATCAGCAGCATCAGGCAGACGCCGATGACCGCCGCCGGAATCACTCCGGCAAGAAACAGCGCTCCCACGGATACGGTAGTGATGGAGCCCATCACCAGCATGGCGATACTGGGCGGAATCGTCTCTCCCATGATCGCCGCCGCGGCCAGCACTGCCGTATTTTCTCCCGGGTCGTACCCTTGCTCCGTCAACATATCGCGCATCGTGGTGCCGACCGTGGCAACATCGGCCATCTTCGACCCGGAAATGCCGGAGAAGATGTACATCGTGATCACGACAGCCTGCAAAAGTCCGCCGCGCACGTGACCCACGAGCGCACATACCCAGTCGGCCAAGGGACGAGCCAGCCCGCCCTCGGTCATCAGATACCCCGTCAAGATAAAGAACGGAATAGCCAGCATGATGAAGCCGCTGATGCCATGCTGCATGCCCAGAGGAATAGCTTGCAGCGGCGCCGCCTTGGTGCTGAACAAATAGAGGAACGACACCATTGGCAGCACGAACCCTATCGGCACGCCGATGGCCAGCATCAACGAGAAAACCCCCAGGGCCGACAGCACCATGGCCGGACCTCCCCACGGCCCGGTGAGATACAGCGCGAGCGCCCACGCCGCTACGCTCGCCACCAGCACCGCGCCTACGGTGAAGACCAGCCGGCGTGGCAGTCGCCAAAGGCGCTCCACCGCAAACGTCGCCAGCAGCAACATTCCAATGGCGAAAGGCGCGAAGACCCAGGACAAGCTCAGCCCCAGAATCGACGTCGAAATTTCCCACTGGTCGGAAAGGATTTGACCCGAGAGAACCGCCCCACCCAACGCCGTGGCCAATACCAGGCAGCCCTCCAAGGCTTGCATGGCGGGGCGCCAGCTGTCGGGCAGGCGTTCGATGACCGCTTGGATCGTCATGTGCTCGCCCGTGCGGTAGGCAATGATTCCTCCAATATAGGTCAATGTCATCAGGGCGATCTCGCCTACCTCTTGGCCCCACACCAAGTCGTAGCCGAGCAACGAGCGGCTGAGAATACCGCCGAACATCACCAGCAGTTCCGCGGAAATGACGGCGGCCAGGAAAGACTCGAAGACAGTGTCTACCCATACCGGCAAAAGATGTTTTGGTTCCAGATTTGGTTCCTGGGAAAGCTTCGCGGGTGCTGCTGCTGCCATAAACGATTCCCCTTCGGTCTCTCTCATGTTGAGAGCCTTCCGCGCACTTACCTCACGGTTGTGCATGTGCCGTTTCGCTCAGCGAGCCGCGCTGTTCCGGATGTCATGGTTCGGCGCGCCCTCGCAACGGCCGGCCCATGCGCGCAGGATCAGCGAAACCGACACGGCTCCGGGGTCCGGGGTTCCCAGACCGCGTTCCCCCATGTACAGACCGCGCCCTTTTTTGGCGATCATGTTTACCGTATCGGCGGCGCCCTTTTCGGCCGCCTGCGCCGCTCCTTCGAGGCAGGCACTCAAGGGATTCCCGGCGCCCGCCATGGACTTGAACGTGGCGACCGCAGGTGCCAGCGCATCGATCATGGTTTTGTCTCCCGGCTGCGCCGTGCTGCGGCGCTGCAGGTTCTCGAAAGCAGCACCGACGATTTCCCCGAGAGAATCCGCCTGCCAATCGCCTTTGAACTTTGCGGAATTCAAGCCGGCCTGAATGAAGAAAACCCCGAACAGCGTAGTAGCCGTCCCCCCGCCCGATGAAAGCAAGGTCTTGCCGATGGTCTGCAGCAGGGCGCTCCGGTCATCCGAGTTCCACTGGTCAAGTTTGTCTTTGACCATCAGAAAACTCTTTCTCATGTTTGACCCGTGCTCCCCATCGCCCATTTTCGAATCCAGTTCGTTGAGGTAGTCGACCGAGTCCATGATTTTCGCCTGGGCTTTCTGCATGGCGCCCACAATATCTTCCGCCGTAATGCTCATGTTGAATCAATGCTCCTTCGGCCTCGCGGGAGGCGCGAATAATGGACAGACCCAGCTCACCTAGAACTGCTTGAACGCCGGGGTGTTGGCGCGCGCATCGAGCAGCGCCTTCAGGGCCGGGGTGAGCTTCAGTAGGGTTACCGAACAACCGCCCATTTCCAGAGAGGTCATGTATTCGCCAACATACGAGCGGTGAATGCCGATCTTTCGGGCGGCAAGCAGTTTCGAGATTTCGTTCAGCAGGATGTAGAGCTCCATCAATGGCGTTGAGCCCATACCGTTTACCATGACGGCCACTTCGTCGTTTTCCCGGTAGGGCAGATCCTGAAGAATCGGCTCAAGCAGCTCAACCGCCAATTCCTTCGCCGTGCAAAGCTGAGATCTCTTGACCCCCTTTTCGCCATGGATACCGATGCCGATTTCGATCTCATCCGGGGCAAGCTCAAAGCCCGGTTTGCCGACGCTCGGTATGGTGCAGGGCGTCAACGCCATGCCAAAGGAGCGAACGTTTTCGATGGTCTCGACGGCGACCGCCTTGACCTCGTCCAGGGAAGCGCCCTGCGCGGCCTTCGCGCCGGCGATCTTGTGGACAAACACCGTACCCGCCACCCCGCGTCTTCCGGTTGTCCCGCCCTCTTTCTTGACCGCAACATCGTCGGCGACCACGACTTTCTCGACCCTGATGCCTTCGGCCGAAGCCATGTCCATGGCAAGGTCGAAGTTGAGGTTGTCGCCCGTATAGTTCTTGGCGATGATCAACACTCCTTTTCCGGAGTGGACGGCCTGAATCGCCTCGATCATTTGGTCGACGGAGGGAGAGGTGAACACGTCGCCGGCGCAGACCGCATCCAGCATTCCTTCGCCGACGAAACCACCGTGAGCGGGTTCGTGGCCGCTGCCGCCTCCCGACACCAGGCCGACCTTATTGGGTAGAGGCGCATCTTTACGGACAAGGACGTGGGTCGATGGAATGAGCTTGAGCTCCGGATGAGCGACGATCATTCCCGCGAGCATGTCGGACACAACATTGCATGGATCATTGATGATTTTCTTCATAAGAGTAGACCTACCATTTCGTGCTCAGGCTTATCTGAACCTGTCCAACGATCGCCCGCCGAGTCACCGCTCCCGATCGGTTCCAGATCGGCCGCGTCGAGTTCCACCGCCATGCTCTGTCCGATGACTCCGAGCGTGATGACCACGCGGAGACTTTCCGCCGTGCGGAGAAGTACACCCTCCATGCCACTCATGGCGCCGCTGATCACCCGAACCCTCTCGCCGGCGCTCAAGCAGGGATGCGGCACCGCCTTGCACCGGCGCAATCCTTCACGCAGGGCCTCGATGTAGGCATCGGGAATCGACGACGGCGACTGCTGCATTCCCACGATGCTCAGGACCCCGGGAACCGACAGCACGCGCACGCGCTCGCTGCGCTCGATACGGGCAAAGATATAGCCGGGAAACAGCGGGAGGTCCAACTGCGTTGTGCAGCGGTTCTTCCACTGGCGGGTGGGGTGATAGAGAGGCAGAAAGAACTCAATCCCGCGATCGACAAAGTACTGCGCCACCCGTTTCTCGTGGCGCGGGCTGGTAAACACCGCGAACCAATGCGGCGCAGATTCGGCGGCCGATTGTGCCCCCGGAATCGCCAGCGGATTTTCTGATTCCCACCTGCCGCATCGAGTCGCACCATGGTTCGCCGCGGCTTTCCGGGCCGCTGCCGGTGCTGACAGCGCAAAGCCCGTCGTGCCGCAGAGCTGCGATCCGGACAATCCGACCTTGCGCGTGTGTGATTCGTGCACAGCTTCGCCTTTCTCGCTTAGCAGTGAGTTTCCCCAAAGCTCCGATTGCGAAAAGCTAAAAAAAATAACTGTCCAACTTTTAACAATTGTTGATAGCGCAAACATTTTAGCGCTAACATGGACATTGTCAACAAATTTTGTGATTCGGACGGTGGCCCAAAAGTAGAAGATAAACGCTTTTTTGAAAGGGACTTTGATATCAGTGCAACTTACCGTCGAGGGCGAGACTTCTGCCTGTATCAGGATGTCCACGGAGCAAGTTACACTGACGAATATTGTCGCGGCAGTGAACGCAGGTAAACTCGTTCTTTGCACTTCCAGGAAACGCAATGTCCCAAGGCCCGCATCTTCCAAACCAGCGCCACAAGGCTCGCAACGGCAACTCGGATCACCGCCCGATGAGCAACCGCAGTATGAGTCGCGCGACCGGCAGTGTAACTCTCAGCGATGTCGCGCAACTCGCCGGAGTTTCATCGATGACCGTGTCGCGCGTGCTCAATCGGCCCGAAATTGTAGCCGGGAACACGATCGAGACCGTTAAAAGGGTGATCGCACGGACCGGATACGTGCCCAACCTGGTGGCCGGTGCGCTGGCTTCTCGCCGGAGCAGGCTGGTGGCGGCGATCATTCCGACGGTGGCAAACTCAACCCTTTCCCTGACCGTTCAAGCCTTCATCGACCGGCTTGATCAGGCGGGATACCAGGTCTTTCTCGGCCTCTCCGGTTTTCAGTCGCTACGTGAACAGGACCTTCTGGAAGCGATCCTCAGCCGCCGTCCTGACGCTATTTTTCTCACCGGGATTGAGCACTCGGCAAAGACCCGCAGGCGGCTGCTCGCCGCCAAGGTTCCGGTGGTCGAGGAGGGCGCGGAACTGACCCGCCAGGCGGTGGACATGCGCATCGGCCTCTCGCACGAGAAGGTCGGAGAAGCAGTTGCCGAGTACCTTTTCAAACATGGATACCGGAATCTGGGGCTGGTCTGGACTTTGAATGAACCGAATGCCTCGGCGCGAGAGCGTGGTTTCCTGGCAGCGCTGGCGAAACGTGGCATCGCCTCTGTTCCCGCCAGCAGGGAGCTGCCGCCATCCACCCTGGGGATGGGCCGTGTCGGCCTGGCCCGGCTGCTGGACGCTGGCGACCCGCTCGATGCTGTCTTCTGCGCCACCGATACGCTGGCGCTGGGTGCCCTGGCTGAGGCGCATTCGCGTGGCTTGTCGGTACCCGCGGACCTGGCCATCATGGGCTTCGGCGATCAGGATTTCGCGGCCTATACGTTTCCGACGCTCTCCACCGTTCGCGTCGACCGGGCCGCCATCGGACGACTGGCCGCGGAAGCGATTTTGGAGAGACTGGCGGGACACCCCAGAACACGGAAGGTCATCGACGTAGGCTTTCAAATTACCGAGCGCGCCAGCACCTGACGAGCCGGCCGTAAGACGATCCAATTGCCGTCATTGTCGGGGTTCGGCGCTCTTCACCTGGCGGCTTTGTTGATCCGGTTCACCGGGTGACCGGCGATGCGCTCAAGGACGTCGTGGAGATCCCGGATCAAGTCCGTTTAGAGCGGTTCCAGAGAAGCCATATCCTCTCGGAATTGTTCTCGGCCGTCGCTCCGATCCCGCAAACAAATAGTTTTTCCGACCAATCGCGACAGCACACCAGTGCACCCGCCGGACCAGCATCTGGCCTCGTCTGGGTTCTCGCGATGCCGGAGCAAGCAGGCTCCAGCATGCACTTCCGGCAGGCTGTGGCATGTTATTATGAGCGACGCATCTAGCTCTCGGAATCACGGCATATCGGATGCCCTGCCGTCCGCAGCGGTGGATTTGGGGCTGGCACGATGCGCTCCTCTTGCCGTCGAGTTGGGCGTAAGCGGCTAACCTTGTACAGATCTCTGTAGATTTCAGATCTCAAATTGGCTGTATCGATGTAACCAGGAGAGGGTGAACGTGGAAGCTAAATCATTGGTTGTAGTCAGCGCGCATGCTGCCGATTTCGTATGGCGTGCTGGAGGCGCCATCGCGCTCCACGCCAAATTGCATAGCTATCGTGTGGTAGTGGTTTGCCTGAGCGCGGGGGAGCGCGGCGAATCCAATGAAGTTTACGCTGCTGAACCCGGCATCTCGGTCGCCGCCGTTCGCGAGCGCCGCAAAGCCGAGGCCTTGAAGGCAGCCGAAGTGCTCGGAGCCGAAGTACGATTCCTGGACCAGCAGGACTATCTGATGCGGCCGGGGCCGGAGGTACTGGAATCGCTGGTCGACGTTTATCGCGAGGTTCAGCCGGCATTCATTCTCACCCATCCGCAGGTCGATCCCTCGAATTGGGATCACGTTACTACCTGCCGTTTGGCACTGGAGGCGCGCATGGTGGCCCAGGCGCCGGGCCGGCCCGGGGGTAAGCATATTGCCGCGCCGCAGGTCTACTGTTTCGAGCCCCACCAGACGGAGCTATGCGACTACCATCCGGATACGCTGCTCGACATCAGCGAGGTGTGGGAGCTGAAATGGAAGGCGATGCAGTGCGTCCCCTCCCAGACCAGGATGTGGGCATATTACAAGAACGTCGCCGAGCAGCGTGCCAACATTGCTGGCCGGCGCACGGAACGCAAGATTACGCATGCCGAGGCCTATCAGAGAATTTTTCCCAAGACCGTGCAGGAACTCTGATTGCTGTTGCCTGGCGTGACGAGTTCACCTGATAGGCGGCCAATCTGAAAGGGACAGTAATGACGGGAACCAAGGGACAGAAGCTTGCACCCGAAGCTGGTCAGCAGCAGAGTCCGAAGGGTGGCCACTTCGGTTGGTATTCCGATCTGACGAAACGCGAGAAGCTCACGTATTGGGCGTGCTTTGGCGGCTTTGGCCTGGATGCCATGGACACTACCATCTACGCCCTGGTGATGCCCACCCTCATCGCAGTTGTGGGAATCACCAAGCCGGAGGCGGGCATCATTGCCTCGGCCTCGCTGATCGGTACGGCCGTGGGCGGCTCATTGGCCGGCATTGCGGCGGACCGGATCGGGCGGGTGCGCGTTTTGCAGATCACCATCCTGATGGTCGCCGGCTTCACCTTTCTCTCTGCCCTCACCAATTCCTTCTGGCAGCTTCTGTTTACGCGCGCCATACAGGGCCTCGGCTACGGCGGCGAAGCGGCCGTCGGCGCCGTGCTGATCAGCGAAACCATAGCCCCGCGCCTCCGCGGACGCGTGGCGTCTTCCATTCAGAGCGGTTATGCGGTCGGTTATGCCCTTTCGACTGCAATGATGCCCATCATTTTCCTCCATTTTTCGCAGAACATGGCGTGGAGAGTATTCTTCGGCATCGGCTTGTTGCCCGCCATTTTCGTGATGTTCATACGCCGCTTCGTTCCCGACTCCGATATCTTTGTGGAAGCCAGCAGGCAAAGGGCGGCCAGCAACACCGCCAACGCCTCCCTGTGGGAGATCTTCGTTCCGCCGCACTTGAAGAACACGATTACGGCTACGACCCTGTCGTTCGGAATCTTCGGCGGCGCTTATGTGTTGATCACCTGGCTGCCGACCTATATGCGGACGGTGCTGCACCTGCGCATTTCCTCCACTGCGGGCTATCTCGCCCTGAACATCCTGGGATCGTTTGTCGGTCCCTTCCTCTACGGCTATCTCAGCGACTGGATCGGGCGCCGGAAGAGCTTCATGATCTTCCTCTGTTGCCAGGCGACGAACGTGGGCATCTACATGTTCGCCCCGATCAATGCCACCACCACTTTTATCCTCGGCTTCTTCCTGGGCGCGCTGCAGGGCGGCGTAGCCTCAGGCATGCTGATGTCTTTCTCGGAGTTGTTCCCGACCAGGATTCGCGCTACCGGACAGGGCTTCACGCTCAGCACGGGCCGTGGTATTGCGTCGATCGTGCCCGGTACTGTCGGATTGCTGACGGCAAGCCTGCCGCTGGGCAAGGCGATGGGATTATGCGGGCTCACTTCGTACGGCATCGCCCTTGTGGCGGCCTTCCTGTTGCGCGAAACCAAGGGCGCTGATTTGCGGGCACCGGCGACAAGCCGGTGAGTAGGGTGAGGCTGGAATGAGTGAAAAGATCCGAGTACTCGTGACCGGGGCGGAACTGGTAAGTGCGGCCGTCGAAAAGCTCTCCGCCATCGGTGCAACCCTGACCATGATGCCCGGGAAGATCACCGAGCAGCGCCTGATCGAGGACCTCGCGCGGCAGCCCACGCAGGCGATCCTGATGCGCGGCAACCCGCCGATTACGCGGACGGTACTCGATGCCGCGCCCGCGCTTCGGGTCATCGCGAAACATGGAGTTGGCGTGGATTCGGTGGACTTGGCTGCCGCCTCGGAGAAACAGATCCTCGTCATGGTGGCTGGAGAAGCAAATGCTCCGGCGGTCGCCGAGATGACGCTGGCCTTCATGCTGGCGCTGGGAAGGGATCTGGTGCCTTTAAGTAGCCGCACCAAGAGTGGGCAGTGGGATCGTGGAAACTATCACGGGAGCGAACTGCGCGCCCGGACGCTTGGCCTCGTCGGCTTCGGACGGATTGGCCGGCGCGTCGCTCAACTTGCCCGCGGCCTTGGAATGCGCGTCAGCGTCTTCACGCGTACGCCGCAGTCGGTCGACCCCGCCCTGGCCGAAACAGCGTCGAGCCTCGAGTCGCTCCTGGCTGAATCCGACATCGTCAGCTTACATTGCCCGCTTACGGAAGAGACCCGCGCCATGATGAACCGCGAGGCTTTTTCGACCATGAAACGCGGAGCCCTGTTCATCAACACCGCTCGCGGTGCCCTGGTTGACGAAGCCGCCCTGGCTGAGGCTCTCGAAAGCGGTCATTTGGCCGGCGCAGCGCTCGATACTCTGGCCGAGGAACCACCGTTATCCAACAACCCTCTGCTCTCCGTTTCCAACGTCCTGATCACCCCGCACATCGCCGGTCAAACCAGCGGCGCGGTAACCCGGATGGGAATCGCCGCCGCCGAAAACATCGTCGCGGTTATAACCGGCCAAGGCTTGGATTCTGCGAACGTCATCAACCGTATTGGCGACAGTTAAGATGCCTGCGCTGAACCATTTTGGTCATCGGTGCTGCTTCGGCCGCAAGAGCAACTGATTAGCCAAGGAGCAGCCTTTTGCCGACCCCTTGAATTCACCGGCGCAAACCACAACCATCGATTTGACGTCCGTGTACTCTATCCGTATGCACTTCACCTCCGGAGAATTTGGTCTCGCTTCCACCATGAAGAACACCCACAGAAAGGCGGAACCTTGATGAAAACGAAACTCCTTCGTATCGGTCTCGCAGCTCTTGCCGTGAGCATGGCGATAGCCGCGGCGTCGGTCACAATCGATCGTATCGGCTCCGCCAGGAAAGTTCTGGCGCCGACCGGCAAGCTGAGAGTCGGCGTCTATCAAGGAAGTCCAACCTCGATCATTCCAGGAAAAGCGGCGGCCGATACCAGGGGTGTCGGTTATGAACTTGGCCGCCAGTTCGCGCGATATCTGCAGGTTCCGTTTGAGCCTGTCATTTTCGCAAAAAATGCGGATGTCCTTGCCGCCGTCAAAGCGGGCTCGGTCGATGTCACTTTCACCAATGCGACTCCGGATAGGAGACGCTCTATGGATTTTTCAGATTCGTTTTTGCGGGTCGAGCAAGGCTATCTGGTCCCCGTCGAAAGCGCCATCCAGCGCCCCGAAGATGTCGACGCAAAGGGTGTTCGGGTGGGCGTAAGCGCGGGAAGCACCTCGGAAAAGACCCTGGGAAATAAATTCAAGAACGCGCACATCATAGTTATACCGACCTTGGACCGAGCGGTTGAGATGATCAAATCCGGCGAGGTGGAGGTGTTTGCCACCAACAAAGCAATTCTGTATGAACTGTCGGATAGCTTGCCCGGCTCGAAGGTGCTGGAAGGGGCTTGGGGATACGAGCATTTCGCGGCGGGAATACCTAAAGGGAGAGAAGAAGGATTACCGGTACTCAATCAGTTCTTGAGCGAAGCTCGGCAAAGCGGCCTGATCAGCCAAGCCGTTCATCGCGCAGGTTTGCGCGGGGCGGTTTCCGCCGAGCATTGAAATGCTCCAGCGAAAATAATCTCAACCACGTCTAAGCCGGCGAGATTGGCGTACAATCATCTTCTCGCACATTCAATAAAGAGGGATGACCGAAACACCTACGGCTCAAAATAGTCGGTGGGTGGCGTATGTTTCCCTTTTGCCGTAGCCTTAGGGCAGGTGGTTATATGGAGGATAAAGATGAAGGTTTCTCTAGTGAAACGCGACAAAGTTCAGTCGATCGAACTGCAAGTTAGCCGGGTGTACTGCATCGGATATGCGGGCCGTAACCAGGCCAAGGTAAGAGAGCACATCGATGAGCTGGCTAAAATCGGTGTTATCGCACCGCCTCGTACCCCCACGGTCTACCCGGTCAGTATCTGCTTGCTTACCGATGCCCCGACGATCATGTCACAGGGTAAAGAGACTTCGGGAGAGGTGGAGTTCGTTCTGTTTCTGCAAGGGGACAAGACGTACGTCAGCGTTGGCAGTGACCAGACGGATCGCGACCTGGAGAAAACCAGCATTCTGAAATCGAAACAGATGTGCGAGAAAGTCGTCGCCAACCAGGTCTGGGATTACGAGGAGGTGCGTGACCATTGGGATTCCTTGATCCTGCGGGCCTGGGTCACCGACGAAAAAGGCAAACGTTTATACCAGGACGGTCCTGCGACGGCATTGCTGTCCGTCCCCGATCTGATCAATGTAGTCAAGCGGGAAACCGACCAGAACCTCAACGGCGCAGTCATCTACTCGGGTACGGTACCTACCCACGAGGGCTTCGTATTTGCGAAGACCTGGGACCTGGAGCTTGAGGACCCAATTCTGAAACGCAAGATTGCACACCGTTATGAGGTTCAGGCGCTCGAACTGGAGATGAAGGCATGAAAACCGCACTGATCCAGATGGATATCGTTCTGGGTGACGTCGAGGCCAATCGCAAGAAGGCCTTGTCCATGATGGAGCAAGGGCTTCGCTCCGGGGCCGAGCTGTTCGTCCTTGCCGGAGATGTGGACGACGGGCTACAAACTCGATCAGATTCATAAGCTTGGTGAACCCGAAGACGGCCCCTCGGTTCAGATGCTGAAATCTTTTGCCAAGCAACATAAGGTCGACGTTGTCGGCGGTTCGATCGCCGAAACCCGCGGAGGCAAGGTCTACAACACTGCCTATGCCATCAACCAGAACGGCGATGTCATCGCGAAGTACAGCAAGATCCACCTCATCGGACTGATGGCTGAAGACAAGTACATCAGCCCTGGAACCAGTAAGTCGATCTTTGACCTCTGCGTCGGCAAAGTCGGCATGATTATTTGCTACGACCTGCGCTTTACCGAGCTACCTCGCGCTTTGGCTCTGGGCGGGGCACAGGCTTTGTTCGTACCGGCCGAGTGGCCAACGGTGCGCGGAAAACACTGGCTCGCTTTGAACGTCGCCCGGGCGATCGAGAACCAGATGTTCGTGATCGCCGTGAACCGGGTTGGCAAAGATGAAGGCAATGTCTTCTTCGGAAACTCTCTGGTAATCGATCCGTGGGGCGAGATTTTGGCGCAGGGTGCCGAAGACAAGGAAGAAGTTATCGTCGTCGATGTGGATTTCGCGTCCGTGGCTGACATCCGAAAGCGAATCCCCGTCTTCGCCGACCGACGCCCACAGTATTACTGAACTGAATCGACGATCGGCCGAGAAGTGCGATGAGCGAATGCCGGGACGGCGAGCCCTGCCGGGATTCCTCACTCGCTGACACCAAAGTTGCGCGCGGCAAAGGCGCGGGCCTCGCCCGCACAATGGAGAATTCGAGCAATGAGCCCTACGGAAAACACGGTTGGAACCACCAACAGCACTGATATCGCGACCGTCGTCCAGGTCGAAGCAGCCTACCTCAAGATCGCGAAACGAATTATGCCGTTCCTGATCCTGCTGTTTGTGATGGCGTGGATGGATCGCGTGAACGTCGGTTTCGCCAAGCTGCAGATGGTGAAAGATCTCAGTTTCAGCGAAGCGGTCTATGGCTTCGGCGCCGGCATCTTCTTTCTCGGCTACCTGCTCTTTGAAATCCCGAGCAACCTGTTCCTGGAAAAGATCGGAGCCCGCAAGACGATCGCTCGCATTACCATTCTGTGGGGCATCGCGAGCATCGCGACGATGTTCGTCAAGACTGCGACCTGGTTCTACATTATCCGATTCCTGCTCGGCGCCGCCGAAGCAGGCCTTTATCCGGGCATCATCCTTTACCTCACCTATTGGTTCCCGGCGAGGCGCCGCGCACAGATGCTGGGCTACTTCATGGGGGCCATTCCGGTCGCTGCCATCATCGGCGGACCTATTTCCGGCTGGATTATGGGCAATGTGGTGGGTCGGGCCGGGATAGCCAACTGGCAATGGCTGTTTCTGCTTGAGGGTATACCGTCCATCATCATGGGTTTGCTGACGCTGCTCATATTTGTCGACAAACCGGCAGAGGCGCGGTGGCTCACCGCTCGTGAAAAGCAACTCGTGATCGCTGATTTAGCGACCGACGAGCAGAACGCAGGTGTTCGCAAGCATGGATTCGGTGAGGCGCTGAAGGTCCCGAAAGTTTGGCTGCTTACTCTCATTTACTTCTGCCTTGTCAGCGCGAACCCGACCCTTGGATTCTGGATACCAACGATCATCCGGGGCCTCGGGGTGAAGGACTACACGACGATTGGCCTGCTCTCGGCGGTGCCGTACATCGTCGGAGTCATTGTGACGGTGTTGGTTGGACGGCATTCCGACCGCACCCTTGAGCGGCGTTACCATTGCGGGCTTTCTTGCCTGGCCTCGGCTGCCGGCCTCGTGCTGATCGGGGTTTTTGCCGGGATTCCGGTGCTCGGCTTTGCCGCGCTGATTCTGGGTGTTGCCGGCGTGCTCAGCGCCTTCGCGCCCTTCTGGCAAATGCCGACCATGTTCCTGGCCGGATCAGCAGCCGCGGGCGGCATCGCGCTGATCAACTCGCTTGGCAACCTGTCCGGCTGGGTCGGTCCTTATGTTGTCGGATGGCTTAAGGATATAACTGGTAAAGCTTCGACCGGGCTCTATGTTGTCGCCGGGATCGAGGCACTGGCGTGCGTTCTGATTATTGCCTTCATTCCGCGGCGCGCACCAGGCGTCACAGCAGGCAAGTAGCCGCATCAGGTGCGGTTTAAGCAACCGCACCTGTCACCATCGCTTACTCACTTTCCGGGTGACAGGAATGCTGCCTCCCGTCCACTTGGGCTCGCGCTTCTCAAGGAACGAGCTGATACCTTCACGAAAGTCAGCCGTGGCACGGATGGCAGCGTTGGCTTCCACCGCGGCATCCACCTGCCACTCGAGATCGCGATCAGAGTAGCTATTGAGCAGTCGCTTCGTCATAACCAGAGAGGTTGGACTGTTCTTTAATAGCTGCAACGCAATTTCCTGTGCCCGGCCCAGGAGTTTGTCGGGTTCAACCACTTCGGTGATCAGACCGATTGTCAACGCTTCCTCGGCCGAGATTATGTTGCCGGTGAGCAGCAGTTTGCGGGCAGCTTTGTCTCCGATCTGGCGCACTAACCAGGCAGACACTATTGCCGGAAGGAATCCAATCCGAACTTCGGTGTAGCCGAACTTGGCCGCCGTCGAAGCGATCGTGAAGTCGCACAAGGTCGCGACTCCACATCCGCCTGCGATCGCCGGCCCATTGACCGCGGCAATCGTAAGCTTAGGGAAGTCGTAGATCGAGCGGAACATCCGCGCCATCGTCTGCGAGTCTCTTATGTTCTCTTCCGGCGTACGGCTGGTAATCGCTTTGAGGTTTTCAAGGTCCATGCCGGAACAAAAGGCATTGCCTGCGCCGGTCAGTATCAGAACCTGAGCACTACGGTTCTTCACTTCCTCAAGCGCGGCGATCATTTCATCCATCAACTCGTAACTGATTGCATTTCGCTTGTCAGGGCGATTGAAGGTCAATTGGCAGATTCCATCTTGATACGCCAGGGCCAAAGTGTTGTAGATCATTTATTCCCCCCTCTCGTTTGCTTGAGCGTTTTACTCCCGGTCGCTTCTTCGACGATTTTGACATGGTTCTCGTCCAGGCGTGGAACCGGCCGGCGAATGCTGCCGGGGTTACGAGAAAATTTTACGGGAATATTCATCGCCCGAACCTCACCTTCGGACGGATGAAGGTCACGACCAAAAAAGCCGACCTTGTCCAAGTAAGGGTCAGGCGACCCTGCTTGCGCATGCCCATGGCCATGGATGCACTCCACTCTTCTTCTAGAGCAGTTCCCGAATAAGTATATCCGGTGGTGACTGTGAAGTGTCATCCTGAGCGAAGCGAAGGATCTGCTTTTGCTCCTGCGCCTGAAAGCAGATCCTTCGGCTCCGCTTTACTCCGCCTCAGGATGACACCTCGATAGATCGGATACACCAACTGGGGAACCGCTTTAAACAACTCTCGCGTAGCGGTGAAGCGGTTGGGGCCTTCCGGGACTAAGACTCTGAATCGCGGTGATTTGGAGCTGAATCGTCTCCCCGCACACGGCCTTGAGGTGCTCCTCGATGGCGGCATGTAGTTCCGCCGGGGATATTTGCACGCGGGCATTGAAAGTCAGAGTAACCGGAGAATTCCCGTACATCTGCCCGCGCAGGGTCGCTTTCCCTTGTGAGCTGGTCAGGTTGGCGCTTAACGATTGGTGATCCGCAGAAACCATCAGCATTTTCATATGGGCGATTTCGGCAGACTTGCCAGAGAAGCCTCGCCGCAAGGTCTCCAACAACCGTAAGCTCCACGCTCCCCAATCAATGGGCTCCAGGGGCAAGAGAGACGCGGTGGCATTCAGCCAGCCTAAGACAGCCTCTCCTTCGGCGTAGGTGTCGTAGTCGACATCCGCGATCTTCTGACCCATCGGAGTCGGCTGCTGCACGCGTTCGAGCCATGCCGGGATACCTTGTCCATGCAAAGCCGACATGGAGAGTAAGGGACGGCCGGGAAACTGATCCTGCAGTTCCTTCTCCAGCTTTCGTAGCTCGGCTGCGGAAATTTGATCGACCTTGTTCAGCACGATGATGTCCGCCTCCTCCAGTTGCTTACGGATGATGTAGCGCACGCTGGGGTGAAGCAGGTTGAGGGCGTTGTGCTCCAGGGCATCACGCAGGCGATTGGGATCGATGAGCACGGTATATGGCGCCAGATCTAGTTGATTGGCTAGCGTGTCCTTCAAAGGCTGCAGCACCGTCGCCGAGATGTCCGTGCAACTGCCGACAGGTTCGCCAATGATAATGTCCGGATCCGCCGCTTCGATCAAGCTATTCGCGGTTCCTACCAGATCCTCGTACTTGCAGCAAAAGCAGCCTCCCGCGATCTCACCCACGGCCAATCCCTCCTGCTTCAAAATGCCGGTGTCCACCAACTCGGGAGCCTGGTCATTGGTGATCAAAGCCACCCGATGGCCCTGATCCTTAAGTTGCCGCGCTGCCTGCCAGAGCAAGGTAGTTTTGCCTGTGCCTAGAAAGCCTCCCACCAGAATCAGTCTTCTCTTTTTCATCGAGAATAATCCTTTCTCACAAATCCGTACCGTATAAGGTGCGGATAGATGAACTCGTTGAAAGACGAATTGGTAGACACCTCCGCCGGTCACGGCGCCTACGATGGGCCCCAGAATGTATACGCTCAGGAAACCGCCACGCGGCCCCGGAATGGCGATGCGGCCCCAGCCTACAAGATAAGCAAATAGCCTGGGTCCAAAATCCCGGGCAGGATTAAGCCCTGCCTGGGTCAAAGGCGCGATGATCGAAATGATGATCGAGACCGCTAACCCGATGCAGACTGCAAATAAAGTTCCATCGGGTTTTCCCGGATTCTTTTCATCGGTAACCGCGAAAATGAAAAAAGCGAGGAATGCCGTTCCGATCGCTTCGCCAAGAAATGCCTGGACTATGCTGACGCGAAGTGGCAAGGAGTTTAAGGAGGTGAAACCTGGATGGGGAAAATACTCTCCGTAAATCATGCCTGAAAGCTCACTGCCGGGTAAGCCTCGCACAATCCCCTTGCCGAGTTCATATTGCGCAATGATGCCATGGAACAAGCCATAAAGAGTGGCGGCAGCAAGGAAGGCGCCCAGAAGTTGTGCAAGCAAATACCAGGGGACCTTGCGGATTGGAAATTTTCTGAAGACGGCAAAAGCAACGGTTATCGCGGGGTTCATATGCGCCCCGCTGATCGCCCCGATGGCGTAAATGGCTAGAGAGATTGCAACGCCCCACACAATGGCCACTTGCCAGAGTCCCGCTTGCGCTCCTGTCAAAACCGCGGTGTGGACCGCACCTACCCCGAAGAAAACCAGGATATAGGTTCCGGCCATCTCGGCGAAGAACTGATCAACCAGCGTGTAATTCTTCCGCAAAATCCATCCTCATTGTTCGATAACCGCCAAAACGTACCTTACCTTGAAACTCGATAGCCCTTTCCGCGACAAGGCAACAGCAGCGCTACCTCTGTTTCTTCTTCGCCGACGTTGTGGCTTACCCCCGGAACCGAGAACAGGGTTTCCCGTACTCAGCCCGAACATCTGGAGTATGACTATGAACTTGGAGCCGAAACAAAGATGCCCGGAAATTCTCTACTCACTGCTTCAAGGTCCTCGATCATCTCCGGCGGACCGATCACTACGATATGGTTGATCAGGTCCGTCCGGCTTTCAGGCAATTGGAATTCCTGCAGGGTCCAGCGGCCTATGACCCAGTCGAAAAGAAGAGTGGAAGGTCCCTCCCGCAGAAACCCTTTCGCTCTCACTATGCTCGTAGGCAAGCGTTCGGCCAGAGTCCGGAAACCCGCGGCATCACCCGCCCAGGTGTAAACTCTCGAAACGAGGCGGTCCGGCGGCGTAAGGTCTGCCCCGGGTTGGAAGAGAAGCTTATCGATCACTCCGTCCAGTTCGCTCTCGGAAAGTACACCGGGATCAGGTATGCCCGGTGAATCGTTTGCATCGGCAAGCTCACTCGGGAATAAAATCCCGAGAGGAGCGGCAGCATAGGTAGTCTCAACAAACACCGCGTCTTTGCGATGCTTCAGGATGAGGTTCTTCGCCCTCTGGATTTGTTCGGAGGAGGCCAAATCAGTCTTGTTGATGATGAAGACGCTTGCCGTCTCTATCTGCTTTTCCACTGAGGCATACGTCTCATAGGCGCTTGCGAAATTGACGGCGTCGACGATGCAAAACTGTTCCACCAGGAAAAAACGATTGTTAAAAATCGGCAGAACGAGATCCTGCTTCAGCTGCTTTGGATTGGCAGCCCCGGTTGCCTCGATCAGGATGACATCAGGCTTTATCTCATGTGCGATGCGGTAAAGCCCCTTGATGAAATCGGTCTTGACGCACACGCAAAAAATCGAGCCTTTGCTGATTTCCAGGATTTCCACTTCCCGATCCTGAACCAGGGCCCCGTCAATTCCGATCTCACCGAACTCGTTCATGAGAATCATCAATCTGCGATCCTTGGGGAAGGAGTGGATGATTCTTTTCAGAAACGTCGTCTTGCCGCTTCCAAGAAAACCAGTGATGAGATAAACCGCAATTTGAGATGCCATCGAGCCGTTCCCCGCCGATCATTTCCTCTTGCCTGAACAGGTTGAAAATTTCTATGTCTCCCACTCCGTTGTGACATGACCTCTCGACCATGCCACTCGGACGTTTCCTAAGCGATCATTTCTTTTTACTTGAGCAGATTCAGGATTTCTTCGGGGTCTAACCGCCTTCCGGCGGAGAGAACCTTTCCATCAACGACCAGCGCTGGAGTAACTAAAACCCCAAGCTTGAAAAAGTACTTTATGTCGGAAACTTTTGTAACTTCAGCCTGGTTTCCCAGCCCGGCCACTTCAACCGCCTTTAGAACGTTCCTGTAAAGGTCCTCGCAATTCTTGCAGCCAGACCCCAGCACCTCTATTTTCATACTGATCTTCCTTCGTGCATTGATCCGGATCTTTATAAGCCTGTGCGTTCTCCTCGAGTTGAAAGCAATCCGCACAGGCTTCGGTTCAATCCTTCGCGTTGCTTCTGGTGAACTGTCCGGATCCAGCCCGATCGAGATTTTCTTTGACTTTGTCAAAATCGAAGCCCTTTTCCCGAAGCGCGATGATCTTGCTCCTGATGGCTTCCGTCGGGGCCCGTTTTGCCATTTCATCAATCAATTCTTCATATTGGGGAATAATGCTTTGGAAAACCAGATCTCGTCCGATACAGATGGTCGGGAGCACTTTGCCTTTAAGCTCCATAAACTTTGCGATCCCGGTCTTGTTCTTGATGGACCATTCCTGGTACTCGATCAGGTCCTGAATATCCGCGGGCATTGCGGCGATCGACTCCATCATGTAGCCGCAAGCCGCGCATTGAACACTGTCCAGCGTGAGTACATCGATTTGAATCTTGTCGGCCATATAACCTTCCTTCATATCTGCGGATAACCCGGATAGGACTGTGCGAACCATTCTTTTGCTTCACAAACTTGTTCCACGCGTTCCGCCGGAACGTCGTAGGGCATGTCGCAACCCGGCGCGAGGGTGAACCCCGTCTGGCCGCCGGCGCTCAGGCATGCTATCGCATCCTCGCGCGGTGAAATCAAACCCAGGCTCAAAGCAAGCGTAAGTTTCAGGTTCCCGCTGAAACCACGTTTGTATTTCAGGGCCATATCGCGCACGAAACTCAAATTGAGCTGCTCATCCACCGCGAAGGCGTCAGTGCCGATCTTGCAGACTTCTTCGAGCACCTTATTGCAGTCGCCGCAAATGAAAAAGCACGAAGTCCCGCCCGCCTCACGGATAGCCCGTATAGCGGGCTGTGCATTCGGTGTCACAAACTTCCTGAAGGTGTCGGCCTTGATCTGGGAGGCCACGGGGTCCACCAGGGCGACAATGTTACAGCCCATTTCCAGGTAGAATTGGGCTGAAAGTTCAGCCTCACGGCCCGCAAATTCAACCACCTCCATCGCTCTTTCCGGGTTCTTGTAAACATCCGTAAAGATTCTCACTCCGGCTAGGTGAGAGGCCAGGGTCAGGGGACCGCAAAGCAGGCCCATCATGGAGCAATCCAGTTCATCCAGTTGAGGACGGGCGATCCGGGCCGCCTCGAAAATTACCGGCCAGCGTCCGGATTCACGTGTCTGGTGTTGCAGTCCGGCCTCCGCCGGAGTTTTGTCGGAGCAGGGGTGCGACATAACGGATGGAACGTTATCGGGCCACCATTTGAGCGCACACCCGACAGCTTGTGCCTCGACCGAGAGGTCGAACAACAATGGAATGCCATCGGCCCTGTATCTCTTCGCGGCATTTACCACCGATTTGGCCAGCACTTGCGGGTCCTGAAGATATCTATCCGCAGACTCGTTGATCAGGAAGGCGCCATGGACACCCACATACGGAACCCATGGCACCTGGGGAGTTACTTTTCCATGATAAGCATCTGCTAGTAATTGCTTAGCCACTCAATTCTCCTTGTATTTAACGGTATTGTTCGATTCTTTCTCCAGGCCGCTGACAAAACGGATCGTCGCTTCCTGGGAAAGCGCCAGCCCAAGCGACACCTCGGCGGCTTTGATCAGCCCGAGTGGAACCAGGCAGGAGGTGTGGCAGGCCGCTATCGCCGCAAAGTCGAAGACTCGATTTCGTACCACAGGAAGGAACAGCGCATTCATATCGACGACCTCGACCAGATCGGCAAGACGCTGCACGTGGGGGCATTCCGATTGCATACTGATTCTCACCTTCTTCTTCGCTTGCCGAATGGCCACGATTGAACACCGGAAACCACAGTTGCCGGGGTCAACCATCACTCGAACTTCTTTGGCCTCGAATTCCACTAATCGGCTGCTCCGTTTCGATTTCATTTACCGGGCTTTTTTGAAAACCCGGGTCCCATCTTTCATGTAAGGGAAGTACATGCACTTCATAAATTCTTGCTGAAAGCCTTCATCCAGCGTCAGTTCGATATGTTTGACCCGGTCCGCCAACCAGTCCGCCTCCACTCGTTTTTGTCGATCGAGAAGCGCAATTCTGGCGCCGTCTCCCGCGGCATTTCCAATGAACGTCAGGCGATCGGAATCGCAATCGGGCACCAGGCCCATGGCTAAAGCTTTCAGTTTGTCCAAGTGGCAGCCGAAGGCCCCGGAAATTTTTATACATTCCAGCCGCTCGATCCCAAGTCTGCGCATCATGATCCTGCACCCGGCCTGGATAGCCCCTTTGGCCAATTGCACCTGCCTGATATCGCTCTGGGTAATCACGATATCTTTCCCAATGCCGGTCTCTTCGGCCCATGCCAATACGAATTCCGGTTGATTTGTCCGGGGGGCTAGTCGAACTCTCGGCGACCCGACATGCTTTCGGAACGCACCACTGGCGGCAATGATCCCGGTGCTGTACAGTTCAGCCACCGCGTCCAGAATTCCCGACCCGCATATGCCCCTGGTCTGCATTTGCGCGGGCGCCGATTGGCTCAACCAGGGAATCCGTCCTACAACCTTATAATCCACTTCGTAATCAACCGGATCGATACTGACCCGCTCTATAGCTCCCTGCGCCGCACGCATCCCGAAACTGATGCGCGCTCCTTCCAGCGCTGGACCGGTAGCGCAGGAGCAACAGATCAGAATGTCCTTGTTGCCGATCACCAGCTCGCCATTGGTCCCGATGTCCACGATCAACTGGACCTTGTCGGCTTTGTGGGGCTCCTCGGCAATCAGCACTCCAACCGTATCGGAGCCGACGAAACTCGATATATTGGGAAGCGTGTGCACATAAGCGGAAGGATTTGTCTTCAGTCCGAGATCGCGGGCCTTGATGTCCATGCTCTGATGGATAACGGTAGGGAATGGAGCCATGCCGAGGTATTCGGGATTCAGCCGGAATAAAATGTGGTGCATGGCCGTATTTCCAACGATGGTCAGGTCCTCTATGTCGGCGGTGTACAGAGGACCGCGGCCGTTTTCTTCACCGAGGTCGCATACAGCTTTTTCCATGAGCCGGTTAAGTTCGTCCAAGACGGCGTCGCTCATGCGCTTGAGGCCTGATGCTTCGGCCATGTGGAAGGCTATGCGAGTCATTACGTCTTCCCCCTGCTGGCATTGGGGATTCATGGACGAAACGACATTCAAGACCTCCATGCTGACCAAGTCACAAAGATAGACGGCCAGGGTGGTGGTTCCGATGTCGATGGCGACCCCAAGATGGCGGTTCATCCGGCCAGGCGCTACCCGGATTATTTCCCGATCCATCCAGATGCTCACGGTGATCTGCCAGTGCCCCTCGCGTAACACCGAAGGCAGATCGCGAAGGGCGAAAAGATCGATTTGCAGGTCGTGCAGGTGGTATTGTCTTTCAACTTCTCTCGTGACCCGTTCAAAATCCGAGGTGGGGTCATCCAGGGCAGGAGGTGCGACTTGCACAAAATAGCTCTTGACCGCCGGGTCGTGCCGTATCGGAATGTCACGGGCTTCCTTGCTGACTACCACTTCTCCGGCTCGGGATTCTTCCGGCACGAATACCAGTACATCCTCCAGTACCCTCGCCCGGCACGCAAGAACGAACCCCGCCGACGCATCCTGTGGACTCATGCAGTCCGGGCTTTCAGGCTGGAAGACGCTCAGCCGGCTCGAATGGATTCCCAGGACCTCAGCGGAACCTTCTTCGATCTGCACCTTGCACTTGCCGCAAAGCCCGTTGCCGCCGCAGGGTGTTTGCAGTGAAACCCCAAGAAGAACCGAAGCCTCAGCCAAGCTCGTACCTCTTGGGACTTCACCTCTGCACCCGGAAGGCTGAAAAATAACTTGCGGCTTACGGTCTTCCATAAGGCTTCAATGCTTTTCCGACTGGTGATGCATCTCACGCAGCCGGTCGATCAGCCTTAGAGCTTCCTGAACGGCGTTAGGGGCCGAGTTGGCGTACCCGTCCGCGCCAAAGAGCTTGGCGACCTCTTTGGTGAGCGGAGCCCCACCTACCATGATGCAAACATCAGGATTTTTTTCCCTGAGCTTCGGAATCAACTTTTTCATACCGAGCATGGTTGTGGTCATCATGGCGGAAATGGCGACAATATCCGCATTGATGCGCTCCTGCTCCTCGATGAACTTTTCCATGGGAACATCGATGCCAAGGTCGTAGACCTCGAATCCGCCGACGTCTAACATCATTTTCACCAAGTTCTTACCAATGTCGTGAACGTCTCCCTGGATGGTCCCCAGTATGATCTTTCCTTTTCCGGCAGTGTCGGACTTCGGAACGAGAGGACGCAGGATATTAAGACCCACGTACATGGCATCCGCACACATCAAAACTTCCGGCACGAAGTATTCGTTTTTTGCGAAGAGCTCACCAACTTTGCTCATCCCCGCTGCCAAACCGTCAATGATGCCTTCTAAAGGGTCGTATTTTTCGTCTGCAAACTGTTGCGCGGCCTCCCGCACCTGTTCCTCTTCGAACTTCACAACGCCATCCTTCATCCGATCCAACAACTCTTCTTTGCTCGGCATGCTGGAATATCTCCTTTTAATGACCTGACCGGCTGGTACTGACAGCGCCGTATTTCCTGACCGCTCGAACATATTCGCGAACGTTGTCCCCTTTGGCGGCGGGCCACAAATCGCATCCCGGCCAAACCGCATCGACTCCGTCTTCGGTGCATTTTCTGATTACAGCGGCGACTTCGTCGCTGTCCATTTGAACCAGCGTTCGGTAAGGGGTCGAAGTTTCCGAAGATCACGGCTTTACTTCCGAATTCCATTCGAGACTGAACGATGTCGTTTTTTTGGTCCACGCTCAGGCAATCCGCCCCGCATTCGTTCATCATTGCAACGATCATGTTCGTCGAACCGCAGATGTGAAGGACCTTGGCAATCCCAATCGCGGCAAAAACCCTTTGCAGTCTCGGCAGGATCAGTGTCTTCCAGATTCGAGGCGATACCAGGTCCGAACACGATCCCATTTCGCGGACAGTGATGTAGTCGACGCCCAGGGACTGATAGTGCCGGGCCGATTCGATGGTGAGATCCGTCAACCTGTCGAGCATCCGCTCGACGCGGGCCCGGTCTTTGTATAGAGCCCTGAGCAGCAGACCAGGCTCATAGACTTGTCCCGCAAGCGTAAAGGACCCAAAACCCAGGTCCCCACGGCAAACCTGTCTGCCGAGCGTGCAATCAGCGTGCGCAGTGCCGCATCCAGCAACGGCAACCTTCCGCGCTCGAACACGTTCCCGGGCACCTCGACCTCATCCGGGTCGGACCACTTACTTATGACAGACGGGAAAATGATGTCGTTGGAATTCTCGTAAAACTCGATCTTCCTCCCCAATGCTTCAGCCAGCATGCACACATCGTAGGGAAGCACAGCGGCGTCGAAATCGAAGAGGTCGACCATGGCAAGCGCGGAGCGCGCCATCAACTCCGCAGACCTGTGTACCTGGGAAAAATGGACTTGCAGGCTGCGGAGCGAGTCAGCCGTCAGCATGCCCATACCGCTGAAGCAGGGAGCGACATCAACAACGTCCCCTTTCAGGTACCTCGTGACCCGGTTTCTGTCGGCCACCTTCGATCTCCCCAATACATTAACTATGGCGGTTTCACATTTGGTGTATCCGATCTCTCAAGGTGTCATCCTGCGGCGTAGCGAAGCGGAGCCGAAGGATCTGCGTTACTGGCGCAGGAGCAAACCGCAGGTCCTTCGCTTCTCCACCCCAACAAGCCAACAGCGGGCTTGTCGGGGACCCCGCTTTGCTCAGGATGACACTTCGTATTCGTTGCCGGATACACCTATTCTGAATCCGCTCTAGTTGCGTATTTTTAATCCCATGCCTTCGGTTTCGGCTAATAATAATGCTGCAAGGATACCAACCTATATGCCCTTGTTCCCAATCGCAAGATCGCACTCCTAACCCACCCATCGATGCACTGAATGCCCCAACCAATCGCAAACCCAAAGCATCAACCAACCGTACCCCGTTACACAAAATACCTGGAACGGTTTCTCTTGCGCTGCTAACTCCTACTCATACCATCCAAAATCGTTAACTGCCTTGGTCATGGCATAGACATTGGCCGGAGGCGCGGTAGGAGGAAGCCCGCATCCGGGGCCGAGGATAAAGCCAGCTTGGGTTTTCTTACCTTTCTCAATGGCCACCCTGCAATGTTCGTAAACCCTTTCAGGCGGCCCTATCTGAAACACCGCCGGCTCGATGTTTCCAAAGATGATGTCGTCCGGGAAATACCGGGCAGCCGCTTCAATATCAACTTCGTGTCCGAAACTCAAAACACTCGGATGATTCCAGGGAGAGGCCTCCGACAGACAGGGAAAATTCCGGTTCTGTTCACCGCATATATGCAGACCAAACCGTCTGATCCCAAGCGCCTTCAGTCGCCGGTGATATTCGACGTAGTAGGGCAGGGCAAACTTCTCCATCATCTTCGGTGAGATGACTTGGTTGGACTCACTGGGCGAAGCCATCCAGACGAAGAGTTGCTCCGCCCCAAAGGTATCCACCCAATATTGCAGTACATTGCAAATATGCTCCAGGGCAATATCCATCAGGGTTGTGCAAAGCTCCGGTTTTTTTATTAACCACTTGCAGAATTGCTCCATGCTGGTGATGGTCGCCGCCATGGTAAAGGGAGACCAGGAATAGAAAAACACGGGCAGCTTATGCTCCGCCTGAAGCTTGGCAAATGCCATGGCCTTCGGGATTCTTCCCGCAGTCCTCGGGTCTGGAAGCTTCAACCCTTCAATATCCTTTTCCGTTATGACCGGGTGAGACTTTAAAATGAGCGTACCTTCAAATTCGCCCTTTGGCAGACGGACCTCTCCGCCGAAATCCGGGACTCCGAGAACAGTGTGTCCCGGGTACTGGGGAATCGGATCCCATCCGTACTGTTCGCTCGTCCAGAGAATTCCATGAAATGCCTTCTCAGGGTCCTCATAGGTGTCCGATACTGCATAGCCTGCATTCCATGTGTTGAATCCGATGCACATGGCGCCGATCGGAACCCGGTCCAGTTTCTGGCGATTGAATAGAGCCTCGATTCGCTCACGGCTTGTCATTCGATCCTGTTTGAAGAGCATAGTTTTTTCTCAAACCCCTTCGCGAACATGAGCCGAATACAGCGATTCTCCGACATAGACGTCTGAACCGGATTCGGCTTGATATTTGCCCACGTTAATCAGGCGGCCGCCAACGTGGGAAATGGGGTCACATCATTTCCATGACGTAACCCCGACAGCCGGCCACCGGGTGCTCATCTACCGTCAAGCCGAAACCTGTTAATCAACAATCTGCTCAAGAGTTTTCCCCCGTGTTTCCGGGGCAAAGCACATCGCAACCATCGCCCAAATCCAGGTGAGACAACCGAGTGATACGGCGATGCCATAGCCATACCTTATGGACAAAAGGCCGATAATCCAAGGACCCGCGACCGATACACACCGGCCCAACTGTGGAGCAAAGGCGCATCCCGTAGCGCGTAGTCTTGTCGGAAACAACTCAGGGAAGTAGGCAGTGAATCCTGAATAGATCCCCAGGGAACCGAACCCGGCGATGGCGCCCATGATGCACATCAAAGTCTCGTTGGGAGACCAGAGCAGAAACAGCGGCACAAAGATAGCGCTAATCCAAATGTAAATCCAAAATGTTGGCTTGCGGCCGATCCGGTCTGCGATGGGTCCCCACAACAGGAACCCAGCCCAGGCCCCAATGTTATAGATGATGAACCAGGCACTGCTTCTTATGATGGAGAAGTGCTTTACTTGGATAAAATACAGGGGCGCAAAGGCGGCTATTCCCCACTGCACAATTAAGTCCGCCGAGGCCAACGCTGCACCGATCGCTACGTGCTTTACGAGTTTTCTTTCTGAAAAAAGCTGAAAGACTGAGAATGATGTTTCTTTGGACCTGATTCCTTTCGCTTTGTGCTCTTTTCTCAGCTCGACCATTTGCTCGAAACGCTCGGTCTCTTTGATCGTTCGGCGAATGTATAGCACCACGAGCGCCGGCAATACCCCCACAAGAAACACTCCCCGCCAGCCAAAATGCGGAGCAACGAGCATGACGATACAGGAGCCCAATATGGCGCCCGGCGCCCAGGCACTTTGCATCACGCTGGCGCATTTGGAGCGGTGTTTTGCCGGCCACGTCTCGGCGATTAAAGTGGCCGCCGCCGACCATTCGCCTACCGTGCCGAATCCCGTGCAAAACCTGAAAAACGCCAGCACTTGCCAGTTAGGTGACAAGGCGCAGGCGCCGGTCGAGAGGGCATAGATAAGGACTGTAAGCATCATGGTATTCTTCCGACCCATATAGTCGGCAAGAACTCCCATCGAGAGGCCGCCAACTACCTGTCCCATCAGAAATATGGAAACCATCAGTCCTGCTATATTCGCGCCTAAATGCCACTCTCTCACGATTAAGGGTAGAACCAGCATAAACAAAATTGAGTCCATGCCGTCGAAGATGTAGCCAGCGACACTGGCATACATGACCTTCCATTGATAGGGTGTTATCTTTTCCGACTCCTGCGGCAAAGAAACACGTTGTGGAGCAGCTGCTGTGACTGTCATCGAATGTCTCCCTCTCAATCAACAGCTTCAGTTAACTGCAGTTAGTCGGAAATTCCCCCCGGTCACGAGTTCTTTCAGATACGACGCGGCATCCGCGTCGATCGGTTTCACGCTCGATAACTCGGGGTCGGCATGGTTTAAGAGAGAATTGCAGATATCTAGTTGGATCTCTTTATTAACCACAGGCATGGACATGGCGACTGAGATCGTGACATCATCCCCGTCCCTGCCGATATTCTTTGGGTTCATGTCGAACATACTTGCAGACAAGGAGAAGGATGCATTGCCTTCCTGGTTTCTCGATCCGCGTCCTATGACGATCCCAGGCGCGCCATTCAGAAGCATCTTGCTACCGGCTCCAGCCAAGCTTGCCGAGCCTTCCGATCTGGAGGCCAAAAGCATGCTCAACCTTTTGGGAAGGAAAGTGTTGTAGGTTACCATCGAGGCAAACTCGAGTTCATCCATCCGGCATTTGCTGTGATAAACGCCTCCTTCCTCCGACAGGCACTTCACCTGGATTTCACTTCGCGCGAAGAGGTCGATCAATAACCTGGTCCCCGCGGGCCGTTTGTCGGATTCCCCCTCGATTCTCTGGTCGGCGAATATCAGGGTGTCCACCACTCCAAGCCGTTCGTTGGGGGCGGGGCCCGGATATCCCGGAACGCCGTTGAGCCATATCTTTCTTGCCCGGGTGAATACGCCGCGCGCCGTCACTGGAATCAGCACCATTGCCGCGCTGCCGCGCATACTGCTGCTGAACGCGGTAATCAATACGTCCAGGTCGATGGAGGACGGTTCCGCACCCTCCCTCAACATCCGCCACAGCTCGGCGTCGGTGTAAACGTTCGCTTGCCCTGCTTCAAGTTTTTCGTTGATTTCCTGAACGCTCTTACTATCGCTCACCGTCGGCCCTCCCCGTCGTCATCCATCTGCTCGACAACTTCGGCCAGATGAAGTACCTGTTGCGGCAAACCGTGTTCCTTCAGTCCGTTGATCAGTTGAATCATGCAGCCGGGACAGGTGTTCACCACCACGTCCGCGCCGGTCCGTCTTATCGATTCAATCTTCTCCTCGGCGATTTTCTCGGACAGCTCACGGCTATGCAGCAGGAAAGAGCCGCCGCACCCGCAGCATCCTTTATGGTCCATCTCGATAAAGTTGTTCCCAAAGGCCTTCCGCAGGATTCTCCTGGGCTGCGAAATCACGCCCTGATAGCCCGCCAGATGACATGGGTCGTGGTAGGTTACGCGCAAACCCGCGGGAAGCTTCGACCGGTATTGCAGAGGTTTGAAGTCGGCCAGTTCGATTAATACTTCCGAAATGTCTCTGACCTTCCCGGCAAGCTTCTCGAATTCGGCCCTGCGGGCGTCATCCTGAAAAAGGTTGATCCATCCCTCTTTCAATGTCGATCCACAGGTCGCACAGCCCGTGATGATCAGGTCGGCACCGGTCGCGGACAGTACCTTCAGGTTACGCAAAGCCATCTCTTTGGCCGCTTCAACGTCGCCATTTGCTGCCGCGGCAATCCCGCAGCAAACTTGGTCCTTTGGTAAAACGACTTCTACGCCGCGTTCGTTGAGTCGATTGACAATTGAGCTTCCCACGTTCGGAAGGGCATATTCGGTCATGCAGCCGGAGAAATAAGCTACCCGCAGGCTTCGGCCCTTCGCCTTCCGGGCAGGTGGATTCACTTCCGGAAGCGTCTCGCTCAAGAAGCGATCGGCAATCGACGGGAGATCTATCCCCTTCATGCCCAGAAAGAACAAGGGAAGGTGCCTGAGCACCTTATGCTCTTCAGCCGAGCCCTGCTCTCTGGTTTTCGGCATCACCCACTGGATCTTCGACGCCATACGCAGCGCCTTGCCCATCGACTCCCGGCTGGCCATCAGCCGCCGGAAGGTTATCTTCTTGCCCAGCGACAATCCCAGCCGCTTGATGATTTGCTCTCTCGCCTCTAGAACCACCCGATCATTGCGAACTCCCCGGGGACAGCCGGACACGCAGCGGCCGCAAAGCAGGCATTTCTCGAAGATAGTTTTGTATTCCCCGGTAGTCAGTTCGCGCCCGTCGTAGCCGAGTTCCCGCATCAGGTGATTGCGTCCCCGGGACGAATACCTTTCATCGCGGCTTTCCCGGTACACCGGACAGGAATGAAGGCAAGTGCCGCACTCAACACATTTCCCTATCTCTGCCTGGAAGATGTCTTCGCTAGCCTGCAATTCGGTTTCTCTCATCGCTCTCAATCCCCGTACACCAGAAGCGCTCTGTCGGTCGCGCTCAACGCACGCGCAGTTTGAGTTCCAGATCTGTATCCGTGAGCAGGAATTCACCCTTCTCCATGATTTCCTTAAGGTAAGTCGCCAGCTTTTCGGACCTGAAACGATTGGACTGTCTGAAAATAATAGGAATGTCACGGTCGAAGACGTTGATGGTTCCCATGCACCCGCGCGGCGAATCGCCCTTGCCCTTGAAAGCCCCTCCCATGCAATTGGAAGTACAGGCGCCGCATCCAAAACAAAGGTTCTCGTCAATCTTCTTGTCTTTCCATGAAATGGCTCCCATGGGGCAGTAGTATTCGGCAGCGCATTGGAAAGAACAGCAGATGCAGCGGTCGGGATCGAACTCAATTTCCAGCCGGGCATTTTTCCATACATGGGCGTAAGTGACATTCAACAGGTTGACTCTGTCCGAGATGTCGGCTACCGGAAGCGGGATTTTCTCGTCGAGACACTTTGAAAGGCCGTCGATGACTTCCATCGACGTGATAGGGAACGGGATAGCTATACCGTTCGTGACTTCGACCCCGATGCCGGTTTTGAAGCCTCCCATAAACTGGGCGTCCATTCCGAAGACGTCACCGGCAACGAACAAGGCCGGCTTGGCCTCGGAGCTGCGCGTTCCATAGCTGACGATCACGCCCGGCCCGCCATTGAGCAAGATTCTTGTTCCTGATTTGAGGACCGTTCGGTACACGTCGTTTTGCAGCGGGTTGAGTTCACCGCTGCCGCTCACCGTAATGCCTCTCAGCAGTGGAATCGGCCGGCAGGCAAAAATTGAAGCAGGGTTTTGTAGATACGCCGGACTGTTCTTGACATTGGTGAAGGCCGTATAGTTCTGGAAGTCATTCCTGAAGTTATAGAGCCGCGCGAATTTAAGCTGATCCAGGGTGATTTTGCTGAATGTGCTTTTGCCGTCGTCGGTGACACACTCGACTTCAATTGGCTTGCCCTCGACGAGGTCCCGCAAAACGTGACCGCCGCCGTAGCGTCCGGCGAAGTCACAGCTCTCCGCCGTGCCGTAAATGACAACGTCCAAAAGCCCGGGAGCATTCTCTGGATTTGCGTAGGGGAAGCACGGCACACCGTTCAGCCGGAGATCTTTGATCGACTGGCTACGCCCGTTCGCATCCACCGGCATTACCAGCATGGCGGATGTTCCGGACATGGTTCCGCGTGTTCCGGTCGTTACGACATCCACGTCGGAAACCTTGAAACGGTATCCGCTCCTTACCTCCTTCTTGAAATCCATGGCCGTCATGACAACGGCTTGGCCCTTTTTGAGCTTCTCGTTAATTTCGGAAATGCTCTTTGTGTCCTTTGCCATTTAGAACTCCCGAAAAATCTCAGTCGATAATCTCGATATCGCCCCAGGCCCCCATGCTGTCCTCAACCAGGATCAATACGCCGTTAACCCCTAGCTCGCGGGCTCTCGCGATACCGGTCTCAATATCCGACCTCGACTGGATGAGATTGCCGACCGCAGTTGCCGCGGCATCCGCTTTTGCGGCCGATTGGCTGAAGATCGTAACGGCGTCGGCCTTGCCGAAGCTGAGGGAGTGGCCAAGTGTGCCCGAAGAAGTACAGATTCCAATCGCTTCCGGCGTCGGTCCGACTGCTAGTTTCAGCCCCTCGAAAGGAGAATTCTCGGCCAGAACCAGCAGTTCTCTCCTGGATGAGACATGGAGCATGATGTCTCCGCCGTTTTCAACGATCACATCCCGGCTGAACGCCAGCAGATCGTGTCCTACGTAATCCGCGATGGCCCCGGCCACGGTCGCCATCGGACCGACACAGGCTTCCGCACTTGCCGCAATCATCGTCCTTACGATGTCCGGCGCCTTTTCATCCATCGTCACCGGGGTGAGAGACCAGGAGAACACGGGACAGGTTTTGATATAGGATTCGATTTGCTCGCGATATTTCCTGATAAGAGGCAGGGCTTCGCAGCTCAGGTCGCAGTCTCCGGAAATGAGCACATCGGTTTCCCCGACCCTCAGCCTCGATGTGACCAAGCCCTTAGGCTTTGACAGGATCCGGTATATTTCCGGCCCGAACTCTTTGGCGGCAGCCATCATTTCAATGTCCGGCCGGGGAATCCAGAGTGAGATCACCCATTCCCCTCAGCCGCTTTTCGTTCAATGCGAACCATACGTCTTTGGGATATCCGAAGTAGATGCACTTCATGCTGCAGCGGGTCGCGCACGCTGGCATCATGCCCTTTTCCAGCCGGGGGGCGCAGAAATCACATGCCTCCGCCGTATCCCTTTGTCCCTCAGGGCAGGTGACCCAGGAATTGGCGGAACTCTGATAGACGCATGGAGAACTGCAATGTCGGCAGGAAAGTGGCAGGTGTACGGAACTTTCGTACCCGTTGGCTCGCTTCATTACAACGGATATGGATTTTGGCTTCGCGTCGCCCTGAGATTTCTCTTTCTGTTCCAATTCGCACGCGAAGTGGCAAGACCCGCAACCAATGCACCGGTCAAGATCGACCATCAGAATGGTCTCGTCTTCGGGAAGCTCGCTCAACTCCGCTTCTTGCCGCTTGAGTGTCTTACTGACCCAGAGAACTTTCATCCTGCGGAACCTCTCAATTTCAGGCGATTCGCCTGGGATCGATTCTCACGGTTTGCAACCGGGAGCGGGAAGCCAGCCTTACTTCGTTTCCGCTCTTCACTCTGGATGCTTCACGCTTAACTCCCGAGAAGTTCCACGATTTTCTTCGTGGTTGCTTCCCGGTCCGAGCCTGTCTTGAAAACCGTAACTTGGGCAAAATAGCCCGGTGTATTGCCTTCAGCCGGGACTTCGAAGAGTGACATCGGCGCGCAATACTCCTGCTCGTAGCCTGGTCCCAGTGGGAGCCATAACACCCCTGGCGCCACGTCGTCACTGATGCACGCTCGTGCGTTCAACTGTGCCGCCGCACCCGCTACGACCAAGACATCGCGGTTCTTGATCCCCAGGCTCTTCGCGAGCTTCGGGTTGATCTTGACGAACGGCTCGCTCGCAGAATTGTCGCCTGGGCGAAACCCCGCGTACTCTTCCACGTAGTCAACCGGAACCCCGGTTGTAAGCATCAGGGGCAAATTCCGTACCCCGATGGCTTCCGGGCCGGCCTGATTCCCGGAGGCAAACATGGGGAAGCAAATCTTGCCCGAGGCAGTCGGAAAACGTCGTCCGCAGTCGAGATAATTCCGGTTTCGCTGAAAAAGAATATTCAGGCCTCGGGTTGTGCCTTTTACGAATCTCGAGGACTCGAATTCGAGCTGCGACTGATCGGCGCACGGCCAGAGAATGCCGCCGGGGACTTCGGCGTTCGGGTCCAGACGATCGAAGGTGACTGCGGCCGTCAGAGGATTATTCTTCAGGAAAGAGTTGTAAGTCTTCGCATTGGCCTTCGCCTCTTTGTCTTTGTCTTGGTCGAAGAGGGAGAACCCCATGGCACCGGCCAGCTCCGTCCAGAATTCCAGGGGAGAATGGCATTGGCCGGGTGCCTCTGTTACCTTCCTGTGGCATTGGATCGCCCTGCCGTTATTGGTTGCCAGCAGGCCATCGTATTCGAGCCAGGAACTCATCGGGATCGAAACATGGGCATGTTCGCTGGTCTCATTGGGATAGGAGGACAAGTGAACAACCAGTGGTACTTTGTCCAGCGCCTCTCTGGAGTATTTGCCCCCGGTTAGACCCGCACGAGGATTCCCGTGCCAGATAAGAGAGGAGATATAGCCTGGACGATCCACGATCAGCCGTTCGAGACTTATGTTTTCAACCTCTGCCGCTCTACCGTTCGTTTCCCGGTCGATGAAAGCAAAGGGCGACACTCCAAGGAAATTAACCCCACCCCCGGGAATACCAATAGAGCCCTTCAGACAACTGATTGCGGCGCACCCGCACAGGTCTGAATCGGAAAGAAATTTCCGGGAGTTCCAGTCTCCGGCAATCACTTGAACCGGAGATTTTCCCAGGTATTCGACGAACCGCTCAAGTTCCGTGGAAACGATGCCGCAGACCTGTGACACTTTTTCGGCAGTGTAAGGCTCGACCTGAGATTTCAATGCTTCGAAACCCTCGGTCCATTCCGTTATGAAATCGGCGTCGACGAATTTCCGGCTGATCATGAGCCGGAGGATTCCTTGAAGGAGAACGGACTGGCTTCCCGGCCTGACTCTAAGTGACATCGTGGCCTTGGAAGAGCTCATGCTCCCCTTTGTATCTATGGCGAGAAGCACTGCCCCCCGGTCGCGGGCATCCAGGATGGGTCCGAACGTGATAGGGTCGGATGCGGCCGGATCACAGCAGTAGAGAAGGATGCACCGGCTGTTGCACCAGTCCCGCGGCGTATTGGTTTGCAGTTGCGCCGCCGCGACGCCGAACATCTTTCTGATGGCGCCATTCTCCCCCCACGGACGCGGGAAGAAGCGCTCCGGGGTGAACGGCGTTTTGAGTTGCGAGGCGAAGCCGGTTGCCCCGCCCAGATAGTCGAAGGGGTCGGTCTCACTGCCAAAGATTACAACCGACTCCTTGCCATTTTCTTCGACCGCCCGGCGCAACCTGCCGGCGGTAAACTCGACCGCTTCCCGCCAGCTCACAGCCCGGAAAGGTTGCTGTAAGTTCTCCCTGATCCGGGGCTCCGTCAGGCGCGAAGGATTATTGAGATGGGAATAGGACAGCAGCCCCTTGGGGCATAATGATCCTTTATTGAGCGGGTGCTCTTCGTCGCCGAAAATATCGGTTACTTTCCCGCCCTTTATAAAAACCTTCATACCGCATCCGGCGGGACAGTTGCCGCAGCTGGTCCGCCGGACACTCTCGAATGGATTAGCTGGTTCCTGTATTTTCTTGAATATCATCGTTTATTCCACGCTCACGTTCCTATAATCTTCCCGGGGTTTTGTACCAGATAGATTGTTAGTGTGGCGCAGCTGACTGCCAAGCTGGCTCGTCGTAATGAATTCAAAAATCACGCCCGATCTTAGGCGAGGCCGGCGAGACGTCGAGCCTCCTCAATGACCACGTCTTCCTGGGTGGCCACGACCTTGCGCTCTCCCAGGCGAAGCACGAGCTTTCGCGGATCACAACCGTATTCCGCAGCGGCCTTCTTGATGGGCATAATGTACCCGCCATAAACGCAGGCATAGCCCATCAGAATGGCATCGTTGTCGACCACCGGTTTCGGCATCTTGGCCAGATTGGGATGGCTGGCGATTTCCTGTTCCAAAACGGCTGCCGCATCCAATATGCCAAAGAGGTCCACATTGGTTGAAAATCCACCCCGCTTCAGTGCCGCGATCAGCGTTTCGCTTTGCGTATTGCCGGCGCCGCCGCCCAAGCTTTTCAGGCTGCCGTCCACATAGGAGGCTCCCGCCTCGGCTGCCGCGAGCGAGTTGCCGATGGACAGTCCGAGATTGTTATGTCCGTGGAAGCCAACCGGAATGCTAAGCTTCTCGCGCAGCAGCTCGACATACTGGCGTACCTCGCTGGGCACCAGATACCCCTGCGATTCCGCCAGATTGACATACTGGGCGCCGTAGGACTCCATTCTTTTCGATTCTTCAAGAATGCGTTGCGGGGAAGCCATGCCAAACGAGATCAGGTAGCCTACCGTCAACATACCTAATTTCCTGGCCAGTTGAATGTGCTGTTCGGTGATATCCGCTTCCGTGCAGTGACAGGACACTCTAGCGACCGTGGCGCCCAAATCGAAAGACTGCTGCAGGTCATCCATCGTGCCGAATCCGGGCAGCAGCATGACGGCCACCTTCGCCCGCTTTACCGACGACACCACAGCCTTGATCAGCTCCTGGTACGGAGCGGCGGTCTTACCGACGTGAATCGAACTTCCTCCCACGCCATCACCGTGACCAACTTCGATGATGTCCACGCCGGCGGCATCGAGAGCGGCCGCTACCTTGGCAGCTATCTCGGGCGTAAACTGCTGACGGATGCTGTGATTTCCATCGCGAAGCGTAACATCCACAAAGGTGAGCTTAGACATTGGCTGCCTTCCTTCTATTCATAGTCTCCGCGTAGCGCTCGGCGACGTTAATGGCCGCGGCGGAGATGATGTCGAGGTTTCCGGAATAAGGGGGGAGATAATCGCCGGCGCCAGTCACTTCGTTGCAGACCGTAAAATGGTCTCCGTCCAGGAACGGCTCGACCGTGATCTTATAGCCTGGAACATAGCATTTGATCTTCTCGGCCATGGCCATCACCGAGTCATGCACCTTCTTCTCATCGACGGGTAGCTCAACCACGGCATAGATCGTGTTCCGCATGATGATGGGCGGGTCCGCAGGGTTGATCACGATGATGCTCTTCGATTCTTTCGCGCCACCAATCTCGCGAACGCTGGTTGCCGTGGTACGGGTAAACTCATCAATATTCTGTCTGGTTCCCGGACCCGCGCTGCGACTCGAGAGCGTGGATACGGTTTCACCATACAGAACAGGACAGATCTGATTGATGGCCGCCACGATCGGCACCGAGGCCTGTGCCCCGCATGAAACCATATTGACGTTGAGTTCCGTCGGACATTCCGGGAGATTCACCACCGGGATAATACCGGGCCCCACCGCGGCAGGAGTCAAATCGATTGCGATCATATTCGCTGCCTTGAGGCGTGGGGCGTTCGCCATGTGAGCCCGTGCCGAAGTTGCGTCAAACACCAGCTTGACTTTGCTGTTGCGTAGAACGCCCTCGATCCCATCCGTGCAGGTTTCGTAACCGAATTTGCGCGCCAGCGCCAGGCCCTCTGAGTCCGCAACGATCCCGGCGACCAACTGCAGTTCGAGCTGCGCGCTTCGACGTACTTTGTACATGAGGTCCGTGCCAACATTACCGGACCCTAAGATTGCGACAGGCAATTTCGTCATAGAAGAGTTTCCTTTATCCTGTGTTGTGTCGTCGAGCGGCGACCCGAGCGTTGGTCGCTGCAAATGCCTTCGGAAAGTACGGCGCAATCCCAGACAACGACTTCGCTCCGAAGGGCAGTGAAACGGTCCACAACATGAGTGCTATCCATCCGAGTTGTCATCACTTCACTTCAAGATTTGTTTTTTTATCAGTTTCTTTTCTGCTTCACCAGTTCCTTCACCGCCTTTTCCGTCGCGGGATCTAATAGGGCCTCTCCCAAGGGGTAGTTGCGGCCCAGATATTCGTATTTCGGCTTACCCAGGCGATGGTAGGGCAACACTTCGTAAGTCACCGCCGGCAGTCCCTTGAGAAGCTCGATAACCTGGGAGATATCTTCCACGGAATCATTGAAGCCAGGGATCAGCGGCGTCCGAACCACAATGGAACGCTGCGGGACCAGCGTCGCCAGCTTGCGTAGATTACTAAGGATCAAGGTGTTGTCCACACCCGTGAATTCCCTGTGCTTGACGGCGTTCACACATTTGATGTCGAAGAAAACCGTATTGGAGAGTTCGGCCGCATCGCTTAAGACTTGCCAATCGACATGACCGCAAGTTTCAATCGCAGTGTTAATTCTTCGCCGTTTTGCTTCGCGCAGAAGCGCGAGAGCAAATTCACTTTGCAGAAGCGGTTCTCCGCCGCTGAGTGTCATTCCGCCGCCGGAACGTCCGAAAAATACACCGTCGGCTTCCACCGCTTCCATCACTTCGCCAACGCTTCGGAGGGAACCGAAGGCATGGAGCGCTTCGCTGGGACACTCCGCAACACATTTAAAACACAGGTCGCACGATTGGCGATCGATGCCAATCGTGCCGTTATCAGACGGCGTAATCGCGACCGTGGGACACACCGTGAGGCAGCGGCCACACTCGCGCGTCCCAATACACCGGTTCAGATTCAACGCCAGTTCCGGCCGCGAATGCTGGGATTCCGGATTGCTGCACCAACGACAGCGCAACGGACAGCCATTCAGGAATACCATGGTGCGAATTCCCGGTCCGTCATGCAGCGTAAATTGCTGAATGTTGAACACCCACCCGTATTGCCCTGGATCGTAACCTGCACCTATACTCATAGTTTTTGCCACGAAACCTAAGGGTCACACCGCAGGCAATGACCCTTAGGTCACAAGTCACGTTAAAAGGTTCGGTGTTCCGTTCGCCGGATGATGTCGTCTTGAAGGTCGGGCGATAGGTCAACAAAGTATGCGCTGTAGCCGGCCACCCGCACCAAGAGGCTGCGGTACTTGTCCGGATCCTTCTGCGCCGCCAGCAAAGTTTCCCGGTTAATAATGTTGAACTGCACGTGCCACAGCTTCAGATCGATCCAGGTTCGCAGGAAGGACACCAGTTTCTGCGTCCCCTCCTCGCCGGCAACGCAGGAAGGACTGAGTTTAACGTTGAGGAGCCGGGAGGCCCGTTCGCGATAGCTATAGTTCTTGGTGGCATAGTTGGAAAGCAGAACCGCCGTCGGACCATGGACGTCGGCTCCCTGCGAGGCGGACGATCCATCCGCCAGCGGGGTATACGCCTTCCGGCCATTCGGCGTCGCACTCACCACTTTGCCGAACGGCACATGGGAAGTGAACGGCACAAATCTCAGATCCATGTGCACCCCCAGGTCGGCGGAATACTTCCGGGTGAACTGGAGAGCTTCCAAGTCTATGGCCTTGCCGATGGCATCCGCATACCCGTCGTTATTGCCATAGCTCGGAGCATGCAGCAGTAACTGCCGCACATACTCTTTGCCTTCAAAATTACAATCCAAAGCTGCAATCAACTCGGCCATGGAGAGCTTTTTCGTCTCATACACCAGCTTCTTCACCGCCGCCAGCGAGTCAATCACGGTACCGTAACCGATAAACTCGAAATACCCCATGTCGATACCGCCTTCGATCACCGGCGTATGCAGATCCTTGCAGCTCTTCATGCAAAGGTCGTGCAAAGCGGAACCGAGAGGAGTGGCAAAGTGATTCGGCCGGGAACGAATAATGATGTGTTGCTGAATAAACGCATGTTTCAGGAAGTTGGTCTGCTGCGCGCAATAAGCCTTCCAAAACTCTTCCCAGCCACTAAACGCGCAAGGGTCGCCGGTTTGCAGCCCGATTACTTCATCGCCATAAATCTTCATGCGGCCGTTGCGCAACGTCATTTCCATTGCCGCGGCAAAGTTGATGTAGGCATTGGGGCTGGTATAGGTATCGCGATTCGGCATACGGGCTTCGGTGCAGCCGGAGGCCGCATAATCATAGGCCTCTTCAAACTCGGCGCCCTTGGAAATCAGCAACGGAATGACTTCCTCATCATTAATGAGTTTCGGGAACCCGGAGCCTTCCTTGATCGTCTCTGCCACTTCATGGAAATAACGTTGCGGCGCCCGCAAATGCATGCGCAGCGGCGAGATCCGGATAGTTCAGCGGGAACTCCCGTTTCGACTTCAGAAAAATGTAAGTCAAGTCATTGGTGGCGTCGGTTCCCTCGGGAGTCTGCCCACCCACGGTCACCGCTTCCCAGTGCGCATAGCCTTCGTTGATCGCACCGCCGGCCGGCGAGATGTAAAGGTCGATAAACTGCGCCATCGCGACCCACATGCACTCCAGAAGTTCCGTGGCCTTTTCCCCTGTCAGGCGGCCTTCCGCAATATCTTTCGCATAGAAAGGAAAGAGATACTGGTCCATGCGGCCATTGGAAATAATCGTGCCCGTCTTCTGTTCAATGCGGGAGAACATCTGGACGAACCATTGAGACTGCATTGCCTCGTGAAAAGTGCGCGCCGGATTCTCCGGTACCCGCCGGCAATGTTCGGCCATGAGCTGTAGTTCCTGACGTCTCTTGGGGTCGGCTTCCCGTGTCGCCATATCCGCGGCCAGATCGGCGTGACGGTTGGCCCAGAGGACGATGGCATCGCAGACGATCATGACGGCCTGCAAAAACGGCGCTTTCTCCTGGCTAGCGACCGGGCTCAAAGGATCAAGAGCATCGAGCTTAGCCTTCGCCTCCGCCCGAATGGCCTTGAATCCCCGCTTTAATACCTTGTCGTAGTCGTGTACCCATTGCAAAGCCGAACGGAAGGATGCGGTTTCATTGACGATGAACCTGGATTGCAGAGGGTCCTCGGGATTGCAAGTCAGTCTTTTCGTCTCTTCCGGCAAGGCCTTGGTCAGCTCTTCGTGGAATGTCTTACCCTTCCAGTAGGGAGCGATCTTTTCAATCACCGTCCTGGCGTCCTTCTCGGAAATGCTGAAGGGCGACTCCGTCCGCTGCGGTAACAGTTCAACCGCCAAGTCGAGAAAATCGCCATCCAGTTCCGGATAAAGAATGCCGTAGCGTCCGGTACATCCGGATCGTCCAACCAGCAGTTGGTGATCGTCAATATAGACTGTGATATGTTCCGCGATATGCTTGAGCGCTTTAGCCCAACGAAGGGTCAGATGTTCGCCCTCGGTCTGGCGCATGGACTCGGTAAAAAGGGCGGCCCTTTCGACATCGATGGTCGGCCGCGTGCTTTTGAACGAGTTCAAGATTGCAAATACTCTTTCTCGTCCGGCGTAATTTTGAGTTCCTTGTTGTTCTTCGAGCACTCGCTGCTCGTGAGGCGATAAGATACAGCACTCTGCGGTTGCCATATGCACTCCTTACTTAGTAATTCGCTTGCAGAACCTTTTCGACATCCTCTTGGTTCGGCGTTCTTGGATTGTTGCTGATCAGCCGCGTGGCTCCCATCGTAGCCTTGGCCAACGCCGGGATTGCGTCCGTGGGCACGTTATAGGTGCTTAGTTTGTAGGAAATGCCCAAATCATCCAGCAGTCCCTTTACGGCCTTAACGGCAAGCCGGGCGCCTTCAATATCCGGCATCCCGTCGGGATTTTCCCCAAAAGCCCGGGCAATCTGCTTGAATTTCTCGGGAGCGGCCAGCAGATTGTATTCCATGACCCACGGGCAGATGAACGCCGTAATCAGGCCGTGCGGCAGATGAAAGCGGCCTCCAATCGCCAGCGCGATGGCGTGGTCCAGTCCGTTCTGGGTGTTGGAAAACGCCATGCCGGCGATGCAACTGGCATACAGCATATTCTCGCGCGCCTGGCGATCCTCTCCGTTGGCATATGCTTTGCGGAGGTTCCCGGCAATCATTCGAATCGCCTGTAGGTTCAGCGTGTCGGTAAACACCGTTGCGTGAATACCGGTGAAAGACTCCATGGCATGCACCAGCGCATCCATGCCGGTCCTGGCGGTGATATGGGACGGCAAACCCAGCGTCAGTTGCGGATCAAGCATTACGCAACGGGCAAAGAGGTGCGGGCTGACCACGGCCTTCTTCACATTGTCCCGGCTGTCGGAAAGAACGCTGATCGACGTTACTTCGCTGCCGGTGCCGGCCGTAGTGGGAATCAAAATCGATGGAACACCGGGGCCGGGGACCAGATCCATACCGATGTAGTCATAGACAGATCCCGGGTTCGTCAGCAGAACCGAGGTTGCTTTGGAGATATCGAGAGAACTTCCTCCGCCCAGGCCAATGATCAGGTCTGGTTGAAATGCCTTTGCCGTCTCGACACTCTTGATGACCACCTCGATGCTGGGGTCCGATTCGACCTCGGCAAAAACCTGGAAAGGAAGCCGGGCCCGATCGAGGATCTTCGTGATGGGATCGAGAAGCCCGGCAGCCTTGACTCCGGAATCGGTGATGATCAGTATCTTGGACCCGTGGAGACGCTTGATCTCTGCTGCCAGTTCCTCCAGGCAGCCAGATCCATAAACAATTCTGTCAACCGTATTGAATGATGAAAACATTGTTCCCGCTCCCTACTACAATTTCGGCGCGTGTATTTGGGCAGGTAACGAACTGCCTTAGGCATAACGCCGAAAGGATTCCGCCCCTACATTGCGTTTATCGTAGTAGCCGCCTGATGGTTCAAGCCTTCGACCAGGCAGTCCTTCACCTTGGACCAGGCGCTACTGTCGCCGCTGCTTTCATGCCATGTGCCGATTAACTATTGAGGATATTGCACGTCAGATGCCATCCGCAGGGCAGCACTGACTTCCGCAGCGATCTACCTTTGGGTGGGAGTGCCATTCCTCTCCGGTCTCGGGCGGAGGTCGCCTCGCCCCCTCCCCTTCACTGCGCCGGAAACGCTGTAACCCATTATGTTGCTTGCTCTTGCACCGAGCCTTCTCTCCGTTCCCAGGTCCCTCAAAACCGGGCAGACAGGGGCATCATCAGTACGGTATTTCACGTCCCGGCTCTTAGGACGTCGGACATGCTCCGCCAGGGAACAGCTTTTACTGTCTGAAAATTCTGACATGTCTGGTTTACAAGAAACAAATGCCGTCCCCACTGATGGAGGCAGCAACTGCAACTGGAAGAGTCTATTTTCTATTTTTTCATGCGTTTATGAAGAAGATGGGACAGGTGCGGCCATTGTCTGGATGCCTGGACGCTCTTAGCCGGCTGCTAAAAACAGTTTTACAATCGATCCGGCTCACAAGCCTCGTGAAACTCCATCACGGAGCACACATCCCACAGCGCCTCGCTGGTTGCTTCGGCACGTTTTTCAGCCGCGGCTATTCCTCGATAGCTGGTATTTGTTCAGCTTCTCATAGAGCGTCGCTCTGGAGATGCTCAGGCTCTTAGCACACCGCACGATATTCCAGTGAGTTTCCTCCAGTACCGACAGAAGAAGCATTTTCTCGCTCTCTTCGTGGAACTGCGAAAGAGAAGTCCTGGAGTGGCGAGTATTGAGGTCAGGTTTTCCGATCAATACTTCTTGCGATGACGTGACGAACTGGGATGGCAGGTCGCCTACGTCGATCACTCCATCCTTGTACATGCTCAAGGCCCGCTCGACTACATTCTTTAGTTCTCTTACATTGCCCGGCCAGCCATAGTTGAGCAACACGCCCATAGCCCTGCTCGAAACGGTTGTACGAACTTGCCCCATGCGGTCCAGCAGGTGACGAATCAAGATAGGAATGTCATCGGTCCTCTCGCACAGCGGAGGAACGTTAATGGTCATGGCATTGAATCTGTAATAAAGGTCTTCCCGGAATGTACCATTGCGGACCATTTCTTCAAGGTCGCGGTTGGTGGCTACTACCAGCCGGAAATCCACGCGATGGGGCTTGGTGCTGCCCACGCGGTACACCAGCTTGTCTTCCAGAACCCTCAGCACCTTGACCTGGGCGCTTAGAGGCATGTCTCCGATTTCATCCAGAAACAACGTTCCTTTGTCCGCCAGTTCCAGGAATCCGATCTTCCCTTCCTTTCGCGCCCCGGTAAACGCTCCGGGGGTATATCCGAACAACTCAGATTCAAGCAGGTCCGGAGGAATGGCGGCGCAATTGATACTCACAAAAGGATAGGGGCAACGGGGACTTTCCTGGTGCAAGGCGTGGGAGAACAATTCCTTGCCCGTCCCGGTGGGTCCCATGATCAGAACCGGCGAATCGCTCTTCGCGTAATGGATTACCAGTTCCTTGGCCTTGACGATCGCCGCACTTTGTCCGTGGATATTGGCCAGAGAGTACTTTGCGGAAAGGGCGCTATCAATCTTCAGTTTGCAAAGATCCACCTTTTTCTCGAGTTGCACGATCCTCTGCGCCACTTGCTTCAGTTCGTCAGCGTCTCCGAAGAGGGCCTGAGAAATAGCACCTATGACCGTTCCATCCGGCGCCTTTACCGGCAAGCGATTGACCACGATCATCCGAATTCCGGCTTTGGTGGGCAGTTCGCACTTGTCGCCCATCTCGGCCTGCCCCGACGCCATCACCAGACGGAGCCTCGAATCGGGAATCAAATCCGTGATGGGCCGCCCGGTCGCTTCCCTGGGGTCCACGTCAAGATACTCGGCATAAGCCTTATTCATAAATCGGATAATACAATCGGTGTCACAGAAGATGAGTCCGGTGGGAATATTCTGGACGATGAGTTCCGGAACGGTTTTTTCGGTCTTGGCCAATGTTGGCGACCTCGACACCATGGCACCCTTGTTTCTCGTGCTCGCGAGACAAGTGGTAAAGATTGCAAGGAGATTCTTTTCGCATACTTTAGCACAGCTTCCGGATGCCCCGGTAGGCGGAAAGCGTCCAGCCCCCGGTTGAGCCCCGGCAAGTTGCCCGAAAAATGCTGTTAAGTTGTTGAAAAATCGCAATAACTCCGTGACCAAGGACAAAGAGCCGCATGCGGCGCACCCCGATTCAGGCCAACGGCGCCTCGTTCCAGATGTGTTCTCGCCTCGGCTTCCCGGCGTATGGCTTCCGCTGGTTTGTGGGCTGGATCCATTGCAAAACTGTTTTTTCGCAGCCTGCTAGACCAGATTCGCGGAAGCTATATCCGCCGAACCCAGCCGGGCCTTGTGTCCGGCGGTGATATCGCCGGATACACCAATTCGGAAACTGCACTAGGTGTGGTGCTCGAAATACGCCTTGATCAACTTCGCAAATGCTCGTCCGGCTGCGCTCAGAGGTACGCGCCGATGCTTAAGAATACCCACCGAGCGGAATAAAGAAGCGTCAGAGAGGGAAATCACATGTAATCCCGGATGCTCCGACGCGGCCCAACGGGCGGTGATCGCGCCGGCAATGCCGGTCTCGGCAACCGCCAGCAGAGCAGATACGTCGTTGATCTCCAGCAAGACCTTGGGAAAAATCTTCTCTTTTGCAAAATAGACGTCGATATGTCTCCGAAGGCTGAATCCACGGCTCGGCAGAATAACCGGAAGTCCATTCAACTCGCGCACCGAAACCTGGGTTCTTTCGGCAAGAGGATGGTTCTTTGGTACCGCCAGAATCACCTCGTCCGAGAACAGCGTCTCATACTCAATCTCATCCGACTCGGGTGGCAGAAACGCAAATCCGACATCGACAGAACGGTCCAGCACGTCCTCCTCAATGTCGTGGGAAGTCCCCAGCTTCACCGATACGTGGATCTCCGGATGGGTGGAACTATAGGTCGCCAGAATGCCGGGTATTTTCGTACCGAATAGATAACTCAACCCAATGCTGAGCGAGCCGCGGAGCAATCCCTGAAGATCGGCAATCTCCTCCTTGCCGTGTTCGAGGGCGCGAATGGCTTCGCGTGCGCGGTCCAGGAAAAGCCGGCCGGGTTCCGTCAGCCGAAGCGTTCGGCCGCGCTCAAACAATGGGCAGCCGATTTCTTCCTCCAACTGCTGCATATGAATCGAAAGCGTCGGCTGCGCGATATAAAGTGATTCAGCCGCGCGGGTAAAATGCAGCAGCTCGGCAACGCGGATGAAGTAACGGATATGACGCAGCTCCATGTTCGATATCCAGGCTGGTGCAAGATGCCTATAAGTTAGGGATGAGTATCCGCCATGAACTGCCGGATTACCCTCGCCTTCCCATCTCAAGTTACTTCCAGCGTGTCACCGGATTGCCCGCCGGCCGCTGACACTCTTCAATGCAACCGACCGTGACTTCTGACCTCGGATGAGAATCCTGGGAAGTGGGTATTCTACCGGTTTTCCAGCTTGCGCTTCCAGCGCTTGCGCCGAATCCATAACCGCCGCGAGATCTCGGCCGCTTCATGGATCACGCTGCGCGAGACCGGGCAGCTCGTGGTGACAATGAACTCTACCGCAACAACGGCCAGTGCCGACTCTCCGCATAACGTTTGGTTTCAATATGTTACAAGACGCTTGCTCGATCCGCTCGATGATCGGCAGCCGCCACTGGCCGCTGCTTCTCAGGTAGGCGGCGAGCTGGCGCAATCACTTTTTTCCCGGGCCGGCCGGCCATACCAGCTTCGCTTCACGGCGGCCATCCAGATTCCTGGCCGCATGAAGGGCCACGACAACACACCCACATATGACCTATGCCATAGTCGCCATCTATCTCTGCAATTGCATAAAAGAATTGGACACAACTAACAATTCTTCATAAACTTCGCGCCCATGGATGCGGCCCACAGAGAAACTTTGGAAATTTGGCCCGCGTCTTCATAAGAGCGAAACCATCCTTCGGTCCGGGGCCCCAGCACTTAGGTTACTCAAATTCTATCCAGTGGACTTCAGAAAGAAGAGCCCATGAGTTCTGCTACCAATCCCAGAGTTGTCAAACATGAAACCGTAAGCAGCATTATCGAGCAACTTCCGCTCAGCAACTTCCACTATTACGTGGTTCTCGCTGCTGGTTTCGGCTATATGTTTGACTCTTTCGACACCTATCTGGTCGCCTACGCCATGCCGGCCGTCATCAGGGACTGGCATATCAGTGCTGTTATGACCGGCATGCTGACTTCTGCTGGAATGTGGGGTACGTTTTTTGGCGCGATCGTGTGGGGCCCGCCTACGGATAAATGGGGACGCAAGTTTGGCTTCGCGGCAACTGTATTAGGCTTCAGTCTGGTCAGCGCATTCACGGCGCTTGCCAGGAATCCCACTCAATTTATGATCTGCCGTTTTCTGACCGGACTATGCCTGGGTGGCGAGCTGCCGATCGTATCGACGATGGTCGCCGAATATATTTCGGTTAAGAGCCGCGGACGATTTGTCGCGGTACTCACCGTAATGTGGCCCTTTGGACTTCTGGCGGCCGCCGTTTGTGCCCTTACAATGATCCCGCGTTACGGTTGGCGTCCGCTGTTTCTAGTGGGAGCGGTGCCGGCGTTTTTAGCTTTTGTGGTCAGAAAAGGTGTCCCTGAGTCTCCGCGCTGGCTGGCCATTAAAGGGCGAACGGAGGAGGCAAAGGCCGTTCTAAAGAAATTAGGTGCCACCGACGAGCAGCTTGAGGCTGTCATGCAGGAAGAGGTAACAGCCGCGGTGCCATTCAGCACCCTGCTTCGGGAGCCCTATCTCAAGCGGTTTATAGCCACTGCGGGAGCCTTCTTTTTTGCCTATGTTGGCTACTATGGATACTCTCTCTGGCTGCCCACAATCCTGGTGACGGTCTATAAGCTTAGCCTGGTAAAAACGTTCAGCTACACGCTCTGTGTCGCGTTTGCCTCGATCCTGGGTAAGTTGACATCTTTCTATACCATCGAGAAATTCGGCCGACTACAAGTGTTCTATGTAGGCTACGGGCTCGGTGGAGTCGTGGCCTTGCTCTTTGGTTTGATCAAAGATCCCGGCCTATCTCGTGTGGACTGCTTGTCTACTGGGCTATCTGCTTGAAATAGGAGTGGCCGGAAACATCGTATGGACGCCTGAACTCTACCCGTCGAAGATACGCGGCACCGCGAATAACTGGTCCGCCGCGGCTGGCAAACTAAGTGCCGCAGCCGCACCACTCTTATTCGGCTACTTTCTCGGACGCCATTTCTACTACGGAATCTGGCTGACTATGGCGATATGCTTCGCCATAACCATTATATTAGTCGCGACCTTAGGCATCGAGACCAAAGGCAAGACGCTTGAGGAAATTGGCGCGGCCTAGCCCTTGTAGCAAGTCGTGTCGGTGTCAACCGAACTTTATAAAGCATTGTTGAGAGGAACCGTGATATGTCAACCGCTACAGCCGTCAGGTCGCCGAAGCCGTTTCTCATCGGTGACCAGTGGATTACAGATACGCCTGAGTGCATCACCTCGATCAACCCTGCAACTGGAGAAGTCAATTATGAAGTGTGCGCCGCCACCAACGCTCACATCGACGCCGCGGTGAAGGTAGCGGGCGCGGCAGCGGCCAAGCCGGCCTGGCGAAATATGTTGCCGCACGTGCGCGCGCAACTGCTGCACCGGTTTGCCGACGTGATGATGGCGCACTCCGACGAGCTTGCCCGTTGTCAGATGCTTGAAAATGGCAAGGTCTGGAAAGAGTGCAAGGCCCAGGTAGTGGCCGCGGCCGGCAACTTCCGGTACTTTGCTGCGGCCTGCGAGACGCTCTGTTCCGAGGTTACGCCTTCGCGCGGCAACTATCTGGTCATGACCGTTTATGAGCCGGTTGGGGTGGTCGCGGCGATCACGCCTTGGAACTCGCCTCTTACCTTGACTACCGCCAAACTGGCTGCGGCATTGGCCGCCGGCAACGCGGTGATCCTGAAGCCTTCGTCGATTACCCCGACCTGCTCAACCGAGCTAGGCCGTGTTGCGCTCGAGGCCGGCCTGCCGCCCGGCATAGTCAACGTCTTACCCGGACTAGGTTCCAAGATGGGCGATACCCTCGTCCAGCATCCCGGAGTGAAGATGGTTTCCTTCACCGGAGGCACCGAGGTTGGCCGGCGGATCGCTAAACTTGCGGCCGAACGGCTGATTCCCGTGGGATTGGAGTTGGGCGGTAAGTCTCCTCACATTGTCTTTGCCGACGCCAATCTTGCAGCGGCCGCCGATGCGGCAACCATCGCCATCTTTGAAGGCAGCGGACAATCCTGCATCGCCGGATCGCGGCTATTCGTCGAGCGCAAGGTAATGGACGAGGTGCTCTCTCTGATTGTCGAAAGGACCCGCGCCTTGCGGGTCGATCTGCCCGATGCCGAAGGGGCGCAGTTGGGGCCTATTGCCACGTTTGCTCAACGGGACTACATCGAGAGTATTGTGGCCACGGTGCGCCAGGAAGGCGGAACAATACTCATTGGTGGCGCCCGTCCGTCCGATCCTCGTCTTGCGAAAGGCGCATTTTATCTGCCCACCATTGTGACCGGCCTTAGTAACAAGTCGACGGCTGCGCAGCGGGAGATTTTTGGTCCCGTCCTCGTGGTTCTGCCCTTCGATAGCGAAGAGGATCTCATCGCGCAGATGAATGAAACGGTGTACGGCCTCGCGTCCGGTATCTGGACCGCCGATTATAAGCGGGCTTGGCGGATCGCTCGTGCCATGGAAGCGGGAACGGTGTGGATCAATACCTACAAGCAGCTTTCAATCGCGGCGCCCTTCGGTGGCTTCAAGGAGAGCGGGCTTGGCCGTGAAAAGGGACTGCAAGGTGTCAGGAACTATCAGGAGATGAAGTCTATCTACCTGAGCATGTCGGCTGCTTTCGACGGCGGCTTCACGATCGCCAAGTAGCATCCATCAGGCGATCCACCGCGAGCATCGCCAAAGGAATACGGACCTGGTCGATGGGCGATCTGTACTTAGGCTGGGATAGGGAGACCGCGGGAGCGCTCGCCGTCCCAGCCGGTTTCATGGATCGCAAAAGTGCTCATCGAGTTCACGGCGTATAAGGAGATGCAATTATGAGTACAAGCAAGAAAGTAATTGGCTTTATCGGCCTCGGAGTTATGGGCGAGCCTATGTGCCGGAATCTGGCGACCAAGGCTAACGCTTCGGTAGTTGCGCAGGATATCAGCCCGGCTCCGCTCGAGCGCCTTGCCGCGCACGGCGTCAAGGCTGTTCCCTCGATCGCAGCTCTAGGCAAGGCTGCCGACATCGTGTTCATGTCGCTACCGTCGGGAGATATTGTTTCCGAAGTCGTTCTTGGAAAAGAAGGATTGCTTTCGACCGCGCGCAAGGGCCAGATTATTGTTGACCTCAGTACGTCGCCGGTCGATCTGATGCGGCGACTGGCGAAAGACCTCGCGGCCAAAGGCGCGTATTTTCTGGATGCGCCGGTGATGCGGACCCGGGCGGCGGCCGAAGCCGGCACGCTGGCCACGGCGGTCGGCGGAGAGCGGAAAATCTTCGACCAGATTCTTCCGCTGCTCAACACCTTTGCCAGCGACATAACCTATTGTGGTGGGATCGGCTGCGGGCAGATCGTGAAGATCCTCAACAACATGGTGCTGTTCGAGACCGTGGTTGCGGTCTCCGAGGCCTATGCCATGGGCAGCGCGGCGGGCATGGATCCCCAGGTTTTATTCGAAGCACTCTCGAAGGGATCGGGAGATAGTTTTGCGCTTCGCAATCACGGGATGAAGGCGATCTTGCGGGGAGACTATCCGGTGCGGGCTTTCTCGGTCAAGTATGCGTGGAAGGATCTGAAGTATGCACTACGTTTGGCCGAGCAGACCGGAGTCGACGCCTCCGGCGCGCGCAACGTGGAAGGCTGGTTCGAGCGAGCGGAGAAGGCCGGAGACGGCGATTGTTATTGGCCGGTGATTGCCCGGCTCATCGGAAAAGCTATTGGAAAAGGCGCATAACGCCAGTTTGCCGCCGGTTTTTCCAGGAGGCGGATCGATGTAGCGATCGGCTTGAATTTAGGATCCGCCTCGACTTTAAAGATAGCTGTCTGAAAGACTAATGCGAAAAGGGAGCGGTGATGAATGCGCACGAGATAGCTGTCGGCGAAAACCCGGGGAAGCTGATCCCGACCTATGAGATCTATGCCTTGCGCTATGCCAGGGCGGATCGCAATCGTAATGAGAATTTACTTTGCTACGACCCGCATGATAGCCCGATGCCGATGGATTTCTTTGTTTGGCTCTTGAAGTCGGAGCGCCGGACGATCCTGGTCGACACCGGTTTCAACCAGGTTACGGCTAAGGCAAGAAACCGACAGCTTATCTGTTGCCCAATCGATGCGCTCTCGATCCTTGGGGTCGATCCCGCACAGATCAGTGATGTGGTGATCACCCACCTGCATTATGACCATGCCGGCAATATCCGGAAGCTGCCTCGCGCGAGCTTCCATCTCCAGGATGCGGAGATCGAGTACGCGACCGGCCGCTACATGCGGCAACCTCCGTTGCGGCATGCCTATTCGGTAGAGGACGTCGTTGATATCGTCCGTTGCGTGCATCAGGAGCGGGTAATTTTCCACCAAGGCAATGATCCCATCGCGCCCGGCGTGGAACTGATCCATATCGGCGGACATACTCGGGGTTTGCAGTCGCTTCGCGTATTGACCGAGCGGGGCTGGGTAGTGTTAGCCTCAGATGCCGCTCACTACTACGACAACCTGCGACTGCGGAACCCGTTTCCCATCGTTTTCAATGTCGGCGACATGCTTACGGGTTACGAAACGCTTTTGCGGAACGCGGCTTTGCCGGATCATATCGTGCCCGGTCATGATCCGGAAGTTCTGCGCATTTATCCCCATGTGCCGCATCCGAAGATTCAGATTGCGTGTTTGCATTTGCCGCCATCTTCGCCCGAGCAACCGATTGAGCGAACGGAAGCCGTCGCACACAACTCCTGAATTGCCTCGCAGCAATCCAGGTGCTTCGCCCAGTCTCGCTTTGGACCGGGGTTACCGCGAACTACTCATCGACGACGATCAGTTATGGAGGTACTCATGGCCGCAGTAATCGAGAGCCCGTCCGGAGCATTGGAGCAAGAGCTCGGTGAGAGGTTGGAACAGTGCCTGTCTGCCGGGGTAAATGCCGACGATCATCTCGTCTGGCGTGGTAGATATCTTACGGCCGACATCATGGTGCAGATCGGCTCCGTCCCCTTCCTGGTTTGTATCCAGGAAGGCAGGATCATAGAGTGCCGCAAAGGCCTGCCGCTCCTGTGTTCTACCGTGTTTTCGGTGAAGGGCACGACCGAAGCCTGGTCGGCTTTCTGGGAGAATCCGCCGAAGCCGAAGTGGCATGATATTTTCGCACTTACCAAGTTCGGTCACATGTCTATCGAGGGCAATGTTCAGCCTTTCATGGCTAACCTGCAATACTTCAAGGACATTCTGGCTATACCGAGAAAGGGGAGCGCGAAATGACCAGGCTGGAACCTATTGTTGGCCGCTACACCACAATCCGGATCATGAATGATGACTGCCGGGTGTACTTCGAGGAAGCCGGCCAAGGCATTCCCCTTGTCTGCTGTCATACGGCGGGCGCCGACGGCCGGCAGTTTCGTCATCTTCTCAATGATGAGGAGATCACGAAGGACTTCCGCGTGCTTGCCTTCGATTACCCGTGGCATGGCAAGTCCACTCCGCCTGTCGGCTTTCAGAATTACGAATACAAGCTCACGACCGAACTCTATGTCGAGATGATTCGTTCCTTCTGCCAGGCGCTCGAACTCGACCACCCGGTGGTGATGGGATGCTCGATCGGCGGACGCATCGTGCTGCAACTGGCGCACGCCTACGGCAAGGAATTCCGTGCTCTGATCGGATTAGAGGGCGCCGACCACCAGCAGCCGTGGTATGACACCAGTTGGCTGCACCGTCCCGACGTGCATGGCGGCGAGGTTTGCGCCGCACTATGCTCGGGACTGGTAGGAGCCACCAGTCCGGATGAGTATCGCCATGAGACTCTTTGGATGTACATGCAAGGCGGTCCCGGCGTATTCAAAGGCGATCTCTACTTCTATCGCGTGGATTCGGATTTGCGTGGCAAGTTGGGCGGCATCGACACAGCCACGACTCCGTTGTACCTGCTGACCGGTGAATACGATCTCTCCTGTACGCCGGAAGACACCATTCGCACCGCATCCACCATCCCGGGCGCAAAGGTCACCACGATGAAAGACATGGGTCACTTTCCCATGAGTGAGAACCCTAAGCGCTTCAGAGAGTACATTCTTCCCGTGCTTCAGGAAATCAAGCAGCGGCGCGGCGGGCCGTCAAGTCACAACCTATGAACACGGTGTAGAGAAACAGTAGCTTAGTATCTAAGTATCTTAGATCATTTTCAGATTTGGTATAGCTGGAGCATAGGATGAAGTGTCATGCTGAGCGAAGCATCTGCTTTTGTTCCGCAAATAAAGCAGATCCTTCGGCTCCGCGCTGCTCCGCCTCAGGATGACGCCCTCTTAAGCGATTACATTCTAAAGTTAAACAGCCTTAGTAGCTTACCGCGGCAGTGCAGGCGCGATTCTTCTCGCATAACCCGCGCCCTATGGCATGGGTCTGCGAGCTGAAGTATACCTCCAGCCCCGGACGCTATCTCACGGCCAGTGGACGCTTCAGTGTTGTGTCTTCTTGCCGAACAAGCTCGCGCCGATTGCGCCCCCAATGCCGCTCAGCAAAATAAAGAGCATGCCAAACAGGCACAGCGACAAGGCGAAGACGGCGGCCAGTCCGTGGGGCGTGGAAATCACGTCCCCAAGGTGTTTCACCATCTGCTGCTGCGACGGATCGGAATTCACCGCCAGGGCTTCCTTGAGCCGCTCCTGCATGGTGTCGCGCAGGGCCACGCGGTTCTCGTTGCTGAACATGCCGAAGACGCTCATCGAGGCGTTGAGCAGGAAGCCAAAGAATCCGGCCAGCGCCCCTATGCGAAAGCCGCGCCGGGCGGGCACGGAAACATAAGGCATACGACGCTTGTAGAGTGTGATGGCGATTCCACCGGCGGCCACCATGCACAGCGAAATAAAGGGCACGAACGGGACCAGGGTGCCGACCCCGGCGGCGAAGCCGGCCGCCAAGGCGGAAAAGATTACGACGCGGCGCTCATATTTGTTGGCGTAAGCGGCGTCGGCCGGATTGAACACCGGGATCGAAGTCGCCGCCGGGACGGCTTCCGCCGCCTGCTCATCGTCGGACGCCGAGGGCACGGGCGGCGCGTCTGTCTCCGGGCGGGCGATCGCCACGCGTATCTGCGGTGCACCGCAGTTGGGGCAGAATGGCACCCCGTCTTCCACCGTCGTCCCGCATTGTTTGCAACTATGCTCCACAGCAGCAAGTTAGCAGCCCATCGGCTGGCGCGCAAGCCGGAAGCTTCAGCCTCGCGCGCGGATGGCTGCCCGCCCATGCCCGCTTGAGTTACACTCGGCTGGTCGGCCTCGCTGCTCAGGCGGCCGGGGAAAGCCTTCATGGGTGAGCCTTCGCAATTCGCTTTCGACTTTCAGTCGCTTCCCGAGCGCCGCATCTGGCGGGTCGGCGAACTGATTTCGTCGCTGCGCACGCGCCTCGAACGCGAGTACACGGATGTCTGGGTCGAGGGCGAGATTTCCAACCTGCGTCCGGCCGGCTCCGGTCATCTTTATTTCACCCTTAACGAGGGCGAGGCCCAGCTTCGCATCGTGATTTTTCGCATGCAGGCGCGCCTCTTGCGCTTCAAGCCGGAGAACGGCCTGCGGGTCATCGCCCGCGGACGCCTCAGCATCTACGAAGGCCGCGGCGAGTTGCAGATGATCGGCGAATTTCTCGAACCCGTCGGGGTCGGCGCCCTCCAGGTCGCCTTCGAGCAGCTCAAGAAAAAGTTGGCCGCCGAGGGCCTCTTCGACAGCGCGCGCAAGCAGCCGATTCCCGTGCTGCCGCGCCGCATCGGCATCGTAACCTCGCCGCAAGGGGCCGCCATTCAGGACATTCTCAACATCCTGCGCCGCCGTCACGGCTCGGTCGATGTGCTGATCTACCCGGCGCAGGTGCAGGGCGACTCCGCTGCACGCGAGGTTGCCGCCGGGGTGCGCTACCTGAACCGCAACCGGCTGGTCGATGTCATCATCCTTGCCCGTGGCGGCGGCTCCTTCGAGGACCTGGCCGCCTTCAACGACGAATCGCTGGCCCGCGCCATCTCGGAAAGCGATCTGCCGGTCATCTCGGCCATCGGACACGAGACCGACTTCACGATCTGCGACTTCGTGGCCGATTTGCGCGCGCCGACGCCCTCGGCCGCCGCGGAGCTGGTCATACGCTCCAAGCAGGGATTGGAGGAGCGGCTTGCCGGCCTGCACGCGCGCCTCGGACGCGGGGCTCGCTTCCAGGTGCTCACGGCGCGGCAGCGCCTCACGCTGCTGGCCCAGAACATGGCCTTCGCCCGCATGCAGGAGCTCATCGCCCGCCGTCAGCAGCGGGTCGACGAGCTCGGGTTTCGCCTGGCGGCCGCCCAGCAAAAGCAGGTGCGCGCCTTGCATCGCCGTCTGGATGTGGCCGCCGCCCGGCTGCGTCACCAGGAGCTGCAAAACCGCTTGAGCGCCATGCGCCGCGAACTCGCCGTCCGGTCGACGGCGTTGGCCAACGCGATGCGCCATCTGATCGAGAACCGTAGGGCGCGGCTTCAAGGCCTCGGAAGCCAGTTGCAGGCGCTCTCTCCGCTCGGCATTCTGGAGCGTGGCTATGCCTTGGTCTTCGACGAGCAGGGCAACCTGGTGACGCGCAGCGCACGGCTTTCCCCCGGACAGCAGGTACGCGGACGGGTGGCGCGCGGCGGCTTCACCGCCCGCGTCGAGCACATCGAACCGGAAGAAGAGCCGTAAGCCTTCACTGCCGGCGACAGGACGATTCCCGCGTTGCTGTATCCCAACCAACAACGTCATTCCGAGCGAGCGACGCGAGTCGAGGAATCTTTTGTGTTGCTTCGCCGCAGCGAAACACAAGATTCCTCCACTTCGGTCGGGATGACGCCTCTGAATTCATTTTGCCGGGCGGCTACACCAATCCGGGAATCGCGTCAGGACGCTGCTGAAAAGACTGTTCTCCCAGGTGTCATTCTGAGCGAGCGTAGCGAGCGAAGAATCCCATTACAGCGTGGAGCTGAGGCGCAGTCGAAGTATTCATCAAAAACCCAGAGCGTTGCGGTGCGGGATAGTTTCCCTGGGATGCTTCGCCGCGCTCAGCATGACAGCCGCGGGAAGCGCTTGCTATAGCGGTTTCACATTTGGCGTATCCGATTTCTAGAGGTGTCATCCTGAGTGTAGCCGGGGTCCCCAACAGACGCAAAGACGGCGCGTGTCGGGAGCCGGGCTCAACTTCGCTCGCCATGACAGTTTGATATATCGGGATATACCTACTCGGGAACTGAGCTAGGACGCTGCTGAAAAGACTGTTCTCCCGAGGTGTCATTCTGAGCGACCACCAGGAGCGAAGAATCCCATTACAGCGTGGAGCTGAGGCGCAGTCGAAGTATTTCATCGAAAAACCCAGAGCGGTGCGGGATAGTTTCCTTGGGATGCTTCGCCGCGCTCAACTTCGCTCGCCATGACAGTTTGATATAGGGGATATACCTACTCGGGAACTGAGCTAGGACGCTGCTGAAACTGTTCTCCCGAGGTGTCATTCTGAGCGACCACCGGGAGCGAAGAATCCCATTACGGCGTGGAGCTGAGGCGCAGTCGAAGTATTCATCAAAAACCCAGAGCGTTGCGGTGCGGGATAGTTTCCCTGGGATGCTTCGCCGCGCTCAACATGACACTTCCTAAGTGCGTCTGTAGCGATTTCACATTTGGCGTATCCGATTTCTAGAAGTGTCATCCTGAGTGTAGCCGGGGTCCCCGACAAGCCAAGCTGTTGGCTTGTTGGGGTGGAGGAGCGAAGTATCTGCTTTCTGCACATCGGCTCAGCCTCCGACTCTGACGAAAGTCATCGGTAGGTCGGAGGCGGTGCATGGGGTGAGCGTACAAGCTTAAAGTATCTTGAACATCGGCTCGCGGCCTGCTTTGCGGTCGCTCTCCAGAACCTTTTCGGCCAGCACCTCGGGCGCGTCTTCCGGCAGCAGGTGCGACGCCCGGGGCACGAACACCGGCTCGGCGCAGTGCGGCAGCGAGTCGCGCAGCAGGTAAGGCAAGAGCTTGCTCTGAAACGTCGGGTCTTGTTCGCCCCAGAGAATCTGCACCTTTGCCGGAAGCTTCGAGATTTGCGGCGCCAGCTCCCGCATCGCCGCCAGTTCCCGCTCGCGGTGGTTGGGTTGGAAGTGTCGGGCGAAGGCCAGCGGCGCCACCCGTTGCTCGCTCCGCCGGAAAGGAAAGCCATAACCGTCGCGCACCGGCCGCTCCAGGGTCTTCATGGCCGCCCATTGCAGGGCCGGGAAAGGCGTCAGCGTCCAATGCCGCAACAGGAATCCCATGCTGCCGCGAGCCATGGCCGGCCAGAAGGGAAGGCGCGCGGCGACATCGGCCGCCTGCGGATGTACCCAGGCATTGACCAGCACGATTCTGGCGACGTTCTCGGGAAAACGCACGGCGTAGCGAAACCCGATCACTCCGGCCATGCCGTGCAGCACCAACGTAAGTTTCGGCAGCTTGAGTTCGGCGATGAGCTGGGTGAGATTTTCCGTGTGCCGCTCCAGCGTATGGTATGCCGCCTCGCGCGGTTTGCTGGAAAGCCCGAAGCCGACCAAATCGGGAGCAATCACCCGGTGGCGTCCGCGCGCCTCCGCAATCAGCTTGCGGAATAGAAACGACCACGTCAGGTTTCCGTGCACCAGCACCAGCGGCGATGCCGTTTCCAGCCCTTCATCGACAAAGCTCATCTGCTCGGAGATTTCGCCGGAAGCTCCCCGGCTCGCGGCCTGGGCTTCGCCCCGGACCGGCTCCGCCCCGGCGGTGGCGACGTGCATCGTTCGGGTGCGGAAGGGGTAAAGCGCGCGGATCGGATCGGGCAACTGCGGCGGAAACGATTCGGTAATCATCACTTCAGATTGGATGTCGCCCGCCCCATCCCGGACTGAGCGCCTCGTCGGAAAGCTCTCAGCCCGTCTCCGCCCAAAGGCGCGCAACCCGGGTTTATTTCATGGAACCGAGCTCGGGTAATCGGTCGGGGTCCCGGTAAGCACCATAATTGCGCGTGTTGGGGCGGCAAAGTGCTCGTTATCGGACGCAAAATCATTATCGGACATTGAATTGCCCGATTTACATGACAAAAGCGTGACAAAAACACGCCATTTTTGATCCCGGATCAGGCGGCTTTCGCCTGATTGGTGTCGTCCGGCATGGTGAATGCCTGCTGCTCGGCGAGGTTCCCGATGACCGGCAGTTTGAACATCTGCCCCTGGTAAGCCTTTAGCAGGCAGATTACCCACACCACGATTTCGACCAGCCCCAGCAGGGGCCAGAGCATCAGGGTCGTCCATCTCACCACCGGCATGGAGGCGATAACCCGCAGGGCGAACGACGCAATCATGCACGCGACGGCAAAGAAAATGCACTGGAACGCGTGAAAGCGGACAAAGCGCCGTTTGTTATAGGGCTCAATCAGCAGGAACAGAATCGCCGGAATGATAGTGATGTAGGCGAGCATGCCAGCCATGTTGTCGGAGAGGCCGCTGCTGGCCGAAAGCTGTGCCTGGGGCGGCGCCGGAACGGCGGCAACACCGGGCGAGGTTCTTCCCACTGGTTTCCCGCATGCCGGACAAAACGCGGCATTGTCGGCGGTCTGGGTGCCACAAGATGCACAAAGCATGATGCCCTCCTTTGCTGACACTGAGCGCCCGTAACGGGCGACCCTACGCGTTCTCCATTTGACGCCGGGCGGGAGTAATTGGTTTTCCTGAACTCCGTGTTCCGAATTCTGCGGGAGTCCATCGCCGCGCGCCCGGTCGTCATTCATCACCCGTCAGCGAGCCATCTGCTAAGCCGATGAACGCACAACGAAAACCCGGACGACTGTTGGGTATCCAGGTGATCGGAAGCAGGGTACAATTTTTCCGCCAGCGACCCCGCGCGGTCGTAGCCCCCGTGCGGTTTTTGACCGGTCAACGTGTGATAATTATCACAACGAGGAGTGATATCGGGGCTGGACCTTCCCCCCGTCCCGTCAGCTATTCTCCGTAAAACCCAAGGAACCTGACCCTTATGACATGGCAAAATGCCCATCAAGACGGTGGCCAGCGCAAACAGCGCGCCATCGTCGGAGCCTTGTCTGTTCACGGGGTAAATTGGACGGCTGCTAATCGAAATCCATAGGGAGCAAGCATCATGAAAATCTACAAAGCGATTAATCGTGTGCCAGGTGGAATGATGGTGGTTCCGCTGTTCCTCGGTATGGTGGTTAACACGTTCTTCCCTAATTTGCTCAAAATTGGCGGTTACACCCAGGCCCTGACCGGGGTGGGGTATCCGACGGTTCTTGCCATGTATCTGTTTACCGTTGGCACCAAGATGACCGTCAGGACCGCGCCGAGGATGCTGGCTCGCGGGCTCGGCATCATGGCCGCCAAGGTGGGCACGGCTACGCTGTTCGCACTGGCTATCAGTAAGCTCTTCGGCGGCAGCATCCTTGGGTTAAGCTTTCTGGCCGTGATGGTCGCCATGAGCGACACCAACGGCGGCATGTTCCTGGCCCTCACCAGCATCATGGGCGATAAGGAAGACGCCGGCACCTATGTCATTCAGAGCATCGAGACCGGACCGTTTCTGACGATGTTGATCTTCGTGGGTACGGGGCTGGCCGTGATTCCATGGCTGACAATGGTTTCGGTGATCGCGCCGATTTTTGCCGGTGCGATTCTAGGTAACCTCGACGAAGACATGAAAAACTTCTTCGGCTCTCACGAACCGATCATCGTTCCTTTCATGGCCTTTACCCTCGGACAAACGATTAACTTGAAATCGGTACTTACGGCTGGTCTTCCAGGCATTTTGTTGGGCATTACCGTTTGGGTCGTGACCGGCATCGTCTGCATCTCGGCTGACAAACTGTTAGGTGGAACCGGCATCGCCGGAGCAGCGGCCTCGAGCACGGCTGGCAATTCGGCAGTGGTTCCGCAGGCAGTTGCCATGGCGGACAAATCCTTTATGCCGGTCGCCGGAGCGGCGACGGTTCAGGTTGCGGCTTCGGTCATCGTTACGGCCATCCTGACGCCGCTGCTGACCTCGTGGTGGTTCAAGAAAGTGAACAAGGCGCGGGAAGCTAAGGCCACGGCAGCGGCAAATTAGATTACAACCTGGCATGCCCCTAAGCGTTGCTCATCGGAGAATGCGAGGGGAAGTCGTACAATGATGTGAGCGTGAACTGCAATCAACGAGAACAGTTTCAAGGTTAATATACCCAGTCGCGGCATCGCCGGGCTGAATGTCAAGCTGGCAAACGTCAAGGCGCTTGCCGGGGGCCCTGAAAGCCCGACCCGCCGTGAGGTATACTTCCGCGAATCTGGTCTAAAGAAAGAAGAACTGACTATGGAAATGGTGAGTTTAGAGTCTGCGCAGAAGATCCTCAGTCAGGCTACGGCGAAGGCGGCCAAGGATTTCGGCCGTCCCATTTGTGTTTCGGTGTGCGACCAATATGGATTCCCGGTCGCTTTCGCCCGCATGAATGGAGCGCCGGTACGAAGCATCGAAATCTCGCGCCGGAAGGCGTACACTGCTGTCCGGATGGGTGTATCGACCGACGTATTCCTGGCACGCCTCCACAAGGAACAGATCGAGGCCAGTTTTTTTGGCGACGATATGCTCACGGCGCTTCCTGGCGGCAACCTCCTAAAGGACGCTGCCGGCAACGTTCTGGGTGCCGTGGGAGTGAGCGGCCTTGCGGCAAGCGAGGACCAGTCCATCACGGAAGCCATGGCAGAACTGGTGAAAACAGGCAAAGTCTAGGCAGCTCCGAAGGTGCATCCCACGCCGTAGGGCACACGGGATGCACCTGTCGGAACGTTTTAATCTGGATACACGGAAAGATATACCCCGCGAAGAAGCGCCGGACTTCAGGCCCGGCGGTGATACGTGGGAGATAGCGACTGTGGAATTGCTCTGCTAACAGCTCTGGATGTGGTTTCCCCTAATCTTAAATTTCGCAGGGAAAAAAAAATGAACAAGATTGGATTTGTTGGCTTGGGAATCATGGGAAAGCCCATGAGCAAGAATCTGCTTAAAGCCGGTTACAAACTGGTCGTTTACGATATCGTTGCGGCGGCCGTGGAAGAAGTGAAGAAGGCTGGCGCGGAAGTCGGCACCTCGCCCAGCGACGTGGCTTCCAAAACCGATGTCATCATCACCATGCTGCCGAATTCGCCCCAGGTGAAGGAAGTGGTGCTGGGCAAGAACGGCGTCATCGAAGGCGCAAAGTCCGGCTCACTGGTGGTTGACATGAGCTCGATCGCTCCGCTGGTGGCGCGCGAAGTGGGTGCGGAGCTGAAGAAGAAGGGCATCCGCATGCTCGATGCCCCGGTCAGCGGCGGCGAACCGAAGGCAATCGACGGAACGCTGTCGATCATGGTCGGCGGCGAAAAGGCGGATTTCGACACCATGCTTCCGATGTTCAAGTGCATGGGCTCGTCCGCGGTCCTGACCGGTGCGATCGGAGCCGGCAACGTTACCAAGCTGGCCAACCAGATTATCGTCGCCATCAATATTGCGGCGGTCTCGGAAGCCATGGTGCTGGCTACCAAGGCCGGCGTGGACCCGAACCTGGTGTACGAGGCGATCAAGGGCGGACTGGCCGGCAGCACCGTGCTGAACGCGAAGGCTCCGCTGATGATGGATCGCAAGTTCAATCCCGGGTTCCGCATCAACCTGCACATCAAGGATATGGGCAACATTCTGGAAACCGGCTCACGGCGTCGGCGTGCCGCTGCCGCTCTCGGCCGCCGTCATGGAAATCATGCAGGCGCTGAAAGTGGACGGCATGGGCGATTGCGACCACGGCGCCGATCGTGCGTTTCTACGAGAAGCTTGCCCAGAGTCGAAGTCAAGCGGCAATCGTAACGCTAGGCAACCGCATAGTCTGAAACGCAGCATCGGAACGGTGAGATGAAGAAAGCGAATGTATTTGTAACCAGACTGATACCTCAGGCGAACATCGACGAGCTGAAGAAGCATTTCGATGTCGAGGTGAACTACGAGGATCGTGCCCTGCCCAAGGCGGAGCTGCAAGCCAAGGCCAAAGGCCGCGACGCCCTGCTGACGCTGGTGACCGACACGGTCGACGGCGAACTGCTGGACGCGGCCGGGCCGCAGTTGAAGATTGTTGCCAACTACGCGGTCGGCTTCAACAACTTCGACTTGGCGGCCGCAACCAAGCGTGGCGTGATTCTGACCAATACGCCGGGCGTGCTCGACGATGCCACGGCAACTCATACCTGGGCCCTGCTTTTGTCCACCGCCCGGCGGATCGTCGAAGTCCGACAAGTATCTTCGCGAGGACAAGTGGAAGGGCTGGGCGGCGATGGAGTTTGTCGGTCTCGATGTGGACGGAAAAACGCTGGGGATCGCCGGCTTGGGCCGCATCGGATCGAATGTTGCGCGCAAGGCGAAGGGGTTCGATATGAAAATTATCTACTCCGACGTCCGCCGCAACATGGATTTCGAAAAGCAATTCGGCGCCACCTACGTCGATAAGGAGACTCTGTTGAAAGAGTCGGATTTCCTTACCCTGCACGTGCCGCTGACCCCGGAAACTCACCACTACATCGGCGAGAAAGAACTCAAGCTGATGAAGAAGACCGCGGTTCTGATCAATGCCTGTCGTGGGCCGGTGGTCGACGAGAAGGCGTTGGTCAAGGCGCTGCGGGAAAAACAGATCTGGGGCGCCGGTCTCGATGTTTTCGAAAAGGAACCTCAGATCGAACCCGGGCTGGCGGAACTCGATAATGTCGTCATCGTGCCGCACATCGCATCGTCGACGACCGAAACCCGGCTCGGCATGGGCAGGATCGCGGTCAACAACATCATCAAGGTTCTCAACGGCGAGCCCCCTGAGACGTGCGTGAACCCGGACGTGTTGAAAAAATAATCCGCTATGTGTGACGGTGGCCGAGTGAGACTTGCTTGCTCGGTCGCCCGGATGAGTTGTGTAGCATCCTTTTGAGGCACCCTTCGGGGTGCCTCTTTTGTTGAGTGCAGGAGCTCCGAGTTTCCGCGTCCTCAGGTGAGTTCGAACGTAAAACCGAAACCGCGCTCAGGTCTTAGCACGCAGCACACCAGATTCGAAGCAGCACGACATTACGTTAGAACGATGCCCGAACGATAGAGATTGAACTTTAGTAATGTCATAAAAAAGTCATCATTTACTCTTTGCAAAAATACTTCAATCCAACGCAAATCGCACCGAGACTGTCCGTCTAAGATCATTACGATTAAAACCATTTGCAATGTTTATGGCAGATTCGACTGGGGGCCTTGACTTGTTGGCTTGCTGATGGGTTTTATCCACTTTATTATTAACTCATTGTGTATCTACCAGGTCGACACATGCAATTCCCAATACAGGAATTAATGCATTTTTTCTGTGTTTATCTCCTGAGTTCGATTGCGCGCCGCTCGCCGGGGTGAAATCGTAGTTAAGTGCCATGTTTGATCCAGGGCTCGACCAGACTCTGTAGCGTCAGTCAGGTCTCCTTCTGAATCGAGTTTGTATCTATAGATCAGGTCGAGTTCGAGTGCAACTTTTTCGATCTTGGATCAGTGGGTGCTTTACAGGCGAGGGGCCGTATTCCGGAAAATGTAATGAGCGAATCGAGGATGTGGTTCAGAACGGTGTTTGCTTTTCTGCTACTGCTGATCGTTTGCGCCGTGTCGGCCTCGGCTCAATCCTCCAGGGGAACGCTCGCAATTTCTCTTCAAGTCATGCCTTCGACGGTCATCATCATTGGCGAAGATGGCAAAGCACAAATCCTGGAGGCTAATGGGAGCAACGGCCTGACGATTACGAGCGTCGACGCCCCGGCCATCGGGGGTGCGACACGAACCAATACCTCGACGACCGGCACGCCGCGGACACAACAGGCGACTCCGGCTCCGGTCGTCAGTACGCCATCAAGCTAGACCCTTGGAAGTTTTCGCAGGACTTTTTCGGCCGGCTCATGTTGGCGGTTGCGCAAGCAACGATAGGAACCGGAGCATACCTCGAAAGTGTTGTCCTCCTGATAAAGTCATCGGTCCTGAAATGAGGATTTCAGGGCCGGTGATTTTTCCTCGTTTTGAAAACGATCTACTTGCGATGGCATTGGCCGCAATTGCTGAATGCGTCTTTGTCGTTGTGGCAGGCGAAACATTTTCTGATCGCTGCCGTGGTCGGCAATGGAAATCAGCCCTTGTTTCTGGGTTTGAAATAGCTGTTTGCCGGTCGAGGGCAGTCGCATGTGGCAATCCAGACACGTATAGCCCTTGGAGGCGTGCAGTGCGATGGTCGAAGATGACCGATCCCTGTCCGCCGCCCCGGTAATTGAATGCCCTTCATGTCCGGCAAAGCGTTCGAGCAGAAGAGGCACAGCAACAGGCAGACCAGCGCCAGTCGAAGGCCCATCTGAAAGCGAGTCATAGAGTGCCTCCTAGGCCAGAATCTGCCGGCCGATGCTGCGAACATCCGGACAGGCGGTGACGACCATGGCGGCTTCCATTTCATCGCGCATCGTCTTCATGAACAGGCCGACTCCCGGCCGGCCATCTCCGAATGCGGCACGGACAATGTGGCGGCCCACCATCACGCAATCGGCGCCCAAGGCCACGTACTTCAGAACATCGTCGCCGTAGTGCACGCAGCCGTCGACAAAAATAACCATCTTGCCTTTCACCTTGTCGGCAATGGCAGGCAGCACATCGGCGGTGCCGGGCGTGTGATCCAGAACCCGGCCGCCATGATTGGAGACGCAAATTCCAGCGGCTCCGGCTTCGCCGGCCAACAGCGCATCTTCGGGAGTCGTGATGCCCTTCACGACGACCGGAATCCTGGTGGCGCGAACGATCTCGCGCAGTTGCGCAACTGTCTTTGGCTCAACCGCCAAGTCGCGAGGATTGCCCCTGTAGCGGCCGGCGGAATCGATATCGATGGAAATCATCCAGGCATTGGCGGCTTCGGCCAATTGACGATGCTGAGCAGATTCTGCTGCGGGCGCGGCTTAATGCCCGCAATGGCCTTGCCCTGGTATTTTGCAATGACGTCATACCGGCCTTTGACCAATTCGATCTTGTCCGTCTGACCATCGCCAATGGCGCCCATGGTTCCGGCATCGACGCATCCGCCGATAATCCTGTCGAAGTATTCGGCGTCAGGCAGCAGGCCGCGGAAGTTGCCGCCGGGGCCACCGATCGGTGCCGCCACCGCAGGCAGAGAAAGCTTCTGGCCGAAGATGACCGTAGAGGTGTCGGGTTTCTTGTCCTGATTGGAAACGCCGTTCAGTGGCCGCAACTTGAGGTGCACGCGCTGCAGGCCGTGGTAATTGTTCTGGAACGACATGCCTGATCCCAGGCCGCCGATTCCCGGGAACTCTCCGACGCAGGCCACGCCATCGCAGGCCGGGCAGACGCGGCAGATGGGGTACATGACTTGGCGAGCCTTCTGGTAAACGTCTGCCACGCTTCCTTTCGCGCTTCCCGGTCCGTAAGGCGGAGCAAAAGGCGCCGGCGGCGTAGTGGCTCGCCGGAGCAGCGCCTTTGCCGGCCTGCTGAGCCGAAGCAGTTGCTGGGAGGATCACTTCGCCGGCCAATGCTCCGGCTCCAAAAAGTGCGGAAGCTTTTAGGAAATCACGTCTGGACATAGGAACATCTCCTGTTAAGCCAACGGATGAATATGAAGTCAATAGGAACGGCACTGCACAATCGGAACAAGCCGACACGCACAGACGCGTCAGCGCTGAAGAAAGCGTTCCGCGAATCCGGTCTGAGCGGAATGCCGCAGGCGGTATGTACCTATTCGTCCTAGAAGCGGCAGAGTCCGAATGGCGAACGAATTCTTAACCATTGGTGGCTGATTGCGCTAGGATCGGCGTGCGGGAATGAACCTGCGGCTGTTTTGGGAATACTGATGCAATCGATAGGCGGCAGAATATAGCAAGTTCAGCGTCCGGCAGGGCTTGGTCAGCCGTCGTGCGATGGAATCAACCAGGCTTTTGTTTCCAGTTTTCACGTGCGAAGGCCTCGCAGTCATGAGCGTCGAACTCGGCACTCAATCCGAGTGGCAAGCGCGCAGCGATCATTTTCCGATTTAGGTTCGGGACGATTCCAGCAACAACCGGCGCAGTACCATCCTGCCCATTTTTCGGATTTGTCGAATACCAACTGGCGCTTTTCGCCTGCCAGGTAAGCCCTGACAGTTTCTTGCAGTTGCAGGGCAAGATTATTATTGAGCTGTCGGAGGTCGGAGATTACAAAGCTGATGTCCAGCGCCAGCAAATTCTCGCCGATGACCTCGTAAACCACATTCTCCAACAGCCGTAAGCTGGCGATGATCAGCGGAATTGAATAACCCTGCAAGCGCCGGATGTGTCCCCGCATGGCGGCCGCATCCAGACTCTTCTTAAAGGTGTTGCCAGGACCGGAAGACGCCAGCATCTCCGCCAATTCTTCCAGCAAAGAAGCAAAAGGAAAAACACGCTGCTCGTCCGTCAGGGGCAAAGCGGCCAATTCCGGCTCCGTTTTCATTGCGGCAAGCGTCCGCTGCACAATCCTGGCGCTGTTCTCCCGGATGATTTCTGAAATCCGTTTCGACGCGATTGGCCGCACCGGCTGGCGCTCCGCGGATTTCAATTTGCGTTCAATGGTATCGACCAGCTCGGCGATGGGGGCCGGCTTGAGCAGGTAATCGTCCACCTGACTGCGGATGGCCTTTAGCGCAGTTTCGAAAGCCGGGTATCCGGTCAAAATAAAGGTGAGGCATTTGGGTTGAGTGCGCCGCATCGCGCTTACCACGGTGAAGCCATCACCCGGCTCGCCGATATTGAGATCGGAAATTAAAACATCGAATGGATGAGAGGCGATCTTGGACAAGGCCTCGGCAACCGTGCCCGCGGAAGTCACCTCATAGCCGTGCATCGCGAGGATTTGCGGCATAGTCTCCCGCATGGAGGGTTCGTCGTCTACAAATAAGATACGGGTTGCCATACCTTCCTTGCTCGGCCAACCGGATGCGCGGACCTTCAGAGTTCCATGGGTCACTAGTGCTCATTTAGTAAACATGCACTTATTTGTCACAGCCGATCTGTGATCAATGTCACGTTTGAGCAGGAAATTGTATGAAATTTCAGCTTGCCCGCCGGGCCGGCAAGGTGACATGCCACCCAATCATGCTATTAAGCTGGAATCCGAAGCGGCAGCAATAAGGCCAGCAGGTTCAAAGGCGAGACCGTAACCGGCTGGCTACATTGCAGCGGCGATCTACTCCGCCTCGTCTTTCTCTTTGCGGTAGGACTCCGCCAGCAGTGAGACGTAATGCCTGACCTCCTGCCCTTTTCCGAAGCGGTGAACGTTATCGAATAACTGCATCATGCACGCCGGACAACCGGTCGTAACCGTATCGGCCTGAGTCCGATTAGCGTCTTCCATTTTCCTTTTTGCGATGGCGGTTGCCGTCTCAAAGTGCGTGAGCACGAACGAACCGCCGCTTCCGCAACACGCATCGGGCTTCGACATTTCTTTGAATGTGATTCCCGGGATGCCTTGGAGAATTTCACGCGGCTCGCGCGAAACTTTCATCGTCTTCTTCAGATGGCATGAGTCGTGGTAGGTCACGACGGCATCCACCTGGCCCTTGCGGAGGACGGTACTTGATGACATCGACCAGGAAGGTCGAAATGTCATAGATATGCTCGCTCCAGTACTTGCGCTTTGGGGCCGTACACCGGATCGCCACCGAGGATTTCCTTGTACTCATGCTGCCACGCGCCGCCGCAGGAACCGCAACCGGTGATGATGTGCCCGGCGCCGCTGCGATCCATGGCGTCGATGTTTCTTCTGCGCAAGCTCGCGAATCGTCTCGACATCGCCATGCACAAAGACCGGAATTCCGCAGCAACACTGGTCTTTAGGAATCGACGACCTCGACTTGGTTCTCGCGCAAAACGGCGATCAAATCCTTGCCGGTCTCGCGGGTAAAAATAGTTGAGCGAACATCCGGTAAAGAATGCCGCCTTGGCTTGCGGCTTCTCGACCGGGATGAGTTCGGGAAGGCCGATCTCGCAGCGACTCGGCTGGCGATGGCCGGAAGCAATCGGTTTTCATCGAAGCCCGCGTTCTTGCCGATAAAGGCGAAGGGCGAACGCGGGGCAATGGCCTGCTGCCCGGCATCGCGAAACACCAGATCTTGCAGCAGCGCGCCGACCTTCATGCCGCGGTCGAACAAGGTCTGGATTCCGCAGGGTGCGCGAAGATCGCCTTTTTCAGCCACGGAAGTCCGTTCTTCCTGCACGATGGCGGCGCGCAGCGCCAGCATGATGCGATCGAAATTGACCTTTGTGGGGCAGTTTTGCATGCACGACTTGCAGACCAGGCAGTTGAACAGCATCTCCACCACTTCCTGATCGTCGAGCGCGAGCTTGCCTTCCATCACCGCTTCGGCGACGCCAATTTTGCCCCTCGCCACACCGGCTTCGTATTTTTTCGCTGTTGTAAACCGGGCAAACGGCCATGCAGAAGCCGCAGTGCATGCACTTCTCGAGCTCCTTCTGAATCTCTTTCAGATCGTTGTAAATGTCGGGGCCGGAGGCTGACTGCTCATCGGGTTGCATGCGCCACCTCTTCTACGGGCTTTATGGGAACCAGCTTCCCGGGATTCAGCATGTGCGTTGGATCGAGCGCGTTCTTGATGCTGCGCATCAGGTCGAGGCCGCGTTTCGCCGATCTCATTGCCGAGATACTTCATCTTTGCGATCCCGATGCCGTGCTCGCCCGAAAGCGTGCCGCCAAAGCGTCAGCGCCGTCTCAAAGATTTCATCCACAGCGCTGATGAACCCGCGCCATTTCGTCGAGCGTTGTTCTTGTCGGCAAGAATCGTGGGATGAAGATTGCCGTCGCCCGCGTGCCCAAAGGTGCCAAGGACCAGGTGGTACTTGCGCCCAATCTCCGCTAGGGCAACCAGCATGTCGGTGATGCGGCTGCGCGGCACCGTGGCATCTTCCAACACGACGGTGTTATTCAGCGACGCCAGCGCCGGCAAAGCGGCACGCCGGGCGGCCCACACGTTGTCGCGCTCCGCATCGGAATTGGCCACGCGAAGCTCGCCGTGATTCTCGGCGACCACCTTCACCACGGCCTCGGCCTCGCTGGACCACCACGGCTTCGGCCATGCCGTCCACTTCGATCAGCAGCAGGGCTTCGGCATCGGTCGGCAGTCCGACATGAGCAAAGTCCTCCACCGTTTGGATGGTCATCTGGTCCAGGATTTCCAGGGTCGCCGGAATCACCTGCGCCTTGATAATGCCGGCAACCGTCTTGCCCGCATCCTCAACGGTCTGGATAGGTGGCCAGCATCGCCCGCCGGAACTTCGGCAGCGGGAACCAGTTTGCACGTGATTTCGACGATGATGCCGAGCGTACCCTCGGAGCCGACAAACAGGTTGGAGAAGTCGTAGGCGGTAACATTCTTTACCGTCTTGCCGCCGAACCGGACCCGGCTCGCCGTTGGCCAGCACAACTTCCAAGCCCATTACGTAGTGCTTGGTTACTCCATACTTCAGGCCGCGCAGGCCGCCTGAATTTTCCGCCACCGAACCCCCCATGGTCGCCGTGGTGACCGTGCCTGGATCGGGCGGATACATCAACCCGTGCAGGGCCACAGCGTTGTTGAGATCCTGAATAACCACGCCCGGCTGAACCGTGGCGGTCAGATTCTCGGCATCGACCTCCAGAATCTTGTCCATCTGCTGGAATCGAGAGCACAATCCCCTGCTCGAGCGGAATGGTCCCCCCGCTGAGATTCGTGCCCGCACCTCGGGGATAAATCGCGATTCCGCTTTCGCGGGCGAGATTGACGATGCTTTGCACTTGTTCGGCGCTGGCGGGCAATCACGATTACGTCAGGCGCGCCTCTGGGTACGTCGGCCGTGGCGTCATAGCTGTAAGTCGCCAGGTTAACCTTGCCGGTGAGCACGTGGCTCTTCCCCACGATCGACCGAAATTGTTCGATGATGGCGCTATCCAACATAAGTTGCACCTCTCTGAATTATTCGATCTGCTCCGCCAGCCGTTGCGCGGTGTGCTCGACCTTGATGGGCGCGCCATCCTTGTCGATGCCGCCGCGAATCTGCATCAGGCACCCGGGACAATCCATCAACACCGCCGTCGCGCCGGTCTCCTTAATGTTATGGAGCTTGCGTTCGAGGATCGGCGCCGAGATCTCGGGCAGCTTGAGCGAGTAAGAGCCGCCCATGCCGCAGCACATATCGGCCTCGTACATCTCCGTAATCTCGAAGCCCGCCTTGCCGCAGCAGTTCGCGCGGAGGCTGATCCGCTTTGAGCGTGCGCTTCAGGTGACACGAGTCGTGATACGTCACCTTCCCAAGCTGCTGGCCTGGCTTCAACTTCAGCCGCCCCTGGTTGACCAACTGCTGGACGAGGCTGGAGAAGTCGATCACTTTGTCCGCCACGGCCTTCGCCCGTGGCAGGGCGTCCGTCATGCCGAGGCTTTCAAAGGTGCTGCTGAAATCCTGTTTCAGCGCGACGGTGCAGGTGGGGCAAGCGGAGACGATGTATCTGACGTCCTGCTTCAGCAAGGCGTCGATATTGTCCTTCGCGTTTTGCGCGGCCGTTTCATAAGCGCCGCTGTAGCGCGCGGGAGCGCCGCAGCAGGTCTGCTCCATCCGGGAAGACGACTTCGATGCCGGCCTTGTTCAGAATCTTCACGACCGCTTCACCGATTTCCGGGTAAGCGAAATCGATCAGGCAGCCGGCATAGAATGCGGCCTTCTCCTGCGCCTTGGGCTGCGGGATCGACTTGAACTTGTCGCGGAAAGGGGTTTCGGCAATGGCCGGCAGACTGCGAAACTCCGTCATCCCGGAAAGAAACATGGGCAGATGGCGAATGAGGCCGTTCTTGGCGAATGGCTTCTGCGCCAGCGACGCGGCGCGCAGCATGGAATGGAACATGCGGCGATTGTTGACCACCGAGAAGATGGCTTTTTGCACCAGCGGCTGTCCCTGCTCGACCGCAAGCCTGCGCCGAAGTTCCAGAATGAGCGCGGGAATATCGATCTTGCCCGCGCAAACCTCCGTGCAGTTTCCGCACTGAATGCACAGGCTCTGAATGTCCTCCGACTTTTTCAGCGCGTCGAACCACGCCGTCAGAATGGTGCCGATGCCGCCGGTGTAGATTTTGCCGAAGACGTGCCCGCCGACCAGGCGGAAAACCGGGCACACGTTGAGGCACGCCGCGCAGCGGATGCATTGCAGGGCCTGCTTGAATTTCGGGTCCTGCGACATCTGCTTGCGGCGATTGTCCATGAGCACGATGTGCAACTGCTTGGGCGTGCCGTCGGTGTTGGGCACCTGGCCGCTGATCATGGTGACGTAGCTGGTAAGCAACTGCGCGGTGCCGTTGCGCGGCAGCGCCGTCAGAATCGGCTCGATCTGGTCGAAGCTCTCGATGAGCTTTTCCAGCCCGACGATGGCCACGTGGATCTTCGGCAGCGTGGTCGTCAGGCGCGCGTTGCCTTCGTTGGTGACGATGACCAGCGTGCCGGTTTCAGCCACGGCGATGTTGGCGCCGGTAATGCCCATATCGGCATTGAGAAACTTGGTTCGCAGCTTGCCGCGGGCGAACTTCACCAGGCGCGGAATGTCGGGCGCCTGCCCGGCTTCCACCTTGCCGCTGAAGACGTCGGCAACCTCTTCCTTGGTCATGTGAATGGCCGGCATCACCATGTGCGATGGCGTCTGCCCGGCGAGTTGAATAATCCATTCGCCGAGGTCCGTCTCCCTGACCTCGATTCCGGCTTCCTCCAGGTAACGATTGAGGTGGATTTCCTCCGAGGCCATCGACTTGGACTTGACGATGCTCTTGACGCCGTTCTCCTTCGCCAGGTTCAGAATGTAGTCCCGAACCTCTTGCGGATCGTCGGTGCGAAAGACCTTGGCGCCGCGAGCCTCGGCGTTTTGCGCGAAGCGGTCGGCAAGTTCATCGAAATGCGATGCGGCGTACGACTTGATTTCCGCGATGCGGGTGCGCACGGCTTCGAAGTCGATTCCTTCATAAGCCTTGGCGCGGCTGATGCGGTAAGCCTCCGAGAAGCGGCCCAGCGCGCCCGTGAGATTGGGATTGTTGAGCGCTCTTTTGATGGAGTCTTTGAATTCCTGGCGCATTAGCCATTCACCTCCCATCTCGTCGACGGCAACGATGATGAGCCGCTGCGGGCCGTGGACGCCAATGGTGAGCACGCGTTCGATATCGGCGGTGCGGCTTGGTCCGGTAATGAACGAGATATAACCGGCCTGTCTGGGGTCAATCGCTGGTCAGCAAACTGGGCAGGTCGGGGAGGATATTGTCGGTTGCAATCAGCGCAATATGGATAAGCGGAAGAGTCGAGACCAGACGCTTTTCAACCCGGGTGGCATCCTGAACCAGGGTGCCGGTGTCGGCCTTTCCCCAATCCATCTGGCTGATGCCGATTTTGGCCTCGGCGCAACCCTCGCGCGTGATGTCGAACACGAGCCCGGGAACTGAGGCGCTCAGCGCTTCTTTGTCGAGTTCATCATCTAAGGCATCAAGGAAAGGACAGTCGGCCCACACGGCGCGGAAGTCGGGCGCGTCATGCACGCCTTCGCCGCGCATGAACTCCAGGATGAAGGCAAGGGCATCGGCCCGGGTACGAAAATGATGAACCTCGGCGTTGACCGCCTCGGCACGACTTTTGAAAGTGCTGAAATAAGGTGCGATCGCAGTTTCGGACACCATGGACAACTCCTCTGAAGGCCGCTACGGAGAATCCGGTGACCGCGCTGCCGGTCACCGGATTCGATCGGATGATTATTCAAAAAAAGCCCGGTGAAGCCTGTCAGTACGGCTGCGGGAGACCGACCTCACGTCCTCCCCGGGGCGTATTTCTTCACTTGACCGGAGGCGACGGGATCATCCCCGGGAAGACGTATGCCTGGAGCAGGACGATCACGCCGATGATGGCTGCCAGTGCGATGGAGTGCCAGAAGACCTTGCGGAAGATCGGCCCCAGGGCATGGGAGCGCTCGTAAGGATCCTCGTAACAGGCGGCGCAGGCCACCATGATGGACTGGGCGTCGATCATCTTGCCCATGACGCCGCCCGTCGAGTTCGTTGCCACGATGAGGATTTCATTCAAATGAAGCTGCTGCGCGGTGATCCGCTGCAGGCTCCCGAAAAGCGCATTGGAGGCGGTGTCGGAGCCGGTGAGGAAGACGCCCAGCCAGCCAAGGTAGGCGGCGAAGAACGGATACATGACGCCCGCGCTGGTGAAGGCCAGTCCGAGGACCGCATCGGTGCCGCAGTAGCGGGTCAAATAGCCGAGGCCCAGCACCTGGCCGATGACCAGGACGGGGATCTTCATGCGGTGAAGGGTGCGTGCGGTCGCTTCCTTCCACTGGGCGGCGCTCAACTTCAGGCTGAACCCGGTGAGGAGGGCGGCGGCAAACGACGCCGGTGCCGGCCGCGGAGAGCCAGTTGATGACAAACCTGGCGCCCTCCGGCTTTGCGTTCAACGGCGCCACAGGAGGCATGCGCTGCACCAGATTATGCAGTGCGGGCATGTCCCAGAAGGGCAGGGAGAGGGTGCCGGCGAACGTTGAGCCGAGGAAGCGTCGCGTTGAATCTTGACGGATGCAAAGAGGTTGTTGAGGTAGGTCTTCCAGCTCGGCATGCCCCAGAGCGGCACAGCAGAGGATCAGAATCCCCCACGGAATCCAGGCGTAGCGGTCTGGCCGAAGCTGTAATTGTACTTCCACTCCTTGGGCTGCTGCTTAGTGACCTCTGCCGACCTGCCGCTGCCTGGCGGAGGCTGCTGCGGCCGCCTGCCGCTCGGACCTGAGCAGAAAACGGGTCTTCGGGTGCCAGACAAAGCGGAGGAAGAGGGCGGTGCAGATGACGGAGAAGACGCCCGCCACCACGTCGGTCATCAGGTGGAAGGCGGCAGTCTGTGACGCCGCAAACTGCATGAGAGCGAACGATACTCCGGAGCAGAGCGTCGCCGGCCACACTTCCCAGGCTTCCTTCCAGTTTGCCTCCCTGCATGAGTACAAAGGTGGTCACCAGCCAGAAGGGGATGAGGACGGAGACGAAGGGGAGCTGCCGGCCGGCCATGGCGGAAAGGGTGAGCTGATCGAGGCCGCTCACTGCGGCAAGCGTCACGATCGGGGTGCCGATGGCGCCGAACGCCACCGGGGCCGTGTTGGCGATCAGGTTGAGCACGGCAGCGTCGAAGGGCGAGAAGCCGAGGCCCACCATCACCGCGCCGGCGATAGCCACCGGCGTCCCGAAGCCGGAGGTGCCCTCGATGATCGCCCCGAAGGAGAAGGCAATCAACAGCACCTGCAGGCGCCGGTCGAAAGAGATGTGGATGATCGATTCCTTGACGATCTCGAACTTGCCGGTGATGACCGTCATGGTGTAGAGGAACATGGCTCCGAGGACGATCCAGATGATGCCCAGAAAGCCCGAGAGCGACCCATAGGCAAAGGCCGAGAATGCCGCCTTGAAGGGCATGCGGAAGGCCAGGCAGGAGACGAGAAAAGCGGCCAGAACGCCGTAGAAGGCGGCATAGGGCGCGCTGATGCCGAGATGGCGCACGCCCCGCTTATCGCGATGCGGATGGAGGGCGATGAAATACAGGAGGGCCACGATCGGGATTGCCGCTACGATCGTGGAAAGAGCGACATTGCCCAGAGGATTGTAATTCTGATGGTACATCTGCGCTACCATCGGCGGCGAAAAGCGGGCGTGCAGCAAGAATAAGACCGAGCGCGGTCAGGAACCTTCTCATTTCACTCCTCCTAGTTCCCCATCTGTCCCGGAAATTGGAATAGCGAAACTTGTACACCGGATTGACTACTCACGTCAAGCAGATTATCATCTTGTCTGACAAGTTTTACGGGACGAGCCTGGCCCGACCGCAAAGCATGAACAGAATTGAGTCTGCGCGCTTGCAAGCCGGGTTAGTTCGACTCACGGCAGTAGCCTGGTAAGGAGAGTACGGTTCGTGAACAGTGCAAGTACGGCCGGATTAAAGCCTCCTTCACGCGTCACGTTGAGCGAGCAAGTGGCGGTGCAACTTGCGTCTGAATTGACGCGGGGACGCTGGAAACCCGGCGAGAAACTTCCTTCCGAAGCCGAACTATGCAAGGCATTCAACGTCGGCACGATCCACTCTGCGCGAAGCGCTGAAATCATTGGCATTCATTGGCCTGATTCGCATGCGCGCCGGCGGCGGCAGCTACGTCTCCGAGCAGCCCTCGAAGTATCTCGATGGGCCGCTGTTCGCCAAAGGCGTGTTGAACACCGAAAAGGACATCACCGATCTCACCGAAGCGCGAATCCTGCTGGAGACCGAGGTGGCCGGCCTGTGCGCGCAACGCGCCACCGAACAGGATTTTGAAATTCTGGATCGAGATCCTGAAGCAGATGAAGACCGCAATCGAGCAGGGCGGGGACGCGTTCCGGCAATTGGATCTTGGCTTCCACCTGGCGATTGCCGTGGGCAGCAAGAACCAGGTCTTGTCCGAGTTGCTCAAGCACATTCGCGAGGCGCTGCAGGAGTTGATTACGAAAAGCCTGCTGTTGCCCGCCGGCACGGAAATGGCATACAAACAGCATCGCGAGATCTTCGAGGCGCTGAAGCAGCGCAGTTCGGCCCGGGCGCGCAAGGCAATGCGCAGCCATTTGCGGGCTTTCCAGCGCGGCTACAAAGTTCTGTTCCGCATGCCGCAGCCGTAAAGCCGCGTCTCTTCTTTCTCAAAATAAGAACCGGTCAAAACAGAGCGGCCGGAATGTTGATTCCAGTCGCTCTTGTTTCAGCAATCTGTTTGACCGACTTCGCGAAAGGTGTATCCCGTGACGCGCCCTAGACGGTGAGCAGTGCCGTCAGCCTGCTCATGTCCGGCGCTTTCTCCAAGCGATTTCACGGCTTCGATAATGGCCGCGGTCTTCTGCGTGGGCCACTTGGCAAATTCAGCGCAGCCGCGGAACTTGTCCGCCACCTCGTCGTAGGACATCGGGTTGGACGGACTGCCCTTGGCCATCGTCGCCCGTCCCGGAGATGACCTTGCCGTTCTTCAGATGAATGCGGAGAATGCTGGTCATCTTGTCGAAGCCGGCGGCTTCGGCCTCCGGGTCTACATAGAAATTCACTCGCTTGATCCACTCCTGCACGTCAGCGCGATTCACCGTTTCCTCGGTGAACTGGGCCAGTCCGGCCCTGCGCTCCAACAGCAGAATGGCGAGCGCAAATTCCATGCTGAACTTGGCCTGCAAGGCGTTGGTCGGACGATGATGCAGCAGCGTCGTGGTCATCTTCGAATTGGCGCCGCAATCGATGCTTGCGACCTCGGCCGGCTTCACGTCGTTCTGCTTGACCATGGTCAGAAATTCCCACATGGCGGGGTGATTCAACGATCCGCAGGGGAACGGCTTGATGGAAATTCCCGGCGAGACAAATGTCCAGGGCTTGCCGAGTTTGTTCATGATGGCGTTGTTGTCGTATCCGCCTCCGGCGGCGTTGAACCATCCGAATTGCGCTTCGAGAATGTTGGGCGCGGCCGTCCAGCCGAGGGCCGCCAGATCGGCGGCGACGGTTCCGTTTTCAGCCGCGTGCCCTGCCTGGAAAGGTTTGGTCATGGAGCCGAAGTTTTCGCGCAATCCTCCAGCCTCGGCGCCGACCACGCCCAGCGCGTACGCGGTCTGCTGGGGGTTGAGGCCGCGCATCTTGGCGCAGCCGGCGGCGCTGCCAAACGATCCGGAGGTGCCGGTGGAATGGAAGCCGTCGCCGTAATGACGCGGATTGATCGCCTCGGCGATTTTGCATTCCACTTCGACCCCGACGTTATAGGCGAGCAGAAGATCTTTTCCCGAGCGGCGTCCCAAGTTCGCTGAGCGCGAAGACCGGCGGCAGCACCGGAACCGTGGGATGAGTGAGCAAACCGTAGACCCTGTCTTTGGCCACGGCAAGTTGCGTGTCATCGAAATCATCGGCGTGAATCCAGACGCCGTTGGCAAACGAGGTGAAGCGCGGCGCGGACTTCAGGTTGGTCCCGATGACGCTGGCCTTGCCGTTTGAGCCGAGCGACTTTACGTACTCCAGCACCGCATGCCGATGCTCGGAAACCGATCCGGCCAACGCCAGGCCGAAGCCATCGAGGATCGATTTCTTGCCGAGTTCGAGGACCTCGGGCGGAATGTCCTCGTACTTGGTGTTCACGATGAACTCGCAAACATATTTGGTAAGGCCGGGTGCGCCGGCTTTGGGAACCGACGCCGCCGGCTTTGCCGTTTCCTGAGCTTGTGCTTCGCCCATTGCGACCCCATTGGAAAGCGCCAGACCGGCCATCGCCAGCGAGGCTTTGCAGAAATCACGCCGTATCATTCGAACTCCCTTCGAGCCATCGAGATCTTAGCTGATTGCAGCCGGCGGATGAGGCTGGCAAGAACGTGCGCGCCCTCCAAGGAAAGAACCCGCGATGTGCGACGATTTGTTCCCGGAAAGAGCACACCTCATGACTATTGAGGCTTGAAATATAGCTGGTCTGCAATCAATTTAGTCGTATCGTTCAGGACTATCCCCGGTGTGGCGCTGCGCTGTCAAGGTTTTTTGTTGGCATTCCGTGACGCTGACAATACGCACAAGGTTACTCCTCGCAGGTTTCTCATCACCGCGATGCGCATTCGGCCTTTGCTCCCCGCGGTTAGCCCCTACTCACCAGGGACGATCAGCGTTACGGTGTTCAATGTAGAATTTAATTTTTGTAACTGTCGGGGGCTGCAGGGTGACGTGCAGATGTTCTGATGAAGTTGATTCGCACATAGGTGTCGAGGCTAGAGTTCGTCAAACTGGCTCAGCGCCCAAGCCGCGATTTTCCGGCTTTCGGCATCGTGATGCTGGCGGGCAGCCCACATCACGGCTTCGACTGCTTCCGGGGAACAGAGCGCCGAGGCCCGTCCTAACCGTCCCAATGCCCAGAAGACACCGCGCTCGATGCTTCCGGTTTGAGCCAGTTCAGGGTGGTACGCGAGGCCACAAAGACTGGAAAGAAATTCCGGTTGCAACTCGGTTCGAACCGCAAGTACCTCCCCAATGGCTTCGGGGATGCCGAATGGCACGGTCCCCGATTCGTCTTTGAGCGACCAGAAAAGGCGTCGCAGCAACTCGCGGGCACGTTCGCCGGAGACTGCATTTCGCTCGCCGATCACGACTCCCAAGCTGCGGAGCGCCTTCCACTTGGTCGCATCATCCGCCGAGCAGAGCCGGCTACTCAGGAAGCGAATGGTTTTTGCAGCGCCCGCCAAGGCTGCCCGGCGGAGTGCCGCTTCATCTTCCTGATCAACCGCTCGTGCGAGTTCGCTCTTCCAGTCCACTGCGTTATTTTATCGTGAACTGCCGACGGGGGTTGGGCGAGCACCAGTGCGGCGGGATCGAGCCAACCCCGATCATCATGTCCCGCCTGCTCTGCCTCGTCGAAGCCAATTTGGGCTCGCAACCCCGTCTGTTCTATAAGCGTTGATCGCCTTTAGTTCACCATTTCCGCGGGTGCGTGTTCGGCGGCGACCTCGCGCAGCAGCAGTTGCTCGGAATCGCTCATCAGCCGTTGCATGTCCAGCAGCAGGAGCAGGCGGTTCTCCAGCTTGCCGATTCCAGAGACATACTCGTTGCCTCCCTGCTTGAGCCGCGGCGGCGCCTCGACCGTTTCCGACGAGATACGAAGCACCTCCGACACCGCGTCGACTTCGAATCCGAAGACGCCGCCGGCAATTTCAACGATGACGATCCGCGTCTCCTTGCCGCGGGCCAGCGCCTCCATGCCGAGCCGCTTCCGCAGCCCGATGACGGGAATCACCCGGCCACGCAGATTGATCACGCCTTCGATGAAACCGGGGGCGTTCGGCAAACGCGTGATGTCGCGCATGCGGATAATCTCCTGCACCTTGAGGATCTCAATTCCGAACTCCTCTTCGCCCAGCCGGAAGCTGACCAGTTGCAGCACCTCTCCGGAACTTTCGGCTGCTTTGTTTCGGCGCACCGCGCCGGCTGCTGTAGAACTCTCGATTTCCATGGTGTTCTCCTTGATGTTGGCAATTAGATGTTGGCAATTACCTCGAATCGCGCTCGCTGTTCTTGCGTGGCCGTCAGTTGACGTAGCGCGGGTGGGGCTCGGACGGCGTAGCCGGCGGTTGCCAGCTTCGCGCCGAGGTTTTCTGCGGCGTCGTCATCGGTCCGTCCGTGGTCTGTGCGGTCTTGAACTGTCCCACCACGTTCTGCAGATCGAACGCCAGGTTCGACAACCCCTGGCACGCCTTCGCCGACTCCTGCGCCCCCGTCGCCGTCTCCGCCGTCACCTTCGCAATCTGCTCCAGGTTGCGGTTCACCTCTTCGGTCACGCTCGTCTGCTGGTGCGCCGCCGTCGCAATCTGGGTCACCATCTCGCCCACCTGGCTGGCCGACGCGATGATCGCCCGCAGCGACTCGCCCGCCTGCCGCGTGGTCTCCACCCCCGACTCCACTTTCTCCGTCCCCGCCTGCATGGCCTCCACCGCGCTGTGCGTCTCCTGCTGGATGCCCTCGATCATCCCCGCGATTTCCTTGGTCGCCGTGCTGGTGCGCTCGGCCAGCTTGCGCACCTCGTCGGCCACCACGGCGAAGCCCCGTCCCTGCTCGCCCGCCCGCGCCGCCTCGATCGCCGCGTTCAGGGCCAGCAGGTTGGTCTGGTCGGCGATGTCGTCGATCACCCCGATGATCTTGCCGATCTGGTCCGAACTTTTGCCCAGGGCCTCGATCTTCTGCGCCGTCTCGCTGACCGAGGCGGCAATCGACTGGATGTGGTCGAGCGTCTGCTCGACGATGCGCCCGCCGCCCTCGGCCGCCTGCGAAGCCTTCTGCGCGGCCTCGGCGGCGCGGCTCGAGCCCTCCGAAATCTGCCCCACCGACGACGCCATCTCGTGCATCGCGGTCGCCACCTGCTGCGTCTGATCCTTCTGCACCGTCACCCCCTGCGACTGCTGCGTCGCCGACGCCGAAATCTCCTCCGACGCCGACGCCACGTGCTCGGCGCTGCTGGTAACCTGCTGGATGACGCCGGTCAGACTCGCCTGCATCGCGTTCATCGCCCCAACCAACTCTCCGATCTCGTCCGCGCTGCGCACCACCAGCGCCTCCCCGCTCAGATCGTGCCCCGCGATCGCCTTCGCGCGGTCCCGAACTCCAGAAATGCCCCGTACGACGCGGCGGCTGATAAGGATTGCTGTGGTGCTACCAAGAGCAATCGCCAGCAGTACAGAGACGCAAAGCATGAGATATGCTGACTCGGCCGCAGCAGCCAGCTTCTTTTCATTCGCCTGGGTCACGTCCGTTATGCTCCGGACCAACTCGTCGAGGGTACCTTTTTGTCGATAACTGACGACGAGCAATTCCTTGGATATGTAGTTGGAGGCTACCATCAGGCTGTCCGGGCCGGGTTTGTCCCTGAGGTCCAGGACGTGTTCTTGCTCTTTTCTAAGTTCGCCGAGCCCGCTTTCAATGGCCTGGACCCGGTCGCGATTGATGTTGAGCGTAAACTGCGGGCTCAGCTCCTTCAATTTCGCCACGTCGGCATGGATGGATTTCCACGCTGTCTCCCAGTCTTTTCTGGCTTTAGCCTTGGCGTCGGGGTTATCCGCCTTTAGAATGCATTCCCGAATCCGGGAAGAGACCAGGGTTATGTTGTTCGTTAGACTCCTGGAGTATGCCAACTCGGGGAGCCTGACCTCGACGAGTACTCTCTCTACGGCACGCATCTCTTTAATTTTGAAATAGGTCAGCACCGCGCTGCAGAACATAAGCGCAACGATGACTCCGAACGCAAGGCCAAGTTTTTTCCCCAGTGATAGCTTCAAGTTGCTTCTCCATGATCGAATCCAGCGGATCTTGCGGACGCCACGATGTCCGGGATTTTTTTCCCGCAAAGGGGCCGCACCACTAGTGTTTTTATCGAACATTTTCGATAGAACCTTGAGCGAGAAGCGAAGGGCGGAATCTGAGAGTCGGCACGCCTGCCACCCGATAAAGCAGGGCAGACTCCCGCCATGGCTTTTGGATCCCGAAGAGGGATCGTCGGCGATTAGGAAACTGCCGCTTTGGCGTTGAGCGGCATTGGCATTCTGATGCAGCACGGCGCTGGCTGGAGCGCGATGCGGTCGCTGACGTGAACCGCGCCATTTTCTGCTCGGCCTCGATACAACCTCAAAGTAACATCGCGCCGTCTAGGAGCTATTGATCAAACCAAGCTGCCGAGGAAGAGGAATGAAGAAGCTGGCGATTCTTTTGTGTACGGTATTTGCCCTCACACTTTGCGCGGGGGCCGAAGACCAGTTTGAAGTTTCTGCGGGGTACACGCATCTCACACCGGGCAAGGACGGCTTCGAGTTGTCCGGCGGATTTTTGCCGGTAAAACACCTGACGATCGACGGCGATATCGGCGCGTACTTCAAGAACAATGACAACACTGCAACGTACCTGTTCGGTCCCATGGCCACCACCGCCCTTACGCACGATGGCATACTCACCGGTTTCGTTCGCATACTGTTCGGCGGAGCGCATGAAACCAACAACTATTTTGCTTATCTGCTCGGGGTGGGGGTTGATGTCGGCAAACATAAATTCTTTGTTCGCCCATCGGCCGATATCGTGCGCTTTAACGGCGGAACACACGGCCGAGTTGGAATAGGGGCCGTATATCGCTGGTAGAGGCTTTCACGTTCGGGCCGAGGCTGCTCCGTGATGCCCGTCATGCCCGCAGATGCTCGATCGAGCATCTCACGGCTGATGGCAAAATCACGGCTGCTTTCTTCCACATCATACCTAATCGGTTCACCTAAAAAGCCTGACCAGAGTGGCGATAGATGGCGCATGAACGAATGATCGTGATCGTGCCAAACGGCTTCCTGGCGGGCGTTTTTGCACATTTTGCACACGAATTTCCGCACCTCTCAGCCAAGTGAGCAGCACAATGCTGTAGAGCAGGAAGCCGGGCCCGCATTCTGGGAACTCAGCCGTAGTCAGTTGGTGAACAGGCAACCCTGAAGTTATCAGTCGCGCTTCTATTCCTGTGCCCGGCAATACGTTTTAGAGCGTCGCATTGAGGATGGCCCTATCAAGTAACAAAGTCATTGCCCTATCGCCAGCACCCTCTCGTCGTTACGGAATTTCCGGAAACCTGTATCCGTTCGCTTCGATAATCATCTAAATGCCAGGTCTTAAATCTTGTTGGCTCTCGAAGAGGCCAGGATCGCAGCGTGGATGCCTGGAGAGGGTCGCACAAGATTCGGCAAACATCACACGGGGAGATCGACATGAAGAGACTCGACGGAAAAGTGGCGGTAGTGACCGGCGGAAACAGCGGCATCGGGCTGGCGACGGCCAAACGCCTGCAGGAAGAAGGTGCGAGAGTAGCCATCTCGGGTCGAAGTAAGAAAACGCTGGATGAAGCGGTGAAAACGATTGGCAATGGCGTGGTCGCCGTGCAGGCAGACGTCGCGAAGCTTGGCGAAGTGGACAAGTTATATGCGGAGGTTTCGCAGAAGTTGGGCAAGATTGATGTATTGTTCGTGAATGCGGGAGTCGCGAAGTTCGCGCCACTTGCCGAGACTTCCGAAAGCGTTTACGACGAGCAGTTTGATATCAACGTCAAGGGAGCGTATTTCACGATCCAGAAAGCGCTGCCGCTGCTGAATGACGGCGCGTCGATCATCCTGAATACCAGCGTGGCGGACAGCAAAGGTAACCCTGGGACTAGCGCGTATTCGGCAACCAAAGCAGCGCTGCGCTCTCTGGCGAGAACGGCGGCGGCGGAATTAGTGGGGCGCGGCATCCGCGTGAACGCGGTTGCTCCGGGACCGATTGTCACGCCGATCTTTGAGAAGACCGGGCTGTCGAAGGAAGCCATTGATGAATTCGCGAAGGGGATCATTGCGAGGGTTCCGATGAAGCGATTTGGACAGCCCGAGGAAGTGGCAGCTACCGTGGCGTTTTTGGCTTCGCAAGATGCGTCGTACATCACGGGCGTGGAAATCAACGTAGATGGCGGGTTGGGACAAATCTGAATCGCACGGCCGACCCGGCAGGATACATAGAGGCGGGCGTCTCTTAACCGGCGCGTTGTGCAACAGACTCTACCGCGTCAGCAGCTTCAGAGCCTCGCGGAAAATCTGGTCGAAAGTCTGCTGCGGGCCGGACTCGCGGGAAACCTTTTCGACAGCTTTTTCCGCCTGCGGATGCTGGTAGCCCAGATTTACCAGAGCCGAGAGCACGTCATCGGCAACCGCGTTCAGCGCCGGTGGCGCAATGCCGGCGGTCCGCAGTTCTTCGAGTTTTTCGCGCAGCTCCAGCACCATGCGTTCGGCGGTTTTTTTTCCGATGCCGGGAACCTTGGTCAGCCGCGCCACGTCTCCCCCACGAATTGCGCCGATCAGGTCGCCCACCGGCATGCCGCTCAGGATGGTGACGGCCAGCTTCGGGCCGATGCCGCTGACGGTCATCAGCTTTTCGAACAAACGCTTCTCTTCGGCGCGCAGAAAGCCAAAGAGCGCGATCTGGTCTTCGCGCACGTGGGTGTGGATGTGCAGCGCGACCTCTTGCCCGGCTTCCGCCAGCTCGGAAAAGGTCGGCACCGTGATGGTGATCTCGTAGCCCACGCCGCCAACGTCGACGATGGCCTGATTGGGATGCTTACTAAGAAGACGCCCGCGAAGATGCGCAATCATCGACTGCATTGTAGATCAGTTTCGGGAAAGCGCTATCCCTGAACGTTGCTCGCATGGGATACACCGTTCGCGAACGGCGAATGAATGCCTTTAGCGCGGCTCCACCAGAAAGCGTTCATCCATGAGGTGTCGTCCTGAGGCGGAGCAAAGCGGAGCCGAAGGATCTGCATTTCTTACGATTTCGGCAAAAGCAGATCCTTCGCTTCGCTCAGGATGACGCCACTCCATGGGAATAGACGCGTCCAGACTATATTGTCCCGGAAACTCGTCTAGAGCAGAACTAATGTTGCTGTAGACCATAGCCGCAGTGCCGAAACCACGCGGCAGCATTGTCTGCCGTTATGAGTTTGAGCACTTCGGCGACGGCTTGCTCCAGGACGTCAGTGCTGCGAGCTTTGGCGGCGCGCAGCAACTGCTTGAGTTTTGCCCAAGCCTTCTCGATGGGATTGAAATCGGGCGAGTAGGGTGGCAGATACAGCAGTTCGGCCCCGGTGGCTTCGATCAACTCGCGTACGCCGGCCACCTTGTGGGCGGATAAATTGTCCATGATTACCAGGTCCCCGGCCTGCAGCTTGGGGCATAGGAGCTGTTCCAGATAGGTCAAAAAGACGTCACCATCGGTGGCCCATTCGATAGTCATGGCGGCCACCACGCCGCGTAGACTGAGGGCGCCCAGGATCGTCAGCACCTTCCAATGTCCTTGCGGGGTCGCTTCCGGAATCCGTTGCCGCGCGTGGCCCTGCCCCACAGGCGCGTCATCTGTGTAGTCACGCCGCTTTCGTCCAGGAAAATCAAGCGTTGGGCCGGAACCGTGCGGATTTTTTCGATGAACTCTTGGCGCCGGTGCTCGTTCGCTCCGCTGTCGCGCTCTTGCGCATGCAGGGATTTTTTTTGCGTCGCAGCCCCATCTGGCGCAGCACTTGTCCCACTCGGCTTTTGCAGAAATTGACGCCGCTACCTTGCAGGCGCTCGCGCAACTCCGCCTCGGTCAAGTCAGGCTGCTGCTGGAGCCAGTTCCGCAAACCCTCCTTGACCGCTTCCGTCACGCGGCTGATGGGACCATGATGGGACTGCGGTATCCGCTGCTTCTGCCCGGTGCGCTTCTGCTGTCCGCGGATCTTCTTGCCATACTGCACGCTCACTCGGAACTGTTCCGCCAACTTTTGCAGACTGCCCGCACCCGCCTCATAAGCTTCCAAAAATTTGCAGCGTAGGTCATCGGAATACGGCTGTGCCATCAGTTTGTCGCCGCGAAGATCGCCGACACCAACGTAACCCCGCTTCACTGCCAAGGTCTATAGCAACTCTGGTTCTTCTCTAAGCACTGCTTGGGATAACCCTCGGGGTCCCCAGCAAGCCCGCTGTTGGCTGGTTGGGCTGATCCTACTGCTGCCGGCGGCGATAATAGATATTGAACTCGAATCCGTGGGGCGGAGGAAACAGTTCGGCTACTTTGCGCAGCCGCTCAGCCATGGCGTTCGGCACCAGCAACGGATAATCACGCTCGCGCAGTTCGTAGTAATCGACGTCCAGAAACAGCGAGAGCATGTAGATCGCGATGGCGTCGGCAAAAGCCGTTTCAAAGTATTCGTTCCTGGCCTTGTCCGCGTCGGGTGCGGTTGAGCTGGCGATCTTGCGCAGCTCGTGCGCGTCCAGGCTGGTCTCGCCCTTCACCTTTTCGAGCACCTGCTTCCAGGCCAGATCGGCAAACTCCTGCGAGAAGCCTGCGTGCTCGACAAAGGAGTGCGACACGTTGATGTAAAACTCGAAGGCTACCGAGAAACGGTCGTCCATCAGGCGGGTCGAGATAAAAACGCACTCGGCGTCGCCGAGCGTGAGGTTGCGATGGCAGACCGCCTGATCGCTGAGCGCGATGTCGTAGCGGTCCGCGACCACCGTCTCATCGCCCTGGGCAACCACGAGCGGCACAAAGTAAAAAGCTTTTTTCTGCAGCGCCGCCGAGATTGCCTGGGGCACGCCGGCCATCATGCGCTCGGCATCAGGGCCAAGCAGGTTGGTCTGCCCGGTAACGGCGTAGCAGATTCCGTTGGAGGCTTGCTGTACGGGAGCGATCCTGAGGATCTCAGCCGGAGAATGCGTCGTGGCGGTAACAGTCTGTGTCATGGGCTGGAAACGAAAAACCGGGGTTCCCACCGAGCACGTTAGTTCCGGGCTCGGCGGGCCGCCCCCAAACTTCTATCGTAGCAGAAGGTCTGTGCGGCTGCTGGTCTTCCGGCAGTGGACGCCGGACCTGCGGCGCGCCGTCAGTCCAGCTTCGGGCTGCGGGTTTCCTTCAGCCGTTTCACCCGGGCGACGAAGTCGGCGATCGCCACCGAGCCTTCTGCTTTGTCCTGACCGCGCACCCGCACGTTGACCTGACGGCTCTCCTGCTCCTTGTCGCCGACCACCAGGATGAACGGAACCTTTTGCATGGCGTGCTCGCGGATTTTGGCGTTCATCTTCTCGTTGCGGGCATCGACATCCGCCCGCGCGCCGATGGCTTTCAGCTCCGCGCACACCTGGTTGGCATAATCGACGTGGCGCTCGGCGATGGGCACGATCTCCACCTGCGTCGGCGAGAGCCACAGCGGGAAGGCGCCGGCATAGTGCTCGATGAGCACGCCGAAGAAGCGCTCGACCGAGCCGTAAAGCGCGCGATGCACCATCAGCGGCTGATGACGCTGTCCGTCCTCGCCCACGTATTCGAGTTCGAAGCGTTGCGGCAGGTTGAAGTCGAACTGCACGGTCGAAAGCTGCCAGAGCCTTCCGATGGCATCCACCAGCTTGATGTCGATCTTAGGCCCGTAGAATGCGGCCTCGCCGAGAATGAACTTATAGGGAATCCCCCGCCGCTCAAGAACGTTCTTCAGCGAGTTCTGCGCCAGGTTCCACTGATCCTCGCTTCCCACGTAGTGCGCGCGGTCGTTGGGATCCCAGGCCGAGAGCTCGACCTGGAACTGGGTAAATCCGTAAGCGTCGAGCACGGCTTTGGCAAAATCGATGCAGCCGATGACCTCGTCTTCGATCTGATCGGGCCGGCAAAAGATGTGAGCGTCGTCCTGGGTAAAGCCGCGGACGCGCAGCAGACCGTGCATGACGCCCGAGCGCTCGTAACGGTAGACCGTGCCCAGCTCGCCCAGACGGACCGGCAGGTCGCGGTAGGAGCGAAGCTGATCCTTATAAATGAGGATATGGAACGGGCAATTCATGGGCTTCATGCGGTATTCCGCATCGTCCAGCTCAATCGGGGTGAACATGTTCTCGGCGTAGAAGCCCTCGTGCCCGGAGGTCTGCCAGAGCTGGCGGCGCGCCACGTGCGGCGTGAATACCAGCGAGTAGCCCCGCTTCAGGTACTCCTCGCGCATCCAGTCTTCCATCTCCTTGCGGATGAGGCCGCCCTTGGGATGCCAGAAGATCAGCCCCGGTCCGGCCAGCTCCTGGATGGAAAACAGGTCGAGCTGCTTGCCGAGCACGCGATGGTCGCGCCGCTTGGCTTCCTCCACCTTTTGCAGATGCTCTTCGAGATCCTTCTTGCTGAAGAAAGCGGTTCCGTAGATGCGTTGCAGTTGCGGATTTTCTTCCTTGCCGAGCCAGTAGGCTCCGGCGATGTTCAGCAGCTTGAAGGCCTTGATCTTGCCGGTCGAAGGAAGGTGCGGGCCGCGGCAGAAGTCGACGAACTTGCCGGTCTTGTAGAGCGAGATTTTTTCGTCCGGCTTGGTGAATTCTTCAATGAAGTGGCACTTCATGAAGTCGCCCTCGGCCTTGAAGCGCATCAAGCCTTCCTCGCGCGGCAGAAACTCGCGCGCATAGGGTTCGTCACGCTTGACGATCTCCTGCATCTTCTTTTCGATTTTCTCCAGATCCTCGGGCGTAAACGGCGTGGGCCGAAAGAAGTCGTAGAAGAATCCGTTCTCGGTGGCGGGTCCGTGACCGAGCTTGGTCTCGGGAAACAGTTCGAGCACGGCGGCAGCCATCAGATGCGCCGACGAGTGCCGGTAGACCTGCAACGCCTCGGGATCGCGATCGGTGAGCAGGCGCAGGCGGCTGTCGCGCTCCAGCGGCCGGGTAAGATCCATCAGATCGCCGTCGCCATTTCCCGGCGCGGGGTTCCCGGCAGAGGCCGTTTTTACCTCTGATGGGGTGGACTCAAGCGGTGCGATCTTGGCCACCAGCGCGGCATCGGCCAGCCGCGGCGAAATCGAGCGGGCAATCTCCAAAGGAGTGGTGCCCTGGGGAACTTGCTGAACACTGCCATCGGGTAACTGAACTTTAATCATGATATCGGACATAGTCGGCTCCAGCCGCTTCTCCCCGGCCAACGTTGTTTGCGCCGGTCAGGGCTGGTCGCGCCTGCAAGGTGCGATCCAGGAGAATGAAGGTATAAAGATTGAGTGTAAAGACTGCGGCGGGGAGGGTCAAACATTGCTTGTGCGAGGCATCAAGGTCGTCCCCGGGCTGATCTCTACCATCAGTCGGCGGGCGTGCTTGTTCGCGCGCTCACAGCGTCTTTGACGCCGCGAAAAACATTCCACACAAAGGCGCAGGAGCCGCTCGCCAGCGCCAGCGGAATCGCCACATGGCGGTAGGCATTCGCCATCTGGGGCTGCACGTGATGGACGGCGGCCAGCACAACGATGGCGATGATTCCCAACAGCAGGCCCACGCCCATGCCCAGCGCGGTAAATAAAAGGGTGAATAGCACGGTGCGGAACGAGACCATGATGACGCGCACATACCACGGCGCACGTGGCGGACGTTGGCTCTCGGTCTGGAGTGCGGGCGCCATAACCGGAATCATTCTACCGCCGCCGGGGCGGGCAGCAAAGCCTGCCGCATCCCAGAAACTGCGAAAGCCCCCGCCGGCTTTTTATCGGTTAGTATTACGGCGTGCTCAACCAGGTACAGAAATACATTCGCGAGCACGACCTCGTTCGCGCCGGCGAGCGCGTGGCGGTGGCCGTATCCGGCGGGGCCGATTCGGTCGCCCTGCTGCGTCTGCTGCTGGAGCTGCGGCAGGAATTGGGCATCGTCGTCTCAGTGGCGCACGTCAACCATCGACTGCGCGGCGCCGATGCCGAGCAGGACGCCGCATTCGTGGCCGAGTTGGCCGAGCGGCACGGACTGGAATTTCACCTGGCCGGGCGCGAGGTTGGCGCCTACGCGATCGAGCACAAGCTCAGCCTGGAAGCCGCCGGTCGCCGCGTGCGCTACGCGTTTTTCTCCCAGTTGGTCGAGGAGCGCAAGGTGGACAAGGTCGCCACGGCGCACACCCTCGATGACCAGGCGGAAACCGTGCTGCTCAAGCTTCTGCGCGGAAGCTGGCTGCGCGGCCTGGCAGGTATTCATCCGCGCCTGCGCACCGGGGACGGCCGGGACTGGGTGGTTCGTCCGCTGCTCGGCACCCACAGATGCGAGATCGAGGCTTATCTGCACCGGCTCGGGCAGCCCTGGCGCGAGGATCTCTCGAACCAGGACCGTCGCTTCCGGCGAAACCGTGTGCGGCAGCTACTGCCTCAACTTGAGGCCGAGCATCATCCGGGGGTTCGTGCCGCGCTGGCGCAAATCGCCGAGCTGGCGCGGGCCGAGGAAAGCTACTGGGCGGAGCAGGTTGCGGCGATCGCCCCGGGACTGATCTCGCACTCTGCTCCGGCAGGCGCAACTACGGGGCGTGCCGGGGAGCCCGGCGCGGACATCGGTCACCATTGATTCGGAGCTGCTCGCGGCTCAGCCACTGGCGTTGCAACGAAGACTGCTGCGCTTCGCCGGCGAAGCAGGTGCAACTCAAACTCGGCTTCGAGGAAGTGGAGCGCTTGCGCCTGCTGCTGGCCGCCCCTGGCGGAAGCCGGTGCGAGCTGCCGGCAGGTTGGGAGGCGCGAAAACAGCGAAGTCGGAGCGAGTCGAGCTTGCAAATTTTCCGTTCCGGCACGGACTCCCGCGATGATGGGCCCGATTCAGAGCCCTGCGCCTCAGCTTACGAATACCGGCTGCGGGTGCCCGGAGAGCTGGAGATTCCCGAGGCGCGCCGGCTGATCAAGGTTTCGCTCGTGCAGGTCGAGCGAGGGCTCGACCGCGGCAAACCTGCTGGACCCGAAACGGATTGGGACGCGAGCTTACGGTCAGGAATTGGCGTCCCGGCGACCGCTACCACCCTCTGGGCGATGAGCGCGAGAAAAAGGTAAAGGTATATTTTCAGCAATATCGGATTCCGCCCGAGAAGCGTACTATGTGGCCACTGGTCTTTAGTAACCAGCAATTGATCTGGGCACTCGGAATGCCTGTTGCCTCGGCCTTCGCCTTCCGGGAGAATACAGGCTTGGCCTTGCAGATCGAAGCCATGCCATTTTTTGCATAGAGTGAAGTTTATCGCACGCACGTGGAGAGCGGATGCCGGAAATCCTTCATAACGAGGTGAAGTACCAACTGGAGGTCGTAGCCACCGCGGAGCAGATCCAGAAGCGGGTGCGGGAGTTGGCGCGGCAGATTTCCAATGATTTTCGGGGCGAACTGATCTATGCCATTGCCGTTCTGGAAGATGGGTTCATGTTCATGGCAGACCTGGTGCGCGCCCTCGAAGGCGAGGTGGTCTGCCAGTTTCTGAAAACCTACGTGTCGGAGCAGCCGCGCGCAGGCGGTTCCACGCTTGAGATTTTCTTCCGGCCTGAGCTGGAGGTGACCGGCAAGCACGTTCTGCTGGTGCAGGGGGTGCTGCAAACCGGCATCACCAGCGAATTCCTCATTCGCCACATGAGTTCCTGCGGCGCCGCCTCGGTTCGCATCGCCACATTCATCGATCGCAGCGCCGACCGGCGCGTCCTGTTGCGTGCCGACTACTCCGGATTCCTGCTGGATAACAGCTACGTCGTGGGTTACGGGCTGGGCTCTGCCGATTTCGGCCGCAACCTGCCGTATCTTGCCGTAGTCGCCGGCCAGGCGCCCCCCTCTCCCGGGGTCTGAGCAACTTGCGGGAACGAAAGCGAGTACAATTTACAGAAGGGGATAAAATCCTAAGTCCGTGCGCTCTCGAATGCATCTAATCTGCTGGTGAGACTGAATGTACGAAGGTTTTCGTGTGCCCTGATTTGAGGAGCTTGCTGTGAATTCCACCGTAAAACAAGTCGTGTTCTGGCTGGTGATTGTCTTGTCGGGCGTCCTGCTTTGGCAGGTCGTCAAGGCCGGCAACACCGGCGTTAAGGAACGCGAAATCAACTTCTCGCAGTTCATGAATGATGTCGACCAGGCGAAGGTAAAGGACGTCACCATTACCGGGCCGGATGTTCGTGGGCAATACGCCAACGAGAAGGCCTCTTTCCACACCACCGTCCCGGCGAACTATCCTGACATGATCAAGATTCTTCGCGACAAGGGCGTCAACATCACGGTGAAGGATGCTAGCGGTGGAGGCTGGCCAACCTGGCTGTTGAACCTGGCCCCGATCATTCTGCTGGCTGCCTTGTGGATCTTTATGATCCGGCAGATGCAGACGGGAGGCAATAAAGCGCTTTCCTTCGGCAAGAGTAAGGCCCGGCTGCTGTCGATGCAGCAGAAGAAGGTCACGTTCAAGGACGTGGCGGGGGTCGACGAAGCCAAGGAAGAACTGCGCGAGATCATCGAGTTCCTGCGTGAAGCTCAGAAGTTCCAGAAGCTTGGCGGTCGTATTCCGAAGGGCGTGCTGCTGGTCGGGCCTCCGGGCACCGGCAAGACGCTGTTGGCACGCGCCGTGGCCGGCGAGGCCAACGTTCCGTTCTTCAGCATTTCCGGTTCCGATTTCGTCGAGATGTTCGTCGGCGTCGGCGCCAGCCGCGTCCGCGACCTCTTCGAGCAGGGCAAGAAGAATGCTCCCTGCATCATCTTCATCGACGAAATCGATGCCGTCGGACGTCACCGCGGCGCCGGTCTGGGCGGCGGTCACGACGAACGCGAACAGACGCTGAACCAGTTGCTGGTGGAAATGGACGGCTTCGAATCCAACGAAGGCGTCATCCTGATTGCGGCAACCAACCGGCCCGACGTGCTGGACCCGGCTCTGCTCCGCCCCGGCCGCTTCGACCGCCGCGTGGTGGTGTCGCGTCCTGACGTTCGCGGCCGCGAGGAGATCCTGCGCGTGCATACCCGCAAGATTCCTCTCAACGACGACGTGGATCTGACGCGTGCTGGCCCGTGGAACACCCGGTTTTTCCGGCGCCGATCTGGCCAACATGGTGAATGAGGCTGCCCTCAACGCCGCCCGTCAGAACCGCAAGACGGTGTTGATGTACGATTTTGAGCTGGCCAAAGACAAGGTGCTGATGGGCGCCGAGCGCAAGTCGATGATCCTCTCCGACGAGGAGAAAAAGGTCACCGCTTTCCATGAAGGCGGCCACGCCTTGGTGGCGGTGCTCAGCAAGCACGCCGACCCGCTGCACAAGGTCACGATCATTCCGCGCGGCATGGCGCTTGGCGTAACCATGCAACTGCCGCTCGACGATAAACACACCTACACGCGTGAGTATCTGGAGACGCGGCTGGCGATCATGATGGGCGGACGTCTGGCCGAGGAGCTGTTCCTTGGCACGATGACGACCGGCGCCGGCAACGACATCGAGCAGGCCTCGGAGCTGGCTCGCAAGATGGTTTGCGAGTTCGGCATGAGCGGCTTGGGCCCGATGACCTTCGGCAAGAAGGAAGAGCAGATATTCCTCGGCCGCGAGATCTCACAGCATCGCGACTTCAGCGAAGATACGGCGATCAAGATCGACAGCGAAGTTCGCCGCTTGGTCGATGAGAGCTACAACGCGGCCAAGGGTATCCTGGAAAACAACCGGCCGGCGCTGACCGGCATTGCCGCGGCTTTGCTGGAACGCGAGGTGCTCGATGCTCACGAAGTGCAGATGATTATCGAAGGCAAGACCGCTTCCGGCGAGAGTTTCTCCGAACTCGCACGATGACCAGGGTGGAGTGCAGCAGGTGCTCAAGCCCGAACCGTCGCGGCAGCCGGGGCTCGCTCCAGGGGAACGGCCTTCGCCAGCGTAACCGAGTCAATCTTTTCGAAAGTAAGGGCGGCCATTCGGCCGCCCTTTTTTATCGATTGCTTATCTATTCTCCAGCCGGCTGAATCCAGCAGCTCACATCACATCCTACCGTTGTGTCCTCTCATCCAAAGTTGTATTCAGAGACTCTGGCTACACCACCAGAGACTCTGATGTGACAAGCGGGTTAGGTAAACGGCTTAACACCTGCTCAGAGTTGTTTCTTAGAATACCTAAGTAGTTTCCCTGTTCGCTGGAATACAAGCGTACGGCTACGCTGAGCTATTCACATTATGCGATTCCCTGGAGATCTGAATTCGGGGATGGAGGAAGAATGTTCCAGAAGTCATTGCGATTTTTGCCCGCCATCCTGCTTTTTTTGGGCTTGGCGACATTTACGGCATCGGCGACCGAAACTGTTTTCAGTCACATTGAAGATATGAGCGATTGGAGTTCCTGCACCGCGTGCGCCGGAGGAGGGGGAAAGGCCGTGTACTCGATGCACCAGCATCAGGCCGCGCCCTCTGTGGATGGCAGTTCGATGGTGATCTCACTGGGCGGCAAGACGCCATTCTCACACGCCTTGTACTGGCGGCGTATGTCTTCCAACGGCACTGCTTCCAACTTCGCTCTGGATATGTATTACTACATCGATAAGCCCGCTAACTCGCAGGGTCTGGAATTCGCCGCCAACCAGTCGGTCAGCAATTACTGGTATAAGTTCTCTACGCAGTGTGCCTTCTCGGCCAGCGAATGGCGGGTGTGGGACTCCAAGAACTCAAAATGGGTTTCAACCGGCATTGCCTGCAATCGTCCGCCTGCCAACTCCTGGCAGCACGTGGTTTTCGAGTACTCCCGCTCGGGCGGCCACGCAAACTTCGTTTCGATTACCATCAATGGAATTAAGCACTATGTGAATCGCTCCTTCTCGCCCTTGAAGCAGAAATGTTCCAACTCCGTTGGTATCCACTTCCAAGTGGATGGCAACTCCGAGCAGAATGCCTACAAGGTTTGGGCTGATAGCGTTACTTTGACGTACTGGTAGACGGGTCCCGGTGACGACCCTGCGGCCGTCGCCGGATGTAGCCGACGACGGGGGTACATGGCCTCCCGTTTTCGTCCTTCGTGGCGAATCTGCGGCAGCCCGAGGTGTTCCACCTATTCAACCAGAGTTGATGCTTGCGTAGTCTCTCGGTAGTAAGGCAGACCTTAACCCTGCTTATTGCCGAGAGGTATTCATGCATCGCTTTTTTTCACCGACACTGGCCGGTTGCTTCCTGCTGATGGTCCTGATGGCGGCTTTGGGCTGTGGAGGAAAAGCCAGCGGCGGAAGCTCGCCGACGGCTGGCACCTCGCAGCAGGTAACGAATCCGGCCCCGGCTTCGTCGGCGACGACGCCCAGCACGCCAAGTTCGAGTTCGACCGCGACCTCTTCGACCTCGACCTCGACCGGAACTTCGGCGGGCACCACTGCCTCTACTTCTCCGACTTCTACGTCTACGGGAACGAGTACGACCACTACATCCACCGGTACGGGTACAACGACAGGCACATCCACGGGCTCGACAACATCGTCCTCCGGCTCCACTTCTTCTTCCGGCACAACGACATCGGCGCCGGCCGGCATCCCTTTCAATGCGACGCTCTACAGCAAGATCGAGGACAAGAGCGGCTGGGCCACTTGTACCTCTTCCTGCAGCGGCGGCAACGGGACAGCCCTTTTCAGCATGACTCAAGATCAGTCTTCGCCGGCGTTGGATGGCAGCTCTACCCTGTTCAGCTACGACGGCGGTCCGGCGTTCTCTCACATCCTGTGGTCTCAGCATCTGTCGAACAACGGCACCGCCAGTAACTTCGTCCTCGACATGTACTACTACATCGATCGGCCGGCCAACGCGCAGGGATTGGAGTTTGCGGCCAACCAGCAGCTAGTGGGCGAATGGTATAAGTTCTCCACCCAATGCAGTTTTGCCGATGGGAAATGGCGGGTATGGGATTCGGCAAACCAGGATTGGGTCGCTACCACCGCGCCTTGCACGCGGCCGCCGGCCAACACCTGGCAGCATCTGACGTTTCAATATCAGCGCGCCAACAATCAGGCGGTCTTCGTGGCGATCACCGTGAATGGGCAGAAGTACGCCATCAATCAGAGCTTCAATCCGCAGGCACACACCGGCTCCACTTCGGTTGGAGTTCATTTTGAAATGGATGGCGACAGCACGGCACAACCTTACAATGTCTGGATCGATGAAATGACACTGAGTATCTGGTAGGGCCTTGCAAGCGCTACATAACGCGGATCAGCGGTTTGCGCGCCGGTAAAACCTCGCCGATGCGGCGCGCGTCGAGCTGGCAGTCGCGCAGTTGGGCGAGCAGTTCATCCGCCTCCGCGGCCGCGACGGCGATGAGCAGGCCGCCGGCCGTCTGGGGATCGAAGAGAATCGTACGCAGCTCCTCGGGAACCGTCTCCGCGTATTCGACCACGCATTCGGCGAAGTCGCGGTTGGCTTTCAGGCCTCCGGGAATCATGCCGGCCCGCACGCATTCCAGCGCTCCGCTGAGCAGCGGCACCTCTGCCGTGCGGATGGTGAGCGCGACGTTGCTGGCCAGCGCCAACTCGCGTGCATGTCCGATGAGCCCGAAGCCGGTGACATCCGTCATACCGTGTACCGCATGCGGCAGCGCGACCTCGGCGGCCTTGCGGTTCAGCGTGGTCATGGAGCGCGTTGCGTCCTCAATCCACTCCGGTGCTGCTTGGCCGCGCTTGATCGCCGTCGAGATGACTCCGGTGCCGAGCGGCTTTGTGAGCAGCAAGGCGTCTCCGGGCTTTGCGCCGCCATTGGTAAGCACGTGGCCAGGGTGAACCGTTCCGGTAACCGCGTAGCCAAACTTGGTTTCAGGATCGCGAATGCTGTGCCCGCCAATCACCGTGCAACCGGCCTCGACCATTTTGCTGAGACCGCCGGCGAGAATCTGCTCAAGAATGACGGCGTCGGCGTTCTCCGGGAAACACACCAGGGCGAGAGCCGAAAGCGGCCGACCGCCCATGGCATAGATGTCGCTCAGTGCGTTGGTGGCCGCAACCTGTCCGAAGGTGTAGGGATCGTCGACGATGGGCGTGAAAAAGTCGACCGTTTGGACGAGCGCCAGCTCAGGCGTGAGTTGATACACACCAGCGTCGTCGGCTTGATCAAAGCCAACCAGCACGTTCGGATCATTTTGCCGGGCTAATTTCCCAAGCACCGAGTCCAGCACCGCCGGACTTAGCTTGCTCGCTCAACCAGCGGCTTTGACCGTCTCCGTTAGCCGGACTTTCTTCGTCGTATCCATCGAGAACATTGTAACGGGTACGATGATTCTGAGCGACATACTTATGCCAGTGTCATCCCGAGAGAGCGCCGGCTTTGTGCAACCGAGGGATCGCTCGCTGCGCTCGCGATGACACCTCAGGGCACAATCAGCAGCCCGTTTGCCGTCCCTGAAGCAGACTTCTACTCCCTTAACGTCAATCCCATGGAAATAACTTCAGTCGCAGCTTGCGCCGCGATACTGGCGATAATCGACACCTTGCATTTCCATGATGCGGCACATTTCATGCAGCCGTGAGCGCATGCGCTCGCCAATGCGGTCGCCGAGTGTCTCTTCGCGATTGGATTTTGCAGCCGCGCGATAGCTCTGAGCGCTCGCTTTCAAGGTCGCCGCCCGGTGGCAGATTGCGGTAGTTGGTAGTGATGATCGTCGTGCGTCTTTCGTTATAGCGGGTGTTCAAAATATGGCTGACCATGTCCTCCACCCACTCCGTGCTACGGGCGGCTGCCAGTTCATCGAGCACCAGCACTTCACTCTGCAAGACCGGACGCAGCACTTCAAACTCGGTGGTCTGGACGGAGGCGTTATAGGAGTTCTGAATCTCCTTGAGCAGCTCACGATAGTCGTAGAAAAGGCACGGAATACCTTTTTCAAGAATCAGTTCGCGGATAATGCCAACGGCCAAGTGGGTTTTGCCAACCCCAATCGGACCGATCAGCAGCAGTCCCTTATTTTCGATCGGATATTCGGCGACAAAACGGCAGGCATGACGATGAGCGGAAGCCAGCGACTTGAAAGGTCCTTCATGATCGAAGTTTGAAAGCTCACAGTGCTTGTAACGCTCGGGAATCCGGGCTTGCTCGAAGAGCCGCGAACCGCGCGAGCGAATTTGGCAATCACAGGTTGTCGCCTTCTCCACACTCCGGCCGCGTTCGTCCTCCACCCGGACCATCCTGAAACCTGTTCCTCCACAGATGGCGCAAATCTGCGAAGACGGATTCGAAAGGGCCTCAGGTTTGGAGTGCATGTAGAGAACTTTGCAGGATGAAGTTGATCTGCGCAACAGCAATACGATGCTGTTCTGTGGGTAAGCTGTTGGAATCCGAGGTTAATTGTGGATGGGAGTGGATACCGGGCAACGACCGCCGAAGAATCGCAGAACAATATAAGCCTAAAGCTTATCCCTGCAGCAATTGGAGCATTGATCGATCTCATAACCTGGCTTATCAGGTGGCAACACTTCCGAAAAATGCTTTTTGCGATGATATGAAGATGGCGGCGTAACTACTCTTACTAAAAGAAATAAATAGAACTCTAAATACCCGTAGCCGTAGTAGGCACGGCGGAAAAGTGGAAAACCTCGTAGGGGTAGCATGTTTGTTGATCACGATAGGGTTTTTCGCTTCGGAAAGCGGAACCTTTTGATTGTGGACTTCGTGCGTGTTTTGACCTGGGTGTTGGATGGGGACAGGTCTTCCACGGCTTCCACATGGCTTCCACAAGCGGAGCGGAGAAAAATCGGCGCAAAGGTGGAAATCTTCCCTAAGTTGGTGAATCGTCGAGTCCTCAAAGTTGTTGGCGGTGATGAGCCGGCTGTTTAAATCGTTTCTTAATATTTTTTGCATTGCAGCAACCGGTCTCCAGCCGTAGGCGTCTAACGGCAGGCATGGTTGACCCCCGGGCTCCTGGATACGTCCGAATCACCTGCTCACGCAACTGGCTCCGAAACCAGCGGACCAGCTTCTCTGGAACTTCCGGCGCAAACCAGCGCCCGAGGTTCAGTGAAAGTCCAGCTTTACAGGTATGACCAAACGGCCGTCGCTTCTGCGGCGGCTATGATTTCCGATTCCCGTGTGAAGCGATATTAGGGCTTGTCCGCTGCCGACCGAATCGCTCCTGAACAGCTAAACGGTTATGCAGCCAAGTTCCGGCCTTTTGTGTCTCTTTTGCAGGCACAAGGCCGGTTCGGCATTCGCGCAGCCGGCGCGTAAAAGGATAATTTGCATGAAGAAAAGAGAATTTGACATTACTCAAACCTGGAAGACCGACCCGCGATGGAAGGGAGTTGAGCGCCCATATACCGCCGAGGACGTGGATCGCCTTCGGGGAACCGTACATATCGAGCATACGCTGGCGCGTTTGGGAGCCGAAAAACTCTGGCAGATGATGCACGAAGACGACTACGTTGCCGCGCTCGGCGCCATGACCGGCAACCAGGCAATTGAGATGGTGCAGGCGGGCTTGAAAGCCATCTACGTCAGCGGCTGGCAGGTAGCTGGCGACGCCAATACGGCGGGACAGGTGTATCCCGACCAGAGCCTGTATCCGGTGGACAGCGTTCCGGCCATGGTGCGTCGAATCAATAATGCATTGCTACGAGCCGATCAGATTCATCATTCCGAGGGAAAGAATGGCGTCAACTGGTTGGTTCCGCTGGTGGCGGATGCTGAAGCGGGTTTCGGCGGCACGCTCAATGCCTTTGAGCTGATGAAGGCCATGATCGAAGCCGGCGCCGCAGGCGTCCACTTCGAAGATCAACTTTCTTCGGCCAAGAAGTGCGGACACCTGGGCGGCAAAGTGCTGGTGCCGACCATGGAGGCCGTGCAGAAACTGATTGCGGCCCGCCTGGCGGCCGACGTCATGGGCGTGCCCGCGATTGTGATGGCCCGAACCGATGCCAACGCCGCGACCTTGATCACCACCGATGTCGATCCGCGCGACCAGCAGTTCCTGACCGGTGAGCCACGCACACATGAAGGTTTTTACCGCATCCGCAGCGGACTGAATTCGGCCATCGCGCGCGGCCTGGCCTACGCTCCGTATGCCGACCTGATCTGGTGCGAAACCTCGGAGCCCAATCTGGAGGAAGCGCGGCGCTTTGCCGATGCGATCCATGCGGAGTTTCCGGGCAAGATGCTGTCCTACAACTGTTCGCCCTCGTTCAACTGGAAGAAGAAGCTCGATGACACCACCATCGCCAGGTTTCAACGCGAGCTGGCTGCCATGGGCTACAAGTTCCAGTTCATTACCTTGGCCGGCTTCCACGTGCTGAACCTGGGCATGTTCGAGTTGGCTCGCGGCTATAAGGAAAGCGGCATGACCGCCTATTCGCGGCTGCAGGAGAAGGAATTCAGCCGTGAGAAGCACTACGGCTACGCTGCCGCCAAGCATCAGCGCTTCGTGGGCACCGGCTATTTTGACGAGGTGACCCAGGTGATCGCCGGCGGAAGCTCCTCGACGACGGCGCTGAAGGGTTCGACCGAAGAAGAGCAGTTCATGCACAACGGCTTCCAGGAGCGTGAAACCAAGGGGATCGGCAATCCGGCCTGCACGCCTGTACTGGGCGAATGCGCGGCGATTGATGGGCGCGGCAACATGGTGCAGGTGCAGTCGAAAGCGAAAAAAGATCCGGAAGCAGCGGCCTAAGCCCGCAAGTTTCAGCTCGCGACTCGACCCGGCAGACCCTTATGAATAGGCGCCTGCCGGGCATCTTTGCCCCAAATGACGCTTCTCTGACGCCTGGCGAAAACATTGGCAACCCTTGATTTTAGGCCAGCCTGACAGATGGCTGCCACGCTGGATGCCGGCGGCCGGCATGATAAAGCCTCGGAATTTCCCAATCCTGCACTGGGTCCCCGATTTCGCATGTGGTTTTCTTGACATAGCCGCCCTCTGGGAGCGTAATTGCACCCGCAAGTTTATGCATCGGGAGGGAAGTGCATGAATAAGGCTGATTTAGTCGATCGAATCGCCGCTGCCACAGCGATCAGCAAAACGCAGGCGACGGCGGCGATAGAAACCTTCATAAGCAGTGTCTCTTCGACCTTGAAAAAAGGCGAGCGGGTTACTCTGGTGGGCTTCGGGACATTCTGTATTTCGCAGCATAAAGCCAGGAATGGCCGCAATCCGCAGACTGGAGCACTTATAAAAATTGCCGCCCGCCGAGTAGCAAAATTCACCCCTGGCGTTGAGTTGAAGAAAGCAGTCAATCGCAAATAAAGTTTTTGGTTTTCACGCGAGGCGAGTACTTCGAGTGGTCTCGCGAAGGGCTGAATTCATTCGAAAGTTGCTAGTTTCGGGGCACGCTTATTCTGAACCTTTGAGCGGTTCGGAATAAGCGTACCCAGCACTACGTCGGGCGGAATGTTACCCAGTCAACGTGAAGGCAGGATTGATCCGGGCAGTGACCTTAGCACCCGCACCCGGCTTCTTAGCGGACGTACTTTCCTCACGTCGGTTCTCGCTTTTCACGGGTTCGTCCGCAGACGCGCTTAAAGTTGTTTCCTCTTCAAAGTTTTTTCTTCGATGACGATTCCCCGTGCATGGGCTAATAGTTCCAGATACCCAATGGCCGCTCCATTGCAGTAATCTTGAGACTTACCTTCCAAACGGAGTTGACGAGCACAATTCATGGGTAAATTGATCATGGTCCGCCACGGTGAAAGCGAAGCTAACCGGAGCCGTATTTTTGCTGCCTCCGGCGAGGTTCCGCTGACGGAGGTGGGACGCCAGCAAGCACGGGAATTGGCGGAGCGAATCCGCGCGCGCTTCCGGCCGGAGCGGGTACTCTCCAGCCGCTTCAAGCGTGCTCTCGAGACGGCGGAGATCATTGCCGCCGCTCTGCAATTACCGCTCGAAACGATCGACGGGATCGAGGAGCGAAACCTGGGATCGCTGAAGGGACGGCCATGGGCGGAGATGCCCGCGGCCTCGGCCGAAGCGGCGAATTTCCTGAATAGCGAGGAACAATGGCTCTGGCGTCCCCAGGGCGGCGAGAGCTACGCGGACGTGGCCGGGCGCGCGCTTGCCGTATTGCTGGCGCTTGGCAAGCGTTATGCGGAGCAGGATGTCGTGGTCGTGAGCCATGGCGCCGTGATGCTTTCGGTTTGGGCGCACCTGGCCGGCGGATATCAGCACGCACGGGTGCCGCGCAATTGCGGAATCATGTCGATCGAGTATCAGGCGAGCGGTTTAGGCGGACTGCAAATTTTTGAGGACGGGCTCAAGTAATACGGCCCCGAGTAACCGCTTTATTCCGTTATCTCGCCATTAGCCAGCGGCGGAAGGCAACGATGGACCAGACGGCTTCGACCAGCCCGAATGGCCATGCACCCTGCAGAAAGCCGTAGAGCGATCCCAGTACACATGCGACGGCGAATGCCAGGATGAACCACGAGCTTCGATTCTCGCAGGCATAGCAGATAAGCATGGCCGAGACCGCGAAGAGCCCAAACAGTGTGAGTCGGTTCATACGGTTTTATAGCGGATTTGCGGAAGGTATACCAGCCGGGCGTTCGGGGTCGCGGGCAAATACTTGCGTTTTGCCCGACGACTGCCAAGCCCGGCGGTGATATTGAGGGATACCGAATGTGGAATTGTTCTAGCGCCGCAAAGGTTAACGGAAGTCCTCGCCGGACGCTTTGGTTTTCTTCTTGGGCGGTTTTTTGGTTTCGCGTTTTGGTGCGTTTTTGTTTGCCATAACCAGAGTTTACGCCATTGGTCAAGCAGTTCAAGAGCGGTGGATCGGATGCTGATTACTACTCTGAATCTCCCCCGGCTTGCCGGATTTCGGTGCTTCCGGCTACAATAGATGTTTGGCGCAGAGGATTTGAGCGATTATGAAAGCAGCAACCCATCCCAATTATTCGGAAGTACGCGTGCAGTGCGCCTGCGGCCATAGCTTCTTGACCCGCAGCACCCATCACGGCGACATCCGCGTTGAAATTTGTTCCAACTGTCACCCGTTCTTTACCGGCAAGCAGAGGGAAATCGACACCGCCGGACGCATCGAGCGCTTCCGTCGCAAGTACGCCAAAATCGAGAAGAAGTAGCGCGGGACAACCGGCAATCGAAGCATTCGCGAGCAAGCCTCCGTACAGGCGGAGGCTTTGTTCTGTCGGTGTGCATCGGTTTGCCCGCGTCGCCTGGAGTCCAAGGCGCAGCGGCGCGGCTTGCTCTAGGCCCGATTCTGGAAAGGTATACCCCGCGAGGAGCCGGGCTTTCATGCCGGCGGCGCGAGTGCCGGGTACATCAAGCTTGGAACGGCTCTAGAATAGAAGTGCGGTGCATAAGTTCTACGACAACCCGGCCGAGCATGCGGCCCCGGCGGACGTAAGGGTCGCGGCGCGCCTGCAGATCGGCAGCGTCGCCCTGGCTCCGGCTACCGTGCTGGCTCCCATGGCGGGCATTACCGATACGGTCTTCCGGCGTTTCATTCGCGAGATGGGCGGCTGCGGCCTGATCATGACCGAGTTCACCTCCGCCGATGGTGTCCTGCGCGGCAAGGATCGCAAGGCCAAGCGTTATCTCCACTTTTACGAAGACGAGCACCCGATTTCGGCGCAACTGTTCGGCAGCAAACCGGAAACCTTGGGCGAAGCCGCGCGCATGATTGAAGGGCTTGGCTTCGACCTGGTTGATTTGAACCTTGGCTGCCCGGCAAAGAAGGTCGTCAAGTGCAACGGGGGCTCGGGACTGCTGCGGGATCTGCCGCTGATCGAGCGCATCTTTCGTTCGATTCGCGCAGCCGTGAAGATTCCATTTACTGTAAAATTCCGCGCTGGCTGGAACGATCAGGAACTGGTCTATCCGCAACTGGCGCGGCTGGCCGAAGAGTGCGGACTGAACGCCATTGCCATGCACGCGCGCACCCGCGAGCAAGGCTACAGCGGCCAGGCCGAGTGGCGCTGGATCGCCGAGTTGAAGCAACAGGTTGGGATTCCCGTGATCGGCAACGGCGATATTCGCACACCGGAGGATGCGGCTACGATGGTGGCCCAAACCGGCTGCGACGCGGTGATGATCGGCCGTTCGGCGGCATCGAACCCGTGGATCTTCCGGCAGATTTCGGAGTACACCGGGCGCGGCTGCTATGAGACGGCGAGTGAAGCCGATCGTTTCCACATGATTCATCGATACTTCGAGATGTTGATCCAAGAGGAATATCGCGACACTCCCGGGAAAATGAAGCAGTTCGCATCCTGGTTTACGCACGGCGTCCGTAATGGCGCGCAGTTGCGCAAAGCGATCTACCATGCGCAAGACGAGCGCCAGATCCTGGGTGAGGTAGAGCGCTTTTTCGAGCCTTATTGGGCAACGGCGATGGGGATGAAGTGAAAGACAGCGCAGCCGATTCCAGTGCTCTGCCGGCGACATCGACCGCTATCTACGATTAATGACCTTCGAGGTTATGTCAGGCGGATGGTTCCAGCGCGGTTCTCAAGCGCCGGATGCCAGAGTGCGGTACTCCTGATCCGCATTGGCGGAGAGCAGCACCCAGAAGGTGTAGATCGCAAGCGCCGTTCCAAACGGAAGTTCAAATAAAGACAGGAATGCCAGGAAGAGCACCAGCGCTCGCGCCCATGCGGCTCGGCGCAGAAGCCCGAGGGCGGCCACCACACCGAGCAGACCCTTGCCCGAGATCAGCAACGCGATGACGGCGATAACCGGGCGCACAAAAAGCGGGGCGGCGTGAGAGCCATGTTGCAGTGCCAGGAGAAAAGCATTGGCGGCGACAAACAGAAGGATGCCGCCTAGCAGGTGCAGGCCCGAGAGAATCAGCCAGAGAATCCCCAGGAGATGAATATGCTGCCGCACGTGCCCACCCGAGGCCACGCGGGCGGTGGCAAATGGGTCGGGCGAAACCGCTTTGCCGCAGGTGGAACAGAAGTGCTGCGCGGGCTGAAGTTCGGTGCCACAGGCCTCGCAGAACATGGGGCGCCTCCTCTGGAATGTGGGCAGTATAGCGCAGGCCGGTCTGGCTCATGATGACCGCGGGCGTCAGGGTCGAGAAACCAGCGGCGATGTGCCAGCCTTGTCGAGTGGGAGCGAAGTGCGCGCAGGCTCGAAGCCATAGCGTTCGTTCTCATCCTGTCTCAGATAGGCCCAGGGGACTCGCAGATCGTGCGCGAAGGCCACCAGCCAGTTTTCCGGAATAGCCTCGCGGTAGAGCCTTCGACGGCTTTCAATCGACTTTACGGGATCCAAGTCGTAGGCCATGATCCAGGTCGGCGGCAGATGATAGGTGCTGGGCACGATGTCGCTGACAAAGCAGGCAGTTTTCGCCTGGCTGCGAAGCACTACGGCCTGGATGTCGCGCGTGTGTCCGGGATACAGCCGCACCGAAACCCCAGGAAACAGCTCGCAGTCACCGTCCAACAGGCGCATGCGACCCGCTTCGAGCAGCGGTTCGTAGTTTTCGGGGCGGTAGCTGACGCGGTCGCGCAGCAGTTGCAGGCGTCCGTGTTCGACCTCGCCGCGCTGCACGTAATAGGTGGCCCGCGGGAAGGTCGGCACCAGGCGATCGCCCTGGTAAGAGGTGTTCCAGCCGCAATGGTCGAAGTGCAAGTGGGTGTTGATCACCACGTCGATGTCGTCGGGTGCCAGACCGAGGTCGGCAAGATTCTGGAGAAGACGAGGACGCGTGTGGTAGAGATCGACGAGCGCTTGCGGCAGCTTGGGGCCTGCGCCGGTTTCGATCAGGATGGTGTGCTCATCGCTGCGAACGACGAGCGAGTTGAGCGCGAAGGGCAGCCGATTATTCTCGTCGGCCGGGTACTTCTTTTGCCAGATGACCTTGGGTACGACTCCGAAGATGGCTCCGCCATCCAGCAGAAAGGTCCCATCGGTCACATGCATCAGTTCGAAATCGCCGAGACTGGCTTTCATCAAGGCTCCACGGGGCTTGCCCGGAGAATCGGGCGGAGAAATAGATTGAAGTGGCGCCGGCTGCGGGCGGCGCATCCCCTACCGAATTCGCGATCGATATTACTGAAAAAGAACCTGATCCTTTTTCAGAGCCCGGCAGTGATGTTCACGGCATACCGTCTCTGCAAGTCTCTAGATGCTGACCCTGGAGGGAGCGATGCAGAACAGGAGTCGAATCGTTAAATCTATAGATGTAGATAAATAGCAAGCCGAGTAAGGCTGAAAATGCTGAGAGCTTGAATCAGCTCTCTCGCCCCAGCACTTCCACGACCCGGTCGAAGTCCTCCAGCGATTGGTATTCGATGACGATCTTTCCCTTCCCTTTATTGTCGGAGATTTGCACGCGGACTCCCAGCGCGCGTTGCAGTTGATGTTCGGCCTCGCGCACATTGGGATCGACCTGTCGCTCCGGTTTTTCACGCTTGGGTTCCGGATGCACCAGGCTATGCACGGTGCCTTCGACCTGGCGCACAGACATGGAAAGCGCCACGGCACGATTGGCGAGCTTCAAAACGACTTCCGGCGAATCAAGGCCCATCAGGGCCTTGGCATGGCCGAAGCTGAGTTTATTTTCTTCGACGAGGGTTTGCACTTCCGTCGGCAGCTTCAGCAGGCGAAGAAAATTGGCAACGCTGGAGCGCTCTTTGCCGGTACGCTGGGCCATCTGCTCCTGGGTGAGGCCGAATTCGCGGCCAAGACGCTCGTAGGCTCGAGCCTGCTCCACCGCATTCAGATCCTCACGTTGCAGGTTCTCGACGATCGTCATCTCCATCGCCTGCTCGTTCGAGACCTGCTTGACGATGGCCGGCACCGTGGTCTTGCCCGCACGTTGGGAGGCCAGCCAGCGACGTTCACCGGCAATGAGCTGAAATCGCCCGTCGAGCTGTGGCCGAACCAGAATTGGCTGGACGACGCCTGAAGCCTTAATCGAATCGGCCAGCTCGGCCAGAGCGGCCTCATCGAAGCGGTGTCTGGTCTGGTAGGGGTTGCGGTCGATCTGCTCGATCGGAAGCTGGCGAATCATTTCGCCGGGAACGGCTGCGGGTTGAGTCGCTGTGGCAGCGCGGGCTGCCGGAATCAGGGTATCGAGACCGCGGCCAAGTACTTTTCGTTTGTCATTCATTGCAAAAAACCTCGGGAACCGTAAATTCAGTAATTTGTCTCGGGACTAACTGCAAGATTGACCGCCTCGGACAAGGCCGGTGAGGCCGCTCGGGCTTGCCTGTCCATTAATTCCTTGGCCAGCCGTATGTAACTTTCGGCTCCTCGCGAACGTGGGTCGTAGGAATTGACGGGTAAGCCGTGACTGGGGGCTTCGGCGAGGCGGATATTCCTCGGGATAGAGGTTTCGAACAGCAGGTCGCCAAAGTGATTCTTCAATTCTTCGGCAACATTCTGGGCAAGATTGGTGCGCTCGTCGAACATGGTGAGCACAACCCCCTCGACCGTGAGCCGGGGATTAAAGTTCTGGCGAACCCGTTCAATGGTGTCCAGCAACTCGCTGATGCCTTCCAGCGCAAAGTATTCGGCCTGCATCGGAACCAGCACGGAATCGGCGGCAACCAAGGAATTGAGGGTGAGCAGATCGAGGGCTGGCGGACAGTCGAGCACGATGTATTGAAATCGCGTAAGGATGGGTTCGACGGCTTTGCGCAGGCGGTATTCGCGCGCCTCGGCCGCCACCAACTCAAGATTGGCGCCAATCAGGTTCTTCGTCGACGGAATAACCCAGAGATTTTCCGTGGCGGTGAGCTGCAGAACCTGCTCAGCGGGGGTTTCATTCACCAGCAAGTCGTAAGTGCTAAGGCGGGATGGATCTTTTAGAAAGCCGATTCCGCTGGAGCTATTGGACTGCGGATCGCAATCGATGAGCAGAGTGGGCACTTCGGCAGCGGCGAAGGATGCGGCAAGGTTAATGGCGGTCGTCGTCTTGCCGACGCCTCCCTTTTGGTTCGCGATGGCGATTACCCGGCCCATGCGATTAGTCCTTTCAGTTTGAGAAGAGCGGTTCACGGAAGGCGTATTTCGGTCACGCACAGAGCGTGCGGCTGTTTTCCGGGTACACCTTTCGCGAGACCGCTCTAACCCGCACATTTCTGTCGCAGGCGAGCTCAGTTTCGAGAGTAACGGAGATGAAGGCTGGCTTCAACCGGGATCTGCTGTGCGAGGCTGTGGATTCGGTGGATAACGCGGGGTAAAACTGTTTTTATGTGGAGGATAGTCTGGCACCGTGCCTGAGTCTGCGATGTCGGACCGGCGGAGGCCCTGGCGGACGATGGCGACAAAGGAAGGCAAGTGTTCCACGTGGAACAGCGAGCGCCTGATGGCCGGACGCGAGAGTTAATCACGATGACAACATCAGGCGGCAGGCGTGTTGCATGGGAATCGCAGCTCTTGAGATGCGCTTGGTCTTGAGCAGACGCTGGCGGTGAATTAATAAGCTGCATCCCGTCAGTAATTTGCCGCCAATGTTCCACGTGGAACACGACCAAGCCGGCTGACGCACTTATGCTTGCCAGATCGCCAATACCCGTGATCCCGACTCGGGAATTGCAATCGATTCCCATCGACCCGGCAAAATAGATGCGGCAGTCGTAAGTTGGCCAGTTCCGATCAGCGCTCCCAGACGGCCATCTGGTGCGACCAGCGAGGCGGCAGTATTAAGAATGCTCTCAAATTTCTCAACAGCCCGAAAAGTGATCAAAGCCGCTTTCTCCTGGAGACGCTCAGCCCGATCCTGCACAACTTGCACACCACCGAGGTGCAGGGTCCGCGACAATTCCCGCAAAAAAGTCGCTTTTTTTCCGTTCGACTCGACCAGCCTCAATCGTATGGAAGGAGCAAAAATCTTCAGCACGGCCCCAGGGAAGCCAGCTCCCGAGCCGAGGTCAATCACGTTGTGTGTCGAGTTGAAAGCGAGCAGGTGGCGAGCAGCAAACAGCGACTCGCCAAAATGACGCTGCACAATCATCTCAGGCTCGCGAATGGCCGTGAGATTAACCACTCGATTCCATTTCAATAGTAATTCTATATAAGAGAATATATCCTCGACCTGATCCACAGATAGCAAATGCCCCTCCAGGAAAGGCACCAGCAGGTCGGAGATTTGTTGCCGCTCCAGCATAGGAGTGCAGAATAGCACCGCCGCTTCCCACTGACTGGCGTCGCCCTTCCTTGGGTCGATCGGCGTCTACATTCCGGGGTGGCTCTCCGAGTCCGCGTTGGGCACCAGCCGCAAATAGACTGCATTGGGAACCTGGGTTTGCCAGTGGCCGCTGATGCGAGCGTAGATAACCCCCCCGAGGAAAATCACGGTGATCGAGGCGGCTACGGCCCAGGGAGTGATTGTTCCCTTCCAACCCAGAAGCCGCGCCCACGGCGACCGCGCGCCATTGGAAACCGCGAGCTGCAGCGCGCCCTGGGCCGGGCACACCGCGACGCACTCCAGGCAGGCCGTGCACTCGGCCGAACGGATCTCGACGAGGCGGTCAACCGGAAGCCCGGCCGGACAGGCCTTTGCGCACTTGCCGCAATCGATGCAAGGCGCGGACTCGCGCCGTATGCGCACCGGGCTGAGCAACGCCGCCAGTCCGGCCAACGCGCCATAGGGACACAGGTAACGGCACCAGAAATCCTGCACCAGGAGCGACAGAAGGGCTATCACGGCGAGCACGACGGCTCCGGTTTGGCCGATGTGGCGGAAGAAATTCAACATCTTCACGTCGGCGATGATTCCGTAAGGACCGGAGAGGAAGCCGGCGAGCGTCTCGACCGACATCCGGCCGATGATCCACACGAAGAACCCGAGCAGCAGGTACTTGAGGCCGCGCAACGGAATGTCGGCCCAGCGCGGCAGCCGGAAATTGCGGCCCAGAAGCTTGCGACCAAGCTTCCAGAGGTACTCCGAGGCGGTGCCGGCCGGGCACAGCCAGGAGCAAAACGCTTTGTGCAGCAGCAGCGATATGCCGAGAAACGCGAGCAGCAGAAACATTCCCGCCGGATGCACGCGTGGTACCCTGCCGGTCAGCAGCGTGAGCTTCAGGTTCATCAGCCCGTCGATCGGCAGCCAGCCATCGACCCCGGCGGGGCGTTCCACGTACTTCGTCAGCCCGCCGCTCTCGAAGAAGCGAACCCAGGCGTAGAATCGGAAGCCGATCCAGAGATTCAGCGCCAGGAAGGTCGACTGCACGATGCGGCGCGTCAATTGCGAGCGATCCGCACTCAGGCGACGCACGAGTTTCTTCCTGGAAACGGCTGAAAGAGCCGGTGCTGATGGCTGCGGGACGGGGTTGATCGCCTGAACGAAATTACTTCTGGAATTACAAGGAGTTGCCATGCCAGCTCCGAGGCTACCGGAGCCGATTGGCGGGGCCAATGACTTTGGTCACAAATTCCGGTCTTCGGCGGAACACTCGGCGAAACGCACAGATCGTCGCGTCCATCACCCCAACGAGCCGAGCTTCGTCACGGACCCGATCGGTTCGCAAAGGCGGCAAACCTGCTCACGATGACAGCGGCCGACGCACGCTAAATCTCGCGTTTATGGCACTAAAAAACACGAAAATGTGCACTGTTGGATTGAAAGGTTATGTCCGATAATGCGCAGTCCCGCTCAGAAAGTCTGCTGAGGGTGGGCGCGTCGGCGGTCCTGAATTTCTATATAGACATTGATCAATGAAACCGCCGCGGGCGTCACCCCGGGAATGCGGCTGGCCTGTCCCAGGGTGCGCGGCAGAACCCGGAGAAGTTTTTCTTTCATCTCGCGCGAGAGGCCGCTGACCGAGGCGTAATCGAACCACTCCGGAATATGTCTCTCCTCCGCTTTTTTCAGACGCTCGATTGCCTTCTCCTGCTGCTGCAAATATCCAGCGTATTTGATCTCGGTTTCAATCGACTTGAGCTCGTTGCGCACGGCGGACGAGAAATGCAGAGGCGCGTCAACTGGTGGTGGGGACTGTTTGGCATCGGGCAAAACAGCAGATCCTTCGCTTACGCTCAGGATGACACTTCGGGGGAAGACGACATTTCGGGTTGCGACGATACCTTGAGTGTCACTGACGTCCGGGGAATCGTGTGTCCGGGACAACGGATCGGTACCCTCTACGTTAGAAACGGCAGATCCTTCCCTGCTCCCACCGGGTTCCCACCCCAACAAGCCGACAGCAGGCTTATCGGAGACCCCGGTTGCGCTCGGGATGACTGCCGTGGAGCTAGGAAGGACACTTCCCTGGTTCTCGTAGTCGGAGTCTTCGACAACGGGTGGAACAGCAGATCCTTCGCTGACTCCACCCCGGCGATGGCCAAAAGCGACCATCGCCGGGGACCCCGGTTCGCTCAGGATGACACTTCGGGGTGGGATGTCAGCAGGCGACGGGATGACACTTTGGGGAGCCGGAACTTGGGGAGCCGGAACGGAAGGCGCTTCACCGTCGCGCGCGAAGAACTCGGGATAGAGTTTGACCAGCGCCGGGGTCAGCTCGTCGATGGAAATTTCCGGGCGGCGCAAGAGTTGCGCAAAGCTCTGGCCCAGGACGTTTCCGGCTTTCTCCAGCAGGCTCGCCGGAAGCTGCCCGTCTTTTCCATCTATGCGCATCTCTACGCGCGCGCTCTCCAGCAGACGGCGCAGGCGCTCAAGGCGCTCCTGCTTGGCCAGAAAATCCTGCCAGGCGGCATCGCCGATCAGGCCGACGCGGCGGCCATAGGGCGTAAGGCGGGGGTCGGCGTTGTCGATGCGCAGGTGCAGGCGAAACTCGGCGCGCGAGGTGAACATGCGATAAGGCTCGTTGGTGCCCTTGCTGATGAGGTCGTCGATGAGGATCGCCGTGTAGGCCTCGGTGCGGTCGAGGGTGAGCGGCGGCTCGCACTTGGTCTTGAGCGCGGCATTGATGCCGGCCATGATGCCCTGGCAGGCGGCCTCTTCGTATCCGCTGGTGCCGTTGATCTGGCCGGCGAGAAACAGGCGCGCGATCTGCTTGGTCTCCAGCGTGCGTTGCAGCTCGGTGGGGTCGATCGCGTCGTACTCGATGGCGTAGCCGGGACGCAGCATCTCGGCCTTCTCCAGGCCGGGAATGGAGGCACGATCGCCAACTGCACGTCGACGGGCAAGGAGGTGCTCATGCCGTTGACGTAAATCTCATGGGTCTTCAGGCCCTCGGGTTCCAGAAAAAGCTGATGCGTTTCCTTGTCCGGGAATTTGACGATCTTGTCCTCGATCGAGGGGCAATAGCGCGGGCCGATGCCGTGAATCTGGCCGCTGTACATGGGCGAGCGATGCACGTTCTCGCGGATGATGCGATGCGTCTCCGCCGTGGTGTAGGCGATGTAGCACGGCACCTGCGGCTGCGTGATCCGGCGGGTGCGGAAGCTGAACGGCGTGGGGTCGGGGTCGCCCGGCTGCGCGGCGAAACGCGACCAGTCGATGGTGCGGCCATCCAGACGCGGAGGCGTGCCGGTCTTGAGGCGGCAGCCGCGCAGGCCCAGCGTCTTCAGAAATTCGCCCAGCAGCACGGAAGCCGGCTCGCCGCTGCGTCCGGCGGGATAATGTCTGCTCGCCGCAGTGGATGAGCCCGTTGAGAAATGTTCCGGTGGTCACGATGACGGCCGCGGCGCCGACCGTGCGGCCATCGCGCAGGCGGATGCCGCGGCAGATCGCGGGTGCGCCTCGCTAGACTCGCTCAGTCGCTGCGCTCGGCATCGCCGGCGGCAAGCTCTTCGATGAGCAGATCGGCAACTTCGGCCTGCTTGACCTGGAGATTCGGCTGGCCTTCGAGAACCTCGCGCATCTTGAGCCGGTACTGCTGCTTGTCGCATTGCGCGCGCGGAGACCAGACGGCGGGACCGCGCGAGGTGTTGAGCAGACGGAACTGGATGCCGACGGCGTCGGTGACCTCGCCCATGATGCCGCCCAGGGCATCGACTTCGCGCACCAGATGGCCCTTGGCGATGCCGCCGACCGCCGGATTGCAGGACATTTGCGCGATCAGATCGACATTGAGCGTGAACAGCGCGGTGCGCAGGCCCATGCGCGCGGCGGCCATCGCGGCCTCGCAGCCGGCGTGCCGGCGCCGACCACCACCACGTCGTATTGTTCGGTATATGGCAGAAGGCTACCTGCGCGGGAGAGAACGGATTGCAGCGTCTTTCGAGACGCCACAGATAATACTAGCAGGCTGCGATTGCCGCGAAGCAGACCATCGCGGTACTCGCGCGAAGCCTGAGCAGGCCGAAAAAAACTGTTCTCCATGTCGTCCTGAGCCAGGCGAAAGATCTGCTTTGGGCGCTGAAGAAAAAGCAGATCCTTCGGCTCCGCTTTGCTCCACTTCAGGATGACACCTCAAGAAATTGGATACACCAAATGTGAAATGCCATAGAAGCGGTTCAGGCGCGAAATGGAGGATTCTTGAGCTCTCCTGGTTGGTAGCAAGAGCAAACCACAAGATTCCTCGACTCGCGACGCCGGACGTCGCTCGCTCGGAATGACATTCGTCTGTTGGGACGCAGCATCTCCGCATCCCAGCCCTGGAAACGCTTAGCAGGCCATCGCGGTACCGGCAAACAGCAGATCCTTCACTACGTTCAGGATGACACCCTCGAAGAACAGCTTTTCCGCAGCCTGCCGGCTCCAGCATTGCGGCTACGGCTAGAGCATTTTCGCAAAAGGTGTAGTCTCGGGTGCCCCACCTTCACCGCGGTTGCGGTTAAGGTGGGAATCGTGGTCTACACCAAATCCGATTTCGCTCTAGCCCGGTGCGCAGCGAGCCGCAGTGCTGAAACGCAAACGAGGGTGCCCGGACAGCACCCCGTCAGGTTTCCTCGCCGGTCTTCATCGGCAGACCGTCATCGCAATCGCAGATCGTGACTCATGATCTGCGCTTGCATTACACCGCGACACCCGAAGGGCGGAAGAAGCTCGCTGCCAACCGACCGTTATTTGCTGGCGTTGGCTTCGTGGAAGTTCTGCCGGATGGCAGCCAGGAACTGGTGCGCCTGCGGCGGCGGCGGAACCTTGCCCGACAAAACGTCGCGGAAACCGGGGTTCCTGCGCCCGTAGAAAGACCGCATCGCTTTCTCATCGACGTGAACATTGGCCCCGTTCAGGGTCGCGCCGATGAAAGCGCCCTTAGCCCGCGAGTAGGTCAGAATGCCGGTGTTCATCTTCCAATCGGTGCTGGCGGTGCCTTGACGGCCCCAAGGACCAGCCGCGATTCCGACATCGCCGCCGATCTTCCAGTTGGCCGACATCAACTTTTCGGCGCCTTCGTTGGTCATGAACAGCATCACCAGATCAACGTCCTCGCCGCCGATCTGCGCTCCCCAGCTACCGCCGGTCAGAGTGAAGAACGCCGGAGCGGTCCATTTGCCGTTTTCCACGCGGCAGGTGGCGACGCCGCGTCCATGCTCGGCGCCGAAGATAAACCCGCCCTTCACCAGGCTGGGAATGATGGCGACGCACTTGGCCTTGGCGAGCACCGTCTGCGGAATGCCGTTGTCGGGGGCATTCGTGAGCCGGTTCAAATCGGCGGCCGCGTCATCCAGCCGTTTATCGGCCTTGCTTTGCTCATCGTTGTTATTGTCCTGCGCCCACCCGCAGACGGCGAAAACCAGCAGGCGCCAGTAATGTGAGAATCCCTTTTTTCATGCAATCCTTCCTTTTGCTTGTGCAACATCCTTTCTCAAAGTTTTACCTGTCCGTTTTCGTTGGTTAGTTGGATTGCGATTTGGCGCAAGGGTTTGCAGGGGCGGCGCAATTCAGAAGCCGTGCTGCGGGCCAGCCAGCGGACGGATCGGCAAGCAGGAGCAGCGCCTGCATAGGCTGGTGAACAGCGATGCGCTTGCAAAGCTCATGCAGGTCTGAGCAGCTCGCGATCAGCCTGTGCGAGAACGCTTTTCAGCAGCCTGTCTAAAGCGGTATGTTGCCGTGCTTCCGGGGAGGATTTTTATCGCGCTTGGTGTCGAGCATCTCCAGTGCCTGAATGATGCGGCGGCGAGTGTCGCGCGGGCGAATGACCGAATCGACATAACCGCGTTCAGCCGCAATGTAGGGATTGGCGAAGCGCTCGCGGAACTCCTCGACCTTTTCCTGCGCGCAACTTTGCCAAGGCCTCTCGCCCTTCACGCCATCGACGCCATCCTTGGCGGCCCGGTCGAACTCGCGCTTGTAGACAATGTTGACCGCGCCCTCCGGACCCATGACGGCAATTTCCGCGGTGGGCCAGGCATAGTTCACGTCGGCGCGAATATGCTTGGAGGCCATCACGCAATAGGCGCCGCCGTAAGCCTTGCGGGTGATCACCGTGACCTTGGGCACAGTGGCTTCCGCAAAGGCGTAGAGCAGCTTGGCGCCGTGCATGATGATGCCGCCGTGCTCCTGCTGCACGCCGGGAAGAAAGCCCGGGACGTCGACAAACGTGACCAGCGGAATATTGAAGCAGTCGCAGAAGCGGACGAAGCGCGCGCCCTTGACCGAGGAGTTGATATCGAGCACGCCGGCCAGCACAGAGGGTTGATTGGCGACGATCCCGACCGGGCGTCCGTTCATGCGGGCGAAGCCGACGACGATGTTGCGGGCATAATGCTCCTGCACTTCGAAAAAATAACCGTCGTCGACGACGCGGCTGATGACCTCCTTGATGTCGTAGGGCTGGTTCGATTCGTCCGGGACGGTCGAATCGAGCTGCTCGTCGGCGCGATCGACGGGGTCCGTGCAAGCCTTGCGAGGCGGCTCTTCGAGGTTGTTGGAAGGCATAAAGCTGAGCAGCTCGCGGACCATCGACAGGCACTCGGCGTCATCGTGCGCGAGAAAATGCGCGACTCCGGAGGTGCTGTTGTGGGTGACAGCTCCGCCCAGTTCGTTCTTCGTTACCTCTTCGTGGGTGACGGCCTTGATGACATCCGGCCCGGTGATGAACATGTAAGCGGTCTTGTCGACCATCAGCACGAAATCGGTGATGGCCGGCGAATAGACAGCCCCGCCCGCGCACGGGCCCATGATGGCGGAAATTTGCGGAATGACGCCGGAGGACAGGGTGTTGCGCAGAAAGATATCGGCGTAGCCGGCCAGCGAGCGGACGCCTTCCTGGATGCGGGCGCCGCCGGAGTCGTTGAGGCCGATCACCGGCGCTCCGACCTTCATCGCCAGGTCCATGATCTTGCAGATCTTGGCGGCATTGGTCTCCGACAGCGATCCGCCGAAGACCGTGAAGTCCTGGGCGAAGACGAACACCAGCCGGCCCTCGATGCGGCCGTATCCGGTGATGAAGCCGTCGCCATAGTAGAGCTGTTCATCCATTCCGAAGTCGCTGCTGCGATGGACGACGAACTTGTCGGTTTCCTCGAACTGCCCTCGTCAAGCAGGAATTCGATGCGCTCGCGGGCGGTCATCTTGCCCAGTTTGTGCTCGCGCTCGCGCCGTTCCTCGCCGCCGCCGGCTTCGGCCAGTGTGTCGCGCCGTTTCAGTTCAGTCAGCTTCTGCTCCAAATTCATGCCGCAGATTATATGCTGCATTGCCGCGCGGAAGAAAACGGAAGTAGTTGCCGGGACGGGGCGCAGGCCGGAACGCGCGTTAGCGCGCGCCGGTATGGGTAAAGAATCGGCCTCCGGCGGGCTAGCGGGGTACGTCAGAAATGCGTGACACAAATCGGAGGATACCATAGGGGGCCTTCGACTCCGCAAGCCGCACAAAACGCGGCTTGCTCCGCTCAGGATGACAGCAGCTTTTTCTCTCGCGAACTTGTGACGCACTACACTGACGGGTTGCGGGTTACTCGGAGCCGACGGCTAGCCAGCGATATTTCCGGCCGTCCCAGACAATCTCCGCCTGCACTCCGGTGGAATCGGTGGTGAACAGCGCCGAGACGACCTTCTTCTTCCACTGAGCGCGGCTGATCTCGATGCGCTCGAAGGGCAGATTCACGATCACGAATTTCGCCTTGGGGTGCGCGGCGCGCCAGTCGTGCGCGATGGCCAGGTAGAGTGCCTGCCCCTGGCCGCGGGTGGGGAAGGACATCGTGGTCTTGACGTTGCCGTAGCCAAAATAGCTGTCGTAGGGATCGATCAGCTTGTAATTGTGCGCCCCCTGGTCGACGCGCCGGACTGCCGGTGACGACCACCGCCAGGTCCTCTTTCCCGTCGCCGTCGAAGTCGCCAAACATCGGCTGGAATTTGGCGACCAGCTTGAAGCTCGGGCCGAATTCGCGCTCGACGATGGAGCGAACCCGCTCGGTCATTTCGGCCGTCACCGCCGGCGCGGCGGCTTGCGCCGGCAAACGGCCGGGAGCGGCCGCGAGCAGCACGCCTAGAAAAGCGATAACCACAGCAATACGGTGCATTCCGCTACTTTACTCAGCAGACGGGCAACAGGGAATAGGGATTTACACCGAGAGGGAGTTCACGGGCGGAGCGGTGACGAAGACCGCAACTGTCGAGATGGGGATTTCTTGACAGCTACGACTGGAGGTTCAAATCATCGTGAGGAGAACGAGAGGTGTAGGGCAGTTGATTTTTTGGTAGAAAACGGCCCCACTCAAGCCAACGGCGGGCTTGAATGGGGCACCCGCCTGCCCCGGATGCTTGTTCCTCAGACAACGAACATACAGAATCGCTAGAAGCCTTCGTCCTTATCCATTCGGTTTCTCCGCATTATTTGCTCCCCCTGGGCCTCACCAATGACGTCAGGCTTTGGCTGACAATCCAAGCGTTCACTCGATGGACGACGACACTACGGCAAAACCAGGGATGCTCTGTCCTGTTTGGTTTCGCTAAGGTCGCCGCTCCCTGTTGGTCGCGTCGAGTGCGGTGCTCTGACTTCGGGATACACCATCCCTGGTTTTGCTCTAGCCTTGCAACAGGGTCAGGATGCCTTTCTGCATCTGGTTGGCCTGGGCCATGGCGGCCATGCCCGTCTGGCTCAGGATGCTGTACTTGGTCATGTCGGCGACCGTCACGCTGACGTCGGCCGAGGTGATGTTGCTGGAAGCGGTCGTCAGGTTCTGCGTCTGGCTGCTCATGACGTTGGTGGCCGCCTGCAACTGGTTGACCCCGGCGCCGATGTTGCCGCGCAGGGCCGACACGTTCGAGATTGCGGTGTTGATCGCGGTCAGCGCCGTGGCAGCATCGGTCGTGGTGGTCAGATCATTCTGGGAGATCCCTTGCCCGGCCACGCCAAGGTTTGCGCTGTCAAACTGCGCCAGGGCAACGGAAACCGAGCTCGTGCCCTCCCCGCTGGAGTCGCTCAAAAAGACGTTGACGGAGTTTGCGGCAGACAGGTCCGGGTTGCTAAAGGTGTCGGTAGAGTCGCCCAGCGGACCTCCGGCAAGATTATTCACCAGCACGCCGCCGTCGCTGTCGCTCACGGAGATGTCGTCGTGGTCTTGCGTGTCGGTCAGCAATAATTTGCCGGTGGTGGGATCGAGAGACGCGGAAATCGGAGTGCCCTGATGGTTGATGGTGTTGATGACATCGTTCACCGTGGCCCCGGCTGCGACCGAAAAGTCGTACGCCCGCCCGCCGGCGTTGACCGTCAAAGTCTGGGTGCTGCCGCCGGCGGCGGCGATGAGGTTGCCGGTCGCCGCGAGGCTGTTGCCGGCGCTGCCGGCAGTGCGTGCGGTAAACGTGATTTGATCGGCTCCCGTAGGCGAGGCGATCACGCTGGTGTCGCCGCTATTGGTGTTTACCGCCTGGATTATGGCCGTCGTCGTGTCAGCCGTGGTGAGGCCCAGAGCGATCTCGGTTGGGTGGCCAGTGGTGTCCGTACCATTGGCGACAAACGTGTAGTTTGTGTTCCCGATATCGAGGGTGCTGGCGGTCGACAGGTTGCTGGTCAGGGTGAGGGTAGCCGAGGCAGGTGCTAAGTTTGTACCCGGTACCAAATTGTCTGGATTGAATGTCCAAAACCAAGCCCCTTCGATGTTGCCGTTCGCAGCTGAATCAATGGTAGCTCCCCCGGCGGTTTTTGCCGTGAACGTGAGCTGTTCTTCGTTAAAGCCATCCGGTCCAGCGGTGATTGCACTGGTCGTCATATCTGAATCACTGGCAGTGCCCGCGCTGTACTCTGTGCCGTTGTTGTTAACGCCATTTATGGCATCTTTCAGGTTTCCCAGGGTGGCGGCTGTGTTTCCGGCGACGATCTTTATCTCGTTAGCCGTGCCGTCTAACGCGGTTTTGAACGTATACTGCGTGCCGCCGATAAAAACGGTTGAGCCGTCCCGAACCGAGTCATCGAGATCCATGGTCGCTACGGTTGTGCTCAGGTCAGTTCCCCCACCTAAATCGCCCGTCGTCCCCCCGTTGTTATCCCAGGTGCCGGTGCTGCCCCCGCCTCCGCCGCTCGCGGCATTCACTACCGTGGCGAGACTGATTCCCGCCGCGCCTTCAAGGACGTTCGGGTCAGGTACCAGCGTCGCGGCCGTGTTGGTGAAGCTCTCGCTGGCCTGCTTGACGACGCCACCGTTTTCAGCGGCGGCCGTAGCGAGGGTGCTGCTCGTCGACACCGCGATGTCGCCGCGATTTTGCGCGTCCGTCAGGACCAGTTCGCCGGTGGTGGTGTTGATGCTCGCCGTGATGCCATCACCATTCGCTACGCTCTTGGTGTTGATGTCGTTGACAAAGTTGGTCAAGGACTCGCCGCTAGAGCCTCCGGTGGCAGTGAAGGTATCCACGGTCTTGCCGCCGGCGGTGACGACGATGTTGCCGGTCATCATGGCCGCCCCAACGTTGCCTGCCCCAAGATTATGGGTGCCGTCGTTGATCGCCCCCGACGCCACTTGGTTTGAATTGGTCGTGCCGGAGCCGCCAAAGATCGAGGTGCCGTTGTAGGTGGTCGTCTGGCCGATACTGGTGATTTCATTTTTGATGGCAGTGAATTCGTTGTTCAGCGCGGTGTGCTGATCGGCGGTGAGCCCACTATTTGCGGCCTCCGTGGCCAGGGTGACGGCGCGGTTCAGCAGGCTGGTCACCTGCGCCAGGGCGCCGTCGGCAACCTGCAACTCGCCGATGCCGGTAGTGGCGTTCTGCGAGGACTGGGTCAGCGCCGCGACGTTGGCGTTCAGCTCGTCGGCAATGGAGAGGCCGGCGGCATCGTCGGCGCCAGAATTGATTCGCTTGCCGGATGAGAGCTGCTGCAACGTCTGCTGCATGTTGGCGTTGGTAATCGACATCTGGTTCTGGGCCGCGACGGCGGCGACATTATTCAAGATGCTTAACATGTGCTCACCTCGCTCATCAGCGGGAAGTTTTTGGGTGTAACCCGTCCTCCGTGTCAGCCGCTCTTGCCGGCTTGAACCACGTGCTACAAACACCTTATCGGCAACGTTGTTCCACGGCTTGAGCAGACGCGAGTGCGCGCGTCGCGTTCCGGTTAGCGCAGTTGAATCATTGATTCGATTACTGGTGTGAACAGGCGTAGCGTGAGCAAGCGCAAAACGGAACCCCGGCGAGGGGGCATTTTCTCACTGCGATTTGCGGTGGTCCGGTGCGGCTGGCTGATTCCAGCGCCTGGGTAAACGGCGTAAACTGCGAGCAGCCGGTAAGCATGATTCCTCCCCAGCAAGCCAACAGCGGGCTTGCCGGGGCCCCGGTTTCCACCCCAACATGCGACGACCAAGCGCTGGTTGGGGAACCCTGGTCTGCGAGCGAAAACGTGCGACTGCTGATTCTCAGTGATATCCACTCCAATCTGGAAGCCCTGGAAGCGTGTCTTGGCGGGGTCGAGGGCTGGGACCAGCTCGTCAACCTGGGCGACACCGTCGGTTACGGTGCCGATCCCAATGCGGTGATCGGGCGAGTGCGCGCCTACGGCGGCCTTCGCGTGCGCGGAAACCACGACCGCGCGGCGCTTGACGCCAAGGAAAGTGAAAGCTTCAACCCGATCGCGGCCCAGGCCGTCGCGTGGACTCGCCGCCAGCTTACCCCGGAGAACCGCGTCTGGCTCGGCGCGGTGCCGGCCGGTCCCATCGTCGAGCCGGCGCTGGCGGGGGTGCAATTCGTGCACGGCTCTCCGGTGGGCGAGGATGAATACATTGCCAGCGAATTTTCGGCGCGCGCGGCTTTCGCCGGCACTCGGGCGCAACTGATCTTTTTCGGGCACACCCATGTCCAGGGCGCGATGGAGTATACGGGAAACCGGATTCAGGTCATTCATCCCAGTTATGCCGGTAAGCGCGGCAAGGCCGAGCGCTGCGATATTCCGCTGGAGCCGCTGGAGGGTGAAGCGCGATATCTCATCAACCCCGGCTCCGTAGGCCAGCCCCGCGACGGCGACTGGCGCGCCGCGTTCGCCATTTACGACTCGGCGCGGCACCAGGTTTCCTTCTGGCGCGTGCCCTACGACATCGACCTGGCACAGCAAAAGATCATCGGGGCGGGACTGCCCTATCGCCTGGCATCGCGGCTGCGCGAAGGACGGTAAAGCTGCACGGAACCACCCTTCATTTTTGGCAGCAGAAACAAAACAAAAGGTGGCTCGACTGCGCTCGCCATGACAGTTTGATCTACGGGATATACCTGCTGGGAATTGCTCTAGAAACGGCGCAATTAAACGGGCTGCTGCAGAGTGTCATCCCGAGCGTATCCGGGGTCCGCGGCAACGGCCGCTTTCGCCGTGGCTGGGGTTACAAACAGCAGATACTTCGCTCCTCCACCCCAACAAGCCAACAGCGGGCTTGCCGGGGACCCCGGCTTCCACCCCAACAAGCCGAGCCTCGTCGGGGACCCCGACTGGTTCGCAAATGCGGCGGCGAATCTCCTCACGATGACACCGACGATGAAGGATAAGTATTTTTGAGGTGCTGCTCTCGGCCGGATCGCCCACGGCACTTGAAACTTGGCGCCGGAGACCTGAAACTAACCTTCTATGCCTTTCCGCAGCTTTCACAAGAAAACCGCTGGCCGCGAAGATTTGTTCGCTCCCGCCAGCGGATCGTCGTCCTCCGCTTCCGCCGCCGAAGACAGCATTGTGGCGCATATCGATGGCGGCTCGCGCGGCAATCCCGGACCCGCCGGCTACGGCGTGGCCATTAACGATGCCGCCGGCCATCGCATTGCCGAGTTGAGCGACTACCTGGGGGTGCAGACCAACAATTTCGCCGAGTACTCCGGCCTGCTGGCTGCCCTCGAATACGCCATCCAGCACGGACACCGGGCGCTGAAGGTCGTCAGCGACTCGGAGCTGCTGGTGAAGCAGATACGCGGCGAATACAAAGTGCGCAACGAAACCCTTCAGCAGATGGCGCACGAGGCCCATGAACTGATTCGCAAGCTTGATTCGTTTCAGATTCGGCACGTGCTGCGCGAGCAGAACCGCGAGGCCGACGGCCTGGCAAACCGGGCAATGGATTCCGGAACCGGGCGCAAAACACAAGCGCCTCAGTCCGCAGCCGATCCGCTGCGCGAGGTGAATGGGCTGGTGGTGAACGGCAGAGTCGAGTTCCTCAACGGCACGTTGCCCGAGGGCACGATGGTGAAAGTCAGGCCGGTGGGAAAACGGTAAAGCGTCATCCAGTGCAGGAGCAGCTATGTCCCTATCAACGGATGTAGTGACGACCGTATCTGCTGTCCAATCCGTCCTGGCTTTGGTGATTACGGTTGGGCTGGGCATTGTGACTTATAAAGTTCAGCGCCAGCAGACGGAGATCGCGCGTCAGCAGGCCGCCACTAACCGTCTCCAGTATCGCCTCGCTTTGTTTGATCGGCGAATGAAGGTATTCGATGCTGTGACCGACTTGCTCGGGGAAATTTTTAGAAATGCGCGGATCAATCTCGATCAACTAAATATGCTGGCCCGTGAGACAAGGGACAGAGAATTGTTATTTGGCCCAGAAATCAAGGAATACATTGACGAGATTTTCAGCAACGGAGTGGACCTGCACACCGTCAATGTGAGTGGGCTGAGAAATCAGGCAGAGATCGAACGGCACACAGAACTGCTCAGATGGTTTGTCGTGCAGATCCCTGTGGCGACGCAAAAATTCCTTATATATCTCGATTTTCGTGAACCGTGAATGGCCCGGGTCTCGGCTACCTTACTTCGGCGCCAGTTCACGTTTCACGGTGTCGCTGACCAGTTTGCCATCGACGCGCTGGCCGGCAAAGCGCGCCATCACGCTTTTCATCACCGCGCCCATCTGCTTCATCGTCGGCGCTTCCATTTCGGAGATCACGGCCTTGACTGCGGCTGCGACCTCGGCCTCGCCCAATGCCTTGGGAAGGTAGCCCTCGATGATTTCAATCTCCTGCTGTTCCTTTTTCGCCAGTTCGAGGCGACCGCCCTTGGTGAACTGCTCGATCGAGTCCTTGCGCTGATTGATCAAGGTCGACAAGACCTGGATCTCTTCCTGCTCGTCGAGCTTGGAGCGCTTGTCGATTTCGCGGTTTTTGAGCGCGGCTTTGGCCATGCGCAAGGTCGAGAGCCGCAACTCCTGCTTGGCGCGCATGGCGTCGACCATTTCTTTCTGTACCCGTTCGCTGATGCTCATGCCGCTGATTATAGGCCGGATTCGTGGAAGGTATATCGCGGAAAAAAGCGGGACGTCAATGCCCGGCGGTGATGTCGAGATACATTAACTCTGAAGCGGCCATCGATGAGAGTCGAAAACGGAGCCGCTCGGCACTCCGGAATTTTCTTTTCCAGTACAGCGGCGGTTTTGTGTGGCCGAAGGATGCTTTACTTTCAGCACGCGCAAACAGCGGACCACAACAGAAGCAGATCCTTCGCTACGCTCAGGATGACACTTCGGAAAATACGGTTTTAGTTTGGCAGTTGCCGCTGGAGATCGATCAGGGCATCGCTGGGCAACTGGTCTTTGGATTCTTCGACCAGTTTGGGATCGTGGACAAACAGGTTGCGCGCCTCGTGCAGCAGTTCAGCAAACGCCTCCTGATAGTTCTTGCCTTTTTCGTTGCGGCGTTCCAGCGATCGTCCGCTCTCGGCGTCGTAGATGCGCAGGCTGCATCCACTCTTGGAGTTGGTCGCGGCCAGGAAGCGGCCCTGGCCATCCTGTTCGACGTAGAACCAGGCATGTTGCACCGGGGCGGCTTTGGCGTCCAGCGCCGGCAGCGCCTCCGGCGTATGCGAGGGATCGTAATAGAGGATGCGGCTGCAGGAATCGCAGTAGACGGTGTGGGTGTCCATGCGCACGTCGTTGAACACCTGCGGACGCAGAAACACCTGGCAGGCGGCGCAGTGCTGCCCGATCGCCTCGGCCAAGGCCGTGCCGCGAGCGCGGGTCAAGCGGTCGTAGTGCTCTAGCAGATCGGCGTCGAGGCCCGCGCGGAGTTTTTTCCGGTGCGCGTTCTTGCCGCCCAACTCGGCTTCGGTTTCGGCGGTCTTGGCGCGGGCGCGCGCTTTTTCTTTTTCGACGGCGGCGGATTCGTCCTTCAGGTCCTGCTGCGCCTTTTTCAGCTCCTGCTGCTTGGCGTCGGCGTCGAGCATGGTCTCCAGAATCTGGTCTTCGAGCTTGCGAATTTCCTCTTCGGCGAAGGAAATCTCGTTCATCAGGGCGCGATATTGGTCGTTGTTCTTGACCGCCAGGGATTGCTCGCGGAACTTCGAAATGCGCTCGTTGTGGCCCTGGATTGCCGTTTCGTGTTTGCGGCGCGCCGCTTCGTCGGCCTTGATGGCCGCCTGCGCCCGGGCAACCCGTTGATTGGCATCGGCCAATTTGGCCTCGATCGCCTGCATTTGCCGGGGCAGGGCGTCGATTTCGGCGCGCAGCTTCGCGATTTCCTTCTCGACCTGCTGCAACTCGATCAGCTTGATTAGATCCGCATTCATCGGGGAGACTAGTTGGAATTTTAGCACGTGTCGGGCCAAGCGCCGCAAATCCGGTGACTACGTAGTTTGTTGTATTGAGCAAAACGCCGGGAGCGGTTAAGCTGCTGGCACATGATTCTTGAGTTTGCCAGGCTTGCTCTCGGTCTGCTGGTAGCACTGTTCCACCAGCCGCTGGCCGATTTCGTTACGGAACAGGACCGGACCCTTGTCGCCGTAGCCCGCCGCCGCGGCCTGCTCTTGCCCGATGTGCCTTCCGCCAGGATTTGCCATAACTTTTATTTCTCCGTGGGCATCTTCGTTGCTCTCTACGAAGTGCTGCGCATCTGGACCCTGATGCGGTAGGTGTCTCAATCCACCCGGCGCTTCCACCCCAACAAGCCAATAGCGGGCTTGCCGGGGACCCCGGTTCCTACCCCAACAAGCCGACAGCGGGCTTGCCGGGGACCCCGGTTCGCTCAGGATGACACTTCTGAGAGTTTTTCGAATAGTTCAGCAACCTGCCGGGCACCTTAAATACAAAGTTTTGCCGTAAAGTATAAAGTTCCGCGTTCTGCTCTCACTCCGGAGCAAGTCCGGGGTCGGGAGCAGCATTCCACGCCAGGAGACGCCGCCCGATGCGCTCGTTTTTCGGAGTCGTTGCCGTTCTCCTGTCGCTGGTGACCGCCGCTTTTCCTCAGCAAGCATCGGCGCCTCCGTCCGGGGAAAAACCGTTCACTTTCGACGATATCTTCCGCGAAGCCGCCAGCTATGCCAGCGCTCCGCAGTTCGTGGAGTGGAGTCCCGACGGCCGGCGTCTCTCCTTTGTGCGGACGAATTCGACCGATGGCCGCGACGAGCTCTATTCGCTGGATGCGGCGAGCGGCCACGGCAAAGTGCTGATTGGCTCGGGCGCGCTGGCCAGACTGATGGCGCCGAACGCGAGGCTCGGGGAGCGCGAGCGTGAAAATCGTGCCCGTTATGGAATCGCCGCCTACCTTTGGGCGCCGGATTCGAAGGCCCTGCTCTTCGATGCCGCGGGCCAACTGTGGTTCTACAACCTGCAAAGCGGGAAATCGACGGATTTGACCGGCTCTGCCTCACCGGCCGGCGATCCCCGGTTCTCGCCCGACGGGCGCTATATCAGCTTCGTACGCGACCACGATCTCGTCATCCGTTCGGTTGTCTTCGGAAAGCCGGCAACGGCCGCCGAGCGCCGGCTGACCACCGGGAGCGCATCGGTCTGGAACGGCGAGGCCGACTGGGTCTATCGGGAAGAACTGGATGTGCGCAGCAACTACTTCTGGTCGCCCGACGCCCGGCACATTGCCTATCTACAAATGGATGAGAGCGCGGTCGCGGAGTATCCCATCGTCGATTGGGATTCTCCGGAGCCTGAGATTGATCGCCAGCGGTATCCCAAGGCGGGCGAGACGAATCCGGGCGTGCGCCTAGGGGTGGTCGACGTCGACGGCCACTCGCAGTGGTTGAGCTTTGCGGCCGCCAGCGCGCCGGGTACGGGCGAAGACGCGCCCTCCGGCTCCCACCCCAACGAGCAGCGAGAGAACTGTCGTCGGGGACCCCGGCTCACGGTGCGGGGAGACCGATATTTACATTCCGCGCTTCGGCTGGCTGACGCCTCGGGTCGTCTGGGCGCTGGTGCTCAACCGGGCGCAGAACCAGGAGAGCCTGTATTTCATCGACATCGAGAGCGGCAAAAGCCGCCTGGCATTGCAGGAAACCGAGGAGCCTTATATAGAGGTCAACGACCTGCTGCGCTTCTTCGAAAGTGGTGGGGAGGGCGGTGGCCGTTTTCTGTGGCCGAGCTGGCGCGACGGGCACGTGCATCTTTATCTGTACGAATACGACGCCGGGAATCCGCTGGCGGCTCCGGCGCGGCTGCTGCGGCAAGTCACGCGCGGCGATTGGGAGGTGCTCGAACTCAGCGCCCTGGACGAGAAAGCGGGCGCGATTTACTTCACGGCGAACAAAGACGACTGGCGACAGTCCAACCTTTACCGCATCAATCTCGATGGCACCGGGCTGCGCCGGCTCACCCCGGAAAACGGCGTACACCAGCCCAGGATGCCGCGCAACGCGCAATACTTTTTCGACAGCTCTTCGGCCTTGACCGGGCCTCCGCGCATGCAACTGTGCGAGACGAACCCGGACGGCGCGGCCCGATGCCGCCAGATCTGGCAGTCCAAGGAGTTGGACGAAATCGACAGGCTCCGGCCGCAGTTCGTCGACTTCAAGGCCGAAGACGGCAGCCTGCTGCATGGTGTCGTGCTGCTGCCGAAATCCGGGCCGATGGCGGTCAACGGACGGTTTCCGCTTATTCTGAACCCATACGGCGGTCCGCAAGAGCAATTTGTGCGCGACGCGTGGCGTACGGTCAACCTGCTCGATCAGTTCCTGGCGCAACAGGGCTTCGCCATCCTCAAGGTCGACAATCGCGGCAGCGGAAACCGGGGGAAAAATTTCGCTGCCGCCGGCAGGCAAAACCCCGGCCGGGGAAACTTCGGAGCCGTGGAGTTGAAGGATCAACTGGCGGCGCTCGATCAAGCCCTGGCGAGGTATCCGCAACTGGACCGCGACCGGATCGGCTGCTGGGGTTGGAGTTTCGGCGGAACCATGGCGGCTTACGCGCTCACCCACTCCAACCGGTTCAAGGCGGGGGTCGCGGTGGCGCCGGTCACCGACTGGCGGCTCTACGACTCGATCTACACCGAGCGCTACCTGGGCACGCCGCGGCAGAACCCGGAGGGCTACCGGAGCAGCTCGATTCTGGCGTCGGCCTCCGGGCTGAACGGCCGTTTGCTGATCGCGCATGGCACGGGCGACGACAACGTCCACGTGCAGAACTCGCTGCAACTGGCCGACGCCTTGATCACGGCCGGCAAGGCATTCGATCTGCAACTCTATCCCGGCAAGACGCACGCCATTGAAGGCGAGGCGGCGCGCACGGATCTCTACCGGCGCATCGTCGAGCACTTCGAGCGCTGGCTGGGGCCGTCTGCGCGCTGACAAATTCGGCGATTGCATGAGCCCCGGTGCTTGCATGCGTGTGCCGGTCGAGGCCGTCTGCGTTCTTTTCTCGCGGAAGCGGCCTGGCGGGGTAAGATTGCAGTGCAAATATGGCCTTCGCGCTGAAGCTGGTGAACCTGGAAGAGAATCACCCCACGGTGGACTTTGGTCTGCTGCGGCTGGACCGCGCCCTGGCTTCGGCCCGGCAGGAGCGGATCAGGTTGCTGAAGTTGATCCACGGCTATGGGTCGAGCGGGGTCGGCGGGCAATTGCGCATAGAGGTCTGGAAGGTGCTCGATCGCTACAAGCGCGACGGCGCGATCCAGGAGTTCATTCCGGGAGAACAGTTCCGCATCTCCGACGAGTCCGCCTGGGCGCTGCTCAAGCGCTTCCCCGAGCTGAAACAGGATCGCGACTGGGGACGCGGAAACCGCGGCATCACCCTCGTCGTGCTGTAGGTTCGTTGCGAAAAACCTGGAGCGGTTCCCCAGTTGGTGTATCCGATCTATCGAGGTGTCATCCTGAGGCGGAGCGAAGCGGAGTCGAAGGATCTGCTTTCAGGCGCAGGAGCAAAAGCATATCCTTCGCTTCTCACCCCAACAACAGCAAAAACGGCCGTTGTCGGGGACCCCGGCTCGCTCAGGATGACACTTCGCAGTCACCACCGGATACACTTATTCGGGAACTGTTCTAAGCCATCCCGGTAACGCGGGCGTCGTCGGGATAGGTTGCTTCCAGGGTGCGGATCATGCGGTAGAACATGTCATTGGCGGGCGTTGCGATGCCGTATTTCCGTCCCAGGTCGATGACGGTTCCGGCAAAGCTCTCGACTTCGGTTTTTCTGTGGGCCTCGACGTCCTGCAACATGGACGTTTTTCCCTCGGGCGACAACCTGCGCACGATCTTCAGACAATCGTCCACATCCTTCTCGGTAAGGTCGACGCCGGCTTTTGCGGAGAGCCGGACCGCTTCCATGCACGCCATCTTCATCACTTCGCACGCCGCTTCCACCTTTTGGAAAACACCGTAGGGAGCCCTCAAAACCGCAGATGTCTGGTTGATCCCCACGTTCATCATGAACTTCCACCACAGTTCGCGAATCATGTTTTCCGGAATGCGACACGGGATGCCGGCACGATGAAAGAGCTGTTCAACGGCGGCAACCCTCGGAGAATGAGTGGCATTCGTCCGTTCGCCGAAAACAATGGTGCCCAGTTTGGAAAAGCGAATGCTGGTGCTTTCCCTGACGGTGTCGGTCTCGATGACAAAGGAGTAAAGGACTTTGTCCATTCCGAACGCCTCGCCGATCACCCCCTCGCTGTCGATGCCGTTGAGGAGCGACAGGAGAATGGTGTGCTTACCCACGAAGTTCCGTATGTCGGCGATTGCCTGCTGCAAATGGTGCCGCTTGACGGCCAGGAGAATCAGGTCCGCCGCCGGCGCGTGCTGCTCGGGCTGGAGATATTCGAAGGGGATCGGAGAACCATTCACGATTACCCCGTTGGCGGTATAGCGCTCCGCACGCTCCCGGTCGACCACGACTTTCAGACAATCCGGACGCATCGCGTAGAACTTGTTGGCGTAGGAGCTGCCCACGGCGCCGAGCCCGCACAGATAAACGCTTCGGATCTCCTTTGCTTGCATGGCAATATTATGCTTCATCTTTCCGGTTTTCCGAAGCCGCATGCCACAGTGATGGAAAAAGCCAGCGAAGGTTTCCGACGGACGCGGTCTGCGTCCGCCGACCCGGTGCTGGCCCTGAAAAGGTAGAGCTGGATGGATCGCGCTTACTTCTTCGGGGGCGCGATGGAGTCCTTCACGGCTTTCGAGACGTAGAACTTCACCACGGTCTTGGCGGGAATCTTGATCGGTTCGCCGGTCTGCGGATTGCGGCCCATGCGAGCCTTGCGCTGAGATTTCTTCAAGCGGCCCAGTCCGGCCAGGACGAACACGCCATTCTTCTTCGTTTCCTTCACCGCGACTTCGGCCAGGGTAGCCAGAAATGCGGCTGCGGTCTTGTTATTGAGTTCCAGTTTCTCGGCCAAATGACGTACGAGAGCGGTCTTGGTCATGCCAGCGGCCATTGGAAATATCCTCCTTGAGTCGAGTGCGTCGAGCTACTCAACGGCCGATATCTTATACCACCGTGCGCAGGACGAGAAGTGATTTTAGATAGATTTTATGCGGGTTTTTCCACAGGTATGTGCCGCGAAGCCGCTGGCCACGCCGCTTTGGGCCGGTCGCTCGCCCACTCGGGCCATGAAGCTAACCCCGGATGAGGGCCGGGCTTCGCCGCTCGGGCGCGGAATTTCGTCGGGCTGTCGAGTGCGGCCGGGCGATCGGCGGACGACGAAGCGTGGAGTTCGCCGGGGCGCAATGCAATAATAGCTGCGAGAGCGAGGCCTGCGTGAGCTGCGAGATCTGCCACAACCGGAAAGAAAAGCGCTTCTGTCCAGCCATTCATGGACGCATCTGTCCGCAGTGCTGCGGTGAACAGCGTGAGGTGACCCTCGATTGCCCAGAGGAGTGCTCCTATCTGCAACAAGCCCGCGCGCGGGAGAAGTCGCGCACCCCGGAGCAACTGGCGGGCGAGGAGCTGTTCCCCAAGGTGGAAATCGGGCAGCGCTTCTACTATGAACGCGAACCGCTGATTGGCGGCCTGCTCTACGAGCTGACCCGTCTGGGCGGCCTGCACCGCGACTGGACGGATCGCGACATCAGCGGCGCGCTGACGGCGCTGGCCCGCAGCTACGAACGGCTGACCGGCTCCGGCATCATCTACAACGAATCGACGACGAACCTGGTTCATCAGGCCGTTGCCGAAGAGCTGCAAAAGAGAATCGAACAGTACCGCCAGTTGGAGCACGAGAAGCTGGGCTATTCTTCGCTGAAGGACTCCGAGATTCTCAAGGCGCTGGTGTTTTTGATCCGCACGGCGCTGGTGCGCACCTCCGGACGACCGCGTTCCCGGGCCTTTCTGTCGTATCTGGCGGAGCAGTTTCCGGCGGCAAGGCAAAACGGGGGCACTTCGAAGCTGATCGTGCCCTAATTCGGCGGGCACTGGCCGGGCGCCTTTTTCGTATTCCCCGGTAGGAATCGTCAACCCAGATGGAAAAGACGGTTTATCTTTCGCTTGGCTCCAACCTGGGCGACCGGGCGCAAAACCTGCACGCGGCGATCGAGCGGCTGGGTGCGCTCGGCCCGGTGACCGCCGTCTCCAGCTTCTATGAGACCGAGCCGGTCGGCGACGTGCATCAACCCTGGTTTCTGAATTGCGCGGTGCGGCTGCGCACGGAAAAAATGCCGCGCCAACTGCTGGCGGCGGTGTTGGCCGTCGAGCAGGCCCTCGGGCGCAAGCGAACGGTGGCCAAGGGACCGCGCACCCTCGACATCGACATCCTGCTCTTCGGTCCCTTCGTGGTGGACGCGCCCGGCCTGGTGATTCCTCATCCCGCCATGCACGAACGGCGCTTTGTGCTGGCGCCGCTGGCGGAAATCGCTCCCGCCGTCAAGCATCCGGTTTTCCACCGCACGATTCGGGAGTTGCTGGAGGATCTGCCTCTGGGTTCGCCCCAGGTGCGTAAGCTGGACGGCAAAACCGGCGAGAGCACTTAATCCGGCTTCGCTTCGGCCACGGCATCCGCCCCCTTATGGCACTGGTCTAAAACATCGACAGCAGCCGTGCGCAGTCAGTAGAATCAAAGGGTTGGTGCGCCGGTCGAGCTAGCCCGTCTGCCTCTGTTATACGCCAGCGTAATCGCGTCTTTCCGTGCCGAACAGGTGAATGGTTGAAGCATTTCTTCGCGCAGTACAAAGGTTTTATTCTGCACTTGCTCGCTCCGCTGGGCGGGCCGTGGGCGATTTTCTTTCTGACCACGGTGGACGGAGCGGCGGTGGGCATTCCCATGGATCCTTTGCTGGCCTACTACGCCTACACCAATCGCTCCCAGATCGTGGCTTGCATCCTGATGGGCGCCCTCGGCTCGGCGCTCGGCAGCCTGGTTCCTTACCTGATCGGATACAAAGGCGGAGAAGCCTTTGTCGCCAGACGCATCGGCCGGCAGCGCTTTGATGCCTTTCACCGGCGAGTGGAACGCTACGGCATGTGGGCGCTGATCATTCCTTCCATGTTGCCGCCGCCGACGCCCTTCAAGCTGTTTGTCTTTTGCGCCGGGGTTGCCGAGATGAGCTGGATACGGTTTTTCCTCTCCGTCTTCGCCGGCCGGCTGGCGCGCTTCACGCTGCTGACGGTGCTCACCATCATCTTCGGCCCGCAGATCGTCGGGCTCTTCCAGACGGTGATCCTGCGGCACTGGCCGATCGCGGTGGCCGTGGTGGCGGCCGCAACGCTCGCGATAGCCATCATCACCAAAACCGTACGCCGCCGTCATGCCCGTAACCACCAGCCGGTCGAGATCGCGTAACCGGTTTCGCAAAAGTGATTTCCGAGTTGCTGTATCCCGTCAAAACAACGTCATTCCGAGCGAGCGACGCTTAACAGACCGCGGAAAAACTGCTCTTCATCCGACAAGTCCGCTGTTGGTTTGTTGGGGTGGAAACCGGGGTCCCCGGCGACGGCCGTTTCTGCCGTTGATGGGGTGGAAGAGCAAAGCAGATCCTTCGCTCGCGCAACACCGGCCGCGACCTCAGGATGACACTTCAACAGGTTTTCCGGCCTGGTGAACACTTCATCGTCTTGTGCCCGGTATATTGCGAACGCCGATCCCGGCGTCTTCCATCTGGAGAGTGGGAGAAAGCAGAACGTAGGCGCCCAGGACCGAGCGGCCTGAATCCGGGTAGACGAAGCGCAGGTCGCGGAAGCGGACCAGGAATCCGGGCGAAGCGCCGTCGAGCTTCTCGCTCTCGACCAGCGGACAACGCGCCCAATCCAGGTACGCGCGTCCCAGCCGGGTCTCGCGGGCGGCGTTGGCGGCGGGCGTCCATTCGGGTTTGGGATAGACGCGGGCGCGTCCCTCGGCATCGACCGCCGGAGCCAGCGAATCGACCTCCATGGCAACGTAGCTGTCTCCGGTGTCGGCCACGCCGTACCAGCGAAACGGATTCGCCATGTAAGGAAAGGCGAAAAGGCGCACCGGAATTTTTTGCTGATAGGTGAGCGCTTCCATGGCATGGACCGCCCGCCGATGCTCGTAATCGCGCACTCCCCACAGCGACACCATCAGGGTAAGGGCGACAGCCGCGCCCACCCGTCCGCGCGGACCGCTTTCGCGCGCTCCAATTTCGCGGTTGATCAGCCCGAACAAGGCCGGCAGGGTGAGTCCGCCGATCAAAAACAGCAGGAGAAGTGGATCCAGGATGAAGACGATGTCCCAGGCATACCACTGCGGCCACCACGGCCACAGGGGCCGCACGCCGTAGCTGTTGGTGAAGTCCAGCAACAGATGGCTGTAACCGGCCAGGCAGGCAAACAGGTAGAGCAGCGCCCAGCGCGGCCTCAACGCTTTGGAGCTGCCGGCGAGCCCTGCCGGCGCGGGCGATTCCGTCGTGCGCGCCGTCCACCGTTTCCGCAAATAATGTCCGGCAAAGACCAGGGCGAGCACGGCGGCCGAGACCAGCGGAATTCCCCAAACGGTGTGGGTGGCTCCGCGATGGCAGACAAAGCCGGAGACGGAGCCGCGCACGTAGGCGACGATGTCGATATCGGGAGCTTCGGCGGCCAGCGTCATGGTCAGCGTCGCCAGCGCCGTCTTGCGGTTGAAGCCCAGGCGCGCCAGGCACGCTCCGGTCAGAAAATGAGTGATCGGTTCCACGGTCCTCCGACGTCAGTTCAGCGCCGCGGCGGCATCATCAGTGTCAGCGCCTGCGGCACGATGGACATTTCCACGGGCACGGAATTCAGCACCTCGCCATCGGCCTGCGCCCGCAGGCGAGCCGCCAGGCGGGTGTCGATCGCGCGGAAGCGGACGCAGCGGGCGCGGACAAATTCGATGCGGGCGGAACGGCTCTTCGACCCTGGATTGGCGCCGCGAAAGATCGCCGAAATCACATAGCGAATCATGGCCAGGCGAGAGCTCGGCTTCAGGGTAATCAGTTGCAGGTAGTCATGGTCGAGCGCTCCGCCGGGACGCCAGCGGCTCAGCCATTTGCCGAACGAGCTTACCCGCATGGCGACCAGCTCCAACAGCTCTTCCTGCCGCCGGCTGCCGTCGGGCAGCGTGATCTCCACCGGGAACGGCGTAAACTGGTGCGCCATCAGCAAGGATAATCCGGCGATGTAGTAGGCGGCGAAACCGCCGCGTTGCTTGCGCAGCGCGGTTGCGCCGTAAATCAGTTCGGCGTGAACCCCGACGCCGGCGGCAACCGAAAAGTACGTCATGCGCCCTTCGGGCTGCTCCGGTGTGCCGCCCAGCGCAGTTGCCCGGCGGCGATGCGCCGGGGCGCGTAGCCGAGCGTGACCCGCGCCGCGGATTCGATACGGCCGGGAAGTCCGAGATCGGTGGCCAGCACATTGGCCGTTCCCAGCGGCAGCACGCCGAGCGCAACCTGTTCGGGGCCATGCACCATGCCTTGCAGCACGTCGAAAACCGTGCCATCGCCACCGCAGGCGAAGACCGCGTCGAAGCCGCGCGCCAGGGCCGTCTTCGCCTGGCGTCCGCCTTCACCTCGGGCGAGCGTCGGCTCCAGCTCGACCGAGACGCCGGCGTTGCGAAAGACCTGCGGCGGCGGAGAGCAGCTCCCGGGTGCGGGCAGCGTGGTTGTGCCCGGCAACCGGGTTGTAGAGCAGCAGAACCTTGTGGAAGGCTGGCATCGATTTACGCGGGACCGCCTTGGCCGCGGTCTTCGCCGCGCCGGCGCGAGTCGCGCACGTGATGACCATTTCCGCCATTACTCTCCTTTCGTGCCGCCGGGTTCGCCGTGGCCGCCTTCGCCCTCGCCGGCCGAGGCGTCGCGATTGGCTTCGTCGAGCAGGCGCATGCCTTCCATCAAAAACGCCTGGGTCGATCGGGTCGTGGTGCGCAGCTCGGTCGTGGCCTTGAAGTCGATTTCGAAGCTGCCTCCGCCCTGCCAGCGGAGCGCGTCGTAGACCGCCTCGTCGCCGAGCATCCAGCCGCTTGCGGCGTGCACCAGTTGGCCTTCCACAAAATACATTTCGCAGTGCTGCTGCGAGCCAGACGACGGATTGGGCGCGCGTTTCCGGCTGCCCGCCGGCGAGCCCGTCCCCGCCGGAGCACCCGTCAAGGAGAGACAGCAACTCTTGCGGCCCATCTCCAGGGATTGCACCAGGTCGGTGACGCCCATCTGCGCCAGCGTTCCCCGGACGCGAGTCGCCACCCGCCGAGCGGGTCATGTGCTCCAGGTGGATGCGCTCCACGATATGCCGCACGCGGCTTTGCAGGTCGCGGATCAAAAAGGGTTTTTCGATACTCTCGTCGACACTGTCATCGAACGAGCGGTGAGACTCGCCACTGCTGTCCCTGGCCGTAAGCAGAATCAGCGGCGCGGTGAGCCGCCGGCGAAGTTCCTGCAACAGCGATGGATCGCCGGCCGATCCCAGCTCGGCATCGACAATCACCAGGTCGGGCGTCGCTGCCTCGAGCTGGCGAAGCGCCGCGGGGCCATCGGCGGCCAGTTGGATGTCGCCGAACGACTCCAGCCCCCGGCCAATCAACTCGCGGATCATGGGGTTGTCGTCGATCACCAGGATGCGGATAGCAGTTGCCATGATTACCTTTGACTTTGCCGGACGCCGGTAGCTGCCGCTCTTGCCGCCGCTCTTGCTCTCGAGCACAACTTCGCGGATCTCGATGCCCTTATCCAGCGCCTTGCACATATCGTATACGGTCAAGGCCGCGACCGAAGCCGCCATCATGGCCTCCATTTCGACGCCGGTTACGGCGGTGGTGCTGGCCGTGGCGCGAATGCGGACGCCATTCTCGCACAGCTCCAGGTGCACATCAACGTGCGAGAGGGGAATCGGATGGCACATCGGGACTAGCTCCGACGTGCGTTTGGCCGCCATGATCCCGGCCACGCGGGCCACTTCGAAGGGATCGCCTTTCGGGTTCTCCGGCAGCGCCGCCAGCACCTCGGGGCTCATCCTGACCATCGCCGTAGCCACAGCGGTTCGCTTCGTCGGCGACTTTGCGGAGACGTCGACCATACGGGCGCGGCCCTGGGAGTCGTAATGTGAGAGCTTGTTCTTCATCGCATCAGCCTCAATCTCCGGCGTCAAATTTCAAGTCCGAGTCATTGCCGCCGGCTCGGATCGCTCATGACGGATGGCTCATTCATCGCAGTTCCGTGCCGAAAATCAGAACGCTGACCTCTTCTCCGGCGTTGAGCCGTTCACGATCGTCGGGAACCACCAGGTAGCAGTTGGCGCGCGAGGCGCAAACCAGATCGCCGGAACCGCGCCAGTTCAGATATTCCACCTCGATGTTTCCCGGTCCTCCACTCATCCTGGCGGGCAGAAACCGGGTCAGTCCGACAGGCGTGCGCAACTCGGTTTTCAGCCGCGCCGAAGCGAACAGCAGGGGCGCGGGTTCGCCTCCGGCAAGCGCGCGCAGCACGGGAGTGACAAACAGTTCAAAGGTGACGAGCGTCGATACCGGATTCCCCGGCAGACCGAAAAACGGTACACGGCGGACTTCCACCGGCTCGCTCGTCGTCGCCGAACGCTTACGCCGCCGTTTGACAGGCGCCTCGGCTTCGCCGAAGACGACGGGTTTGCCCGGCTGAATCCGCGCCCCGGTGAAGTAGAACTCGGCCTTGAACTCCTTCAACACATCTTCCACCAAGTCGTACTTGCCCATCGAGACCCCGCCGGAGAACAATGCGAGATCGTGCTGCAAGGCCATGGCGATCAACTCGCGCAACTCGCGAGGATGGTCGGGCGCAATCGGCAGCGGGACAGGTTCTCCGCCGGCCAACTCGATCTGTGCCGACAGCGAATGCAGGTTGGAGTCGCGAATCTGGGTGGGACCGGGAAAGGTGTGAACCGGAACAATCTCGTCGCCGGTGGCAAGCACCGCCACTTGCGGGCGGCGGAAGACGGTGACCGTGGAGTAGCCTGCTGACGCGGCAACGGCGATGCCGGTCGGGGTCAGCCGCGTACCCACGTCGAACAAGAGTTGGTTCTCGGCCGGCCTCGGCGCCCCTGGGAACGATGTTTTCCCCGGCAGCTACCTGCCGCAGAGCTTCGATGCTGCCATCATGGCAGCGCCTGGTGTGCTCCAGCATCAGCACGGCATCCGCCTCCGATGGGGACCGGAGCGCCGGTCATAATCGCGACCGCCTCGCCCGGCAGCAGCCTCCGCGGCATCGACTCCGGCGCGGCTCCGGCCTTGATTTCGCCAACGATTTTCAGACGGGCCGGAATCGCGGCCAGGTCGGCTGATTGCACCGCGAATCCATCGCGCGTGGCCCGCGGAAATGGTGGAAAATCGCGGTCGGCGCGAATCGGCAACGCCAGGAAGCGGGCGAGCGAGCGGTTCAGCGAAACCTTTTCCGTGGCCGCTGGTTTCAGGCGCCGGGCTTGGTCTTCAACCGCCTGGCGCGCCTGGCAAAACGATAACAACCTGCTCATGGCTCGAGAGCTTCATGCTGGAGAGATACTATCCCGGACCCGGTTGCCGGGATACATGGAATTCGCACGCTGGTGGCGATCCGCACCAGCGCGTGCAACTACGGCCTGTGATGGCCAGCGCCGGGCGGCTGCCGGGAACATTATCCTTGCCCTTCCTAATTTCCTGCCCTGGGATTTCCTGCCTTCATTTCTTGCCCTTCGGGGCAGTTCCGTACTGGGTCTCGACCTTGGCTCCAATCATGGCCAGCATCTCCTTCACCGGATTCGGCGAACTGTCCGTTCGGGACTCAGCTCGAGATACTTCTGAAAGGCCTCCCCGGTGCCCTCGGGCGCCAGACATCTTGCCATCTTTGTCGAGCTTGGCTTTGCCGATCAGGTTGATCCCTTTTGATAGTAGGCCTCGGCCTTTTTCGGGTCGGCGGCAATCGCCTTGTCGAAAGCGGCGATGGCTTCGTCCGGCTTGCCCTGAATGGTCAGCACTGACGCCGGCGTTGTACCAGTACATGCCGGCGTTGTCGTTATGCTTGGGATCGCTCGGATTCTTGTCGTTCAGCTCGGCGGCAGTCTTGAACTCGCCGGCGGCATCGTCCATCTGCCGGTTCCGAAGATAGGCCGTGCCCAGCAGATTGTGATATTCATGACGCTCCGGGTTCAGCGCCACGGCCTTTCTTCAGGGCCTCGATGGCCTCCGGATACTGCTTGGCGCCGAGATACGACTGGCCCAGGCTCGACCCAAAGCACGTCCTGGCTCGGGTCCTGCTGCGTGGCTTCCTGCATGATCGAGACCGCCTTCGGGTAATCGCCTGCCTGGCGGGCAGCCGCTGCCTGCTGCAACATCTGGTTGAGGGCCTTGATTTTTTCGTTCTGGCGGACGACATCCTGCGGTTGAATGTACGGCTGGCCGCGCTTACGGTCCCGGGACAAATCGAAAACCAGCGTATTGCCTTCCCGGCCGGAAACCGGATAGCCGGAAACCGCCTCGATGGGCTGCCCGTTCACCAGGAGAGTGGCGTCATAACGTGCCTTCGGGGACCGCCGCGAAGAAAAACTCGCCCTGAGGGTTGGTGGTGGCCGTGAGCTTGTGTCCCGAGGCACCGACCATTTCGACCGTGGCATTGGCGAGCGGCTTGCCCGCCTCGTCCTTCGCGGTTCCTTTTACACTCTGCTGGGCTGCGGCGCTGACACAGAAAATCATGGCCGCCAGCAGCCATGAAATTAAGATCGCGAATCGATTTCTCATCCCCGCCTCAGGTTGCTAGGACTTCAAGGTTTCGGCCGATCCGCGTGCCTCGATAAGGGATGGGATCTGCGATGCCAAGCGGCTTCGAAGGCGCGCAGCCGCAGGACGCAGCTTTCGCACACTCCGCATGCCCTGCTCTGGCCGCTGTAGCACGACCACGTCAGCTCGAAGGGCGCGCCCAGCCTCAGGCCGAGCGCAACGATTTCGGCCTTGCGCATGGCGATCAGCGGGGTCACGATCCGGATCCTGCCTTCCTTGGTTCCGGCGCGGATCACGCTGGTTGAATGCTTCGTAGTATTCGGGACGGCAATCGGGGTACCCCGAGCTGTCCTGCTCGACGGCGCCGATATAAATCTTTTCCGCGCCGATCACCTCGGCCCAGCTTACCGCCACCGAAAGGAAGTGCGCGTTGCGAAACGGCACATAGGTAATCGGAATCTGCTGCCCGATTTCCGCCCCGGCCGCGGGCACCGCAACACGCGGAGTCGGTGAGCGCCGAGCCGCCGATCTGGCCAAGCGCCTGGTTGCGCACCATCAGCCGCTGCTCGATCGCCAGCCGGTCGCAAATCTCGCGGAACGCCTGCTGCTCGCGCGCCTCCGTCCGCTGGCCGTAACTCACGTGCAGCGCGGCGACATTCTCCGGCGCCGAAATCCCGCACCGCCAGCGCCGCGCAGACACAGGAATCCATGCCGCCGCTCAGTACGACAACAGACTTGTTTTGCTCCATGTTGTTCCTACCCCACCAAGCCAACGGCAGGCTTGTCGGGGACCCCGGCTTCCACCCCAACGAGCCGAGCCTCGTCGGGGACCCCGGCTTCCACCCCAACAGACGCAAAGACGACGTCTGCCGGACCCCGGTGGCGCAACCTCAGGATAACGAACTTCGCAGCCGCTCTAAACGCCCTTTAACGACGGGTCCCAGATGAATTTGTGAATTTGCAACCCAAGCCGCACGCGCAGTCCGTCTTCGAGAATCCACTCCGCCAGCTCCCGCGGATCGACCAGGCAATTGGCGGCGTCGCGAGAGCCGCGTCGCCTGTTTGCGGAAACGCGGGCGAAAAGATGACGTTGCCAGCCTTATCCGCCAAAGCTCATTGCAGATCGTGAACTCGCGCGCGAATTCGTAGTCCGTCCGCGAGGCGATCACGAACTTGAGCTTCATCCCGCTGCGAAATCGAGCCCAGGTTTTCCAGCCGGAAGCTTTCGCCTTCACCCGAGTCCGGGCACTTCACATCGACAATCTTGAACACCGCCGGAGGCACCCGCTGCAAGGGACGCTCGCCGCTGGTTTCCAGCAGCAAAGTGTAACCGGCTCTCGATCAACTGCTTCATCAGCGGAATCAATTCGCGCTCCTGCAAAAGCGGCTCCCCGCCGGTGATCTCGACCAGTCCGCCGGCGAGGCATCAAGCGCTGCACCTCGCCGGCGACCTCCTGGTTCGACATCTTGATTCCGCCCTTGAAGGTGTACTCGCTGTCGCACCAGTGGCAGCGCAGATTGCACCCGGCAAGCCGCACAAAGACGCAGGGCAGTCCGGTAAACGACGACTCGCCCTGCAGCGACTTGTAGATCTCGATGATCTGCATCTGTCTACCTGCCGGCGCTGGCCGGCGAATGCGGGGTGCTTTCAGCTCACTCGTAATAGGTTGCGATGGAGGTGTCGGTCTCCCAGATGGTCACCCGCTTGATCTCCACGCGGCCGTTGGTATGCTGCTTCAGGCGCTCGTTCGTCTGGTCGAAGAAATACTTCGCCAGGTTTTCGGCCGACGGATTCAAGGTGGTGAAGGGCTCCAGGTCATTCATCATGCGGTGATCCAAATAGTCGATCACGGCTTCATCACCCGCTTCAGATCCTTAAAGTCGAGCAGCAGCCCGGCCTTGTCGAGCTCCCGGCCGGCAAGCGTTACGCGAACGCGATAGTTGTGGCCATGCGGGTTCTCGCATTTTCCCTTGTAATTGCGCAGGTAGTGCCCTGCGGCAAACGTATCTTCGACCGTGACTTCGTACATGGTTCCTCAGAGTGCGCAAGCATCCGCCGCGCGGGAGTGCATGATCACTATTCTAACTCGCTCACCATCGCAGCCAAAGAAGCCGGCAACCGCGCGCAACTCCGTCGTCCGTCCGTAGCTGGGCAGACTGTTCAGAAACACGCGCCCGTACCGCTTCTTCAGGATGCGATTGTCGAGCAGCACCAGCACGCCCGCGGTCGTGCAGCGAGCGAATCAGGCGGCCGAAGCCCTGCTTCAGGGAGATCACGGCGGAGGGCACCTGGTATTGCATGAAGGCGTTGCCGCCGGCCTCGTCGATGGCGCGAATGCGGGCGGCGGTAACCGGATCGTTGGGCACGGCAAACGGCAGGCGGTCGATGATCACGCAGCTCAACTGGTCTCCCTGCACGTCGACTCCCTGCCAGAACGAGGCGGTGGCGAACAGCACCGCGTTCGGGGTGGCGCGGAACTGCTCCAGCAGCGCATTTTTCGGGGCCGTGCCTTGCAGCAGCACGGGATATTCGAGCTCTCCCAGCAGCCGGTCGTGGACCTGGTTCATCTGCGCGTGGCTGGTGAAGAGGCAGAAAGCCCGGCCGCGCGTGATCTCCAGCACCTGCCGGATGCGGGTGGCGGCGCGCTCGGCAAAGCCCGGCTCACGCGGATCGGGCAAGTCCGGCGGAACGTACAGCAGGGCTTGGCTCTCGTAATCGAAGTGCGAGGCAACCACCAGTTCGCGGGCGTTCTCGATTCCCAGCCGCTCGCGGATGTAGTCGAAGGTGCCGTTCACGGCCAGGGTGGCCGAGGTGAGCACGGCGGTCTCGACCTGCTCGAAGAGCGTCTGCCGCAGGATCTGCGAAACGTCGATCGGCGTGGCTTGCAAAAAGACGTGCTGTTGCCGTCCGCCGCGAGGCGGCATGGACTGCGTCCCCGCGCCGCTGCTCCCGCGCCAGGAGATCGCGGATCCGGGACCCGGAAGCTGTTCGTCCACTTGCCGAGGCCGTCCGCCGCTCGATCCAGAAGACCGTGTTGGGGTCGGTCGCCTCCAGCAGGAAGCCGAGTTGCACGCGCAACTCTTCGGCGCGGCGGCCCAAGCCGAAAGACCTCGTCGGGCTTATTGGGAAGTCCCTGCAAGGCCAGCGCAAGCTGCGCCAGTGCGGCCTGGAGCGAGAGAAATTCGTCGCCGTTTTCCTCCAGAAATTCACGGCGGTTCTGAAACTCGAAACGGCCTTCGCCCGGCGGAAGCGCGGCAAAGAACAGTTGCGCGCGCTCGTGGACACGGCTTGCCGCCGCCAGCAGCGCCGGCGATGCAAGCTTGTGCTGCTGCACCGTCCGTTCCACGTCGCGCAGCAGGTCTTGCACCCGCAGATCGCTGACGCTGATGCCGAAGTAGCTGCTGGCCACGTCCTCCAGCTCGTGAGCCTCGTCGAAGATCACCACCCCGGCTTCGGGCAGAACGCCGGCATCGGGCGCGCTCTCGGCTGCCTGCTTCACCGCCAGGTCGGCGAAGAACAAGATGATGGTTGACGATCACCACATCGCTTTCGGCCGCGCGCCGGCGCATCTCGGTGATGAAGCAGCGCTCCCACTGCGGGCATTTCGTGCCGATGCAATTCTCCGCGCGGGCATCCAGCCGCGGCCACAGTTGACCGCTTTCGGGCAGCGCCGCCAGCTCCGCGCGATCTCCGGTCGCGGTGGTCTTCTCCCACTCGCTGATGGCGCGATAGTGCTCGATTTCCTCCAGCCCGGTCAGGATCGGCGCGTCGGCAAGGTCGTAGAGCTTCTTGCGGCAGAGATAATTGTTGCGGCCCTTCATGTAGCAGACCCGCAGCCGCCGTTCGCCCTGCCGCTGGCGCGCCCTGTTCTGCGCCGGCATTCGCAATCCGGCGCGTGCGCCGAAGCCGCCGGGGAGGCGAACAGCGCCTCTTCCAGGAAGGGAACGTCTTTATAGAAGAGCTGTTCCTGCAAGGTCTTGGTTCCGGTGGAGATAATGACGCGCTTGCCGGAGCGAAGCACGGGGAGAAGGTAGGCGAGCGTCTTGCCCGTGCCCGTCCCGGCCTCGACGATCAGGTGGCGACGCTCTTCCAGAGCCTGCTCGATGGCCTGCGCCATGCTGAGCTGCCCGCGGCGAAACTCGTAGGCCGGATGGGCAGCGCGAGAGCAGTCCACCGGGGCCGAAGAAGCTGTGCAGGGAGGCTGTTGCCGGCAGCGAAACCGCCTCCGGCGTCGAGCGCACTTCACCGGCGGGGAATGGCGAACCAGCGGCTTGTTGGGGAGGGCCGGACACTGACCCATATAATAGCCCCTAGCGGGCAATTCTTCGTCGTCCTCAATTCCTGGCTGGCCAGGGGCGAAAACCTCGGCCCGTGATGTAAAGTCATTCGAGAGGCTAATGACCGTTAACCCAACTCGACTCCGGGCCTGCTTGCCATTGTCGGCCGGCCCAACGTGGGCAAGTCCACGCTGTTTAACCGCATTGTCGGGGCGCGCCGGGCCATCGTCGGCGACGAGCCGGGCATCACGCGCGACCGTCTTTACGCCGAAGCCTACTGGCTTGGACGCCGTTTCCGCGTGGTCGATACCGGCGGCATCCTGCCGGAAGATAAGGAATTTATTCCCGCCGAGATCTTCCGCCAGGCGCGCTTCGCCCTGGACGAAGCGGCGGCCATCGTCATGGTGGTCGACGGACGGGCCGCCATGACCGCGCCCGACATGGAACTGGCTCGCCTGCTGCAGCGTACCGGCAAACCCCTGTTCCTGGCGGTGAACAAAGTCGATTCGCCGAAGCAGGAGCCGGAGGTCGACGAGTTCCGCCGGCTTGGCATCCGCAACGTTCTGCCGGTTTCAGCCGAACATGGCGACGGGGTTGCCGAGCTGCTGGAGGAGGTGGTGAAGGTGGTCCCCACGGTGTGCCGAGCCGAGCCTTCGGCTGAGGAGCCGGCTCATGAGGCGCCGTTCCGGGCGAAGCCGGTCTTTGCGATTGCCGCGGCCGGAGTGGGAGGACGAAGCGACAGCCGGATTCGCCGGCGGCCGAGGCCGAAGAAACGCGAAGAGATAGGCGAGACGAGCCGGCCGAAGACGAAGCCTCCGAGTCGCGTCCCGAGGAAATCAAGGTTGCCATCATCGGCCGTCCCAACGTCGGCAAATCGACTTTGCTGAACCAGTTGACGGGGACGTCGCGGGCCATCGTCTCGCCGGTTGCGGGCACCACCCGCGACTCCATCGACGAGCTGGTCGAGCGCAACGGATGCAAGTATCGCTTCGTCGACACCGCCGGAATCCGCCGCAAGGGCAAGACCCGCCTGATGGCCGAAAAGCTTTCCGTGGTGATGGCCCGCAAGAGTCTGGAAGCCGCCGACATCGTGCTGATGATGATCGACGCCACCGAAGGAGTTTCGGCGCTCGACGCCAACATCGCGGGCTACGCTCACGAGTCGGGCCGCTCGCTCATCCTGGTGGTCAACAAGTGGGACCTGGTGACCCATTCCGACGAGCGCGGCGACGGCCCGCCGGCCGACCGCAGCATCTTCGAAGCAACAGGCGCGCAGCGTACTCAAGTTCCTCGACTACGTTCCCTTCCTGTTCGTCTCGGCCAGCACCGGCCGCAACGTGGAAAAAATCTTTCCCATGATCGAGCTGGTCGCCAGCGAGCGCCGCAAGCGCGTCACCACCGGCGAGATGAACCGCTTCCTGCGCAAGATCGATTTCGATCGCGCTTCGGTTCCGGCTTCGCGCAAGGTGAAGGTCTACTACATGACCCAGACGGCGGTCGCCCCGCCCACCTTCATTCTCTTCACCGACAAGGACGTGAAGCTGCACTTCTCCTACGAGCGATTCTTGCAGAACCAGATCCGCAAGGAATTCCAGTTCATCGGCACGCCCATCTGGATCAAAAGCCGCGCCCGCAAGCACCGCGACTTCGTGCCGGGTCCGGGCAAGAAGAAGAAATAGGAAGCGACCACCGCTTTCAGTCCGGGGAAATCCCCTGAGCCCGGAAGAACCGATTTGCGACCTCTAGCAGGCTGCTGAAAAACAGCTTTGCGATTGATCCAGCCCACACGCCGTTGCGGAAAGACATCACGAAGCCCACATCCCATAGCGCCTCGCTGGTTGCTTCGGCGCGTTTTTCAGCAGCCTGCTAGGGCCGGCCAGAGTTGTTTCGGATGTAGCTCCAGTCCTGCGGGTACCAGTACGGATTCTTGCAATAGTCCGGCAACCCCGAGTCGGCTGGCGGAGAAACGCAGCTGCTCTTTTTCACCTTCTTTTTCTTAGCAGGCTCGACTGGCTGCTGCGCCTGGGCGGTGGGATTCGCAGCCGGTGGGTTACCTACGCTGGGTGCGGCAGGCGGATTCTGAGCGGGTGGGCTTGCGTTCCCAGCTTGGGCGTTGAGAGCGACCGGAAGCGCAAGGCAATACGGCGAGCGCGATCGTGACCAGAGATTTCATGACCTCCATCCATATGGCTTGAGCGGTGCGCTTACCGTTATATTAACCCCCGGCGTAATAAATGTTGTGGCCTCAGCAGGCCCTAAACCGCCGTCTTTCAGCCAGGGCAGGAACTCCGGAAGGATTCGGCTCGAACGGGTTGAACGGAACGGAATTTCACCTGCATCCCGGCCTATTCCTCATCGTCCTTACGTCGCGCGCTATGGCTTGATGCGGCTGCGGAATTTGGCCGAGAGCAAGGCGAAAATCACCATTTCCGCAAAGCCTACGCCGATGGCAGGGTTGAGGTTCGAAAAGGGGAGAAAGCGGCTGAGAACGGCCATGAACCCCGCATGAATCACAATGCAAGCGACGAGCGAAACCCCGAACCAGCGCCGCCGGAGTTCTCCGGATCGCGCCGCCAGCAGGATCGGAGCGGACAATGCCATAGCGGTCAGAATGAAAAGCTGGCTCGACAGTATCAGCCGCCGGCTCTCCAGCCAGAGGCCAATCGAGACCACCAGCAGGCCATACCCCATGCTGTACCATTTTGAATTCATGCTGCAAGCAGCATACCGCAAGCGGCGGAGCAGAGTCCGCAGGGTTTTCACCGGCGCTTAATTCTGCGGCGCTTCGCCGGGGGAAGCCGCAAGCGGCTGGACTTCCATCAGCCACGCTTGCAATGCCGCAAGGGCGCGCTCGCACACCATCTGGTGGCGCATCTTTTTGTCGCGCACCTTGCGCCGGGTGGCTTCGTCGAGCGGCTCCAGCAGGTCGAAGGTGATGTTGGCGGGTTGAAAGTTGCGGGCTTCGGTGTGACAGATGTAATGCACCAGCGAGCCCAGGGCGGATGGGCGCGGCGCCGCCGCCGGCGGCTTGCCCATGGCCAGGGCGGCGGCCGCGATGCCGGCGAGCTGTCCGGTGGCAATCGATTCGACGTACCCCTCGACTCCGGAAATCTGTCCCGCAAACAGCACGTGCCCGTGCCGCTTCATCTGTAAAGTGGGGAGCAGCAGGGCCGGCGCGTTGATGTAGGTGTTGCGATGAATCTGCCCGTAGCGCAGGAAGCGCGCGTTCTCCAGACCGGGGATCAGCCGCAGCACGCGGGCCTGCTCGCCGAAGCGAAGATGATTCTGGAAGCCAACTAAATTGTAGGAATCGGCGCGCAGATTTTCCTGCCTGAGCTGCACCACCGCGTAAGGCAATTGGCCGCTGCGCGGATCGCGCAATCCGACCGGCTTCATCGGCCCGAAGCGCAAAGTATCGCGGCCTCGACGCGCGATCTCTTCGATGGGAAGGCAGCCCTCGAAATAGTTGAGCTTGGGGATGTCGAGAGAGGCCGCTTTTGCGTCTGCCGCTGTGGCTTCCCACGCTGGAGTGTCGACGGCTTGCGCCGCGATCAGCGCGTCGAGGAAGCGGTTGTATTCTTCCTCGCTCATCGGACAGTTGATATAGTCGGCAGTGCCTTTGTCATAGCGCGCCGCGCGATAAACCTTTTCCGCGTCGATCGAGTCGGCTTCCACAATCGGACTGATGGAATCGTAGAAGTACAAGCGCGCCGCGCCCTCGCCCGCCGCGGGATCACCCGTGGCCAGCCGTTCGATCTCGCGGGCCAGCCCGTCGCTGGTCAGCGGTCCGGAGGCGACGATGGTGATCGCCGAATCTTCATCGACGGCGGTGACTTCCTCGCGGTGTACGGTGATGAGCGGCTCGCGCTCGATGGCCTCGGTCACGGCACGGGCGAAGGCCAGCCGGTCAACCGCCAGCGCATGTCCGGCGGGAACCGAGGTCTGGCGCGCGACTTCCATCAGCAGCGATCCGGCGCGCCGCATCTCCTGCTTGAGCAGCCAGGGCGCGGTGTTTTCCGAATCGGACTTGAGCGAGTTCGAGCAGACCAGTTCGGCAAAGTCTCCAGTCTCGTGAGCCGGAGTCTGCCGCGCGGGCCGCATCTCGAACAGCTCGACGGGGACGCCGCGCCGGGCGCACTGCCACGCCGCTTCCGGACCGGCCAGACCACCGCCGATAATTTTTACCGTGTCAGTCATCTCGCAACCGGCCTTCGCGCCCGCTCAGTCATGCGCCTCCGCTATGGGTTGGTCCTGGGCCGCCATTTTTTCCAGTGCGGCGTCTTCGACGCGCATGGTGAGCCACTCGCTCATCAGCTTTGCTCCCAGCGATTGGTAGAAATCGATGGACGGTGTGTTCCAATCGAGCACCTGCCAGACGTAGCGTCCGCAGTTCTCGCGTAGGGCAAGCCGCGCCAGGTGCAACAACAACGCGCGGCCGATGCCCTTGCCGCGGAATTCGGGATTGACGAAAAGGTCTTCCAGAAAAATTCCCGGGCGTCCCTGAAAGGTCGAGTAGTTGTAAAAGTAGAGGGCGAAGCCCACGGGCTCCCGGTTCCACTCGGCAATCACGCAACGGAACTTGGGTTCCGTCCCGAAGCCGTCGCGCAGCAGATCCTGCTTCGGTCGCCACCACGGCTTCAGACAGATGTTCGTATTCGGCCAGTGCCCGGATAAAGGTCAGGATCACGGCAACGTCGTCGGCTTCGGCACCTCGGATGTTCAACATGCGGATCTCACGTTCCCACAGCAGTTCAGCAAATGGCAGTTTAGAAAATAGTGTATTCCAGCATCACCGCCGAACGGAAAGCGTCCGGCTACGTTGACGACTCCGGCTTTCGCCGCACTGCTCAGGGGCAACTCTGCCGACCGCGATGTTGGCCTCAGTTTACCGCGTGTGCCGGAAGCGCGGGTTACGCATAGACTTGGCGGTGATCATCTCGTGCGCTTTTGCGAGACCCGGCTTCGGCGGGCACCGGGCAGTTGCAATCGAAAAAGCACGCGTATAGGCTCCATAATCAGCAGCACTACCCTGATTTTTCGGTGAAGGACCTATGTCTGAACCCACTGCATCGGTTGCCAAGTCTGAATTCCGTTCGGCGCTGACGAGCCTGGTCGGCGAGAAAGGGTGCCTCTTCGATCCCGGGGATACGACCGCCTACTGCGAGGATTGGCGCCAGATCTACCGGGGGCAAACGCCGGCCGTGGTGCGTCCGGCCTCGACCGCCGAGGTGGCCTCGATCGTGCGGCTCTGCGCCGAGCGACGGATTGCCATCGTGCCGCAAGGCGGCAACACCAGCATGATGGGCGGCGCCACCCCGAGCACGGACGGCACCCAGATCGTGCTCTCACTTTCACGGATGAACCAGATCAGGGAGCTCGACGCTGTCGACCTCACCATGACGCTCGAAGCGGGCGTGGCGCTCAAGAGCGCGCAGGACGCGGCGGCGGCCGAGAACTGCATGTTGCCGCTCTCCATGGGGTCGGAGGGCACGGCCCAGATCGGCGGCGTCATCTCAACCAACGCCGGCGGAAACAACACGGTTCGCTATGGCAACGCGCGCGAGCTGGTGCTTGGCCTGGAAGTGGTTCTGCCCGACGGCCAAATCTGGAATGGGCTGCGGCGTCTGCGCAAAGACAACACCGGCTACTGCCTCCGCCAGCTCTTCGTCGGGGCCGAAGGAACGCTCGGCATTGTGACGGCGGCGGTGTTGAAGCTGGTGCCCCGTCCGCATGACGTTGCCCTGGCGTTTTGCTCCGTGCCCTCGGTGCAGGCTGCACTGGATCTTCTGGTGTTGAGCCAGCGATCGTATCCCAGCTCGATTCAGGCATTCGAATATATGGGCGGCGAGATCGTCGATCTGGTGTTCAAGCATTTTCCCGAGACCCGGTTGCCCTTGAGCCAGCGCGCCGATCACTACGTGCTGATGGAGCTGGCCGACGCTTCGCCCGATGCCGGATTGCGCGGGAAACTGGAAGACCTGCTGGAGAAAGCAATGGACTCCGGCATGGTGAGGGATGCGGTTTTTGCCGGAAGCTCAGGCGAACGGCTGGCGTTGTGGCAGATGCGGGAAAATATTTCCGAGGCGCAAAAGCGCGAGTCCGCGATCGTTAAGAACGATGTCTCCGTGGCGGTCTCCAAGACCCCGGAGTTCATCGCCCGGGCGACGCAGGCGTGCGCGCGCAAATTTCCCGATCTCCGGATCATGGCCTACGGACACATGGGAGACGGCAACATTCACTTTCATCTTTTCCCGGCCGTGGGGGCCAGCAACGAGGAGTTTCTGAAACTGGACCACGCCATCATGGACACCGTCAATGAAGTGGTGCGCCACTTCGACGGCAGCTTTTCGGCCGAGCACGGAGTGGGACAGCTCAAGGCTTACATGATGGAGAAATGGCGCGGCGGCGTGGAACTGGACATGATGCGCCGGATCAAGACGGCACTGGACCCGCTGGGAATCATGAATCCGGGCAAGGTGCTGCCGTAAAGTCCGGCTCATTCATCATCATGGCAGGGCTGCGGCTTTCACGGACAGCGAAAACCTTCGAAGTGTCATCCTGAGCGGGTGATAAAATTATTGGAAATCGCATTGATTTAATTGAAGATAAATAGCCATATTTTGGCTGTGTAGGAACTGTGCAGGCGAATTCTCGATTTCTGTGCATTTCTTGAACGCGAGACACAACTCTACAGGGACGATTCATAGGTTTAGAGGCTATGCCCCATGCCCATGCCGTGTTCGATGACTGGCGCGATTTCCGGCTGCTGCGGCGTGATGGATTGTTCCGGCTTCATCGCCGGTGTGTGGGCGCTCTCGTGGGATACGTCATGCCCTAATGCTTCCGGCAGCTTCTCACGGTCGTTGGTGTAAAGCTGCGCGTCCTCCGCGCCGCGCGAGACGGCAACGTAAGCCATGCGGCTGTTGAGCAGGTCTTTCGCGGCCAGCTCGGTATCGACGTGAATCAATACGCGCTCGGCAGTCTGCCCCTGGCTGGAATGGCTCGTCACCGCATAGCCGTGATCGAGATGCGGATGCTCGCGCGGATCGAGCTGCACGTCACGGCCTCCGTCCATCTTCAAGCGCATCTGCCCATCCTGGCCGATGGCTTCGACCGTTCCTAATTCGCGGTTGGCAACCTTCAAATCGTTGGCCGGCGCGGTGAACTGGATGCGGTCGCCCACGGCGAAGCTGCGCGGTTCCTCGCGATAGACAGAGACGCCCTGCTGCCGGCGTGGATCATAGGTCAGCTCTGAGCCATCGGCCCGCACCACCGTCAACAGATTTTTCTCCGCATCAACGCTCTTGACCCGCGCGTATTCGCCGCGCTCCATGCCGGTCTCTTTCGATGCGCGCGCGTAGCGCACTACATCGTTGAACTCGTAGCGCGCGGCCCATGTGCGCTCCGGCCCGGTGAGGTCCTGGCGCGGCACAAGCGCCTGCGATGCGATGCTCGTCTTTGCTGACCAAGCCGCGCTCCTGCATCTCGGCATGGATACGCTCAGTTGATCTCCACGCGGGAGCGGTTGTCGGGAGAGACAACCAGCGTACCCTCCGGCGACTTCGCATATTCCTTCGCTATGGCGGCGATGCGTTCCTCGCGGCCTGCGAATCTCATGGACGCGGCCCTGCCGCTCCAAACCCTGCACGGCCTCGCGCACCTCGCCACGCGCAAGCTGTTCGACTACCTGTTTCAGCTCCGGGTTTTTCTGACGGACGATCTCTTCGAGCTTCACCGTCTTCATGCCCGCGTCCTGAAGCTGCGCGAAGGGACGCCCGGCCTCGACCGCTTCATGCTGCCTCCGGTCGCCTACCAGCAACACGCGATCATTCGGATGAAGGCGATTCACAAACTCGTGCATCTGCTTGGTGGACGCAAGCGAGGATTCATCGAGCACATACAGGCGGCGCTCTCCGGTGTCCGGCTGCTGTCCGCGCGCAAGATGCTTTTGCAGCGTGGATGTTTCCATGCCTGCATCGGCCAGCTTTTGCGCCGCGCGGGACGTGGGCGCGAAGCCTTCGACCTTGTACCCTTGCGCCTCCGCGCCTTCACGGATGACGGCCAGCGTCGTTGTCTTGCCCGCACCGGCGACGCCATCCAACCCACCATCTTTTCGCGGGAGAGAAATACTCATCGACGGCCTGGCGCTGCGAGGCATTCAGCTCCGGGTGGCGGTCTTCCGTCGCAATCCGAATCTGCGGATCAACCAGCATCGGGTCACTCACCCCGCGCTGATTGCCTTCCTGCATCCGTGCGACGATCTCGCGTTCCATGCGAAGCATCGCGGCGGTGGTGTACTGCTGTCCTGCTCCGGCATGATCGACCGTGCGGAACTCGCCCCGCGCGGCCCGCTGCTCGAACTCCTGCCGGACGTGGGCATACGTTGTCTCACCCATGCCACGACTGAGCGCCGCTTCCAGAAGGTCGCGCCGGTCCAGCACGGCGGAACGCTCGAAGAGATGATCGCGGGCATAGGTCACGGCCTGCTGCGCGATTCGGTCGGGTTCGTAAACATGGCGCTGTCCATGCGCCCGCGCCTCGGCCACAACCCGGTCGGCCTGGTGTCCATACTGCGCGGCCAGTTCGCGATGCCGCTCTAATACCTCTTCCGGCGATAGCAGTTCCTTGCTGTCCCGCGTCCGGTGCGCGGCAACCTGCGCGGCTCCGGCTCCGTCAATCCCCGTCTCGCGGAGATGGTCTTTGATCTGCTCCCGGCGTGGGCTGCTGGCCTCCAGATACTCTTTCGTATATCCCTTGATCTCCGGCTGTCCATGCTTGCCGCGCTCCAGCTCGTAGCCCAAGCCCTGCAACCGCATCGCCAGCTCGGAACGGTAAACGCTGGTGGCGATAGCGCTGCGAAGCGAATAGCTCCTGCGGCTGCAAGGCGCGGGTTTGGCCGTTGTCGCGCTCGGTGACGTTGAAGATCACAGCATGGGTGTGGAGCTGCGGCGCGGCGTAGCCTTCAACAGGCCGCGCGGTGTCGTGCTCGAAGGTAGCCGCAACGAATTTGCCTGTCGTCTCCGGCGCATGGACGTTGCCGATCCGCGCCTGCGTGTACTTCTCCAACTCGGCCAGAGCGACACGCACGCTCTCCCGATGCGCCTCTCGCACGCGCTCATCGCCGCCCACAAGTGCGGTGAGAGAAACACGACTTCGGCGCGGAGAACGTGGCATCCCAACCGGCGCGGTGCTCCACGCTCGTCACTTCCTTGCCGAATTTGCCCTCATAGGTTTTGGAAACCTGATGACGAACGAGCTGCGCTTCCGTGTGCGGGTGCTGGCCTTCGGTCAGCCGCGCGAAGTGCTCATTGCCAACCGCGCCCTCTAAGCCCCACTGCTCGGCCAGCTTGCCTTGCCATTCGCTATGTCCCTGCTGGTCGCGGCTCCAATAGTTCTGCCGCTCTGACGCAAACTCCCGCTCATGGTACGTCCGTACCTGTGAAGCTGACAGCGGTTTGGAGATCGTCAGCATAGGGAGATTCTAATGCCTGAGCTAAACACAGCCGACTTCGAATTATCAGGTATGGTTACTCTCATTTGCCGAAACGCCCGAATCTGTTCTATGGAAAAGGATGCTCCCAAGCGCTAACGAGCGCGTAGAGACTGGATACTTCGGAGGCGGTAGAATGCTTATGTCATAGGGGATGACAACAGCGTACGTACCGTCGGCTCGACTTTTTGACGAGATGCAATATGTCCGGGAGCGGGAGTGTTTGATCGTCGCGAAAGACTGTCCGGTTCACCAGCGCGCTCGGGATACTGCATGCGACAATGTCGAAGCGATCCGAACATGAGTACTATCACGGCTGGATTCGCGATGCAGGCCTGCATTGCCTTGTCAGGTGCTTACCGAAGCGAACCCGAGCGCTCACAGAGCACTATGCGTTTGATCCTTTGAAAAGAAGATAGAAGACATCAGAGATATCGCCGTATGCTCCTATGGGCCCTCGAACACTATCTCGCATGGCGGCATAGATGAGGATTACGATCGGACGAATAGAACCAGTGGGACACTCTTCGGGCATTGGCGGACAAGATAAATGCCGAGGATATGGTATCACTTTCAACGATGACGAAACGATTGAGCGAGCTCTCCAGAACTAGAAGAAGTGGTCCTTCAGTGACGGCTAAGAAGTTCGAGCTCGTCTTCCAACAATCGCGACATGAAAGACCGTCACCGACATCGAAGTCTCCTGAGACTGTCCTGACTGCACGGCAGCGACGGGCTGGTATCCGAGACCAGATTAGCGCCCGACCATCTTCGCCGCCGAAAGCTAGGTGCTCTACTGCAGAGGCTTATGGCACTGCACTCTTGGACACAAACATTTCCCTGACCCTAAGTTGCTGACGGCTTTCGATGATCTGTACAACAGTTGACGCGTGCGACTCGGGGACACGGCTGTCCGGTGACAGTGGAACGGCATGTCGTTCTCAACAGGAGTTGTCTCGAAGGACTACGAAACAGGCGAATACCGGCAGTCATGGGTACGTGAACTCTGGCAGCGCGCAGCACATGGTACTGCGCAAGCTGATGCACACAAACGTTATTGGGTACAGCATTGCCCAAGTGCGATGTTGCGGCTCATGACGCATGCTCGCTCACAGACTCTCCGCCAGAGAGCCGCTAACGGTTGCAACGCGACCAAGCGTAGTCAGGAGATTGGGCCAACTCTTCAGTGAACCACGTTCTGCGAGATGGCCTTCGCTAGATCATGTGCGCTCGACGTACCTGATGCAAGAACACTGATGGAAGACCGGCTGTCTAGATTCTAGGAATCGATGCCGATGCGGTTGACGAGCCATCCGAAGATCAGGGATACATTACCGAAAACGACTTCCGTCATTCAATCCCCTTGGACTCATCCCACACAAACGCCTCTTTGGGTTTGTCGGTGGGCTTGTCAGCGGGCGCATCGAAAAGTGGAAGCGTGGCCTGGGCCGCTGCTGGCGTCTTGGGTTGCTCTGTGCGAACTACCGGCGTCGGCGGTGACGGCCTGGGCGCAATCTCCGGCAATTTGCGCTCGATGAAATCCGGTTGTCTGCTGCGCTTCTTTGCAAACTGGAAGTGAACCGGCACAACCTTGTTTTCCTGCTTGATGAAGCCGTGCAACGGTTCCAGGCCGGAGATTTCCGAAGCCATGACAAGCGGCTTGGTCGCAATCTCCATCGCATAGGATTTCTTGCTGAGTAGCAGTCCCATGCTGCGCGATTCCTTCAACCGTTCGACCTCGATCTCTCCGATGGCATCGGAAATCCACTTCGCGGCGCGCGGCTCGGTGGTCTTGAAAAACAGCTTGGTTGCGGGTTGCGAAAGCATGGCCTCGGCGTCCTGGCCGTAGCGTTTTTCAAGCTGGCTGCGCCCCTGAAAACCCACCACAACGGGATTGCCATACTTTCGGTTTTCCGTGACGGCAGTGTGGAGCTGCGGCAATTTGTTGAGGCTTGCCAGCTCGTCCAAAACAAACCATACCGGCTTCGCGGCGTGGTCCTCACAGTAACCCATCATGCGCAGGATGAATAAGTCGAGCCACACGGAATGCAGCGGCAAAATCTTCGCACGATAGGCGGGGCTGGATGTCAGAAATACCCAACGCTTACGCGCGGTGTACCACTCCGCCGTCGCAAACGTCGGCCTCGTATGCTCCCACTCCGGCAACAACTCCAAGCTGTCGGCCACCATGTTCAGGCTGGCAAGCACACCCGCCCGCTGTGCCGGTGCTCCCGGATCAAGCAGGGCGGCCAGCGGCGTTCCTTTCACCGCCGCCTCGATGCGCGACGTGTCGGCCATCATCATCAGAATGTCCCTGGGCTGCGGCCTGCCGCTTGAGCAGGTGGGCCAGTACCCGGCGCGGTCCATCGGTGAAAAACTCTTTCTCGTACTCCTTTTCCGGCAGGAATGCGGCGGCAATGGTCGTGGCTGTTTCGTCGCGGTCGATCTCATCGCCTAGCCCCCAGTACGGGCAACGCTGGTCCAGCGGATTGAGAATCAAATCGCCGCGCGCGGGCGAGTAGAACTCGCTCACAAAGTCCATCGCCGGGTCGTAGACGATGGCGCTTTCTCCGCGCTCCCGCACCTGGCGAAGAAGCTGCCGGATGGCATTCGACTTCCCGCTGCCGGTGTCGCCCATCATCAGAATGTGGCTCGCTTCAAGACGCTTCGGGATGCGGTAGCTTGGACCAAAGGGCAGCCACCGCAAAAGCGCGATTCTCGAAGCGCAGACGGAAACGGATGCCGTCCGTCTTTGCGCCACGCCACCGCAAAGCCGATGCCAGTTCGGGGCCTTTGGTTCTGCGTCCGTGGCGTTCCTCCTGCTCTCGTCCGCCCAAAACCCTGCTTCATCTGGAGCCGGAGCACATAGAGCAACATCAGCACCGCAAGGCTGTTGAGCATGGGTCGGCCAAACAGCCACCACACGCTCACACCGTCATAAACGTAATCCCGCAATCCTTTGGCGAGACTGTCTGCGGGCACTTTCTCCGGGGCGCTGTAAGCTACTCCACGCCAGCCCTCCGCGATGGCTTTGGGCGAGAGGCTGACGGGCAGTTTCGGGTCCGGCCCGGCGACTACATCCTCGGCTGAGGCGGCAACCGGCTTCCGCTTGGGAGCGGTCTTCATTACCCATCGGATCGTCGTCTCGCTGTGCGGAATCCCAGCCCCGACAGAGCTGGCGGCATAGGTCGTAAGGTAAACCTTTTGGAGTGGCGAGAGCGTCCAGTAGAGCCAAGCCGAGGCCGGGAAGATGAGGACAACCGGCCCAACCGCAAGCCAGAAAAGAAGCCAGAACAGCCGCCCGGAACGGCTGGGGAAACGCATGGGGCGGCTCACTGCTTGCCCCCGTCCGCTCCCTTCTGGGACAGAAAATTCTGGAGCAGCTTGCGGGCCTTTTCCAGCTTTGTGGCGTCGGCTTGGTCACGGATTTTGAGCACGGAATCGGGCAGTAAATGCTTGCCCTCCGCGTCCGCCAGGGCGGTTGCGTGGAAGAGATTCAGGAGCACGTACCGGGTCGCCATCAGTTCGGCCAGCAACAGCTCAACCGGATCGGCAGGCCGCTGCCGGGCCGTCTGCAGGGCCAACTCCCGCAGCCACTCGGCAACGGTTTTTCCCGCGCCTTCGGCGGCGGCCTCCACCTCGGCCAGCTCTTCCGGCGTAACCCTGGTTGCAATGGTTTTGGCACGGAGAACCGGACGCGCTTCGCCACTCGGTGAGGCCGGAGACTGCAACGGAGCCGGGATGCGGGGAGCACTCATGGGGAAACCCGCCTCGAAAATAGCTTGCACCCTGTGATTCTGGCCGTCAAGCGCCCGGATGCTGGAAGCCTTTGTTTATCAGCGCGTTTACGCGCTGGGCGCTGTGGGGCCTCTGCGCGTTTACCTGCGTAAACGCATTATCGCCATGCCGGATGTCGCGGATTGTCAAGTTGCTGATTCAAAGCGCGTTCACGTTGGTAAACCGCCAAAGACGGCCGGTTTACCGACAGCATCCCATTTGGGGGTGACGTGTCGCTCCTTCATCCGATGCCGTAGGCAGCGACGGTCTTGGGACGCTGGTACTGACACGGAACTTCCGGCCCTGATAGTCGATCTGCCCGGCGATAGCTCAGAGGTCTAGCCTGCGAAACAGCCGGTCATCGTCGCCCGTGTCGGCATCGGCATTCGCGGGCAGGATGGAGGCCAGCCGGTCCTCCACATCCAGTTTGAATGCGGCGGCGATCTTCGCCACATGGACGCCAAATGTCCCCCGCAACTCGCCGAGTGCGCTCCCGAAGGTCCAGCTATGAAAGCCCCAGCCGTTGGCGTGGTGGATGCCTTCGCGTCCGTCGGTCCCCACCCGCTCAAGGAACTTCCGGCAAGCCGCCCGCATCGCCCGCAGACTCGCGGCCAGTTCGGAGCTCGCCGTCCAGCTTGCCCAACTCATCGCTGAGACGGTGCCGGATTTCGATCACAGAGTGGACGCAGTGCGAAGGCACTTCCATCTCCTCGGCTCGTACAACACCCGGCGATCTTCAAGAAAGGCGATCACCCGGCGGGCCGCTGCGATCTCCATCTCGGCAGGCTGCCAAGATGCTCCGCCAAATGGCGTTGAGATGCCCGTCAGACGGTTAGCAATCTCCGAGAACTTCATCGGCTTCCTTTCAGGCAACCGCACGGTTAATGGTACACGTGCCGACGCCGGGCGCTTCTTCACTGACCCGTTGGTCGCTTTCCTGCTCATGGATGGCATCATAATGCAACCATAGTGATGCGCAAGTGTCGGCAAAGGCTCCTAGCGGAAATAAAAACAATCAAAGGTCTAAATCTTCTGAGGCTTGATGAGACTCGTCCTCCTCACAAGCCGAGCCTGATTCGGGTCGTAAATGTAATCGGTGATCGTCCCGTCCTTGATACGCTTGACGGCCTCATCCACAACGAAAAGCGGGACAAGGAACCATTCGCGCGGTTTTACGGGATTACCGAATCGATCCTTGATTTCAATGTCCAATTGCGCGGGGTCAAACACCCGATGTATCAGGTTTTCTAGCTTAACGCGGTTGACGTTGTAAAGAACATACGTGGCGACCACTTCCACGTCGGCGAGCAGAAAGGTGGGGTCCAATGCTAGCGTTTGCAAGGCGAGTTTCAATCTTTCCCCCGGTTACGCCTATTTTATGCAGGACATCTCGGTTGGCTGCGAAGACCGGATTGTCAGACTTGCTGCGGAGAACGTAGATCGTGCCACTTGCGAGATCGTCCCCTTCGGGCTCGTCGGCGAATAGCGGCCCGGCGGAAGGATTGGTAATGAGCCGCGCCGTCTCGTCGCGGTGGAGCGCGCGCTGGAAGGAGCGCTGCAATACGTCGCTCTCGGTACCGTTATCGTAGATGACGCGCAGGCGGCTGTCCGTGCGCTCATACTTCGTCCTGATTGCTTCCCCCAGCTCGGCAACATAGGCCATTTGACCCTCGACGATGAAAAACTCGCCCTTCTGAATCTCCGCGAGCTTGATTTCGTCGAAGCGATGCACAGGAAGCGTTTGGCGCACGCCGGATTTCAAGTCGCGCTTCACGGCTTCAAAGAGCGGCGCGAATGTCTCAAAGTCTTCGCACTTCTTACGCTGCGCAATCTCTTCTGCGGCGCGCTTTTCAACGGTTGCGCGCACGTGGCGTAGTTCTGTGATGGCGCTGTCACCCGCCGCGCCCGCCAGTTCCGCCATAAGTTCGTCTTCATCGATGCCTTCCGGCGACTCGGGGCTTATTGGCTGCGCGCCTGCAAGCAATCCCTGATGGTCGAGCGGCACAAGCAAGGCGCGGCACTCCGCAAGCGCCGCGCAGGCGGTCGAGACGAACGGCATACAAGCGCTCGAAAATGTTTCGGCCCTCCCCGTGTTGCGGGGCGCGGCCCTCCTTTTCGACGAACCGCTGTATCTCCTCGAAGCCCGCTAAAATGCGCTCTTCGCGGGGCGGGCGTCCGCCCTTTTTCTCCGGCTCCCAAATTCCGCAAGCTCTTCGGCGAGTTCGTCGAGATTGGGGTCACTCATAGCGACCTTCCTTCTTGTAGCGCATGAAAGCGGCGGCTCCTTCAGCCATGCGCTTTTCCCATGCGTCCTGCGAATCGAGTGACGGGAGCCGTCCGCGTTCCTTCTTGAACCGGAACGCTCGCACGGCAAGGTCTTTTGCCTCGTCCGGTGTAAGGCTGGTGCGCTTGGCGGAAATTGCTGCCGCAACCTGTTTCAGACTGTCCTCGCTCATGGTCTTGGCAAGGATGGCATAAGCCTCGCCGAACGGATTGATGCGGTCGATCAGGTCAATGTCGAGTTCGCGCACATCCATTGCAAACCGGCGCACGCCGTCGATCAGCGCGGTGTTGGCGCTCGGCTCGCCGTTGCCGCCTTGCCCACCGAGAGCATATTGCTTGGCCTGTTGCGTAATGTTGAGGGCGGCAATCGCGTGCTGGCGCACGGCCTCCTGGTCTTCCTCATCAAGTTCGGGATATTTGTCCTTGATGATCTTTCCCATGCGCGCCTGCGTCAGTTCTTCGGGCACAAGTTCTTCGTCGAACAGGCCGCGCTCAAGCGCGGTCTTGTCCTGAACAAAAGTGGCAATCACCTCGTTCAAATCTTCCTTGCAAATGCGCGTGGCTTCCTTGCTCTTGGGTTCGGCAAGGCCCTTGATCTCGATCTGGAATTGCCCCGTGTCGGGGTTAAAGCCGACATTATTCTTGTTCGGGTCGTAGCCGCCCTCGCCGTAGTCGAAGCCCGTCGGTCGGGCCGCTGTCAGGGTGCTTTGGCCTAAACTCAAAGCGCGGCGCAAGAACCTGCTCCATCAGCAGGCTTGCGGCGATAGCTTTCAGCGTATCGTTCACAGCCTCGGTCACGGCTTCTTCGGAAGCGTCCGGCTCGGCAATCAGGTTGGTAAAACGCGCGCGGGTTTTGCCGGGAGCGTCGCGTGTAGCTCGCCCGATAATCTGCACCACTTCGGTCAGGCTGGCGCGATAGCCGACGGTGAGCGCGTGTTCGCACCAAATCCAGTCGAAGCCTTCCTTTGCCATGCCCAGCGCAATGATAATGTCCACATAGTCACGATTATTTTTCTGCGCCGGGTCTTTCAGCGCGGCGGTCACGCTGTCGCGGCGATTGGGGTCATCATCCACAAGGTCGGCAATGCGAAGGATGCGACCGCCTGGGATTTTGACAAGCTGGAATCCTGTTTTTTCGTCGATACCTTGCCATTCGCCCAGCGCCTCGATGATGTGCTCCACCTCCCGCATTTTGTCCTTCGTGCTTTCGCGCGAATTGACGTTTGGGATGTGGATGATGGTTTTCTCGGTCGGGTCGAGTACGTTGAGGATGTCATCGACATAGGAACCGGAATAGAAGAAATAGCCGATGTCGAGCTGCTTGAGATATTGATAGCCATTGAGCTGTTCGTAATAGGTGTAGGTGACAGGCTCGAATTTCGCCTCGTCCTGCGGGGTAAGCACGGCTTCCGCATCGCCCCGGAAGTATGAGCCGGTCATGGCGACGATATGCACCCGGTCGCGGGCAATGAACTGGCCCAGGTGCGTGCCCAGCTTGTTGTCGGGGCTCGCGGAAACGTGGTGAAACTCGTCCACGGCAATCAGCCGGTCGTCGAACTTCTCGATGCCGAATTGATCGACAGCAAAACGGAACGTCGCATGGGTGCAAACCAGCACCTTGTCGTTGCTCTCAAGGAACGCGCCAACGGCGTTCACCTTACCGCCGTTGTCGCCGCCGGGGGCGTTGCAAAGGTTCCATTTCGGTTCCACGCGCCAGTCGGCCCAAAAGCCGAACTGTGTCAGCGGCTCGTCGTGGAAACTCGCGCCGATGGCCTTTTCCGGCACGACGATGATCGCCTGTTTGAGGCCCTGATTTTGCAGCTTGTCGAGCGCGATAAACATGAGCGCGCGGCTCTTGCCGGACGCGGGCGGGGACTTGATAAGCAAATACTGCTCGCCGCGCTTTTCATAAGCGCGCTCCTGCATGGGCCGCATACCAAGCGCGTTCGCCTTCGTCGAACTGCCGTTCTGCGCGTAGGTGACGGAAATAGACGGGACTGATTTCACTTCAATGGTCATGCAGTCACCTCTTTCATTCGTTGGCGATAGCGCCGCAAAAACAAGCGAGCGGTAACGAGGGTAATTTGAAGGCGAAACGTCGCGTCTTCTTCCTCGGACAGTCCGGGGTGTCCCCCATGCGGGTGCATCCGGCTCATCAATCCCTGAACATATTGGGGCTTCTGATTGTTTTCATTCCACTCGTTATATTCCGTCAACAGGAAGGGCGGTTGAAGGCGTCCGAGAAAATCACGTTTCGCCTTACTGTCCTGCTGGCTGTCACAACCGAGATGGAGGGCAATTTCATTCAAATAGCTCTCGTAGAAATTGCGAAGCTCTCCATTCGCCGAAGACAATTCACCACGCTGAAAAGCGGATACCGCTCGTTCCAAGTGTACTTTGGCGACCGTGAAGCCGCTCTGAACAAGCAAAGTCGTCACCTCGTCTTCGGCTTCGCGGAAATACAGTCCGGGCATATCGGCGGGCAACATCCGAGTGAGTGTGACGATAGTGCGTGGGGGCTGCCAGGGTGCGCTTGAAAGCGGTGGAACTTCCGTTTCAACCACCTCGAATCCATCAAACCGAAGCCCGCGAGGAACTTTTTCCAAGGGTCACTGTCACGGACGCCTGGGGGAGCCTTGATCGCAGTTTCGACAAAGGCTCGACCAAGATGCATAAGGCCGTTTTCGGTCATTACCTGGGGCGCATCCATCGAGGTGGCGCGTTGTGCCCAACTTGCAACGCGGGCAGCTTTGCTCGTCGAATTTCCGACGAAGCCCCACTGAACCTCCAAAACAGACATATCACCATGAGACATGAATTCGGCGATAACCTGAATAGCGGCGACAATGGTCATGTTGTTGAAATCTGTCATTTTCTTTCCCCCGCAACGCTCGCAAGCGCGGCTTTGAGAACTTGAAAGCAAAGTTTCGCGGTGTGCTCGTCCGGCGTGAAACCGGATGGCATCTGCGCGTATGGATGAATGAATTGCGGAAATCTCGAAGTCCGTGACTGAATTTCTTAACGTCAGGTTTCAATAAGTCTATCTCGCAAGCAACGTCGATGAACTCAGCAAGGCTCCACTCGTGCAAAGGCTTTACACTGCCGTCCTTGGCCTTCGGGCTGGCCGTGGCCCGATTGAACCGCGCCGGGTCCTTCTGAGCCGCACCAGCAGGACGGCTTCAAGAACGCTTCCGCAAAGGAAGATCACGGAAAGATGCGCTTTCGCGCCTAATGCTATTCTAGCCTCGGCAAGTCTGATTTCAATAATCGGGATGGCGTGCGGTTCGATCGGCAATTTCTGAATATTCGGAATCGTGAATTCATGATTCAAGAAGTCGTTGGCGGTCTGTGTTGGCTTTGCGGCCTGCGGCTTTCCGGACAGCCGTGAGACGATGCCCCGCACTTTTTCAAGAAGCGCTGTCCATTTGCTTCTTGTTAAGATCACAATCGACTTCGTATTCGTCGATCAAGGCCGACAAAACCTTGCCTACGAAAGCATCGTTTTCGGCATCCCAGAACGCGCGCAGCTTCTTTGCCTTAGAGGTGCCATAGGTCTGATATTTCGGGCCATGAATATCAACCTTCTGACGATTGAAGAACGTGCCGAAACTATTGTCGGAATAGTCGAGCACATAGCCGCCGTCCATATTCAGAATCTTTTCAAGATAACGCTTCTCAATGACCGTGAGGCTACTCATGCGGTCCCCTTTGTCTTCGTCATCTTGGTATAAAGCTCGAACAGCTTTTCCAGCCGCTCGGTGTCGTTCTTAAAACGGCGGCCGATGTAAATGCGCTCCAGCACTTCGTCGTTGCGCTCGTGCGCCTGGCGCAAGTCTTCCGGCATGGCGTCAGGGTCGTAGAGGTCCGCAATCGTCGCCGGGAAATGATGCTCGCGCGCAAGCAAAATGTCCTCGGCACAGCGCGTCAGGTCTGCCTTGTTCTTCTCGGTCAGCGTCGGGACCGGAAATGTATTCCAGCCAAGGGTGTTTGAGTAGCGATATCGCGTTTCCAACTTGCCACAGACGGTGGCAATCCAGACGAGATGCACACGTGACGCAATGAGCGCCATGTTCCACAGCGGGGCGTCGTAAAGAGCGAAGGCGAGATTGCTGATGTGCCCGGTTGCCGAAAATACCAACAGGAAGATATTCGCGTCTTTCCGAGGAGACGCTGGTGCACATGATGGCGCCTCAGATCCATTGCCTCTTACATTCTCCAAATCTAGGATACTCGCGTGAAAACATTTCCTTCGTGGTAGCTGCCTTGCGGGCAAGGCGTATAAGCCGGACATCATCGATCCGCCTGCGAATCGAGGTCATTGATTATTTCGCGCCGTTCAAGATCCTTATCAGTTATCCAGAGGCATTATCGCGCAAGCCCTTTGATGAACTCTGCCGAACCAAGAAACGATGAAGAATCGCTGTTCGATTTGTTGCTGTTATGGTAAGTTGTTAGCTTGTTCCGACGAAGAGAAGCAAATTCCCGCCATCGACGGGCATATTCCCGAAGTCCATATCGCCCAAGCCCTGCTAGGGCGGGTTCGCTGAGCTGGTCACAATGACATCGGTCCGTGCGACTAAATAGGGCATTGATGTGCTCGGCCTCTCTTGGCACTGTCGAAAGACCATCGAGGCTCGCGAGAATAAAGACTTTGATTCCTGCTGATTGCTTTCGAAATTCCAACAATAGCCACTGTCACCGTGGCCTTGTGGCTGGCAAGGTTCGCCCATTTGAACGAACTGTAGGCAAATGCAACTCGTTGCCCGACGTAAAGATCATCGGCCACAGGATAGGAACTTGTTGGCCTTGACAGATTGAATTGTGGCACACGAAGGCGGCAACAGCGCTGGTCTGTTGCCGTACGTCAGCCGCTTTCATAAACCAGCCGGTAACATAGTCGATCTACTTCCAGTTTTTCGATCGCCTGTCGAAGGACTTCAGAGGTCTGACTTGTGCTTATCCGGTTGTGTTTGGCTGCCTTTGTAAGGCGGATTGCCGCATATATATGTTTCTCCGCCCTCATTCTCGAAGTCGATCTGCGCCTGGTCGAGCGGCGTGCTGAAAAGGTCGTCGGCTTGCATCTTCACGCCTGTTCCCGTCGGCGGGCAGATGCTCAACCAATCCAGCCGCAGCGCATTGCCGCATGTAATCCAGTTCTCCGAACGCAGGGGCAGAAACTCGGCAAGCGCCAGTTTCTGCCCGCGATAGAGAACGTCGCATTGGTATTCGGCAATCACAAGCGCAAGGCGCGCGATTTCCGCTGGGAAGTCGCGCAGCTCAATGCCGCGAAAATTGGTGAGCGGAATTTCACTGCGAATATCCGGCTCGCCGCGCCGTTTGTTGATCTCTGCCTCGATGTCCCGCATGTCCTTGTACGCAATAACAAGGAAATTGCCGGAGCCGCAGGCCGGGTCGAAAACCCTGATCTTCGCCATGCGCTTGCGAAGGTTGAGCAGGGTGCGTGGATTGTCGCCCGCTTCTGCAAGTTTCGCGCGAAGATCGTCAAGGAAAAGCGGATTCAGCACTTTCAAGATGTTCGGCACGCTGGTGTAGTGCATGCCGAGCGCGCCGCGCTCCTCGTCCTCGGCGACGGCCTGGATCATCGAACCAAAGATGTCTGGGTTGATTTTCGTCCAGTCGAGATTGCCGATGTGGAGAAGATAGGAACGCGCAATTTTGCTGAACCGCGGCACGTCCATGTTGCCGGAGAACAGGCCGCCGTTCACATAAGGGAACGAGTCGGCCCACCGGGGAAGCCTTCGCGTCGCGGTCCTCGATCTTCGTGTTCATGGCGCGGAACAGCGCCTCAATGACCTCATGGGTGTTGGACGAGTCCTTCGCGCTCATCTGTGCGATAGTGTCTGTGAACAGGCCCTTGCCGATGAAGATGTCCGTATCTTCCGCGAAAAAGCAGAAAATGAGCCGCGCCATGAAGTGATTCATGTCGTGGCGGCGCGCGGACGTGCCCCATTCGGGATTGTCTTTCAGAAGTTCGACATAAAGCCGGTTCAGGCGGCTGGTGGCGCGGATGTCGAACGAGTTTTCGGTGATTTGCCGAACGGTGGTGATGCCCGCAAGCGGCAGGAAGAATCCGAAATGGTCCGGAAAATCCTTGTAAGCGCAGGCGACGGTTTCGCCGCTAGCCAGATCCTCGGCTTCAAAGTCTGCGCCGTCGGTCGCCAGAATGAATTTGGCTTTGCCTTCGCGGTCGCGGGACTGTCTTTGAGCGCCGTGAGGGTCTTCGTAACCTCACCCGCGCCGCACGTAGGATATGAATATTGTTGGTCTGGAGAACGCCGCCAAGGTCGGACTTGTTCGATGCGCCCGCGCGCAGCCTCTTGATCGTTGTCTCCTTGTTGCCGAAAGCTTCAAGGAAGGCATACGGGAAGTTCACGGGATCAAACGGCTGTTCCGCCAATTGCGAAATAGCTTCTTCGATTTCAACGGCGTTCAACGGGTCAAACCTTCCTCGGATTTACTCTGCTGTTTTGGCTGGCCCAGCTTGGAAACCAAACTCTTTCGTATGTCAAGGATACAGACCACATCGTCGCCTTGTCGAAACCCAAACCAAGCGCAGCCTGCGAAGATGTCATTGCAATGGAATCCATTACATTGTAATATACGACTATGTGCTACTGCAAGGAAATCGAAGGTCTACACGATCAGCCTGCCGCCGGAACTCGCGCAGAGGGCGGAAGCGCTGGCTCACCGAGACAGCCGCACCATGAGCGAACTATTCCGTGAAGCCTTCCGCACCTATTCCGCGCAGCAGGCGCGGGGGACACTGGATGAGCTGGGCGAGTATGCGGCAGGCCGCAATCCCAAGGGCTACACCGAGGCCGATGTACCCCGGCTCATTAAAGAAGTGCGTGCCGAGAAGCCGCGCCGCCGCAAGGTACGGTCTAACGGGTGATCGTCGTCGTAGACACAAACGTCTGGATTTCCGCGCTTCAGTTTGCGAAAGGGCGCGGCACGCCGACGCTGGCGCTTGAAAAAGCGATGAGCGAAGACGTGATTGCCACCTGCGATGAGATTGACGCGGAGATTGTGCGCGTCCTGACGGAAAAGTTCTCCTGGGAGCAACACCGGGCAACATCGGCGCTGCAAACGATTCTGGCGCGCGGTGTCCGTGTAAAGATTCGAGGCACGGTAAGGGTATGCCGCGATCCCAACGACGATATGTTTCTGGAGTGTGCCGCCCTTGCAAAAGCGGAATTGCTGGTTGCAGGAGACAAGGATTTACTGACTCTCGGCACGTACAAGGGAACGCGCATTGTCACGCCCTCGGAGTATTTGAGGGCCGGATAAAACATCCTGTCACGGCTCAGAGATGAGCATGGCCGTTGATCGCCGGAGCGAAACCCATCGCAGCGGCTGCGGGGATGCCGCTGACAGCGGCATCCCCGGCGTTTTCGGTCGTCTCCTTCTCTTCTTCAAACGTGCTGCCCAGAATCAGGTCCACGGCTCTTTGAGCATTGGCGGCGGCATGAACGATAAGCCGGTTATCTTCTTCCAACTCGGCAATCCAGTTCTGGATATAAGCGGTGGTGTTGCGGTCGGTGTGTTCGTTGGCGATGCCAGCGACGGCGCAAAGAAAGGCCGCGCCCATCTCCGCTACCAATTCCTCTTTGCTGTAAAGCTCATCGCCGAATCGGTCGCCAAAGGTACGATTCAGGCGGCTTTCGTGGCCGGTGCTGTGAATCAGCTCATGGAATAACGTGCTGTAGTAGTGCGGCGCATCCACAAACCGGCTCCGGGCGGGCATGTGGACGGAATCGGTGGAAGGCCGATAGTAAGCCCGGTACTCGGTGGGGCTGGTGAGATGCATCGCGGGGCGGTTCTTCCATCCGGTAACGATGGTTTCGCAAAGTTCGTCTTCGTCGATCTCCGGCGCAATGGCGGGTTGCGAGAGTTCAGGAAGCGTGAGGCCGTCGCACTGCTCCACGTTGAAAACCGTGTAGTGGCAGAGGACGAAAGGAACGCGCTCATCTTTGCGAGTGCCTTCCTCGTCTTTCTTCGCGTATTCGGGAAGCTGCTTATAGAAGATAATCTGCGTTCCGTGCTCGCCTTTGCGAACTGCACCTTTCAATGCCTGCGCCTGTTTGAACGTAAGCCAGAATGGAGAGCTGTATTCGCTCGACCAAAGCAACAGAACATTGATGCCCCGGTACGGCTTGCCGGTGTAGAAATTGCGCGGAAACGCACAGCCTGCGTAGCGCGGCGTCTTCCACGGCTGTTCCCACGGAATCACTCCTGCTTTGAGACTGGCAATAATACGGTCGGTAACGGTCTGGTAGATGCTCGGCCTGCTGGCTGCGTTGCGATGGTTGCGGTATGCCATGACGTTTCGCTCTCCTGTGCTGCCCGCGTGGGGCGGAATCTGAAGGAGGGCATTTCGCCTTTGGCTCTCAACCAAATTTCTTTCGTTGAGTGCCCCCGCTTCATGTCTTGCGCGGCGGGCAGAGGCGAGGCGGGTTCGGTCAAGGGCGCGCGCACTCTGCGCGTTTATGGAGCGTCAGCGAACACCCTTGACGGGTTCCGACCGGCTCTGCCATAAAGCCGCATGAAGCGGGGGCACTTGATAAAAGAAGAAATTTAGGACTACTTCCGCATGGCTTTAGGGAGGGGCGTTGCGGGGAAGGACACAGGCCCGCATGGGTGGGAAGCGGAGAACACGCAGGCGGTTGCAGCGAGGGAAGGGCGGAGCATCCTTCCCTGAGACAACGAAGCTCTGATACATCCCGGCTAGGAAGAGAGGGGAATAATCTATGAGATGTGCGGCACAAGGGCCACTTGTGTAATCTCGCGTCGAGCGTAATCAACCAATCATTTTGAGAGGCATGGGAGAATCAGATGGATTTTGGCAAGACGATCATGACTGACGGAATCTCAGAAGAGCAGAAACAAACAGTCAAATTCCGGTTAGCATATGCCGACATGCTACGGACGTTGAGCACGCCCGGTTTCATCGACGCCCTCTGCGCCCACGAAGCAGCGCATGTTGTGTATTACGAAATGATGGGGGCAATACGGTATGAGTTGCTGCCTCCTAGACTCGAATACGACTCGCAAAATCGGCGTTTCATCGGGCATTTCGCCGCGATTCAGTTGGCGGAAGAGCCGCTTTGTGAACCTCAAAAATTGCAAGAGTACGTGACATTGCTTTCGCGCGCGCAGGCTGCCGGTGGGGTTGTCGGTCGTAGGCTGTTCCCAGCTTCCAGCGGCGGAGACGAAGGCGACAAAGAAAAATTTCGGCGAATCTGTGTCGAACTCATCAGCCATTTCGGAGGCATCAGGATAGATGTTGAATCGGTCTGGAAACAGGCACAGGAGACCGTCGAGAGGCAATTAGAAAACGATCCGCAGATTATGCAGAAGATTCACCAACGGGCTGCCGAACTTCGATCATTATTTTCATCTCTCGGGCGTTAGCATGATAGCTGAGAGGCCAATATGTCGAATGATGAACAAGGGGAACTGTGTCCCTGCGGTAGTGGCCTGCCTCACCGCCACTGCCACGGTTCCGTACTTAGCAGTCCAGACGCGATCCCTATTGGAAAAGGCGACCCCAACTCTCCCGAAGAGCGCGTTTCCCTCGTTGGGTTTCCGGGGACGCACCAAACGCTTCACATGCTCTATCGGTTTAAGGGCGATGATCCGAGAAATTCTCTACCGCTAGGGGGAACGCCGGGGCTGTATGAGGTGACATTTATCTTCCATCGTCCCGGATACAAGCTCCAGCAAGAGCATCAGTTGTCATTTTCTTCCGGGCTGCGCGGCGACTCTCATCTCGCCATCAGTAAGCCGGCATTTTCACCGCCAGGCAATCCAGATGCAGACCAAATCGTCATTTGCGGGACAACGGAAGACAAGGACAATTTCAGTTCACCGGCCTGCCGAACGAAAAAGGATACTTGGGCAAAATCGTTACTGCGCCATTCCAGGCGCAGAACCGGGGACACGCTGAAGAGATTGCTTACCGTGCGCTTGCCGCACCCTTGAGTAATATGAGCGTCCATCTCGATATTCCACTTGAGATTGGCTATCGTGAGACAAAAGAATTGTCGAATGGCAGCGTCTCAATCAGCCTCATGTCTCCCTATCTTGAGGCCCCAATGGCAATTCAGCCTACCTCAAATGCGGGTCCAGAGTTCCGCAGTTTTGCGGGGCTCTATCGTGAAGCTCTGAACACAGACAGTCCGGTGTATCAATTCCTATGCCTATTCAAGATTCTCGAAGCATTGCGCGCGCGCAGGACTCGCTTCGCGCGGGATGCCAAAAAGAACAACACAACCTATACCGCCCCTGATGAAAGTTTACCCAGCACCCATGCCGAGATTAAGGTTTGGCTGGAAGGCTTGTTTTATATTCGCCGCCCGTTTGATCTCTCCACATTGGACTCAGCGGTTCCGCAGGATTTACGCGGGCAGAAGGCGTCCGACGTGATTGAAAATGTTCTCAATCCCCTCCGGGTCAAGGTTGCACATGCACTGTTTGGGAACGGCGGCGAGTTACCGCTTTCATCGGATGACCTGTTGCACACCCACGCGATTACAAGGCGTCTACTTATTACGAAGTGCCTGGTACGCAGACTGTTGAAGAGCGATTTTCCGAACGATTTTCTAAACCATTTGCCAAGCTGAGAATCAGCACCCAGTTGAGATTCGTCGATCTTCTGGAGGAAACCATGACGAATAAAGTCATCGACCATTACAGCCTCGAACTGGAAATGTCAGACGATCTCGCACAACCTGGCTTGCCCGTGCGCTGTATCGCAACAAACACGGAAGATAACTCGACGGCAGAAGCATGGTTGACGCTTGAGAGCACTCGTGCGCTACTCAATTTCGCATACGGCCATGAGAAAGACATCGTTGACTCGTGGTTCCAACAGCTCCAGGATCACCACTACGCCGACCTGATTGCACAGCAAGGGCCAACTAAGCCAATCCGCTGCATCTTCAATTCCGCAGAGATTCCTTCCATTTGGCTTTAAGTCTTCACCGCTTGGGAAAAGTGACCCACGTCTGCTTGCCAGAAATGACCCACCTGCCCGGTAATCAAAATTCAAATTAAGCGTTGCGGAAAGGCGTGGCGATGAAGTCATCATGCCTGACGCTCGCAAGCGACCTTGTTGCATCTGCCACTGCTGGTTTCGTCCCGATAATCGAGTTGGAGATCGTCAACGAGCTTGTCGTAAGCCGGAGTGCCAAGCCGGGCGCCGCCGCAAGAAGCAAGCGGCATGGCGAGCGCGGAATCCGGATTACTTTATCGCCCGCCGGATTCAGGCCCGCGGCGGGCTTCCGCAGACGCCGGAACCGCTGCGTTTACCCCCTCCATTAGGCCGACTTCCCTGGGACATCGCGCAATCCCAGTTCGGGGTGCAAGGCGCTGATTTCATAGGGGTTATGGGGGCACTACTACTGCACGCCCCGCAATCCCAGTTCACGGCCTATCCCGCTGATTCCAAGGCGGATGCGGACCCACTTCCCCCAGCGGCCGCGCAATCCCAGATCCAACTTCGGCCAGACTAGCGCTTGCAGTCAGGCAGGAAAACGGGCGATGCGACTGGAGTTTCATCAACTGGATCGGCGCGGGGAGCACCTGCGGGTGCGGCGACCGGAGCGGCAGCGGCGGTTGTTGGCCTCGTTGGCCGCCTGCGGGACAGCAGACGCCGATCATCGTTGTGGCCGTGGCCGGGCAACCGGATCGTTACCTGGTGATCGACGGCTATCAGCGCATCGCGGCGCTGGAGCAGTTGGGCCGGGATACGGTCGAGGCCGTGGTGTGGCCGCTGGAGCGAAGCCGAGGCGCTGGTGCTGGATCGTTCGTTGCGGATGACGCGAGCGCGCGACGGCGCTGGAAGAAGGCTGGCTGCTGGCGGAGTTGGAGCAGCGCTTCGGCTATGGCCTGGAGGAGTTGGCGCGTCGTTTTGATCGCAGCCTGAGCTGGGTATCGCGCCGGTTGGGTCTGGTGGAGCAGCTTCCCGAAAGCGTGCAGCAGCAGGTACGTAGCGGCGCGATCTCGGCGCAGGTGGCGATGAAGTTCCTGGTGCCGGTGTCGCGTTCCAGTCTGGAAGACTGCCGGCGCATGGCCGAAGCGATGGCCACGCACCGCTTCACCAGCCGCGAAGCCGGACAGTGGTACGCGGCATGGCGAGACGCGGCGCCGGCCGTTCGTCAACGTCTGCTGGAACAGCCGCAGTTGTTTCTGAAAATGCAGCGGTCCGCTGCCGCGGCCAAAGCCGATCCGCCAACGACTGGAGTCGCCGAACTGTTGCGCGACCTGGATGTGGTGCTGGCGATGGCTCGCCGGGCCAACCGGCGACTGGCCGGCGCCACCGTCGAGGTGGATCGTCCCCAGGGCATCGAGGCGCAAAGCAAGATCGAGCGCGTGCGCCAGGAACTCAATCGTCTGGCCGCGAAAATCCCCCTTCCGCAAGCACAGGAGCAAGAGCATGTTGAGCCAAGCACAACGGACCACGATTCTGGAACTGAATGGGCAGGGCGTGAGCAAGCGCGAGATTGCGCGGGTGCTGAAGGTCAGCCGGCTGACGGTGCGCAAGGTCCTGCGCTCGAACTCGACGGCAGGTGCCGCCGGTGCTGCGTCCGGAGAAAGCCGAACCGCTACCGCCAGCAGGTGCTGGAACTGATGACTACCTGCAAGGGGAATCTGGTGCGGGTGCGGGAGGAGCTGGCGGCCAGCGGAGTGAACCTGTCGTACTCGACGCTGACCGCCTTCTGTCACCGCCATGGGATCGGCCAGCCGCCCGTGGTGGCGGCGGGGCGCTACGAGTTCCAGCCGGGCGAGGAGTTGCAACACGACACCTCCCCGCACGAGGTTCTACTGGGCGGCAAGCGGCGCAAGGTGCAGACCGCCTCGGCCGTGCTGGCCTACTCCCGCATGTTGTTCTTTCAGATGTACCCGACGTTTCAGCGCTTCGACTGCAAGGTGTTTCTCACCGAGGCCCTGCGTTACTTCAACGGCGCTCCCCAACGCGTCATGATCGACAACACCCATGTGGTGGTGCTGCGCGGCACCGGGCGCGAGATGGTTCCGGTGCCCGAAATGGCGGCCTTTGCCGAACGTTTCGGCTTCCGCTTCGTGGCGCATGAGCGCGGCGACGCCAATCGGTCCGCCCGCGTAGAGCGCAACTTCTGGTTCATCGAGAGCAACTTCCTGGCGGGGCGCACGCTTCGCCAGTTGGCACGGACTTGAATCAGCAGGCGCGGCAGTGGTGCGACCGCGTCAACGCGACCTACAAGAAACATGTCCGGGCCGTGCCCCGCGAGTTGTTTGTCCTGGAGCAAGCACCATCTGCGCCCGCTGCCGGTCTGGGTCCCCGAGGTCTACCGGTTGCACGAACGCCTGGTGGACGTGGAAGGCTACGTCTCGCTGCACAGCAACCGCTACTCGGTACCGGTTACTTGGATCGGCCGCCGCGTAGAAGTGCGCGAAACCAAGGACAAGGTCGAGATCCAACTCGATGCCCGCAGCCTGGTTACCCACGAGCGCATCGCCGAAGCCGAGCATCAGCGGGTGCTGCTGGCCAGCACCGCCCGCCGCGGGGACAGGGCCAGCGCCCCGATCCCCATCCCGAGGAACCGCTCATCCTCAAGGCCGCGCCCGAGATCGCCGACTATGTGGCGGGGCTGAAGCAGCGCAGCCGCAAGCTGGTCGTGCTTGCCCTGCGCCAACTGCTGCGCCTGGTGCGCGAGTATCCCCGCGAACCGCTGCTGGCCGCCGTGCGCGAGGCCGGCCGCTATGGTCTCTACGACCTGGACCGGGTCGAACGCATGATCCTGCGCCGCGTGGCGCGCGACTACTTCTTGTTGGGCGACGATCCCGGAGGAAGCCATGAATAAGGGAAACCTGAAGCTGAGTGACGAACTGGAACAACTGCTGAAGAACCTGCACCTGAAACGTATCCTGGAGATTTACGAGCGAACAGTTGCAGTCGCCGCCGAGAAGGAAGACGTGTCGTACTCCGAGTTCCTCACCCGCCTGCTGCGCGCCCAATGGCATCACCGCCAGGAGACCGCCCTGGCTTGGCGCATCCGGCAAGCCAAGCTGCCCGAGAGCTGGTCGCTGGCCAGCTTCCCCTTCGCCCGCCAACCCGGCGTCAACCGCAAACAGATCCACACCTTCGCCGAACTGGACTTCATCGCCAAGGCGGAGAATATCGTGTTCGTCGGCGAAACCGGCAGTGGGCAAGACGGGATTAGCGTCGGGCTTGCTGCTGCAAGGCGATCGAGAACGGCTACCGCTGCCAGTTCATCCGCGCCCAGGACTCTGTTCGACGAAATGTACGCCTCGCTGGCCGACCGTTCCTCGCGCAAGCTGCTCAACCGTCTGGTCCGCTTGGACGTCTTCTGATCGACGAGCTAGGGTATTTAAATCTGAAGCCCGAGCAATCCAACATCTTCTTCAAGCTCATGGAGGAACGCTACCACCGCCATTCCACGATCATTACCACGAACTTGGTATATGACGAATGGCGCAACTTCCTGGGCAATCAAGCCATGGTGGACGCGCTGTTGAGCCGCTTGCGCCACTACTGCCACACCGTGAATATCGAAGGGCCGTCGTTGCGCGAACCACAAGGCTGAGGAGAGCGCATGCCAGCCAGCCCACTCAGCCGGGAAGAGTATGTGCGGAAGCTGCTGGACGCCTATCGTCGCACTCCAGGAACCATCGGAGCCGTGCGCCGGCCGGATCGCTTGCTCGCTGCCCAACTGCATCAGCGCGGCGTACCCCTGACGGCAGTCGAGAATGCCTTGGTGCTTGGCCGCGGCTCGCCGCCTGCTGCGTCCCGCTACCGCCCCGCCGCTACCCACCGTGCGCTCCTTGGCGTACTTCCTCCCGGTGATCGAGGAAGTGCTGGAACTCAAGGTCAGCGAAGATTACTTTCAACACGTCCGCCGCCGGCTTCAGCGCTTCCTCTCCGCCTGACCGCAACTCCTCCCACCCGCGGCCACGCCTTCGGCGTGGGATGATAATGCCGCTCATCTCTCCCTTGTTCTAAATCCTGTTCCTGGCGTGGGTCACTTTAGACAAGCACGGGTGGGTCATTCTTGGTTAGCGCTGAGGTTTAAGCAGGAAGAGCTACGTCCGTGGCGGGATGAAATCGAAGCGTGAGCTGAGGCCGATTAAGCAGCCGTTTCAGCGCGGAATGGCAAAAGCGGTGTAGTCTTTCAAAACCTCCGGCTGGCCGCCGTCGTCACGGATGGACTTTGCCTCGATGGTCACATCTGTTTTGAGGCTGACAGTGAAGCTCGTACCATCGGTGAAATCCATCTGGAGGTCTAGAAGCCTTGAGGCATCAGAGGAAGGATCACAACGCTGCACTAAGAACAGCCGCCAGCGGCGGCTCGTACGCGGAGATTTGCCGCTAAGAACGCCCCGGCGGGGCAGCGGCAAATCAGAACAATATCAGTGAAGAGTCCAGATCGGATATGAGATGATTACCTCCCTGCGCCAGCCTCCGCCAGCGGCTCCGGCAAAAACGGCTTCGGGAGGTTCACGGTCAGCGCGGCTTGTGGCGCTGACCTCTCTTGTCTTTATCGCGCGTCTCCGCCGCTTTCGACGCCTTGGCCTTGGTGTCGTCCGGTTGCGGCAGTTCCCATCCCGCCATGCCCTGCAACACGCGGTCGGCGTGCTTGATGGTGTTCACATGCCCATAGTGCTGCTCAATCATGTGGACGGAAGTTCCCATCTGCTCGGCAAGGAAATATACGTCCACGCCTTCCTGCAATCGGAGCGTGGCGTAGGTGTGCCGGAAGCAATAGGTCGAGCGCGGCACGCCCTGCGTGCCTTCGCGCAGATTCGCTTCGTTCAGAAGATCGGCAATCAGTGAGTTGTAAAGAGTTTTTGCGGGCTTGCCCGTGATGTTGGTAAACACTCTATCTTCTGGTTCCGTGGCTTTGGAGATAACGCGAATGCGTTCCAGATAATCTCCGACGCTCTTGGGAGCGACCAGCTTGCGCGACTTGCCCTTGCCTTGCACAAACAGGACAACAATCTCGCGCCCCTCGCGGTCTTTGGCGGGCATGATGTCGCGCCAGCGCAGATTCTTCATCTCCGCTGGCCTCATGCCCGTATTGCACGCAATCAGGATCATGTTGTAGGTGACAGTCCGATACCAGATGCTTGACGGCTTATCCGCCTCCGCAATCCACTTGCGGCCTACGGTGTGGAGCTTGCGGTATTCCTCCAGCGTGAACTCGTCCCGCCGCATGGACTTGAGCTTGGGGCGCTCGTCGAAACGCTGGCTGGCCGGAACATAGCGCTTCTTGATGGCGTAATTCATCACCGCGCCGAAGATGGACATCTCAAACCGGATGGTGGCATCACTGATAAAAGGAACGACCCGTTCTTCGGAAGGTTTGACTTCAATCGGCTTCAACACCCTGATGCCCAGGGAGTGCTGAACCTTGGTGCGGCGCTCGGCTTCCTTGTCCGCAAAGGCTTGGGCCATCTCGTCGCTGACCTCCCGAACGCCGTTGCGCCTATTGCGCCCCGCTCCGTTCTCCCGCCGCCATGCCGGATAGCCGCCCCAAAGTTCATCGCCGATAAGGTGGACCTGCGTGGAACCGACGTATCGGTCCAACGCGCCTTCAATGATGGCGCAAACTTTCTTGGGCCGCGCGGCGCTGATTTCACCGCGCTTCGCCCGCGCCTCCTGAATCAGCAGATACTCCCGTCCCACCTCGCGGAAGGGATGGTTGAACACAGGAACGTCATGTTTCAAGCGGAAGCGGATGTCTGCGTCCTGGTCGAAGGCGCGTTCCCGCGCCACCTCGATGTCGGTCGTTTTGAGCGAAACCGTCTTGTAGCGGTCGGCTTTGGGTATCTTCATGCGGCAATACCACATCCGATGATCCACGTCGCCGCGCCGGAAAAGGACCAATCCCGGCTTGAGTTCCGATTTGTCCGTGACGAATGCCATCTTCGCCTCTGCCTGTGTTCGATGCGTTCTGTGCAGATTCCGTGCAGATTTTTTCTGCAAGTCCTTGACTTCACGTATCTGTGTAGGGCTCGTACAGATAATAATAAAAAACTATCTTGATTGTTTGTAATTATTTACGACATAATTGTCATCCTGAGCGAAGCCAGGGTCCCCGGCAACGGCCGCGTTTGCTGTTGTTGGGGTGGAGGAGCGAAGGATCTGCTGTTTACACATGCTGAAAGTAAAGCAGATCCTTCGGACGCGCAAAATCGGCGCGACCTCAGGATGACACTCCTGACAAATTTTTCCGTAACCCTCTAGCACCGCCCAGGCTTGGAGTCCGGCTCCTTCGCGGGTGTACCTTCCGCAAATTCGGTCGAGAAGCGGTCAATTGTCCCGAGACGCTTACAGCGGTTTGCGCAGCCACCAGCTCGGCGATGCCGCGCTCCCGCACCGATTCGCCGTAGTGAAGAGCACGCGAAAGTCGGGAAGGGCGTGCAACAGTTCAGTTGTCGCCGGAGGAGGTACATGGGGTGCGAGAGGCCGCGGCTGGCGAATTTCTCGTGCTCGTGGGTGTAGGTCTTATAGAGGATGAGACCGCCGGGACGCGGGCGGCGCCGAGCTGGCGAAAAATGTCGCGCTCCAGGTAGAAGAAGACCATCACGACGTCGAATCGCCGGCGGCCAAGATCCTGGCTGCGGCGTCGCCCGTCAGGAAATCGAGCGCTACATCGTGGTGCTTGGCCAGCTCGCGCGCACGCTCGACGCCCGACTCGGAGATATCAGCCAAAGTCACGCGCCAGGCGCGCTCGGCCAGATAGACGGCGTGGCGGCCGGCGCCGCCGGCAACGTCCAGCGCCGTGCCGCCCGAGGGAAACAAGGGCTGGATGAACTCTTCGCAGCTCCTGATCAGGAACGGGTCGGGCGCTCTTCCGACGTGCGATCCCGCGCGGTAGCGCTGGTTCCATGCCTCGCGTTCGTTCTGCGGCAAACGGCTTCCATCTCAGATCAGTGATCAGTCGCAAAGTCTCGCATAAATATTCTTTGAAGGGCTCAACTTTCAAGAGTCTGCGAATAAATTTGTCCAGGAGTGTCATCCTGAGGTCGCGCCGATTTTGCGCGTCCGAAGGATCTGCTTTATTTTTAACCCGCGCAAACAGCAGATCCTTCGCTCCTCCACCCCAACAACGGCAAAAGCGGCCGTTGCCGGGGACCCTGGCTGCGCTCAGGATGACACTCCGGGACGAACGCATTTCGCAACCAGCTCTCGCAAAAAATATATCCCTGAAGCCCAGTGCTGAATTTTGAAACCGCTCCATCTCCCATGCATCCTTAAATGTAGGAGCGGTTGTCGAAGACGCTTCGGCCCTCGGGGTCCGCATTGCGCGTATTGGGGTGGGCCGGCGGAGATATTGTTTCGCGGAGTTCAGAGGTTTGCTGGTTTGCGACTTCGCGGCAAAACAGAGATACTATCGATAAGAACTCGTGGCAAAAATTCTGGAAGATCCTGAAAAAATAGTTGACGCGGCACCCGCGCTTCGCTCGAATTCCTGGTCGGTGAGATGGTTTGGCCGAAAGCTCTGGCCCACGATCCGGCCGGAGCTGTTTGTCCCGCTCATCGTCGCCTGCGCCCTGTTGATGGAGAATATCGACGGGACCGTGATCACCACATCGCTGCCGATGATTGCCCGCGATCTGGGCATGGATGCGATCGTGCTCAAGCTCGGGCTGACGGCCTACCTGGTGAGCCTGGCAGTCTTCATCCCGATCTCCGGCTGGATGGCCGACAAGTTTGGCGGGCGAACCGTCTTTTGCTCGGCGATTGCAACCTTCATGGTCAGCTCGATGTTGTGCGGGCTTTCCCGCTCTTTTGCTTTCTTTGTGGCGGCGCGTTTTTTGCAGGGCATCGGCGGCGCGATGATGGTGCCGGTGGGACGAATCGTAATTGTGCGGACGATTTCCCGGGAGGAACTGGTGACCGCGCTGAATTACCTGACGGTTCCGGCCTTGTTGGGGCCCTTGGTGGGTCCGCCGCTGGGCGGTTTCATCACCACCTACCTGAGTTGGCGCTGGATTTTTTTCATCAACGTTCCGATCAGCATCCTGGGAATTTTTCTGGCGCTTCGTTTCATGGACAATATCCGCGAGGCTGAGGTTCCGCGGCTGGACTTAATCGGCTTTCTCACCTCGGCGACCGGGTTGTCGTTGTTGATGTTCGGACTGAGCACGATCAGCGAGCGCTTGCTGCCGCGGAAGTACGCAGTCGCCAGCATCATAGTGGGCGCCGCCGTTACCTATCTTTATTTCCGGCTTGCCCGGCGCACGGAAACGCCGCTGCTCGATCTCGGGTTGTTCAAGATCAGAACCTTTCTGGTCGGAGTGGGCGGGGGCTCCCTGTTCCGCGTCGGAATCGGCTCGATCGCGCTGCTGCTGCCGCTGCTGCTGCAACTGGGCTTCGGCATGAGTCCGCTGCGCTCCGGCCTGCTGACCTGCGCCTCGGCGGTCGGCGCCCTGTTCATCAAGAGCGCCATCAAGATGCTTCTGCGGAGCTGTGGCTTCCGCTCGGTGCTTGCCTACAATGCCCTGCTTTCGGCGTTGAGCGTGGCCGTGATGGCGCTGTTCACGGCACAAACGCCGCATCTGATCATCTTTGTGTTGCTGCTGCTCGGGGGATGCGTCCGCAGCTTGCAATTTACGGCGCTGAATGCGATCACTTACGCCGACATCCCCGACCAGATCGTCAGCCAGGCCACCAGCATGTACGCCACCGTACAACAACTGTCACTGGGAATGGGCGTGACCGTGGGCGCATTCGCCTTGCAGGCATCCAGCCTTCTGCAAAAGCACGGAACCATCGTGGCCAGCGATTTCTGGCCGGCGCTGCTCATCATGGGAGTGATCACCGCATCGTCGGCCTACTCGGCCTTTACTCTGCCGCCCGACGCCGGCGCCGAGATGGCCGGTCGCCCGTCGAAAATGACGCTGCAAGCCGCTTCCGACAGCGCCGATTGAAGACCCGGTTTTAGAGCGGATTCCCGCGTTGCTGTATCCCAACCAACAACGTCATTCCGAGTGAGCGGCGACTTACGCCGACGCCGTGGAATCTTTTGTGTTGCTTTGCCGCAGGAAACACAAGATCCCTCCACTCCGTTTCACTTCGGTCGGGATGACGCCTCTGAATTCATTTTGCCGGGCGGACACACCAAATCCGGGAATCGCTTTAGAGCCTGAAAACAGAAACCCGCGATTTGAGTCGCGGGTTCGCACGGTCTCTACAGCATGCCGTTTAGGCCTTCTTGTGGCAATCGGCGCACTTCGCGGGCGCTTTCTTGCCGGCCGCATTCTGCTTCTTGTGACAGTCGATGCAGGTTCCGGCGGTCGCGGATGGATTATGGAAAGCAGCCTGCAACTTCGTCGTGACCGGCGGAGTCGCCGTCTTGGTGTGGCAATCGCCGCAGTTCTCGAAACCCGACTTCGAGGGCTTCTGCGGTTTTGACGCATGGTGGCAATCGGCGCATTTGCCGACCTTAATATGGGCGGCGTGGTCGAAGGTTACCGCGCCATTCATTGCCGGAAGAACTACGCGCGCCGGCGGTTTCGGGGCCTGAGCCAGGGCCAGCGAAGTAAGCATCAGGACAAACACGCCCAATAACAGGACGAGTAACTTACGAGTTGTATTCACAACACCTCCAATGCACTGGAAAAATATAGGTACAAATACAACAGGCACATCTACCGTTCGCGGATTATTGCACAAGCCTCGCTCCAGATACAGTGACAAATCCGGGAAGCATCAATGCAATCAAGCATCTGCGTGGATCAGGATTGCGTCATCCGGATTTCGGCCGGTAATTCGCTTGCTACCATGGCCGCTTTGCCAGGAATGTCATATTGCAGCAGCAGCACCCTCGTGAGCATCTAATACCCATGATCGCCAAAGCAGCTCATTTGAGAATTCACCGGGGATAGGCGAATCCAGCTAGCCGGGTGAAATGCATTCATCACGACGTAACCTGGACGCGCGAAGATCATAAAGGGGTAATCATCAGAGTGAAAACGCACAAGATTGTGCCGATGTCTCCCAAGAAAAATATTGCCTTGGTCGCTCACGACAACAAGAAGCGGGACCTGTTCGAGTGGGCCCACTTCAATCGCGATCTGCTGGCCGATCACAACCTGTACGCGACCGGCACGACGGGACAGCTCCTGGAGAATCAGTTGGAGATCCCGATCCACAAGCTCGAGAGCGGTCCTTTGGGCGGCGATCAGCAGATTGGCGCGAAGATTGCGGGATCGGAGATCGACTTCGTCATCTTCTTTTGGGACCCGCTGGAGCCGCTGCCGCACGATCCGGACATCAAAGCGCTGCTGCGAATCGCCAACGTGTGGAATATTCCGGTGGCGTGCAATCGCTCCTCGGCCGATTTCATGATTTCCTCGCCGCTGATGAAAAGCAGTTACGAACGCCTGGTGCCGGACTATGCCGCGTACCGGGATCGGATGAGTGCGTCGGCCGAGGCCTGAGACGGGCAAATTTTGCGACATTCATAGTTCAAGACTTTTCCGCTGCCGGTTCCGGGTGTTAGGCTGATTGCTCGCACATGCGGAATCGGATCGCCTTCTTCTCCATCTTCGTCATCGGTCTGTTGTGGTGCGCCGCCGGCTGCGGCGCACCGGGTATTCCCATGCCGCCGTCGCTGGAGTTGCCGCGTCCGGTCGACGATTTGGCCGCGGTGCGGAAAGGCGGCCGCGTGGTGCTGACCTGGACCGCGCCGACTGCAGACGACGGATCGGCAGAACATACGGCGGCTCGGGCCGACCCTGATCTGCCGCTCGGTGGGCGAGTTTCCGATGAAGGAATGCCGGGTCGTAAAGCAGTTGCGTCCGGAGGATTTGCACTCTTTGGCCGCAGGGCGCCGGCCGGCGTCCGCAGGTCATGTTCGAGGATGCGCTGGGCCGGAGATGCAGAGCGCGACGCAATTCGTCACCTATGCCGTCGAGGTCCAGAACCGGCGCGAGAAGAGCGCGGGGCTTTCCAATCAGGTGCGGGTTTCGTTGGCTCCGTCGCTGCCGGCTCCCGGCAATCTGCACGCCGAGGCCACGGCCGAATCGGTGGTCCTCAGTTGGACAGCGCCTGAGCGCCTCCCCGGTCGCCGCGAATCTTCGGTTTTTCTATCGTGTATTTCGCAAGCTGGCGAACGCCGCCGACTACACCATGATCCAGGAGTTGCCCGCAAGGGCCGGTACGGAAACCGTCGGCGACCGCAGCTTTGAGTGGGAGCACGCTTATGATTACAAGGTGACGGGCGTGACGCGGGTGCAGTTGGCCGGCGGCGAAGCGATGGAGTTCGAGGGAGACGATTCCCCGGTCGTTCATTTTTTTCCGCATGATATTTTTCCTCCAGCGACTCCGACCGGCCTGCAGGCTGTATTCTCGGGAGTGGGGCAAAAGCCGTTCATCGATCTGACCTGGGCTCCGAACACGGAGGCCGATCTGGCGGGCTACAACGTATTCCGCAGCGAGCCGGGAGAAGCGGCGCGCCAGATCAATCGTCAACTGGTGAAGGCTCCCGCGTTCCGGGACGAGAACGTCGTCGCCGGACATCGTTATATTTATTCGGTAAGCGCGGTCGATGAGCGAGGCAACAAAAGCGCACGTTCTGAAACCGCGGTGGAATCGGTACCCCAACCATAACTACGAGGATTCTTTATGCGTTTTTGCCGCTTTGTTGACAAAGATGGAACTCACTACGGCCTGGTCGAAAACCAAGAATGGGCAGGATGTCATCACCGCTCTGATGGGTGGTCCGCACCTGGAGGTGAGCGAGTCGGGAATGCCCGGCAACGTGTTGCTGCCCGATCCCGCCAGCGCAAAACCCTTGCCCAGCTCCCATTCCGCTCGATTTGGCAATGCTGCTGATTCCGTTTCCCCTGGTGACCAAGATCGTCTGCCTGGGGCGGAACTACGTCGAACACGCCAAGGAATTGGGAAATCCGGTTCCGGAAGAGCCGCTTCTTTTCTTGAAGCCGCCTTCATCCATGCTGGCCCCCGGCGGCAAGATCGTGCGGCCGAAAAACTCCAACCGGGTCGATCACGAAGCGGAACTGGCGATCATCATCGGGCGCACCTGCCACAAGCTGCGGCCGGAAGAAGATGTTCGCGATTACATTCTCGGCTACACCTGTCTCAACGATGTCACGGCGCGGGATTTGCAGAGAAAAGACGGCCAGTTCACGCGCGGCAAAGGCTTCGACACGTTTTGTCCGGTTGGACCGGTGATCGCAACCGGCCTCGACACCTCGCAGCTTCGGGTGCAGGCGCTTGGTGAACGGCCAGGTGCGGCAGGATGGCAACACGCGCGATTTCATCTTCAGCATCGATTTCATGATGCGTTACATCTGCGAGGTGATGACGCTGGTGCCGGGCGACATCATCGCCACGGGAACTCCTCCGGGCGTAGGCTCAATGAACAGCGGTGACACGGTCGAGGTGATCGTCGAAGGCATCGGTACATTGCGCAATCCGGTGGTCAATGAATAGCCTTCGGCATCCGTTGAAAGTATGATTTCATTGCGAATTTTTTTGTTGGCTGCCGGGGTTGTCGTCCTGGCCGGCGGAAGCGTGGCCGTCTGGCTTGCCAGCCATCGCAAATCGGCGGAAGAGCGCGAGCGTCAGCGTCGCGTCAAGCTGAATGCCATCGGCCGGTTGACCGACGGCACGGTCCTGGACGTGAACGAGATCCAGGACCCTAAGCTCGGAGCGCAGCAACTGGTGATCTACACCTACGATGTCGCCGGGGTGCAGTACGAGTGCTCGCAGGAGGTCACACACCTGCGCCAGTTCGTCGACTTGCACTCCTGCCGCCTGGGCTTGCCGGCTAGCGTCAAATACGATCCGCACAACCCAAGCAACTCGATTGTGACCTCGGAGACCTGGAGCGGGCTGCGGAAATAGGGAGCGCCTTCAACGCTTGGGCCAGCGAACTTCAACGGGCTAAATAGTGGGCATCTTCTCACGCTGGCTTCGCATCTCATAAACACCGGTTCTTTGTTTTGCTCGCGAAGTACACCTTCCCTGAAACCGGTAGAATAGAGCTATGTCGGCACTGCCGTTGCCCATCGCCGCGTTTCTGGCTGGCCTGCTTTCTTTTCTTTCGCCCTGCGTGCTTCCGCTGGTGCCGGGCTACGTCTCACTGATCTCCGGCGCCACGGTTGAAAACCTGCAATCGGCGGATCGGCGGATGCTGCGGGCGGTCATGCTGAATTCGTGCCTGTTCATCGCCGGCTTCAGCGTGGTTTTCATCTCGCTGGGAGCGGTGGCCACAACCCTCGGGCAAGTGACCCGCGAATATCACCGCGAACTGGCGATGATTGCCGGGGCGGTGATCATCATCTTCGGACTGCATCTGACCGGGTTGATCAAGATCAAGGCGCTCTATGCCGACAAGCGACTGCACAGCATGAAAGCCGCCGGCCCGCTGCGGGCGTTCCTGGTCGGCTTCGCCTTCGCCTTTGGCTGGACCCCGTGCATAGGGCCGATTCTGGCCGGCATCCTCGTCCTGGCCGGGTCGCAGGACACGGTGGCGAAGGGGATTCTGCTGCTGGCGGTGTATTCGCTGGGGCTGGCTGTCCCATTTTTGCTCACCTCGATCGGGGTGAACCGTTTTCTCGGGTTCTATTCGCACTTCCGCAGGCATCTACATACGGTAGAAGTCGTGAGCGGCGTCCTGCTGATCGTCTTCGGAGCGCTGATCGCGCTCGGGCGCTTCAGCATGCTTTCCGGATACCTTGGATTTCTAAATCGATTCGCTCTCTAAAATTGCGAGGCAGCGTGAAAATCAATCTACCGACGGCGGTGCTTCTGGTCGTGCTGGTGGCGGCGATGTTTTTCGCCGGACGCCACCTGGCAAACCACGCGCAGGCCGGAGCCGCACCGGCGGCCAGCATCAGCGGAAACGCCAAGGGACAACCAGCGCCCGGATTCGAGTTGAAGGACCTGGCGGGCAAGGATGTCCGGCTCTCCGACTATCATGGAAAAGTTGTGCTGCTGAACTTCTGGGCCACGTGGTGTCCGCCGTGCAAGGAAGAGATGCCCTGGTTCGTCGATCTGCAGCAGCGCTACGGGGCGCAAGGACTGCAAGTGATCGGCGTGGCCATGGACGACACGGATCAGAAGACGATTGCATCCTTCGCCCAACGGTTGGGCGTGAATTACCCGGTGTTGCTGGGTAAGGAATCGATCGCGCAGGCTTACGGCGATGTGCAGTTTCTGCCGGATACGTTTTATATCGGCCGCGACGGGAAGATCGTTTCGCACGTGCAGGGCCTGATCAATCGCAAGGAAATCGAAGAACGGGTGAAACAAGCGCTGGCATCCGCCTCGACGGCCGTCCAGAGCAGAGTCCTCTCTACGGCAAAAACAGGGACGCTATGAGAACTCGCACGCTGCTCTGCCTGGTTTTGCTGGCCGCGCTGGGTCACTGTCGGCGGCCGGGCAGATGCAGAGTTTGCGGTCCGGGCGTTACCGTGCTGCCGGTCGAGCCGGTCACCATCCAGCCCGGAAAATCGGCCGCCGTCAACATGCGCTTTCGCATCAATTCCGGCTTCCACATCAACTCCAACAAGCCGACGCAGGAAATTCTGATTCCGACCACCGTGAAGCTTAGCCCTCCTTCAGATGTGATGGTGGGAAAACTCGAGTACCCCGCCGGAGAAGCGATGGCGCTCGCCTTCATGCCGGAAGAGAAGCTGAGCGTTTACTCGGGGACATTTAACGTCACGGGCGTGCTGAAGACCACCAACGCCGCTTCGCCCGGCGTCTACCGCGTGCGCGGCGAAGTGCGCTACCAGGCATGCAGCGAACGCCAATGCTTCCCGCCGCACACCCAGGCGTTCGCCTTCGATGTGAAGGTAGTGCGCGGTGCTACCGGCCACAAGCGCGGGAATCCCGCGCAGAGCCCGGATATCTAGAGATTCAGAGTTAGAGCATCCCGTTGGTTGCGCCTGTTCTCTTAACAGGCTGCTGAAAACTATTCTTTGAGGGTGTCATCCTGAGCGTAGCCGGGGACCCCGGCTACGGCCGCTTTTGCCGTTGTTGGGGTGGAGGAGCGAAGGATCTGCTGTTCGCGTGGGCTGAAAGCAAAGCAGATCCTTCGGTCGCGCAAAAGCGGCGCAACCTCAGGATGACACTTCTACGAACTTTTCTGCCTGCTCAAGAACCCAGCTACTCTGTACTTATTGTCATCTGGGGGCCAGTGCTCAAACGCCGGGGAACGCCGGCCTTCGGCGGGCCGGAGTAAGTGGCGGTCACGGTGAACGAATTCCCGGAGAGCTCCACCGAGTAGGTGTAGGCGCCGCGCGAGTCGGATGGCAGGCCGGTGTCGCCGGCGGCGCGCATCTCCGGCAGGGTGAGGTAACGCCCGTCGGAGGCAATGTGCTGCTGCTCGGTGCGGGCGATCTGCAACAGGTCCTGCTGCACGCCCAGCAGGTTCAAGGTCGCGGCAGGGTTGGAACCGGGAGCCGGCGAGAGCGACTGTGCCTGACGCATGTACAGGTAGATTCCGAGAGCGGCGACGATGATGAATGCGACGAAGCTGAAGGCACGCGACATAGAATGTCTCCGCACCCACGTTACGAGGATCCCGCGCGCTCGTCCAGATAACGTTTGGGATTCCGGCCACGGTGCGGCCTGAAAGCCCTGGCCGAGCACTGGCCGTGGAAAAGCTCATAGAAGTGTCATCCTGAGGTCACGCTGGTTTTGCGAGACCGAAGGATCTGCTTTGCTTTCAGCCCACGCAAACAGCAGATCCTTCGCTCCTCCACCCCAGCAACGGCAAAAACGGCCGTCGCCGGGGACCCCGGAGCGCTCAGGATGACACCCTCAGAGAACAGTTTTTCAGCAACCTGCTGGAAAAGCCCTTCTCGTTCCTTTTGTCCGGCCCGGTCCCTCTTGCCGGCCACCGGGATCAAGGCGGCGAACGCATTCTCCGTTGCTGTCCCGATGGGCAGGGCGTTTATACTAAATCATGGTCCGAGTACGTTTTGCGCCCTCTCCGACGGGATTTTTGCACGTCGGGAGCGCGCGCACTTTCATCTTCAACTGGCTTTATGCCCGCCACCAGGGCGGAACCATGGTTCTCCGCGTCGATGACACCGACGTGGAGCGCAACACGGAGGCTTCGCTGACCTCCATTTTCGAAGGTCTGCGCTGGCTCGATCTCGGCTGGGATGAAGAATACAAGCAGTCCGAGCGCCTGGCGCTGCATCGCCAGATGGCCGAGGCGATTTTCCAGAAGGGACTCGCCTATCGCGACTTTACGCCCGCGCGGGCCGAGGAGAGCGAGAACTCCGGAATGCCGGGCGCCTCGGGCGGGTGGCTGTTCAATGCCGGCATGCGGGAGCTATCGCGCCAGGAAAGCGACCGCCGCGCCGCCGCCGGGGAAGCTTTTGCCTTGCGCTTCCGCGTGCCCCGCGAGAGCGACCGGCAGATTCGTTTCGTCGATGCCGTCTACGGCGAGCAGGTGAAGTTGGCGGCGCGAGATTGAAGATTTCGCCTTGCTGCGCAGCGATGGCATGCCGACCTATCATCTGGCGTCCTGCGCCGACGACGCCGACCTGCGCATCAGCCACATCATTCGCGGCCAGGATCATCTCTCCAACACCTTCAAACATTTGCTGATCTTCGAGGCCGCCGGCGCCGCGCCGCCGCAGTTTGCGCATCTGCCGCTGCTGGTGGCGCCCGATGGAACCAAGCTTTCCAAGCGCCGCCACGGCCCGGTCGTGAGCGTGACCACCTATCGCGACGCCGGATTTCTGCCCGAGGCGTTCGTGAATTTTCTCTGTCTGCTCGGCTGGTCGCCGAAAAACGACCGCGAGCAGATGAGCCGGCAGGAACTGGTCGACGCCTTTTCGCTGGAGGGCATCAACCGCGCCAATGCGGTGATCAATTTCAAGGAAGAAGATCCATTCGATCCCAAGGCCATGTGGCTCAATGCCGAACACATCCGCGCCTTGCCGGTCGAGGAGCTGAGCGGGCGGCTGCTGCCGGTGGTGTGCGCCGCGGGCTTCGACGTGAGCCCCGCCCGCATGTTGCAGATCACGCCGCTGATTCGCGAGCGCATCAGGCTGCTGCGCGATGTGCTCTCGGTGGCGGACTTTTTCCTGGTCGACCGGCTGCCGCCCTACGACGGCGCCGAGTTGATTCCGCAGAAGGGCGACGCGGCGATGGCGCTGCGGGTTCTGCGGCGTTCGCAAGAAGTGCTGGCACAAAATGGCTTTGGGCACGAGCAGTTGGAACAGACTCTGAGGGCCGCCGCCCAGGAGCTGGGGATCAAGGCCGGACAGATGTTCCAGCCCGTCCGGGTAGCCGTCTGCGGGCGCAAGCAGGCGCCGCCGCTGTTTGAGACCCTGGAAGTACTGGGCCGGGAGAAGAGCCTGGAGCGAATCGAGCAGGCGATTGATCGATTGTAGATGGATGGCAGAGTCACAGAAATATAGGCTCTGTTGATTAGGGGGTCAGCTTTCCTGGCGGCTGGCAAGGATAAAAGTGTTTTGGGTGGAGCAGGGCTTTAGCCCTGCTGTAAGAGGCAGTATTCAAGCGGCTTTAGCCGCTGAGGTACACATGGCAATACCGCACAGAGGCTGGACCAGCAATTCCACCTACTTTGTGACTGCGTCGGCATTCGACAAGAAGCACCTGTTCCAATCGGAGCAGATGGCGGGATTGCTGACAGAGGTGTTGCTTTGCTCCACTATAGGATTCAGAAGCATTATCTGCTGCATGAATTCGTCGTGATGCCCGATCACTTCCACCTGCTCATCACCCCGGCCCTCACTCTTGAGCGTGCCTTGCAACTGGTTAAGGGAGGGTTCTCTTATCGCGCGAAACGGGAATTAGGGTCTGGTGGCGAGATCTGGCAGAGCAGTTTTTATGACCGGAGAGTTCGCGATAATATCGAGTACGAGAAGATTAGGATTTATATCCAACAGAATGCGGTTCGCGCGAGGCTGGTCGCGCGCCCGGAGGACTATCTTTTCAGTTCGGCCGGTCCGAATCGAGTGTTGGACGAGGTACCTCAGCGGCTAAAGCCGCTCATATTTTCGGCTGCGGGACCGCAGGGCTAAAGCCCTGCGCCACCCCCGGACAGTTACCGTCTGAGATTTTTTCAGGGCGCAATTTTTCTTTTTACGCAGGAAAGAACTATGAATACTTCGAACCCGAAGACCGACGCCGACCCTACGAGCGCCGCCGAAGCCGCGAGCACGCCTACTAATTTCATACGCGACATGTTCCTGGAAGATGTCCGGACGAAGAAGTTCGGGGATGCCACCATCCAGACGCGCTTTCCGCCGGAGCCGAACGGCTACCTGCACATCGGACACGCCAAGGCGATTTGCCTCGACTTCGGATTGGCCGACGAGTTTGGCGGCAAGACCAATCTGCGCTTCGACGACACCAATCCGGAGAAGGAAGAGACTGAGTACGTCGACTCCATCATGGCGGACGTGCGCTGGCTCGGCTTCGAGTGGGACGGGCTCTACTATGCCTCCGATTATTTCGATCAGCTCTATGAGTGGGCGGTGCAGCTCATCCGGGCCGGAAAGGCTTATGTCTGCGATCTTACGGCCGAGGAAATGCGCGAGTATCGCGGCAGCCTGACCGAACCCGGAAAGGACAGTCCGTATCGCAACCGCTCGGTCGAGGAGAACCTGGACCTGTTCCAGCGCATGCGGGCCGGCGAGTTTCCGGATGGCTCGCGAACCTTGCGCGCCAAGATCGACATGGCTTCGCCGAACCTGAACATGCGCGATCCGGTGATGTACCGCATCCTGCACGCCGAGCATCACCGCACCGGCGACAAGTGGTGCATCTACCCGATGTACGACTACGCGCACGGGCAATCCGACTCGATTGAGCGGGTCACGCATTCCATGTGCACGCTGGAATTCGAGGACCACCGGCCGCTGTACAACTGGTTCATTCAGCAGTTGGGCATTTTCCCGTCGCAGCAGACCGAGTTCGACCGCCTGAACCTCACCTACACGCTGCTGAGCAAACGCCGGCTGCTGCAACTGGTGCAGGAAGGCCACGTGAAAGCCTGGGACGATCCCCGCATGCCGACCTTGTCGGGCATCCGGCGGCGCGGCTACACGCCCGAGGCGCTGCGCAATTTCTGCGCCGCCGTGGGGGTCTCGAAAACCAACGGCAAGACCGAGCTGGCGATGCTCGAACACTTCGTGCGCGAAGATCTGAACCGGCGCGCGCCCCGCGCCATGGCCGTGTTGCGTCCGCTGAAGGTGGTCATCGACAACTACCCGGAGAACCAGGTCGAGGAGTTCGAGCTGGTGAACAATCCCGAAGATCCCGAGGCTGGCTCACGCGAAGATTCCGTTCTCGCGCGTGCTCTACATCGAGCAGGACGATTTCCGGGAGACGCCGCCGAAGCAGTATTTCCGCCTGTCGCCTGGCCGCGAGGTGCGTCTGCGCGGAGGCTATTTCGTCACCTGCACCAGCGTGGTGAAGGATGACAAGGGCGAGGTCGTCGAAGTTCACTGCACCTATGATCCGGCAACCCGGGGCGGAAATGCTCCGGATGGCCGCAAGGTGAAGGCGACGATCCACTGGGTTTCGGCCGGGCACGCGGTGGACGCCGAAGTGCGTCTCTACGACAATCTTTTCACCAAGGAAAATCCCAACGAAACCGAAGAGGGAGAGGATTTCACCGCCAACCTCAATCCGCATTCGTTGGAGGTGTTGACCGGCTGCAAGCTGGAGCCGTCGCTGGCCAATGCCGCCGTGGGCGGCCGCTATCAGTTCGAGCGTCTCGGATACTTCTGCGTCGATCCCGATTCCGGCCCCGGCCAGCTGGTGTTCAACCGAACCGTGGCCCTGAAAGATACCTGGGCCAAGATCGAACGGGGACAACGTTCACCGCAGCCGGCCCGTCCCAAGCGCTGACCGGCGTGATCGGCCTCGGCCGGCCGCAAAATTAGCGCGGTTTCCGAGAAGCTATATCCTCTGTGAATTTGTTCTCGGCCGTCGCTCCCCTGTTGGTCGCAACGGCCGATGGACCGCGGCTTCGCGATACCCCATCTCGGGAACCGCTGTAGCGCAGAGGTGGCGGCCAGGACGGTCAAGACTTAATACTCTCGTGCCATGCTGGGAGGCAGTATCCTGCCACTCGGGAGCATGCCTGGATTTTTTCCCGCAACATACTCCGGCAGGCGTGAGTTCTTCCTTCCTAAAATTTGCATCGAATTTATGGCGAGGGCAGATGCCCGCTGTTCCGGAGGTGTTCGTTGGCAATTGCCCGAATTTTGTTCGTCGATGATGAAGCCGCGATTCGAGAAACCCTGCCTCGGATCTTAACCCTGCACGGATATGACGTATTCTGCGCAGCCACGGTTGCCGAAGCCTTGGCGGCGATCACCTCCCGCACTTTCGACGTGCTCCTCACCGATCTCAATATCGGGCAGGCCGGAGATGGATTCACCGTGGTCAGCGGCATGCGCCGCACCCAACCTGACTGCATCAACTTTATTTTGACCGGGTATCCGGCACTGGAAGCGGCGCTGGAGGCGATTCGCAGCCAGTTGGACGGCTGCCTGATCAAGCCGGCAAGCATCTCGCTGCTGCTCGCCGAAATTGAAGCAAAGTTGAAGAGCCCGGTTCGCACCCGGGCTTTGCCTTGCAAACGCCTTTCCGGCTTGCTGCGCGAGTTCTCGAACGAAATTGTGCAGCGGACGCTGGCACGGGCGAAGGCAGATCCCGAACTCATGGCCGTGGACGTGAGCGAGGAAGAACGTACGGCTCCCATCGGAACGATCCTGGAGATGCTGGCCGATGTGCTGGATTCCTCCGACCCGGACAAAGCGTACGGCGAGAGCGAGCGGGTCGGCGCCGAATGGGCCCGCGTCAGGTATCGCCAGGGCTTTTCCGTTTCGTTGCTCATCAAGCATGCTCGCTTGCTGGAAAGCGCGATCTTCGAGGTGGCCGGCGAGAATCTGCTCTCCCTGAACCTGAGCTATTTCCTGACCGATTTGAAGCGAGTCAACCAGGCCCTTTTTCTGCTGCTGGAAAACTTCATGAAGGCTTTTCAGGAGCTGGACAAAAGGGTGGCGTAGAACCCAGCCAACACGCTCGACACTCTTTCCGGCACGCTTCGCGCGATCATGTATAGAGCATTCCAGAGTCGGTGTCTTCCCGAGGACTCCGCCGATGGCCTCAGCCTTAAAAGTGTCATGCTGAGCGTAGCGAAGCATCCCATGGAAGTATCCCACTCCGTTCCGTGTGAGGCTTTTCGATAAAGTCCTTCGGCGGAACTTCAACTCCACGCTGTGCGGGGAGGCTTCGCTGCGCTCAGCATGACTGCGACACGCTTTGGCTTTGCCACTCAGTAGGTATATCCCGCCAGATCAAGCTGTCATAGCGAGCGCAGTCGAGCCACCTAGGGTCTGATCTTTTTGGATGCCGCCGGGATGGCGGATTCCAGTACCTCCTCGACCATCTCATCCACGACCTCCTGGGGAAGCTCCTCGGCGGCTTCCATCAGATCCAAGCGGCCGTCGTTGCGCTTTTCCAGCAGCACTACGGCGTGGGCGATAGCGGCGTTGTCGGTCCCCAATCCCTCCGGGGTTTTCGCCTTCACGCCGACGCAGTTGGAGTCCACTTTCAGCAATTCGGCCAGGCGCTGTTGAATGCGGGCGGCGTGCGGTCCGATCTTCGGAGCGGCCAGAATCAGCGTGGTATCGGCATTGGTCACCGCATAGCCGGCTTTTTCCACGTGGCGCATCGCTTCCTCGATGAAGATCACCGAGTTCGCGCCCTTCCACTGGGGATCGCTCGGCGGAAAAAAGGCGCCGATGTCGCCCGCCGCAACCGCGCCCAGCAGCGCATCGGTCAGCGCGTGCAGCAGCACGTCGCCATCGGAGTGGCCGGCGAGTCCCTTGTCGTGCGGCAGTTCAACGCCGCCGATCCGGAGCGGAATGCCGGGCTTGAATTCGTGTGAGTCCCACCCGTAACCGATTCGCATAAAGTAGTTTCACCAGCTACCGCCTGCTCGCGGCGCCAGCAACTAAACGCGTGCAGGCAAAAATAATCTTGTGGGGTTTCACCCACGAGAGGCCTGCCGCGCGCCGGGCCGTGTCCCGGGAAGCGCAAGCTTACCACCGCTACCGGCCGGTGCCGCTCTTCAGCCGGAAATGCTCGCCTTGCGGCGATTTTCCAGGGAGATGAAGAACTCGGCCAATTCGAGGTCAGCCGGGGTGGTGATCTTGATATTGCGGGCGGAGCCCATCACCACGTGGACAGGCTGGCCGAGGCGCTCCAGCAGAGAAGCCTCATCGGTGCCCAGAAAACCCTCGGCGGTGGCGTCATCGAACGCTTTCTTCAGCACGCCAAAGCGGAAGCCCTGCGGCGTCTGTGCCTGCACGATCATCTCGCGCGGGATGGTGGCCGTGATCACGGCTCCATCGGCGGTGCGCTCGACCTGCTTGATGGTGTCGATGGCCGGCACGCCGGCGATTGCGGCGCCGTGCTTTTTCACGGCGGCAATGACCTCCGCAATGGTCTCGGGGGTGACGAACGGACGCACCGCATCGTGTACCAGCACGATATCGTCCTCGGCGGCGCTGTAACGCGTTCAGCGCGTTGGCGACCGATTGCTGCCGGTGCTCACCGCCCTCGACGATATGCACCTTGTGACCAAGATCGTACTTCCGGGCTTCCTCCCGGAACAGCTCCGACTCGGATTTCCGCATGGCGACCCAAATCTCGCTGATTTCCTGCATCTGCGCGAACTTGCGGAGGGTGTGGATGAGGATCGGAACGCCTTCCAGTTGAGCGAATTGCTTGCTGCGGGCCTTGCCCTGAGCAGTGGCCGTGGAAGACGCCATGCGGGTGCCAAGACCGGCGGCGGGAATAATTACCATTACTTTCATAGGGGTCAGCAGTATACAAGGCAAGGCGGAGAACTTTCAAATGCGATGTCGGGCCGGCTGCGATTTCTTGATTTTAAAGCAATTTTTGAGAACGGAATCGCGCCTAAGGCGGTTTCACATTTGGTGTATCCGATCTATCGAGGTGTCATCCTGAGGCGGAGCGACGGGGGCTCCGACAGGCGCCGTTTTTGCGTCTGTTGGGGTGGTCGAAGCGGAGCCGAAGGATCTGCTTTCTGGCGTATGAGCAAAAGCATATCCTTCGCTTCTCACCCCAACAAGCCAACAACGGGCTTGTCGGGGACCCCGGCTACCACCCCAACAACAGCAAAAACGGCCGTTGTCGGGGACCCCGGCTCGCTCAGGATGACACTTCGCAGCCACCGGATATACTTATTCGGGAACTGCCGTAAAACAGAAAAGGCCCAGGAAACCGGACCTTTTTTGTTCATCGAAATTCTTTCATTCTGAGGCGCCGGTCGTGGCGATCAGTGCTGTTCGGTGGTTCCGTTGGCCGGCGTGACTGCCCCGGTGCTCGGAGACGAGCCCGAGGCTCGAATTTTCGGGAACCAACGACGGTTGCGGATTGCTCTTGCGGAGGTCCGGCGGTCTCGGTTCCGGACGCGCCATGCTGCTGATGCCGCGTTCGTCAAACTTGCCAAAGATCATCTTGCCGGCCGTGGTTTGCAGAACCGAGGTCACGGAGATGTCGACCGTCTTGCCGATCATCTTGCGGGCATTGTCGACCACAACCATGGTGCCATCATCCAGATAAGCCACGCCCTGGTTGTATTCCTTGCCCTCTTTGAGGATGAAGACCTTCATGATCTCGCCGGGCAAAACGATCGGCTTCAGCGAGTTGGCCAGCTCGTTGATGTTCAGCACGGCGACCCCGTGGAGCTGCGCCACCTTGTTGAGATTGAAGTCGTTGGTGACGATCTTGCCTTCGTAGAGCTTGGCCAGCTCGATCAGCTTCATATCGACTTCGCGCACGGCCGGGAAGTCATCTTCGACGATCTGCACCTGCAAGGTCGTGATCTTCTGAATGCGCTGCAGGATATCGAGTCCGCGGCGGCCGCGGTTGCGCTTCAGCGAGTCGGCCGAATCGGCCACCAGTTGCAATTCGCGCAGCACAAACGATGGAATCGTCAGCACCCCGTCGAGGAATCCGGTTTCGGCGATATCGGCAATGCGGCCATCGATGATGACGCTGGTATCGAGGATCTTGTAACTCCGCCGGCCTTGCTTCTCTCCGCCAAAAATTCCCCCGAGCGCCGAAAGGTTCAGCAGATCTCCTTTGCTTGCGCCCACGATCAAACCGACGTAGGACATGATCAGGATGACCGTCAGTTGCAGAAAGCTCTGCGTGGGGCCGCTTTCGATGCTGTAGCGAATCACCGCGCAGAACAGGTAAGCGCCGATAATTCCCAGAACACTGCCGATCGCGGATCCAATCAGCCGTTTCAGGCTGACGTTGCGAAGGCGAATCTCAAACAGGACGACGGCCGCTCCCAACAGGATGCCCACCGCCGCGTCAACCAACCGACGCCAAGCCGAACGGCTCCAGGAAGTAAGAGGCAAGTCCGACCAAGATAACAAACAGCACACGAATAATTAGCAGTTCCAAGCGGACCTCATTGCAAGGTCCATGCTTGTGCGACCCGGTCGTTGAAAAATAATCCGAGGATCGTGACAAGTACGGACAGAATGACCAACGTTCCACTAACCCAAACGATTATGAAAGCAATGCCGAGTTACTGCGTACGGCCTGCAAGGAGTCAGACGAGTATAACAGCAGCCCAAATCTCGCGCCGCCTCCAGGCCGGACGCCATCGACAGGCAGACAACGGCTCGCTATGTTCAAAGATGCCGAATTGCGGGGGCGCGGAGCAAAAATCCTCGATGCAGCTCCTGATCGAGCGAGGCGGTTGAAAGCCGGTAATCGCGACGCGAAGTCTCCATTCGAGGCCGTGGCGGAACCCGCCATCGTCAGCTATTGGTAGCTGAGATTTACGAACCGCAGATCGGGAAAGCTCCGGTTCCAGTCGTTGGAGACGTGTTCGAGCACGAGGCGGACACCCGCGTTTGTCCCGGGGAAAGCGGCGCCAGGCTGAGATCGACAACGTCCGCATATCCGCCCAGCTTGTTGGTGTGCAGCACGCGGATGGGGACAATTTCCTTTTGCACCACCTCGTTGAGAGTGTTGCGGAAGGTCAACTCGGCCCGCGCCCCGGTGACGGTCCGGTCGCCCGTGTTGGTCACACGGCAATCCAGATAGGTGACGGTGGCGCCGACAAAGTTGTTGGCCCGGCTGATCTGCATGGCCGAAACCTGTAGCTTCTGCGCGTAGGGATCGGGGATCGACGCCGGTTTCCTCGCCTGCCGGCTGAGCATCACGATCCCGGCAAGCACGACCACGACAATTCCAATCCCGATCAGAATCGGAGTCCAGTTGCGCTCTTTGCGGGTTTGAAAGGGAGTAAACGGCTCTGGAAGCGGATCTGGCATAGGTCATCCCCTGCGGCCATACAGCGACTTCCGGCGGACCTCGGCGTCCCTCGCGAAGGGTTCGAGTCTTCCGGGTCTTTGGGGCACATTCTAGAGCATTTTCCGGGTTGGTGTATCCATCAATATCACCGCCGGCGGTTTCCCGACTCGGGCATCCCCGTTATTCATCCTGCAACATAACATGACCAGAAAAATGGCCCGAAGCCTGTGCCCTGGAGGAGATGGGAAACAGCCGGCGGCGTACTCTAAAATTTACAAGATATTAATTTTGAACGGCTTATTGTCGGATACTCGGGCCCGGAGAGCGCTATAATAGGAATGCGAGGACTTTATGAAATCGCAAACAATGTATTTGCTTTTCTACACCGTCGGATTCTCCCTTCCGGATCATTAGGCACTCCCCGGCTGCACTCTGGATTTCGCATCACCCCGTTGATGCTTGCGGAGATCGTAGGTACGGCTCCGCTTTGCCCGCTAACGGCCACCCCGGCCGATTCCAACGTAAAGACAGCGCGGGTGCTGCCCCGAAAACCAAGTACTACTCCGGAGCGAAAGCTCCAGGAGCCGGGTACTGCAACTAACGATTCGTACCGGAAAGCAGGTTTTATGTGCTGGCTGTGGTTGTTTCTGGCCATTGCGCTGGAAGTCACCGCGACCGTGTGTCTCAAGCTGTCGGATGGATTCAGCAAGTTTATTCCGACGGCATTCATGGCGCTTTTCTATGGCTCCAGCTTTTTCCCCATGGCCGTAGCGCTGCGCAGACTGGAAGTGGGAACCGCCTACGCCGTGTGGTCGGCCGTGGGCACGGCGCTGATGACGATCATCGGGGTGCTGGTATTCAAGGAAGCCGCCAGCCCGCTGAAGCTCAGCGCCATTGTGATGATCGTAATTGGAGTGGTGTGCCTCAACGTGGCCAACCGCGATCGCTCTCCCGGCGCGGGCGGACGAAGTTCCGGCCCTGCGATGGTCGTGCCCATCCGCACGGTCACGCTGGCCTCATCGGTGCAGCCGGAATTGAACAAACCGGCTGAGTTGGTGAACCGCAGGTAAGCCGCAAGGGCGGACGAGGGGGATAGTTACGTTTGCCACAGCAAAGCAAACGCAAGATTCCTCAGGAGGTATATCCCACCAGATCAAACTGTCATGGCGAGCGCAGTCGAGCCACCTTTTATTCCCATTGCTGAAAAACAAAGGTGGCTCCACTCCGCGCCCGAACCGCTTCTTGCTGAGCGAATGTAATGTCAGGTACGCGGCTCGGCTGCTCCGGCCACTGGCGCTCGGCGCTCCGGTCGCCATGACACCTCCTTGTAAATTTTGGGATACATCAAACTCGGGAATTGCTTTAGCGTCGCTCGCTCGGAATGACGTTGTTTGGGCGGAATAAACTCGGAACTGCTTTTGAATTCAGGCGGTAACGAAAGCCGGGCCAGACGAGTGCCGGTCCCGGCTTTTGTGGAACGCTATTCGCCGGCGACCGTCATGCCGTCGATGCGGATCGTGGGACAGGCAACCGAGCCGCGAAATTCGAGATCGTTGCCGATTTCAGAGATGTTTCGCAGCATTTCCTTCAGGTTGCCGGCGACCGTGATCTCCTCGACCGGGTAGGTCAGCTCGCCGTTGACGATCCAAAGTCCGCCGGCGCCGCGCGAGAAATCGCCGGTCACCAGGTTGACTCCGAAGCCGAGAAACTCGGTCACGTAAAGGCCGTCCTTGACGTCGGCGATGATCTGCTCCGGAGCTTTCGCGCCGGGCTTCAGAAAGAAGTTGCCGGAGCCGATGCCGGGGGTTCCGGCCAGTCCGCGCGAGGCGTTGCCGGTGGTGGCAAGGCCAAGTTTCTTGGCGGCGTAAGTGTTCAGCAGATACGACTTGAGCACGCCGTTCTCGATCACCACCGTCCGCCGCGTCGGCACGCCCTCGCTGTCGAACGGGCTGCTGCCGAAGCCTCCGGGAATGGTGCCGTCGTCGATCACGGTGATGTTTTCACCCGCGATCTGCTCGCCCAGCTTGCCGGTGAGGAACGAAGCGTTGCGATAGATGCTGTCGCCGTTGGCGGCCTCGAAGATGTGGTCCAGCAGCGAGCGCGCGACCTGGGGATCGAAGATGACGGGAACCCGAGTGGTCTTCACTTTGCGCGCGCCGAGGCGCTGCAGCGTGCGCTTGGCCGCCGTCTGGCCGACCGATTCGGCCGACTCCAGCTTGTTGCATGGTGCGCGAAACCGAGTACCAGTAATCGCGCTGCATGTTGCCCTCTTCGTCGCGCGCGATAGGAACGGCGGAAACCGAGCAATAGGAGCGCTGGAATTCGCCCAGAAAGCCATGAGAGTTGGCCAGCACCTTGCGTCCGGTGGCGACATCGAACGTGCCGCCTTCGGAGTTTGAGATTCTCGGGTCGAAATCGAGCGCGGCGCGTTCCGCCCGCCGGGCATAGTCGATGCGATCGGCCGTGGAAAGCGAATTGACATCGTCGTAATAGAGATCGAGATCGCCGGCGATGGAGCCGAGTTGCGGAAGCCTCGGGAATGCTGGCAAAAGGGTCTTCGGTGGTAACCTTCGCCAATTCCAGGGCGGAGTCGATCATCTGCTGCAAGCCCTGCGGCGAAAGATCGCTGGTCCAGGTGCTGGCCGCGCGCTGACCGACGAAAACCCTTATGCCGAGCGCCTTGCTGCCGGATTCCTTCAGGGTTTCGACCTCGCCAAGGCGAACCACGGTGGAGAATTCCGTGCCGTCGCGAATGACGCATTCGGCCGCCGTGGCGCCGCACTGCATGGCGCGCCGCACCACGCCGGCGGCGATCTCCTTTAATTCAAGTTGCGAGGCGGCCGCAGTCGCCGTTTCGGTCTCGGTGTTCATTGCGCGCTCCCCTGTGATTCCCAAAGAAAAACCCTTGCAGCCTGCCTGAGCAATCGTCTTGTTGTCATTGCGCGCTCCCCGTGCCGCCGACGGTAAGGCGGTCAATCTTTAAAGTTGGAATTCCCACGCCAACCGGAACCGACTGGCCATCTTTGCCGCAGGTGCCGACACCCTCATCCAGCTTGAGGTCGTTGCCGACCATGCTGACGCGGGTGAGAACGTCGGGGCCGTTGCCGATCAGGGTAGCGTTCTTCAGCGGCGCCGTGACCTTGCCGTCTTCGATCAGGTAAGCCTCCGAGGCGGAGAAGACGAACTTGCCGTTGGTAATGTCCACCTGCCCGCCGCCGAAGTTGACGGCATAAACGCCGTGCTTGACCGAGCGGATGATGTCTTCGGGAGAATCCTCGCCGGCCAGCATGTAGGTGTTCGTCATGCGCGGCATGGGGATGTGCTCGTAACTCTCGCGGCGTCCGTTGCCGGTGTTCGGCAACCCCATCAGTTTGGCCGAGAGCCGGTCGCTGAGATAACCCTTGAGAATTCCGTTTTCGATCAGAACCGTGTTCTGGGTGGCATTGCCCTCGTCGTCGACGTTGAGCGAGCCGCGGCGGCTGGGCAGGGTGCCGTTATCGACCACCGTGCACTTGTCGCTGGCCACGCGTCGTCCGAGCAGGCCGGAAAAAGCGGAGGTCTGCTTGCGATTGAAGTCGGCCTCAAGACCGTGGCCGATGGCTTCGTGCAGCAGGATGCCGGGCCAGCCCGGTCCCAGCACAACTTCCATTTCGCCGGCCGGGCACTCGCGCGCATCCAGTTGAATGATGGCCTGCCGGGCGGCTTCCCGGGCAAAGTGCTCGGGAGTCTTTTCGGTGAGAAACACTTCCATGCCGTGGCGTCCGCCGCCTCCGGCGGTGCCGCGAGCCGAGGTCTCGCCCGAGCGGGCGATGACAAACACGCTCATCCGCGAGAGCGGCTGCACGTCTTCGGCAAAGGTGCCGTCGGAGCCGATGATGAGAATACGGCGCAAGCTCCTCGGCGTAGCTGGCGCGCACTTCCGTGATCCGCGGATCGTAGGCGCGGGCCGCGCGGTCGGCGCGCCGGATCAGCTCAACCTTCTCGCCCACCGCGGAATCGACGGGCGCCGCCGGATACAGGTTGTGAGCCGCATGCTCCTTCAGGTCCACCACTGGAACCTTGGACGGACCCTGCGCGATCAGGGCAGCCGTGCGCGCCGCGTGCAGAATCCTCTCCGGCGCCAGGTCATCGGTGTAGGCGTAGCCGGTGCGCTCGCCGGCAATGACGCGAACCCCACAGCCGGCGGAAATTCCCTGCGAAGCCGATTTGACCATCGATTCATCGAGGCCGAGCGAGGTCGCCGTCATGTATTCGAAGTAGAGGTCGGCGTAGTCGCCGCCAGCCGACAGCGCCGGCCGCCAGATAGCGCTGCACGTCGGAGGCGTTGAGGCCGTATTTTTGGAAGAAAAACCTTTTGTCTTGAACCATATCCATAGTCACACCAGTTAGATGCCCCAGCTACCCTGCAAGACTCCGGAGGGGCGGGCAATCAACGATTATCCCACAGGAGGCGGTGAGAAGCGGCGGTGCGGTCAGTTCCCGGCTAGCCGGGTGGGTGAGTTAGATTCCCACATCTGCGAAAGGCGCGCAGATATGGGGCACCGGGCCGACATATCAAACTGTCATGGCGAGCGAATTCGAGCCATCTTTTGTTTCTGCTGCCGAAAACAATGGGTGGCTCCACTCCGCTTCGCTCCGGTCGCCATGACATCCTCTTGAAATTTTGGATACACCAACGGATGAACAGCACGTCGGGAAAAATAATTCGTTGACATTTTTAGGTCTAGGTACTTGCTTTTGAGAAATTACATTGGAGAATGGGAATCGAAAGTAGATGCTAGCCCTGATCGCAGCACAGGCAGCTTGAGAAGATACTTATGCCGGAGGTAGAGCGATATCGGCTGGGAACCCAACGCAGCTTCAGCTATTTGAAGATCGCATTCGCGACCATATTAAGGATTTTCAAGCGAAAGAGACATGCCAATGGTGTCGAAATCCGAATCTTCCGATTGTCTGTAAGGGCTTGTGCGCATCTTGCTACAAGCGGGACACGAGGCAACGTAAACTGGCCAAAGAAGTCGCAGGGCTACCACCGAAAACCGTCAAAGACCCGTATTTCCAACTGCGCCACGAGCTGGAAGTCGCTAATTGTGCGGTCGAGCTTTGTAAGGTAGATGGCAGTTCGTTAGATGCGCGACTTGAGCATCCTGAGCATACGGAGGCAATCGATCTAGAGCATCTGTTTGACAGTCTCAGTAAGAGAGTCCTCGGTTCACACAGAGGAGCGAGTCTTTTTCAAGGAGCGGCCCACTACTTCTATGACTTTTCGCCTGTACAGCGCACTTGGCTCTGGTACTTGATATCTATGATTGTGAGCGAAATGAACCGTAGAGATCGGCTTAAGAGAGCTCGATCTTTAAATCTGACGAGGAAGAATTCAGAACTGACCCCGGTATGAACCCTCCTCTCTATCAACTCGTTTCCGAGCAACTGAATGCGATCATCGCCAAGGCTCCGGCGGCGCTGGTCGTCGAGAACGGCGAGGTGCTGTTCGACTTCAGCACGGCCAGGTTCTCCGTGCGCGCGGAGGGCGAGCGCTGCGTCTTGCAGATTTGGTCGGAGGAGCGCAACATCGTGCGCCGGGTCGTCGGGGCGGCGACCAAAAACGGCGTGCTCAAGCTGGAAGTGCTGCGCTTTGGGCAGACGAAGCCGACACGGCTGGAAATCTGCGGCGACCGCGAGCGGCGGGCACCGACGGCGAAACGTCTCGCCCGCGCCGGATTTCAGCGGTTGCTGGGGCGGCTGCTGGAGAAGTCGAGCCCGGGATGGACGGTGCAAAGCCTGGTTTCTGCGCCCGACCTGGAGCATTCGTTCGGGCCGGCTTATGTGCGCGGTATGCTGCGGCGCGGCAACTCGGCGATGGCCGTGGTGGGAGTCGGCGAGGGCGAGGCGCAGCCGGTGGTCGACGCGATCATTGCGACCGCGGTGCTCTGGATGGAGCACTGCCGCGAGCGCTACGCCGACCGCATGGTCATCGCCGGGACGCGCCTGTTCGTCCCGCGCGGCCGGGCGGAGGTGGTGCGGCTGCGGCTGGCGCATCTCAACCCGGAGCTTGCCCGGTGGGAGCTTTCGGAGTTCGACGAGCTGGCCGAAAGCGTGGAGGAACTCGATCCGCGCGATGCCGGCAACCTTTCCACCCGGCTGGTGCAGGCTCCGGATCGCGAGCGGGCCGCCGCACGCTTCGCCGAGGCGATTGCGCGGGTCCGGCAGATTCTGCCGCCAGTGGAAGTCGAGGTCGTCTCGGCGGCCGAAATTTCCTTCCGCTATCACGGCCTGGAATTCGCCCGCGCCACGATGCGCGAGGTCGCGGGCAGCTTTCGCACCGAGCCGGTCCTGCTCTTTCCGGACACTGAAGCGCCGGCCGTGGGCCCGGAAATCCTGGTGGACGCCAGCACCGAGCCGCGCTTCCGCGACTTCGTCAAGCGGCTGGCGGTGATGCGCGACGGGGCGGATCGCCATCATCCGCTGCATCGCAGCAGCCCGGAGCGATGGCTGGAGGCGAGCGTCAGGCGAGACCTCAGCGCACTGGACGAGCGGCTCGACCCTACAGTTGTCTACTCGCAAGTGCCGGCCTTCGCCGCCGGAGATCGCGCCATGATCGACCTGCTCGGGGTGACTCGCGAAGGGCGGCTGGTGGTGATCGAGCTGAAAGCGGAAGAAGATATGCACCTGCCCTTGCAGGGGCTCGACTACTGGGCGCGCGTGCGCTGGCACCAGCTACGCGGCGAGTTCCAGCGCTTTGGCTATTTTCCCGGACGCGAGCTCTCGCCGGAGCCTCCGCTGCTGCTGATGGCCACGCCGTCGCTGCACGTCCATCCCACGACCGATTGCCTGCTGCGGCATCTTGCGCCGGAAATTGAGTGGAGGCTGCTGGGCCTCGACGAGCACTGGCGGCGGGGAATTCGGGTGATCTTCCGCAAGACGCGCGGGGATTTGAAAGCCGGATCAGAGTGGGGAAATCTAGCAGGCTGCTGAAAAACGCATAGGTAATGTCATCCTGAGGTGGCGCCGGTTTGGGTTAGAGATGTCATTCTGAGCGACCACCAGAGAGCGAAGTTGAGACGCTGAGGCGGCTTCCGAGCCGCCTGCTGAAATCCTGAGCGAAACCGGGGTCCCCGGCGACGGCCTCTTTCGCCGTTGCTGGGGTGGGAAGCGAAGGAACCCGAATCCCCGCACAGCGTAAGACTGAGGCGCGGATTTCATTAAAATCCAGAGCGGCGCAGGGTGGGACAGTTCTCAGGGATGCTTCGCTACGCTCAGCATGACATCCAAGTTATGTCCCGATTGGTAATTGGCGTATCTGAGGGCCGCTACTCGGGCTTGATTTCCGACTCGCGCCCGCGATTGATCCAGTAATCGCGCGCCATCTCGGTGAGATCCGGTAGCGGCGGCTCGCCTTTGAGCACCCGCGAAATGCCGCGTATGATGCGCCGCATGGGAAGCTCTCCCTTGTCGTCGGCCAGGAAGAGTTCGCCGACCTTGGAGCCGCGATAGTACCAGCGCTTGAGAATCGAGAGATGTTCCATGAGTTCCTGGCCCGATTTGACCTGGGCCGGCGCGACTGAAGCGAGCGCCTCGGTCGCCCGCGCTTCCATCGAGTGCGGGGTCTTGATCTTCCACTCCGCGGCGCGGCCAAACGAGTCGGTGCCCTGGGCGTCAATCGTAATGGTGCCGGCCGGGGCGAAGGCGACGGGATCGAGAATACGCGCGCCTTCAATCCTGAACAGCGCCACCGCGCCGGGCTGGGCAGCCGGCTGGATCATGACGCCCCGCAGTTGGTCGAGGCGATGAACGATCTCGGGCAACTCGCGCATCAGGGCCTGAACTTTCTCGAAGCGCGCGTGCATCGCGGCTGCGGTTTCAAACTCGAGCGCCTGGCTGGCGCGGTCGCGCTCGGCGGCCACCGCATAGAGCAGCGAATGTCCGCCGCTCGAGAGAAAATTTTCCAACTGCGCGACCTCGCCGGCGTAGACCTCGTCGGTACATCCGCGGAAGCAAGGCGCAAGACACATTTTCATTTCCGAATAAATGCAGCCGGGAAATGCCGGGTCGGGGTTCAGCTCTTCGGCGCAGCGCCGCACCTTGAAGAAATCGAGCGTATCGCTGGCGAACTTCTCGGCGGCGGCGCGGGTTGGAAACGGCCCGTAGTAAGCGGATTTCCCGTGCAGAGCGCCGAGACGGGTGGTGACCACCAGTCGAGGGTAGCGGTTCTCCAGAATGAGGCGCAGCAGGGGCGCGGGGCGCAACCGCAGACGCCGCTCGTAAGCCTGGGGAAATTCCTGCCGCAGCAGCTTATAGAGCAGGAAGCTGGATTCGAAGTCGGAGCCCGTCGGCGAGTATTCGAGCCAGTGCACGCGATCACGCAGATTGAGCCGCCGAAGCGTGGCATCGGGCTTGGCCGGAACCGTCGTGCTGGCGTCGGTTGCGATGACATCGGGTCCGGTATGCGGTTTGCCCGGCGTGGCAAGCAGGCGCCGTGCGCGTCGTCGCAGATTGGCGGTTTTGCTGATGTAGGCTTCCGCACCGGGCTCGCCACGAAGCGCAAACACGGCGGGCGATGCCGGCAGTTGCTCGAAGAACTGCTCATCGCTTTCCGGCCGGAATTCAAGGCGTTGCTTCAGCACCCTATCAGTTTAGCGGAAAGATCGCACCCGATGAGTATCGCGTGCAACCCCTGCGAAAAGACGGCACGAAATGACTACAGATGTTTTGCCATCTCACTACTCAACGGCGGCAAGCCTTCTTTACGGCATGCGATAGGCGGAGAAGCCAATTCCTCCAACCCATTTTGGTTCCTCCTTGCCGGAGCGCCGGCGGAGATCGATTGTCATATCAATGTAGACAGGAGTGAGGGCGAGCCGATCACCCAGGAGTTGTTCGCCAACTCGAAGGCCAGCGATAGCATCAAGGGCGAGCAGGTCGATATGATTGGGTTCTATTCTGAACATCATCCCGGCGTTTTTCATCACCAAGTACACCCGGCCATCCAACCCGCAAGTGGACTGGCCAACGCGCTTCACCTAGACTCTGTATCGCGCCAGGGCGAGGCGGCTGAGCACGTCGACAACCTGAAGCTGGGCGCGGCATGGCGCTGCGTCTGCCAGATGTTCCGTAAAAACTGGGGAACGAAAAATGCAGGAGTGCGCTGGAAACCGGTGCTTCAGTCCGATTCCGCGCCACAACAACGTAATCGGCGGGAATCGTAAATCAACTGGGCAGCCTCGCTCCGCACGGTGGTCATTCGGTTATCGTACAATAAAGAAAGTAAAGCCGTTCGCTCGCGCGGAGGGATGTGTGAGCGGTTGAAACAGGCGGTCTTGAAAACCGCTGTAGGAGCAATCCTACCGGGGGTTCGAATCCCTCTCCCTCCGCCATTCTTTAGTTTCAGTAACTTGCGGTCGTGGTAACCCGGCGGGTAACCCAAAATTCCTGCGACCATCAGCCACTCCGAGCGACTGCAAGACGTCCCTCCCTCCTATTGGTCGCGACCAAACCCCTATTTTGTTCATCTTAATTTCATAAATCGCTACTCGGACCGGCGTGTCAATTACCGAACCTTCAACAACTCCTCGATGCCGCGCAACGCAATGTAGTAACCGAAGACGCCAAAGCCGGTCACCGCTCCGCGGCTCACCCGCGCAATCTCGGAATCCTTGCCGCGCCGTGCCGGATTCGAAATATGCACTTCGATGGTCGGGAAACGCACCTGCGAGATTGCGGTCATCAACGCCGGATAGCCGGTTGTATAGCCGGCGGGATTGATGATCGCCGCATCTACCCCCCGTTCATGTGCCTCGTAGAACTTGTTGACAACCTCACCTTCGATATTCGAGTGGAAAATCTCGATTTCCATTTCCAGCTCGGACGCATACTTGCGGATATGCTGGTCGTACTCCGGCAATGTCATAGCGCCGAAGATTTCAATCTGCGCTTTCCCGCGCATATTCATGCCGGCGCCATGCACGATCAGAACTTTGGTCATTATGTGTTCCTTTCCATTGGAGAATAGACGATTTTACCGGAGCGAATGGTGGGGGCAAAGTCACGGCAAGGAAGCACGCGTTTTGTCGCTCCCGCAGCATCTTTTCGAAGCTGAACTCGTAGCCGCAACTACCTTACGGGGGTGGAATAAGTCAAGGCTCCACTACGATTCCAATCAAGACCGCAGTACAGGCAAAGCTTCTAATGTTCCGATCGAGGCGCCCCGGTCTGCTGCGAGACGATTGCAATCCTCCAAAGCAGCGGGTACTTTTTATTATTACTTACCCGCCGCACCGTCACTTAGCTTCTGTCAGTCAAGTACTTTCAGTTCCAATAGCCGATCCATTTCCAAAACGCAAGGCCAACAGTCAAATACACGACAGTATGGAATGTAGCCACCATCAACCCGATACTCCACCACGTCTTCTTCGGTACATACTCTTGAGCAAAGAGCATTGGGCCTACAATGTTGCCATAGTGCGTTAGAGACGACGAAGTAATCATCAGAAACATTACCAAAAATGCAGCCGGATATCTCGGAGCGTTAGTAGTTAAGACAAACGAATAAAACACCGGGGCGAGCGCCGCGATGTAGCCCATCGTCGATGCGAACAAATAATGCGTCAGGTTGACCAGCAGGGCGATGATGACCAATGCCGTGAAGGTGGACATGCCTTGAGTGGGAAGCCAAGTCTTTAGCATCGCGGCAAGCCAGACGAAGAACTTCACTTTGGCCAGAGCTGAAGAGAATCCAATGATAATACCGAACCATATCATGGTGCTCCATATTTCCTTGCCCTCAGCCACGTCCTTCCACTCGACTACGCGAAAAATCAGCATCAATGACAAACCGACAAAACCAACTGCGGTGGCGTCGATGTGGGTGCGGCTGCCCGTTGCCCACAGCACCAGTACAACGGCGAACACCAACAGAGCAGCCCATTCCCGGCGGGTTACCGGCCCCATCTCTTTCAGCTTTATCCCAAATGACTCCCCTATCGATTCAAGCGATTTTATTTCGGGAGGAAATACCTTCAGAATGAACCATGGAATAAAGAGTATTCCCAAGTACCCTGGAAGAGCCCCAATCGCCCACACACTCCAGTTTACCTGTATACCCAGCATCTGGCTCGCCAGTTTAGCGCTGTACGCATTGGCGGCGATGCCGGTAATGAACAAGCTGCCTGTCGTCATCGCAACCATGTACATAACGAGAGTCAGATATCCGGCAATGCGCCGGGGGTTCTTACTCGGCTCCGGGTCCACCGCCTGAATAACGCCTTCGGCTAGTGGAAACACCAGTCCGCCGGTCCGTCCGGGCACCGAAGGTACAGTGGTGGCGAGAAGCGTGTCCATAAAGCTCAGACAATACGCTACCCTGAGCGACGTCTTGCCGAATGACGTAACCAGCATTATGCCGACTCGACGCGCCAATCCGGATTTCTTGAACCCAATACTTAGCATGAACGCGATCATGACAAGCCATACTGAACTATCCCCAAACCCAACCAGCGTGTCATGAAGCGGAACTACGAAGGCGGAAATGGTGATTGCAATCAACAGCAGCGCCGGTTCCGCCATCACCTGGATCATCACACCCACGATCGACGCCACAAACAGGCCGGCCAGCCGCCAAGCCTGGGTTGACAACCCGCTTGGCGGCCTGATAACGAAAAACGCGCCGACTAATGCGACTAAAAAGACACATTTCAGCACCTTGACTTTGTCGAGTCGACTCGAAGTCACAGGCTGCCCTCCCGCCGTACCTTGCGGGGTTCCTGAAGCCTTGGACGCCATTGCTTCGGAACTACTCGGAGCGACCGCTTGGGAAACGGTGATCTGACTCATGGAATGCCCTTTCTTAATCCTTAGACCTTTACGGCGGGCAGCTATCGGAAGAGGCTCACCGGTTACTTGTCGGACCTACAGAGATCGACAATTTCCTGCACCGAAGACTCTCGATCCAGTCGCCATACCAGGGTGCAAATCTTATCTTGCTTAGCCTGAGACAAATACGGGGAGGTCATGTCCTTGAACTTCGCTTCGAGGTCCTTATCCAAGAGCGGGTTTTGCAAGCTTCCGCGCACGGTCTCTACAAAAATTTCGATTACATCGCCATTGTTCAGTTCCGCCTTCAGTAATGCCTGGTCTACACCCATGCGAGTTGTGGCGGTCGCCTTGACCTTACGACGCATAGCGACGACATCGGAGTCACAGACCCTTTCGGTCGTGTATTGCCAGTTCCCCGCTTTTCCTTCCAGAATGCCAACCGCAACACCGTGGTACACGCTGAAGATAGCTTCCAGGGTGTCTTTAGGTTCGGGCTTGCCAGTCAACTCCAGGGCCAGTGGGTGCACTTCGAGAGATATGGACCGTATATCAGAAGCGTTCACGCCACGGCATCGCAGCCTCACCGCAGCATCAATGGCAGGATGGGCGACTATACCGCAAGCGTAGGGCTTATAGGTATTCTTCATAATCAACCATTCGTCGCCCCACGGGGCCGACAACTTGCTGACGTCGCAAGAGTCCGAAGCCAAGAAGCCGTAGCCTTTTGGCGCTTCCAGAGGTTCGAGGGAGCTGGTCATACCTTCCTTGGCAAGCATGGCCGAGATCATCCCATTCGCAGCGGATTTTCCTGCGTGAATAGGCTTTGCATAAGTCCCGAACATTGTTCGAACTCCGGCTGTCTGTGTACTGGCAATACCGATTGCGTGCAGCATCTGTTCCTTCGACAGGCCGAGCACCCTGCCCATTGCCGCCGTTGCGCCAAAGGTCCCCGCGGTGCCGGTAACATGCCAGCCCTTCTCGTAATGGCCCTTGCGGCCCAGGAACTGAGCCACACGTTCTTCGATTTCGACTCCTATCACAAACGCCTGCAGGAACAGTCGCCCTGAAAGGGGCTTGTGCTCGCCCCAAGCTACAAGCGCGGGAAAAACCGGAGCGCTCGGGTGCAGGATCGTGTCGAGAAAGGTGTCATCGAAGTCGAACATGCTCGACGACATACCATTCAGTATCGCCGCGAATTGAACGTCCGTCCGGATATTGGTTCCGAGGACAGTCGCTTGCGGAGTGCTCGCCATCTCCTTGGCCACATTCAGCATCATGGCCATGGAAGGGTGACGGTGTGCTCCAATGGCGTTAGCCAGAAAATTCAAGAAACATTTTTTCGCTTCCTGGATCGTTTCGGCAGGCAGTGTATCAAGTTGGCAGTCGACGATGTTTGCGGCCAGTGCCCTGGTACTCATCTATAGTTCCTCCATTTGCCGATTGCGTTTCTATCACGACAAGTAACGCCTCGACATCCTGTAAATCCTAGTTACAGTCCAGTTCTCAAAACAATCCAAGGCGGTCGCCATCGATTGGGGTGATAACCGCCGCATGTTTCAATTTGTTAGCGATGCCATTCACTCGATGGCATTCCGCCGTTGCGGACGCATAACCGCGCGATTAAGCTAATAACCGGGGGTCTTTCCCAGCGACTTCTAACGACACACCGGCTCATTTTCAGCCGACGACAGTACGTCGATGGAGCATCTGCGTGAACTGCGACACGTCTTTTACCTGGTCGAAGTCGCGGATCACTTTCAATATCTCCTCGGTGCGCTTCGCCGACAGCCCGGTTCGGCACCAGGTTACGGTCCTTGATAACATCGCTCGATTCAATGCCACGTGGTCCGGACCTCGCGGTGCATCGACGGTGCTCGTCGCTTCGCGCGCAATCGCACACCGCGGTCCTTTCATCTGGGGATGCGCGCGCAATCCTTCTTGTGGTGTGTGCGTATGAGTTTTCAGCAAAGTATCGAATGAACGCAATTAGTATCTCACTAAGAGTCCCTTCGCCACCCGCGAACTCACCTTCGCTCCCTGCCCGCCGATACGACCTGCTGCAAGATTCGGGTTTAGCGAACAAAGCCATTGCCAAACAGAAATTCTCAGTCTTAATTTAATTGTGCGATGCTGTACCTGATTATCGGAAAAGGAAACTTGTATCTCTTGCCTGACGGGTCTTATGAGCGGATACAAAAGAGCGATGGAACGGCCTTGCAGGGGCTAGCGCCGATTCACTCGCTCGCTATGCTGATAAGTCCTTTATTGTTAATAGCTGGCTGAGGAAAGCCTGCGCTAATTTCGGACTGTTCTCGTACGTGATTCAGAGTTTCCGGAACTCGATTTATAGGAAACGCAAAAATTGGAACGAGCGGACAGCGCCATTGCCTTTTGAGAGAAGGCCGGCCGTCTCACTTATCATGTACACATCCTGGAATTGAACGGCGAGAGCTATCGTGTGAAACAGAGCAAGCAAACGCGCAAACCCCGACCATCCGCCAAGGCTCGGTAAAAATGCCTCGTGGAGGATGGCATCTTCCGCTCCGGCCGAAACCCGCCGCCCTTCAAGCAGCGCAAATCTCCGCCACAGCCGCCAATCCTCCACGCCACTCTCCGATCTCTTGTGCTGTCCTCCCGGTCTACGCATAACTTCCGTTTGCTTCCGTCATCCTCCCGTAACGAACCGCGGGCTGAATCCGAATCCCCTGTTCTTTGCGTGCCGAGTATCCGGACCAACCAGCGCTCAGTGTTTCCCCGCATAATCGACAAAGAGTTCTGGAAACTGCTGTTTCAGCATTTCGATCTTTGGGCGGTCGCAGACCTGAATGTAGGGATTGTCCGGGTTGTGGAGCGCGTAATCCTGGTGGTAGTCCTCGGCGCGGTAGAAGCCTTTCAGCGGCGTCACCTGGGTGACAATCCGCCCCGGAAAAACCTTCGCATTGTCGAGTTGCGCGATGTAGGCGGTCGCAATGCGCCTCTGGTCGTCATTGAGGTAGAAGATTGCGGAACGATACGAGGTACCTACGTCCGGTCCCTGCCGATTGAGCTGCGTCGGATCATGGGCGACGGAAAAGAAGACGCGAAGCAATTGGCCATAGGTGATTTTGGAAGGATCGTAAACCACTTCGACGGACTCTGCATGCCCGGTCGTTTCCGTTGTTACCTGATCGTAGGTTGCTGTCGAGGCGGAGCCTCCGGCATATCCCGCCGTAGTCTTGACGACGCCCTTCACCCTTTCAAAGACCGACTGAGTTCCCCAAAAACAGCCACCAGCGAATACTGCCGTCTGTTTGGCTGGGGTCGAAGCTAGCGAAAAGTCCACCTTCGCGGAAGGAATTGGCGTTTTTGGAGCGGCATTCGCCATACAGGCGGCAAGAGAAACCGTGAATCCCAGAATCACAGAAACACGCAGCAAACGTCGCGAGCATGACGACGTACCTCCAATCCTGATGCATATGAGACGCGATTCTCGAAGAATAGTTACAGAAGCTTCGGGAGAAATAACATCTTATTGCCAGTAATGCAGGAGGTATCGACGTCCAGCTTGCTCCCGCCGGTAAGAAAGGGCTCGAGGAAGAGATTCGGGTTCAGAGCAGCAGGCAATTCCGGAACATGTTGCCCTCCGAAGCTGATCGAAGCTAGGCGCGTCGAGATGGTTCAAGCGGAGTCGCGTTGGCCACAGCCTGAGTCATGGGCGTTAGATCAACCTCGTCCTTCTTGCACGCATGAAAAGCCCCAAAAGGTGGTCCAGAGAAAACAAACCTGCACCGAAGATCAGCACCAGCAGTGCCGCAAACAGGAACGTGTAGGGATCGGCGCCATAGAACTTTCCAGGACTGGAAAAGATCGAGCTCAAAGCTTCGCGGTCGGCCGTGATGTAGGCCACCAACATGTTGAAGCTGAGCACCAGACCCACGATGCGGGAGCCCAAGCCGATGATTAGGAGCGCACCACCGAAGAATTCAATGGACGCTACCAAGACGGCATTCGCGTGGGGAAAAGGTATGCCCAGTGACGTAAAGAACTGGGCGACGCGGGCAAGGTTGTGGAACTTTCCCCATCCCGTCTGCATGAACTGCCAGCCCCAGTACAAGCGCACGACCAACAAGAATGGGGACTGCAACGAAGAAGCGACCCGCGCGAGGAGTGCGTAGCCAGCAGAGATAATGCGAATTGACACGATTATTGTGCATAAGCTTCTTCAATCCTTTCTAAAGCACCTGAGCTCATTTCGCTCTGAGCTGTGCCTATGAGCAGAACCAGCCGAGTTCCATCCAGTTTGCGAACCATCCCTCGATCAAATGCGGCCAGTGCTCGGCAGGGACTCTGCTGCCCTTAAATGCCGCTTCCACAGCTTCCCCCAGCGACGCACCACGTTGAATGCTGCGGAGCAGGCGAAAGGCTTCGGGGTCGAGTCGTTTGTAGTGCACTGAAAATTCGGCGCGGTGCACAGCGAGATATATCGGGCCAGGGGCGAGATCTCGTAGTAGCTGCCGCCGCCTTTGCGGTGAGAGCCCGCCATTGTTTTCTGCCTGTCGAACGGCAAGCAGCAGGTCATCTACGGGATAGTGGAAATGAAACAGGTGCAGGTACGGTTGCAACTTCAGTCGAGTGCTGCCGTCGATGCCATTCGCGGTAGCCAGTGCAGGATACTCTGCCGCCTCGAATGCCGCAATGTGTGCCCACTCCAGCTTGGCCATCTCAAGCGCAAGCTTCTTGCGGTCGCCAAGGAGACCAGGATTGGCTGACATCCAGGACGCCAGCCGTGACCCCAGTGCGCCGAGCGTGTAGGACCGCGATGGGTACTGGGAGATGTACGCAATTGCGATGCGGTCAAATGCAGTTGCGCCAACTACAGCACGGAGGCCGGGGAAATCCTCGGCGAAGGAATCGAGCACGCGGAACCAATATTGGCGGTTATAGATCTCAAGCCGCTCGAAGCTCGACAATCGGTCATTCGGCTTGATGACATCGGTAATTTGCTGCTTCACGGATCGGCCGCCCGCGTGATGCCGCATGCGGTAATCGCGTGTTAGAGGCTGCATAACCGCATCGGCCATCCAGCGCTGCAAGTGTAACAGTTCGCTCATGCGATCGGCCTCCGCGAGTTCACTCACTTCCACGTTTGGCACTGGAGCGACGCCTGAATTGCTTGCGAGGAACCGGTTCGCTTTCAGCGCCTCGCCGTGGACCTCGTCGAACGACGGAATCTTGTCATCCCACTCCAACAAGGGTCGCAGTCGGGCCGCAGCGGCGAATAGCGCGCGCATACAGCGACCAGACGGGATCGATCACCGGGTGGTCATGCGTGTCGAGGATGTATTTCTCATACCGCGAGTGGCCGGCAATGTGGATCTGGGCTACGCGCTCGGCCGGGAACCGCGTCCACATAAACGCGTGGATCAAAATTGTGGTTCATCGACGAGACGTAGATATTGTTGACGTCCAGCAGAATACCGCAATCAGCGCGCTCTACCACTTCATTCAGGAATTCCCACTCCGTCATCTGGGAGTCGTGGAATTCCGCGTAGCTACTGACGTTCTCGACGGCAACCGGTATTTCGAGGTAGTCCTGCACCTGCCGGACCTTTTGCGCGGTCAGCTTCACCGCTTCCCACGTGTACGGTATGGGCAGCAGGTCGTGAGTGTAGCGGCCGTCGACGCTGCCCCAGCAGAGGTGATCGGAAAGCCAGGGGGTTTTCGTGCGGCGCACGAGCGCTTTCAGCCGCTTCAGATGCTCCCGGTTCAGCGGCTGCGCCGATCCGAAATACATCGAGACACCGTGTTGGACGACGCGATACTGCTCGAGAATCTGATCCAGTATCGCAAGCGGGCCGGCCGCCATCCACCATGTAGTTCTCAGAGATGATTTCGAACCAGTCCACCACCGGCTTTCTGGTGAGAATGTGGGTGTAATGCGGAATTCGTAGCCCGATGCCGATTCCGTATTCAGTGAAACCATTGAAACGGTTGGCTGGCATGTTTCACTCCGTTATCTGAATCAGTGATTTTCAAAGGGGCCGGAAGTAGGTACGCCGGCCCCGCGACCGGCGCGCGGACTAAACGCCCTGGAGTTGCATTTTGGAGCCATCGGTGGCGCAACCACCCTTGCCCTTGCACGAATTCTTGCCCTTGCAGCCGTTGTCGCCCGACTTGCAGCCACCTTTGCCTTTGCAGTCGTTCTTGCCCTTACAGGAATGCTTATCCGTGTCAGCCTGGCCTCCCATGCTGGCCTTGAGCAGTCTCGACTGGGTGCTGGTCTTATAGCCAAACTGAGGCGTGGTCTGGGCCGCAGCACTGCCCAACAGGCCGGAAAGTGCAGCGGTGATCATCATGGTCTTCATTGATTTGGTCATTGCAAGCTCCTTTGAGTCGCGATCCGCGTTTGAACTGGACCGCGCTGCATGCGGTGTGGGATTCACGGTTCGGCAGGAAGTTACAACCGGCGTGAATCTTTTTTGGAATCTCAGGAGCGTTAGCGAAACTGAAGTTGTGCGGAGAGGTTGTCGGGTCAGTCGCAGGAGCGCCATGAAACCGGGTGTGCCCGCGCCGATTTCCCTCGGATGCCGATTCAGGTGCTACAGCTCAGAACGCACCTGAAGACAGCAAACGCAGGTTCTGCCGTGAATCGCGGACTAAAAGGCGACAGGGTGCTCGATTACTTCGACGATCACGAGCAGCCAAGTCAGGACCGAGGCGAGAAGGCTAAACCCGATGCCAAGCTTCTGAGCGCGCGACAGTGGACGAATTCGCCAGCGTGCGGCCGGCCGTTTGCGAAGCCGCCATCCGTTCCACAGCACGTACAGAGTCAGCGAAGCTAGCGCAGCCGAGACCAGCAGGAAGGGCACTCTGATTTTGTCGGAGTGGAAAGAAGAAGTTTTCACTGCTGCTGCAATGCCGGCAACTCCGAGAAGCACCTTCAGAGAACTGCTGGCCACCAAAATGGCGCAGACGCCCTGGATCAGTTGCCCCGACGAGTGAAGCAGCCGAGAGCACGAGTGGGTAGTCTTGCTTCCCGTTTAGCGGGTTTGTCAGCCTGAAGATCGATTGCCTTTTGTGTCGTAGTCAAGGGCACCCCACGGGTTCGATGTGCCAGATGATGAAAAGTGACAAAAGCCGATCCGATTGCGCGTTTTTTCCAGGGTCGCGCTATCACAACCTGTAACTTGCGGCGATTCCGCGAATCACACGTACATCTCAGGAGTTGCACCCGAACGGGCAGCCCGAAGCTGTGAGCGGAGTGGGTGCGCGAGCCGCTCCCAAATGATAGCATCCGAGCGAGCAGGAAAGAGCGGGAACGACATGGACGGAGACCGAGGCCTGGGTTCCGCGGAGTTCGCAGCAGACGAAAAGGAACTGCGTCAAGGAAGTTCTCGCGGGCAAGGTCGAGCGGTTCTATGAACTGGTCAAGCCCTGTGAGCGCCTCGTTTACATCACCGCCCAGGAGATTCTGCAGAACGAAGCCGACGCGGAAGAGGTTGCGCAAGAGGCGGTCCTTAAGGCGTTTCGCAATCTGCGACTGTTTCGAGGCGAGTCGAAGTTCTCGACCTGGCTGTTTCGGATCACGGTGAACGAAGCGCGCATGCGGCTGCGCAAGCGACGGGAAGTTTCACTCGACGAGTTGATGGAGGCCGACGACGCTGAGGAAACCACGTATGCCCCATTACAGTTGGCGGACTGGCGCGAGATTCCGGGTCAGGCTCTCGAACAGCGAGAACTTCAGGCGCAATTGGCGGCAGCCGTGGCATCTTTGCCGGACAACTACCGTGAGGTTTTAGTCCTGCGGGACATCAATGGTCTCAGTATTGCCGAAACCGCTGAAGCGCTAAGCCTGAGTCTTCCGAACGTGAAGACTCGGTTGCTGCGGGCACGTCTCATGTTGCGCGATTCTTTCATCGCGCAGTGTTCGGGCTCAACTCGCGGCGCGGTCGGGAAGGGGCGAAAATGATCAGCTTGAGCTGCGAAGAAGTGTGGCGCCAAATTTCGGACTATATTGACGACGACGTAACGCCCGCTACTCGCCGGCTTCTGGAGGCGCATTTTGCTCAGTGCCGCCACTGCGCAGCCTTGGTGGATAGCGTTCATAATGTTGTAGTGCTGGTCGCAGATGAGCGTGTCTTCACATTGCCCGTGGGGTTCAGCGAGCGTCTCCGTCAGCGCTTGGCCGTCGAAGTTTCAGGTAAGACACCGGAGGACCAGCACTGAGCGGCACGACGGGTCGCCGCGGATACGGCCGGCGGCTTTTGCCAGTCCCGGAAAATGACGACTAACCCGCTGCTCCGAGACAGATCCCGTGAGGCAACCGCGATATAATCCTTCGCATTCTCCGTAAGGGAGGAAACGATGTCCACCATGGGCACTCCGCATTATGCGCTCCCGCAGTCGATCATCGAGGAGCGCACTTTCATCACCCGTGTTTATGGCTGGATGGCAGGCGGGCTCGTCACCACCGGCCTGGTGGCCGCCTACACCGCCGCAAATCCCGCTCTCATCCGGGCGATCTTTGGCTCCGGCCTCTTCTGGGTCCTGATCGTGGCGGAACTGGGCATCGTGATGGCGCTCTCCTGGGCGATCAAGCACATGAGCCCGGTGATGGCCATCAGCGCCTTCCTGTTTTATGCCGCGCTCAACGGCCTGACTCTCTCGATGATCTTTTTGATCTACACCGCCGAGTCCATCGGCCTGACTTTCTTCATCACCGCCGGTACGTTCGGCGCCATGTGCATTTACGGCGCTACCACGAAGCGCGATCTGACGTCCATGGGCAACCTGCTGTTCATGGCGCTCTTCGGGCTTATCCTCGCCTCTGTCGTCAACATCTTCTGGCACAGTTCCGGGCTCTACTGGCTGGTGACTTACGCTGGCATCCTGATCTTCGTGGGCCTGACCGCCTATGACGCCCAGAAGATCAAGCGGATGCACGCTGCGGGAATGGAAGGCACCGAAGAAGATCGGAAGGCAGCGGTGCTAGGAGCCCTCGCCCTATATCTGGACTTCATCAACCTCTTCCTCTTGCTACTGCGGCTTGGTGGCCGGAGGAAGTAGAGAGCGGAAGCGAAGGCCGTTCATTAGTACCTTTTCATTTCTATTAACGGGTATGGTCGGGGAAGGTGGCGGAGAACAAAGGGACACCACCGCCCCGGAGATGGCCAAACAACGGCCGCTGGCGTTCACTTCCAGACGATTACGCCGACCCGCTGCAGGTAGTGCCGGCTGAACTCGACCCGGCGCCCAGTCTCCCTCAGCAACACGCGCAGCTCCGGCTCGGTGTAGGCGCGGCGGATGGATACGACCCCATCGCGCCATGCCATTCTGCTACGGAATAGAGGGCGGGCGGCCATCGCCAGCGCCAGGTGAAGCCGGGTGCGCAACAGATCGTTGATGACCAGCGCGATGCGTGCCACGCGCAAGGCCTCCCGGACGAAGTGCCCGAGCAGAGCCGGTTCAAGGTGATGGACAAAGAGCGAGCACGTCACCAGGTCGAACGATTCGGGCGGAAATGGGAGATGGAGGGCATCGCCGACGACCGTGGCCGGCACCCGCGGCAGGTGAGCGGCCGACCGGTCCAGCAGGGTGGGGCACAGGTGCACTCCGCGCCGATTGAGCCGGCTGGCAATTGCCAGTGGAACATCCCCGGAGCCGCTACCGACATCGAGCAGCTCGACACGCCGCAGCGCGGACTCATCCACCACCCGCTGCACCAGGCGCTGGCTGGTGCTCACTCCTCCAAACCAGCGGTTCACGCGGCAAATATCAGACAGGGCAGCGGCAATTTCCACCGGCGTTCCGCAATCGCTGTCCAGCAACTCACTCTCTACCTTGCGCTTCATGCCCAACCCGGATTCGCAGCAGGTATATCCCGGAAAAGAGATCGCAGGGATGCACCAACTCCGGAATCACTCTATGGCGAGATCTATGGCGAGATTTTTGCCAGTTCCTCGGAGTACAGATGATTCTGTGGAAACTCCTGTGACAACCCGGAGAGCAGCACACGGGCGGTTGCGCGGTCGTGATTCCGCAGCGCGGCGACGGCCAGCAATAACCTGGCAAATGGACCGAGATAGCGTCCCTTCTCGGCAGTCACTCGAAGGTGGTTGACGCCCTCCGTCTGGTCAGTCTGCGCGCCACTCAGGCGCAGAACCCAACGGACGGGTAGGGAACTCTGGCTCAGCAGGTAATTCTCCACGCCCACGGCCAAATAGGCGTCATAGCAGGTCGGATCGAGGACAACCAGGCGCTCGGCGATCTGCCGCGAATTTTTCATGTAGCCGAGGCTCGCGAGATTTCTCTTTTCGATCAGCGCGGCGTAGTCGCCGCGCAGGCCGCTGGCGAGAATCTGCGAGAACATCGCATTGCTATCCTGCGGTGAGCGCGCAAGGATCTGCGCGATCAGTTGGTCCGCCTTGGCCAGCGACCCATCGAAAGCAGCTCTGGCCGCGGGATCGGGTGGAAGCTTGCCGCGTTTATCGAAACTCTTGTCGCTGGTGAACAACTCGCTCTGCAAGACGTGCAGCCGGTCAAATTCGGAAAACAGATAGGACGCCGCATCGGAAACAAAGCCCAGCGGATCTCCCGGGTGGGAAACCTGCCAAGCGCGGAAAACCTGGTGAGCGGCCCCAAAATCCAGGTTGTACATGTACCGGTAACCTTGTTCCAGGCCGACGGAAGGAACGGAGGCAAAGGCTGCTCTTCCGGGGAAAAGGAGTACCGCGATCAAGCATGGGACAAAGAGGCGCAACATCCGAATGTCGTCATTATAGACCAAAAACCAAAGTGCTATTGAGCATCCGCCGCAGGACGTTAGCGCCCATCCATCATGATCGATTCTCTATCTCTCGATCCAACCCTGCACAAGCGGGCGGTAAAGATCCCGAAGGACGACTTACATCCGGGTTCGTGTTTTCAGATTGCAGCAATTTCCTTGTCGAACACGGCCCAAACCCGTTCACTCAGAGCCGAGAAGAACTCGCGAGTAATGAATGGCCCGGCGCCAAGTTTTTCATTGGGGCGATCAAAGACCTCAGACGGAAGGGTGTAATCCGACTGGTCGAATCCTTGTTTCCGTTCCAGCCATAACCCGCGAATGTAAGCCTGACGAACCGTAGCGAGAAACCGCTCCGTCGTAATGTCGAGGCCGATCTCGTGTTTCAGTGCCTGGGTGAGATTCGGTGGAGTCACACTGGCGAACTTGCACAGCCCTGTCATATCGCTTTGAACCTGATAGAGTCCCCGCTCGGTAATGGCCTTGACCCAGTATTCGAAGCTGGTGTCATTTTCCAGCGCGAGGAGCAGATGAGTCGCCATGGACATGTGGCCGCCGGCGATTGCCCAAGGGTATCCCGGATTTGTGTCTGGAAGGTAACCCGGAAACTCAAGACCTTTGCACTGCATGGCGTATCCGGTTTCGCCGAGCTTCTCGGAGAGCCGTTTGACGCCATGTCCGATTTCCGGATAGCGGCCCCTTCCGGTTCCCTGGATCAATTCCCTTATCTTTTCGAAATCGCCGAATGTCGCGCCGTTACAGATCGGCTGGCCGGGATGCCGTTCGTTGTAATCGAGCACATAGGCAATCGTCGTCCCGAGCGAAATCTGGTCCATTCCGAGATGGTCGACGCCGGCAATCAGCTCGGCGACCTGGTGCGGATCGTGGATTCCAAGATTGGTCGAGAAAAGGTTTACCGGCTCGTAATCGAACTTTGTCAGAAACTGCCCGCGCGAGCCGTCGGCTTTCTTTTCGTAAATGTTCTTATGGCAATGAATACCGCAGTGGAAGCACGCTTCGGCCTTGATGACGAACTCCGGCTCGACATTGTCGCGGAACATTCGCGGCACTTGGCCATCGTCTTTGGGACGGAAATTGTTCTGCGGCACGAGATGGTATTTATCAAGCGGTACATAGTTGGACCAGGTGCCACCGAGGCCACCCCGGTCCTTCTCACGGAATCGGCGCGAGCCCGGACCGGTGCCGATCTCCTTGTTGAGGTCGCGGATTTCCGGCTTGACCTTGCCGACCTGATCCGGTGCTTGCGCGACAATCGCAATCACGTTCTTGTAGCCCAGGACGCTTCCCATGCCGCCCCGGCCCGCCCAACGGCACTTATCATCACCGGTTTTCAGTTGATTTTCCGTGCTCAACCCCACAGCGCCGTAATAGCAATTCCCATAGTTTTCTCCGGCCGGCCCGATCACCGCAAAATGCGCGTCCGGGTATTCGCCTTTCAAAAGTGCAATTTTCTTGTAACACTCGAGGCCCAGGAGATGTTTGGCAGACTTGAATTCCACGGCGGGTCCGCCGTTGCTATGGCGAATCACAATCATGATCGGCTCGCTCGCGCGCCCCTCTAGAATCACCTCATCCAGTCCGGTCCACTTCAGCTTGGCACCGAACTTGCAGCTTCCCGCTGACCACATAGCACCAGGCAGTCCCTTATTGGATTTCTTCAGCGGACTATAGGCGGAGAAGTAGGCCCGCAGACCGGTCATGACGTTTGAGCCGGTAAGGATTCCCGTGTTGACGATCAGCGGATTTTCAGGCGTGTACGCGCTGCTGATCGTACGCTCGGCGAGAATCTGAAACGAACGCCCGAATCCCCCAAGAACCTCTTCCAGATTTCGGCAGGGAATTTCCTGAATGAGCACGTCGCGGGAGGAAAGATCGATGCTACAGCGGGAGTACAGAACCGCCGCAGGATCATCGGGCGATTCATTGAGAGACAAACGCATTTTGGGGTCTCCAGAGGTGTGTACCGTACGCACAACCCGGCCACCCATCGAAACCCGATTGATAGCAAGGGATTTGGTCCATGAATTTTACAATTGGCTGAAATCATAGCACCTGCTTGCGCTCGGTCTCTAGATTCGCCGACAGCGATGCGCCAGGCGCATTCCACCGGCGCTCGCTGTCGCCGCTCTGGGTTCGTAGGTCTGTTCGCTCGCGGTGTTGTTTCGGAAGCCGAGGCGCCCTCACCTGAAGCAAGGATGGGATGGGCAGCAGGTGCCTGAAATCCTGCTGCCCCGGTGCCGGAAATCAGGCTGCTCGCGAGACTTGCTGGGCTCGTCCGAGGAAGTCCAGCAGCTCGCGATTGACTCTTTCCGCATGAGTCCAGGCGATGCCGTGCGGTCCGCCCTCGATCACCACCACTTTGCTTCCTTTCACAAACTCTGGCATGCGCTTGCCGGAGTTCGGGAAGGGAACGATTCGGTCGGCATCGCCGTGAATCACCAGCGTGGGTATATCGACTCCCTTGAGATCGTTCCGGAAGTCGGTTCCCCAGGTATCGACGCAATCGAGCGTGCCCTTGGGCGAGGCGCTGACCGAGAGATTCCAACTCGCTCGAACCGCGGGCTTGCTGACCAGTTTGCCACCCAGGACGTCTACATTGTAGAAATCCGCGCAGAACTGGGCGAGGTATGCCGGCCGGTCGGCGACGACCGCCTTCTTGATTCCTTCAAAAACGCTGCCATCGACCCCTTCAGGATTGTCCGAAGTTTTACGCAGGAATGGCGGAACCGCAGAGACGAAGACCGCTTTGCTCACGTTCTTGGTTCCATATTTTCCCATGTAGCGAGCTACTTCGCCGCCGCCCATCGAATGGCCGACCAGGGCAAAGTCACGCAGGTCGAGCTTGGTGACGAGCGTGTGCAGATCCTCGGTAAAGGTGTCGTAGTTATAGCCCGACCAGGGCTGGCTGGACTGGCCGAATCCGCGGCGATCATAGGTGATGACGCGGTAGCCCGCATCCAGCAGCACAGGAATCTGCTTCTCCCAGGCACGGCCACTTAGCGGATAACCATGGATCAGGACTACAGGCTTCCCGGTACCGTGGTCTTCATAGTAAAGATCAATGTTGCCGGAGTTTTCCTTGCCGACATTAACGAATGGCATGAGATTCTCCTTTCAAGATAGATATTTCAAGGTAGACATTGAGGGTTGTTGTTTTTTTGGTGATGGGCAGCGTGCCGAAGTTCTCCGTTGGATGTCTTCACGAGAATGGAGGTTGCGTTTTTCGGTTCGCTAAGTACTTCGTCCCGATAACGGTGTTGCGGTCCGGGAGCATGCGCGAAGTGGCGACCAAGGTCGGCCTAAATCTCCGCCAGGGCCCGATGGACAAGGTGCACGGCAATCGCGCCTTCACCCACGGCCGAGGCCACGCGCTTCACATTTCCAGCGCGGACATCGCCTACGGCAAATACCGCGGGAAGACTGGTTTCCAGCATCTGCGGCCGCCGCGTAAGCGGCCAGGCATAAGGTGGAACCAAGCCCATGGATGCATCCAGGTCACGCCCGGTAAGGATGAACCCTTTGTCGTCGAGAGCGACACAGCCTTGGAGCCACTCGGTTCGTGGAGAGGCCCCCGCCATAATGAACACGTGGCGGATATCATGGATCGAGGTTTTGCCCGTTACTCTGTCGAGCCAACTGACACACTCCAGTTGTGTCTCACCTTGCAAGGCGACAATCTCAGTCCGGTAATGCAGCTCGATGGCCGGATTTTCAGTGATCCTCTGAATCAGGTAGCGTGACATTGTCTCCGACAATCCTCCAGAGCGGACCAGTAGATGCACCTTGCGCGCGCTCTGGGAGAGGTACACAGCGGCCTGCCCGGCGGAGTTTCCCCCGCCGACCACAATGACATCTTGGTCTTCGCATAACTGTGACTCCATATAAGTCGCGCCATAAAAAATCCCTTGCCCTTCAAACTTCTTCAGGTTGGCGAGGGGCGGTTTGTTGTACTGCGCTCCGGTCGAGATAACAATGGCCCGCGCCGGCAGGATGTCGCCGTTGTCCAGCACGACCTCATAGGGGCGGCGATTGCATTTCAATTGGACAACCCTGTGCGCGATCATCATTTTCGCCCCGAATTTCTGCGCTTGCGTAATTGCGCGCGACGCCAGTTCCTGCCCGGAGATTCCGACCGGGAAGCCGAGGTAGTTCTCGATCTTGGAGCTTGATCCGGCCTGTCCGCCGGGAGCGTCGGTCTCAATCACCAAAGCATCCAGACCTTCCGAAGCCGCGTAAACCGCTGCTGCCAGACCCGACGGTCCCGCGCCCACGATGATCAAATCACGCACCTGAGACTGATCAATGCTGACGTTGAAACCCAGGCAATCCGCCAACTCCTGAATGGAAGGGTTACGCAATACGGTCCGGCCGTTACAGATAACAACCGGTACTTCCTCGGTTTTGACTTCAAATCGATCGAGCAGTTCCTGCGACGTCTTATCTGTGTCCAGATCGATGTAAGTGTAAGGATGTGCATTCCGGCTCAGAAACTCACGGATTCGCAGGGTGTCGGCGCAGTGGCGCGAACCCATCACGATGACATTCCCCAGCCCCCGGGCAACGAGCGCAATTCGACGCAGGATAAATGCCCGCATGAAAATTTCGCCCAGCTCGGCGTCTCTGGCGACCAGGGAACGCAGGCCATTCGCGCTAATTTCCAGAAACTCTCCCGCAGCGGTAACCCTGCCGCGCACCAGGCAGCGCCGCCCGGAGATCATGGTGATTTCACCCGTGAACCCCCCGGGTCCGTGGGTCACGATGGGGCGCTCGCCCGTAAGGTCCGGCTGCACGATCTCCATGCTTCCTGAAAGCAGGACGAAAAAAGGGACTTCCGTATCGTCGGGTTGAAACAGGATCTCGCCCGGCTCAACCTTGCGCAACTTGCTGCCGGGACGGAGACGGGTAATCTGAGCCGCAGTCAAAACCGGAAAAGCTTGGGTGTTAGCATCGAGCACGCTGGAAGCAGGCCAAGAAGACATAGGTTATCCTTCAGCTCGAATCGGTTGTGAATGGTAGATGCAGCGCGCGGCCCTCCGGTTTCAGCCGCCTCCTGAGTCTGATTCTGTGAAGGCAGGAACAATCACTGGTACCGCGCCGGCCCGCCCACTGAGACGAGCCTGCGCGCACCCTCAAGCGGCATCTTCACGGGCGGAATCGATTGCCTCCACTTCGGTGGCGTCCTGGTTCGTGCCTGACAGCTTCTTCGTAGAGCGCCAGGCAAAGCGGTCGAGTATGTCACTGGCAACCGCAAACTCTCTCTTCGTGTAGCCGAGAGCACGGCCTACGGCTTCGATCGGCACTGCACCTGCTGCGCCGGCCTTTTCACAAACTAAAGCAGCATGGGACTCGTTGGCGGTAAGAGTGATAGATTCGTTTTTCATTGGCCCCTCCCACAAGGGTAAGGATGACGATGAAGCAACAATCAGTCCAATAGATTATAATGATAAATATCATCATCGTTAGAGATTGATATGGAAGTGCGGCAACTCGAGATTTTCCGTACGCTGGCCGAGGAGTTGAACTTTACGCGGACTGCCGAGCGCGTGCACTGCGTACAGTCGAACGTCACGGGGCAGATTCACTCGCTCGAAGAAGAACTCGGAACGCAATTGTTCGATCGCCTGGCAAAGCGGGTGGTGCTGACCGAGGCCGGAAAGCGTTTGCTGCCCTATGCGGAAAAGGTACTGGTCACGCTTGGGGAAGCCAGACAAGCTCTGTCGTCGCATAGTTCCACGCCATCGGGTCCGTTACGAGTGGGTGCGCCGGAATCGGTGCTCACCTATCGCCTGCCGCGGGTACTCCGCAAGTTTCGCAAACAGTATCCGGAAGTTGAGCTGATCTTTCGTCCCTATGAGGACGCGAACCTGGTCGCGCCTCTGGAGACCGGACATCTGGATGTGACGATTCGGATGGCGGATGAAATTGCAAACGAGCGACTATCGAGTATTCACCTTCGAACCGAGCGGGTCGTCTTCGTCGCCGGCAAAATGCATCCGTTGGCAGCCAAGGCAAAGGTGTCGCCCGAAGACCTGCGGGGTCAGCGGATGCTGTTGACCGAAGCTGGCTGCGCCTACCGGAAAAAACTCGACGATCTGCTTTCGCTGCGCGGCATTCGCCCGAAAAACACGACGGAGTTTACCAGTGTGGAAGCCATAAAAGGCTGCGCCGCGCTGGGTATGGGAGTCGCGCTGCTGCCTGAAATTGTGGTGGCCGGCGAACTCCGCGAGGATCGGCTGACGGCATTGCGCTGGAGCGGCCCTCCGATGGATATTTCGACGCAAGTGATCTGGCACCGGGACAAATGGATGTCACCCGCTCTGGATGCCTTTGTGAAAACGCTACAGAAGGAGTTGCAGGATTGAGCCTGTCGCGGCAATCGCGCCCCGGTTCCAGTCGAACGCCCGCGGAAGCGGAGGGACGGCAAGGGGAACGCGGTTACGCGGCCTCGTCGTCCTGCTCCCGCGGTGGAACGTCATCCGTAGGGCCATACTCCTCGTGCGTGTGTACGGGGCGTTCAGGATGATCGGCAGCATCCTCCACGCCTTCGACTGACGCGGCTTCCAATCCCTGGCCGGTGTCCGCCAGTTCCTCGACTGACTCATCATTCGCCTCTTCAAGAGACTCAAGGCGCTGCGATTCGGCCCCATGCCCCGCACCGCGCTGGCCCACCTCTCGGGTATTATCCTTGCCAAGTTCGTCTGCCTGCGCCTGGAGATCACCTTTTCGCTCAGGTGCGCGTTCATCATCTTTTTGGAATTTGTTCGTCATGTTGTCTCCTGCCTTTGAGGGCAAAATCGGGGGTTGAACAGAGAGACCCTTTCGGTTTTGTTTTCTTTGTTTGGATGCAGTGAAGCATCCATCGGAACTCATAGCAAGTTGGCTGAAGGGGAAAATGAAAACCACGGAACCACTCTATTCATCGGAGTGGCTGTGATCAAAAGAATTCATCATCCTCTATTTCTGTACCAGGTATTTCTGTACCAGGCGTTTCCTTGTTGCCGACCACCAGGTCTGCCCGCCAGCTCTGGCCAGGAGCGGTACTCGCTTTACATTTCGTCGCATCTTAACGGTGCGAGGGAATTCATGCAGAGACGCAGTTTTGTATCCGGATCAACAGGAATCGGGCTGGCAAGTTCACTGGCGCACGCGTGGGCGGCGGACAATGCAAAAGCAGCACAGCGACCCATCGGCGGGGGAGACGCCGCAAAGATTCCGCGAACCTCATCGCCGGGAACTCTCAAGGGGGAGATGCTGTATCGAACCCTGGGGCGAACGGGCGAGCAGGTCTCAGCCATTGGACTTGGGGGCTTTCACCTCGGGAAGCCAGGACTGGAAGAGGCGGAAAGCATCCGTCTAATCCATGCCGCGATCGACCGCGGGCTCACCTTTATGGATAACTCGTGGGATTACAACGAGGGACAAAGCGAAATTCGAATGGGTAAGGCGTTGTCACAAGCAGGCTATCGCCAAAAGGTTTTTCTGATGACCAAAATTGATGGCCGGAATCGAGACGTGGCGACCAGTCAGATTGACGATTCCTTACGACGGTTAAAGACCGATCACCTCGACTTAGTACAACACCACGAGATCATACGTTTCGAAGATCCGGATCGCATTTTTGCCCAGGGCGGCGCCATGGAAGCGGTTCTAGAAGCTAAGAAGGCGGGCAAGGTGAGATACATAGGTTTTACCGGACACAAAGACCCGCACATTCATCTTTACATGCTGCAGACCGCAAGCCGACACGGTTTCCATTTCGACACCGTGCAAATGCCGCTGAATGTGATGGACGCGCACTTCCGCAGCTTCGCCCAACTTGTGCTTCCGGTTCTGCAAGAACAGCAGATTGGCGTGCTTGGCATGAAATCCATGGGCGACTCCGTGATCCTGAAGAGTAAGGTTGTCACGCCGCTCGAATGCCTGCACTACGCGCTCAACCTGCCGACTTCGGTCGTCATTACCGGGATCGACCGACCGCAGGTGCTTGACCAGGCTTTTGAAGCCGTGAAAACTTTTCGCCTGATGGACGAGCAGCAGGTGGCGAGCCTGCTGGTCAAGACACAGCAGGTTGCAACTTCCGGGCGCTTTGAGCCGTTTAAAACTTCGTCGCTTTTCGATTCCACGGCGAAGCATCCAGACTGGTTAGGTGGAGAGACGCCGGAGGTGCGGAAGTTGGCGCCGCAGAATGGATGAAGTGAAGAGCACTCCGCGAACCAGGAGGCGAGCAACGGCTTTTCGAAGGGCTTCGGCACGGGCTGGCATCTCACGATTCAGTGCCCTGCGCTTACTTGGCCCTTCCGGGATTTTGCTTTTTTCAACATGAATACAATCGGGACACAGAGAAAGCAAGCAAGCGCCATGTAGCGGAAGTCATCCACATAGGCGAGCAGGCGCGCCTGCTGATTGACCACGCCATCAATCAGGCCATAAGCACGGTTCAAGGGAGGGGCGAGCGCGGCGAATGGACCGCTGGTCTGCTGCAAAGCCGTTTGCAGGGATCCCAGTAGCTGTTGAAAGGCGTTGGTGCCAGGGGCGACTCGATAGACCAGTTCCGCGCGATGGAGTTGCTCGTGTCGAGCCACCATGGTGTTCACGATGGAGATGCCGATGCTGCCACCGATGTTACGGAGCAGGTTATACAAGCCACTGGCATTGCCGATCTCCTCGTTGCGAATGCCCGCCACTGCCGTTGTTGAAAGCGGAACGAAGGCACAGCCCGAGGCAAATCCGCTGATGATGATGGCCCACAGGAACGACCACTGCGAGATGCCCAGATTGACTTGGCCGAACCACAAACTGGAGAAGCCAAATAAGGTGAACCCGGTCGCGATCAAATAGCGGTTGTCGATCTTGCTGGTGAGCACACCGACGAGTGGCATGACCAGAATGGCCCCAACCCCGCGCGGGCTGACCGCCCATCCGGCCTCCAGGGCGGTGTAGCCCATCAACTCCTGGTAGAAGAGAGGCAGCAGGGTGATCATGCCATAAATCGCCGCGCCAAAAAGTCCAATCAACAAAGACCCGAGCGCAAAGTTGCGGTAGCGGAAGACATGCAAGTCGACCAGTGGATGCCTGATCCGTAGTTCGCGGACCAGAAACGCCACGAGGCAGACGATCAAGACGAGGGCTGCCCAGCGTATCCAGGTGGCGCCGAACCAGTCGTCCTCCTGTCCCTTGTCGAGAATGATCTGAAGAGCGCCTAGCCAAACGGCGAGCAGTCCCAGGCCAATGCCGTCGATCCGTCCCGGACGTGCGTTCTTAATATAGGGCGGATCTTCCACGAAACGGGAAATCATGAGGATGGCCAAGACGCCGATAGGAATGTTGATATAGAACGACCAGCGCCAGGAATAGGCATCGGTGAGATAGCCGCCGAGCGTAGGCCCCAACACCGGCGCGACGACCACGCCGAGAGCAAAGGCAGCCATGGCCATGCCGCGCTTTTCCGGCGGAAAGCTTTCCAACAGAATGGCCTGCGAGAGCGGTTGCAGCGCGCCGCCGCCGGCGCCCTGGATGGTGCGCGCCAGCAGCAACATGCCCAGGTCAGTGGCTGAACCACATGCAAACGAAGCAACCGTAAATATGACAATGCAAGTGATTAAAAAGCGCTTGCGGCCAAAGCGCAAAGCAAACCAGCCGCTGGCCGGCAGTACGATTGCATTAGCGACCAGGTAGCTCGTAAGTACCCAGGTAGCCTCGTCGTTCGTGGCCGAGACGCTGCCCGCAATGTAGGGCAGTGCAACCGCTGCAATCGAAGTGTCCAGCACCTCCATGAAAGTCGCGAGCATCACCGCGACCGCGATAAACCACGGGTTCACCTGGCTCGGTGGCGCATGTTCCAACGAATGGCCGGCACTCCCCATCCAGTCTCCCTCGTCACACACGCTTCGGGCGCGTTACTCCGAATTGGATGGTTCAGGTTGGCGACGCGGTTGTCGTCAGAAGCGAGCTGCACGCTTGTGGGTTCCTGATGGGCATCGTCGCACGCCGGCCGCTCGCAGGAAGGCCCGATGCTTCAACTTTTCCCGATGAAGGCTTTTACTCGTGAAACCTGATCATGGGCCGCGTCATCTGTTCCAAGCGACAAGCCAAATCAAGTTGAAGGAATCGTGCTGATGCGAAAGCAAATAAGATGGTTGTGGAATAAGGGCGTCGTGATGCTAGCTTTTTCTTTCAGGGTTCCTTCGCCACCAGTGCCGAACCCGCAGCCGGAACCCGCTCCAGACCCAGAACCAGAGCCGGGTTCAGATCCGGACTTGATTCCTTCCCGGGAACCGGAGCCCGAACCCATGTCGATATAGTCTGAACATGAGTTTCTTTATCCCTAAGTCGCCTTGGTGGCGTAGGCTCCGGCTCGCGTACGGGAGCTGGAGGGGCCTGCGTAGGAGACTCGGGAGGCTCTTTCACGGGCGTCGGCGGATTGCTGCCTGGTGGAACGGGGATGTCTGGAGTATCGTCGTCCCCAAGTCGAAAGCGAGTAAGCGCGTGAGACATAGGTCGCGGATTCATTCTTCGGGCTCGCGCTCTTTGAGCAGCACAACGGATCTGGGAGAAACAATGATCTTGGAATCCAGGATGCTGCTCTGGAATGGGTCTTCCAAGTTATCCGTTGTCAGAATAGTTCCCCATCCGCGTTTCGCGGGCGACTCCGGCAGCGTGAATTCCACCCCCTCGTGATAGGAATTGAGAAGAATCAGAAACCCGTCATCGTGGAGTGGCTGGCCCATTTCATCGGCCATATCCAGGGTTTGCCCATTGAGCAATAGTCCCATGCTGCGAAGCCATGGCGAGGTCCATTCTTCTTCCGTCATTTCCGCGCCGTCAGCCCGGTACCAGGCGATGTCCCTGATTTTCGATCGCCTGATCATGCGGTCCTGGAAGAATTTTTTGCGCCTGAAGTTCGGATGAGATTTTCGCAGGTCAATCAGTTGCCGGGTGAACTCCAGTAGTTTCGTCCTGCGATCGTCCAGATCCCAGTTGATCCAACTGATTCCGTTGTCCTGGCAATAAGCATTGTTGTTACCTCGCTGGGTGCGTTCTATTTCGTCTCCGGCCTGTAACATCGGGACGCCCTGCGATAGGAACAGCATGGCCAGAAAGTTGCGCTGCTGCTTCTCCCGGGCCTCTACCACTTCAGGATCATCGCTTTCGCCTTCCACTCCCATATTCCAGGAATAGTTATCGTTTGCGCCATCCTGATTGTTTTCGCCATTGGCTTCGTTATGTTTTTCGTTGTAACTGACGAGGTCATGCAAAGTGAAGCCATCGTGCGCAGTAACAAAGTTGATGCTGGCGTAAGGCTTTCGCCCGTCATCATGGTAGAGATCGCTACTCCCGGTCAGCCGGTATGCGAGATCCGACAAGGTACCCTCATCGCCTTTCCAGAAGCGGCGTACGGTGTCGCGGTATTTGCCGTTCCACTCCGCCCAAAGCACTGGGAAATTGCCTACCTGATAGCCTCCATGACCTACATCCCATGGCTCGGCGATCAGCTTCGCCTGTGAAATGATCGGGTCCTGATGGATCACGTCGAAAAAAGAGGAGAGCCGGTCGACATCGTAAAACTCCCGAGCTAAGGTCGCCGCCAAGTCGAAGCGGAAACCATCGACGTGCATCTCGATCATCCAGTAACGCAGGCTATCCATAATCAACTTGAGCACCTGTGGGTGCCGCATGTTCAAGCTATTCCCGGTGCCGGTATAGTCCATGTAGAAGCGCGGTTTATCATCCACCAGGCGGTAGTAGGTCGGGTTGTCGATACCGCGCAGACTCAGCATCGGCCCCAGGTGATTGCCTTCCGCCGTGTGGTTATAGACCACATCGAGAATTACTTCGATACCTTCACGATGGAGTGCTTTCACCATCGACTTGAATTCAGCGACCTGCGAACCGGTACCGCCGGAGCAGGAATAACGCGCGTCGGGACTAAAGAAATTCAGCGTGTTATAGCCCCAGTAGTTGGTAAGTCCCCGATCCACGAGATGTTTGTCCGCCACGAACTCATGAACCGGAAGCAACTCAACGGCCGTGACGCCCAGGTTCTTCAAATAGCGGATCGAGGGCGGAGAAGAAAGTCCGACATAGGTGCCGCGAAGTGGCGCCGGGATCTCCTCATTCAGCTTGCTAAAGCCCTTGAGGTGCAGTTCGTAAATGATGGAGTCGGCGAGCGGCGTCCTCGGGAAGCGGTCCTGCTCCCAATCGAAGTAGGGATTCACGACAACTGCCTTTGGCATGCCCGGCCCGCTGTCATTTTGATCGATGACAAGGTCCTGATCTGTTACATCGAGCCTGTACGGAAAGATCGGATGATTCCAATCGACACTCCCGCAGATTGCTCGCGCATAAGGGTCGATCAACAACTTGGCGGGGTTGAAGCGCAGTCCTTTCTCCGGTTCGTAAAGTCCGTAAACACGATAGCCGTAAAGCTGCCCCGGCTGTAGCCCCGGTACATAGCAATGCCAGACAAAGGCGGTCGTCTCACGTAACTTGATCCGTTCGGTTTCGCTTCTGCTGCGGTTATCGTAAAGACAGAGGTCAACGCCAGTAGCGTTCTCCGAATATACGGCGAAATTAACTCCCGTGCCGTCCCAAGTGGCCCCCAGCGGGTCCGGCCTGCCGGGGAGAAGCGTTCTTGCCATCAAAAGAACTCCAGAGAGAAACCTTCCTTTGGATGCAGCTTAACCGTTCCGCATTGCTTTGCGGAGTGTCGCGCGGAATAAATATTTATTACTCTTCTTCTATAACTCTCTACACGCTGAACTTTTCTATAACGCTAAAAACGGCCCACCAACACGGCGGGCCGTTTCCGTAGCTGCTTCTTTGATCCCGGCTAGCTCTACTTGCCACCGGCACCGGCACCACCCTCACCTCCGCCTGCACCGCCAGCGCCGTTGCCACCTGCTCCACTAGAGCCTTGGCCGCCGCCTGTCGCGCCGTTAGAGTTACTGCCAGTGCCACTCTGGGAGTTGTCGGTGCCCATTGTCCCCGTCGTACTGCCCGTATTACCGGTGTTGCCTGGTGTACTTCCATTATTGGGGTTCGTCGTCATGTTCCCCGGCGTTGTGCCGGTCGATCCAGGCTGATTTCCCATTGTTCCGCCGGAGTTTTGGCCCGATGTCCCGGATGATCCCATCCCGTTTGTGCCGCCGGCGCCGGCAGTGCCTGCGGCTCCGCCAGCTTGGGCAACGGCCCATGTGGCACAGAGCGCCAGCGTTGCGATCACCAAAGCTTTACGCATGTTATCTCCTCACCGTGTCGTCTCCACTCCTCCCTGTTGTATTGCAGAAGAAGTGACGTTTTGCCGAGTAAGATGAAATTGCTCAAGCGCACGTTGGCGTCGGAATTGAGCGACTTTCGATTCTTCGCCATAGCCAATTCCACAACTTCACTCGGGCAGCGAACCCCTTGTCTGTTTTCGATACTGCCGGTAAGTTGCGCGACGATGCAGTTTAGCAACTGCACGTTTATGTTATAAAGTCGTTTGCCTGCTCTGCTTCTCAGTCAGGAAGTTTTCGATCGATATGGATTGTGCGCATAGTTACCGTGCTCTCCACTCACGGCTTTCTCGATTTCAACTTGATTTGCTCGCCATCCACAACAAAGCTGCCGTATCCGTGGTGGTGGATGGTCTTCGGATTCTTCTGCGCCGGATCAATCCAGGCCTTGAGTGCTTCAAGGACAAAAAGGTTGTACTTGTTGACCAGACGGGCGTCGGCCAGTTTGCATTCGAGATTGGCAAAACACTCGGCGACCAGAGGTGGCGCCACGCGTTGGGCTGGCACCGCGGTCAAATCAAATTTCGCGAACTTATCCACGTCCCGGCCTGAACAGTTGCCGACGGCCGCGACCTTGGATGCCAGTACCAGCCCAGGAATGGCAATCACGCACTCTTTCGTCGCCCGTAACGCGGCAAAGCTGTGATTGGCATTGCTGACGACACAGGCGATGAGCGGCGGTTCAAACTCGACCATCATGTGCCAGGACATCGCCATGATGTTAGCCCGTCCCTTGCTGGCGGTCGTCAGCAGGACCACCGGGCCCGGTTCGAGCAACTGGTAGACTTTCGATAGAGATAGATCTTTCATCACGTCGCGGCCTCTCAGCCCGCGTAAGGCGTAAGAATAGTTAGGCGTGATTCATTGTAGCTGTGCCGGTTGCCGTGAGGCGAAGGAGTTGCGCCACTGCTGAATGAAGCGTGGTTAGTGCCATTACTATTGCAATTACTATAAGGATGCGAACCATGAAGCGGATTCCTCTGCGAAGATCTCTACTGTACGTCCCCGGCAGTTCCTCGAAGATGATCGCGAAATCCTTTACTACCGAGGCGGACGGCATCATCTTTGATCTTGAAGATTCCGTGAGCTGGCAGGAAAAAGAGAATGCCAGAAAGAATGTCATCGAGGCCCTCGGCCCGGCGAAAGAGACGGGCAAGGAGATCATCGTCAGAGTCAATGTAGTCAATTCCTATCTGGGGATACACGACCTGATCGAGATCGTGCCGCAAGCGCCGGACGCCATTCTGATACCCAAGGCGGAGGAAGCGTCGATGATCACGGCCGATACCATCGTCGGCGCCATCGAGCGCAAAATGGGTTGGGAGGCAAACAAGATTCATCTCATTCCTTTAATGGAGACCGCCGCGTCCATCGTCAATGCGTCCAGGATTGTCGGTGCGGCGAGGCGCATTAACGGCCTGCAATTTGGAGCGGAGGACCTGATGAAGGAACTCGGTATCACTGGCACCGGCGACGGCGACCCATTGCAGTACGCCCGTAGCGTGTTGGTTTTCGCTGGCCGGGCACGCGAAATCGACGTCATCGATTCGCCGTTCGTCGATTTTTCCAACCCCCAGGGACTGATCGCCGAAACCAGGCGCTTCCGGACGCTGGGCATGACCGGCAAGACTTGTATTCATCCGAACCAGATCGCAGCGATCAACGATCTGTTCACTCCCACACCGGAAGAGGTTGTTCAGGCGCGCCGGGTGGTGCAGGCCTTCGAAGAATCGGTCAAGCAGGGCAAGGGCGCCTGCACCTTGGATGGCCGGATGATCGACAATCCCATTGCCGAAAGGGCACGGCAGATCATCCAGAAAGCTACGTTGATCCGCGCTGCTATCGATCGCACCGAATCCTGACCGGAGGGAGCAATTGATAAGAAGGCGTGACGATTCCGCCAGTGGTCTCCAGGGTGTGGACATCCCTTGGTTTTCGTTTACGGATGCGGCTTTGGGCTTGCAATCCTTCTCGCGCGCAGTACAATTCGAGCATTCAGAGTCGAAAAGCAGTTCCTGCTGGGAGATTTTGATCCTTCGCGTTGCCACCAACAGTAGAGATGATAGGCGGCATATTGCCGGGATGACACGGAGGCAAAACCGCGAAAGTACGCAAAGCGCCTAACCGATTGGCCTAGACGAAGCAACTGAGGGAAGCAATTCCATGTTCGAAATCAGAGAGACGGATATTTTAGTCATGGGTGGCGGCGGCGCCGGAATGAGAGCGGCGATCGCAGCGGCGGAAATGGGTAAACAGGTAGTCCTGCTGAGCAAGGGCCCGCTCTCTCGCACCGGCATCACGCCGGTTGCCGGCGAAGGCGTGGAGGGAGCAGTCAATGAGGGCGATACGCCGGAATTGCACTATCGTGACACGCTGACCGCCGGCCGTGGATTGGCCGATGAGAATCTGGTCCACGCGTTGGCGCAGGACTCGGTCGCCCGCATCGAGGATCTGGAGAGCTACGGCGCACGATTCAAGAAGAAGCCGGACGGGTCCTATGCCACGTCTTTGCGTCCGGGGCAGAGCCATTCGCGCAATCTTTTCATTATCGGCGGCGGTTACGGCTTTGCCGCCAGCCTCTTCCGCAAGCTCGCCGAATGCCCGAATGTGATGATTCTCGAAGACGTCATCGCGACCAATATCCTGGCCGAGAATGGCAAGGTCATTGGGGCAATCTATCTCGACGTGCGGACAGGCGAGGTGCATGGCATCGCGGCCAAAGCCACGATTTTCGCTACCGGCGGCTATGAAGAGCTGTGGCCGTTTACCGATACTCCTCCCGATACCACCGGCGAGAGCCTGGTCCAGGTCTATGCCCTTGGCGCGCAACTCATCGACCTCGAACAGGTCCTTTATTATCCGGGCGTGGTTGTACATCCGCCGGCGGCCCGTGGCTGGCTGGTGCAATATGAGTACATTCTCAATCCCGACATCCTGGACGGCCGGGCGCTGAACGGAAAAGGCGAAGTATTTATCAAAGGCTTCCCCGCGAGGGATGAGTTCATCCGGGCAATCGGAAAAGAAGCGCGGAACGGAACGGCCAGCCCTCACGGCGGCTTCTACGTCGACCTCTCGCATTCGAAATTGTCACGCGAGGAGCTCACCCAAAAGCTGGAAGGCTGGCTGCACCAGTTCTGGAACTTGCGGCAGGTTGGCATCGATTTACGCGATGATAAGTTGGAAATGGCGCCGGCCGCGCACTACTGCCTGGGCGGCATCAAGATCGACGATCACGGCCGCACCAATCTGGAAGCCTTGTTTGCAGCCGGTGAAATCACCGGAAATGTGCATGGCGCCAATCGCATCTCCGGGAACGCGCTCTCGGAAACACAAGTGTTTGGCAAGCGCTGCGCCGAAACGGCCTGCCACTATGCCGACCAGGCGCCGGCCGACGCGGCTTCCACTCGCAAGGCGCTGTATCGCGAAGCGGTCCTGGCGGAGTACCAGACCATCAGCCGGTGGAAGGAGTGCAAAGCCGATGGCATCAGGCCGATTGCGCTGAAGGCGAAATTGCAGGATGTGATGAATCGCTACGTGGGTCTGGAACGCGATGCGCAGAACCTTTTGCAAGGACTGGCCGACGTGCGGGAGCTTCGTCGTGATCTGCTGCCCAAGGTCGCCACGGTTGCGATCCGGCGCTTCTGTTATGAGGTGCAGGAAGCTTACGAGGTCCGCGGCATGATCGACTTGGCGGAGCTTGTGATCTTATCGGCTCTAGAGCGGAAGGAATCGCGGGGACATCATTTCCGTCTCGATTACCCGCAGACCGATTCCACCGCCCGGCATACTTCGATTCAGATGGTGGACGGCAAACCGCAGTTGAGCCTCATTCCAGTGGTTCGTCTGTAGCGCAGGCGCCGTATGAAACGAGAGAAAGGTTCCAGGCCATGGATGTGCAATTAAAGGTTTTTCGATTCAACCCGACGATCGATACGATTCCCCACTACACATCGTATACGCTGCCCTGGACGGAAGGGCTCACGCTGCTGGCCGCCATCCGGAAAATCTATACCGAGACGGACCGCACTCTGGGCTTCCGCAACTATTACTGTGGACGCGGCCTCTGCGGCGGTTGCCGGCTGACCGTGAATGGCACGATGAAAAAGGCATGCCATGTCGTACTGGAACCAAGCTCGGAGTACACCGTTGAGCCACTGAAGGGATATCCCGTGATTCGCGACCTCGTGGTCGATTTCGGAATCCGGCGGGTTCCCGCCTCCGGCGAGGGTCTGATCGAGATCCGGCAGGGGACAGTGATCACGGAAATCGGCGCCCACGCCGCCGATTCATAAGCCACTCGCAGGGCCGGCCGGTGACGGAGTATTCCCGACGCCAGTGGCGCGACTGCTACTTTGCCGCCGCCGCGCCGCCCTTCTTCTCATTCCGCTTGCCGAACAAGCTTGGTCCCAGCATGATCACCGCGGGAACAGCCACTCCGATGTAAATGTTATCGATCCCCCACGGATTGCCCAGGAAGAACCAGCAGACCACCGCCGCCGAGCCCAAAATGAGGCCCCAGAAAGCGCTTCGGTTGTCGCCCAGTTTGGGCAGGTAGAACATAAATACGACCATTACGCTGACCGTGGTTCTCAGTGCCCGGGCGAAGAAGATGGTCTTCAACAGGCCGGGCACAAAGAGTGCGAAGGGTATCGGAAGCAGCCCAATCAGAATCGACAATAGACGGGTAAGGAAGAGCTTGTTCTTCTCGGCGGGCTTCATCCAGGGGACGACGAAGTCTTTCATCAGCAGGGCGGTGGCACCCAACTGGCAGGCTGAGATCGTGACCAGGGTAGCGGCAACAATCGAGGCGGTCACCACGCCGGCCGACCACGGTCCCATCGATTTCAAAAATACCGGAAGCGCGTAAACGCTGTTGATCTTCGGATACAGGCTGCGGGCTGCAATGCCGATGAAAGCCGCGAAAAAGCCAATGGGCACGATGCAGGCGCTCGCCACAAGGCCGGCCTTCCGGGCCTCTTTCTCATCATTCAGCGAAGCGATGCACTGGATAACATATTGCGTCGAGAACACGGCTCCGATGTTGGCGATGGTCCAGGCGACAATCGTCGGGACGCCGATTCCGGTGAGTGAAAAATAGCGTGGGGGAAGACTTCCCAAGGCCGTGGGTGTTCCCTTGAGCAGCTTCCATGCGACCAGGCTCACGATGATGAGGCCGAGATACTTGAACGACATGTGGATCAGGTTCGAGATTCCGACTCCGCGCAATCCGCCAAACGCCACATTGAGGATCGTCGCCGCGCCAACGATGAACACGCAATCCTTAATCGAAATTCCCAGCAGCACCGAGAGCATAGCGGCGCCACCCGTGTAGGTGGAGACGTTGACGACCGTCAGGGCGTAGACCATGATCGCCGACACCACCATCCGCGTCGAGGAGCCGTACTTCTGGCCGACCGCGCCGGAGATGGTGTACTCCTTCAGGCCATTGAGTTTCGGCGCAATCAAGAAGGCATAGAGGAAAAAACCGATTCCCATGCCAACCAGATTCCAGGCGGCCGAAATGCCTTTGCCAAATGCCGCCTGGGCGGTCCCCAGAGTCGCGGCGGTCCCAATGAACTCCGACATGATCAAGACGCCCACGACCATCGGTCCCATCATGTTTTTGGCGGTCAGGAAACTGGTGCTGTCTTTAGTATATTTAGCGGAAAGCATCCCCAGCCCTGTGGTGATCACAATGTAGGCCAGAGTAACTGCAAAGATAATGCCGAGACCCTGCAACGTATCCTCCTGCCTCCGTGGGGTAGACGCCTAGACAAATGCGGTTGGAGCTGTTTTCAATAGCATCCGATTAAACGGAGCACATTTCAACATGAATCTTTCTTTCCCAGCTCTGAAATGCCATGGCTTTCGGGTTTTCGCGGGCTGCGGCCGGTAAATCCGGATTCCCCGAAGAGCGCGCCGGCAGCCTGATTCCAGCTTAATTGGTTGTCCCGGGCAAATTGGCGCGGTGCGCGGCGCGGTTGCCGATGGAGATCTTCGGCGACGCGGCTTCTCTGTTATGCGCGTTACGCGCGGGCCCAAAGCTCAGTCCGAGCACGGGCCGGACTTATGCAGCGGCAGATTCGGAAACAGCATTTCACGATTTCACGCACCTTTGCCCGACGATGGAATCGCAGTCGTAAGTTGCGGACCTCGCGATCAGAGTTGCTTTCGCCAGCCCGCGACGGAACCGAGCCATGGGCAGGTGCCCGACGGGGCGCTCAGCTACTTGCGACCGTCTTCCGCACCCGAGATTCCGTGCGACAGAAATTTTTCGGAGAAGCAACTCTCACCGGATTCCGTCATGCCGAAGCCTGGCATCCATAATGTCATGACCTGCTCGTGCGGACGCCAATTCAACGCCTGCGCATATCAAAGCATGGATCTGCCCGACCGTACAGGTATGGACTCGCCGGGCGCTGGCCTTCAGCTCTTTCCGCGTTCCTACTTGCCGCCGAATCATGGCTGCAACCCTCAGGGCCAAGCTCTAACGACAAGCAAGATTGTTCAATCGGTTTTCAACATGGAGTCCGAATATGTGTCTGGCAATTCCAGGCAAGGTTCTGCAGGAGTTTGAGTCGGGCGGCATGAGAATGGCCAAGGTCCAGTTTGGCGGCATCGTGCGCGATGCGTCGCTGGATTACGTTCCCGAAGTGAAAGTCGGCGATTACGTGCTCGTCCACGTCGGCTTCGCCATCAGCATCGTCGATGAAGAAGAAGCCGCGCGCACCTACAAAACGCTGGAAGAGCTCGATCAGTTGACCGAGCTCGATGCGCCGGAAGTCGACGAAGAGTCCGCCCGGAGGCCGCAATGAAGTACCTGGATGAATATCGCAACGAGCGTGTCGCGCGTAACCTGCTCAATGAGATTCAGCGGGTTCAAACCCGGCCATGGGTCATCATGGAGGTCTGCGGCGGGCAGACGCACTCGATCGTCAAGAACGGCATTGACTTTCTGCTTCCCGAAGGCATTGAGCTGGTTCACGGCCCCGGATGCCCGGTCTGCGTGACTCCACTGGAGACCATCGATAAGGCGCACGCGATCGCCGCGCGGCCTGACGTTATCTTCTGTTCTTTCGGGGATATGCTGCGCGTGCCCGGCTCCGCGGGCGATCTGTTCACCTTGAAATCGCGCGGCGCCGATATTCGCGTCGTGTACTCTCCGCTCGACTGCCTGAAGATTGCGCGCGCCAATCCCGACAAGAAAGTGGTTTTCTTCGCCGTCGGGTTCGAGACTACCGCCCCGGCCAACGCGATGCTGGTCTTCCGCGCGAAGCACGACGGCGTCAAAAACCTTTCGATTCTGGTCTCGCACTCGCTCGTGCCGCCCGCGATCAGCTTTATCCTGCAATCGCCGCAGAACCGCGTACAGGGATTTCTTGGCCCCGGACACGTGTGCACGATCATGGGCTACAGCGAGTACGAACCGATCAGCGAGCGCTACAAAGTACCGATCGTGGTCACCGGTTTTGAGCCGATCGACCTTCTGGAGGGAACGCTGATGGTCGTGCGCCAACTCGAAGCCGGCCATGCGGTGACCGAGAACCAGTACTCGCGCGTGCTCGGCCGCGACGGCAATGTTGCGGCCCGCAATCTGGTCAACAGCATTTTCGATATCTCTGACCGTAAGTGGCGCGGCGTCGGATGGATTCCCCGGAGCGGCTACCGGCTCCGCGAAGAATATAGCGACCACGATGCCGAACGCCTGTTCGAAGTCCGGGAGATCGACACCAAGGAACCCGCGATCTGCATCAGCGGACAAATTCTCCGAGGCATCAAGAAGCCGCACGATTGTCCGGCTTTCGGAAAGCTATGCACGCCGCAGAATCCGCTGGGCGCGACCATGGTTTCCGCCGAAGGTGCTTGTGCAGCCTACTACGCTTATGGCCGTCATTTGCAGGCGAAACACGAACCGGCTCCGGAAACAGAAAAAGTTGCAAAAAGCGCCTGATGAGCAGCTCTTCATGGGCGGGAAAGGTGTGATCCGATGAGCAGTAACACGAAATTGCCAGAGGTGTTATCGCCTGAACCTCGGGATGAAGGCACAGTCCTGCCCGGCGCGGCTTGCCCGCTTCCGATCTTCGATCACAAGCAGATTGTCATCGGCCACGGCAGCGGCGGAAAGCTCACCTCTCAACTCATCGAGAATATTTTTCTTCCGGCGTTTTCCAATCCGCTGCTCGACCGTCTCGACGATCAGGCCGTGCTCCACTTCAACGGCTCACGCATGGCATTCACCACCGACGCATTTGTGGTAACGCCGATTTTCTTTCCCGGCGGAGACATCGGTCATCTCGCGGTGAATGGCACGGTCAACGATCTCGCCATGAGCGGAGCCCGCCCGCTGTATCTCTCGGCCGCGTTCATTCTGGAAGAAGGCTTGCCGACCGAGGATCTACGCCGTGTGGTTGACTCCATGGCCGGCGCCGCGCGAGCGGCCGGGGTGCAACTTGTCGCCGGAGATACCAAGGTGGTGAACCGCGGCAAGGGAGACAAAGTTTTCATCACCACAACCGGCATTGGCGTCATCGAGCACCCGGTCACCATCTCGGCCGACCGCGCCCGCGCGGGCGACAAGATCATCCTCAGCGGCTACATTGGCGATCACGGCATGGCCATCATGTCGCAGCGCGAGAACCTGGAATTCGAAGGCGTCATCGAGAGCGATACCGCGCCGCTGCACGGCTTGGTTGCCGCCATGCTGGAAGTCACGGACCAGATACACTGCCTTCGCGATGCCACGCGCGGGGGCGTCGCTACGGTGCTGCACGAAATCGCGGAGCGCTCGCGCATCGGTATGTTCCTGCGCGAAGTGGAAATCCCGGTCCACGATACGGTCAAGGGCGCTTGCGAAATTCTCGGGCTCGATCCACTCTATGTCGCCAATGAAGGCAAGCTCGTCGCCATCGTTGCCGGCGAAGTTGCTGAAGCTGTGCTGGAGCGCATACATCAGCATTGCTTCGGACGTGACGCGCGCATCATCGGCGAAGTTGTCGCCGATCATCCGGGCATGGTTCTGATGAGAACCGGAATTGGCGGAACTCGCATTCTCGACACCCTCTTCGGCGAACAGCTCCCCCGCATCTGCTGATGGTTTTGAAATTGATTTGCTGGCATCTCAGAGGCGCGGCGCAGCCATCCTAAGCGACGAATCCATTGAGATACGCGAATTACGCGTGACCCCATGCATCCAGATTGGGTTGTGCAAGCAAAGCGATGTTCGTCGATCCCAAGGTTGTGCCATTGGGCGAGTTCACCCGGGCAGCCTCGCCCCTCGTGTACTTCGATCGAATCCGCATTCAACTCCGACCGCCGTTTGCGGACGGCCGGCGCCTGCCCCACTGAAAGGAGCCAATGATGCCGGCAGATATACTTCCCTTCGGCAAGAAGTCGGCCGTCACCGATGTTCACGTTGTTTGGCTTACCGCCGGACTTAGCTGCGATGGCGACTCCGTTTCGGTAACCGCCGCCGAGCAGCCCAGCATCGAAGATGTCCTCATGGGAGCCATTCCCGGCATTCCCAAGGTTCACCTCCACAACCCCGTGCTCGCCTACGAAGTCGGCGAAGACTTCATGAAGTATTTCTACATGGCCGAGCGCGGCGAACTGGACCCCTTCGTTTTGGTCGTCGAGGGTTCCATTCCAAACGAAGACGTGAAGGACGAAGGGTACTGGGCGGCGCAGGGCACGGACCCCGACACCGGCCAACCGATCAAGACCACGGAATGGATCGATCGCCTGGCGCCGAAAGCCCTCGCCGTGGTGGGCGCCGGAACCTGTGCCACCTACGGCGGAATTCACGCCATGGCCGGGAATCCTACGGGATGCATGGGGCTGGCCGATTATCTGGGCTGGAAGTGGCGTTCCAAGGCCGGAATTCCGATCGTCAATGTTCCCGGTTGCCCGGTGCAGCCCGACAACTTTATGGAGACGCTGACCTACTTGCTATACCAAGCCGTAGGTCTCGCTCCGATGATTCCCTTGGACGAACAGTTGCGGCCCACCTGGCTCTTCGGCAAGACCGTCCACGAAGGTTGCGATCGCGCCGGCTACTACGAGCAGGACGATTTCGCGCTGGAATACGGCTCGCCGAAATGCCTGGTCAAGGTTGGCTGCTGGGGGCCGGTGGTGAATTGCAACGTCACCAAGCGCGGCTGGATGCGCGGCATCGGAGGCTGTCCCAACGTCGGCGGCATCTGCATTGGCTGCACCATGCCGGGCTTCCCCGACAAGTTTATGCCGTTTATGGATGAGCCCTCCGGCGCGCGCTTCTCCACCGCGGCGCTGACCCTCTACGGCAAGATGATTCGCAACCTGCGCGGCATCACCAATCACACGATGAACACGGAAACCGAGTGGCGCAAGCGCGGTTCAGAATTAATCACAGGTTATCAACCGAGGACCTACCGTCGCGCGCCCGGCGTGCGTAAGGCGGCCTGAATCGAGAGAGGATACGGGAAACCATGGCAACTACGACTGAAACTTTAACCGGAACCACGGAAAAGAAACGCAACCTCGTCGAGATGAATTGGGACCCGATTACCCGCATTGTCGGCAGCCTGGGCATCTTTACGAAAATCGATTTCGACAACAAGGAGGTGGCCGAGTGCTACAGCACGTCTTCCATCTTCCGCGGCTATAGCATTTTCATGAAGGGCAAAGATCCCCGCGATGCCCACTTCATCACTAGCCGCATCTGCGGTATTTGCGGTGATAACCATGCGACCTGCGCCTGCTATGCGCAGAACATGGCGTTCGGCGTCAGGCCCCCCGACTTAGGCGAGTGGATTATCAATCTCGGTGAAGCCGCCGAGTACATGTTTGACCACAACATCTTTCAAGACAACCTGGTCGGCGTGGATTTCTGCGAGCAGATGGTGAAGGAAACCAATCCCGGCCTTTGGGACAAGGCGCAGAAACGCAAAGCTCCCAACGCCGACAAGCACGGATACCGCACCATTGCCAACATCATGACCGCCCTGAACCCGTTCACCGGCGAGTTTTACCGTGAGACGCTGGCCATGAGCCGCCTGACCCGCGAGATGTTCTGCCTGATGGAAGGCCGCCACGTGCATCCGTCCACGCTCTATCCCGGAGGCGTGGGCACGGTCGCCACGGTTCAGGTGTTCACCGACTACATGGTGCGCTTGATGAAGTACGTGGAGTTCATGAAGAAGGTCGTGCCCCTGCACGACGATCTCTTCGACTTCTGGTATGAAGCGCTTCCCGGTTACGAACACGTCGGCGAGCGCCGGGTGCTTCTTGGTTGCTGGGGATCGTTCCAGAATCCCAAGAAGTGTGACTACACCTATAAAAACATGGCCGATTGGGGACGCGAGATGTACGTTACTCCCGGGGTTGTGGTCGACGGCCAGTTGGTCACCAACAGTCTGGTCGACATCAATCTCGGAATGCGCATTCTTCTCGGCAGCTCGTACTACGAGGACTGGCAGGATACCGGCGAAACCTTTGTCCACACCGATCCGCTGGGCAATCCGGTCGACAAGCGGCATCCCTGGAACCAGACCACCACGCCTCGCCCGCAGAAGCGCGACTTCACCGACAAGTACACCTGGGTCATGTCGCCGCGCTGGTTCGACAAGCGCACGGGCGACTATCTGCCGCTCGACACCGGCGGCGGTCCGATCGCGCGTCTCTGGGCAACCGCTCTCTCCGGCCTCGTCGACATCGGCTACGTCAAAGCGACCGGCCATAGCGTGGAAATCAATCTGCCGAAGACGGCCACGCTGCCCGCGGTCAGCTTCGAATGGAAGATCCCGCGATGGAGCAACACCATCGAGCGCGACCGTGCCCGCACCTACTTCCAGGCTTACGCGGCGGCATGCGCACTGTACTTCTGCGAAAAGGCGCTGGAAGACATGTATCAGGGACACACCAAGACGTGGGCTCCGTTCGAGGTTCCCGAAAACGCGATTGCCTGTGGTTTCCACGAAGCCGTACGCGGCGTGCTGTCGCACCATGTCGTGATCCGTGACGGTAAGATCGCAAACTATCACCCGTATCCGCCGACCTGCTGGAACGCCAACCCTCGCGATGTCTATGGCACTCCAGGCCCGTACGAAGACGCGGTGCAGAACACGCGCATTTTCGAAGAGAACGGGCCGGCCAACTTCAAGGGCATCGACATCATGCGCACGGTCCGCAGTTTTGATCCCTGCCTGCCGTGCGGCGTTCACATGTACCTGGGTAGCGGCAAGGTTCTTGAGACCCGCCATTCGCCAATGTTCGGCATGGTTGGACAGGAAAAATAGGCGGGTACGATGGCTGAAAACAAGGAGATTATGGGGTCGTCGATGCGCGCCGCAGTTGCGCCGGCTGGGGTGGAGCAGCAGGCGGAGCGCATCAACGCGCTGGTCAGCCGGGTGAACGATTTCGCCGACCAGACGGCGCGTGCGACCGCGCTCGAGTTGCTCCAGGAAATCATGGACCTGCATGCGTCGGTTCTCGACCGCATGTTGGGCCTGACTTCCAAAGCTGGCGACGCGGGTCTTCAGTTAATCGAGCAGTTCGCTCACGACCCGCTCATCTCCGGGGTGCTCGTGCTCTACGACTTGCATCCCGAAAATCTTGAAACCCGTCTTGCCCGCGCCTTGGACAAGGTGCGTCCTTACCTGCACTCCCACGGTGGCGATGTTGAGTTGATCGACTTCAGCGATGGCGTCGTGAACCTTCGTCTCACCGGAAGTTGCAACGGCTGCGCGGGTTCGACCGCGACCCTGAAGACAGCCGTCGAACAGGCGATCTACGAAGCTGCGCCCGAGGTGGCCACCGTGGTTGCGGAAGGCGCGACCCCGGAGCCGCAAGTTGCCGCCGGATTCGTTCCGCTGGCAAAGCTGCAAGGCACGGCCTGACACAACAAGGAGACCGACATGAAAAATCCTCCTCCCGACATTTGCGCGCATCTCGCCGGCACTAATAAAGGTGAAGAGTGGACGCTGAAGGGTGAGCATGAGCCCGGCCGTGAAAACAATAGGCGAAGCGCTCGCGATTCCACCAGCGTCAATCCCAAGGGTCGTGAACCGATCGATCCGCGTATGCCTCATTTGCCGCCGGCATAACCCATGAGCGAAACCGATCCTATGCCGGGTCTTGGCCCGCTGGCCGCGTTGCGGAGATTGGTGCGCCGCTCCCCAGCCGCAGATCCGGAATTCTGCGAATTGTGCAGTGGTGCGCTCGCGCCCGATCACCAGCACTTGCTGGAGCTGGGCACGCGCAACGTGGTCTGTGCCTGCGATGCTTGCGCCTTGCTGTTCTCCAGCCAAGCGGCGCCGCGCTATCACCGCATCCCGCGCCGCATACGCATGCTTCGGGATTTCGTGCTCGACGACCAGCAATGGGACAGCCTGCTCATCCCCATCAATCTCGCTTTCTTTTTTCGCAGCAGCTCTGCCGGACGCGTGCTCGCCTATTATCCAAGTCCAGCCGGCGCCACGGAGTCACTGCTCGACCTTGAGTATTGGGATGCCATTGCCGAGCACAATCCCGTGCTTCAGCGCATGGAAGCCGACGTCGAAGCGCTGCTCGTCAATCGTGTCGGTAAATCTCCGGAGTTCTACCTGGCGCCCATCGACCACTGCTATCGTCTGGTCGGAGTGATTCGCAAGAGTTGGCGAGGACTTTCCGGCGGATCGGAAGTGTGGAAACAGATTGACGCATTTTTCGCCGCCCTCAAGCAGGCATGTCCCGAAAGTACGTCCAGTTCCAGACGGTCGCAGGCTTCTCCTTCAGACGCTTCATCTTCAGGCGGCGCGATTGCACATCCCAGAGAGGAACCCCGTGCCTGAACTGTCATTCCAGGTCGAAGAGGTCGAGCCTCGGCCGAATGCGGCCACTCCGCAGCTTACATTCAAGCTGCGCGTCACCAACGCCGTCGAAGCCGAGGCCATCCAGTCGATGTTGCTGCGATGCCAGATTCAGATCGAACCCGTGCGCCGCCGCTATACCCCGCAAGAACAGCAGCGCCTGGTGGAACTCTTCGGCGAGCCCGAGCGCTGGAGCCAGACCTTGCGCCCGCTGCTCTGGGAGAACCTCAGTGTCAGCGTGCCGGGTTTCACCGGCACAACCGTGGTCGATCTCTTCGTGCCCTGCACGTTCGACATCAATGTGGCCATGACCAAGTACGCCTATGGACTCGAAGAGGGCGAGCTTCCTACTACGTTGCTTTTCAGTGGAACCGTCTTTCACCCGAGCCGCGGCGGCTTGCAGATCATGCAGATTCCGTGGAATAGCGAAGCCCGCTACCGCGTCCCGGTGCGGGTGTGGAAGCAGATGATGGACGCCTTCTATCCGAACGGTGGGTGGATCTATCTTCGCCGTGACGCATTTGATTTGCTGTATGACTACAAAATCCGTCACGGCATCCCAACCTGGGAGCAGGTCATCGAGCGCGTTCTGGCCAGTGCGGCGGAGGTGAAGTCGTGAACCCGGGCAGCCTGGACAAAGCCGAATGCATTGCCAAGGCGGTGCTGTACGAAGGCTACATGCTCTATCCTTATCGCCGGTCGTCACTGAAGAATCGCCAGCGCTGCACCTTTGGAACTCTCTATCCCGAACTGCATCCGGATGTCCTCGGCGGCACGGAACCCTGTCGCCATCAAACCCAGTGCCTCGTGAACGGGACGCCGTCTTCCACGGTCACGGCTCGCGTGCGATTCCTGCACCCAGGTTCCCGCCGGCTGGAAGCCTGTATCGACGGCGCTGAAAACCAATTTCACCCGGTTGAAGCGCTTGCCGTGGGCACCGGGATTCCACAGGCCATTTACCAAACCCAGGATTACCAGACTCAAGATGAAGCCGTCGAGCACACGGTCGAGGCCGAACTGCAACTTGGCGAAATCTTCGATCGCCCCCGCACCATCGCTTTCGAGTTTCCGGCCGGTCTAGAAATCACCGAGCTACGCGATCCTGTGGGCAAACTCGCCGGTCGTATCCAGAGAGAGCAACGGGCGATCACCGGCGAAATTCGTTTTTCAGTCGAGCCACTCGATGGCGTGGACGGCTTTCGGCTCACCGTCGAGCTCCTGAACACAACCTCCTACCGGCCGGCAAGTGCCGGTAATCGCTCATCGGCGCTGCTGCTTTCCCTGGCTTCGGCGCACACCATTCTCGGCATTCGCGATGGTGAATTCATTTCGCTGCTCGATCCCCCCGAAGATCTTCGCGAAGCTGCCGCCGCGTGCAAAAACATTGGCGTCTATCCCGTACTAGTGGGTGAGCCCGGCGAGCACGATCTCATTCTCGCCTCGCCAATCATTCTCTACGATTACCCGCAGATCGCCCCCGAAAGTGCAGGCGATTTCTTTGACGCCACGGAAATGGACGAGATGCTCACCTTGCGGGTCATGACGTTGACCGAGGACGAGAAGACCGAGATGTGCAACTCCGACGAACGCATGCGCGAGTTGCTCGCGCGCACCGAGGCGACCGCGCGCGAACAACTCACGCGCACGCACGGCGTGGTGCGCGGCTTACACGCGATCAAGGACAATGCCGCATGAACGACTGGAACAATCCACTGGAAAACACATCCGTCGATTGCGTGCGCATCTTCGGCGTGGAACTGCACGCCGGCGACCGCGTCCGCCTCCGGCCCCAGAGACGCGCCGACATCATGGATATGGCGCTCGATGGCAAGGTTGCCACCATCGAAGCCATCGAAAGGGATTACGACAACAACGTCCACCTGGCCGTCGTGCTCGACGACGACCCCGGGCGAGAGTTTGGAATGTTGCGTCACCCCGGGCACCGCTTCTTCTTTTCTCCCGAAGAAGTGGAACCGCTGGCGACGAAGCGCGAAGGAGAGCAGCAGCGTGGAGCGTAACATCCTGATCGCCTGCGTCGGCAACATCTTCCTCGGCGACGACGCCTTTGGAGTTGAGGTCGCACGCCGTTTTGCCGATCGAGCGCTGCCCGAAGGCATACATGTTGTTGATTTCGGCATACGCAGCTACGACCTGGCCTACGCGCTGATGGAGGATTGGGAATACGTCATTCTCGTCGACGCGGTTCTGCGCGGCGGCCAACCCGGCACCGTCTACGTCATCGAACCGGAGTTACCAGCGCCTGCATTACCAGGGAAAGATGCGCCGCAAGCGCCGGCCCTGGATGCGCACTCGATGAATCCCGTGGCCGTCCTGCAAATGGTTGCGCTGCTCGGCGGTCGAATCAAACGCATGATCGTCGTCGGCTGCGAACCCTCGCCGGCCGATCCGGAAGAGGCAGGCATGGAGTTAAGCGCGCCGGTGCGCGCGGCAGTCGATGAAGCGATTCGCGTCATCGAAGAACTCATTCTCAAGTTCCCGACCGCACAGACGGTTGGCATAGTTCGTAAGTGAGGAGGTCTCTATGAAAAAAGTCGCAAGTTTGGCAGCCATGGCTGGAGCCGCTTACACCATTTATTTCTTCTACCCCGAATTCCGACGCTACATGAGACTCAGGTCAATGTGAAGGTTCCTTACATTTCTCCGTGCGCAATTCGGTGAAACCTTTTCCCTGTAGACAGGTTCCAACTCCTGATAAGTTCGCAAAACGAAAAACCAGAACAGAGAGGAACTATGGCAGTCGTTTGGTGGATTATCGTTGGTCTGATTGCCGGTTGGGCAACCGGCAAAATTATGCGCGGAGCAGGCTATGGCGCGGTCATGGACATCGTGATCGGCATTATCGGAGCCGTCGTGGGTGGCTGGATCATGCGCTCACTCGGCTTCGCCGGCCAAGGCGGCATGATCTACACCATCCTTGTGGCGATTGGCGGGGCCATCGTGCTGACGTTGCTGTTTCGCCTGATTTGGGCAGCCGTTCCGGGGGCAAGGGGTCGGGCGGTTTGCGACGCGCCGCCTGATCCACCCAGGGCAGCGCTGCCGGCCAGACCGGCAAGTTCACAACTCAGGAATTGCTCGTAATTCGCGCTACATTCGAATTACGGGAAACACCTTGGGTCGACATCCCGCGTCATAAGATCATGGGCATCCCGTATGTTCGATATCTGACGGAGTCCCGACGAGGTACCCATGGCGAGTGACACTCCGGGCGGGCGCGGCAAACCGGCGAGCGCGGCTGCGCACCGAAGCCGGGAAAGGGAGCAGACCGCGCTGGCGGAGTTGAGCCAATCGGCTCTGCGCGGAGAGCAGCTTTCTTCTCTTTTCAACTCAGCGCTTGGCGCTGGTGCGGGAAAGCCTTCGGGTTCGCTTCTGCGGACTTCTTGAACTGATGCCCGGCGGCGAAATGTTTGTCATGCGCGCCGGACTTGGCTGGAAGCCAGGTTACGTCGGCACGGCGACCGTTCCGGCGGACCCCAGATTCGCAGGCCGGTTACACTCTGGAAAGCAAACGCCGCGTGGTGGTCGACGACCTGCGTGAGGATTTGCCGTTCACGGTATCGCCGTACTTGGTTGACCATGCAGTCGTTAGCAGCCTCACCGTGATTATTCCGGGCAGCGTTCGTCCGTTCGGCCTTCTGGGCGCCTATAGCTCGACGCAACGGAATTTCACCCAGGAGGACATCGACTTTCTCCAGGCGGTCGCGAATGTCGATTGCCGTCGCCGTCCAGCGGAACCACGACGAGCAGGCGATCCGTCGCAGCGAAGCCCATTTTCGCGGTCTGCTCGAATCCGCTCCCGACGCCATCGTCATCGTGAATTCCGAGCGGCGAAATTCAACTGGTCAACAAAGAAACGGAAAAGCTTTTCGGCTACGCGCGCGAGGAACTGCTCGGCCAGAAGATTGAGATGCTGGTTCCGGAGCGTTACCGGCAATATCATCCCGGCCATCGTGCGGAGTATTTTGCGGAACCTCGCGTGCGTCCGATGGGAGTTGGTCTGGAGCTGTTCGGACACAGAAAGGACGGTTCGGAATTCCCGGTTGAAATCAGTCTCAGCCCGATGCCGTCTCCTGAAGGCATGCTGGTTACGGCCGCCGTCCGCGATGTCAGCGAACGCCGCAAGGCGGAAGAACAGATCAAGCTGTTGAACGCCGAATTGGAAGAGGCTTTGCGGCGCTCCGACCGGTTCGCGAATACCGGGCGACTGATGGCCAGCCTGGCGCATGAGATCAACAACCCGCTGGATTCGATCTCCAACATCCTGTTCATGCTTCAATCGGAAGCGTCCACCACCAAACGCCAGCAGGATCTCCTCAACATGGCTTCGCACGAACTGGACCGCCTCACGACCATTACCCGGCAAACCCTGGCGCCGCATCGGCAAACCTTGCTGCCCGTTGTCGTGCCGGTCAACGAATTGTTGGACGCGGCTTGCGAACCCTTCGCCCGCAAGTTGCAACAGGCCGGAATCGAAATCGTCCGAAGCTATGAAAGCGAAGTGCAGGTGAAAGTTTTCGCCGGCGAGTTGCGCCAGGTAGTCACCAACCTGATCTCGAACTCGATCGATGCCATGCCGGATGGTGGACGCCTCTTCCTGGAGACCCGGGCCCACGGGCTCAACCTGCAAATCAGGGTTGGCGATACCGGGTCCGGCATCCGCTCCGAATATCTCGAAGAGGTTTTCAAACCCTTCTTTACCACCAAGGGCGAACGGGGGCTCGGCGTGGGTCTCTGGGTTTCGCGCCGCATCATCGAAAAGCTGGGAGGAAAAATCGAAGTCGACAGCTCCACCCATCCGGAAAACCACGGCACCTGGTTCGCCATAACCTTGCCTCTGGCTAACTCCGGAGAACACCATGAGCAGGAGCGCATCGCCAGTTGACGTTTGTAGGAGATGGCTGGCCGCATCCTCCAGGCAAAAAACCTTGTATCCGGATGCGGTGCGGACACTTGTCTAGCAGGCTGCGAAAAAATTCGTAGAAGTGTCATCCTGAGGTCGCGCCGGTGTTGCGCGAGCGAAGGATCTGCTTTACTTTGAATGCTCACAAACAGCAGATTCTTCGCTACTCCACCCCAACAAGCCAACAACGGGCTTGCCGGGGACCCCGGCTACGCTCAGGATGACACCCGAGGAGAACAGTTTTTCCGCAGCCTGTAGTGCAAAACTGCTTGCCCCGACTCGATTTGCATCTACTTGACTTTTCGTCGCATCCTAATAGATAGTAACTTTGAAAGCGGGTGAAGGAGTTCGCCTTTAACCGCTGTCCCACCCAATAGCCGGGACAGATGATGACTCCTGACAAGGGATTCTTGTCGCGGAGTCATGTATTCCCGGCAATAATCCACTACAAAAATGAGGAGCTGCGTTCGATGGAGAACGTGTGGGTACTTGCCGCGTTGTGGGTGGGTTTAGCGCTCATCGCCACGCTGCTTGCGATTTGGTTCAAGATTTCGACCGCGCTTACCGAGATTATCGTCGGAACGGTTGCTCAATTTGTCATCGTGGCTTTTATCGGTCATGGTGGGCTTGGGGCAAAGACCGGGCTGGATTACTTTTCTTGCGGGAACGGGCGCGGTTGTCCTCACCTTCCTGGCCGGCGCCGAACTCGATCCCGTGATTTTCCGCACCAAATGGAAAGAAGCGACGGTCGTGGGGCTGGTGGGCTTTTTCGGCCCTTTTCTTGGCTGCACGGCCATTGCGCACTACGTGCTCCACTGGGCGACGCGCCCCAGTTGGCTGGCCGGAGTCGCTCTGAGCACGACCTCGGTCGCCGTGGTCTACGCCGTAATGCTGGAACTCGGGTTCAACAAGACTGATTTCGGCAAAGCGATTCTGGCGGCTTGTTTTGTCAATGACCTGGGCACGGTCATCGCGCTTGGGCTGATCTTCTCGCCATTCACGATCCGGACGCTTATCTTTGTCGTCGTTTCTGTCCTGGTCTTCGCCGTTCTGCCGTTCCTGACCCCGAAGTTTTTTCGCAAATATGGCGGTCGAGCATCGGAAATGGAGGCGAAGTATCTGCTGTTCGTGCTGTTCGCCATGGGAGGACTCGCCGTTTGGTCGGGCAGCGAAGCGGTGTTGCCGGCCTATATCATAGGGATGGTCTTGGCGGGCACGGTCGGCAAGGATCACACCCTCATACGCCGCTTGCGCACCTTGACCTTCGGGCTGCTGACGCCCTTTTACTTCATCCGCGCTGGATCGTTCGTTTCGGTTCCGGCGTTGATTGCCGCTCCGCTGGTCTTCGTTGTTTTGTTCTTCGCCAAGATGTTCTCCAAAATTGTCGGCCTGCTGCCCACCGTAAGGGCTTTTCAGTATCAGCGGGAAGAGGGTCTCTATTACACGTTGATGATGTCCACCGGCCTGACGTTCGGGACCATTTCGTCTTTGTTTGGATTGAACCACAGCATCATTACCGAAGCGCAGTATTCGTTCCTGGTGGCAACCGTAATTGGCAGTGCCGTTATCCCGACGGTCATCGCGAATGCGTTCTTTATGCCGAGGCATTTGCTGCCGAAGGCCGCGAAGACCATCGGCCAGACACGAGCAAGCACCGGCCCGTGCCGCGGAGGTGCTTGCAGACGCAGACTAGGAGGCGCTATGGAGCACAGGAGACATACGCGTTTTCAGAAGATTTTGATCGGTTACGACGGCTCCGAACAGTCCGAAAAGGCAGTCGATGCCGCCATCTCGATTGCCCGATGTCATGACGCATACGTGTTGGCCTTGGCGGTGGCGCGTCCTCCCGAACCGCCAACCTCGGTAGAGTTGGAGGCGGCGCTGGACGATGCGCGAGAACATTTTGAAGAGGGCCTGAAGAAGGTTGTCGAACGTGCGCACGACCAAGGCGTGACCATCGAAACCGATTTTGCCGTCGGCCATCCCGGCGAGCAGCTGATTCACCGCGCCGAGGCGGACCATTTCGATCTGATCATCGTCGGGCGCAGAGGAACCTCGCTGTTTCAAAAGATGATTCTGGGTTCGGCCTCGGAACGTGTGCTTCGATACGCACATTGTCCGGTGATGGTGGTGAAGTGAACTCGCGATGAAAATCGTCATCATTTCTGACTTGCATGGCTAATTTCGACGCGCTCTCGGCGCTCCCGGAGTCTGGCGATGAGCTTTGGGTGCTGGGAGATCTCGTGAACTATGGACCGCAGCCCGCGGAAGTCGTGAATTTTGTGCGCAATCATGCAGCGGCCGTGGTGCGTGGCAATCACGACAATGCAGTGGGATTCAATGTGGACCCTCGCTGCACCCCTCGCTATCACGAGATGGCCAGCGCCACCATGCAGATCAGTACGTGCCGAATTGGATGAAGATGCGAAAGAGTTTCTTCGCGCTCTGCCCAAGACGCAAGCTCCTGGAACGCGACGGTAAGCGGTTCCTGTTGTGCCATGCCATTCCCTCCGATCCGCTCTTTGGCTATTGCCCCGAGGACTCGGAGCGATGGCAGCAAGAGGTGGAAACCATCCAGGCGGACTATCTTCTGGTTGGCCACACACATACGCCATTCATTAAGACAAGTGGGGCAAACAACCGTGGTCAACCCCGGCAGCCTGGGGCAACCGAAGACCGGCAAGCCAGATGCCTGCTATGCGGTATGGCAAGACGGGCATTTCGAACTGAAACAATTTCCCTTATGACGGTGGAGCGCACTTTGGAGCGCATCCGGCGCATGCCTGTGCCGGCTGACATACAACGAGATCTCGCGACGGTGCTGCGCACAGGTTCCGTCTAATCGGAGCAAAAGGCGGTGGGAGTGCGGCATGACAATCAAGGACGAGTGGGCACCCCGATCCTTCGCTAAACGAATACCAGCTTCGGGCTCTGCTCGTCTCCTGTCAGCACATTGATAAGCTGCTAGGCGAAATGGAAGGCGTGTTGAGCAGTTCCCAATCAGGATCGGCTTTCCCAAAGTATTTTGACGATCTATCGCCCTTACAGCACAACGCCGTCGAGGATTACATCCGCCGCACGCGCACGGATCTTCTCCGTATAGCCGCGGAGCAGGACATCACCTCAGAAAAAGCGAAAATCCCCGCCTCGCATTCGATCCACGCGACCATGACCTTCATCGAGATCGCTATCGAGGAACTTAGTCCGGACAAGATGCGAGGCTACGGGCCGATGTCCACGGCCGGCGCGGCCTATTTGAAGGAGCTGGTACGGCAACTCCATGCATCGGCTCAGCAACTGCATCGGTACGTGCTCCAGCGTGGCACGTCGAAGTGAACGCGAAGTGATGAGGTTCCGGCGATGACGGCTGTCTTCCATCGAGAAGAAGAGATCGACGCCTTGCGCAAGCGGTTTGCGGCCCGCAAGTCTGTCTTGCTCCACGGACCGTCAGGCGTCGGGAAGACATTGCTTCTCGAACACGTCATGCCGGACTTTCCTCATCGTCTTGTACTGTGCGCAGTCAAGCAGTTCGCAAGCGGTATTTCGCAGCTTGGCCGAGGAGTTGGTGCAGAAGAAGGATACGGAGATCCTCCGCAGGCTGGGCGGTAGCCCGGCGGACGCCATCCGGCAAAAGACGGCTGTTTCACTCAAGGGCATTGTCATAAGTGTTCTGCGCGGGACGAAGTACATGGTTGTTCTCGATCACCTGCATCGTCCCTCGTATTCCTTCGCCGCGATGGTTCATGAATTAATGATCTCCTGTTCCGTCCCGGTCGTCGCCGTAGCGAGGTCCGCGCATATGGAAGATGCTGGATTCGTCGCCCCGCTCTTCCCGGACCGCGCCGACAAACTCGCGATCAAGAACTTCGATCCGGAGACGGCCCAGGGAGTTTGCCAAGCTGGTCGCGGAAGATCATAAGCTCCGCGCAGAAAACCTCGGCGATTTTCTTACCCGCCTGGTTGAGTTCAGCGAGGGCAATCCGGGAGCGATCGCGAGCATGATCGACATGGCAACGATGTCGAAGTATCGCCTTGAGGATCACATCATAGTCTCACCGCTTTATATCGACTTTCGGCTTCGGTGTGCAGCCGCGACTTCGGAGTAGATAGGTCGAAAAGAGAGCATTGGCAGCTTGAGGTCTGCTGAACTAAGGAATGTCTACGCGATCCGATTCGATAGCTGATGCAGGGCCAGCGTCCAACCACGACGAGCGATGCCAAGCCAAGTTCCGAATTGGGCGATGCGGTACTTCTGCGGCTGGCTGCTATTGCCGACGAGTTTGGCGCGGAGTACACCTCCGGCGATGCTCGATCCGTGGCCGAGCGGGTTGCGGAAGGCCGGTTCTATGTCGCTTGCGTTGGTCAGTTCAAGCGGGGCAAATCGACGCTGATCAATGCCCTGATTGGTGCTTCGGTTCTTCCCGCGGGCGTCGTGCCGGTCACCACCGTGCCGACCGTCATTCGCCATGGCGACCACCGCTGGGCGCGGATACGCTTTCAAACCAAAGGACTGGTCTGCTGTCCCGCTGGACAAGCTGGATGAGTACGTCTCCGAAGACAAGAACCCGGAGAATGCGAAAGCGGTGGCGGGCGTGGAAGTCTTTTTCCCCAGCCCCCTGCTTGCGTCGGGCATGTGTTTTGTCGATACGCCTGGGCTCGGCTCGGTGTTCGCCGGCAATACAGCCGCCACGAACGATTTCATCCCGCACATCGATGCCGCGATGATTGTCATCGGCGCTGATCCGCCCATTTCCGGCGAAGAGCTTGCGTTGGTCGAAACCGTCGCGAAGCAGGTCAGCAACTTATTGTTCGTGCTGAACAAGGCAGACCGCGTGAATCCGGACGAGCTGGCGACGGCAACGGCCTTTGCGCGTCGCGTGCTTGAAAAGCGGCTGAACCGGCCGGTTCCGATGATCTTCGAAACCAGCGCGACGGAACAGATCGAGAATCGCGGCTCCGGACGCGACTGGAACGAAGCTGGTTGCGGCGCTGCAAGAGTTGGTTGACGGCTCCGGAAGCAATCTGGTGCGCGAATCGGCACAGCGCGCTTTGGCGCGTACCGCGGAGCAACTGCTTCGGATCATTGCCGAAGAGCGGCAAGCATTGCGCCGCCCGGTCGAGGAGTCGCAGCGCCGGATCGCCCAATTGCGCGAGACTCTTGCGCAGGCCGAGACATCCATGCGCGAACTCGGTTACCTTTTCACCGCCGAGCAGCACCATCTTTCAGATATGTTTGGCGACCGCCGGCGAGAGTTCCTGGCGAAGGTGCAACCGGAGGCGCGGCAAGAGCTCGACAAGGTGTTTCCCATAGCTTGCCGCGCAAGAGTGGACCTGCATTCCGTCGCGAGCTGATGCACGCCGCCCAGCAAATAGCAAAGGAGCGGCTGCTGCCCTGGCTTGAGCGCGAAGAGCACGATGCCGAGCGAGCTTACAGGGCGGTTGCTCAGCGCTTTGTGGAGTTCGCCAATGAGTTTCTCAACCGATTGGCCACGACTGGCGTACCGGAACTGGCGCAGCTTCCGCGCGCGCTCGATCCGGAAAAAGGGTTCAGGGCGCGCTCCGAGTTCCACTTCAACCTGCTCGAGCGCATTGCGGCGCCGGCATCGCCTTTTCGCCTGATCGCCGACTTCGCGCTGGGCGCGGTGTGGAGCATATGGTCCATTTCAACGCGACGCGCAGCAGTTCCTGGATCAGTTGCTGGAATGGAACAGCGCACGGGTTCGCAGCGATGTGGACAACAGGGTCATGGAAAGCCGGCACTGGCTGGAAACCGAAATTCGCATTCTCTTGCGGGAAGTCACCGCGGTAGCGGAACGCGCACTGGACCACGCCCGCAACTTGCAAGCGGAAGGTGCCGCGGCCGTAGATAACGCCTTAGCACGTCTCGATGCACTTGAGGCTGAAATCAGATCCTTAGTCGCAAGTAGCGCCCCGACTCTAACTCGGTGAACCTGGGCCCATGAGATCTCGACCCAGCCCCGGTAAAATCCAGTAACCCTGCACCTTGACAATAAGAGTCATAAGAATTTTTATTTTCTAATCATATATCAATCATATAAAGGTATCTTGAAATGAGAAGCGGGTAGGAGTACAAAGCGTAACCCTAGTTGCCACGCGTCGGGGATGGAGACCACACGATCATAAAACTAAGTTGACTACTAAGAGAAACGAACCCAGCGGATCACGCTGCGGCTTGACCGAGAGATGGCGCTACCGTATAGTTAATTCAGACCTGCAATAGTGGTTGGAGTTCGCCTAACGCCGGCAATCGGCTGATGACTCCTGACAGCGGGAAGCTGGAGGGGTGGTTCTCGCAAGCTTTATCTGCAGTTGATCCCACCACACAGCGGAATAGGTATTGGAGTAGACAGTAGGGATAACTGCGTGTCTGGTAGTCACTCTCTTACTTCACATATCTACGGTTCTGTCCGAGGCTGCGGTTGGTGCGTTAGCCCGGATTTTCAGGGCGACACTGAATTGCTGGTAAGCACTGGGTCTGAGATTGGCGGGTATTGTCTCGGTTTGGTGTTGGCATGAACGTGTTCGTCTTCGTGCCAGGTGCGGAACTGAACTTCTAGTCCTTCGTGCCTGGAGTGACTCGGTTTTTCGAACCGGGACAACCATCATAGGAGATTGCAAAGATGCAAAATGCAGGGATTAGACCAAGCTCATTCGGGTTGGACAAACAAGGAATTCGAAACGCAAACATCGTCCATTGGAACCTGGGTACAGCCCAACTGATCGAACGTGCCATTGCGCTCCGCGAGGGGTTGTTAGCCAGTGGAGGCGCGCTCGTGGTTCGTACGGGCGATCACACCGGCCGCTCGGCCAAAGACAAGTTTGTGGTTAGAGATGAAGAATCCGAATCCACCATCGATTGGGGAGATGTCAACCAGCCGTTCTCACCGCTGCAATTCGACAATCTTCACAATAAACTTCTTGGTTATCTGCAAGCCCGGGATCTTTATGTTCAAGATTGTTTTGCGGGCGCCGATCCGCGTTACAGTATCCCGATTCGAATCATTACCGAGCGTGCCTGGCATAATTTGTTTGCCCGTCAGCTGTTTGTCCGGCCTGACCCGCTCGCAACCGGCAGCCACGTGCCCGAATATACGGTCATTGATGCGCCGGGATTCCGTGCGGTTCCGGAAGAGGACGGCACCAGATCGTCGGCATTCGTAGTCATCAACTTCTCGAAGAAGATGGTCCTCATTGGCGGTACGGCTTATGCCGGCGAAATGAAAAAGGCAGTCTTCAGTGTTCTCAATTATCTGATGCCTGCCAAAGGTATTCTGCCGATGCATTGCTCGGCCAACGTTTCCAGTGAAGGCGATACCGCGCTCTTCTTTGGCCTTTCCGGTACGGGAAAAACCACGCTCTCCGCTGACCCGGAGCGCAGTCTCATTGGCGATGACGAACACGGCTGGGGAGCCTCCGAAATCTTCAACTTCGAAGGTGGATGTTATGCCAAGTGCATACGGCTCTCCCGCCAGGAAGAACCGCAGATCTGGTCTGCCATCCGCTTCGGAACGGTATTGGAAAACGTGATGATTGACACGGAATTGCGGCTCCTGGACTTCGAGGACGGGCACCTGACGGAAAACACCCGGGCGGCTTATCCGCTTTCCTTCATCGACAATGCCGTGGTAACGAATGTCAGCGGCATCCCCAAGAATGTTGTGCTCCTGACCTGCGATGCGTTCGGCGTTCTGCCGCCTTTGGCCCGCTTGACTGCCGAGCAGGCAATGTACCACTTCTTGAGCGGGTATACGGCCAAGGTCGGCGGTACGGAAGTAGGGCTCGGAGCACAACCCGAGGCTACCTTCAGTGCCTGTTTTGGCGCGCCATTCCTGCCTCGCCGGCCTGAGGTTTATGCCGAGATGCTGCGGAAGAAGCTTCAAGCTCACTCCGCTTCTTGCTGGCTCATTAATACCGGATGGACCGGCGGTGCCTTCGGGGTCGGGAAAAGAATGAGCTTACCGACTACGCGTACACTCCTGCGCGCCGCGCTCTCTGGCGCTTTGGACAAAGTGGATTATCGGGAAGACCCGACATTCCGCTTCGCTGTGCCGAAGACTTGTCCAGGCGTCGATCCGAAAGTGTTGGATCCAAGAACTACCTGGTCTGATCCAGCAGCTTATGACCGTACGGCAGCAAACTTGGCGCGTAGCTTCCGTAAGAACCTGGAAAAATTTCACCTCAGCAACGAAGTCAAACTAGCTGGTCCTGTCACTCTCTGACGACGCGAACAACCGTCCGCCAGGGTACTCGGTGAAAACGCCTGTGGAGGATGGTGTCTTCCGCTCCGGTCTAACGCGTCGCCTTTCAATCGGCGCAGGCCTCCGCGCGAGACGCCATCTTCCCTGCCGGTCTCCGATCTTTTGCACAATCCTCTGGTCTAGTTTTACTCCGTCCTCGACTGCCGGTGCGAGGGGGATGGCTTGTGTAATCCACGTACAATATCAGCTAGAATACCTGTGTTGCTGCTACCTGGAATCAACAAGTTACATCGAATAAATGGGTCGAAATCTATGGGAAATACATTTAAGACAGCGTTTCTGCTGACGGGGCTCACGTTGTTCCTCATTTTCGTCGGCGAGCTGATCGGAGGCCAGCGCGGGGCGATCTTCGCCTTCGTGTTGGCGGCGGTGATGAACTTCGTTTCCTACTTCTTCTCCGACAAGATTGCATTGGCGATGTCGGGCGCGAAGCCGGTCACCGAGCAGGAGCTGCCGCGCGTTTACAGCATCGTGCACCGGCTCACGCAGAAGGCAGGACTGCCGATGCCCAAGCTGTACGTCATTCCAACCGAATCGCCCAACGCCTTTGCCACCGGCCGCAACCCACATCACGCGTCGGTCGCGGTCACCGAGGGCATTCTCAATCTGCTGAACGACGACGAAATGGAAGGCGTGCTCGCCCATGAACTTGGCCACGTCCGCAACCGCGACATCCTGATCAGCTCGATTGCCGCAACCATTGCCGGCGCCATCACCATGCTGGCGCGCATGGCTTACTGGGGAGCGCTGTTCGGCGGCATGGGCGGACGCAGCGAGCGTGATCGCGAAGGCGGCAGTCCTATCGCCGCGCTGCTCATGATGATTCTGGCGCCGTTTGCCGCCATGCTCATCCAACTCGCCATCTCGCGCTCGCGCGAGTACGCGGCCGATGAGACCGGGGCGCATTTTACCGGCAATCCCTACGCGCTTGCCAGCGCGCTGAAGAAGCTCGACCAGTGGTCGCAACGCATCCCGATGGCGGCCTCGCCCAGCACGGCTCATCTTTACATCGTGAAGCCGATGTTGGGGATGAGCATGGGCAATCTGTTTTCGACGCATCCGCCGATCGCCGAGCGCATCGCCCGCCTCACCGGCATGCGTCCGGAGCAGCAGTTGCGGGGCTAAGATTGATAGATTTGCCGAGTGCCCGGCCTCTGCCGGGACTGGGCTGAGCGGTGGAAGCCGATTCCGGGCTTCGGCGACGGAGGGAGATCGTGGTGCAACAACAAGGCTTGGCCAAGGGTGGCCGTTGTGGGCGCCGGTGCCGTGGGATGTTATTTCGGCGGGATGCTGGCGCGTGCCGGCGCTCCCGTAACCCTGATCGGCCGCCCGCAGCACGTGGATGCGATCAGGAGCAACGGATTATTCCTCGACACGCTGCACTTCCAGGAATACGTGCCGGTCTCGGCCTCCACCCGGATCGACGCGGCACAAGGGGCGCAACTCGTGTTGTTCTGCGTCAAATCGTTTGACACCGAAGAAGACCGCCCGTTTGCTCGCCCCGCACCTGGCTCCGGAAGCACTGGTTCTGAGCTGCCAGAACGGAGTCGACAACGTGCAGCGGTTTGCCAAGAGCCAGCGGAATGAGCGCCATTCCCGCCGATCGTCTATGTAGCGGCGGCGATGAGCGGCCCGGGAAGGGTGAAGCATTCCGGGACGCGGCAATTTTGTGATTGGCAGTCTGCCGCAGGGCCAAGGCGGCGGCCTGCGCGACCGTCGCGAACTGGAGAATCTTGCCGGGGTTCTGGCTCGCGGTGGAATCCCCTGCCGGGTTTCGGACAACATTGAAGGCGAGCTTTGGGTGAAGATGATCATCAATTGCGCTTATAACGCAATTTCCGCCCTGGGCCGCTCCAGGTACATTGTCATGACCGAGCATCCGCTGGTCCGGCAACTGATGTGCACGGCCGTGGAAGAGGCAATCGCCGTGGCGCGGGCCGCTGGGGGTGCAACTGCCGGACACCGACCTGGTGGAAAGCACGATCAACCTTGCGCAAACCATGAAAAACGCCACCTCTTCGACCGCCCAGGACATCGCCCGCGGAAAGCGCACCGAAATCGATTCTCTGAACGGATACGTCGTTCGCCACGGAAAGGAACTGGGCATCCCGGTTCCGGTGAACCAGACCCTGTATACGCTGGTGAAACTGCTGGAAGACAACACGCTCGCGGCGATGCCCAACAAATAACGATCATTGCAGGCGAGCAAGGTTTCTGGGTACCATCCGGAGAGATGCCCTCATCCAGGAATCCCGATCGCGAGCGAATCGTCTCGGCCGGAGTGGTCGAAGACGACGCATCGTTTGAACTCAAGCTGCGTCCGCGCCGGCTGCAGGAGTTTATCGGCCAGCAGAAGGTCAAGGAAAACCTGGCAATCGCCATCGAGGCCGCCCGCTCGCGGGGCGAGGCGCTCGATCATGTGCTGCTTTACGGGCCTCCCGGATTGGGCAAGACGACGCTGGCCACCATCATCGCCAACGAACTCGATGTCCACTTTCAGCAGACCTCGGGGCCGACGCTGCAAATCAAAGGCGATCTGACGGCGGTCCTCACCAACATCCGCAACAAGCAGGTTTTGTTCATCGACGAGGTACACCGCCTGCAGCCGGCGCTGGAGGAGCTGCTCTATTCGGCGCTGGAAGACTACAAGCTGGACATCATCATCGGCCAGGGTCCGGCGGCGCGCACCCACACCCTGGACATCGCCCCGTTCACCTTCGTCGGCGCCACCACGCGCGCCGGACTGCTCTCGGCTCCGCTGCGCTCGCGCTTCGGCCTGCTGCTGCGCCTGGAGTTCTACACCCACGACGAGCTGAACATCATCGTCAAGCGCTCGGCTGAAATCCTGAAGGTCGAAGTCGACGATGAGGGCGCATTCGAAATCGCCAGCCGGGCGCGCGGCACGCCCCGCATCGCCAACCGGCTGCTGCGCCGGGTGCGCGACTTCGCGCAGGTGCGCGGCGCGGGGAAGATCGACAAGAAGACCGCGCAGGCGGCGCTTGAGATGCTTGAAGTGGATCGCTATGGCTTCGACGAAATCGACCGGAAACTGCTGCTGACGATCATCGAGAAGTACCAGGGCGGACCGGTGGGAGTGAACACCCTGGCGGCGGCGTTGGCCGAAGAGCCCGACGCCATCGAGGAAATCTACGAACCATTCCTGATCCAGATAGGCTTCCTCGACCGCACTCCGCGCGGCCGCATGGCAACCCAACTGGCCTACGATCACTTCGGAATACGCCGCGTCGATAAGCAGAGCAAGCTGTTCTAGGGTTGTGGTGTTCCGGAAATACCTGGCTTAACTACCCATCTCGGGAGTGTCATGTTGAGCGTAGCGAAACATCCCCAGGAACTGTCCCACGCGGAGCTGCTTTGGGCTTTTCGATGAAATCCTTCGGCTACGTCTCAGCTCCACGCAGTGTTGGGATTCCAGGTTCCTTCGCTTCGCTCAGGATTTCGGCAGGCGGCTCGAACGCCGCCTCAGCGCCTCAACTTCGCTCACTGCGATCGCTCAGAATGACATCCCTCAGATATTTATATTTATTGCACGAACTCCCGGGACACGGGTCGCCGCAGAATAGCTCCACCGGCGAGAAAAAGGTTTGGTGTATCTAAATCAGCCAATTCGCCGGGTTTTCATCGATTTGCGGGATGACCCAAAAACACGAAATCCCGAGGTTGGAGCCAGCCTGTTCGTCTCGACCAACGGCTCGCTGTAGACCCTTGCCGAACCTGCTCCCGCCGTCTTCACTTGCGTGACCGCGTGCGGGCGATTACGGCTCGGGTTCCGGGCTCACCGTCAACCGGATCAACCGACCTTCTTGGACGCTTTCAGCAACTCTGGTCTTCGCCTGCGGGCGAAAACCACGTTGCCGTCACCGTCCAGCTCACCTCGGGACTCGTTCTTGCCTTTGACGATTCCTGTTCTCTTCGGCCAGCAGCTCGCTAGCAGACCCTCGCTGCCCCTCCGCCTTCTCGCACCACGCTCTCGCCTAAGGAATCGCAGCCAATTCGCCGATTGGCTTCACCGCTTCAAAACCAGTGCGTGAGCACCCGTCTGTCGCGGCCCCCGCAGGTTCGCCAACCCGCAGGGCTGGGAAGTAAGATCAGCCCGCCGACCGATTCCGGCTGAAGTTCGGCCCCTCCGGCCAACGCAATCGCTGCGTCCGCCTGTGGGATGGCCGCCCCGCCAGACTCCCCATGCGCGGCCTCCACCGTCGTGGTTGCCGCCGTTCGGACATGCGACCCGATCCCGGCAAACGCGGCGTGCGCTTGCCGAAACCATGACCGCTGCCCAGCGATTCCGGCTTTCTTCGCGGTACGGATTGCGGTGAGCTGAGCTTGAGCCCCGGACTCACCACCAACCGGGAAAACCGTTCGGAATCTGTCAAAGAACGTAGCTGAATCTACACCGGGCGAAAACAAAGTCAACTCCGATGAATGAACTTTATCTGCCTTGTTTTCAATCAACTGCAACTCGTCCACAGGATGCTGCCCGAATTCGGTGCAGACGCCGGCCGTAACCTCCGCAAGCTGACCGCGTGCCATCGAACCCGGATGCCGAGCGATCTTAGCCCACCTCGCTCGCGGCCGCATCAAACTTGATCCAAAGCGCAGTCCCCTGGAGAAACCTTCCTCGCACAAGCGGTTCTCTGGTTGCCGCGGGAAAAACGGGTGGCAACACGGCGAAATGTGCAAATCCGCCGCGAAACCGCGACCAGAGCCGGATCTCACTCATACTGAATTTTCAGCAGACGGCTAGAATCCGAGGCCGGCGCTCACCAGTTTCAGCAGGAAGAACCCGCCAAAAATCGTCAGCGAAAGCCGTGCCGCGTTTCACCTGCGTATTTTCGGAGATGCCGATTGCGATCAGCAAAACCATCCAGAGGGCAAACAGGTCAAAGACGCTGAGGAGGGAGTAGAGAAACCGGTGCGCGGCAAAGGCGCCGCCGGTCGCGAGGTCGATCCACTGCGCGGGCCCGCTGGCGATGGGGTTTTTGACGTCGAAGCCTTCGGGATCGGCGAAGCACAAGGTGATGATCGCCAGCCAGACGCTCGATCAGCGAGGGAAGACTGCCATAGACGACAATCGCCAGGGTCCGGCCATAAGTGATGCCGGCTCCGACGGCAAAGCGAAAGACTGCTACCAGCGCCGCTGCCAGCGCCGCGAACCAGAGCAGGGACGACAATGGAATCAGGTACGAACTGTACTTCGTGATGCGGATGACCGAGTCCAGACGCTGCTGCTTGTCGGCCGGAGAGAGCTGGTCAAACGACTCCGCGTTGGAAGATTTTTCGATCTGGGTGCGTACGATAAGATCCCATCCGATTCGCTTCTCCATGGCAAAGACAAAGCTCATCGAGACGATGGACATCAGCAGCCACGGAATCAGCCAATTCGCTTTGCGGCGCAAATCCGCCATGGTTTTCGAGGGCGCAACAAAAACATTCAGGATTCGCTCGGCCTCGGAGAGTGCGGGAAGGCTTTCAGCGACGGGACGTTGGCGTACTCATCGGTGCTCCAGAGTCCCTGGCACGCGCCGTAGTCGCGCGCGTTGGGGCAGAAAATAAAGTCGCAGCCTGTGGAATCGCAGGCCTTTGCAAGCCGCTAGAGCGGTTCCCGAGAAGCTATATCTTCTCGGAATTGTTCCCTTCCGTCGCTCCCTGTTGGTCGCAACGGCCGATGGACCGGGGCTTCGGGATACACCATCTCGGGAACCGCTGTAGCCAGGCAGCCGGACGAAACCGAAGCTAAAGCAAGCGACCGGGCGGTAGAGGGCCATCGGTATCACCTCGGGCCCGCACGCCCCGGGCAAATGCCAAGCGTGCCGGAAAACCCTTTGCGCCCGACTTCTTCCATGGGTCGTACCGTCCGCGAAGCCGGTCCAGAATTGTATGGGCGGATTCTACCAGAGCCCAACCCTGCTTGCCGTACGGCGAGTGCGATGTCTGATTTTTCAGGTTGGGAGCGCTGTGCTGGATTGGGTAGCGCGCGATCGCCGCAAACAAAAAGGCCCCGGGATATACAGCACCGGGGGCCTTTCTTCCGCGCGGTAAACTTGTTCTCCGGTAAGCCATCAGGGCATACCGGAACTTTGAATTTTCCGGTCTCAGGCGGCGCGCCTGACCTCGACCGTATTCGACTCAGACGCTTCGGCCGCTTTCGGAGTTGCCCGCTTGCGTCTTCTCAGGAGCAGAATCAGCGCACACAGCGAGGCCCAGATTCTGGGGTCCGGAACTGCCGCGGCCAGGAAGTTCGCCCGTGCTATGCGAGCCGTCTCCGCCGGCCCGAATTTCTCCAGGACAAAGCTGGACCGGGAAAGCCCGGAGGTCTGGGTTTCCGGTCCCTCCCAGCCTGCCCGGGCGGGTTCGAACCATTCCTGCTCGGAATGCGGCTTCGAGAGCAGCTTCTGAAGGTCCGGCTGAATAGGAGTAGCCGCAGCGGCAGCAGCCAAGACAACAATCAGCATCGAAGCCGAAAAGCAATGCCGTGGAAAAACCTTCACCATTTCTTGGATGCAAAATTGCACATCCAAAGGTTTACCTAAAGCAAAGCGGAATCCAGAGCGGAAGGCGCAGCGCCATGGGTAATTTCCACCCAGCAACGGCAAAAGGGTTCGTCGCCAGGGACGGTGATGGGTGCGAGGGTGGTCTGCAGCATGTTAAAATTTCCCCAGTGACTCGCGAGTGAACTTTATTGATCGAACTAGCCCCGTCTATTCTGTCGGCTGATTTTGCCTGCCTGGCAGAGCAGGTACGTCCTGCTCTCGAAGGGGGTGCGACCGTCTTGCACGTGGATGTGATGGACGGTCACTTTGTGCCGAATCTCACCTTGGGTCCCATGATTGTGGCGGCCTTGCGCAAAGAGGTCGAGGTGCCGCTCGATTGTCACTTGATGATCGAGAACCCGGACGAGTTCATTCCGGCGTTCGCCAAAGCCGGAGCGAACTGGATTTCGGTGCATCAGGAGGCGTGCGTTCATCTGCATCGCACGCTTGAGCACATCAAGTCTTTCGGAGCACAAGCCGGGGTGGTGTTAAATCCGGCGACTCCGGTTGCGACCCTCGAAGCGGTTCTGCACATGGTCGATTACGTGTTGATCATGTCGGTCAGACCCCGGCTTTGGCGGTCAGAAGTTCATTCCGTACTCCCTGGAGAAATTCGTCAATTGGCAATGATGCGCGCGGCGCACGGATACCATTTCCGGATTGAGGTGGACGGCGGAGTGGCGTCGGATACGATCGCCGACGTGGTTCGTGCCGGAGCGGAAGTGCTGGTTGCGGGTAGCGCCATTTTCGGACACGGCGATATTCGCCAAAATGTCGAGCAATTGTTGCGAGTGGCCCGACAGGCCACGCTTCAACGCGTGTAGGCTGACGGCTCAGTTGGAGCGCCAGCCGGAGGTGTAGGGATGTTTCGTCGCATACTCATGGTTTTCATCGTCGGATCGCTGCTGTTGCTCGGAATTGCGTGCCACCATCACAAGGCCGGCAATCCGTTGGCCCAGATCGACTCGAAACAGCCCGACAAAGTGTTGTTCAGCAAGGCCATGGATGCGAAGAGCCACGGCAAGTACGAAGTTGCGCGTCTCAACCTGCAAACTTTGATCAATACGTATCCGGATTCGGAGTACGTCGCCAGGGCCAAGCTGGCGATCGGCGACTCGTGGCTGGCCGAAGGCGGCACGGCCGGACTGGCACAGGCCGAGAGCGAGTACAACGATTTCATTACGTTTTTCCCGAACATGCCGGAGGCGGCCGAGGCACAACTGAAGATTGCCGACATTCACTACCGCCAGATCGAGAAGCCGGATCGGGATTTCACGCACGCCAAACGCGCCGAGGAAGCATACCGGCAACTGCTGCTGCAATATCCCGACTCAAAGCTGGCTCAAACCGCGCGGATCAAGCTGTTGCAAGTGCAGGAAATCCTCGCCGAGCGCGAATACCGCATCGGACACTTTTACTATGTGCGGGAAAGCTGGCCGGCGGCCATGGCGCGGCTGAAAACGCTGACCGATACCTATCCTCTTTTCAGCAAGGCCGATGACGCCCTGTTTATGCTGGGCGACGCTTACGAGCGGCAGGCGCAAAGGTTGCGCGTAGCCAAGTTCCCGAAGGACAGGCAAGACGCGATGAACAAGCTGATCCGCCAGTATACGGATGCGGCTGCCGCTGCTTACGCCCGTATCGTTACGCGTTATCCGGTGATGCCGCGGGCCTCGGATGCGGCAAAGCGGCTGGCGGCGATGGGCCGTCCGGCGGTAAAGCCGACCCAGGACGCCATTGAGTTGAACCGCCGCGAAGCAGGCAAGCCGAAGCGAACTGGGACACGCGGGCAAGGTGATGTTGACCATGCACAAGCGTCCGGATTATTTGCCGGCCACCAAGGTCGGCGAGCCTACGCTTGTGGACCCACAGCAGACGGACGCGGCACAGATTGTGCGTCAGGCCAATGAAATGATCCAGCCTGCCAAACCGACAAAACAAGGGAGTGACACGGTAACGGTCGATACCACGGCCAAGGGCTCTGCCGCCGAGAATTCTCCGACACCGCATTCCGAGCCGCCGGCCAAGGCGCAATCGTCGGATGCACCCGCACCCGCACCGCCGCAAACCAATGAGGCGACTGCTTCCGATCCGGCAGCAGCTTCCAATCCGGCGGCAGGCGGCAACCAATCGCAGAACGATTCATCCAGCAAGCCGAAGAAGATCGGCCTCCGGAAGTTGATTCCTTTCTAGACAGGTAGCACGGAAGATGTATCGCGAAGGCGAACCTACGAGGTTCCCGGCAAACACTAAAGGTGGCTTTTGCCAAGGGACCCCGAACGCCCGGCTCTTTTCCGGGATATACCTTTCGCCATCCGGTCCAGCGTTGATAAGGCTTCTTTATAGCATCGATCAGAAACTTGATTTGGACGAACTTCCCAAATCGAGAGTACATTTTTGTTTACATCGATAGCCTTGTTGTTAGCGTGACGTGGCGTTAGGTGGTTTTGGTACGTGCGATTCCTGTAGTCGGTTTCGAAAGCTCTGCCGGCAGTACTTCCACGAGAATCAAGGTCTCGCCTGTTTCACCTCTGGAGGGAGGCTACATGTCCATTACACGAGTGATCTCCGCAGTCATTGTTTCCGCGACGCTCATCGCGCCCATGGCGGCTCAGCAGCAGCTCACTGGAACGCTGAAGAAGATCAAAGATTCCAACAGCATCACACTCGGTCATCGTGAGTCGTCGATCCCCTTCTCGTACTATGACCAGAATCAAAACGTTGTCGGATACTCTCAGGACTTCGCCCTGAAGGTTGTTGACGCTCTCAAGAAAGACCTGAAGGTTCCCAATCTGAAGGTAAACCTGATTCCCATTACCGCGCAGAATCGCATGACTCTGGTGCAGAACGGCACCATCGACATGGAGTGCGGTTCGACGACGAATAACACCACGCGGCAACAGCAGGTCGCTTTCTCCGACACCATCTTTGTGATCGGCACGCGCCTGCTGACCAAGAAGAACTCCGGCATCAAGGACTTTCCGGATCTGAAGGGCAAGACGGTCGTGGTATCGGCGGGCACGACTTCCGAAGAGCTTCTGCGCAAGATGAACACCACGAAGAACATGAGGATGAACATCATCAGCGCCAGTGATCATGGTCAGTCGTTCATGACGCTGGAGACCGGCCGCGCGGTTGCGTTCATGGTCGATGACGTTCTTCTCTACGGCGAGCGCATGAAGGCCAAGCATCCGGAAGATTTCGTGGTTGTGGGCACGCCGCAATCCTACGAGGCTTATGGCTGCATGTTCCGCAAGGACGATCCGCAGTTCAAAAAGTTTGTCGATGATGTCTTCGCCAAAGTCATGACCTCCGGGGAAGCCATGAAGATTTACCACAAGTGGTTCCTGTCCCCCATTCCGCCCAAGGGAAGCACCATGAACTTCCCGATCAGCAAAGAGTTGGCTGACACCTACAAGCATCCGAATGACAAGGCGTTCCAGTAGAGCCGACACCGTACGCCGCATCGTCGATGTGGAGATCGGAGCGTAGCTGGGGATGCATTATCACTGGAACTGGTCGATTTTTCTGCAACCGGTCCCGTCCGGAGAGACAACGTACCTGGGTTGGCTGTTGGTCGGCCTGCAATGGACGGTGGCGTTGTCTCTCTGTTCCTGGCTCACCGCTCTCATCGTCGGAACTCCTCTCGGCGTCCTGCGCACGGTGCCCAACCGTTTCCTGTCCGGGTTGGCGGCAGCCTATGTGGCGGTCTTTCGGAACATTCCGCTGCTGGTGCAGTTATTCATCTGGTACTTCGTCATCCCGGAATTGCTGCCGGTCAAAATCGGCGACTGGTTCAAGCAGTTGAATCCCGTTTTGCAGGAGTTTGTGGCGGCATGGCTTTGCCTGGGGCTGTTTACCTCCGCACGTATTGTCGAGCAGGTGCGCGCCGGCATTGATTCGCTGGGCCGGGGACAGAGGGGCGCGGGACTTGCCATGGGACTAACTCTCGGGCAGACCTATCGATATGTTTTGCTGCCGATGGGATTTCGCATCATTCTTCCTCCGCTCACGTCGGAGTTTCTCAACTGTATTAAGAACTCGGCGGTCGCGACCACGATCGGATTCGTTGAACTCTCCCGCCAGGCTCAACAATTGGTGGATTACACGGCGCAGCCCTACGAGGCGTTCATCTCCGTCACCGTGCTCTATCTGGTCATCAACATGATCGTGATGTACTTCATGCGTTGGATCGAGCGGCGCACGCGCGTTCCGGGCTTCATGGTAGCCAAGTAAAGCGATGTACGAATTCGACTGGAGTTCCATTCCCGGTGCGCTCCCCTTTCTGGCAAAGGGCGCAGTCATTACTCTGGAAATAACCCTGACAGCGGTGATCTTCGGTGTGGTTTGGGGCACACTGCTGGCGGTGGCGCGGCTCTCCTCCCTGCGGTTCCTGGCGACACCCGCCACGGTCTACGTCAACCTGTTTCGGTCGATCCCGTTCGTCATGGTGATTCTCTGGTTCTTCCTGATCGTGCCCCAGGCCATACAGGCGGTGTTTGGCGGGGCCGCGCGGGATATCCGACTGACTTCCGCGCTGGTTGCCTTTTCGCTGTTTCAGGCGGCGTACTATTCGGAGATCATCCGCGCCGGAATCCAGAGTGTCCCCAAGGACCAGGCCCAGGCCGGCTACGCGCTTGGCATGAGGTACAGCCAAGTCATGGGCTTGATCGTGCTGCCCCAGGCCTTCCGCAACATGGTCCCGCTGTTGTTGACCCAGACCATCATTCTGTTTCAGGACACCTCGCTGGTGTACGTGATCGGGCTGGCGGATTTCTTCGGCAGCGCCCAGAAGATAGGCGAACGCGACGGCCGGCTGGTGGAGCTATTGTTGTTTGCGGGCGCGGTTTATTTCGTAATCTGCTCGGCGCTGTCTTACCTGGTCAAACGGCTGCAAGTGCAGAAGGTGGCGGCATGATATCGATTCGCGACATTTCCAAGTGGTACGGAAGCTTCCAGGTGCTCAAGGATTGCAGCACGGAAGTGGAGAAGGGCGAGGTCGTGGTCGTCTGCGGCCCATCCGGCTCCGGCAAAAGCACGCTGATCAAGTGCGTCAACGGCCTGGAGCCGTTTCAAAAGGGCGAGATCATCGTGAATGGCACCTCGGTCGGCGACCGCAAGACCGACCTTCCCAAGCTACGTGCGCACGTCGGAATGGTCTTCCAGCACTTCGAACTGTTTCCCCACATGACCGTTCTGGAAAACCTGACCATCGCCCAGATCAAGGTGCTGAAGCGGAGCAAAGAGGAAGCACGGGAAAGAGGGCGTCAAACTGCTGGATCGTGTCGGGCTCAGAGACCAGGCCGCGCAAGCATCCGGGCGAACTTTCGGGCGGGCAGCAGCAGCGTGTGGCCATTGCGCGGGCCTTGGCCATGGACCCCATCTGCATGCTCTTCGACGAGCCCACCTCGGCGCTCGATCCGGAAATGATCAACGAAGTGCTCGATGTGATGGTCGAGCTGGCTATCGAAGGCATGACCATGATGGTCGTGACGCACGAGATGGGATTCGCCAGCAAAGTCGCGCATCGCGTCATCTTCATGGACCAAGGATCGATCGTGGAAGACGCCACCAAGGAACGCTTTTTCGGCGCGCCGCACTCGAAGCGGGCGCAGCAATTCCTCTCGAAAATTCTCAGCCACTGAGCCGGCTGCTGAAAAACGCGCCGAAGCAACGAGCGAGGCGCTATGGGATGCGTGCTCCGTGATGTCGTTCACAAGGGCTTGTGAGCTGGATCAATCGCAAAGCTGTTTTTCAGCAGCCTGCTAGAGCAGTTCCCGGGTTCTCTGAGTAAGGCTTGGCCGAGCTGGCCGGAATCGGGGCGCGGCGCGTGTTGGGACAGAAACCCTGCTCGCAATACAATGGGAGCAGTGTACGTCATCTACAATCTGCTGCTGGCGGTTGCGTTGCTGGTCAGCGCTCCCTACTGGTTCGTTCGCCTGCTGCGGCAGGGGAAGTACCGCGAGGGGATCGGCAACCGGCTCGGAATGCTGCCGCCGCATTTGCGTTCCTTGGCCGCGGCCGGCAAGCCGGTGATCTGGGTGCATGCGGTTTCGGTCGGCGAGATTCTTGCCGTGGCCGGACTGATCCAGGAAATGCGCAAGCGTTTCGCGGGTTACGCCATTGCCATCTCCACCACCACCAGCACGGGCCACAAGCTGGCGGGCGATCGCTTCGGCCCGGAGAATGTTTTCTATTTCCCGCTCGATCTCAGCTTCGCCGTTCGCCGTTACATGCGCCTGCTTCGGCCAAGGCTGGTGGTCATTGCCGAAACCGAGTTCTGGCCCAATTTTCTGCGGATCGCGCGCCGCTCCGGTGCGGCGGTCGCGGTGGTGAATGCGCGCATTTCCGACCGTTCGTATCCGCGCTACCGGAGGTTTGCCTCTCTGCTGCGCCTGGTATTGCGGAACGTGGATCGCTTCCTGGCGCAGACCGAGGAAGACGCACGCCGTCTTGCCGACATCGGCGCCGAGCAAGGCCGCATCCATGATGGCGGGCAATCTCAAGTTCGACGCCGCTGCCCCGGCTGCCAAGCCCGAAGTCGGGCAATTGCTCGCCCGGCTGCAGGAAATCAGCGCCGGGCCCATCGTCGTGCTCGGCAGCACGGTGGAAGGCGAAGAGCAGATGCTGATTGCCACTCTTCGCGCCATCCTTGGGCAGCATCCGCGGGCTCTCGTCATTCTTGCTCCCCGGCATAAAGAGCGCTTCGACGCCGTTGCCGAACTGCTGGGCAATTCCGGCATTCCTTTCACCCGGCGCTCGTATCCGGAGTGGCCGCGCAACGTGACTTCCGGAAGCATTCTCCTGCTCGATACCATCGGAGAACTGGCGTCGATCTACTCGTTGGCATACGTTGCCTTTGTCGGCGGCAGCCTGGCTCCGCGCGGCGGACACAACATCCTGGAGCCGGCCGGCTTCGGCCTGCCGATCGTCGTTGGACCGCACACCGAGAACTTCCGCGACATCGTGCAAAAGTTCGTCGACGGCGGCGGAGTCCTGGTGGTGCGCGATCAGCACGAACTTCAATCCGCGCTGCTCCGCCTGTTGGCCGATCCGGTGGAACGTAAGCAACTCGGCGAACGGGCGCTGGAGATGCTGAAGGCGAACCAGGGAGCCACCGAGCGCACACTGGCCGAATTGGAAAAGCTGCTGGCCGGGAGGATCAACTGATGCTAACCCTAACTCGCGAACTCCGGCGCGTGTTGGCGACCCTGTGTCCGCCCTGTTCTCGGCCGTGGTGGCTGCGCGCAATGCGCTTTACGACCGTGGCGTGTTGAAGCAGCAGCGGCTTCGCCGTCCGGTCATCAGCGTCGGCAACCTCTCCGTCGGCGGCGCCGGCAAGACTCCGTTTGTGATTCTGCTTGCCGAACTTCTGCGGCAGCACGGGCTGCGCGTCGATGTCCTGTCGCGCGGCTACGGACGCAAGACTTCAGGAGTGTTGGTGGTCGATGCCGGCGGCAGTCCCGCGCAATTCGGAGATGAGCCGCTGTTGATTGCGCGGCGGCTTCCGGGCGTGCCGGTGATCGTCGGCGAAAGCCGTTACCAGGCAGGGCTGGAGGCCGAGCGGCGTTTTGAGTCCGATGTCCATCTGCTGGACGACGCTTTTCAGCATCGGCAGTTGGCGCGCGATTTCGACATCGTGCTGCTTTCGCCGCGCGATCTTGAGGATCGCCTGCTGCCTTCGGGAAGGCTGCGCGAACCGTTGTCCTCGCTCGCTCGCGCCGACGCCGTGGTCTGGTCCGAGCCGGGGGATACTTCCCTCGCTGCCGACGTCAATTCCCGTCTGGAGGGTGCGGCGGCAGCTTGAGCTTCCGCCGCAATCTCCGTCGAAGCCTTTCATCCTTTGCGCGATTGCCGGGCCGCAGCGCTTTCTGCGCGATCTTGAAAGCGCCGGCGTCCAAGCCGCCGGTCATCACTGGTTTCGCGATCATCATGCCTACACCGAAGCCGACATCCAGGGCTTTGCCGTGAGGCCAGCCGCGCCGGAGCCGATGGCTTCCTGACGACGGAGAAAGATGCGGTCAAACTCGATGCCTTGCCAGCGCAATTGCCGAACCTGGCTGTCGCCAGGCTCGCGCTGGAATTGGAAGACCCACAGCAGGCGCTAGCGACGATCCTCGACCGGGTGAAGACCGCGTGAACGGATGCGAAGGGCCGGGAGTCATAGCAAACTAGTACCGAGATGCCGGGCTTCGTGGAGCATACCTTTCGTGGAGCGGGCCAAGCCGGGCGACTTACGGCGCGCAGTGTGAGACAATTTTGATCTTGAGACCCTCTGAATGAAGCGAAACGATAGTCACTACGAACGGCTCCGGTCGATTGTGCAGTCATTCCCCAACGTTACCGTTACGGTACTTGCCGACCTGGTGGCCGACGAGTTTATCTATGGTGAGATTTCGCGGGTTTCGCGCGAGGCCCCGGTGCTCATTCTGAAGCACCGCGAGCGCACCGTTGTGCCGGGTGGCGGCGGCAACGCGATCATGAACCTGGCCGATCTCAAGGTGAATGTGCTTCCCGTGGGCGTCGTCGGCGACGATGAAGCCGGGGCGCTTGCTGCTCCAGGCATTGCGGGCGAAAAAGGTGTCGTTGAGCGGAGTGAATCGTCTCAAAGGACTACACGACGCCGACCAAGACGCGGATTCTGGCGGGAATGGCACACTCTTCGCGGCAGCAGGTGGTGCGCGTCGACCGTGAACCGGAGCCGCTCGGCGAGACGCATCCAGCGCTTTTGAATCTGGTCTCCTCGGTGCGCGAATACGCCAAGGCCTCCGACGCCCTGCTCATCTCCGACTACGGCTACGGCGCGGCGACTCCCCGGCTGCTCACATTCATCCGCTCCAAGGGCGCGCTCGACCACCTGCCCGTTACCCTCGACTCGCGCTATCGCCTGCTTGAATACAGCGGACTGACGGCTGCGACTCCGAACGAGCCGGAAGTCGAGGCCGCGCTGCAGATTGACCTCGGCAGCGATAGTCAGCGGCTTCACACCGCCGGACGCGAATTGATCAAGCGCATGAAGCTGGAGTCGCTGGTCATCACTCGCGGCAGCGATGGCATGGTCGCCTTCGATGGCGGCAAAAAGCCGGTCGAAATTCCAATCTACGGCCCCAAGGAAGTAACCGACGTGACCGGGGCCGGAGACACGGTCATTGCGACCTTTACCGCCTCCATTGCCGCCGGCGCCGATACCGAATCGGCGGCCCGCCTGGCGAACCTGGCGGGCGGCATCGTCGTCATGAAGCGGGGCACAGCCACCGTCACCCAGGCCGAATTACTCAAGGCCCTGGAAGAGAGCAGCAAGGCGGTCCATGTCCGGTAGTCAGCCCACCACCTCCAAGGTCTTTTCGCGCCAGGCGCTGGCCGCGAAAGTGCAAGCCTGGAAGCGAGCCGGCGAGCCGGTGATCTCTGGCCAATGGATGCTTCGACGTGCTGCACGTGGGGCACATACGCTACCTGCATGCCGCCAAGCAGCTTGGCGGACGGCTGGTGGTCGCCATCAATTCGGACGAAAGCGTGCGCGTCGTGAAGGGCCCGGGACGGCCGCTCATGCCCGAGAACGAGCGGGCGGAAATCATTGCCGCCCTGGCCGACGTCGATGCCGTCGTCATATTCTCCGAACCCGATGTGCGCGCTTTGATCCGCGAACTGCGCCCCGACGTGCAGGCCAAAGGCACCGATTACAGCGTCGACGAGCGTTCCCGAGCGCGATGAGGTGATCGCCTGCGGCGGCCGCGTCGAGATCGTCGGCGACCCCAAAGACCACTCGAGCTCGGAGTTGCTGCGCAAGATGGCTGCGCTCGGCGGCTTCCGAACAAGTACTTCTGCCCGGGCGAGTTTGGTAATGTGGAGGAGAAGCGTTAAGCAGTGATGAACTCTTCTCCGTCCCAGCATGCGCCGTTGGCCCGGCAGGACCCGGTTCGCAGTATTCTCGTGGTGCGTCTCGGCGCAATGGGCGACCTCATTCATGCCATTGCCGCCGTGAGCGCGTCTGCGCGCCGCGCTGCCCGAATGCAGAATCGGCTGGGTCGTCGAAAAGCGCTGGTCGGCGTTGCTGTGCGCTCCGGGGTTTGCCGCCCACGGCGAGCGTTGCCCGGAGCGGCCGCTGGTCGACGACGTTGTTTACCGATCGACATTCGCGCCCTGCGCTCGAATCTTTTTTCGCCGGCGATCTGGAAGGAAATGCGCGACTGCTTCGCCGAGCTGAGGTCCGCCGGCTACGAGCAGGTGGTCGATATTCAAGGCGCGATCCGTTCAGCCCTGATTGCGCGCCTCAGCGGCGCGGCCGAAAGCTGGGGCGAAAGCAGTCCGCGCGAGGCCCCAGCCGCGATTTTTTACCGGCATAGGGTAGCGGTTTCGGGCAGCCACGTGGCGCAGCAGAATCTTGTCCTCATTTCCGCCGTGGCCGGCATTCCGCTTGACGCCTTGTGCGCCCTTGGCTTCCCCGCGATGCCGGCTCGGCCGAAGTGGTGCGAGCGGTTGCTGCTCGCGCGTTCCATCCCAAACGGCGCGACTGCGGCGCGTATTGGAGACCCCGGCGGCTCCGGTTTCTGTATTCTGAATCCGGGCGCGGGCTGGGGAGCAAAGTGCTGGCCGCCATCTTCTTTCGCCGAAGTCGCGCGCCGGCTTGGCTGCGGTTGGGGTTCGTTCGCTGGTGAATTTCGGTCCCGGCGAGGAGCCTTTGGCGCAACAAGTCGCGGAGGCCAGCGGCGGCTGCGCGGAAGCGATTTCCTGCACGGTTTCGCAGCTCATCGAACTCACGCGCCGGGCCGGGCTTTTTATTGGCGGCGATACCGGTCCCATGCATCTTGCCGCGGCGCTTGGCGTGCCCGTGGTGGGCCTGTTCGGACCCACGAATCCCGAGCGCAACGGCCCCTGGGGCACACGCAGCATGGTTTTGCGCAGCCAGCAGAGCGCGACCAGTTACCACCATACCGCCCGCCCGGACCAGGCTCTGCAATCCATATCGCCTGCCGAAGTGGCGCGGGCCGCGCTTACGCTGCTTGGGCAGCAAAGTCGCGCGGCAGTACAGGAAACCTCTTGAGCGGAAATGGCTCGATAAGCTGGAGCAGAATTGCGCGGCGAACCCGGGTGCCTCTGGGATTCGTTTTGGCCGCCGTGTATCTTTGGCTGGCGCGGCCGAACTGGGGTTCGATCGCCGTAGGAGCTGCCATGGCAAGCATGCGGCGTACTGCCTGCGTGCCTTGGCTTCGGGCCATGTAAAAAAGGACGAGGAACTGACCACGACCGGGCCCTACGCTTACACTCGCAATCCTTTGTATCTCGGTTCCATTATCATCGCGGCCGGTTTTGCCGTCGCCGCCCGGAACGTCTGGATTGTGGGGCTGATCCTCGCGATGTTTACCGTCATCTACGTGCCGGTGATTCGCGCTGAAGAAGCGTATTTGCAAGCGAAATTTCCGGAATATGCCGCCTACGCTGCCCGCGTACCGCGGATTCATTCCCCGCCTCAGCAGCATTTCGAATCCCGGTTCAGGCTTTTCACTGGAGCTTTACCTTAAGCACCGCGAGTACAATGCCATTCTAGGAGCGTTGCTGGTTATCGTTGTTCTGATCGCAAAGCTCATCTGGTATCCGCGTTAATTATTCATGCGATATAGACGACCGCACGTTCTGATCCTGATTCTCCTGATGGTGACTGCGCTGCTTGCCAGCAGGCTCGATGCGCAGCGCCCCGCGGCTGTTGACACCATCGGCCCGGCATCCATGATCCGGCCGCTCCCCGATGGCCACGGCTTCGCTCACGGTACGGTTTTGCACTACGACGCCGAGTGGAGACTATGGAAGGCGGGTACGGCTAGCTTGCGGATCGATGCCGCCGGTTCGCGAAGAACGGGTCACCGCCAGCGCCGACTCAGTTGGCGTCGTCGCCATGCTCTACCGCGTTCAGGACCGATTCGAATCTAACTTTGACCGCCGCAGTTTCTGTTCGTTGAGCCTTACCAAGCAATCCGAGGAGGGTCTGCATCAGCGCCACACGGTCATCCGCTTCGACCAGGTGCGGCGGAAGGCCATTCTCGACGAACGCAACCTGCGTAACGGGCAAACCAAACATACCGAACAGGATATTCCGGGCTGCGTCACCGATGTGCTCTCGGGTATGTACTACCTGGCATCGTTGCCGCTGGAACCGGGCAGCATCTCCATGTTCCCGCTGAACGATGGCGGACAGACGGTGAACGTGCAAGCCGTGGTCGAGGCCCGCGAAGAAATCAAAACCGATGCAGGAACTTTCCGGACGGTGCGCGTGCAGCTTTCGGCTGACGCCGGCGCGCTGAAAAACCGCGGCAAAGTGTGGGTCTGGTATTCCGATGATTCCAATCACACCTTGGTACAGGTGAGAACGCGGCTTTTTTGGGGTACTCTGAATTTCCGCCTTGCGCGTATCGATCACGAGGCTGGCCACTAAAGCAATTCCATTCCAGAGTCGGTATATCCCCAAAGATCGCCGCTAGGCGCTCGCACCCGCCCATTCGGGACATGCCTTCGCCAAAGCCGGCTTATTGCAGGCGGAAGCGTTCGTTCATGATTCGCTGCAAGCGAGGACGATAGATCAGATCGTAAGCGAGTTCCTTGCCGGGGAACATGGCCAGCGCCGCCCGCCGGGCGTCGGCTGCCATCTCCGAAGCTTCCTCCAGGGTCATGTTCGGGTCCTGGCTGATCACCGAGGTCACCATGCTCATCATGATTTGCAACCTGCGGATCTTGCGGGCCTCTTCGGCCAGCTCTGCTTGTCCGGCACCTTCGTGATTCTCATGTCCCGGTTGCGGCAACCCCATAGAAACTCCTCCACCCAAAAGTTCAATTTCGATTCCCGATTAGATGGCCGCAAGCAGTTCGACCCGTTGCGCCGGATTGCGCCGGTTCTGCGAGCTTTGGAATTTTCCTCTCCCGCCTCTATCCTCCGCGTCCGGGCAGTACTACGATCTTTCGGCGCGCCAGCGTATTTGCGGCTATACCTTGCGCGAGATGCTGGCGGCATCGAAGCAATTGGAGGGGCAATGGCTCTCGAAGCGAATGATTCGACACTGACCACCGTCTTTGACACCGAACGCGAAAGCGAAGCGCTGGTCGTAAAGGGGTTACTCGATTCCGCCGGCATCGAAGCGGTTGTGACCTCGCTCGATTCACCTCAGGATGTTTTGCCTGGCGTCGGCGGCGTTGTCGTGCAGGTCGCCCCGGAACAGGCGGAGGAGGCACGGGCCATCATTGCCGACTACCGCACCCGTCCGATCGAGGACTCGGAATTCGCCGAAGGCTCATCGGCCTGAGTTGGCGTTGTAGGTGGAGACGGAGATGTCCGCCGGTTCCAGCAGAAACGTAGTCGCTCCCATCAGGTCCGTGCGGTAGACCATGACCTTGGCGTCGCTGAGCCGCTGCAAGGTTTCCGGGCGGGGGTGGCGGAAGCGGTTCCGGACCCCGGCGGAGATCACGCCGTAGCGTGGCCGCACGGCCGCAAGAAATTCCGCAGTGCTGGACGTGTTGCTGCCGTGGTGTCCCACTTTCAGGATGTCGGTGCGAAGTTTTTCGTTCAGCAGCGATTGCTCGATTTTCTTTCCTGCATCGCCGACCAGCAGCAACGAGCGCCCGCGGTTCTCAGCTCGCAGCACCATCGTGTCGTCGTCGCGAACCCTCTCCTTCAGTTGCCAATCTTGCGGCGGAGAGAGCACCGCGAAGTGAACGCTTCCGAAGTCAAAAGTTTCGCCCGCATGGCGTTGCTTTACCGACGACCCCATTATCGCTGGCGGCCTTCATCAGGTGCCGAAACTCAGCGGTCGGCGACCTGCGGCCCCATCCACAGCTCCGCGGGATGGAAATTCCGGATCACCGCGCTCATGCCCCCAATGTGGTCGGCGTGACCATGACTGATGGCCACGGCATCCAGCCGGTCGATTCCGCGCCACCACAGATAAGGCGAAACAACGTCTTCGCCAACATCGAATTCGGAGTGTCCGTTGCCCAGCAGTCCCCCGGAGTCGAGCAGCAGCGTCTTGCCCTCGGGGGTAACCATCAGCAGCGAATCGCCCTGGCCGACGTCGATTGCCGTCAACTCCAGCCGCCCCGCGTGCAGTTGCGGCGTGGCCGGGCGCACCCCGACCCAGACCGCCGATCCGCACAGCAGCAGCAGTCCGGCCACCGCCAGAACCCGGTGCCGCCGCGCCGTCAGCAGCGCCAATCCGAGCGCCGCGGCGCAGGCGAGCGCAACCGCCGGCTCCGGCGTGGGGATGCGGTAGTCGGCAACTCTGCCGCTGCCCAGGAGACTGACCGTGCCGAGGATGAATTTGAGCGCCCACGAGGCGACCCACGCGGCAGGTTGGGCCAGCAGCGGCGAAACAAAGCCCACGGCCACGGCCAGCACGGCGGCCGGCATCAGGACGCCGGTGAGCGGCACAATCAGGCAGTTTGCGGGCAAAGCCGTAATCGTCACGCGATGGAAATACATTGCCATCGGCAGCGCCATGCCAATCTGCATCAACGTCGAGACCAGTACCACTTCGTACACCGCGATGGCAAAACCCATCACCGCCGGTACAATCCAAAATGCCGCGCGCTTGCCGGCCAGCGCCGATAGATGAGTGGCAATCAGGCGCAGCTCGACGCGAAACTGCGCCATCTTCGGCGGCAAAGCCGCGTCCATGCCCACCACCTGCAGCCCGCGCAGCGCCTCGCCGATACGGGGCCGAAGTGCGCTGGAAAATGGGAACCGCCAAGCCGCCGATCAAAACCACGGCCAGAAACGTCAACTGAAAGCTCGGATCGAATAGTTCGCGCGGATTCCACACCAGCAGCATCAGCGCGGCCATGCCTACGGCGTTCAGTGCCGCCCGCTCGCGATAGAGCAGGCGCGTGATCTGATAAACGGAAAACATCAGCACCGCGCGCATCACCGGAGCGCCGGAGTCGGTGAGCGCGGCGTATCCGCAGGAGATGACGATCGTCAGCGGAGTCGCGACCTCCGGCCCTGCGCCGATGCGCCGCAACGCCCAGAACAGCGCGAAGGCCAGAATCGCGATGTTCATTCCGGAAACCACCAGCAGGTGGTAGGTTCCGCTGCGCTGGAATTCGAGCTGTACTTCGCGGCTGATGAATTGCCGGTCGCCGATCAGCACGCCGTCGAACAGGCCGGCTTCAGGCGCCGCCCATACGCGATGAATCATGCCAAGCACGCTGCGCCGCGCCGACCAGCGCCACTGCCGAAAGCCGCGTCCCCCGCTTCCCGGGAGCAATTCCACGCTTTCCGCTTTCGCCGAGCCAAGGGCGGAGATGCCAATCGAGGCCAAGTAGCCGCGGTAGTCCCACGCCCCGGGGTTCTTGTAGTTCAAGGCAGGCCGCAGCTTCGCCGTCAAACGCACCCGCTGGCCATAGAGCAGCGGCGCCGGCGAGTTGCCATCCTCATCCTCGGCCGGGTCCTCGTCCGCGTCGGCATGGGCGCGCCGCGCTGCGTTGCGTGCTGTAAAGCGTCAGTCGGACGCTTCCGTTGGTTGGCGTCGCAGGAGTGTCTTCCGTTTCAGCCTGCTCGACCGCCAGATCAATCGATTGCTGCTGTTTCCCGAAGCTCCCCTGCCTGATGACGCCATCGCGCACCAGGTGGCCGGTAAGCACGACCTCCTGCCCGGAGGTAAATCGCATGATCCCCGCCGGGGGTTCGGTCGCGGCATCGCGGCTTTGCCCGGTAAAGGCCCCGAGAAACGCAAACGCCACCGCAACCGTTGCCAGCGAAATCCGCGGAAGCCGCCGGACCAGAAATGCCGCCGCGCTCAGCAGGAAGAGAATTCCGCAGACCCACACCAACGGCGGTTGCCAGATTCGGGCAGAAACGAAAATGCCGCCCCCAAATGCGAGGACGGCTAAAAATATCGGCTCACGACATATATTGAGATTGCGTTCCCCGGCCTTCAGCGCGCCCGGGTTGACCGGCCATTTCCACCCGCGCCAGAGCTGCCAGCGAGTTGGCTTCGTCCGGTGTCAGAGGCGATCCAGGTCTTCTTTTCCGATCACCGGCTTCCAGGGTATGAGTTCATACTGCGCCAGCCCCTTCTTGCGTAAGGGGTCGCCATCACGGACGCGGTCCAGCGTGCCGGCCACATCGTTATCGGGCACGCGCAACAGCAAAGCGCCGCCGACCCACGGGATCCATCGCCCCGGCCGCAGATCAGAGCCCCTGCTTCTTGAGTTCCCGCAGGTAGGCCCGGTGTTCTTCGGTGGTTTTGCGTTACCTCTTCCAGCGGACGCCGATAACGGACAATCGCCAATGCGAACATATTTTTCTCTCCTCTGGATTCAACGTTCCCAATTCATCCTTGCCGCCGATTGCGGCGGAATGGACCCGAATCTTCCGAATCCTATCGTGCGAGCCGGAAAACCGTCTCGATGTGGAAAGTCTGCGGGAACAGGTCCACCAGGTGCGCTTCTGCAATGTGAAAGCCTGATTCTACCAGCACCCGCAAGTCTCTTGACAGGGTGGCCGGATCGCAAGAGACGTAAATCAAATTCGCGGTCTTCAACCGGGCCAGCATACGCGCGGTTCTTTCTCCCAATCCGGCGCGCGGAGGATCGACCACTACCAGGTCCAACGTCCCGGACGCATGGAAGCCGCGCAAGAAACTGCTCGGTGGCGGCGGCAACCACCTCGACTTTTCCGCCGCTGTTGGCGCGCAAGGCAGCGGACCGAAAGAGGTGCGATTTCCACGGCCGTGACGCGCTGGAAGCGGCGCGACAACGGCACCGAAAACAGGCCCACGCCGGCGTAAAGGTCCAGCGCGTGCCGGCCCTCGTGGCTGGCGAGAACCGTGCTCAACAGTTCGTCCACCAGGAACCGGTTCGTCTGAAAAAAGGCTCCGGCATGCGGCCTGAAACGGGCCTTCCGAGGTGACATACTTCAGCTCGCGCTCTCCCAAAAACTCCGGCGCCGCGCGCTGCGAAGCCGGGCGGAGCGCTGCTCTCATCTGCCTTCGTCCTCGCCCGGGAATTGGAACAACGCCAGACCCCGGAGTTCGGGCAGGGCGGCTTGCAGCGCCTGGAACGCGGGGCGAAACGCCTCCGCGCCGGCGGCCCTCCTCGTATAAATCTCCAGCAGCAGCGCGCTGTCGTCGTGATTGGCAAAAAACTGAACCTCGGCAATCTCTGCGGCCAGGGACCGGAACTCGCTCGACTGCCGCAACGCCTGGAGCGCGCGGTTGATCAGCGGAGAGCTGATGGGGCAGTGCTCGATCGGCAGCAGCCGGTGCGATCCGTGCTCGAAATATCCGATGGCAAATTCCGGTTGGTTCGTCACCTTCATCCGCGTGCGGTTGCGGTAATTCCACGGCGGCGAAGCATGGACCTTTAACTCGACTGCCAATTCCACCTTCGCGGTGCGCCGCAACGTGTCGCGCAGAATGTGCTGCTTCATCGCCAGTTGGTGCGCGTAGCTGGCGTGCTGATACTGGCAGCCGCCGCAGCGGCCAAAATACGGACAGCCCGGTTCGACACGCTGCGGCGAGGTTGAAAGCAATGAGACGGCTTTCCCGCGAGCGAACCCGGGACGCTGCTCAACGATCTCAACCTCAATGGCTTCGTCCTCGAGCACGAAAGGCACGAACACGGCCTTGCCGCGGTCACTGGCCTGTGCGTTCCGGCTGCCGGACGCCGGGGCTGGCGTCGGAGCATCGGCGCAGACGCCCGAGGCCGTCGCCGCCGTAAATCATTTTTTCGATGGTGATCTTCGGCATAAGCCCAGTCGGAGTCCGATGCTGCTCGCGGCGTGCTCACATGTAGAAAAGGCTGAGGCGCGGCAGTTTGTAGTGGTCGAGCAAGCGCTTGTTGGTGTATTGCTTCAGCAACTGATCGATCTGCGGGCCCGTCATCTTGCTCCGGTAAGGCGCCAGTTCGCGCTCGGCCTGGGCGCGGATCTCCACCAGCAGATCATCCGGCGACGAAGCCAACAGCGCCGCGAACAACTTTTCCTCCATCACGGTCAGGCGCCGTTCCAGGTCTTCCAGGCTGAAGCCGGACTGCTCGCCGACCTGCTTTGCCAGTTCGGCCAGTTTCCGCGCGTCTTCGCCCACCAGTTCCCGCGCCGCATCGGGAACCGTGGCCGACTCAAACGCTTTCGCATTTTTTTCCAGGAACGCGGCCACCCGCTGCCGTTCGAGGCCGTTGTCGCGAGGCTCTCGCGTGCTTCCGACGGCTGCCTCCTTCATCTGTTCGGCCGCCGCCAGCACTTCCTGCGAACAATAGGCGAGCGAATTGATCTTGCGGGTCTTGCTCGGACGGCGATCGTACTTGTCGAAGGTCGCATCGATGCCGCGCAGCACCGCCTCCAGCGGCACGCCCGCATCTTTCCATGACTCCATCAACACCCAATCGAGGGTCGAGGCGACGAGCACGGTTCCGCGGCGGCGGCAAAAGTGCTCCTCGATGTCGCTGAAGTAATCGAAGCGGTAATTCTCCACCTCACCAGCTTACTACCAGTTTCCGGCGTGCCAATCGCCGCTGCGTTGAAATCCGCGATTGGAATCCAGGATCGGCAGCGACTCGCTACAATCGCAGGATGCGCTTCCAATGCCAGCCGGGATGTACGAAATGCTGCGAGCAGAAGGGATTCGTGTATCTCACCGAACACGACATCGAGCGCGCGGCGGAGTTTCTTTCCATGCCCAGGGAGAAGTTCGAGAAGCCGGTTCATTTATCGGACGAAAAACACCCGCCGTCTGCGCACCCCGCAAACACGGTCAATGTATTTTTCTTGGCGAGAGCGGTTGCTCCATCCACCCGGTCAAGCCCGCGCAATGCCGCATTTTTCCATTTTGGCCGGAGCTGGTGGAGAGCCGGAAGGAATGGCACAAGACTGCCGCGTGGTGCCCGGGAATGGGCAAAGGAGAGCTCGTGCAGATTGAGATCGCGCGCGAGCAGGCCGCGGAAATGCGCGCCGCCTACCCGCACATGTACAAGTAGGATAACAGCTCTTCAAATCCCATCACTTCTCACGCCGCGCCGGATCGTCTTCTACGATCTTCTGCGCTTCCTGCCGCTTCCGCTGATAAGCGGAGTTGCGCTCCCAGATGATGCGCATGCCCTCCAGCGTCAGCAGATCGTCCACCACCGAGATATACTTCGACCCGCCTCCGAACAGCGACGCCAAGCCGCCGGTCGCTACCACCGTCGCCTTTCCCAACTCGGCGAATAAGCGCTCCAGGACGCCATCGATCAACCCGATGTAGCCGTAGTACAGCCCCGATTGCAGGCTGGCGACGGTGTTGGTGCCGATCACTCGCGGGGTCTTGCGGATATCGACGCGCGGCAGCCTGGCCGTGCGCATGAACAGCGCCTCCGCCGAGATGCCGATGCCCGGGCAGATCACGCCGCCCAGGTACTCGCCCTTGGCGGAAACGGCGTCGAAGGTGGTTGCCGTGCCGAAGTCCACGATCACGCAAGGCCCGCCGTACTTCTCGAAGGCGGCGACGCCGTTGACAATGCGATCGGCGCCGACCTCGGCGGGATTGTCGTAGTGTACCGGCATTCCGGTCTTCACCCCGGGCTCGATGAACAGCGGCTTCAGTTGAAAGTACCTTTCGCAGACGGCGCGCAAGGTGGAATCGATGGGCGGCACAACCGAGGAAATCACGATTCCCTTGATTTCCTTGGGATCGATCCGGCTCATCAAAAACAGGTTGCGGAACAGCACTCCGTATTCATCGACCGTCTGGTTACGGTTGCTGGAAACGCGCCAGTGAGCCAGCAACTGCGCTGGACCTTCGCCGCGGTCCTCGCCGCCGTAAACGCCCAATACCGCATTCGTATTCCCCACATCAAGCACGAAAAGCATGAATTCAGTTCCTGTGTCGTTTTCCAGCGTTCTCACAGAGCCGGAGGTACTCTTACTCTGATCTCGGACTCTATTTGGCCGCACTCCGCCGAGAGCACGGTCTTGATCCCCGCTTCGGTCTGCACCTGCAGAAAACCGCGCGCGTCCAGCCCCACGGTTATCCCATGGTAACCCCCGTCTTCGTCCACCTGGACGGCGCGTCCCCGCACGTACGAAGAATGCAGTTCGAAGCGCCGCAGGACGTCCCGCCGGGCTACCTCCAGATCCGCGACGAACGCCCGATACTCGCGGTCGAGAGATTTTAGCAGGGCGGCAGCCAATTCCACGCGAGACCAATCGCGTCCGCTTTCGAGGCGAAGCGAGGTCGCGACAGGCCGCAGCTCGGGCGGAAACTCACGCTGATTCACGTTGAGCCCCATGCCGGCCACGATATGGTGCACGCGCGTGGCCTCGGCGTGCATCTCGATCAGAATTCCGCAGACCTTTCGCATTGCCGCACAGCACATCATTCGGCCAGCGCAGGTCGGCCTCGATGCCGGTGACTTCGTGCACCGCTTCCCACACGGCCAACCCCGTCGCCAGCGAGATCAGCAGCACGTCGGCATGGGGGCCAGAAACGGCCGCAGCACCGCCGAGCAGTAGATTCCCTCGGAGGGATTCGACTCCCAGCGATGCGCCCCTCTGCCGCGTCCGGCAGTCTGCTCCTCGGCCACGAACACTGCCCCCTCGGGCTCTCCCTGGCTGGCGGCACGCATCGCCAATGTGTTGGTCGATCCAACGCGGAAGAAGTGGTGGATGTTATCGGCGAAAATCGTCGCTTCGAGCAGCGGATTCAGGATCTCCGGCAGCAGCAGGTCGGGAACTTTTTCCAGCCGGTATCCGGTCGACGGGTGGCCGGAGATTTCGACCCCGAAGCTCGCGGAGCTGCTGCACCAGTCGCCAGACATCCGAGCGGCTCGTGCCAAGCTCCTCCGCCAGCTTCGTGCCACTCATCACCAGCATCGGATGATCTTCCAGCAGGCGCACCAATAGGCCCAGGCGCGCATCGGTGCGCGCCGAAGGCTCGCTGGCTCCCGCACGATCTCCGGGTTGTAGTCCTCAAAGCCATGCCGCCACGCACCGCTCCTCGCAAACCGAGTGCGTGACGATTATCGGGGATTGCCGCCCGCTGGGCAAAGCAAAACGAAGCGCAGGGGCGTTCACGGCCTAAACTGGGACAATTCTCATGCTCAGGTCCACCGCGCTGCGGGGAGTGGGTCAGCGCCCCCACCGAGATATAGTCCACGCCCGCCTCGGCGTAGGCGCGTACATTCTCCAGCGTGATGCCGCCGGAGGCCTCCAGCGGTACGCGGCGCGTGTGGTGCGCCACCCGCTGCACCGCCAGGCACACCTGCTCGGGAGTCATGTTGTCCAGCAGGATCGCCTCGGCGCCGTATTGGAGCGCGTCTTCCAGCTCGGCCATCGAGCGGACTTCCACCTGGATCGGCTGTTCGCCCTTGCGGTTGCGATGCGCCCTTTCCAAAACCTCGCGAATGCCGCCCGCCAGGTCGACATGGTTGTTCTTGACGAGGATTCCGTCGGAGAGATCGAGCCGATGGTTCTGGCCGCCTCCGCAACGCACGGCGTATTTGTCGATCAGCCGCAAGCCGGGCGCTGTCTTGCGCGTGTCCAGAATGCGGCACTTGGTCCCGGCAATCGCATCCACATAGCGGCGGGTGGCGGTGGCAATGCCGCTCATGCGTTGCAGCAGGTTCAGAATCACGCGTTCGCAGGAGAGAATGGCGCGCGCGTTGTGGCGGATGACCGCGACCGGCTGGCCTGTGATGCAGGCGCACGCCGTCAAAAATTTCCGGGTGCGTGGTCACTTCCGCATGAACGTGCACGGATCCTTCCAGTTGCGCGAAGACTTCAAAAATGCGCGCTACCGCCCCGATCCCGGCCAGAACGCAATCCTGCTTGGCAAGAATGGTTGCGACCGCGAGCTGGCCGTCATCGATACAGGCGTGACTGGTGGCGTCATGCGTGGCGCGGTCTTCCTGCAACGCGATTTCCAGCACATTGCTCGCTCGGCGGCTTGCCCAATCCATAAAGTTCCTCTTACGTCGCCCGCCAGAGAGCCCAGGGCGTCTTTCGCTTTTTGCAACAGAACCTTCAACTCCGCTTCGCGCTTGCGCAGCCCATCAACCACTTGGGCCGGGGCCTTGGACAAAAACTGCTGGTTGGCGAGCTGGCGTTGCGCATTGCCCAACTCGCGCTCCAGCTTCTCAATCTCTTTGTTCAGCCGCTCGCGTTCGGCGGCAACATCGATCTTCTGCTCATAAACCACGCGCACGTCGAAGCGGGCCGTGCTGCGCGAGTTCGCTTCCTTGGCCAGCGATTGCTCGACGAAGCGGATTTCGTTCACGCCGGCCAGTCGCTCCACGGCCGCCGTATTGCGCAGAATCAGTTCACGGACTTCGGTGGCGCAGAAGACCTCGATCGGCAGCCGCTCCTTGGGCACGACCTTCAGCTCGGCCCTGATGTTGCGCACGCTCACGATCAGGTCTTGCAGCACCGCCATCTCGGTCTCGGCCTCGACGGAAATCTGGGCTTCATCGCGCCTCGGATAGCGGGCCAGCGCAATCGACTTCAGCGGCGGCTTGCCATCGTAGACCGCATGCCAGATTTCTTCGGTAATGAAGGGCATGAACGGCGAGAGCAGGCGCAGCGCGCCCTCGAAGATCGAAACGACGTTCTGATACGCGATTTTCGAGGCCTCGCGATCGCTCAGCTCGGCCAATCCGGGCTTGACCAGCTCGATATACCAGTCGCAGAACTCGCCCCAGAAGAAGTGATAGACCACGTGCGCGGCTTCATGGAAGCGATAATCCGTCAGCGCTTCGTTGACCTCCTGCGCGACCTGGTTGAAGCGCGAGAGAATCCAGCGATCTTCGAGGGTCACCGCCACGAAGCCGGGAATGCCTGCCGCATCTTCCGCCGGCGGCAGGAACTCACGCAGCGACCAGACCTTCTCCTGCTCGGCCCGGTCGACATTCATAAAGATGAAGCGAGCCGCGTTCCAGATCTTATTGGCGAAGGCCCGATAGCCTTCCGTCTGTTTCTCCGAATAGGCTATGTCCGCGCCCGGAGCGGCCATGGTCGCCAGCGTGAAACGGGTTGCGTCGGTGCCGAACTTTTCGATCGTCCCGATGGGATCGACAACGTTGCCCTTGGTCTTCGACATCTTCTGGCGATCGGCATCGCGCACCAGTCCGTGGATATAAACGTCGCGGAATGGCACCATACCGCGCTCGTGATCGGCCAGGAAGTGGCAGCCCATCATGATCATGCGCGCCACCCAGAAGAACAGGATGTCGAAGCCGGTAATCAGCAGCGAGGTCGGATAGAAAGTGTCCAGATCCCTGGTTTTGCCGGGCCAGCCCATGGCGGACATCGGCAGCAGTCCGGAGGAGAACCAGGTGTCCAGCACATCCGCATCCTGCTCCAGCCGCGTGCCGCCGCACTTGGAGCACTGTGCCGGAGCTTCGCGCGCCACCATGATTTCCCGGCAGTCGCCGCAGTGCCAGGCCGGAATGCGGTGTCCCCACCAGAGCTGGCGCGAGATGCACCAATCGTGAATGTTGGTCATCCAGTTCAGGTAGACCTGCTTGTAATTGTCGGGGATGAAGCGAATCCGCCCGTCCTCGGCGACCTGAATGGCCCGCTCGGCCAGGCTCGGACTGCCGTCCTTCGCCTTTTTGTTTACGGCCACGAACCACTGCGTCGAGAGGCGCGGCTCGACGATGGTTTTGCAGCGGTCGCAATGGCCGATCGACAGCACGTGGTCTTTGGTGCCGACCAGCAATCCCAGTTTTTCCAGATCGTGCAGTACGCGTTCGCGCGCCTCAAAGCGGTCGAGCCCCGCATACGGCCCGGCCTGCTCGTTCATTTTGCCGATCTCGTCGATCACCGTGATCTGCGGCAGGTCATGGCGCAGTCCGGCCTGGAAATCGTTGGGATCGTGCGCCGGGGTAACCTTCACCGCGCCGGTTCCGAACTCGGGATCTGCCAGTTCGTCGAGAATGATCGGGATCTCGCGGTTCATCAGCGGCAGCAGGACCCTGGCATTGTGCAGATGCCGGTAGCGCTCATCCTTCGGATTGACGGCGACCGCCGTGTCGCCCAGCATGGTTTCCGGGCGGGTGGTCGACACGATGATGAACTCCGAAGATCCGACCACCGGGTACTTGAGGTCGTACATCTTGCCGTGCGTCTCTTCGTGCACGACTTCCAGGTCGGAGATGGCGGTCACGCATCGCGGACACCAGTTCACGATGTAGTTGCCGCGATAGAGCAGCCCTTCTTCATAGAGCCGGACGAACGCTTCGCGCACCGCGCGCGAAAGATTGTCGTCCATGGTGAAGTATTCGCGGCCCCAATCGACGGAATCGCCGATCCGCCGCATCTGCTCCACAATCGAGCCGCCGTAGTGCTGCTTCCACTGCCAGACGCGCTCGATGAAAGCCGTCGCGGCCCATCTCGCGCCGTTTTTTCCCTTCGGCCGCCAACTGCCGCTCGACCATCATCTGGGTGGCGATTCCGGCATGATCGGTGCCCGGCAGCCACATCGTCAGAAATCCGCGCATGCGATGCCACCGCACGATGATGTCCATCTCCGTGTGGTTGAGCATGTGGCCCATGTGCAGCCTGCCGGTAACGTTCGGCGGAGGCAGCAGCAGGGTGAACACGTTCTGCTCCGGCGGAATGGCTTCGGGAATCTCTGCGTGGAAGAGTTTTTCGTTGGTCCAGTATTCGGCCCAACGCGTTTCAATCAAACTGGGATCGTAAGCCTTCGACAATTCGTGCGGCATCAGTCTCTCGCCCCGGCAAAGGCAAAATTGGCCGTCGCCGGGAGCCCTAAGAATCTCTAAAAGATAAACTTCGATGTTATCGGAGCTGCGGATGGCCGGTCAAACCGTGGATGCTGAACAGCGCGCTCTGGATTCGTTTCGCGAGGTGTATACGGTGAAGCAGCCGGGCGTACGAAGTCTCCGGCAGACGCGTTGACATTTGCCGGAGTACGTTGAGAGCGGTTTCCGAGAAGCTGTATCCTCTCGGAAATTGTTCCCTGCCGTTGCTCCCTGTTGGTCGCAACGGCCGATGGACCGCGGCTTCGGGATACACCGTCTCGGAAACCGCTGTAGCCCGGCGTTGATGGCCCAACCTGTTCCGCAACCGCTCTGGAACCCTGTTGCTTACAGATTTATTGCCGGCATTTGTTCAGTTCACGAACGATTTCCGCCACGATCTGCGGCTTGAAACGGTCCATGACGCGTTGCACGGCGCCCGCAATCGCCGCTTCGTCGAGCGCCGCCGTACGAGCGGCTTCGGCGTACTTGGGTGCGTCGAACGTGGAAGCCGATGGCGAAATCGCCCGGGGTCCGGAATCGGGCAGTTCGGGCAAACTCATCGCCGCCGTAGCTTCCAATATCATCGGAACCGAGAACATAAAATCCTCGCCGGTCGTTGCCGCTTCCGCCTCACTCTCCGTCGCCGGAGACGGCGCTGAAGCGAGTTCCGGCTCAGGCTTTTGCACCTCGGAAGCTTCCGTCATTGCTGCCGGGGATTCTGCCGGTGCCGACTCGAATGCGGGCTCTGCCGACGCTTCCGGCGTAATGTCGGCGGCAGCCGACGGCTTCTCGACCTCAGGCTGAGCCGCGAGTTCCTCGACCACGGGTGCGGTCTGCTCCTGACTTGTGCTGGCCGGGGCAATCGAGGGATTGTCCGCGGCTTCCGGAACCGGCTGGTAAACCCCGGCAATCGCTGGTGCGTGATCTTCTTCAACTTCTACCGCGGGCATTGCCAGCGCCAGCGGTGACTTCGCCTCCGGCACAACGTCAGTCGAAGCCGTGCTGGAAGCAGTCGGCTCGACGGCAATCGCCGCAGGGGCTTCCTCATCCTGCTCGCTGTCGAACTTCGGTCCGGCTCCCGCCGCGTGCTCCCGCAGGAACGCCTCGACTTCCATGGCGGTCAATTCCTCGGGCGAAGCGCCGGCGTCACTCGCGGCTGTCTGCGCGGCGACGGACACGGGACTCAACGGAGCGGTCTCTTGGCTGGCCTGTATGCTGGCCGCAGGCTCCGGCGGGGGGATCTCGATAACCTCGATTTCTTCTGTATCTTCCGCATCTTCCCTGGCCTGCTCAACCGGAGAAACGTCAAGCGCCGGGCCGGAAAAACGACGAGCGGAATCCTCCTCCGGCGCTTTTTCGTCGGCCTTCAGCAATTCATCGATCATGAAGGGCATGGACGAGCTGGCTTCCGCCATCCGGGGCCTGAATGCATCGAAGTTGGTCGATCCGCTTGCGGCCACGGCCGCCGGGGCTGCCATCGCCAGTGCGATCTCTTTCTCATGCTCCTGGATCGGCACGGCAGGGCCGGAAGGCGATCCTTCGCGCATATCCGGCTCAACGGGAGATGGCAGTGGGGCATCGAGATAATCTCCGTTGGAGACTGTGGCCGGGTTGTAGGCGACTGCGGAAGCGACATCTTGAGCGTGAGTTCCCAGTTGAGCTTGCGTTTCCAGGTTTACCAACTCAGCCGGATACCCTCGGGGCTCGACGGCTGGCAGCGCTTCCGGCTCAGCCGCCGGAGGTGCCTGAATCGCAACTGGAGCAATTGGCGGCTTGGTGGCGGCGTCGATCGTGGCGCCAGAGGCGCGGAGGATCACGTTGGTCACAATCGTGACCAGTTCGCTGGCCTCAAATGGCTTGACGATGACGCCGTCCGCCCGCACTTCCGTGGCGTCCTGCTCGCGATAAGGCTCCAGCTTGCCCACCGACAGCAGAACCGGCATGTTGGCAGTTGCTGCGGCGCGTTTAACCCGTTCGCAAACTTCCAGTCCGGTGTAGCCCGGCATATAGATGTCCAGGATTGCGAGGTCCGGCGTCCGGTCGGCAATCTTCTTCAGCGCGGCTGCGCCGTTGCTCACGGTCGTGACCTCGTAGCCAGCTTCGGACAAGATCTTTTTTGCCATATTCTGGGCTGTCATACTGTCATCGGCGAGCAGGATGTTGAGAGGCACGATTTTTCCTTTTTTCCCAGGCTAGAGCGGTTCCCGAGAAGCTATATTCTCTCGGAATTGCTTCCTACCGTCGCTCCCTGTTGGTCGCAACGGCCAATAGACCGCGGCTTCGGGATACACCATCTCGGGAACCGCTGTAAGCGGAGAAGTTACTGCTTTCTCCGGCTCACGTCAATGCGTTGATCTACTGAGATTACCTGAGTACCCGCCCTCACGGTAGCGCGGCCGGACAAGTTTTCGCAAGCAAAAGCCCGCGATCGTCGCGGGCCTGCTGTTTTGGTCTGTAAAAGCCTGGCTGGTGTATCTGGAGTTATCGCCAGCGGGCTGAGGGTTGGGCCGTTTCCGCCTCGCGTCTTCCGCCACGGTGCGGCAGGCACTGCGGCCTAAAGGCTGCTGATAAACGCGCCGAAGCAACAAGCGAGGCGCTATGGAATGTGTGCTCCACGATGTCGTTCCACAAGGACTCGTGGGCTGGATCAATTGCAAAACTGTTTTTCAGCAGCCTGCTAAAGGCTCTGCAATTCCAGGGTTTTCTGTTCGGCGGCCACGGCATCCAGCACGGTGGCAATCCCGTGCACGACTGAAGCCAGGCGTACGGCGGCCAAGATCACCTCTTCGGTGACATTTTTCTGGCGCAACACCTGCTCGTGCGAGCTGACGCACTTGCCGCAGGCGTTAATCGCCGAAACCGCAAGCGCCCACAGTTCGAAATCCACGGCATCGACCCCGTGGGTGCGCATGACATTCATCCGCAGGTGGGCAGGCAAGGTGGCATATTTTTCGTTGCTGCTCAGGTGCTGAAAGCGGTAGTAGACGTTGTTCATGGCCATGATCGCCGCCGCGGCCTTGGCGGCATCGATGAGCTGCGTGGAAACGTGCTGCTCGGCTTCGGCCACCACCGCCGCCGTGAACGCGGCGTTGCGGCAAGCTAGGGCGCTGGCGACCAGCGTTCCCCATTTCTGCTGGGTGCTGAGTTCAGTCTGCTGCCGCACCAGAGAGCTGAAGTTGAGGCGCAAATCCTTGGCGTAATCGGGGAGAGTTTCAATCAGTGCATCGAGCATGATGTTTCCTTAAGAATTGGATTGCACTCTGGCTCACCCTTCACCGCGCGAAGGGTGAGCCAGAAAGGTAAGACAATAGGGATAGGACGGACTTCCAGACCAGTCTTAAAGTTTTAGGAAAGCGGTGTCCCGCCTAGGTCGACAGCTTTGGTCTGATCCAGATCGTTATGCCGTGACCAGCGTAGCTTCGCCCTTCTGCCAGTTGCAGGGGCAAAGCTCATCGGTCTGCAAAGCATCCAGCACGCGCAGTACTTCGTCAACGTTGCGGCCGACGGAGAGATCGGTAATCATTACGAAACGAACGATTCCTTCAGGATCGACAATATAAGTGGCGCGCTGTGCGACTCCGGCGCCGGGGTCCAGAATGCCCAGTGCCCCCACGAGCTCGCGCTTGATATCGGACATCATCGGGAACGGAATATTGTGTAAATCGGCGTGATCTTTGCGCCAAGCCAGGTGAACAAATTCGGAGTCGATGCTTACGCCCAAAACCTGGGCATCGCGGTCCTTAAACTCACGGTTCTTGCGGCCAAACTCGGCGATCTCGGTGGGGCAGACAAAGGTGAAATCCTTAGGCCAGAAGAAAACAACTTTCCACTTGCCGGAATAGTCCTGATCCGTAATGGTTTTGAATTGCTTGTCTTTGTCGAGGCTGACCGTGGCCGTCAATGAAAACTCCGGGAACTTCTCTCCAACACCTATCATGTGTTCTTTTCTCCTTAGGAAATGATTTTTATTTTGAAAACTGAAAACTAGCCCGCAAGGCGCTGGTTGACGCCCTGCGGCAAACTGTTTTGGAAGTTGGCACATCGTTTGCAGAGTCCCAACACTTCTACCGATAACCGCTGGACCCGGAAGCCGTTTGGCAGAGTGTCTTTCATCAGCACCGGCCCAAGCGCCGTCCTGATCGAGATCGAAGATGGTTTTGCACCGGTGCAAACCATGTGGTGATGCGGTTCCAGGTTGCTGTCAAGCCGAATTGAGCCGTGGTGCGGACTGGCTTCATGCACAATTCCGGTCTCGATAAAAGTGTTGATAGTCTTGTAGACGGTCGCCAGCGAGATGGACGGAATCTGTTGGCGGACGCGTTCATCCACCTGCTCTGGGGTGGGGTGTCCGGACATGGAAAACAGCGTCTCATAGATAATGGCGCGTTGGTGGGTTACTGCCAGATCGTGCTGGCGGCACAGTTCCCGGAATTTCTGTAACAGCTCACCCCGCATACTGAGTTAGATCAGGAAAGCTGTTAAACGATAACAATTATTTTTTGATACAAGCTCCAAACGGTTTGTTCGGCCCGCCGCTTTTCGACCGCAAATCGTCCTCGGTTCATCACCCGGTGATGGATGGATCGCTTGCAGGAGTTGAGGCTTAAGAGATGGCAAAAAAGCGAAAGAAACAGGTGTTCAGCGCGACCAAGGCGGTGAAATCCGCCGCCCGCGAGCTGCTCGGAATGCCCACGCCGACCAAGGTTGTTCCCGACGCCAAGACGAAGGCGGCACGGCGCATGAAGAAGCACAAGCCAGACTCTGCAAGAGCTGCTGGAAGACGGCGAAAGCCGCTGAGCGAGGGCGCGCTATTTTCGAGCCGGCGGCAGGATGGCGACGTGCGGAGGCACGGCTTGATAGCGCCAATACCCGAGGCCGACTCGCATGTGGTGATTGATGCTGTCGGGCACGGTGAACGCGATGGTCAATCCCAGCAGCGCATGCACGATGCCGACCGTCCACAGGTTGCGGTAACGCGCAAATACCGAGGCGAACAGCAGTCCTCCGACGAATGTGCAGACCGTGAGCACGGGATTGGGGAGATGCGCGCTGGCAAATACCAGGGTGGAGTTGATGATTGCCCGGCGGGTGCCAAGCACTTGCTCGAGATTCAGGAAGAGGAACGATTGCAGGATGAACTCCTGCTCGAACGCCCACAGGCCATAGGAATAAGCGTGCCAGAGGTGAAAATGGTGCCGCGAAATGTGCAGCTGCGCCAGTGCTGTGCGCAATCCAAAGCACGACGCCGACCACGGCGAACGCCGTCAGCGGGAACCAAATGGAGCGGCGAAATCCTTCGGCGCGCAGGCCAAGTTCGGCCGTTGAGCGGCGCTGCAGGAGCGTACAGCAGCCAATCCACGATGCGCATAGCCAAATCAGCACCTGCTGAGCGGGTCCATAACTCCACAGGGCGCCCTCAATCAGCAGATACGCCACGGCCACGGTCAGCACCGAAAACCGATTGCTTGATCGGAAGGAAAAAACAGGAGCTTCTGCTAATTGGTGAGAGCCTTCGATTCCAGCATGCGCGCTCATGGAAGCCTTCGATGCGCCCGGATGAAAAAGAGCATCCATCCTTTGCGGGGTATTCGGAGGGCAGCCTTCGCTTCCACCAGCCCGCGGGTTCCCGCGCCGTCCCCACGGCGCCCCAGCGGAAATGCCGGAGCTTCGGAAGCAATCTCCGGCGTTTCCGCCCTGACCACCGTGACCCGTGCAATCACGCCGCGTGTCGCGGTTCCCGCTCCGCCCGCAGACGGCGACCGATTCTAAAGCGCGTCTTTTAAAGCGCGTCGCAGACGGCTTCGGTAACCTGCTTGGTCTTAGCCTTGCCACCGAGGTCGGCCGTAAACGCCACGCCTGCGCCGGTAACCTTTTCCACCGCCTGCATCAGGCGAGCTGCGGCCTCTTTTTCGCCCAGGTGCTCAAGCATCATCACGGCCGTCCAGAAAGTGCCAATTGGATTGGCGATTCCCTTGCCCGTAATGTCGAAAGCCGAGCCGTGTATCGGCTCGAACATGGAAGGGAATTGACGCGCCGGATTCAGATTTGCGGTAGGCGCAATTCCCAGGCTGCCGGCCAAGGCCGCCGCCAGGTCACTGAGGATGTCGGCGTGCAGGTTGGTGGCGACGATGACGTCAAGCGATTTCGGCTTGCCCACCATGCGGGTGGTGACCGCATCGACCAGCATCTTGTCGGCCTTAACATCCGGGAACTCGCGGCCAACCTCGGCGGCGATCTGATCCCACAGCACCATGCCGTGGCGCTGCGCATTGGACTTGGTCACCACCGTCAGCAGCTTGCGAGGCCGCGAGCGCGCCAGCTCGTAAGCAAAGCGCATGATGCGGGTGACGCCCGTGCGCGTAAAGATGGCAGTTTCGGTTGCAACTTCTTCCGGCAGTCCGATATGGGTGCGTCCGCCCTGCCCGGCATATTCGCCTTCGCTGTTTTCGCGGACGATGACCCAATCGAAATCTCCGGGGTTGATGCCGCGCAGAGGGCTGGTAATACCCGGAAGAACTCGCGCCGGACGAACATTGGCGTACTGATCGAAGCCCTGGCAGATCTTCAGGCGCAGTCCCCACAACGTGATGTGATCGGGGACATCAGGGATCGCCAACCGCGCCGAAAAAGATCGCATCGAACTTCTTCAGCGTATCCAGCCCATTCTCCGGCATCATCAGGCCAGTCTTGCGATAGTAATCAGATCCCCAGGGGAAGCATTCGAAGTCCATCCGAAAGCCTCCGCAACGCTCTTGCAGCCGCTGGAGTACGGTGACTCCGGCGGGGATTACTTCTTTCCCGATACCGTCACCGGGCATAACGGCGATCTTGTATTCACGCATGGTTTTTTCCTTCCAGGCTGCCGCCCGCCAACGGGTGACAGAAATTTTCGTCACGACTCCCGCCGAAATTACTATGGCTAAGAAGAAGAGTGAACGGGGCGCATTTAGTTTACCTGAAGCGGTGTGCCCAAATCGTGGAACAAATTCATCAATGGGAGGCATCATTGAGCAACACACAGCAAGTAACGGCAAGTGCCAGCGGGACCATAACCTTGGGCGGCGAGCTGACGGTGAACCGGCTTGGATTCGGCGCGATGCGAATTACCGGCCCTGGCATCTGGGGACCCCCCAAGGACAGCGCTGCCGCATTGGCAACCTTGCGTCGGGCGATCGAGCTGGACGTAAATTTCATCGACACCGCCGACTCCTATGGACCCGACGTGAGCGAAGAATTGATTGCCGAAGCGCTGGCGCCGTATCCGCAAGGCCTGGTGATCGCCACCAAGGGCGGCTGGCTGCGAACCGGCCCGGGGCAGTGGATTCACGATGCCAGCCCGGTCCACCTGCGCCAGGCCGTGGAGGCCAGCCTGAAGAAGCTTCGCGTCGAGCGCATCGATCTTTATCATCTTCATGTTCCCGATCACGCGATCTCTTTGGAAGCCTCGATGGAAACTTTGGCCGAGTTGCGTTCACAAGGCAAGATCCGTCTCATCGGACTCTCCAACGTCACCCAGGAACACATCGAGCGCGCCCGCAAGATCGTGCCCATTGCCTCGGTCGAGAATCGCTACAGCTTCGCCGACCAGGAGTGGAACTACGTCGTCGACTATTGCGAACGCAATGGAATTGCGTTCATTCCCTGGGCTCCGCTTGGCTTCGGCACGACCAACGATTCCGTCGTGGGCCGGATCGCCAAGGCGCATCAGGCTACGCCGAGACAGGTTGCCATAGCATGGGCCTTGCAGCGCTCGCCCATCATGTTGCCGATTCCGGGAACCTCTTCGCCCGCGCACGTGGAGGAAAATATCGCCGCCGCCGGCTTGCACTTGAGCGATCAGGAGTTCCGGGAATTGCTGACCGTGAAGAGACAGTTCACAACCCGGTAAGCGGTCTCGAGTGGTGCTGTATCCACTGAAGGTTTAACGTCGTCCCATTCTCTGCTGCACGGAAGGATGGGACGCCGTTTCGCGGACGTACGAATCAGCGGCCTTGCCGCACCGCTGCTGAGGGCGCTAGAGCGGTTTCCACGTTGCTGTATCCCACCCACCAACGTCATTCCGAGCGAGCGGCGCGAGCCGAGGAATCTCTTGGGTTGCTTTACCGCAGAAAAACACAAGATCCCTCCACTTCGGTCGGGATGACGCTTTCGAGTTCCTCTTGCCGGGCGGCTATACCAGTCCGGGAACCGGTCTAGTTCCTCGGCGACCCAGTCGACGGCTGCCCCATTCAGCGGCAGCTCCGCCTTTCCAGCACCGACGTCAAGGCCAGCAGGTTTTCGCGCCCTGAAACCACCAAGTTTACAGCTTCTGTATGCGCTGCACTTCGTGGACGCCGGGGATTTTGCGCAGCCCGGTAACGATCCGGTTCAGGTGGGAGACATCGGCGATATCGAGCACGACGTCGATAAAGGCGTTGGTGCTTTCGTTGGAGCCTGCCTCGATGTGACGGATGTTGGTATCTTCGTCGCCGATCACGGCCGTTACCTGCTTGAGAATGCCGGCGCGGTCGTCGCTGGTCACGGTTAACTTCACCGGATAGGAAGGCGTGGTGCCGGCGATTCGCGGCTCCTTGGCCGACCACTCGACATCGATGCGGCGCTCCGGTTCGTACATCAGGTTTTCGACGTTGGAACAGTGTTTCGAGTGTACGGCAACGCCCTTGCCGCGGGTTACGTAGCCCACGATCTCTTCGCCGCGGATGGGGTTGCAACAGCGTGCGCGATAGACCAGCAGATCGTCGTGCCCGCGTACTTTCAGGGTGGAGTTATCACCGCCGAAGACGCGTTTCACGACGCTGGCCAGCGTGCCCGTGGTCTCGCCGTCGCCGCCCGTCTCGGGCGTGCCGGCGGGAATCACCTTGCCCAGCACCGTCTTTGCCGAATATTTGCCGTAACCGATGGCGGCCATCAGGTCGTCAGCCCGCGAAAGGCCGTACTCGGATGCCACCTTCTGGAGGTCGGCTTCCTTGATGTCCTTGATGGCGATGCGATACCTGCGCGCTTCTTTTTCCATCACCTTGCGGCCGATTTCAATGGCGCGTTCGCGCTGATGGATATTGAGCCAATGCTTGATTTTCTGCCGCGCGCGCGAAGACTTCACCACCGCCAGCCAATCGCGGCTGGGGTTGTGGCCCGGCTGGGTCAGGATCTCAACGATGTCGCCGGAGCGCAATTTATAGCGCAAGGGAACCATGCGCCCGTTGGCCTTGGCCCCCACGCAGCGTTCGCCCACCTGGGTATGAATCGCATAGGCAAAATCGATGGGCGTGGCGTCACGCGGCAGGATCACGACTCTTCCCTTGGGCGTGAAGGTGTAGACCTCTTCCGGATAGAGATCGATCTTCAGCGTCGAAAGGAACTCGCTCGGGTCCGACCATGTCGCGCTGCCACTCGACGACCTGCCGCAGCCAGGACAGACGCTGCTCGTCGCGCGCCGTAATCGGCCCGTCCTTGTATTTCCAATGCGCCGCAATGCCCTCCTCGGCCATCTTGTGCATCTCTTCGGTGCGTATCTGAACCTCGAAGGGGTAGCCGTCTTCGGTGATGACGGTGGTGTGCAGCGATTGGTAGAGGTTGGGACGCGGCATGGCGATGAAGTCCTTGATGCGGCCGGGAACCGGACGCCATGCGTTGTGAATGATGCCGAGCGCGGCATAGCAGTCATTGACCGAGCGGGTGATGATTCGCAGCGCCAGCAGGTCATACATCTGATCGACGTTGATCTTCTGCCGTTGCAGCTTCTGATAGATGGAGTGCATCCGCTTGATGCGCGAATCGACGCGCGCCTGAATATTGTTTTCCTTCAGCTTGGCGGCTGATCGTTCCTTCCATCCTGGCCAGCAGCCGCTCGCCATCCTTGCGCTTGGCCTCGACCAGCTCGTAAACCTGCTTGTAGCCGACCGGATCGACGTAGGGGAACGCCAGGTCTTCAAGCTCGCCGCGCACCTTGCCCATGCCGAGACGATGCGCCAGCGGGGCATAAATCTCCAGCGTCTCCTTGGCGATCTTCACCTGCCGCTCGGGCGAGAGCGGTTGCAGGGTCCGCATGTTGTGCAGGCGGTCGGCCAGCTTGATCAGCACCACGCGGATGTCGTCGACCATCGCCAGCATCATCTTGCGGACGTTTTCCGCCTGCGCCTCCTCGCGCGAGGCAAAGTCGATGCGGCTGATCTTGGTGACGCCTTCGACGATGTGCGCCACCTGCTCGCCAAATTTTTGCTGGATCTGCTCGGTGGTCACCGCGGTGTCTTCCACCGAATCGTGCAACAAGCCGGCGGCGATGGAGGTGGTATCCAGCCGCATTTCCGCCAGAATGATGGCTACTTCCAGGGGGTGAACCAGATAGGGCTCGCCGGTCTCGCGCGTCTGACCGCTGTGATTTTCCAGCGAGAACTCATAGGCGCGGCGTACGATGTCCAGATCGTCGTTCGGACGGTTCTCCCGGGCGATTTTGAGCAAGTCTCGAAACCGGGTCACCGTTAAAACATTCGTCGCGATCTGTTGCCGCAACGTCGCCATAATTGATTATAGCTGGCCTCGGCGGAAGGGCAAAGCACGACGTGCATCGAATGACGTTGTTCCTTGCCGGCTTCGTCCGGGCCTGCAATTCATTGGATTGCGAGCGGCGGCAGAGCCCGACGCATGCCGGCTGAACGACTCGGTGTTTCGGCATCTCTACGATTCGCGAATGCTTGCAGTGCGTCGCCTATGAAAGTTCTGGTCAGCGGCAGCTCTGGTCTGGTCGGCAGCGCCCTGGTCCGAAGGCTGACGGGCAACGGCAGCGACGTTGGACGCCTGGTGCGCACCGGGCAAGGCCACCGGCCCGCTCGATGTCCGCTGGCAGCCGGGCGAGCTGCTCGATCCGGAGCTGATCCGCGGCTTCGACGCCGTGGTCCATCTCGCCGGCCGCAACCTGGCGGGCCGCTGGAGCGCCCGGATGAAGCGCGAAATCCGCGAGAGCCGGCTGCTGGGCACGGCCACCATCGCCCGCGCCGTGGCCGCCGCTTTTCGCGCCGGCGGCAAACCCTCGGTGCTGGTAAGCGCTTCCGCCATCGGTTATTACGGCAACCGGGGCAGCGAGCTGCTCACCGAATCCAGCGCCAGCGGCAGCGGGCTTTCTCGCCGAACTCTGCCGTGATTGGGAGGCGGCTGCCAGCCCGGCGGCCGAGGCCGGAGTCCGGTTGGTGCTGCCGCGCCTGGGGGTGGTCCTGAGCGGCGAGGGCGGGGCTCTCGGCCCGCTTGCTGCCGATCTTCCGGCTTGGCCTCGGCGGACGCGTCGGCCGAGGCCGCCAATATTGGAGCTGGATCGCCCTTCAGGACGTGGTCGCGGCCATCGAGTTCGCGCTGGCCAGCCCGTCGCTCTCCGGCCCGGTAAACCTGACGGCTCCGAACCCGGTCACCAATGCCGCATTCACCACGGCGCTGGCCCGCGCCCTGCGGCGTCCCGCCCTGTTGCCGGTCCCGGCGTTTGCCCTGCGTCTGGCGCTGGGAGAAATGGCCGATGAAGCTCTGCTGGCCAGCCAGCGCGTGCAGCCGGAGAAGCTGCTGAACGCCGGCTTTCCGTTCGCCCATCCGCAACTGGACGAAGCCCTGGAGCAGATTTGCGGAAGGCGCGGTTAGGACTTCAATTCCGGATTCCGACTTTCTGGGTTCGAATCCTGCATCGTCCGCCATTTTGCGAGTAAACTGGCTCACACGTTGAACAGTAATTGTATGGGCAGTTGGCCCGGAGGCAATAGCCAGCCGCATGACCAACATGACGGTAAGGACTCGTGCTGATACGGGCGGAGAACAAGCACCAGCTTCCACGCAAGCTCCATCCGTCCAGTTCCGCCGCGTGGAGCCGCAGGAGCACGAGATACTCCGTATCTCTACACTCCTTGCTGGTGATGATCCCAATGCCACTCTCATTGCGGCGCGTAATACCGTCTGAAGTGCGGCCCAAGTCCACACGGCTGGGAAGCTTCCCGATGACGCATGGAAATTTGAACCATTCGATCACTTGGCCGGAGGGCGGGATTGCTCTCCCGTGCGGTTTATTACTGACGGGGAGGATGTCTGGGTGCTTCGTGGCGAAGACCCTGACAAGACTGTACCTGGGAGAATCTGGACAACAGAGCTTGGCTTGGCGCAAAGAGCTGGGGCGAGCCCAATTTTTACGCTTCGCCTTGTTGCAAGCTCGACTGAAGAGTCCCTAGACATTGAACCTCACGTTCCCGGTGTTGTCCTTCAACTGATAACATCTCCTGGGTTGGCCTCAGGTAATTTCCAACGTCTCAGCAATCACCCTGTCATCATCAACTCAGCCCACTCAGCTGAACTCCTGATTGAGGCGCTTCTCGACCCATCCCGCAAGCTCCCTGTTGTTGTCATGAGCGTACCGGCAGGTTCTTCTGATGTGAAGAAGCCGTTGCTCGACGCTGATACCTTAGCCAAATCATGTGCGGGGCTCGCGCTCGTGATTATACTTCCAGCAGAATTTAGCTGGATTTTGACTGAGCGGTTTGGAAAGCAGCTTTCTGTATATGAAGGAGCAGTGCGTGTTTATCTACCTGGCTTCACAGAGGATGCCAATCCATTTGGTGGGCATGAGCTAGTCCTCCCGAAGTGGTTTACATCTCCCGCACATGGGGCATTCGCATTGACGCGACTCAGGTGGATTGTCGCCAAGGGCAGTGTGCGCCGTCTGCAAATCGGAAGCGATGTCCTGAGCTTTGCTGCGTATAGGGTCAAACTGCTCGAACAACGCCAGCGTGATCTGCTCATAACCGGAGCTTCCAAAAAGAGCAACTTGCGGCCGCCCAAGAGCGCACTATTCTCTTAGAGCAACAGTTGTTGGAGAAGGTTCGTTGGGAGGAGGAGCTTTATCGGCTCCACACAGAAGCCGAAGAGAGGGCTGAGGTTGCAGAGATTCAAGCAAAATCTTCTGGCTATCGAATTCAGCAACTCGAAGCTCAGATTAGAAGCAAGGGCGGGTCGCCCGATGAGGACGTTAAGCTGCCGGCAGACTGGAATCAGTTTTGCAACTGGTGCGATGAGCATCTAGCTGGCCGCATCATGCTCACCCCCCAAGCTCGAAAGTCCATTAAGTGTGCTGTGTACAACGACGTGAAACTCTCGGCGCGGTGCCTTTTATGGTTGGCGAATGATTACCGAACCTTGATGACTGAAGGTTCTGAAAACTCATTGCGCGACTTGATTCTAGAATCTGGCATCCTCAACGCCCATTGCGGAAAGGACGCCTTCGATATCGAGTGGCAAAACAAGAAGTGGCGGGTTGAGTGGCACATTAAAAACGGCGGTAACACTCATGATCCAAAGCGATGTTTGCGAATTTACTACTTTTGGGATGAAACGTCGCTGCAGGCGGTGATCGCTATGATGCCCGCGCACCTTCGCACGGATGCCACCTGACCTTCCAAGAAGGGGTAGGCTATAGGACGGGATTTCCGCGGCTACATCGGCACCGATAAGTCGGCATATCGCCACCAACCATGGAACGGCGACCGACGTTTCAGACAAGAACTGGTTGCAGAAATATCTCATCGAAGGGTGGCTTTACCCGCTGCTGAAAAAGTGTTCTGAGGTGTCATCCTGAGCGCAGCGAAGGATCTGCTGTTTGCGCACGCCGAACATAAAGCAGATCCTTCGATCGCGCAAAACCGGCGCAATCTCAGGATGACACTGGTACGAAAATGTATTCATGCAACCAAGTTCAAGACCGTTTGTTCCTTACGTCGCGCCGTGTTTTGGCTTTACTTCTTTTCGTGCGAAATTTCGGCCGTGGTTGCCTTGGTGGCCTTCAGGTAATCGTCGGGGGCGATGATGATTTGCAAGCCGCGATGTCCGGCGGAGATGGAAATTGTGTCCCAGAGGATGACGGTCTCGTCGACAATCACCGGGTAATCCTTTTTCGCGCCGAGGGCGGTGACGCCGCCGCGGATGTAGCCGGTCAGCGGTTGCACCTCTTTAAGCGGAACCATCTCGGTCTTGCGGTCGCCACTGGCCTTGGCCAGCTTTTTGAAATCCAGCTCATAGCTGCCCGGAATCACCGCGAAGCAAACGCCATTGCGGTCGCCGCGCACGCAAAGGGTTTTGAAGACCTGCTCGGGCGGCATCCCGACTTTGGCGGCCACGTTCTCGGCGCTCAGATCGTCGGGGTCGACCTCGTACTCGCGCAATTCGTACTTCACGTCCAGGCCATCGAGAATGCGGCAGGCGTTAGTCTTTGCCATTCTGATCGTTACCCTTACGACCGAGATCTGATTGCAAGTCGGAGAACCGGTGCAGGTTAGTCTTTGCCATATTGGCCGTTACCTTCAGAGCCGGATGCACCGCATGTCGGAGATCCCGTTGATGGCGTTGCCCCGGCAAGTACGGCATTATGCTTCCGGCGGTTTAGGCCCTTCCTTCGGCTGACCCCATTTACGTTTGGAGGCAATCATCAAGACCAAAAAAATGGCAGCCCCTATCAGGACATCACGCAAGATCGACCGGCCGAAAACTCCATCCAACAAATAAGTAACGATAAAAAATCCGACGCCGCCAACGATTCCCGCAGTTTTACTCATTTGACCTCTGATCTCGGTTTTTGCCACGTTAATCGTTACCTTCAGTGCCGGATGCTTCTTTGGCCATCGCCCGCGCCTGCTCGAAAGCCTCTACGCGCTCGCGCACGCTCAGGATGTGCACCGGCAGTTGCAACTGGCTGCCGTCTTCCATGAGCGGGATCAGCTTGTCGAACTCCGGCCCCGAGTGCGCGCCGGTCAGCATTACGCGCACCGGATGGAAAAGCTCCTTGCCCTTCACGCCGGTCTCCTTCTGCACGTCTTTCATCATGGCCTTGAAGCGCTCGGTGGTCAGTGGCGCGCTCGCGGTGAGCACCCGGGCCGCAAAGGCCGCGAGCACGGTGGTCGTTTTGGGCGAGCGCATGACTTCGGCGTTCTCAGGCGAGCCAATGGCGGCCGAGGGGTCGAAGCCGAACATCATGGCGGCGCGCTCGGGCAGCTCGTCGAGCTTGTTCAGGGCGGGAGAAAAAGCCTCAACCAGCTTCGACAGCCAGCGAATGTGCGGGCTGCGCAGCGAAACCGTTTCGTCAGGGTCGTCCTTGATGAAGGTCGCCTTGGCCTGCTCGCCGTAGCAACCGGCCACCGCCAGGAAGCTCAAGGCGGAGAACAGCAGGTCGACCCGCTTGCCTTCGTGTAACCACTCTTCCGGCTCGTGAGCGCCCAGCCAGGCGAGCCGCTCCTTGATGTAATGCCGGTTCAGCCAGTAAAGCTTTTCGAAGTCGAAGACGGCCGGCGAAGGGGTCACGCGGCGCAGGTCGAACTCCTTCACCAGCTCCTCGGGAGAAAAGATTTCGCGGGTGCCGCCCGTAGGCGCCCAGCCGAGCAGCGCCATGTAGTTCATGAGCGCTTCAGGCAGTACGCCCATTTCACGGAAGGCGGCCACCGAGGTCGCGCCGTGCCGCTTGGAGAGCCGTTCGCGGTCGGGGCCAAGAATAGTCGAGAGGTGAGCGAATTCCGGAACCGGCCAGCCCAGCGCTTCGTAGAGCGCAACCTGCTTGGGCGTGTTCGACAGGTGATCGTCGCCCCGGATGACGTGGGTAATCTGCATCTCGGCGTCGTCGATCACCACCACGTAGTTGTAAACCGGCACGCCGCTGGAGCGCAGGATGATCGGGTCGCTCACGACTTCGTTGGAAAACTCAACCTCGCCGCGCACCATGTCATGAAAGCGGATGGGGCGCTCGGGAATGTGCAGCCGGATGGCGCAGGGCTCTCCCGATTGCTTTCGCCGCCGCGCTTCCGCCGGGTCAAGCTTGCGGCAGGTCCCCGGATAGATCGGGGGAAGATGTTCTTTCATCGCCTGCTCGCGGTGCTGCTCCAACTCCTCCGGCGTGCAGAAACAGTAGTACGCCTTGCCTTCCGAAACCAGGCGCTCGGCATGTTCGAGATAGACGGCGAGCTTGTCGCTCTGGCGATAAGGCGCGAATGGACCGCCCAAGTCGGGACCCTCGTCCCAGTCGAGGCCCAGCCATTTCAGGTCTTCCAGCAATTGCCGCTCGTAGCGGCTCTCGCTGCGCTCGACATCCGTATCCTCGATGCGCAGGACCATGGTGCCGGCCTGCTGCCGGGCGAAAAGCCAGTTGAACAACGCCGTGCGCGCGTTGCCGACGTGCACTTGTCCGGTTGGTGATGGCGCAAAACGGACGCGAACTTTGCCTGTGGAACTGCTCGGTTGCGACATGGGGAAATGGTAGCAGAAGCAGGGCAGCCAATCTCAGGACTTTGCTGAAGTCAGAAAAGTGCGGGTCATGCGGTCATGCCAGCACAGGCAGTCTTCATCCACCAGCGCCCAAGCGAAGCCCAAGCCCATGGAAGCCAGCGAAAACAGCATCGAGTAGACACGGTGCTTGCGCTGTTTCCAGCCGGGGACGCGGCCGTTGAAGCCCCGTAGCGCGAGGCTCGCCATTTCCATCCCGGCCGTCTTGCCGCCATAAACCAGCAAAAGGTAATGGTAGATCGTCCAGATAATGACGGGGATGGCGATCAAGGCCGCCGCGGCCGGTTTGCCGTGGAGCAGCTCCGGAGCGGTTTTCCAGGCTGTCGCGCAAAAAACAGCCGAGGCCATCAGCACGATCAGTCCGTCGACCAGCGCGGCAAAAAAGCGTTGCGACAGAAAAGCCACCTGCAGCGGCAACTCGATCGGCGATGGCGCGGGTGCTTCGACCGCCTCCGCCTGGGCGCTGTCGGCGTCCAGTTGAATCTCGGCGAAGAGCGGCCCGCGAATGGTCGGAATGATTTCCTCGGGCACGTCGAGGATTCGGGGCGGGTTCGAAACCGGCTCGGCGAGTTCCTCGAGCGGCCTCGGCGCGATGGTGGGCGGCTCGACCGGCAAACGGATTGCGGATTTGGGGAAGTAAATCAGATTGCCGCCCGGCCGCCAAGCCGGGGCCTGGTTGGCGTCGCGCGAGGTCGCGGGAGCAAAATCGCGCGGGCGGTCAAAATCAAAATCGGGATCGTACTCGGGGGCGGCGCTCGCGCTGGCTATCGCCATGGACGAGGTTTCCGCCGGGACTGTCTCCATCGGGGGATTGTCCGGCGGGACCGGCTCCGGCAGGTAGGATTCCAGCGCGCTCGCCGGCTCTTCGACCAGTGGCGCTGGAGTCGAGACGGCTTCGGCGTTCAGCCTGCGGTAGTAATTGGTGTCGCAAGTCAGATCGGTGGCCTGGAACTTTTCGGCAACCGCCTTGGCAACCCGGCTCTGGGACGCAGCGTCGGGCGCCTCCTGCTCGAAGTCGAAGCGCAGAGAGGCATCGGGAGCAGCCTTTTTTCTGCGGCGTCCCCGATAGCGGTCCAGTCGCGAGGCGACCTCGCGACGCCATTGCTCCTCAACCTGCTCGCGTTCGCTATCCGTTAAAAAATCGTCATTTGCTGAATACATGGGCCCATTCCCCCAGGGTGTGGTGCGGTAAAACCCATAGCACGACTGCACTCCTGCGGACTGATTGCCGCCTGCCGTATCGGCCAGCACGGTGCAACCAGCGATTGCCGGTGAGGAAAGGAGGCAAGAACCCACGTAGTGCCTGGCGGCGGAGAGCCCAACAACTCCACCCTCGCTGTGCCGCTGCACAGATCAGCTTGTGCGCCAGGTACGGAATCACCTTCCGGCTCAAGGCACAAGAACACGCATCCACGAGGCACGCGGTGAAGAGGTCGAATTGGAGAATCCAGAGCGAGCGCGAAGCCTGAACGCCTACCGGCCGCTACATCGACTGGCCTGAAACCCCGAAGGCATGCTACCTTGCGAATTCGGGATTCTTCAGCTTTCGGAACCCGGGCTACGGAACGAAACGGGCGCTCAATGACTTCTCGCATCCGATTGATTATCACACTGGCGGCCATAAGTCATCTGATTCTGCTCACCCCGCTAGTAACCAGCCAGTTGCCACCATCGAAGGATGCCGGAACCAGCGTTTCCGCCGGGCCCGCCGACCGCCAGAAAGCTCCGGTGACCAGCCGCATCACGACTTCCACCGCGGTTCCGTCGGACGAGGTGGTCATACGGGCACGGGAGCAGGAGAAGGTCGGTACGATTTACAAGCTCCGGGGAGATGTCGAGGTCACCTACCGCCGCTACACGATGCGCGCCGAAAACGTCACCTACAACTCCGATACCGGCGACGTGGAAGCCGAAGGAGGAGTTACTTTCGATGGCGGCCCGCGGGACGAGCATCTCACGGCCACCCACGCCCACTACAACGTCAACCGCGAATCCGGAACTTTTTACGATGTCATCGGCATCATTGGCGCGGTTTATCGCGGCCGCAACGCGGTGCTGACCACCACCAATCCGTTCATGCTCACCGGCCAGCGGGTCGAAAAAATCGGCGAACGCTACATCGTGTACCACGGCACCATTACCTCCTGCGCTCTGCCCCATCCCAAATGGACTTTCGACGCCGACAAAATCGATGTGGTCGCCGGAGCCGAAGCCAAGATGTACCACAGCGACTTCCGGCTGCTTGGGCTTCCCATTTTCTTTTTCCCGTTCATGACTCATTCGGTCGAAAATCTGGGCCGGCAAAGCGGGTTCCTGCTGCCCTTGTTTGGCGAGTCGAACACAAAGGGTTTCGTTCTGGGCGACTCCTTTTACTGGGCGGTCAATCGCAGCACGGATGTCACCGTCGGAGCGGAGTACTTTTCCATGCGCGGCTGGTCGCAGACCGGCGAGTTTCGCACCCGGCCCTCGGAGAACAGTTCGCTGGACCTGCACTACTTCGGCGTGCTCGACCGCGGCGCATCCCTCCACCGGCCAGGACCAGAGTGGAGAAGACGTAAAGCTCAACGGCGAGTGGGTGCATGGCGGCTGGCGGGGAGTGACCAGCCTCGACTATCTCAGCTCGTTTCTTTTCCGGCTTGCCTGGTCGCCGACCTTTACCCAGGCCATCGACTCCGAGGTCCACTCCAACGCCTTTCTCTCCAATAATTTCAATGGCTACTCGTTCGGCGTGCTGGTCGGCGCGTTACCAGAATTTCCAGAGCATTAACAATGGGGATGAAATCAAGATTCTGCACACGCCTTCGATCGGATTTTCCACGGTCGACCGCGCCGTGCCGTCGACTCCTTTCACCTGGGGATTCGATTCCAGCGCGGAAGGCGTTTCCCGGACGGAGCCGGGTTTTGAAACCAATACCCTGGTCGGCCGCTTTGACCTGCGTCCCAGGGTCGCGCTTCCTTTCCATTTTTCCGGCTGGGGATTCCGGCCCGAAATTGCGGTTCGCGACACTTACTACACCCAGCAGTTGCAGCCCACGTCGAACGGCACGATCGGAAATCCGGTTGACAGCGCTCTGAACCGGCGCGACTTCGAAATCTCGCTCGATCTCCGCCCGCCCCCGCTGATGCGCGTCTTCGACCAGCAAGTGCTCGGACGCCAGATCAAGCACGTCATCGAGCCGCATATCACTTACAACCGGGTTGGCGGCATGGATAACTTCCAGAATGTCATCCGCTTCGACGCCCGCGACATTCTCAGCGACACCAACGAGGTTGAGTTCGGGCTGATCAATCGCATCTACGGCAAGCGAACGGTGCCCAAAGGGGAGGCAGGCTGCCAGCCGCAGCCACCCGTCTCCAAACCCGGCACGCTGGCGGGCAAGCCCCCGCTGGAACCGCTGCCCGGCACCGCCATCGCAGTGCCCAAGTGCGAGGACCAGGGATCGGTAACCCGCGAACTGCTCACCTGGGAGATCAAGCAGCAGTACTTTTTCGATCCGACCTTCGGAAACGCAATCGTCACCGGACAACGCAACGTGGTGACCAGCAGCGCCGAGTTTACCGGCTTCGCGTTCCTTACCGGACCGAGAAACTGGTCCCCGATCGTCTCCAAGCTCCGCGTCCAGCCGACGGCCAACACCGATGTTCAATGGGAACTCGACTACGACACCCGACTGGGAGCGATCAACGCCAGCACCGCATTCGTCGATTACCGGATCGGAGACATCTTCATCGGCGGAAGCCACGTATTCTTCCGCGAGCCGGGCATTCTTACGCCTGATTCTTCCGGTGTCACTCCGCCGCCGGATTTCAACCAGTACCGCGTCCTTCTCGGCTATGGACACCCCAACAAGCAGGGCCCGAGCGCCGGCGTCAGCATCGGAATCGACCAACACTTCAACTATTTGCAGTATGCAGCCGCGCAGACCAGCTACAACTGGGACTGCTGCGGGCTCAGCTTCGAATACCGCCGCTTCCAGCTCGGCTCAACCACGCATCGGATCGGTTCGCAATGAGAACGAGTTCCGCTTCGCCCTTACCCTGGCCAACATAGGAACCTTCGGCAATATGCGCCGGCAGGAGCGGCTGTTCTAGAGCAGTTCCCGAATAAGTGTATCCGGTGGTGACTACAAAGTGTCATCCTGAGCGAAGCCGGGGTCCCCGGCGACGGCCGTTTGGCCGTTGCTGGGGTGGAGAAGCTAAGGATCTGCTTTTGTCCTGCGCCAGAAAGCAGATCCTTCGACTCCGCTTTGCTCCGCCTCAGGATGACACCTCGAGAGATCGGATACCCCAACTCTGGAATTGCTCTAGAGTCGCAAAGACATCACCTAAAACGGTGAAAACAGGACTCCGCGTCGGCAGGGATTTGCGGGATAACACCTAAAGAGTACCGCGTCGAGGCATGTGTCTGAGGCATTCCGCTGATGACCTCTTGTAACCTTCTTGTAACCTCCGGCTTCCCGGTTCTTTTGTTAAATGATGCCCGCTGCTCTTGTACGACAGTTCCTTTCGTGGCATGATGCCCGCACGTCGGAAGTATTGCAATGACAGAGCCAATTTGTCCAAACTGCGGCGGCAGACACGTTAGCAGATCCCGACGCGCATTCCATGAACGAGTGCTGACCATTATCACTCTCATGCGGCCCTACCGCTGCCACATGTGCGACTGTCGTTTCTTCCGGCCGTTCTGGTATCACAGAAGCAGAACGGAGAGCGGATTCGCCGATGTATCCCGGAAGTGAGCCGGGTCCAAGCCTGGCGGGGTCAGGACTGGTACATCATCTTGGAAGCGCGCCGGTTTCGCTGGCTTGAGCTTCTCACCTGTTCGAGCCTGCACCCTATCCCTGCGAGAAGTTGACCACGACAAAAAGCCTCCCGATGGGAGGCTTTCATTTGGAATCTTGCCCGCCGTGCTTTGGCCACGGCTCGATGGGGCGAAATCGTCCAACTCCGGAAAGAGCCCGGAGACAGAGTTTGACCCGCCAATTACGCCTTTGTGACCTTGCCCGAGCGCAGGCAGCTGGTGCAGACGCGCATCTTCTTGTTGTTGCCGCCCTGGACCTTGGCCTTCACCGGATGCAGATTCACGTTCCAGCGGCGCTTGGTGATGTTGTGCGCGTGCGAGACGTTGTTGCCAAATTGCGGGCCTTTGCCGCAGACTTCACAAACCCGTGCCATTGATCGCTCCAGAACTTTGATGGAATAAGGCGTCCTGACCGTAGTCAGTCTCGCCTGAGGTCCCCGCGCGCCGCCGAAGCAACCGCCGGGATGGTCAAACAGCCGTATCTTTTCGCCGTACTTGTGAAGGAGGGCAAAACGGCTGACAGCCAAAGAGATCATTGTAGCGGAAGCGGGGCGCGGAGGGCAAACGGAATGGCTTGCGCCCAGGATCTCGTTCGCCAATGCGATACCGAAATCGGAAATCCGTGGCCGCCCGGTGCGCATTGGCAACAAGCCCGCTTCACTATGCGATACTAAAGCCATGTCCCTCGCAGCCGATCCAAAATCCGTCAAGGTGAACAAGACTGCCGGCACAGGCATGGAAATCGAGTGGAAGGACGGCCATCGCAGCTCCTATCCTTTCACCTTCCTGCGCGATGCCTGCCCCTGTGCGCTGTGCAACGAAGAGCGCGCCAAGGACGGCCGTCATCCGGGTGACCCGCTGAAGGCCGTCGCCGGACAGTTGCCGATGTTCAAGGCCCTGGCGCGGCCGACCGAGGTGACGCCGGTGGGCCGGTATGCCATGCGGTTCGTGTGGAACGACGGCCACGAGCATGGCATTTACACCTGGACCTACCTGCGCGAGATTTGCCCGTGTCCGGAGTGCAAGATGAAGCGCGAATCGACCGGCGGGCTGGCCGAGGATATGGCCGAGCACGACAGCCGCAAACCGAATTAAGGTCAGGGATGTCGTTCCGAGTGGTGGGCAATGCTGCGTAAGGCGTGGATTCCGCGCCGGAGCTCGAATGGTGCTGGCGGCTGCCGCGTATACCTTGTAATCTAAAACTTGCGGATAACTTCACGGCGATTTCCTTTGCAGCATCTTCTCGACAAACTGAACCCAGAGCAGCGCCAGGCGGTTGAAACCGTCGAAGGGCCGGTGTTGATCCTGGCCGGAGCCGGCAGCGGCAAGACGCGCGTCATCACCTACCGCATCGCGCACCTCATTGAGAGCGCCGGCGTCGCGCCGGATTCGATTCTGGCGGTTACCTTCACCAACAAGGCGGCCAGCGAGATGGCCGAACGGGTCGAGCAACTGGTTGGGCACTCGACGTTCGCCAAGCCCCTGATCTCGACCTTTCATTCGCTTTGCGTGCGCATTCTGCGGCGCGACATCGAAGCGCTGCTGACCACCCCAACCGGCGCAGCATCGGCGACTGCCGGGGACTCCGGCCAGGGTCTGCACAAGGATTTCGTCATCTACGACGAAAAAGACCAGGAGATGGTCGCCAAGACGGCGATAAAGCGTCTCGGGCTGAATGACGACAAGAAGCTGACCCCGCGGGCCATTCTTTCGCAAATCTCGTGGGCCAAGAACCACATGCTTGACCCGCAGGATTATTACCTCAGCTCGGCCGATCCCAAGACCGACAAGGTGGCGCAGGTTTACAAGATTTATCGCCAGGAGCTGCTCAAGGCGAACGCCCTCGATTTCGACGATCTGCTGCTGGAGGCGCAGCGCTTGCTGAAGGCCGTGGGCGAGGTGCGCGCCAAGTATCAGCGCCGCTGGCACTACCTGCTGGTGGACGAATACCAGGACACCAACCGTCCGCAATACGAGATCATGCGCCTGCTGGCCGGCGAGCGTCACAACGTCTGCGCGGTGGGCGACGAGGACCAGTCGATCTACTCCTGGCGCGGCGCCGACATCCGCAACATTCTCGAGTTCGAGCAGGATTTTCCGGAGGCGAAGATCATCCGCCTGGAGCAGAACTACCGCTCCACGGAAAACATTTTGCAGGCGGCCTCGGCGGTGGTGGCCAACAACCTCAAGCGCAAGGGCAAACGGCTGTGGACTTCGCGCCAGGGCGGCGCCCGGATCGGCTACTACGAGGCTCCCGACGGCGAGAACGAAGCGCTGTTCGCCGCCGACTACATCTCCAAGTACATGCAGAAATGCGTCGAAGCGCGGTACAGCGGGCGCGCGGCCGTGCTCTACCGGACCAACTCGCAGTCGCGCCTGTTTGAAGAAGCGCTGCGCCGCTACGGGCTCAGCTATCACGTGGTGGGAGGCTTCTCGTTTTACGACCGGGCGGAGATCAAGGACATGATCTCCTACCTGAAACTCATCCTCAACCCGGCGGATTCGGTGGCGCTGATGCGCGTGATCAACACTCCCACGCGCGGCATCGGCAAGACCACCATGGAGACCGTGGAGCGCATTGCCCTGGAAACCGGCATCTCGTTGTGGGATGCCGTCGTGGAGGCGATCGAGCGCAAGCTGTTGCCGCAGCGCGCCACGGCCGCCTTGAAGAATTTCCGCGACATCATCGAAGATGCCCGGGCCATGATGAGCGGGAGCTATGCGGAGCGGCTTGCGGAAAGCGCGCGGGCGAGGCGAGTGCCGCCGCGCCTGCTCCGGCGGCGATCCGCGTCCCCGAGCCGGAGCCCGAAGCCGGCGATCAGCACGGGCTGGAGTTCGGCTCCGACGTGATGTTTGCTCCCGAGATGTTCGAGGTTCCGGCAACTCCTGCTGACGCCGAACCGGAGCAAAGCGAAGACGTCAGCTTCACGCCCGGGGAAGCTTCCTCGCAGGCGAGCACGGCCGAGTTGCTCAAATTTCTTCTCGACCGCACCGGCTACATGCGCCAGTTGGAGCAGGAGGACACGCCGGATGCCGAGCAGCGCACGGAGAACCTGCGCGAGCTGGTCAACGCCGCCCTCGATTCGCGCGACCGCGGCGAGAGCGTGAGCGAATTTCTCGATCACGCGGCGCTGGTGAGCGATGCCGACCAGTACGACGCCGCGCAGCAGATCACGCTGATGACTCTGCACGCGGCCAAGGGCCTGGAGTTTCCGCTGGTGTTTCTCGTCGGCGTGGAGGAGGGCTTGTTTCCGCACTCGCGCACGCTGCTGTCCGCCGATGACATCGAGGAGGAGCGCCGGCTTTGCTACGTGGGCATGACGCGCGCCATGGATACGCTGGTGCTTTCGCGCGCCCGCTTCCGCCGCCGCTACGGCACCGAATCGGCGGAGCCGACGACGCCTTCGCGATTTCTGGAGGAGATTCCGGCGGAGCTGCTGGAAGATCTGGGTTCGCCCGGGCAGAGACAAAGAGCAAAATTTACCGGTTCTTACTCGGACGATTCCGCGGGGCCGCACTACGACTACGAGAACGAGGATCAGTCCGCCGTCTGGAACAAAGGTTCGAGCGCTCGAGCGGTGGTTATGGCGGCGGAAAAACCGCCTACAAGGGGCAGACTTACAACTCGATCGAGAACATTGCCGAGTTTTTTGCCTCGCGCGGCAAGCGATTTTCCTTGCCGAAAGTTGCCATACCGGAGCCCGCCGGCAAGCGCGGTTTCCGCAAAGGCGATCGCGTCAAACACCCGAAATATGGCGAAGGAATCGTTTATCTTCGCGAAGGAGAGGGTGAAGATGCGAAGATTACTGTACAATTTCCTCGCTTCGGTCTGAAAAAGCTGGTCGAGAAATACGCCCAACTGGAAAAGGCGTAGCTTTCTCCACGGGGACCGGCGCGACCGACAGGATTTCACGGCCAGTTTAGCGAAAGGTGGGTTCGTCGAAGCAGCCGGGCTTTTTTAGTCCGGCGGTGAACGTGGGATACACTACTGCTGAGCTGTCCGATTTCAACCAGGATGACGAATGGCAAATACAAAAACAGTTACCGATAAGATTGAACGCAAAAAAGTAAAGCGCGTGATGCGCAAGAAGGCCGAAGTGGCCAAACCGAAACCCAAACGCACGCACGCCCGCGGCGAGGCCAAACGCAAAGTGAAGAAGATGGCTCGCGGCCAGTCGAAGCGCTAGACCACTTTGTGAAGAGCATATCCCCCAGCAACGGCGAAAGCAGCCGTCGCCGGGGGCACTGGCCCCATGACGCCCGGCTCAGGGATGTACCGCTTTCAAGCCCGGGGTAGAGTTGATTCCTAAACTACTGGTGTCATTCTGAGCGACCATCGGGAGCGAAGAATCCCAACACGGCGTGAGGCCGAGGCGCAGTCGAAGGTTCATCAAAAAGCCCAGAGCTGCGTGGGGTGGGATAGTCTCCCGGGATGCTTCGCTACGCTCAGCATGACACTCACGCTTTTACCGGGTGCAAGCTACTTCCGGGCACTGCTACGGCGTATTTCATAATTGTTTTTCAAGTGCTGATCGCCGATTCGAGTCAGTGCGGGCGGAGCGATGGTTGCAGGTACTTCTATGTCTGGCGGTAAGGAGCTGACGACCGACAACGCGGAGTTTATTCGTTCCCTCCCCAAAGCCGAACTGCATCTTCACCTCGAAGGTTCGGTCGATCCCGAGACGCTTTCCGAGCTGAGCCGGCGTCACAACACCCCGCTGCCCACGGCCAACAATCGTTACCGGAACATCGAGGACAGCGGCCGCCAGCTCTCGGTCGAAGAGGCGCGCGCGGTCTACGATTACCAGGACTTCACCGGCTTTCTGCTGGCCTTTAAGGCGGTCACCGAGCGCCTGCGCACGGCCGAAGACTACGAACTGATCACTTACCGGCTGATGCAAAAGCTGGCGTCGCAGCACGTGCTCCATGCCGAGGTTTTCGTTTCGGTGGGAGTGATCTTCTGGCGCGGGCAGTCGTTCGATCCGCTGTTTGAGGGCATGGAGCGCGGACGCGCGCGCGGCGAGCGCGACTTCGGGATGTCGCTGCGCTGGATCTTCGATGCGGTGCGTCACTTCGGTCCCGAGGAGGCGCGCAAGGTGGTGGAGAAAGCCATCGCGTGCCGCGAGCGCAATGTCGTCGGCTTCGGCATCGGCGGCGACGAGCGCCGGGCCGCGCCCGAACTGTTTCGCGAAGTCTACGCCCTGGCGCGCGAACATGGGTTGCGCCTGAGCTGCCATGCCGGCGAGAGCGCGGGGCCGGAGTCCATACGCGGTGCGCTCGCCATCGGCAGCGAACGCCTCGGACACGCCCTCACGCTGATCGAAGACGAGGGGTTGCTGCGCGAAATCGTAGAGCGCCAGGTGCCGCTGGAAATCTGCCTCAGCAGCAACCTGCGCACCGGCTGTTGCGCTTCCCTGGCCACTCATCCGCTCCGAAGGTACTACGACCTTGGCGCATGTGTGGTTCTGAATACGGACGACCCTGCGATGTTTCTTACGTCACTTTCGCGGGAGTACGAAATAGCGCAAGATAGCTTTGCCTTTTCGGACGAGGAACTGCGGCAGTTGGCGCGCAATTCGTTCCGCGCCTCGTTCCTGCCCGATCAAAGGAAGCAGGAGCTGCTGGCATATGCGGCTTCCGCCGAAGGGTTCCCCCATGACACGACCCCGGACCATGATCGAGATCGACGATGAATCGTTGTGCATCAGCCGGAGCAGGGAGGCCGTCGCTTTCCGCTGGGCCGAGATTCGTCGGGTTGTCGCCTACAAGCGCGACTGCCTGGCCGCCGATCAGTTGTGTTTCTCCATCAGCGACGGCGATTGGGAAACCGAGTTGAACGAAGATATGGAAGGATGGCCGGAACTCATACGCCAGTTGCCGGCAAAATTACACGAATTTCCGGCGGAGTGGGAGTGGTTCCCCCGTCTCGCTCAGCCGGCTGTCGCCAACCCTACGATTTTGTTCGAGCGTTAGCTGGCGCGCTCCCGTTCGGCCGATCCCCCAGGGCCGGGCGGGAGATTTTCTCCCTCACTGTGTAAACCCTTACTTGAGCGGGTGCAACTCGGGTTAAGATTGGAATCCACCATGCGCCCTCAAACCGTAAAGATTCTCCGGCACGCCGAACGTGCCGTTCCCGAAGAAGCCGCCGCCATTCTCGCCGCGGGACTGGTTGCCCACGTGGGGTTCATTGCCGACGGCGTACCGCACGTGATTCCCATGAGCTATCAGTACGACCCGTCCGAACCGGATGTGCTCTATCTGCACGGCGCGCTTGCGAGCCGCCTGTTCGCCATCCTTCTCGAAGGCAAGCAGGCATGTGTCGCGGTAACGCTGCTCGATGGTGTCGTCTATTCCAAGAATGCGAAGAATCACTCGCAGAACTATCGCAGCGTCGTCTGTTACGGTCGCGCCCGCCTGGTGGAAGATCGCGCGGCTAAGGCGAAGATGTACGAGGCCATGATCTCGCGCTACACGCCGGGCCGCATCGCCGGTCGCGATTACCTCTCGGCCAGCGATTCGGATGTCGATGCCTCGGCTGTGCTCGCCTTCAGAATCGAGTCCTGGAGCGCGAAGGCGCGCCGCGGTGGGCCCAAGGGTCCGCACGACGCGGATGAAAACTCATGCAGGTACCTGCGGCGTGTTGACGCCGCCGCATTCGTAAACCTGCACGGGGTTTATGGGATCCCCACTAGCCAGTTCGACAGCGCGGCTTATCGCAAGCGAGTTTCTTGGCGGCGGTGGAGCCAGAGAACCATCCAAATGTACCCCACACCGCCTTTTGCGAAGCCGGTCCATAGCTCGTGAAGTAGAATGACTCTGCGATGCCCGTTTCCGTGCGTTCGTTTGCAAAAATAAATTTGGGACTGGCGATTGGGGCCAAGCGTGACGACGGCTTCCACGAGCTCCGGACCATTTACCAGACCATCGCCTTGCACGATGTCGTCCGGGTCGATGTCAGCCGCGGCTCAGGCATCGAGATCCGGTGCAAGGACGCGCGCGTTCCCACTGATGAGAGCAACACTTGCTGGCGCATTGCCGAGCGCGTGATGCGATCGCTCAAACAACGCGGCAAGGTCGTGATCACCATCGAAAAAAATCTTCCCGTGCAGGGCGGCATCGGCGGCGGGTCGTCCAACGCGGTGGCGACCCTGTTGGCACTGGAGCGCGTGCTGCGCATGGAGTTGCCGGCGCGCGAGCGGTTGCGCATCGCCACCGAGGTGGGCTCCGATCTGCCGCTGTTCCTGATCGGCGGCACGGTGCTGGGTTGCGGCCGCGGCGAGGAGGTTTACCCGCTGCCCGATCTTCCCCCCATCGCCTGCGTCATTGCGACTCCCGAGATCGGCGTCTCGACGCCGGATGCGTTTCGCTGCTGGGACGAATATCGCGCGCAGGAAGACAAATTGACGCCCCAGGCTTCGTCCACTACAATTGGGGAGTTCGGCCGCTCGGCTTTTGAGTGGCTGAGCGGAACCTTATCCGGTGTTCCCGCCGTGAGCGGGGACCGGGCCGAGACGCTGCTTCTCGACCTCGTCCGAGCCGGGATCGAAAACGACTTTGAACGAGTCGTCTTTCCTGTGCATCCCGAACTTCGCGAAGTCAAGCGTCTGCTGGAACGAAACAATTCGAGCTATGCGTCTCTGTCGGGCTCCGGTGCGACGCTCTATGGTTTGTACAAAGAGCCGGAGCAGGCCGAAGAAGCGGCTGAAGCGTTGCGCAAGGCGGGCATTTCGGCGACGGCAACGGTAACGCTCGGGCGCGGCCGTTATCTGGAGCAGCGGTTTGTGTAGCAGGGCTGTTGAAACCGGATTGCTCTGATGTAGGCCGACAAGTCATAGTGCTGTAGGGGGTCCCGCCCCGGGATGGTTGTACTGGGAAAAGTTTGTGTACTGGGCGGTCGACTAATGGTAGGTCAAGTGCCTTTGGAGCACTTTGTCTAGGTTCGAATCCTGGCCGCCCAGCCAAGATGATTTGGTTTGGATTTTGTTAGAGGTCCTTCGCTGGCGCTCAGGATTTCGCCTGCGGGCTCAGACGCCCGCAAGACGGCTCAAGTTCGAATCCTGGCCGCCCAAAGCGATTGGGGTTGGATGTTGTAAGAGGCTTCGCTGACGGATGTTTTAGCAAGGCGGCAGGCAGAGTTCAGGCGGATATAGTTCGGTGTCAGACGGGTCTGGCAATTCAGTTTCCGGGAGGTCAAACACGGATGGATTCAGCGACAAAGACAAGCTCGTTGCAGCCCTCGACGGTTGCGCCGGATTCGCGTCCAGAACTCGCTGAGGCGGCTGGCACGGCGACGGCGACGAGTGACAAGAAAGCGCTGGAGACGAAGACGGATCGTAAGCCCGTGCGCGCCCGTCAAGACGACAAGTTCAAGATCTTCTCCGGGACTTCCAATCCCGCTCTCGCCAAGGACATCTGCGATTTTCTCGGAATGCCTCTTGGCCAGTGTTACCACACCCAGTTCTCCGACGGCGAAATCTACGTGCAGATCCAGGAGAACGTTCGCGGCGCCGATGTGTTTATCGTGCAGCCCACCTGCGATCCGGTGGCGCACAACCTGATCCAGCTCCTGCTGATGATCGATGCCCTCAAGCGGGCTTCGGCGCGCCGCATCACGGTCGTCATTTCCTACTTTGGATATGCCCGCCAGGACCGCAAAGATAAGCCGCGGGTGCCGATTTCCTCGAAGCTGGTGGCCGACCTGCTGACGACGGCGGGCGCCGACCGCGCGCTGATCGTCGATCTGCATGCGCCGCAGATTCAGGGATTTTTCAATATTCCCGTCGATCACCTGTTCGCTTCGCCGGTGCTGGTGGATTACTTCCGCAAGCTGAACCTGCCGGATCTGACGGTGATTTCGCCCGATGCCGGCGGCGTGGAGCGCGCCCGCTTCTTCGCCAAGAAAATGAATGCGGCATTGGCCATCGTCGACAAGCGCCGCACGGACATGAACGTCACCGAGGTCATGCATGTCATCGGCGACGTCGACGGGCGCTCGTGCCTCATTATCGACGACATCATCGACACGGCGGGCACGCTGGTCAAGACCGTCAGCGCCTTGCTCGAGGCCGGTGCGCGCCAAGTCTATGCCTGTGCTTCGCATCCGGTGTTGTCGGGACCGGCCATCGAAAGAATTTCGCAATCGGCTCTGACCGAGCTGGTTGTCACCAATACCATTCCGCTGTCCGAGGCGGCCCGCAACGAGCCGAAGATCAGGGTGTTATCCATCGCCGGCCTGATTGCACGGGCTATTCAGTCGATTCACGAGGAAACTTCGGTCAGCAGATTGTTCACGTAGCCGATTCGCCGGCGGGTGCCGAATCCGGATTTCCGGAAGCACCGTGCCGAGCCAGGACGTAGAGGAAAACGGAATTATGTCTACAGCAGCCAATTTAGTGGAAGCCAAGCCGCGCGAGGCGGGAGACAAGAACGCCGCCCGGCGTCTACGCCGCACCGGCTCGATTCCGGCCGTTTTATATGGCGCCGGGGGCCAGCCCAGGGCGATCGCCGTCGATCCCAAGCAGATCACCAAGATCCTGCACTCCGAGTCGGGCCATAACACCATCATCGACGTCTCGCTCGATGGCGAGCAGGCCAAGGCGATGATCGTCGACTGGCAGAACGAGCCCATCAAGGGCCACCTGCTCCATGTCGACCTGAAACGTATCGCCATGGATAAGGTGCTGCAGATCAGCGTGCCGATTCAGTTGAAGGGCGAATCGATGGGGATCAAGACCGAGGGCGGCGTCCTGGATTTCGTGCTTCGCGAGATCGAGATCGAGTGTCTGCCGGGAGATATTCCCAGCCACATCGAGTGCGACATCAGCGACCTGGTCTTTGGGCAGCCGATTCGCGTCTCCGATCTGCCGCGTTCGGAGAAGATCAAGTTCCTGACCGATGCCGACTTTGCTGGTCGCGCACATTGTCGCCGTGAAGGAAGAGGTTGCGCCAACCGTGGAAGCCGCCGCCGAAGAAGCGGCTGCCGGACCGGCCGAGCCCGAGGTCATCAAGAAGGGCAAGGGCGAGGCCGAAGGCGAGGAAAAAGAGCCGCCAAGGAAGGCAAGAAAGAGGCCAAGGAAGGCAAGAAAGAAACCAAGGAAAGCAAGAAGTAGTTGTTCGATGGCCGTTGTCGGCCGCGTGTTCCTGGTTGCACTGAGACGCAGATGGCGCCGTCGGGAACCCCGGGGAAGCGATGCGGCCCATGGCGGCCCGCCGCGACAGCGAGCAACCAAAGAACGAGGAACTGGTGAAACTGATTGTCGGGCTCGGAAATCCGGGCATCGAGTACCAGTTCACGCCGCACAATATGGGTTTTTTGGCGATCGACCGGTTGGCCGAGCGCTGCGGAGTGAGGGTCGACAACCGGCATTGCAGGGCGGCCACCGCTCGGGCCCGTGATTGCAGAGGTTCCGGTTTTGCTGGCAAAGCCGGAAACGTACATGAACCTGAGCGGAATGTCGGTTGCCGCGTTGGTTCAGGAATACGAGGCGGACCCGGAGAAGGATCTGATCGTGATTTACGACGATCTCGATTTGCCCTTCGGGAGTGTTCGGGTTCGCGAGCGTGGCAGCGCCGGCAGCCATAACGGGATGAAGTCGGTGATCGGCGCCTTGGAGACGCAGGAGTTTCTGCGGATCCGGTTGGGAATCGCGCCGGAGCACGCGATCACCAGCGGCAAGGAATACGTGCTCTCGCCGTGGAGGAAGAAGCTGGACACGGTGGTCGACGAGATGCTGGATGCGGCTGCCGATGCGGTGGAGATCATCCTGCGGCAAGGTCCGGGAGCGGCGATGACCCGCTTCAACCGCAAGGTGCCGCCGCCGGATGCGGCGGAGCAGCCGCGTAAGGAAGAGTGATTTGCGGGTCAGGGCCCGCGGCGGAAGCGCCGGCAAAGCGCTCTCGCCACCCGGTTTCCGTCCAAGAGCCGTGATCGGGCTTGATGGTGAAACCGGAATGCCCGGCGGACTTGGGGTTCGCCGGAGTGACAACGAGTTCGGAGAATACAATGCAGCGTACTTACGAAATCATGTTCATTGTTCGTCCCGACTTGGCCGACGAGGATGTCGACAAGTTGGTGGCGACGATGGAGACGAACATCACCAGTGCCGGCGGCGTCATTACCGGCACTCAGCGCATGGGCAAGCGGCGCATGGCCTACTCGGTCCGCAAGTTCAACGATGGCAATTACATTCTGTTCAACGTCGAAGGCGCCGGCGGGGTGGTGAAAGAGGCGGAACGCCGCCTGCGCGTGGCTGAGCAGGTGATCAAGTTCATCACCGTTCGCACCGACGAGGAAGGCAAGCGGCTGGAGAAGGTTCGCCAGATTCGCGAATCGCACCGCAGGGGACAGGGCAGGCAGGCAGCGGAAGCCGCCGGCGAAGCCGAGTCCGGGCGCGGAGCCCGCTTCGCTCGAGGCCTGAGCCACGGCGGTTTGCTCAAGCGCGGCGCTACCCTCAAGGTTGCCGCAGGCGCATCCGGACCGGCTATCCGGTCCAGCAGTTTTATCGCGACAGTGCTCTGCTGGTCCTGTGCTGACGAGTGGGAGACAGGTCAACGAGCGGGATCGCAGTGAAGGAGAGTTATGGCAGACGAGAATACCAATACGGCAGCTCCGGTTGCTTCCGAGAGCTCTGCACCCGAGCCGGGTCCAGGTCCACGTCCGTCCAGCCCGCGCGTCCCGGCGGCGGTCCGCGTAGCGGACAACGTCCCTCTGGTCCTGGCGGCGGACGCGAAGGCGGACGCAAGTTCTTTCGCCGCAAGAAGGTGTGCAAGTTCTGTACGGAAAAGATCGACAACATCAATTACAAGGACGTGCGGCTGCTTTCGCAATTTGTTGCCGAGAGCGGAAAGATCGTTCCGCGCCGCCTGACCGGGGTCTGCACTCCGCATCAGCGCCGGCTGACGGAAGCCATCAAGCAGGCGCGCAACATCGCGCTGCTGCCGTTTGCCGCTCGTCATTAGAGCGATCGGAACAGTGATCGGACGAGCGTGCGGCCGGGATATTCCGCCGGCTCGTATCGGTTCAACTCGGCTGCCGCACGGCATTATCCGGAGTAAGGCCGGGAGGCCGTCCGGGCTGAAGCTGAAGTCAGTTTGACCCAGCAGTTCAAGATTTCAGGAATTCTTAGGGAGTTTTTACGATGGAAGTCATTTTGAAAGAAGATGTCCCGAAGCTGGGCTCCCGCGGCGACGTGGTGAAGGTCGCCGAAGGGTACGGACGCAACTATCTGCTGCCCCGCAAGCTCGCCATTGAAGCCAGCGCGGCCAACAAGGCCGTCATCGAGCAGATGAAGGCCTCCTCCGTGCGCCGCGGCGTCAAAGAGAAGTCCGATGCCGAGTTGCTGGCCAAGCAGTTCGACGGGGTCAATTTGCAGTTCACCCGCCGCTCGGGCGAAAACGACCAGTTGTTCGGCTCGGTGACTTCGGCCGACATTGCGCACGAGCTGGAGCATCGCGGCTTCAACATCGACCGCCGCAAGTTGCAGCTCGATGAGCCGCTCAAGGCCCTGGGCGAGTTCACCGTTCCCATCAAGCTGCATCGCGAGGTCACCACCACCATCAAGGTGACGATCGCGAAGGAAGTGGTCGAAGGCGAACCGCCGCAGGCCTGATCCGGTCCGATCAGGTGACGAATCCATCAGAGACTCCCTCCTTATACCAGGCAGGGAGTCTTTGACCGTAGAGCGGTGCCAGCAAGCTGTATTGAAGTCAGCGCCGGCCTATGCGCCATCACGGTACCGCCGGCGTCTCCGACCCGCTACAATCATCTGCTAACCAATCGCCCGTTCTCTCGTCCAACAGAGTGCAGGTGATCGCCCCGCGGCAGGGGTGACGAGAGATCAGGTGGCGCAGCCATGTCAGCCGAGGCGATGATGGCAGCTTTTCCATCCGGAAATTACGATGGAAGAGAGGGCACGCAAGAAATTTCAGGAATGATTGCCCCCCAGCGAACGGGAGCTATGCTCGGGCAGAATGCCGGCCGGGTCAACGACGCGGAGCTGATTCGTGAAGCGCAGCGCGGCAATCGCGCCGCTTTCGAGGAATTGGTTCGCCAGTACGATCAGGCTGTGCTCAGGCTCGCGCTCCACCTCACCGGCTCCGAGCATGATGCGAAGGATATCTACCAGGAAGCATTTCTCAAGGCTTACCGCAATCTTGCCGGCTTTCGCTTCGAATGCTCGTTTTACACCTGGATTTACCGCATCGTCACCAATCTCTGCCTCGACCATCTGCGCCGGAAACAGGTGCGCAAAGAAGAGCCGCCGGTGGCGAGCGACGCCGAGGGGCAGGAACTCAACCTGCTGGAACAGGTGGCCGACGAACGTCCGGGCGCCAGTCCCGAACGCAACCTGATGCGGCGCGAACTTGCCGCTCGCATTGCGCTGGCGCTCAAGAAGTTGACCCCGCGCGAGCGAATCGTCTTTGAGATGAAGCACTACGAGGGCCTGCGGCTGCGCACCATCGGCGAGGCGCTGAACACCACCGAGGAGACCGTCAAGAATACGCTGTTCCGCGCGACCCAGAAGTTGCGTGCCGCGCTGGCGAACGCGCGGTGATCGCCGCAGGCGACGGGATAAGAGGAAGAAGTCATGAACTGCGAGTGGGTGCAACAAAACGTAACGCTTTACCTCTACAACGAGCTGCCTGACGACGCGCGCTTCGAGTTGGAGCAGCACGCCAGGCGCTGCCAGGACTGCGCGGCGGTGATCGGCGAGTTCCAGGGCTTTGCACCAGCAGCTCGACGCCTTGCCGAAGCTGGAGGTCACGCCGAACCTGCTGGCTTCGGCCCGCATGGAGCTGCAGGAGCGGCTGGAGACGGCGGAGCAGTTGCAGGGTTGGCGGCGATTCGTCCTGGACCCGGTGGCGTGGCTGCGCCGTTGGCAGATTCTCGCCCGCGCTGGCGGCCGTGATCTTCATCGTGGGCTTTGGCTCGGGCCTGGGCACGATGTATCGCGTGGCGGGCAGCGTTCGCGGCGCCGCCGGCATGAGTCCGGCGAGCCCGCAACCGCGTGCCGAGGCTTCCATCTCCGGCATACGCGCCATTCAGCAGGAAGCCGGCACCGACCGGATCAAGATCCAGTACGACAAGACCACTCCGGAGCAGGTGCAGGGCTCGCTGAGCGATCCGGAGATCCAGCAGTTGCTGCTTTACGCGACGCGGAACAATTACAACTCCGGGGTGCGCATGGACTCCATCGATGTGCTCCGGCAGAAGCCCGAGGATGGCCGCATCCGCGAAGGGCTGGTCTTTGCCTTGCGATATGACAGCAACCCCGGTGTCCGGCTCAAGGCGCTGGAGGCGGTTACGCCGTACGTGCGCGGAGATATCCGCGTGCGCAACGCGGTCATGGAAGCCCTGCTGAACGACAACAATCCCGGCATCCGCATGGGTGCCCTGCACGCCCTGGAAGCCAGCCGCGCCGATACCAGCGTGCGCCAGGCGTTGCAGCAGTTGGCCAAGGATGACCCCAATCCTTACATCCGGACGGAGTCGCGGAAAATGCTCGCTTCCATGCCGGAGATTGATTGAAGTGTGCCGTCCGTCCGGGGGAGATCGGTATTGATCAGCGTTGGCAAACTCGACACTTGCGGTCACCTGGATTCGGCGCGGAAGCCGCAGCGGTTTTGCCTTCGGCCTGGTGCTGCTGCTGGCGGGTGTGGCCGGCGCGCAGGCAGCGCGCGTCTATCGCGACGGGCAGTCCTGGGTGGAGGAAAGCAGCGGCACGTTGCCGGCCTCGCGTGCTCTGCGGGTGAATACTCCGCTGGGCAGCGTAAAAGTGGAGGGCGGCGGTAGCGGCCTGCGCTGGACGGTGCGCAAGCGCTTTTTTGCCGGCAGCGAGGAGGAGGCAAAACGCGAGTTCGCAGGTTTCCGGGTGAACGCTTCCCGCAACGGTGAAGGCGCGGTTCTGGAGGTCAACGACGAGTCGCATACGCGGGGACGCTTCGATGCCGATTTCGAGACTTCACATCCCGGCGACGATGGACATGGTCCGGATCGAGAGTGGGAATGGAGACATTGCGGTCATCGGCCTCACCTCGCGGCTCGATCTGAGCACCCGGGCCGGCGACGTGGCCGTGGACAAGGTCACCGGCGCGGTGCGCGCGCTGACGCAGGGCGGCAATCTCAAGTTCGGACAAATCAACGGCGATCTGCTGGCACGAACCGGCGGCGGCAACATTACCCTCGGCTCCTTGCAGGGCCGCATCGAGATTCAAACTCTCGGCGGCAATATCAACCTCGGGGTGATCGGCGGCGGGGTGGTGCAAAGCGACGGCGGCAACGTGACGCTGCAACGATGTACCGGACCTCTCACATATCAACACCGGCGGCGGCAACATTACCGTCGATGAGGCCGACGGACCGGTGACGGTCAGCACCAGCGGCGGCAACATCCGCGTGGGCTCCAGCAAGGGTCCGGTCGTCGCCAGGACCGGCGGGGGAAACATCGAACTGTCGAATCTGGCCCGCGGAGCGGACGCGCGCAGTGGAATGGGAAGAATTCAGGCCGAGTTTCTCGGCTCTTCCGGCGCCATCCAATCCGCGCTGCAGACCGGAGACGGCGACATCGTGGTTTATGTGAAAAGCGGGGTGCCGCTTACCGTGCGCGCGACGACGGAGATAGCGGCTGGGCAGGGCATCAGGTCGGATTATCCCGGAGATGAAAGTCACCGCCGAAAGCGGAGGCTGGGGGCCCAAGATGATGTACGCCGAAGGAGCGCTGAGCGGCGGTGGTCCGCTGCTGAATCTCCGCACTTCGATCGGGCAAATCGATATCCGGCGAGAGCCGATGAGGAATTATGAAGCGTCGAATTGATCTCCTGTTGATTCTGCTGTTGGGCTTGCTTGGCTCGGCGGCGGCCGCGGCTGAGGTCAAGACTGGCCTGAATCCACCGGCGAGGCATGGCTCTTACCTGGGGATCAACATCCGCAACGTCACGCCCGATCGCGTGCAGTCCCTGAAGCTGAAGAATGCCTCGGGAGCCGAGGTGACGATGGTCGACCAGGATGCACCGGCCGGAAAAGCCGGCCTGAGGGAGCACGACGTGATCGTCGGCTTCAACGGCAACCAGGTCGAAAACGAAGACCAACTCCGCAACTTTGTTCGCCAGACACCGCCCGGGAGCACGGTGACGCTCGGCTTCATGCGCGGCGGACAAGCCATGAACGTGCAGGTCACGCTGGCCGATCGCGCGCAGTTCGCCAATTCGATTTTTCTCCATGCGGCGCCTCCGGCGATGCCCGCCTTCCCGCGTTTCCCCCGCTGCCGGACTTCGAATTACCCGGTCATCAACATCTTGCACCTTGGCCCGACGGGAGCCGTGCTGGAGAACCTGACCCCGCAGCTATGCGAATACTTCGGAGTCAGAAACGGACGCGGCGGCGTGCTGGTGCGTTCGGTCGAGAAGGGTAGCCCGGCGGCGGCGGCGGGCCTGAAAGCCGGAGACGTGATCGTGCGCGTCGAAAAAGATGCGGTGGCGGACATCCGCGACTGGCTGCGCGCCACGCACGGCCGTAGCGGGCCCAACCGCGCTCACCATCGTCCGCGACAAGCGCGAGGTAAATCTCTCGATCAGCATGCCAGGGCGAAATCGCCGCTCTTCGCTGCTGCCTTCGGAGCTGGCAGCGCGAGTTCGCGAACTTGCAGAAGGAGCTGGAGCGGCTGCGCTCGAAGATGGGGATGAGCGGCGGGGCCGAGTAATCGTCCAGAGCAGTCTGGAACAAGTGATTCCGCGCTCAGCGCCGATTTCGAGCGTCGAAGGATCTGCTCTTTAATTTCAACTCGTTCATCAGCAGATCCTCGCTCTTCGCACCGCAACCAGCTACATTTTTTCAGCAGCCCGTTAGAGCATCCAAGCGACAGGCGTAGTCGTCGAAGCAGCCCGGTATTTTCAGCCCGGTGCGACCTCAGGATGACATTCCTGGACAGCTCTTTCGCAGTCTCCTAACGGGATGACATTTCCGATTCAGGCGTAGCGCGGCGATCCCTCGACCGCCTTTTCCGCACGCTCTCTCAGCGTGGTCTGCTCGTAGGTGTAGCGGATGCGGTGGATCACCGTGATCGTCGACAGCACGGCAAGCACCCAGAGGACCGGCGCCATGCGGTTGAACAACGCGCCGATGATGATCAGCACGATCCGTTCCGGGCGCTCCATGAAGCCGACCTTGCACTTTTCGATCATGCATTCGGCCCGCGCCCGGGTGTAGCTCACCATCACCGAGCTGGTCATGACAAAAGCCACCATCACCAGATAGAAGAAGCGATGGGCCCGGGCGTAGTAAACCAGCAGTCCGAAAAACAGGACCACGTCGCTATAGCGGTCGATCACGGAGTCGAAAAACCCGCCGAACTCGGTCACCTGGTTGGTGGCGCGGGCCACGCGGCCGTCCACCATGTCGAAGATGCCGGCCCCGATAATGACGACGGCCGCCCAGCGAAACAGCAGGGGCTGGTTATTATCGGCACTGGCAAAACCGAAGAGCAGCGCCGCGGCAACGTTGATGACCAAGCCGATGAACGTGAGCAGATTCGGCGAGATTCGGGTCAGCGCCAAGGCCGTCGACGATCTTGTACAGCACTACTCCGCAGGCGCGTCCAAAGGCACTCGTCCAGGTCATTCGGCCTCGTCGTGAATGGTGGTCAGCTTCAGAATTTCCAGCTCGCGGTTCCCCGTCGGAGTGACCACCATCGCCGTATCGCCGACTTTCTTGCCCATCATCGCCCTGCCGATCGGGGAAGAAGTCGAGATCAGGCCCTTCTTGACGTCGGATTCCTCACTGGTGACCAGTTTGTATTCGATTTCCTCGCCTTTAGTGGAATCGTAGATCACCACCGTCGAGCCAAGCGCGGCCCGGTCGCGAGGAATATTGTTCATGTTGATCATGGAAAGATCGGAGACGCGTTTCTTGAGCTGGCCCAGACGGGCGCGGACGAACTCCTGCCGCTGTTTGGCCATGTGATACTCGGCATTCTCGCTCAGATCGCCCATCGCGACCGCTTTCTTCAATTCCCGTGGGCAATTCGACATTCAGCTCGTGTTCGAGGATCTGAATTTCCTCTTGGAGCTTTTTCTTTATGTGCTCTGGCATCCTGTGAGACTCGCTATTAATCAGACTTATTATACCGCCTCGCCGGCCTCCATCGTGGAGAGACAGCCCGTGGCGAGCGAAGGCGGATTGTATCGTAATACGATTGTTTCCGCCGTAGGAGACGGATTGACCGCGCTCACGCGGTTCCCGTATACTTAATTATGTTCCCGTGTGTTCAGGCGTTACTTTTCCTGGACGTTAATGTTGGGCAGGCATGAATTCCTTAAATTTCGGTATCGGCGACAAAGTTGTTTACCCCAATCACGGTGTGGGAATTATTGAACAGATCAGCAGCCGCACCATGGGCAGCACCGTTGAAAGATTCTATCTGCTCCGCATTAAGTCCAGCAGCCTGAAAGTGATGGTTCCCTTCCATAACGTCGCCAGCGTCGGTCTGCGGCGGGTGGTAAAGAACGGCGAAATCCAGAAGATTCTCGAGTACTTGACCGACGGCAAGTGCGAAAGCCATAGCGACTGGAAGTACCGGTTCAAGGAAAACTCCGACAAAATGCGTACCGGCTGCCTGATGGACGTGGCTGCGGTGCTGAAAAGCCTGCTGCAGTTGGGCCAGCAGAAGCCGCTCAGCTTCCGCGAAAAGAAAATGCTGGAGCGCGCCCGTTACCTGCTGGTCAGCGAACTGGCCATGGCCCGGAACTGGGAGGAGACGGAAGTCGAGGACGAACTCCGCCGGGTGCTCGCAAAATCAAAACTGCGCTTTCCCGAGGCCTCCCTCACCGAAGCCTGAACCGCACGGTTCGCCCGCCTCCGCTCTCGCAAACCTCTCTCCAGCCGCTGGAATCTAAGTTCGCATGAGCGGGACACTGCACATCTTTCGCCGCCGCATCGCCAACGGAGGCGAAATCTACCAACTCAACTACACCACGACGGGCAGCACATTTGCCAAAGTCTTCGGCTCGCACCACGAACTCCGCAATTTTCTGCTGGAGCTGGGATTGCAGCCTTCCGCGCTGGACAGCGCCTGGACGGCCCTGACGCGCTCCGGGCAAGCTCACGCTGGATGACCTGGAGGTCAGTCCTCAGCAGGCCGCCGCGCTTGGCATGACGCACGCGGACATCGATTTCTAGCGCGGATTCTGCGTGCCAGGTACATCCGAAGCAACGCCTGCCGGGCCGAGTGCCCGGCGGTGATATCGACGGATGCACCAACTCGGAAACTGCTCTACAGTCCGGACGCGCCAGTCTGTGCCGACCCGCTGAGTACACTCGAGTCTCCGCATTTGCGGCGGCTGCCTCTATACTGAATTTATGGCTGCAGAAACCACCGCTCCCGGCCGCATTCTTGCCCTCGACGTCGGCTCAAAGACGATCGGTCTGGCGGTCAGCGACGCGCTCGGCATCACCGCTCAAGGCATGGAGACCATTCGGCGCCGGAACAAGCGTTTTGACCTGGCCGCGCTGCATTCGGTGATCCGCCGCTATGGGCGTTACCGAGCTGGTGGTTGGGCTGCCGCTGCGGCTCAGCGGCAAGGCGGGGACGCAAGCGGAAAAAGTCAGCGCCTTTGCCGAAGAGCTTCGGGAAAAATTCAAGATTCCGGTTCACCTCTGGGACGAGAGATTGACCTCGGCTGAGGCCAACCGCATCCTGAAAGCATCGGAAATCTCGATCCGCAAGCGCGCCGGAGCGGTCGACCGGCTGGCGGCGGTATTGATTTTGCAGAATTTCATGGAGAACCGGCTGTCAACGTCAACCCGGCCGGAGATCGAAAGTTGAGGCGCTGAGGCGGCGTCTGAGCCGCCTGCCGAAATCCTGAGCGAAGCCGAGGTCCCCGGCGACGGCTTCTTTTGCCGTTGCTGGGGTGGGAAGCGAAGGAACTCAGAACCCCAGATAGGACCGCTCTGGCGGGATGTTTCGCGGCGCGCAACAGGACACCCTGAGCGGCATTTCATAAATTTGAGGAGCCCGCTTCAGCGGGTTGCAAGAGATGCCGAGCTTGTTTCTCGGCCAGGGCCGGATACTTCATAGACTGAAACATGCGCTTCTTTCTTAAGCTGGTTGTGCTTGTGATTCTGGGGTTCGCCGCCTGGCTCGGGTGGGCGCTGCTCGTGCCGCTGGCTCCGGCGCACGAAACGTTCGTCCTTCTGCCTCCGGGCCTGCCCACCAGGCAAATTGCGCAGCGGCTTGAAGCCAGCGGCGTCATTCGCAGCCAGGCGTGCTTTTCTGCTGCTTCATTACTGCCAGCGTTCGCGCACGCTGAAGGCCGGCGAGTACCGTTTCGACGCGCCTCAGAATGCGGTCCAGGTGTTCGGCAAGTTGGCGCGGGGCGAAATTTACACCCATACGGTCGTCATCCCGGAGGGCTTCAATATCTTTGAGGTGGCGCAGGCCATGCAGCAGGCGGGGTTGGGAACGGCGGACGATTTCCTGGCGGCAACGCGGGCAGAGGTGGGGCTGGTACGCGGCTTCGACCCGCAGGCAACATCGCTCGAAGGCTACCTGTTTCCGGACACCTATCAGTTCACGCGCACCCAGAGCATGCATGACATGGTGCAGGTCATGGTGCGGCGTTTCGAGCAGGAATCGCGGCAGATTGGGTTGAGCGAAAACGTCCACGCCGTGGTCACGATGGCGTCCATCGTGGAAAAGGAAACGGCGATTGACTCCGAACGCCCGCTGGTGGCCGGCGTTTACTACAACCGGCTGCAACGCCACATGCCGCTGGCGGCCGATCCAACCGTCGTCTACGCGGCGCTGTTGAACCAACGCTATCGCGGCGCCATATACCAGAGCGACCTTCAGTTCGATTCCGCTTACAACACCTACAGGCATCCCGGCTTGCCGCCCGGGCCGATTGCCAATCCCGGAGTCGCATCGCTGAAGGCCGCGATGAATCCGGGCCGCTCGGATTACCTCTACTTCGTCGCCGACGGACAGCGGTGGACACCGCTTTACCAGCAGCTACGAGGAGCATACTCGCAACGTGGCTGCATGGCGGCATCGGCAGCGGCAGAGCGGCAAGCGCTGATTTCGAGTGGAGCGGCTGTGCGCCAGGCGCTTCGCAGCCTGCGATGCCGCATGGCAAATCCTGTCGGCGCACGGTAAATCCCGCGGCCGTTTATACTTAAGAGGGCACCGTCTGACAAACTGCGAACCCGGACAGGCCATGAACCTGCACTCTCGAATGCTTACGATTGCCGTGCTGGCTTCTTCGCTGACCTCTGCCGGCTGTCTGTTCCGGTCTCATAAGGTTCAGTCGAACATCAGCCATGCCCCCTTGCAGGCGGCGAGCCAGCAGCAACTGGTGGACAAGCTGAACGCGATCTCCAACGCAATCCAAACGATGAACGCCGCGGTCGAGATTTCCACCACGGTGGGCGGAGCCAAGAAGGGCACGGTCACCGAGTACTCGGATATCACCGGCTTTATCCTGGCCGAGAAGCCGTCCATGCTGCGCATGATCGGGCAATTTCCCATCGTCAAGAACCGGGCCTTTGACATGGTGAGCAATGCGCAAGGATTCGAATTATGGATTCCGGCGAAGAACCGGTTCATCATCGGTCCCAGCGAAGTGACCAAGCCCTCGCCGAACACCCTGGAAAATCTTCGCCCGCAGATCATCCTGGATGCGATTCTGTTCCGCGCGGTGCAAGCCGATGAGATCGCGGTGCTGGAAGCAAGAGTTCAGGAGGTTGCGGAGGAGAATTCCAAGGAGTCAGAATGCCAAGAGGAAGCTTGCTCCAGCCGAACTATATTCTCGACGTGATCGGCAAGGATCCGGCTTCCGGCCAGTGGTATCTTGCCCGCAAGGTCTACTTCAACCGCGCCAACCTGTTGCCCTACCGCCAACTTGTCTTCGACAAGCGGGGAGACATCGCGACCGAAGCGCACTACAGCGACTATCAAGGATTTCCAGGGCATTCCATTCCCGACGAATATCCAGATCCAGCGGCCGCAGGAGGAGTACACGATCGGCCTCAAGATCACCAAGCTCACTTTGAACGAAGCCGCTCACGCCGGACCAGTTCCAGTTGGCTCGACCCCCCGGAGCGCAAGTCGTGCGCTTGGATGGAAGCCAGGGGGCGGGCTCGACTTCGGCGACGCGTTCCGTGGAGGCACCGCGCTAGACGGCCCCCAGTAACGCCGACGATTGATACCGGTAGCATGGCTGGGTCTCCGCGCAGGTTTCTTTATGAATGTGACGGCAGGGCGGCCGTTGCTTTATCCTCGAAACGAATGAATAAACTGGTAATTTCCAACCTGGTACACCGTCCCGTGCGGTCGGCAATCAGCATTGTGGCGATTGCGATCGAAGTTACTCTCATCCTGCTGATCGTGGGGCTTTCGATCGGCATGTTGCGCGACAGCGCCGAGCGCACCAGGGGAATTGGCGCCGACGTGATGGTTTCGCCTCCCGGTTCTTCGTTTCTGACGGGGATCACCGGCGCTCCGGTTTCCATCAAGGTGGCGGACGTGCTGCGCACGGTTCAGCACGTAACCGCCGTGGCCCCGGTCGTCATGCAGGTGAACACCGCCGGTGCTCTCGAGGTGATTTACGGCATCGACCTGACGCCCGGTTCACCGAACAACTATAACAACGTGGGCGCGCCGTTTCATTTCCTGGCCGGCGGCCCGTTCCAGGGGCCGGACGACATGCTGGTGGACGACTATTTCGCCACCCAGCAGCACGTTCACGTCGGCCAGAAGCTGGAGTTGCTGAACCACCAGTTCCGGGTGAGCGGAATCGTGGAACACGGCAAGGGCGCACGCAAGTTTCTTCCCATCCAGACGCTTCAGGATCTGATCGGCGGCCAGGGCAAGGCTTCCATGTTCTACGTGCGGCTGGATAATCCGGCGAACGCCGACGCCGTGGTCGCGGCGGTCAAAAAGATTCCGGGAATGGAGCGCTATTCCGTGCGCTCGCTTCGCGAATACATGTCGCTGATGACGCCGGGAAACCTGCCCGGATTCTCGACCTTCATCAACATGGTGATCGGCGTCTCCGTGGTCATCGGGTTCATCGTGATCTTCCAGTCGATGTACACGGCGGTGATGGAACGCACGCGCGAAATCGGAATTCTGAAATCGCTCGGGGCAAACAAGACCTACATCGTCGGGGTGATCATTCGCGAGACGCTGGTGCTGGCCTTTGCCGGAATCGTCCTTGGAATCCTGATCAGCTTCGCCGCGCGAGCCGGCATCCTGCACCGCTTCCCGCAGATGCGGGTCATGATGGACGTTCCCTGGATACTGCGCGCGGCCGGCATGGCCATCTGCGGCGCTCTGCTGGGCGCAATTTACCCGGCCTACAAAGCGGCGCAGAAAGACCCAATCGACGCGCTGGCGTACGAATAAGAAAGATAGGCTTCCGAAGATAGGTTTCGGAATTTCAAGGCTGTCGGGTTACGGCACATCTCCGACGATCTGCCCGGTGGCCAGTTGCTCCCGCGCCTGTTGGCGCAGCTTGGGCAGGTGGCGCGCGAAGCAGGCGGCAGCCACCAGGCATCCCAAGGCGCCGGCAGCCACCGTGCGCGGAGCACCCAAATGTTCCGAGATCGCCCCGGCGAAGAACGAGCCGAAGGGCATCATTCCCATGACCATCATCGAATAGACGGACATGACGCGTCCGCGCAGGCGGTCGGGTGCCAGGGTCTGGATCATCGTGTTGGTGCAGGCCATCTGCAGCATCATGAAGTAGCCGACCGGAACCAGCAGCGCCACCGACATCCAGAAACTGCGCGAAGCCGAAAACAGGATCAGCGCCGTGCCAAAGCCAGTGGCGGCGAGCGCCACCACGCGGCCCAGTCCGCGAACTCCGTGACGGGTAGCTACCGTGAGCGCGCCAAGCACGGCTCCGACTCCGGTCGCGCCCATCAGGATGCCCAGCCCGCGCGCCCCGCCGTGCAGAATGCGGTCGGCAAAGATTGGCATCAGCACGGCAAACGGCAGCCCGACCAGGCCGACAAAGGCGAGCAGGAGCAGGGGCGCAGAAAATCGGTCCGGTATTGCGGACAAAGCGGAAGCCTTCGACCACGCGTTCCAGCGGAGACGCGCTGGTTTCTTCGCGCCCGATGGGGCCGAGCTTCATCAGCAGCAGTCCGGCAATCACCGCGATATAGCTCACGGCATTGGCGAAAAAGCACCAACCTTCGCCGATATAAGCGACGAGCACTCCGGCGATGGCCGGCCCGATGATGCGGGCGCTGTTGAACATCGAAGAGTTCAGCCCGATGGCGCTCACCAGGTCTTCGCGGCCCACCATATCCATCAGAAAGGTTTGCCGCGCCGGAATGTCGATGGCGTTCACGCAGCCAAGCAGGGCCGAGAGCGCGATGATCTCCCAGACTTTGATTTTGCCGGTCAGGGTAAGCCCCGCGAGCATGAAGGCCAGTATCATGGACGCCGCCTGGGTTCCGATCACCACCCGATGGCGATTCCAGCGGTCGGCGACGATGCCTCCCACGGGGCCCAGAAGAAGAATCGGGAATTGCGAGCAGAAGCCGACCAGGCCGAGCAGAAGCGCGGAGCCTGTAAGCTGGTAGATGAGCCAGGCTTGGGAAATGTTCTGCATCCAGGTGCCGATCAGCGAAATAAGCTGTCCGCTCATGAAGAGCTGAAAATTGCGGTGCGCGAGCGCACGGAACCCCATCGCCAGGCGGGAGCGCTGTGGCATGACCGCGACCTCCAGCTCCGGCGGAAGTGGTATTTTTTCTACTGCATTGGTTTCACACATAAGTTCAAGCGATTTGATTGCTTACTGCTTTTTATTGTTGTTTCCCCAGGTCCCCGGCGAGCCGGCCAGATGGAAGCCGGGCAAAGCCCGTGGAACCTTTGTTGATCTACTGGAAGATGAGGCTGCCTGACAGGGAAATGAAGTCATCGGCAGTGACCAGCACGTAGGTCTAGCATATCATGCAGGTCACTCCCTGACCTGTATGAGGCCTGGCGGCGGTTGTGGCGTGCGCCGCAACCCAAACGGTGAAGGAGATCGAATGAAGATTGTCGATATACGCGAAGAAACCAAGCCCATCAAATCGCAGATTCGCAATGCCTACATCGATTTCTCCAAGATGACGCTGAGCCTGGTCGCGGTCATCACCGACGTGGTTCGCGACGGCAAGCCGGTCGTCGGTTACGGCTTCAATTCCAATGGACGATACGGACAGGGCGCGTTGATTCGCGAGCGCTTCCGCCCACGGGTGCTCGAAGCCAAGCCCGAGAGCCTGCTGGACGAGAGCGGCGGCAATCTCGATCCGGCCAAGGTCTGGGCCTGCATGATGACCAACGAGAAGCCCGGCGGACACGGCGAACGCTCGGTGGCCGTCGGCACCATCGATATGGCGGTTTGGGACGCGGTCGCCAAAATCGAAGGCAAGCCGCTCTTCCAGCTTCTCGCCGACCGCTACGGCGACGGCAAGCCGAACCGCCGGGTCTTCGTCTACGCCGCCGGCGGCTACTACTATCCGGGAAAGGATCTCGAGGCACTCAAGCAGGAGATGCTGAAGTACATCGATCGGGGCTACACCGTGGTGAAGCAGAAGATCGGCGGAGCCTCGCTCGACGGAAGATGTGCGCCGCATCGAAGCTGTCCTCGGCATCCTCAAGCCGGGACAGAGGCTGGCGGTCGATGCCAATGGCCGCTTCGACCTGAAGACCGCCATCCAGTATGGCGAAGCGCTTTCCAAGTACGACCTCTTCTGGTACGAGGAGCCCGGCGATCCGCTGGATTACCAGCTACAGGCCGAGTTGGGCAAGCACTACGCGGGCGGCATGGCAACCGGCGAGAACCTGTTTTCCATGCAGGATGCCCGCAACCTGATCCGCTATGGCGGCATGCGCCGCGACCGCGACTGGCTGCAATTCGACTGCGCCCTCAGCTATGGACTGGTGGAGTATCTGCGCACCCTGGAGATGCTGCGCGAGAACGGCTGGTCGCCCTCCCGCTGCATTCCTCATGGCGGACACCAGATGTCGCTGAACATCGCCGCCGGCCTGGGTCTTGGCGGAAATGAGTCGTATCCGGACCTGTTCCAGCCCTACGGCGGCTTCCCGGATGGGGTGAAGGTGGAGAACGGTTGCATCCCGATGCCGGAGCTGCCGGGCATCGGCTTCGAAGGCAAAGCCGACCTCTATGCGGAGATGAAAGCGCTCAGCGCCTGACATTCCCCAAGATGCGCAACTACGGCGCATCTTGGGGGCCCCGTTCTGTCACCCCAACAAGTGCCCCAACAAGCCAACAACGGGCTTGTCGGGGGACCCCGACTTCTCACCCCACCAACGGCAACAGCGGCCGTTGTCGGGGACCCACGGCTTTGCTCCGGATGACCCCCCTGGAAGGTTGCGGAAATCTATTTTTCGAGGGTGTCATCCTGAGCGAAACGAAAGATCTGCTGTTTGTGAGCATCGAAAGCAAAAGCAGATCCTTCGGGCGCGCGCAAAACCGGCGCGACCGCAGGATGACACTTCTGCGCGTCTTTGACCGCCTGCCCGGAGAACAGTTTTTCAGCGGTTTCTTAGCTGCTTTTTCCATCGGAAGTAGAAATCTGCAATTGGCTCCCGGTTCCCGCCCGCATCCCGGGTCCGACGGCATCTTTAGGCCGCGGCGGCCCTCCGACCAGGCAGAGATTCCCAAAACGCAACCACATAAAGGCTCGTTGAGGCAAATGAGAGTAGCTCTTTGGCGCTGAAGTGCATCTCTTGGATAGACAGGAGGAACGCCTTGCGAATCGCGATCCTGCGGGAGATCTCACCCGGTGAGAGCCGGGTGGCTTTGCTGCCCGATGCCGTTCGGACCTTGGTCTCGAAGGGAATCGAGGTAATGGTCGAGGGCGGCAGCGGAATCGCTGCCGGCTCTGCCGACGAAGATTACGCCCGGGCCGGAGCGACCGTTACCTCCGACCGAAATATGCTGATGGCCTCGGCCGACGTCATTCCGGTGGTGAACTGCCCGGACAGCAGCGATCTCGGATTGCTCAAGCCCGGCGCGGTGATTATCGGCTTCCTGCGTCCGCTGGACGATCCCTCGCCGTTGCAGCCGGCCATTGAGCGGGGCGCCACCCTGTTCGCGGTGGAGCTGGTGCCGCGCATCACCCGCGCCCAGGCCATGGATGCGCTCTCCTCGATGGCAACCGTCGCCGGTTACAAGGCCGCCATTCTGGCAGCCGCTCACCTGCCGCGCATGTTTCCGCTGCTGATGACGGCGGCCGGAACGGTGCCTCCGGCGCACGTGCTGGTGCTGGGAGCCGGAGTCGCCGGTCTGCAGGCGATTGCGACCGCGCGCCGCCTCGGAGCCGTCGTTCACGGTTACGACATCAGGGCCGCCGCCGGCGAACAGGTGCGCTCGCTGGGCGCCAAGTTCCTGGAAGTCGACCTTGGCGGCATCGAGACCGAAGACAAAGGCGGCTACGCCAAGGAACTCACGGAAGAGGCGCTGGCGCGCGGCCGGGAATTGATCGCCAAGACCGCACGCACCTCCGACGTCGTGATCACGACCGCCCAGGTGCCCGGACGGCGCGCTCCCCGGCTGATGGATCGCGCCGCCATCGAGGGCATGCGGCTGGGCTCGGTGATCGTCGATCTGGCCGCGCCCGCCGGCGGCAACTGCGAGCTGACCCAGCCTGGGGAGGAGGTTCATCACAACGGCGTCACCATCCTCGGTCCGCTGAACCTTCCCGCAACCGTTCCCGTGCATGCCAGCCAGCTCTATTCGAAGAACATCAGCAATTTTCTGCAACTGCTGGTTCGCGAGGGCGCGCTGAACATCGACATGAACGACGAAATCCTTCGCGATTCCTGCGTCGCGCACAAGGGCGAAATCGTCAACCGGCGAGTTGCCGAGGCTTTGCAGGCGCGCGCTTAGCGCGAATGTCATCCCGGCAATCGCCAAGCATTTGCCGGGGACGATACCCGGTTGCTCCCATGGGTATCGCTTCGTGAAATTGGCAGCAGGCATCACCTCTCCCGTAACCGGGAAACAGGAGGCACCGTGAATCCCGCGGTACTGATCGCTTCGCTTTACGTTTTCGTACTTGCCGCTTTTCTCGGCTATCAGGTTATTTCCCGTGTCCCCCCGTTGCTGCACACGCCGCTGATGTCGGCCACCAATGCCATCTCCGGCATTTCGCTGATCGGTTCCATCGTGATCGCCGGAGCGCATCATACGCAGCTCAGCACCATGCTGGGATTCGTTGCGGTCACTGACCTCCACCGTCAACGTGGTCGGCGGATTCGGGATCACCGACCGCATGCTGAAGATGTTTCAGAAGCGGCAGCAGGAAAAGGCGGTGCGCAAGTGAGCCCGGCGAACTACTTCATCGAAGCCACATATCTGATCGCGTCGGTGTTCTTCGTGCTCGGTCTGAAGGCGATGAGCCATCCCGAGACGGCGCGCCGCGGCATGTTCCTGGCGGAAGCCGGAATGCTGGCGGCCATCATCGGCACGCTGATGCATCACGAGATCGTCAGCTACGAATGGATCATCGCCGGCCTGGTGATCGGCTCGATCGTGGGCGCGCTGATGGCGATCTGGGTCCCCATGACCGCCATGCCGCAGCGGACCGCGTTGTCGCATGCCTTCGGCGCGCTGGCCGCCGCCCTGGTGGGCATTGCCGAGTACAGCATTCGCGGCGAAACCATGGGGAGCATCACCCTGGGCGCGCTCGGTCTTGAAGTCATGCTCGGCTCGCTGACCACCACCGGCAGCCTGATCGCCGCCGGCAAGTTGCAAGGCTGTAGTTCGCGGCACTCCCATTCAGTTCAAGGGCCAGCATATTTTCAACCTGGTGCTGTTCGGCGCCACCGTCGCCAGCTTTGTTTATGTGCTGCTGCATCCGGCGGCGGCCATGGCTTTCTACCTGATGGTGGGCCTGGCGACCCTGTTCGGCGTGATGCTGGTCATCCCGATCGGCTCGGCCGACATGCCGGTGGTGATGTCGCTTGTTGAACTCCTACGCCGGCCTGGCGGCGGCCGCCACCGGCTTTGTGCTGTCGAACAATGTGCTGATTATCGCCGGCACGCTCGACGGCTTCTCGGGCCTCATCCTGTCGGTGCTGATGTGCCGCGCCATGAACCGCTCGATCGCCAACGTTCTGTTCGGCGGCTTCGGAGCGGTCGCGGCCGCCGCCGGCGATACGGGCGGCAGTCATGCGCGAGATCAACCTGGAGGACGCGGCGGTCCAGCTCGCCTACGCAAACCGGGTCATCTTCGTTCCGGGTTACGGACTGGCGACGGCGCAGGCGCAGCACGCGGTGCGCGAACTGGGAGATCTGCTGGAGGGGCGGGGCGTCACCGTCAAGTACGCCATTCATCCGGTCGCCGGCCGCATGCCGGGACACATGAACGTCCTGCTGGCCGAGGCCAACATCCCGTATTCGTCGCTGTACGAGATGGAGCAGATCAATCCGGAGTTTCCTTCGACCGATGTCGCGGTCGTCATCGGGGCCAACGATGTTGTCAATCCCGATGCGCGCGACAACCCGAAGAGTCCGATCGCCGGCATGCCGATCCTGGAAGTCGATCGCGCCAAATCCGTCATCGTGCTGAAGCGAGGCCAGGGCCGCGGCTTCTCCGGACTGGAGAATCCTCTGTTCTTCAAGCCGGTGACGACGATGCTCTATGGCGATGCCAAGTCTTCGCTGACGCAACTGACGCAGGCGGTTCAGCACGCCTGAGTGTACCGTGGGATCTCCCGGCGTTACCCCGGCCGGACGTTCCACTCTGGATTTCTGCCCTCCGCTGGCCTACGATGGCGGCAATGCCATCGATTTGCCACCCCAGCCACGGCGTGCGGCCGTCGCCGGGGTACCCATGGCAGCGCGAGGAATTATGACAAGCAGCGGCAAGGAAGTTCTGCGGGCGGCACAGGTCGCGAGAATGCGTGACGGCGCCCGGATTTATTACGAAGATCGGGGACAGGGACAACCGATCCTGTTGGTACACGGCTGGACTTGTTCGTCCCGTTTCTGGCAAAAAAATGTCGACGAACTGGCGAAAGAGTTCCGCGTCGTCACCCTCGATCTTCGCGGGCACGGCAACTCGTCGAAGATCCTCGGCGGACACACGATTGCGCAATACGCGCGCGATGTCCGGGAAATCGTCGAGCTGCTGCAACTGGAAGAGCTGACGCTGGCGGGCTGGTCGCTGGGCGGTCCGGTCGTGCTCTCGTACTACGACCAATTCAGGGACGACAGCCGCCTCAAGGCCCTGGGGTTGATCGACACCGCGCCTTATCCTTTCAGTTCCGCGCCATGGAACAGTCACGGCCTGAAGAACCACAACTACGACGCGCTGAACGCGGTGTTCGCCGCCTACGCGGCAGACCCTTTGCAATACGCTGCGGCCTTTACCCGCAGAATGTTCAAGGGTGGCACTGCCTCCGACGAAGACGTGCGCTGGATTTCGGCCGAACTTACCAAGACTCCGCCCTGGATCGCGATGGCCATCTATTCCGACTTCGTGATGAGCGATCATGCGCGGATCTTGCCAGCCCTCAAGCTGCCGGTGGCGGTCTTCGCCGCCGATTCCGGCATTTACCAGGAAGGGATCAAGATGGGCAGAAGCATGGCGGCGCAAATCCCTCGCGCCAGCTTCTACCCTTCGAGGACGGCGGCCACCTGTTGTTCTACGAGCAGCCCGCGAAGTTCAACCAGGCGCTCGCGAGCATTCATTGGCGAAGTCAAATAGCCACTACGTCGAGTTGGGTGGCCGTTTTGTGGCGAGAAACATTGTCCGGCGCTTCGGGTTATGGAGCTAAGGAGTATTTTGTCTAAAATCTCGATGACACTGAGGGTTCACGCATGAAGGCATTGAAAGTTGTGCTGCTGATCTCCGCCCTGACGTTGACGCTCTCGGCCTTTGCTCAGATGGGACAAGGTCCGGGAGGTGGACACGGAGGAATGGGCCACCAGATGATGAGCGTCGACGACCGCGTCAAGGAACTCGACAAGCAACTGAGTCTTAACGACGATCAGAAAAAGCAGGTCCACGACATTCTTCAGGACCAGCACGATCAGATGGGACAGCTCATGCAGGATTCATCGACATCCCGCCAGGATAAGATGACCAAGATGCGGAGCATCCACCAGGCCAGCAACGGCAAAATCCGCGATCTGCTCAACGACGATCAGAAGAAGAAATTTGACGATTACCTGCAAAAGCAGCAGCAACAGATGCAGCAGCACCATCACGGCGGCATGGGCGGGGGAATGTCCTAAGCGCTTGAGAGATTTCCCGGTTGGTATATCCCGACACACCAGAGTGTCATGGCGAGCGAAGTCGAGCCACCTTTTGTTCCTATCGCTGAAAAAAACATAGGGTGGCTCCGCTCCGCGCCTGAACAGCTTCTTGCTAATCGAAGAATAATAATGTCGGATATGCAGGCTGGCTGCTCCGGACGCTGACGCTTGGCGCTCCGGTCGCCGTGATATCGTCTTGGAATTTGGATACCCCAACCTGGGATCCGCGCATGTCGAGAACCCCGGCTCGGCTGCGCTCGGCGTGACAATCTGAATGTCCGTGTACATCAACCGGAGAACTTCTCTAAGCCGCTCACCCCCTCGCTTTATGCCATAATTTCATCCATGAAACAGGTTGTACATGCCGCCTGCCCGCACGATTGCCCGGACGCCTGCGGCGTTCTGATCACGGTTGAGAATGGGCGCGCAACGCGCATACAGGGCGATCCGGCGCATCCGGTCACGCGCGGATTTCTGTGCGCCAAGGTAGCCAAGTACCTCGACCGCGTTTACTCGCCCGGCCGCGTCCTCTACCCGCTTCGCCGGGTCAAGCCGAAGGGTGCGGCAAAGACCGGCTCTATTTCGCGGGACGGGCAGGATGACGCGTTCGTGCGCATCTCCTGGGATGAGGCGCTCGGCGAGATCGTGACGCGTTTCCGCCAGATTGCCAGCGAATTTGGGCCGGAGGCGATTCTTCCTTTCTCCTACGGCGGCACCTTGGGCGCGCTGAACAATGCCTCGATGGATCGCCGCTTCTTCCATCGTCTGGGCGCATCGCAACTCGACCGCACCATCTGCTCGACCGCCGGGGAGGCCGGACTGATCGCGGTGCTTGGCGGCAAGATCGGCACCGAACCCGAACAGTTCCGCCACTCGCGCTTGGTTCTGGTGTGGGGAACCAACGTCCTCGCCAACAATGTTCACCTCTGGCCCTTCATCGAAGAAGCGCGCCGCCAGGGCGGCAAGCTGGTGGTGATCGATCCCTATCCCACGCGCACGGCACGCTGCGCGGATTGGTATCTGCCGATTCATCCGGGCACAGATTTGGCGCTGGCGCTGGCGATGATGCACGTCATCATCCGCGAGAATCTCCACGACTCCGATTACGTTGCCCGTTACACTCACGGCTTTGAGCCGCTGCGTGAGCATGTCGAGGCCTGCACGCCCGAGTGGGCGGCCCGGTGGACGGGCATCTCCGCCGAAGACATCCGGCGGCTGGCGCGCGAGTACGCCACCGCGCGGCCGGCGGCGATCCGCCTCGGTTACGGCGTACAGCGCGGCGAAAACGGCGGCCAGGCGATCCGGGGAATCTGCATGTTGCCGTGCCTGACCGGCTCATGGAAAGAGGTCGGCGGCGGCCTTCAGCTCTCCACCAGCGCAATGTTTCCGCTCGACAAAGCCGGTTTGCAGCGTCCTGACCTGATGCATCAGGCGCTCGGGCGCCCGGCCCGCGTCATCAACATGGTGGAGTTGGGCGGCGTCCTGGAAAAACTTGCCGATCCTCCGGTCAAGGCGCTGTTCGTCTACAACTCGAATCCCGCCGCAGTGTGTCCCGATCACAACGCCGTGGTGAAGCGGCCTGTCGCGCCCCGACCTGTTCACCGTGGTGCACGAGCAGTTTCTGACCGACACCTGCGACTATGCGGATATCGTTCTGCCCGCCACGACGTTTTTCGAGCACAAGGACCTGCAAGGTTCTTACGGCACTTATTTCCTCCAGGTCTCAAACCAGGCCATCGAGCCGCTGGGCGAGTCACGAAGCAACTTCGAGGTTTTCGCCGAGCTGGCGAGGCGCATGGGCTTCACCGAATCCTGTTTCAGCGAGTCCGTCGATGACGCCATCGACCTCGCGCTCTCGACCAACCACCCGAGGCTGGCGGGCATCGATCGCCAGCGCCTGGAGCGCGAAGGACACGCCCGCTTGAACTTCGCTGCTGCGGCCGGAGCGAGCATTTCGCAAGACGAGCCGCCGTCCGTCCCAACCTCCGCCCCAGCCAACGACGCGCCTTTTTTGCCCTTCGCCAATGGGAATTTTTCGACCCCCAGCGGCAAGGCGGAGTTTTATAGCGATACTTTGGCGGCCCAGGGGATTGATCCCTTGCCGGTCTTCCGCGCGCCCCGCGAATCGCGGCACTCCGGCAACCAGCGTTTCACTTTGGAATTGCTGCCGCGCAAGCCCGACAATTGCCTGAACACAACCTTCTGCAATCTGCCGACGCACCAGGCGCTCGAACCGGAGCCTTGCCTGGAAATGAATCCGCTGGACGCCGCGGCACGCGGCATCAGCGACGGCGCGTCCGTGCGTGTGTATAACGATCGCGGAGAACTCGTGCTGCCAGCCAAGCTGGATGCATCGGTTCAGGCGGGGATGGCGGTGGCGCGCCTCGGATGGGCCAAACTCGCCCCGGGCGGCGTGAACGTGAATGTTCTGACCTCGCAGCGCCTGACCGACCTGGGCCGTGGGCCTACGTTTTACTCGACGTTGGTGGAAGTGGAGCCCTCCGGCGGGCGCTGAGCACGGCGAAAGCCGCGGAATTCCTGAGAGTTTGTGTTTTTTCGCATTGGAAGGCACTTCGCGCTGCAACGGTTTGTTTTCCGCAGCGTTTTTGCCGCACAATTTTTCGGCACCGCGCAAGAAATCACCAGCGCTGAGCGCATGTTCAACCCGACATTCCCGGCGGGCGGGTCGAGAAGCGCCCTATCCTTTTGTGGCTGTTTGGGGCTTTGCGGGGTCGCAACTTCGTTCTTGAATGGTATTTTACTGAACGGGCGCGCAGACATTCTTTGGTTTCCGAGTTCCACTCTCGTATAATTAGCAATTCCGCGCTCCAAAGTTCCTGTTATCGAGGTCTTACTATTTTCGGAACTCATAACGTCTGTCCTGCGACTCGGAATTGTCGGCTGGCGCTTTTGGGGCGCTGCTTCGGCCTTCGTCTCTTGGCGAGTCCTCCTGCTGCTGTGCTCGATGGCGCTGGCGCAGGAGGGAGTCATTGCCGACATTGTGCCGAGAGGAAACCGCCGCATTCCGGTCGACACCATCAAGTCCCGCATGTCCACTCACCGCGGTGACATCTACGACCAGGCGGCGCTGGAGCGCGACTTCAACGCGCTCTGGAATACCGGCTACTTCGACGATCTGCGTTTCGAACGCGAACAGACGTCGAAAGGCTGGATCATTTACGTTTACATCAAGGAAAAACCCACCATCCGCGAGATCAAATATGAAGGTCTGAATTCCTTCTCGCAGAGCGACCTGCTCGACAAGTTCAAGGAACGCAAGGTGGGCATCAGCCAGGAGAGCCAGTTCGATCCCACCCGAGTCAAGAAGGCGGAGGTCGTAATCAAGGAGATGGAGTCGGCGCACGGACATCAGTTTGCCACCGTCCGTACCGAAGTTCACCCGATTCCTCCGGCTTCGGTGGGCGTCACCTTCGTGATTAAAGAAGGCCCCAAGGTCAAGGTCGGAAAGATCAGCTTCCAAGGCAACAAACGGGTCAGCTCCCGCACCTTGCGGGCCGCGATGAAGAACACGCACGCGCTGGGTATTCCGAAAAGCTTGATCCTGGAGAACCTGTTCTCGCGCACCTTTGACGCCACCAAGCTCAGTGAAGACGCCGAACGCGTCCGTTATGAGTATCAGACGCTGGGCTTCTACAAAGCGATCGTGCGGGATCCGAAAACGCAGATTCACGACAAGACTGGCGTGACCTGGTATCTTCCGTTCAAGCCTAAGCATGGCAAAGTGGTCGATATCACCGTCCCGGTCGAGGAAGGCGAGCGCTTCCGCCTCAAGCAGATCACATTCACCGGCAATAAGACGATCACCAACACGGCGGTCCTGCGGAAGCAGTTCCGCATGAAAGACGGCGAGATTTTTAACGCCGACATGGTGCGCAAAGGTCTTGACGATCTGCGCAAAGTTTACGGGGCGCTCGGGTACGTTAATTTCACCTCGGTGCCGGATACGATCATCGACGAAGAACATAGGTTGATTACGCTGAAGATCGACATTGACGAAGGCAAGCAGTTTTACGTAAGGCGGATTGAATTCCAGGGCAATACGACAACCCGGGATAAGGTGATTCGGCGTGAACTGGCGATCGAGGAAGGCAATCTCTACAACAGCCAACTCTGGGAGCTTTCGCTTCTACGGTTGAATCAGCTCAGCTATTTCGAGCCGCTCAAGCCCGAGCAGGCGTCGGAAGTCCATCAGAACGTGGCCGACAACTCGGTCGATATCACGCTCAAGCTGAAAGAAAAAGGCAAGAATTCGATCGGCCTTACCGGCGGCGTCAGCGGGTTGTCGGGTACATTTATTGGCCTCAGTTTTACCACCAACAACTTTCTCGGGCTTGGCGAGACGCTCCAGGTTCAGGGAACCATCGGCCAGTACGAACGAAATGTATCGTTTGGGTTCACCGAACCCTATCTTTTCGACCGGCCCTTGCAGACGGGCTTTACGGTGTATGCCCGGCGCTTTGATTACAACCAGTTGAAGCAGGCGAGCATTGCCACGGGTACGAACCTGAGCCTGCCGCTGGCGATTACCAATTCGCTGCAAAACTACTCGCAGGCGAGCACGGGCGCCACGGTTTCGCTCAGTTATCCGATTAAGCGTTCGTTCAAGCGCGTAGGCGTGACTTACGGATTCGACGTCTCCTCGATTTCGACGTTCACGACCGCTTCGCAACTGTATTTTGAGGAAGTGACTTTCCGCAATATCTCCGGGCCCAATGCGCTCAACGGCATCCGCACCAGCAAGATCACGCCGAACTTCACCTATAACCACATTGACTATCCAACGCGGCCGCATAACGGAAAGAGCTTTTTCATCGGCACCGATATCTCGGGACTCGGCGGCAACGTAAAGAGTGTGCGGCCCGTCGCCGAGTACAAAGAGTTCATCCCCATGAAGGGGCTGATCCCCAAGTACGGGCATCCCAGCGAGGGACGTCAGACCTTCGGATTCCGCCTCCAGGCGTCGCACATCACCGGATATGGCGGACTTGGCGCCTCCCCGTTCGAGCGCTTCTTCCTGGGCGGCGATACGGACTTGCGCGGCTTCGATATCCGCGCGGTATCTCCGGTCGCGTTTCTGGCGAGTTCGCAGAACATCACGTTGCAGAACCCCGACGGGTCGACTGTTCCCATCGACAAGAACAATCCAAACCGCGGCAACCGATCATTCCAGTCCCGATTTACCAGCTCGTTTTTCCCGGCGGCGACACCAGCCTGATCTCCAATATGGAATACCGGATTCCGATTGTAGGTCCTGTCACCCTGGCTGCTTTCGTGGATACCGGGTGGAACATGGCGTTGCAGCAGTCGCAGTTGCGGGTCTCCTCGAGCGCCCTGAATAACTCAGCCAGTGGGAATCCTCCCGGGTTGAATAACATAAGTTACGGCTGTGCCACGCTTTCTCCCACTTTTGCTTGCCAGGGAACAACGCTAACCGGATGGGGCCTTTCGTCAATCGGCACCGATCTCCGACCGATCTCGGGCACGAACGGCATCATGCGTATGTCGACCGGATTGGAATTGCAGGTCATTCTGCCGGTGATCAACGCACCGTTCCGCATCTATTACGCGGTGAACCCGATGCGCATGAACACGACTACCTTGCCGCCGCAACAGACGATCCTCCGGAGCATGTTCCCGGCGGGCGGGGCGGGTGACTACACCTATCAGCAGGCGATTGCGACGTATGGTACTGGCTACCGGCTGCGTGAACCTTTTAACACGTTCCGCTTCACAGTGGCGACAACGTTTTGATCCTGATCCCAACCGGCGCAATCCGGGCCGGCTGGCATGGCCGGCAGTGAGAGCCGGCGTTTCGGCGGAGACTCGTGTTTGACCGCCGCTGCCGGCCGAAACTATAATTGCAGGATCGTCTAGCAGATGTGAAAAACAAGTTTTGGGCGGAGCGAGCCCACGACGACTCGTGTTTTTCACCGGCTTACACGCGACCGTAGCGCTTCGCTCAGGCTTCGGCGCGTTTTTGGCAGCCTGCTAGACTGGATTCGCGGAAGGTATACCCCGCGAAGGAGTCGGGCGCTGGAGTTCCTGGCAAATGCTTGGCGTTTGCCGAGATGAACATCCAAGCCCGGCGGCGATCTTGAGGGGTAAATCAACTGTGGAATTGCTCTAGAGAGCTTTGTCCGTTCGGCAGAATGCTTCATTGACGGCATCGCCCGCCACCAGGATGTCCGGACATCCTGGTTCTCCGCCCACGCTCGTCCAGGCCAAACCGGTAACGCTGCCAACCTTAAATTCATTATTATGTTTATGAGGCCTGTAACGTGGTACTTTTAGATATTCTTCAACCTTTGCTGCATCAACAATATATTTATGCTTTATTTTATGCTTTCCGTTGGATGATTCTTTTAACACTATATCCCGTGCTAACTTTCTGCAAATAGATGCAAGTTCTCTTTCAAGATTTCTTACGCCGGCTTCACGGGTGTATTCCGTGATAATCATTTTTATTGCTTCATCGGTTATCGTTACGTTCTTGTTGGTAAGCCCGTGATTTTCAAGCTGCTTGGGAATAATATGACGCTTCCCAATTTCAATTTTGTCATATTCAAGATATCCCGGCAGTTCAATTATTTCCATCCTGTCCTGCAAAGGTAGGGGAATATTATAACGCACGTTAGCCGTTGTAATGAACATTACCTGTGAAAGATCATAATCAATTTCGATATAATGATCGTTAAATGTATGGTTCTGTTCCGGATCAAGAACCTCCAGCATTGCAGATGAAGGATCACCTCTGAAATCGGTGCTCATCTTGTCTATTTCATCAAGCAGCATAACGGGGTTTACTGTTCCTGCTTTCTTCATTGATTGAACAATCTTACCCGGCATAGAACCGATATAAGTTCTTCTGTGTCCTCTTATTTCTGCTTCATCCCTTACACCGCCGAGGCTTATCCTTACAAACTTTCTCCCAAGCGCTCTTGCAATAGACTTACCAAGTGAAGTCTTGCCGACTCCGGGAGGGCCTACAAAGCATAATATCTGTCCGCGCATCTGTTTAACAAGGTTTAAGACCGCAATATGTTCTACAATTCTCTCCTTGGGCTTTTCCAGGCCGAAATGATCTTCATCCAAAATTTTCTGCACATGACTGATGTTTAAATCGTCTTTAGATCTTTTTGACCACGGTATTTCAACAAGCCAGTCTAAATAATTCCGTATAACCGTTGATTCGGGGGACATAGACGAAGTTTTTTTAAGCTTATTAAGTTCTTCAAATGCTTTTAGCTCCGCTTCCTTAGGCATCTTTGCCTTTTTTATCTGGTCTTTCAGCTTTACAAATTCCGGCGTTGCATCATCTTCATCGCCAAGCTCATCCTGCAGAATTTTTATCTGTTCCTGGATTATAAACTTACGCTGTGTTTTGGCAATATTTTCCTGTACTTTATTATCGATCTCTTTTTCAATTTTCAATATGTCTATTTCAGAATTAAGTATTTTGATTACTTCATAGTACTGCTCTTTCAGTTTGAACTTCTGAAGTATTGACTGTTTTACTTCAATAGCCTGATTTATGTTAGCTGCCACGTAAAAAAGCTTCCTGTCCGGCTCATCAATATTTTCAAATGCGGATACGGCTTCGTTGGGTATGTTCCTGTTGATCTTTACATAGTCCTTAAAAAGCTGGGTCGTTTGTCTAATCAGTGCATTCAGTTCATGATCCTGTTCATATTCAGGGACAATAACTTCTATTTGAGCTTCGAAGAAATTTTTATTATCCGTGAACTCTATAATTCTGCCCTGTAGAAGTCCATCCACAAGAATTTTCATTAAACCGTTAGGCAGTTTTAATATCTGCACAATTTTTGCAATGGTTCCTTCAATGTAAATATCATCTTTTTTAGGGTCTTCAATATTTGATTTTTTTTGTGTGGATAAGAAGATATATTTAGTTTTCTCAAGTGCATAATTTGCAGCTCTTATGGATTGTTCGCGCCCGATAAGAACCGGGTAAATCATATATGGGAAAAGGACTAAATCTCTTAAAGGTAAAATGGGAAGAATTCCCGGCATATTTTCTACAATAGAATTATCGTTTGGTTCTCCAATTTCTATATTATCAGATTCGTTCAAGTAGTCGCTCCTTTGCTTTTCTAATCTTAATTAGTAATGAAATATACCAAAAATCGTTCCGGCTTTCAAGGAAGGAATATTCCGCAAAAGTGAAATGTGTAACGTTAAACAAAATGAAGATTTAATATTAAAAGATTGAAAAATTAAAAAGATTCAAAAATTAAAGATCAAGCAACGATGCTATATTAGCGAAACAATTTTAGAGCCGGGACTTGACGTTTTAAGCTTAACTTTAATAAATTCTTTATATTTACGCTCTAAATAATATTTTAAACAGGAAAATAATGATAGAAGATGTTATAAAAATATCGAAAGAAGCCGGAAATATAATCAGGAATGGCTTTGGCACTAATTTTAACGTAGAGTACAAGACTAACGAATCAAACCTTGTTACGGAAATTGATAAAGCCTCCGAAAAACTGATAACCGAATTTATAAAGAAAAATTATCCCACTCACGGCATACTTGCCGAAGAGGGCGGGGAGACAAAAAACAGTTCCGAATACGTATGGGTAGTTGATCCGCTTGACGGCACTACAAACTTTGCACACGGACTGCCTATATTTTCCGTATCAATCGGCGTGCAGAAAAACGGCAAGACAATTGCCGGAGTTGTTTATGATGTTATGCAGGATATAGTATACTCAGCCGAACCGGGAAGCGGTGCTTTTGCCAACGGTAAGAAAATTACAGTGGGTAAAAATGATAATCTTAGCCACAGCGTTCTGGTTACCGGTTTTCCGTATAATGTTGCAGATAATCCCGACAATATTTTTAAAAAATTTGAAGCTCTTACAAGAGCCTCAAGAGGACTTAGACGGCTCGGCTCTGCTGCAATTGATTTCTGCTATGTAGCAAAAGGAGTATTTGACGGATTCTGGGAAGTGTATTTAAATCCCTGGGATATTTGCGGCGGTAAACTTATACTTGAAGAAGCCGGCGGCTTAGTTACCGATTTTAACGGAACTGAAATAGATATTTCTTCCAAGAAGATACTCGCTACCAACCGTCTTATACATAATGCAATGGTCGAGATACTGCAGAAGAATTGAATATAAAATATTAAAAAATTTCTTATTTTTATATAAGTAAATAAATCAAAGGTTTTGAAATGACATACCCAATAAAAAGAAAATATGTAATGGATGAAAACGGCAAAAAAACGGCTGTGCAGTTAGATGTTAAAACATTTGATAAATTACTTGATGACCTGCATTGTGCGTTGGGCTATGAAGAGGCGAGGAAAGAAAATTCCATAGACATGAAAAACGGAAAATACAAGACCATTCAGGATATAATCAAAAAAAGGAAGGATGGGACGCGGAAAATTTCTAAAAGAAAAATTATTATGAGTTTATTGCCCTCTTGATTTGTGTTATTCCCCTCTTGAGAGGGGCTAGGGGTGTGTAAACGGGTATATGCTTGTTGTATACTATTATTATTTAGCGGCATTCTTCTCAATCCACTCCTCAATAGATTTCAGCACCTTATCTATTTGGAACTTTACATCAAGATCATCAAAACGCAAGAAAGTAATCCCAAATTGTTCCAGTTTATTTTGTCTTGTAAGATCGCGTTCCTCATTTCCGTAATGACTATCCCCATCTATTTCAATAGCAAGTATAAGCTCATTACAAAAGAAATCGACAATAAACTCGCCGAGTGGTTTTTGCCTGTGGAAGTCATAGCCTTTCATTTGTCTGCCCTTTAACCCCCGCCATAATATTACTTCGGAAAGAGTGCTGTGATTCCTGAGCTGCCGGGCTTTCTCCTTTAGCTTCGGGTTGTAGGGAATAATATTTCTGCTCAATAGTTGTGTCCCTTTTTTATATATTTATATTGAGTTTACAACAAACATATGCCCGTTTGCACGCATAATCGTATAGGGTTAGGAGTATCAAAAATGTACATTAAACGTATTTCCGTCACACACCCCTAACCCCTCTCGAGAGGTAACTATATACTTGACACATACAAGATAATTCCTTATATTTGTACTAATAAATAAAGAGGACATAATGACTCCAGATGAAATAAAACAAGTTGCTGACGGATTTAATATCAACTATAATAATCCTGAAATTATAAAATATGTCTTTAATAATTCTTATGTCCATGATTCTGTAATTCATGCTTTAATAACACTTGTTATCGAAAACTTATCCGAAATAACTGACAAAAGTTATGACGAAATTTATAAACAATTTTTAGAAATTCTCGATAAAACTCAAAAAGAAACTATTGCCGAAGTTTTAACGAAGTTTGGTGAAATCGGTCAAAAGCCGCCTTCAACTCTTTGATAAATTCATTACCGGATATTATTAATTTATCCTTTTCCTTTATTGTTTTAGCTCTCTTTTTACTTTTACTTTTTTTCATAGCAATTCATAATTTAATTTCTCATTCAAGGTGTTAATATGAACGAGCCAAATTTCAAAGGTATTATAGAATTTCAAAAACAGTTCCCTAATGAAGTAGCCTGCATCGATTATCTTATTCAGGCAAGATGGAACGGTAAGCCTGTTTGTCCTCATTGCGGAAGTGACCGGAAAGTCTATAAAATCAGAGGCGGTAAGATTCTTACTTGCGCTGACTGTAGGAAACAATTTACTGTAAAGGTCGGAACTATATTTGAAGATTCCGCTTTGTCTTTGCAGAAATGGTTTATGGCTGTTTATATACTCACTGCACATAAAAAAGGTATTTCTTCGCTTCAATTGAGTAGAGATATTGACGTCACTCAAAAGACTGCATGGTTTATGTTGCACAGGATTAGATACGCTGTTAAAACTAAATCTTTTAATAAACCTATCACCGGAACTATTGAGATTGACGAGGCATTTGTTGGCGGTAAAGAAGGGAATAAACACGCCTCTAAAAGACAAGTCGTTAACGGCTACGTTAATAAGGTTGCGGTCTTCGGTATTCTTGAAAGACAGGGCAATGTTATGACTAAGGTTGTTAATAAAGTTGACGGCGATACCTTGAAGCCTATTATTAAAGAAACGGTCGCTAAAGGCTCTACGATAATCACTGACGGTTTTGGTGCTTATTCCGGTCTTGATAAACACTACAAAAAACATGAAATAGTAAACCATATACAGGGCGAATATGTCAGAGGTGATTATCATACCAATTCCATAGAAGGATTTTGGAGCCAGTTGAAACGTGGAATTTACGGAATATACCACAGCGTAAGCCCCAAACACTTGGAACAATATTGCAATGAATATGCTTACAGATATAATTCTCGTAAAGTTAATGATTCTCAACGTTTTAACTCTGCTCTTTCTCAACTTGAGGGTCGGTTCACTTATAAGAAGTTGATTGAAGATTAATGTTTTTAATGATTACAGTAATTAGTAAATTAAGTATATCCTCTTTTATATCGTTACGGTCTATTGAATCAAAACCCTCATACCCATAAGGGGATATACTTAAACTAATAAACTTATCTAATGATTCATCGGTTGGAACTGCAATGAAAATATCTTTTATTGAGTCAAGCATTCCTTCGGAAATTTTGGCATTATTGGGAGAAATATCAATCAATTTTGCATTCTTAGGGAAAGAAGTATTATCTATCATTTGTAGCTCTACATCAGTAGAACCAAACATAATCAATCGTTTGGTAGGTCGTGATAATTTTGAATCATTAATATCTAAATTTAATAATTCGCTCATTTATAGTCTCGATTCTAAAAAATTGTTGACAGAAGATTTACACGATGAGCTCAATAAAATCGTTAAAAAATTAAGTGATATAAAAGAAGATAGAAATTTATATACGCATTCATGGATATATAGAGACAGCAAAGGCAATCTAATGAGATTGGCATATAAAAGTAGAGTAAAAAAAGATAAAATATATGCTGATTCCGAAATTTTAACGGAACAAAAATTGATTAAACTTAATACTGACATAATTAACATCATAGATGAAGTATTTGATTTTGAAACAAAAATCCTTGGATTAATTACAAACTATTTAGAGCAAAAATATGAAAACGACCAAAACGAAACCGAAAACCAAAAAGAAACTTGAAAAGCCTCTCAAGCTCAATATGAGCTTTGATGAAGCTATGAAACGTATTGTAAATAAAAAAGTTCCTAAAAAGAAATAACATTTAAAGTCTTTCTATAAATGGGCGACAAAAAATTAGACAAAGCGATAATGTGGCTAAGCTTCCTATTAGCCCTCCTAATATTATTATTATCAAATTCTCTTTCATGGTTAAATGATGTTGATTATAATAAACTTTTGAAAATAATACCCTATAAATGGCAATTGACAATATGGATGATGATAATAATATCATTGATATTTGCACTGGTCTATACCAAATATCTTTCCAAACCCAGACAGGATAAGGTTTTTATACCTGAATTAAAGAATAAACCAGAAGAACTGAAAATACAAATCCAACCCATCATAGAGCCTCAACGTAAATTAAGGCCAAGCGAGATTCAACATAAGCTTTCATACTTATCAAAGGAAGAAAAAGAATGTTTAAAAAAGTTTTTAGATGCAGACACCCGCATTTTAATATTTTTACCAAGTGATGAAATAGCTCAAGGGCTGCAATCGATTGGAATATTAGAATTTGCCCCAACACTCCAGAAACCATTTGGTTATAGAATATCTCAAATATATTGGGAGCATTTGAAAAAACGACCCGATGCAATTGGGTTATAATTTTATTTGTATTTATCAAGTATATAGTTACCTCTCGAGAGGGGAATAAAGCGCAAAACGTAGTAACACAAATAAAATTAATAACACAAAAAATGGAATAAAGTGTAATTATTAAATTAAAATAAAATTATTTAAAAAGCATTTTAATTTTTGCTGTAATATTATAGCATATAACAAATTTATTATATTGCTGTCTTAATCCCCTCTTGAGAGGGGACGAAAGGGGTGTGTGACGGGCATATGCTTGTAGTACATTCACATTTTTGCCACATAATTTTTCATTTCTCTGAGGGGACGAAAGGGGTGTGTAAACGGGCTTATGCTTGTAGTACCCTTACATTATTAACAACGTAATTTTTAATTTCTTTTTAGGTTACGATAATTATGAGTGAATGTGGTGTTTTATCTTCCGGCGTGAAAAATTAAACCTCCGAGGTTTTCAGAAACCTCGGAGGTTTTTGTTTGAATAAATATATTACATATTGTCAGGGAAACCCATAGGAATTTGATTTATTAAATTCATACCAATCATTAACAAATTAACAGGGTACGACAAATGTACTTCCATTTACACACCCCTAACCCCTCTCGAGAGAGGAATAAGCCCAAACCGGAAGGGGAATAGCGTATCAAGAAAGGAATAAGACATTATCTCCCCACATACATTTCTTCAATCAAATTGCCGTATCTCTCTTCAACTGCTTTGCGGCGGATTTTCAGGCTGGGTGTTACTTCGCCGTTCTCCATGCTGAAAGGTTTATCAAGCAGCATAAATTTGCGGACTCTTTCGTAGTTGGCAAGCTTCTTCTGCACCTGCGACATGTCCTGCTCAATCATCTCATGTATCTCTTTTGTTTGCACAAGTTCTTTAGGACTGCCGTAAGGAATTTTATGCGCGTCTGCATATTCCTGCAGTGCATCAAAATCAGGAACAATCAGCGCGCTTAAGAACATTCTTCTATCACCAATAAGGACAAACTGATCTATATATTTGCTTGCAAGGAACAGGTTTTCTATATGCGAAGGCGCTATGTATTTGCCTGTGGAAGTTTTAAAGAGATGTTTTTTCCTATCGGTAATCATTAAGAAGCCCTCTGAATCAAAAACGCCTATATCTCCCGTGTGCAGCCAGCCATCTTTAATTGCTTCTTCGGTTTCTTTCCTGTTCTTATAATAGCCGGGCATAATATTAGGACCTCTTGCAAGTATTTCTCCGTCGGGAGCTAGTTTTACTTCAACGCCGGGGAATGGCTTGCCTACTGTGCCGAACTTATAATCATCCGGTTTGTTTGCTGCGATAATCGGGGATGATTCAGTTAAGCCGTAGCCCTCAATAATATAAATTCCTGCAGCCTCAAAAAACTCTCCAAGGTCGCGGGCAAGCGGGGCGCCGCCTGAAATAAAAAATCTCAACTTGCCACCCATGCGCTCGCGCATTTTCTTAAAAACAAGCCTGTCTGCAATCTTATTTTTAATAGATAAACTGAATGATACATTCCCTAAGTGTTTTGCACGGCGGTATTCTTTTCCTATTTCAATTGCATTATAGAATATTTTTTGCTTTGCCTGTGATTGAGACTCAATATTCTTTAATATTTTTGAATACATCCTTTCAAATAATCTTGGGACAGTAGTGATAATTGTCGGATGAGTTTCCAGCATGTTCTGGGCTATGGATTCAATTCCTTCTGCGAAGCAAATCATTGCGCCTGATGCAAAAGCAGTATAGTATCCGCCCATCCTTTCAAATATATGACAGAGTGGAAGAAAGGATAAGAAAGTGTCGCTTTCACCTATAGGGTATGCTTCCAATGCGGAATTAATATTAAATAAAATATTTTTGTGTGTAAGCATTACTCCTTTAGGCTCGCCTGTCGTACCGGATGTATAAATGATTGTGCATAAATCATTTTCTTTTACATTGGTGATGCACTCCTTTAAGAAATAAGGGCGGTCGGCTTTAAATATTATCCCTCTATCCTGAATCTCCTTAAAAGAAAAAATTATTTTCCCGTCGCTTTCGGCATCTTTTTCATTTAGTACTATGATGAATTTTAAATGCCTGCACTTATTTTTTACTTTAGTTACTTTGTTTAATTGAAATTTATTTGAAACAATTATTCCCTTGCATTCCGAATTGTTTAAAATAAATTCTACGGATTCGGCGGTAAGCGATGGGTAAAGCGGAACATCAACAGCTCCCAGACTCAAAATAGCCATATCGGAGTAAACCCATTCCGGGCGGTTCTCGGAAATAATAGCAATCTTATCACCCTGTTTAATTCCCAGCAAAGAGAGTCCGCAAGCAAAGCTTTCGGTTTCATCTTTAAACTCGCGGTAAGTAATACCCTCAAATTTCCCTTCAACTTTTCTCATCAAAAGAATGTCTCTTGCCTTGCTGCGTTTTTCATCAGTAAGAAACTCAAACATTTCCGGTATGGTCTTAGTCGCTTTTAATAATGCCATTTACATTTCCTGAATTTAGTGATGCGAAAATAAATTCATTGATTCGCAATTTCAATTATAATTTGTCTACAGAAACAGGATTATAATTAGAAAAATTAAAAAATAGTTTTGTTAATAAGAAAAAATGGACATTGTGATTCATTCTATGCAGTTTTTAAGGAATTATCTCTCAGAAAATGTAAGCATCTGATGTAGTAAAAATGGTCTAAATTTAAGGTATTATTGCTAAGAGCATGAAGACTCACTAAGTTATTTTACTTTTTAAACAACCTCAATATAGAGAGGCAGATGAAACTTAATAAACTTTAATTTGATAACAAATATAAATTTTACTTAGTAATTTTGCCGGCTCTCACCTTAAATTGCTTATTGAAATTAAAAGACTTAATTTTTCCGTAAATTTTAATCGGTATTCGATTAGATACCTTTTATATTCACAAAGGATGGTTCATTTAAACCGGAAATTAAAAATAAAAAGAGGATCTTAAATGAAGATACATGAGTACCAGGCAAAAGAGATTTTAAGAAAATTCAACGTTGCAGTGCCAAAAGGAAAAGTTGCATTCTCGGTTGATGAAGCTGTGCATGCGGCAGAGGAAGTCGGCGGCGAGCTGTGGGTTGTTAAAGCGCAGATTCATGCCCGGCGGAAGAGGTAAAGGCGGCGGCGTAAAAGTTGCCAAAAGTCTTGATGAAGTTAAAACTCTTGCCGCCCAGATTCTTGGGATGACGCTGGTAACTCATCAAACCGGCCCGGAAGGGAAAGTGGTTAAGAGGCTTTTGATTGAGCAGGGCGTTAATATTGAAAAAGAATTTTATGTGGGTATTACATTAGACAGGGCAATTTCAAAAAATGTAGTTATGGTTTCTACCGAAGGCGGTGTTGAGATAGAAAAGGTTGCTGCGGAATCTCCCGAAAAAATAATTAAAGAAACAATTGAGCCTGAACTTGGGATGCAGCCCTTCCAGGCTAAAAAACTGGCATTTGCTCTGGGACTTAGCGGCATACAGCATAAAAACGCGGTTAAATTTTTAATGGGATTATACAGCGTTTACGCGGAAAGCGACTGCTCGCTTGCGGAAATTAACCCGCTTGTTGTTACTAAAGAAGGTGATGTTATTGCTCTTGATGCAAAAATGAATTTTGATGATAACGCCTTATACCGTCACCCGGATATTGAGTGCTACCGCGATCTTTATGAAGAAGATCCGCTGGAAATTGAAGCTTCAAAGTATAACCTTAATTATATAAAGCTGGATGGAAACGTAGGCTGTATGGTAAACGGCGCCGGACTTGCTATGGCTACTATGGATATTATAAAGCTTGCCGGAGGCGAACCTGCAAACTTTCTTGATGTTGGCGGAGGCGCAAGTAAAGAAACTGTTGCCAACGGATTTAAGATTATTCTTTCCGATCCTAATGTTAAGGCTATATTAATCAACATCTTCGGTGGTATTGTAAGGTGCGACCGTGTTGCCCAGGGGGTTATTGACGCTACACAGGAAATTAAAGTTAATATTCCCGTGGTTGTAAGGCTTGAAGGCACTAATGCCAATGAAGCAAGAATATTGTTGAAAGAATCCGGTTTGAATTTTGACGTTGCCGGGAGTTTAAAGGATGCGGCAGTTAAAGTGACGGCAGTTTTAAAAAATTGAATTTGTTATCCTTATTCGATAATAACTGTCTGAAAGTTACTCAAAGATTTATAAGTGTTTCAACGATTTTTAAATGACTTGCAAAATTGTTGTGATTTTGTTTCTTTATTAAGAAGAAGTGCACTATAAGATGCCGTAATGCTAAATTTATAAGTAAATGATGTCTTTCTAACCAAAATTTAGCTGGTAGATAATTGTGTATATTTAATAATTAAAAAAAATCGCTTATACACTTCGCGTCACATATTGCTAATATCGTCCATAAACCTGTGATTAGTGAAATAATTTCTTCTTTATAATGTGACATAAAATCTATTTTTTGAATAATTTTTTACTTATAAATAAGTTAACTTAAAATCAACTTGATTTTAGATTTTATTAGTAATACATTTTTCGCATACGTTTCATTGCTTAGGAGAGAAAATGTCTATCTTAGACTCAGATTTTGATAACGATGAATATTTTTACGAAGAAGAGAAAAATATCGATGATGAAATAAACAGATGTAAGGGATTAATATCCGAATGCGGAATCTACGGCTGTATTGAAACCATCGAAGAAATCGTACAAGTCTGCCTGGAAAACGAAAGATTTCAGGACGGTTTTTATTTTATAAATCTTTTACTTGAAGCTTTTCCATATAACTCCGAGTACTGGCTTAGAAAAGGCTCACTTGAAAATGCCATCGGAAATTTTGAAGAATCCGTATTATGCTTTAACAGATCGTTGTCATTAAACCCCGGTGATTCTGAAACCATAATTAACAGGGGTGGCTGCTGAAGAAAATCTCGGCTTAATTGACGATGCAAAAAGTTCACTGGAATCTGTTCTGAATGTTGAACCTAAAAATGAAGATGCGATATTCGGGCTTGGAACGTTGTACCAGCGGCAGGAAGAATTTGAAAAAGCCGTAAGCTATCTGAAAAGAGTTATTGAAATTGAACCTGAATTTATTGAAGCATACTACGAACTTGGATTTTGTTATGAAAATTTACCGGACTTTCCAAAAGCCCTGGAAGCTTATGATAAATTTTTGGACTTTGAGCCTTACAATGCAAGCGGATGGTATAACCGAGGTATTGTTCTTGTAAAAATGAATAAGCTTGAAAAAGCAATTGAGAGTTATGACCTTGCTATAGCTATTAAAGAAGATTTTGCAAGCGCATGGTTTAATAAAGGAAACGTACTGGCGGATTTAGGCAGGCTGGAAAGCGCCATAGAATGCTTTAAACAATCGCTTGAACTTGACAGGTATGATGAAGCTTCTTCATACAATATTGCAAATATTTATGAAGAAATGGGCGATATATCAAGCGCTATTAAATATTATTCCGAAGCGATAAAGATTAACGATCAGTATTATGAAGCTTACCTTGCAAGAGGATTTTGTTATGATTCCAACGGCAAGTATCATCTTGCACTTAAAGATTTTAATAAGGCTATAACTTTATCTCAGGATAATGCTGAAGCATGGTATGCAAAGGCTGATTTGGAATATTCCCTTGGTCAGCTAAAAGATGCGGTTGCAAGCTATAGGGAAGCGCTTAACCTTGAACGGAACAACTACGAAATTTGGTTTAATCTTGCCGAAACACTGTTTGAGCTTGGTGACTGGCTTGAAGCAATGCGTGCATACAGTGAGTGTATAAAAATTAATCCGCAGGATGCTTCTTCATATTACGGTAAAGCAAAAATTAATTTTATACTCAGCAGAACTCAGGAAGCAGTTGACTGCCTCAAGTCCGCTTTTACTATAGACCCGTCTATCAGAACGGAGTTTGCCAAAGAGTACCCGGAAAAAAATCTTCAAAACTTTTCAAGAAACTACTCGGGGAGATGTAGAGTTCTTCATAATTCCCCGGTTTATAAAATCCCCTCCCTGGAGGGGTGTAGGGGTGGGTCTTAGTTTTACTGAAGGTTTTGTTTGACAGTTACTGAATGCCTAAAAAACATTCAAACTTATTATATATTTATCAATTATATGCAGTGAAAATGAAAGATTCTTACCATCTTAATACAAAATTAACGGGGCTTTTAGGACATCCTATAAAGCATTCTTATTCGCCCTTAATTCACAATGTGGCTTTTCAATTGAAAGGACTTGATTATATCTTTCTGCCTTTTGATGTGCCAACCTCCAACCTGAAATCTGCTCTTAAAGGGATGGTTGCGCTTGGAATAAAAGGATTTAATATTACCATTCCGCATAAAGAAAACATTACCCAGTTTATGAATAATGTTTCCGAGGAAGCTTCCATAATAGGCGCTGTTAATACCGTTGTTAATGACCTGGGTAAACTAAACGGGTATAACACAGATGTAAACGGTGTTTATGAAACATTGTTTCCATTTAAAGAAGAAATAACCGGTAACGAAGTAAGCGTAGTAGGCGCCGGGGGCGCAGCGCGCGCAGTTATCTATGCACTTATTCGATATTTTAAACCTTCAACTATTTATCTTATTAACAGGACCGAACAGCGTGCGGAAACTCTGAAAAGCTATTTCCGCGATAAAATGAAATATGATTCATTCAAAACCAAAGAACTTTTCCCGCCTGATTTGATTGATGTATTTAAAACTCAAAGCTTATAATAAATGCAACCTCGGTCGGTATGTTCCCTGATTCAGATGATACTATTACAAGTTTAAGCAACTCATTTACAAAAGGACAGATTGTTTTTGATCTTGTATATAATCCTCCGTTGACACAATTGTTAAAAACAGCCGCCGCAGAAGGCGCCACTGTTCTTGACGGATTAAAAATGCTTGTGCACCAGGCTGCAAAATCATTTGAATTGTGGACAGGTGAAGAAATGCCCGTGGAAGAGATTCACAAAACACTTCAGCTATTTATTAAAGGATAGAATGTAGGGCGATCAGCCTGATCGCCCCATAAAGATTAGTTAAGTTTTGCAAGCGCGCGGGTTATTCTTTCCAACCCATCTGTTAATTCTTCAAATGAACATGCGTAGGACATCCTTACACACTTGTCGTTCCCGAAAGCTACTCCGGGTACCAGTCCGACATATTCTTCGGTTAAAAGGTAATTGCAGAATGAAGATGAGTCTTTAATATCATAGCCGTTAACTTTCTTTCCGTAATAGCTGCTTACATCATAGAATACATAGAAGGCTCCTTTCGGCAAAGGACATTTAACTCCTTTAACCTTATTAAGCGCTTCGTATATGAAATTTCTTCTTTCCTTAAACTTTTTAACCATATCTTCAATTTCATCCGATTCCTGCGTTAAAGCAGCAAGAGCCGCCGCCTGTGAGATTGACGCCGCATTGGAAGTTGAATGGCTTTGCAGATTTCTTGCAAGCTTAATAACTCCTGCATCTCCTGCCGCATAACCAATGCGCCAGCCGGTCATTGCATAAGCCTTGCTAACGCCGTTAATCGTGATAGTTCTGTTTCTTAGATAATCAATACTGCCTATGCTGAAATGTTCTTCACCGTCAAAAACTATCTTCTCATATATTTCATCGGAAACGATATAAACATGTTCTTTATCTTTTAAAACTTCCGCCAGCGCAAGAATTTCTTTCTTACTATACACCGATCCGGTAGGATTGGAAGGAGTATTAAATAAAAATACTTTCGTTTTAGGAGTAATCGCTTTTTCAAGCTGTGCTGGAGTAATTTTATATTCCTGTTCAACTCCTGCATCAATAATTACCGGAATGCTTTGCGCAAGCTTTACCATTTCCGGGTAGCTTACCCAGTACGGCGCCTGAAAAATAACTTCGTCACCGGAATTGCATAACGCCATAAGTAAATTATATATAGAATGTTTAGCGCCTGCGGATACTAAAATGTTCTGCGGTTTAAATTCAAGTCCGTTTTCTTTAGAGAATTTCTGGATTATAGCTTTTATTAAAGGAGCATATCCTTCATTAGCCGTATAGCGTGTAAAATTTTCATTGATAGCTTTTATTGCCGCCTGTTTTATAAATTCCGGTGTAGGAAAGTCCGGTTCACCAGCGCTGAAACTTAATACATTTTTACCTTCTGCTTGTAATTTCTTCACGAGTGAAGAAATTGCCATTGTTCTGCTTTCTTCAATAGACGAAATCAATTCAGAGTATCCATTCAACTTATTGCATCCTTATATTATTTATATAATATCTGTTTATACACAAAAATTTTCCTCCCGGTTTTTAACCGGTATGCATTATTATCTCCTTTTTTTATTAAAGATAAGTACCGCTCTAACGGAATGCAGAAAAATTTTATATGCAAAATTAGTAAATTAAATTTTAAATTATGCATAAACTGTTAAAAGAAAAATGGAATTAATAAGATAGATCACATGCAGGCTCTATAATTATGCATTAATGTATAATGCTTTTACAGAATGGTTTTTAGAAAAATTCTTTTTTTTGTAGGTCGAACAGATTTGCTCGACCACTCACTTATTCAAGTTTTCCATATTGTTGATGCAAATGAAGGCAATAACAGTAGTCGGGCAGGCCGCCCAACCTACATAAAAATAATTCAATTTCTCCTGTACATAGCCGCGTCAATTATAGACCAAATGTGAATTACCCAACCCAGGAGAAAAAACCACATTACTCCCGCAAGGACAAGCATAATTATAGCTTTAATAAACCTGCCCTGCAGTAACTGGCCGAGTCCGGGAATAAAGAAGCTTGCAATTGCGGCAATTATATTTTTACGGGGCATAAAGTTCCTATTTTGAAAATTTTAATTTAAGCTTTTAACCACAGCAGAAGGAACGAACTCGCTTACATCGCTGTTTAAGCTTGCAAGGTTTCTTACAATGGAAGAATTTAGGTAAGTATATTTTTCATGCGGCATAAGAAAAACCGTTGTTAGATCTCCGGCAAGCTTCCGGTTCATCAGCGCCATCTGGAACTCATATTCAAAATCGCTTAGGGCTCTTAATCCCCTTATTATACCTACAGCGCCCACTTCATGTGCATGGTCAACAACCAGCCCGTCAAATGAGTCAACGGTAATATTATCAAAACCCGTAAGACTTTTACGCAACATATCAACTCTCTCTTCAACAGTAAACAAGGGAGTTTTGCCTGGATTTATTGCAACGGTAACAACAACTCCGTCAAATAATTCCCTAGCGCGTTTGATTATGTCAATATGCCCGTTGGTAACAGGGTCAAAGGTTCCGGGGTATAATACTTTACGCATAATATTACCTGAAAAATAATTTTGTTGAATTTATTAGATAAAAGTAATGAAAAAAGTTTTATAAGTCAGTTTTAAATAACATAATTTTAGTGTTACCGGCGTTTATACCATAACCTTGACGAATAATTGCTTTTTTGTTCTCAAAGATTATTTATATGTAATTTTATTATTCGTAATAAAAATTACGGGTTGTAAACCGTTGAAACGGTTAAGGGTTTGTGAAGTCATCATTAACACCGCAATTAATTGCGGTGTTAGCAATATAATAAATATTTCTTTAACTGTTTTAACAGTTTACCGCCTCTTAAGTTAGAATATAAATGATAAATAATTTGTATATTTATCCAAGTAAAACCAATTATCACACAGACTTTTAAGAGCAGTGTTAATAATATAAACATATATTATTTTTGACTGTTTCAAAAATAAAAGTTACTATATGAAAAAGCTTAAACAGATACCGAAGTTTAAAAATGAGGATGAAGAAGGCGAATTTTGGGCAACCCATGACAGCACTGAATATGTTGACTGGTCAAAAGCGGTGCAAGTCAGGTTTCCTAACCTTAAACCTACAACAGAATCGGTATCTATAAGATTCCCCAAAACAATGCTGTCTGATATAAAAATATTAGCCAACAAAAGAGATGTGCCTTATCAGTCGCTTATAAAAATACTTTTAGATGAAAAGTTAAATGAAGTATTGAATGGCGGAATTACTTCTAAAAAGAAAAAGCCTCTTATCCGGCGCTCTGCTGCCAGTCAATACTCTAAGTTGTAATCTTTTCTTGTCTGGAATCTTCCTATGACAATTGTTGGGAAATTCTATATAAGCACGTATCCCCGATCAATTTAAACGGCTCAACTCCCAGATTCTCAATATCTTTTTCTTTTGTCTGCTTGGAACGTTCAATAACTATCATCCCTTCTGTGGTTAGGAATTTATTAAGAAGAAGATTCTTTACAACAGTATAAATATCATCTTTGAAGAAAGGAGGATCGGCAAGGATAAGCTCATACTGCTGCTTTGGTGGAATGGCGGAGAATCTGACGGCTTCCATTTTGTGTATTGTGCATTGCTCTCCAACATTAAGGCTGTTAATATTTTCTTCAAGATTTTTGTATATAACAAAATTCCTTTCAACAAAATCTATTCTTGCTGCGCCGCGGCTAAGGCATTCAAGTCCAAGCGAGCCCGAACCTGCGTAAATATCCAGCACATTTATGCCGTCGAAATCAATAATATTATTAAGAAGATTGAAAAGTGTTTCCCGCACCCTGTCTGTGGTGGGGCGTATCTGGTCGGACTTTGGGACGTTTATGAGTCTGCCTTTTAACTCACCGGATATGATCCGCATTCTCATAAAATTTGTCCGGGATTTATTCTTAGTACAGGCATCATAATTTTATGTCTTAAGCAAGCCTGTATGCAATACCGGCAGCGGGGGAGAAGGAATTATTCTTTTCAAGATAAAACTTATTTGTATATAACTCCGTATCGGGTTTTATTCTTTCAAACGGATTAAAGTATGTAAGGTCAATTCCCAATGTAGTGCTTAATGTCTGTATCATACTCTCGGAAATTTCTTCGCCGGAGATGAAAGCATTATCTATGGAGTTCCTGTTTATCCCGGGGAAATAATCTATTGACATTCCCTCTTCAACCGGGTAAGGTTCACGGAGCGCTGTTTCATTTAACAGGAGCGATGGAATTTCACCTGCATCGTTTAATGGTATAACTTTAAAATAAACCGGTTTGCCGTCTAATGAGTACATTAGTGAAAGAAATTTATTGGTAATATAGATACTCATTATTAAGCCCTTGGCCGCCGATGGGTAGCTTGCCGCAAGCGCTCTTTCAGATGCAGTATGGATATTATCAATAAACTTTAACTTAAGATTATTTGCCTTGCAGAAGTTATGAATCATCTGTAAATATTTGCGCTGGATAGCGATGGCAATCATTGTGTTCCGGGTAATTAAATTATTCTTTTCAACTTCAATATACTGTACAACAAGATCCTTGGTGGAAACATACGGGTACAGGACAGAAAACTCCCATTTGAACTCATCCACAAGGTCCTGATGCAGCAGAGTGTTATCATACGGCACCTGCATTACATGGAATAGTTCAAACGGCAGTGCAAATGATGCAAATGAACTTTTTAACGGCTTCTTGATAAGAATTTCGTTAAATGCACCCTGCAGCAATGAATCTATTTTTGTTTCCTTATCAGTTTCCATGTTTATAGGCTCATTAAAATAAGCTTCATCAACCTTATCTAAGATGAATTGCCTGTCTTTATAGATGATCTCAACAAGCTGAAGCTTTGACCCGGAAATTGTAAAGCCTATATGATTTTCAAAACCTGCCATTTTCTACTCTAAAATATTTTGTTACTTAATATAAGCGTACTTTTTGATTTTATCCAACCTTTTATCGCCAATATTTTTTATTTGCAGAAGTTGGTTAAAGTTTTTAAACCTGCCGAGCTTTGTACGCAGCTCAATAATTCTTTCCGCTGTTTTCTTTCCCACGTTTGGAAGAGTTGTAAGCGCATCTACGCCTGCCGTGTTCAAGTCTATGCTTTTTTCTGCCGCAATTATTTTAGCCGGGAATTTATTGGTGTTCTTTTTATTCAGCTCTAAAATATCGTCTTTATTTTCTTCTGTTTGAGCGTTTGTGAGGGAATCTTTTTCATTGCCTGAACTGAAGAATGTACTGTCTTCTTTTGAGTAATCAAATTTTTTGTATGATGTGAGACCGTTATCCCGGAAGAAGGTTTTGTAGCTGAATCCGACAATAAAAATTACGATGAGAAGCATTGTTACTTTTATCTCGGTTTGAGTAAACCCAATTTTCTCCGATAATTTTTTGAGCATCTTAATATAGATTATCTAATAAAAATATATTTGCCACCAGGGCACAAAGACACTAAGAAACACAAATTTTAAAATGAAAATCTCTTAAAAAAATTATTTTCATCCGAATTGGAAGATTTTTTAAAGTTCGGTAATTCGGAAAGTTCTTTTAAGAGCTCTTTCTCTTTTGCATTTACTTTTCTTGGTATTTCCAAATTAACGCGTACAAGCTGATCGCCGTGCCCTGACTGGTTTAAATGTTTTATCCCTTTATCCCGCATCTTTAATAACTTACCCGGTTGTGTTCCGGGTTCAATTTTCAGAACGGCTTTACCGTTTAATGTAGGCACTTCAACTTCAGCGCCTACTACAGCAGTAGGGAAGCTGATAAACAGATCATAAATAATATCGTCGCCTTCTCTTGTAAAATACTGGTGCTGAATTTCCTGGAAGACGGCTATAATATCTCCTGCAGGTCCGCCGCGCTTGCCTGAATTTCCTTCGCCTCGCAGTGTCATATAACTTCCTTCATGTACGCCTGCCGGAATATTAATAGAAAGAGTTATTTCCTCATTAACTCTTCCATCGCCCATACATTTTTTACATGGTTTTTCTACAACAGTTCCTTCACCGTTGCAGTTGCTGCATGCAGTTATATTAACAAACTGACCGAATACCGAACGTGAAACTGTTTTTACTTCACCGCTGCCGTGGCATACCGGACATGTTTTTGTTGCAGTGCCTGATTCAGCGCCCGTTCCGTTGCATACATTGCATTTTACCTGTTTCTTTATCTTAATTCTTTTTGTAACTCCCGTCGCTATTTCTTCCATCGTAAGTTTAAGAGTTACTTTCAGATCAGAACCTGGAATGCCGGAAGACCGCCTTGCGCCTCTTGTGCGCTGGTTGCCGCTAAAGAAATCATCAAAGATGGTTGAACCGCCGCCGCCGCCGAATATATCAGAGAAGTGTGAAAAAATATCATTTATATCAGAGAAGCCCTGTTGGCTGTATCCGCCGTTGCGCATACCTTCATGTCCGAAACGGTCATACTGCGCTCTTTTGTTGTCGTCGTTTAGTACTTCGTATGCTTCAGCCGCTTCTTTAAACTTTTCCTCGGAGGCTTTATCATCAGGGTTCCTGTCCGGGTGATATTGCATTGCTAATTTTCTGTACGCCTTTTTCAGATCATCTTTAGTTGCATCTTTGGCTACACCTAAGATTTCGTAATAATCCCTTTTTGCCATATATCCTATCTATCCTCGCGGTTTGATGTACTACTGTTATTTTCCTGTTCCGATTCCGGCGTATCTGCACTTACAATTACTTTTGTATGGCGGATTACTTTGTCTTTATATATATAACCTTTTTCAACTTCATCCAGAACCGTATGAGGTGCAGCGCCTTCGGCCGGTCTTTGCAAGATAGCTTCATGGTAATGGACATCGAAAGGTTTACCAATAGACTCTATTTTCTTTACGCCCTGATCGTTAAGCACTTTGATAAGCTTATCATAAACAAGTTTTATTCCCTGCTTTAGAGAATCGACATCTTTTGCATTATCTATATGTTGAAGTGATCTTTCAAAATCATCCACTACCGGGAGAAGCTTAATTATAAAAGATTCGGCGGCATACTTTAATAAGTTTAACTGATCGTTCTCAGTTCTGCGCTTGTAGTTTTCAAACTCTGCGGCTTTTCTTAATAATTTATCCTTGTATTCGGTAGCTTCTTTTTCAAGCAGTTCAATTTTTGTTTTAGCCTGGTTTAGTTCTTCATTTATCTTACTATCATTATTCGGTTCAGGCGGTTTTGTCTCTCCGCCTTTTTCAATTTTTATCTCATTTGAAAGATCATCGTGAATATTATTTTCATTCTTGTCTTTCTTCATTAAAGTAAACTCCTTCTATTTTGGGTTTGTATTTGTTAATACTTCAGATAACATTTTAGCCATATAATCTACAATAGCTACAATCTTTGAGTATTCCATTCGTTTCGGGCCTATAATTCCAAGTGTGCCGGAAATATCGCCCAGCTTATAATCTTTACTTACAAAACTGTACTCCTGAAGTTCTTCAATTTGGTTTTCGCTTCCAATGGAAATAAACACCTGGTCGGGAACAGCGTCATTAGATTTTTCCATGATATGGATAATAATATCCTTATCTTCAATTAATTCAATTACGCTTTGAAACTTCTGCGGGTCTTCAAACTCAGGTTGTTTTATTACATTTTTTGCACCTGTAATTACAAGCTTTTCAGTTTGCTTTACATCCGTAAAAATTTTATCAATTGAATCTACAAAAACTCTTATTACCGGTTTTTGATCTTCTTCAACATCTTTAAATCTTTCTGCGAAAGTTGATTTTATTTCGGTGAAAGTCAGGCCGGCAAGCTTTTCATTCAGCAGGCTCTGCACGGAATCAATAAGATCGGGCTTTATATCTGATGAAAGCTCCAGCGTTATGGTTTTTACCAGTCCTGATTTTATGCTTACAATTACAAGAATTCTTGTTGAAGATAGGGAAACAATCTGCAGTTTTTCCAGAGTTCCTGTTTCAAGCTTTGGATAAGAAACGCATGCAAGCTGATGTGTAATACTGCTTAACAGAACGGATGTAATTCTGATTAGTTCGTCGGTATCAATAACATTTGTGTCTAAGTTCTTATTTATCATTCCTTTTTCAAGGTGATGAAGTTCGGGAATATCCATAAGTGAATCAACGTAAAACCTGTAGCCTTTATCGGTCGGAATTCTGCCTGCGGAAGTGTGTGGGTGATCTATAAACCCGGATTCTTCCAAATCGGACATGATATTCCTCACCGTCGCAGGGGATAAACCTATATCAAATTTCTTCGTAATATTTCTTGAGCCTACAGGTGATGCAGTTAATACAAACTGCTGGATAATATGGCGAAGAATATTCTTTTCACGGTCGTTTAGTTCTTCATTCAACATAGTTGCAAAAAATATAAATTTTATCCTGCAAATATAATAAATAATAAAGAATATTTAGCGGGATATTGACGTCAATTTGTTGCATGGCATAGAGAAAAGATTCCCAAAATAAAAAATTTAAAGGTTAAAAGATCAAATCATAAAATCCTCCCTTGCTTGCCACCATGTGGGGAGGGGTTTTGGGGTGGGTTAATGGCTGGAAGATTACTTACCTGTATCTTTACTCTCATAGAACAATGAATCATTGAAATAATATTAAAAACTATTTATAAACACTCCCTCTGAAATCTATATTTATAACAGTAGCTATTACCAGGTTTTCATCTTCAATAACTTTAAAAATAATTCTAAGGTTATTTTTACGGATCCTTAAATAACCTTTCCATTCTCCTTTTAACTGCTTTAGGTCTACATTCCCATCATGCCCGCTTAATTTTTTTACCGCCTTAATAATCAGTTCATTAACCTCATCCTTGCCGGTACTATTTTTGTCAAAAAACTTTTCAGCTTTTCGCTCAAATCGAATTTGCAGTATTCTTTTCAGGTTATGGCGGATTTCTTTACTCATAATTCAACTAAATACGATTCTGTGCGGGCAATTTCTTTATCCTTTTTGGAACGTTTTTTTAGAATTTTTTCAATATCCTTTTGCTCAGCATCGCTAACAACTGGTATAGAGTCCAGCCTTAGTTTGAACGGGAGTCCTTTATTGATAATTATACTATTGTAAAATAATCCTATTGCATTAGAGCTGTTAAGGCCAATCTTCTTTAAGATATTCTCTGCCTCTTTTTTTACATCGGAATCAATCCTGATTGTTAACATTGAATCTTTCATCTATGGTAGTTCCTTTTTAATTTAGGCAAATGTAATACATTCGTTATACAATTACAAGGGAAGCAATTGTCACGTTATAAATAAAGCTTTTGTTCCGACTATAGATCTTTGACCATAGTAATCCAATGGATTATATTAGCAAAGCAGAAAAAAATGAACTGGCTAAATTGACAAAAGTGCTTATTGAAAATTATGGAGGATCAAAATGACAAACGTATATAAAAACATTAAGACAGGTTTGGAAGAAGCTATAAAATATTCAAAAGGACTAAAGTCAATCGGGAAAGAATTTAGTCCGGTTCCGATAGATGTAAAGGGTCTTAGGAAAAGATTGAAAATGAGCCAAACTGAATTTGCAGAAAGTTTTGGAATAAGCCTCGGAACACTGCGTCATTGGGAAAGAGGAGACAGAAATCCGCAGGGTCCAGCATTAATTTTACTGAATCTTGTTGCTAAAGAACCGAGAACAATATTAAAACTGTTATATAAGTAAACACTTAGTCTTTTTTGATTTATATAGGGAATATGCTATCTGTTAAAAATGTGATATTCTTATGAATCTGTTGATTTATTATTATTATATTATAGTAGTATTTTCAAAATTTTATCTAAATGAAGGGCTTTGTTAGTAATCTAATTTACAGTATATTATATTTTTAATAATAACACAGAACAAATAATTACTAAGAATCTAATCAATTTATGTGTAACAAATAATTAAATTTATATGGCTAAAATTTCAATCCCGAGAAACATATTACCTACATTCAAATTGTTTATTGAACTCAATGAAAATGAAAAAGATAAACTATTAAATGAGATCAAAAAGGTTAATATTGACAAATCAAGGGTGGAGATGAGTCAAGAATTATCTTTAACGTTAAATATTGACGAGAAAAATATTGAAGTAATTCTCGATATGATTTTTACCCTTATTAATGTAAGAGAAGATACTAATTTATCAATAAGCGAATTTGTTGACGAGTTGATTTCTGCCTTGAAAGAAACTGATGTTGTTCTAGGTGATCAGGAAAATTCATTAAGAAAACATTTTTCAGACATATTTAGTAGTGGAAGTAACTATTTGAATTTGGCTAAAGCACAGTTTGCTTCTTGGGAAAAGGATAGAATACTTATTGATGCAAAAATTATCCCTGATATCCGCCCAATATTTAATGATGAAAATAAGCCTGTTGGTTCTGTTATGATTTTTAACTTGAAAATTGAATATCAACAAGATAATAAGCTGAAAGAAGTGTATTTATCAACAGATTTGAAAGATCTAGTAGAACTAAAAAAATTAATAGAAGGGATGGAAGAAAAAGATAAGATACTTAAATCTTTATATATGGGTAATGGAATTAAAATCATTGAGATAAAATAATTTATGTCTAAAACAGATAATATTAGAAAATTTAATAACTATAATCCGATAGCAATAAAGAAATCATCAAATAGCATTGGGTTTGTCTCTGACCCAATTAGTGTAGAGCTGAGTGATAAAATTAGTTTAAAGCAAGGGAAGGTAGGTATACCAGCTATAAGTTCATTTGGAAGAGACTTTGGAGAATTTACAATCAAGTGGGATGATCCGGAAAAACATAGATATCATTGGTTCTTATTACAAAGGGATATAGAACGAAGACAATATAGGGCGTGGCGTAGACGAGTAAATGTGGTTAAAAATGTGGACGTTATTCATTATTTATATGTTTTTGTAGGGGAAACGAAATTTTCTATCCCCGAAAAATTTGAAGAATTAGCAAAGGAAATTGAAAGGTCAAGATATATTTTAACTCTTCCCGATAATTGGGATGATGAAGGAAGTAAACCCTATAAACAAGAAACTTTAATTTGTGCAATCCATTTTTTACTTGATTACTTTTACTTATTGGATAAAATATATGCGCATTCGATAAAGGTTCCTCAAATTGGTCATGGTGTAAATGGTGGAATTGATATACTTTGGAAGAGTAAAGATTATCGATTATTAATAAATATTCATGAAGCACCGAGTAATATTGCATCTTTTTACGGGGATGATTATAAGGATAATAAGATAAAAGGTACTTTTAATCCTACTGTAAAAAATTATGGTTTAATCTCAAGCCTATTAAGTTATAAATAATGTGGTCAATCGAAGAAATTCCGGATAAAGATTCATTATATTATCGAATTCATAGGACATTTATTGGGGAAGGAGAAATTCTTCCTAGTGCTTTTAGAGAAATCAGAGGGGGAATGTCGACTGACTGGGATAAATATTCAACTCCTGAGGAATCTTTATCAAGAGCAAGGTCAAGAAATGATAATGGGATAGTCAGTTTTATGGTGTATAATTTAAGAATTGATTTAAATCTACATATCCAACATTCACCTACCGATGGCAATATATCACATACAAATATAACTGGACTTGATGAAGAAGCAAGATTAAAAATGTTGGATATTTATGAGTGGAAAATCGAGATTTTGCCAACATAGAACAATTTTTCATTAGCTATATAAAAGAAAAAAATATAAATATCTTCTATATTGTTATGGGATTAAATTCTTAATTTTACATCCCGATTATAGATGAGCTATGCGCCCATAGTTCAACTGGATAGAACGTTGGATTCCGGTTCCAAAGGTTAAGGGTTCGATTCCTTCTGGGCGCACTTTTTAAGAGGATATATGTCAGTTCTTTCAAACTGCTCATTAGGGCAGCAGAGCCATAAAATATTATTTTTCTCTTAAAATTACTGGAAATTCTAAAATTATTATTATTTTCGTGGAAGTGTTTTTATAAAGTTTCAAAATATCTTAAAATTACGTAATTAGGAAAGTGTAATGCTTACAAAAAAGAAAAAGCTTTCGAAGAAGGAAATTAAAGAAGACAAACTAGTGTCTTTCTATTATAAAACATATGGATTTTTTACTGAAAATCAATCCCGTGTCCTGACTTATGCAGGTATTGCTGCGGCTATTATTATTCTTGCAGTTTTTTATGTAAACCATAAGAGTGAGCAGAATAAAGAAGCAGGTATTCAGCTTGCACAGGTAATGGAAATGTATGATAACGGGGGTTACCTGCAGGCAATCGAAGGCCAGGCTGGAACAAAAGTTCTTGGTTTAAAAGAAAATTGTCGAAGAATACGGCAGTACCGAAAATGGTGAGACCGCTAAGATTTACCTTGCAAACTCCTACAGCTTCTTGGGCAAGCCAGAAGACGCTTTTAAATATTACGATGATTATGGCGGAAGTATAGGAATTTATAAAGCCGCCGCTCTGGCAGGCCAGGCAGGCTACTATGCTTATAAGAATAATTATGAAAAAGCTGCGGAATTGTATGAAAAGGCTGCTAATGTAACAAAAGAAGATGTACTTAATCCTGACTACCTGCTTAGTGCCGGAGAAAACTATATAAGTGCAGGCAAGAATAAAGAAGCTAAAGATATACTGGAAAAGATTAGGAAAGACTACATTACTTCAACTGCTGCCGGTCAGGTAGATAGGTATTTATCGCAGATAGAAGATTAATTCAAAATTGTAAAACGATTGACCGGATCATTTATTTTTATCAACTTTAATTAAAATCGACCATCCTATTGACGGAACATGGCACCCCGGTGAGGGAGGTTCCGTCGTATAATTCAGGGGAACAGTAAGTTTTCATCTCTAAATGTTAAGGTTGGTTAACCGGATTTAGAGATTAAAATATACTGATAACAAAATCCTAACAGATATATTTTATAGACTAAAATATATCATCAGTGAATAAAATAAATATTTGCTTAAAAGCAATTAACTAAGATAAGCTAAGAATTTTCGTTTTGCAGATTTTCGACGTTTTTTGCAAAAAATTGCCAAATTTTGACTATTTTTTATCGTTTTTTTACAAAAATCGGTAATTTTTGAAATAATAAAATTCTTGACTTTCTACCCTTATATGTCTATTTTTTTGCTCTATTTATTAAAAAATATTATTAGGTTTTATGGCAGATACTTCAGATTTCAGAACAGGTTTAATTATAAAATTTAAGAACGATCTTTATACAGTTGTTGAGTTCCAGCATGTTAAACCGGGTAAAGGCGGCGCTTTTGTCCGCAGTACTTTAAAAGATTTAAGAAACGGCAAGGTATTAGACAATACATTCAGAGCCGGTGAAGGAATAGAAATAGTCCGCGTTGAACGGAGAAAATATCAATATCTTTATCGCGATGCAGATTTCTTAGTCTGCATGGATAACGATACATATGAACAGCTAAACGTGCAGAAAGAATTGTTCGGCAACGGGGTGGATTATTTAAAAGAGAGTGAAGAAGTAGAAATCCTTTTTAACGGAACGGAAATTATAAGTGTTGATATACCGATTTTTGTGAACTTAAAAGTAACCGAGACAGAACCCGGATTCAGGGGTGATACTGCAACAGGAGCCAACAAACCGGCTACATTAGAAACAGGTGCAACTATTAATGTTCCGTTGTTTATTAACGTTGGAGATATGTTGAGGGTTGATACCAGGACCGGGGTATACATGGAAAGAGTAAAATCTTAAACAAAAGGTTATTAAATGGATTTGAATTTAATTAAAAAACTTGTCCGTATTGTGGATACAAGCGAAATTACCGATCTTGAAGTAGAAGAAAACGGATTACGAATTAAAGTCGCTAAAAAAATCAGGAGTTACAGAGCAGACGGCCAACCGCAGGTGATAATAAGCCAGCCTGCTTCCGCAGGACAGTCAGCCGTACAAAATACTGTTGAAGAAAGATCTGCTGGCTGTTGTAGAAACACCTGCAAATCTTCATGAAATAAAATCACCGATTGTAGGTACATTTTACAGAGCGCCTGCCCCGGATGCAGATTCTTACGTTAACATAGGCGATACGGTTTCTTCCGGTTCGGTTTTATGTATTATTGAAGCAATGAAATTAATGAACGAAATTGAATCAGACATTGGTGGAAAGATCGTTAAAATTCTTGTTGACAATGGACGTCCCGTTGAATACAACCAGCCCCTATTTTTAATTCAGACAAGCTGATACTTATCTAAGACTTCGAGGGAATTTTGTTTAATAAAATATTAATCGCGAACCGGGGCGAAATCGCTCTAAGAATTATTAGAACCTGCAAAGAATTGGGAATAAAAACTGTTGCAGTTTATTCGGAAGCAGATAAAGAATCCCTTCACGTTACCTTTGCCGACGAAGCTGTTTGCATTGGTCCCACTTTAAGTAAAGAAAGTTACCTGAAGATCCCATCTATTATTTCTGCGGCACATATTACCGGCGCAGATGCTATTGATCCGGGCTACGGCTTTCTTGCAGAAAATGCAAACTTCTCTGAAATTTGCGCAGAATCAAATATAAAGTTTATAGGACCTTCTCCGCAAATGATTAGAGCAATGGGGGATAAGTCATTTGCTAAAGAGACGATGAAGAAGAACGGTGTTCCGGTGATACCGGGCAGTGATGGTATAATTAACGATGTTGAAGAAGGAAAACGGGTTTCTGAAATAATCGGTTACCCGGTAATTATAAAAGCTTCGGCGGGCGGCGGCGGTAAGGGGATGAGGATTGTATGGGAGCAGAGTGAATTTGAAAATGCTTTTCAAACAGCTAAAGTTGAAGCGGAAGCGGGCTTTGGTAATGCTGATGTTTATTTAGAAAAGTTTATTGAAAATCCCCGCCACGTGGAAATTCAGGTGCTTGGCGATATGCGGGGTAATGCATATTATTATGGTGAAAGAGATTGCTCTGTTCAAAGGAGACATCAGAAATTAATTGAGGAATCTCCTTCCCCGGTTCTGGATCAGAAGCTTAGAGAAAAGATGGGCGATGCTGCGCTGCTTGGCGTTAGAGCCGTTAGGTATGAAGGTGCAGGCACAGTGGAGTTTCTTGTAGATAAGCATAAGAATTTTTATTTCATGGAAATGAATACAAGAATACAGGTTGAACATCCTGTAACCGAATGGGTTTACGGTGTTGACCTTGTAAGACAGCAGGTTTTGGTAGCTGCCGGTGAAAATGTTGAAACACTTCCTTCAAAACCTAATGGGCATAGTATTGAATTCAGAATAAATGCCGAGGACCCGGAATATAACTTCAGGCCGTCACCGGGAAAAATAATTTCACTCCATTGCCCCGGCGGATTCGGCGTTCGAGTTGACACCCATATATATGACTCATATACTATTCCTCCTTATTATGATTCTCTGATTGCGAAGCTTATTGTCTGGGGACAGAATAGAGAGCATGCCTTAGCAAGAGGTAGAAGGGCTCTTGAGGAGTTTGTGGTGGAGGGGATAAAGACGACTATTCCATTTCATCTGAAAGTTCTTGAAGACAAAAGATTCTTAAGCGGAAATTTTGATACAGGTTTTCTTGATACTTTTGTGTTTAAATAATTGAAGCTTTTATATATTATTGATAAATAATTTTATTCCGGTTTGCCGGTAATCAGCTAATTTATTATAGAGGTTAAACATGAATTTTCCCGATAATTTAAAATATACTAAAGATCATGAATGGATTCTTGTGGACGGTAATACCGGTACTATCGGAATTACCGATTATGCACAGGGAGAATTAGGTGATGTTGTTTTTATCGATATAGACCCTGCCCTGTCTGCAATATCTGCCGGGCAATCTTTTGGTACAATTGAAGCAGTTAAAACCGTAAGCGATATTTATGGAACCTGTAAAGGTAAAGTTCTGGAAATTAATAAAGCTCTGGCTGATACTCCTGAGCTGATTAATTCTGATCCTTACGGCGATGGATGGATAATAAAAATTCAGATTGAAGATAAGAACGAATTAAACAGCCTGCTTGACAGCGCTGCTTATAAGCAACTAATCGGTCAATAAAATAGATTCATTGTTTTAAACTCTGCGTTCTCTGCGGCTCTGCGAGGAAATGTTTTCTCGCAGAGGCGCAGAGAACGCAGAGGAAACATTTTGCAAATCCAAATTTTAGAAAGCCAGACTCAGGGTTATGGAAAGAGAAACTATATTAATAATCGATTTTGGTGCTCAATATTCGCAACTAATAACAAGAAGAGTAAGAGAAGCGAATGTTTATTCGGTAATACATCCACATACTATTACGCTGGAACAGGCGAAACAAATAAAACCGGCAGGAATAATACTTTCCGGCGGGCCGATGAGTGTGAACGATGAAGGAGCTCCTTACATTGATCCGGGGATATTAAAACTCGGAGTGCCTGTTCTTGGCATCTGCTACGGTATCCAACTAATAGGTAAAATACTTGGCGGTGATGTTGAAACTGCGAAAAACCGGGAATACGGAAAGGCTATTCTGCGAATAACCGGTGAATCAAATATATTTAAAGATGTCTCAAAAAATTCCACTGTGTGGATGAGTCATGGTGATTATCTTACACGCTTGCCGGATCATTTCAAGGTTATAGCCGAATCCGATCATTCGCCCATCTGTGCAATTTCTAACGAAGAAGAAAATATATACGGAGTTCAGTTTCATCCGGAAGTAATGCACACTCAGGAGGGGACTAAGATAATACGCAACTTCTTATATAACGTATGCAGATGCAAAGGAGATTGGACGCCGCATAATTTTGTGGAAAGTAATATTGCATGGATTAAGGAATTAACAGGTAACTCTAAAGTTATCTGTGCGTTAAGCGGTGGTGTGGATTCTACTGTAGCAGCAGTTCTGGTTAAAAAGGCTATCGGCGAAAACCTTATTTGCATTCACATCGATACCGGGATGATGAGAAAAAATGAAAGTGCACAAATCGGTGCAATGTTTGATGAAAAGCTGAATCTTAATCATTATCATGTGAACGCTTCCGAAAGATTTCTTGAGAATTTAAAAGGCGTAAGCGATCCGGAAAAGAAAAGAAAAATTATAGGCAGTACTTTTATAGAAGTATTTGAAGAAGAAGCAAAAAAACACGGGGATGCAAAATTTCTTGTGCAGGGTACATTGTATCCGGATGTGATTGAATCAGTCTCCGTTAAAGGAGTTTCTGTAACAATTAAATCGCATCATAATGTCGGCGGACTTCCTGAAAAGATGAATCTTAAGCTAATTGAACCTTTCAGGGAATTATTTAAGGATGAGGTAAGAAATGTAGGACGGGAATTACATATACCCGAAGAGTTTATAGAGCGTCACCCATTCCCGGGGCCAGGGCTTGCAGTTAGAGTTTTAGGCGATATAACAAAAGAAAAACTTGACATTTTGCGTGAAGCTGACGATATTTTCATAAGCGAGATTAAAAGGGCTGGTTTGTACAATAATATATGGCAGGCATTCGCCGTGTTATTACCTGTACAATCTGTTGGTGTAATGGGGGATTCCCGTACTTATGATAATGTTCTTGCACTACGTGCAGTTACTTCGGTTGACGGTATGACAGCCGACTGGTTTAACTTTGATTATGATTTTCTCGGAAATGTTTCAAACCAGATTATTAATAAAGTTCGTGGAATAAACCGGGTTGTTTATGATATTAGTTCAAAACCCCCTTCAACAATTGAATGGGAATAAAAATTGGATCCGAAATACCAGTATAATCATAAAATGAAGATTGCCGGGGAATATGAAGCGCAGGGCAAACCTCTTCATGCTGCCCAGATTTATAACACCCTTCTTGAAGAATATCCTGATTCAGTTGAAATATATTTTCACCTTGCAAATTTGTATGAACATATGGGCAATATTACTCCTGCTGCCGATATGCTGAAAGACTTTCTTGAAAATGATCCTGAAAATAAAGAAGTAAGATTGTTCCTCGGCCAGTTCTTTTAAAAAACCTTAAATGGGACGATGCAGTTGAAACTTTAAGTTATATCCTGCCCCAGGATGAACCTGTAGTTTCCTTCTTTATCGGTTATGCGCACTTTATGCTGAAGGAATATGAACTTGCAAAAATAAACTTTCTTAACTTCCTCTCATATAATAAACAATCTGATCTTCTTCATGAAGCAAATATTTATCTTGCGAAAATTGAATTGATATTTAAGAATTACGAAAGTGCACTTGCCTATGCTAAAAGAGCCGAAGGTATGTATTCAAACTATTGGGAGCTAAACCAGATATATGCGGAAACATATTTTAATCTTGGAATGTACGCGCATGCAGTGGATTTTATAGAAAAAGCTATAAAACTGAATTCGAATGAATCTTCCCCTTATGAATGGGCCGGGAAAATTTATTTGAAACAGGGAGACTATCTTAAAGCGGAAAAAAATTTCATAAAGTATATAGAATCTATTGAAGATGCTTCATCCGATATTTATACCAAACTTGCCGAAGCTTGTTTAAAGGCCCGGAAGACAATGGATGCAATTGCTTATTATGATATTGCAATTAAGCTTGATCCGGGAAATAAAACTGCACTGGCAGGTAAAGACCAGGCTTCTTCTCTATTAAATAACGACGCGGTCTGAGATGATAAAATTTAAAGACCTTTTAGCTGTTCTTTTAATTTTACTTCTATCTAAATCATTTGCACAGACCGTAAGGGATACTGAAAAAGTAAGTATGCGGTTCGCCCGTGCAATTCAATTGTATGATTCATCAAAGTATGAAGCCGCCTGGCAAATTTTTGACGATATTATCAAACGTGATGATTTTAATTCTGAAACGACTATATCTTATATCTTTGAAGGCAAATCATTAGTTGGCTTACAAAAATATGAAGAGGGAAGGGGCATCCTGAATGAATTTCTTGAAAAATATCCGGCAAGCAAATATGCCGATGAGGCAAAATTAACCCTTGCGAAAATATTTGTTGAACAACAAGATTTTTACCAAGCCTTTAATGAATTAATTTCCCTTATCGAATCTTCAGAATCTCCTTTTTATCTGAGTTATTCAAAAGCAGCTGCGGAAAAAATTGCATCTAATTATTTATCAACTTCGCAGATTAAAATTGTTTATGATAGTTTAGCGGGTAAAAAGGCAAAGCCATTGGTGCTACTTCTTCTCGGTAAATCATATGTGCAGAATAATAATAGGAAAGATGCTGAGAATTCATTCTCAGAACTACTTAGGTTGTACCCCGAATCTGAAGAAAAAGGCGAGGCGGCTACTTTGTATAACCGTATTGAAGACGAAAAGCATTTATCGGGCTCACCGGTGGTAGCTGCGTTAATTCCGCTAAATTCTGCTCGTAATAATGATGATTATAAAACGGCTTCAGATATTTTAGAGGGAATTAAGTTTGCCTTTTCAGAATATAATAATCAGTCTGAAAAGAAAGTCGGGCTTATAATAAAAAATACCGGCAGGAATAAAGAACAAATAGAAAAAATAAAGGATGAACTTGTAAAACTTCCATCATTAAAGGCCATAATAGGGCCTATATATAGCGATGAAGTTAAAGAGGCCCTGGAGGTATTTAAGAATACCGGTATACCCGTTATTTCTCCTACAGCTACAGATGACAGCCTGACCGATATTTATCCGGACTTTTTCCAGGCTAACCCCTCATTTTCGATAAGGGGAAGGATACTTGCAGAGTATATATATTTTGTAGAGAATAAAAGGGAAATGGCCGTTCTTAATTCGGTTGAGAATTATTCTGCAACTATTACAAATTCATTTATAAAAGAATTTGAAAATCTCGGCGGCGAAATTATTACCCACCAAACCTATAACAGCGATAGTTTATCTTTTGATGACCAAATTGCTCAAATTGCAAGCGACTCATTAAAACTTGATGGCGTATTTATCCCTCTGTTTAATAAAAACATAGTCCCATATTTGCTTTCGCAATTTGTAAAATACAATTTTGACCTGCCTTTATATGGAAATCAGGATTGGTTTCTTGCGAAAGGATATGAAACTTACCCAGCATTAAGCAACAAATTAACTTTCTCCTCCGATTATTTCCTTGATTACAGCGATACATCATTTCAATCATTTAGCAAAAAATTTTTAAACCAGACCAATAAGGAAGTAAACCGGAATGTACTGTACGGATATGATGCAGCAGAGTTTTTATTATCTGAAGTGAAAGACTTTAGTGTTAGCCCGTCAGAAATAAAAAATAAAATTGAAGCGGGAACGGTTTTTAACGGCTATCATAATCAGATATCCTTTGATAGCAGCAGGGTAAATAAGTTTGTAAATATACTGCGGTATAAAGACGGGAAATTTGAACTTGTAGATAAGTTTAAATTGAGTAAATAGGATTAAAAAGCGGGTTTATATTTAGAGTACTATTTCTAAGCTACGAAGAATTGCATAAGCGGCAACAGATATTAATTGTGCCATATCACAAGAAGAATAAATAAAAAGGTTAACAAAAATCACATAGGACATAAGATTTATGGAACCTTTTAGCAGCTCTGGTGTCAAAACAAATGCCCTAAATATTCTTTTAATAACGGCCGTTAGTCGACCTTATATAACATTGTATAGATGAAACATTATAAATTTTAATTTTGAACATAAAATCGAAATAAAAATTAATCAGATATATCTTATCCGTTAATCAATATTAAAAGCAGAGAAGTAATGCTAAAAGTAAAGGATCTTCCGTTAGATGACAGACCGCGTGAAAAGCTGATGCTAAGAGGCGCCCAGAGTCTTACGGATGCAGAACTTATCGCGATTCTCCTAAGAACAGGTACAAAAGGGAAATCGGTTATAAGTGTGGCTCAAAGCCTTATTGCAGATAACGGAAACCTTGCAGTTATTGCTTCCAAGCCAATATCTGTGCTTGTAAAAAATTTGGGGATAGGTAAAGACAAGGCAGTAACGTTGTTAGCAGCATTTGAGATAAGCAAAAGAGTGATGTCTCAATCCAAATGGTACTCTGAAAAGAAAATTACATCACCTAAAGATATTGCCGATATTTTATCCCGCTGCTGAAAGATGAACTAAAAGAAAGGTTTATACTGGTTTGCTTAAATTCAGCAAATAAAATAATTAAGTTCGAAACAATTTCTATCGGCAGTTTGAATTCGAGTGTAGTTCATGCCAGGGAAATATTTAAAGCAGCTATAGAAAACAGCTCTGCATGCGTTATTCTTATTCACAATCATCCGAGCGGTAATCCCGACCCGAGCAATGAAGATATAGTTGTCACAAAGAAGATGGTAGAGACAGGAAAAATATTGGATATCCCCGTGTATGATCATTTAATTATTGCAGGCAATTCTTATACCAGTTTTGTCGAAAAACGGTTGATTTAGTTGTATCAGGCAACAAAAAAAGTGATTAATGGTAACATTTGCTTGAATTTATTGCCCTATTTTGTTATATATTATACCGCTTGTAAAAACTTATTTTGCAAGGAATTAGTAAAAATTAAATTTTGGGATAGATTTTGATTTTCTAGTTCATTAGAGGAATATTTAATTAATATACTTAAAATTATTTATCGGAGGTCCTGTATGAAGATTGTAAAAATCGTCAGAAACACTACAATCGTGGCTGCATTTGCTGTTACGACCGCTTTTCTTAGCGGCTGCGGCGGTGTCAGCGAAGCTGAAATGGCGCAACTAAATCAACTGAGAAGTGATGTTAATTCTCTCCAGACTCAAACTAATCAATTGAAGGATCAGAGGGCTAGTTTAGAAAAAGAGATAGCTGATAAACAAGATAAACTTGCTCAATGCAATAAACAAAAAGAAGAAACCAAAGCTAATTTGGATAAAATGTCTTCTAAATAATGTTTTTAATAAATTCAAAAAAATTAATTCGATATTGGAGGAATTATATGAAAATAAGTAAATATTTAATAAGTATGTTTGCTCTTTTAGTCTTCTTTTCCGCTGCTGCATTGGCACAGGAAAAAGAAATGACTAAAGATGAATGGAAAGCCGAAATGGATCGTCTTACAACTGAGAAAGCAAGCTTATGGAATGAAGACAGCTCTTTAAAAGTTGATATTGACAATCTTAAGGCAAAAAATATTCAGAGTTATGACGACTGTATTAAAGAACTATATGCAATGGTTGGTGCCACACAGGCAGATGTTGATAACTTTAGAAATGCTGTAACCGAACTTGATGGAAAAATTTCTAGAAAGGAAGGCCCTAAAGCTGACAGGCAGAAAGATCTTGATGCTTTGAAAGCTAATAAAATTAGCGCTCTTCCAGAATTCTTCGATAAAGTTCACAACCAGATGCAGGCTGCTTTGGATGCATGGGTTGAAGCGCCAAAAGAAGTTAACTATACCGTTGTTAAAGGCGATTGCTTATGGAATATAGCTAAAAAACCTGTTTATTACGGAAACGGTTTTGCATGGCCGGTTATTTATAAAGCTAACCGCGATCAAATTAAAAACCCAAACTTAATTTATCCTAAACAGATATTTAAGATCCTAATTTAACTGAAGAAGAAAAAGCTAAGTACGATAAAGTTAAAAGTAATTACAAACCGGCTCCTGTTAAATAATTTACCCGGTTTAATGGCCTCGTTTATGGTTATTTATATATGCCCTTGTCATTATTTTTATGATAAGGGCTTTTTTTTATTTTAAGGAGGAAGATGACTGCTATAGAGAAACGCATCGTGCTTGAGAATGTTGATATGTTTTCATTGCTGGGGATGAACGACAGTAATTTGAAATTAATCGAAGATAAGTTTAATGCTTCAATTACTGTAAGAGGAGAAAATGTTATCATTAAAGGTGTAATTGAAGAAGTAAATACCATCGAAAAAGTTATTAAAGAGATGGTGTATGTTCTTAATACAAACGGAACATTAAAAAGTTCGGATATAGAGACGATTCTTAATCTTACAGTTGAAGGAAAAGAAATTATTAATGAAAAAGAATTTGATTCCATAGTTCTATATACAAAAAACGATGTAATTAAGGCAAAAACTCCGGGGCAGTCTAATTATTTGCAGATTGCGCATAAGAACGACATTTGTTTTGCAATAGGTTCTGCCGGAACAGGTAAAACCTACCTTGCTGTGGCATTTGCAGTTTCGTCTTTAAATAGAGGTGTGGTAAACAAGATAGTGCTTGCGCGCCCAGCTGTTGAAGCGGGCGAAAGCCTCGGGTTTTTACCGGGAGATTTCCGTGAAAAGATTGATCCATACCTGCGCCCACTGTACGATGCACTTGACGATATGATGCCTTCAGAAAAGTTAAATAATTATGTAGAGAAAGGTATTGTGGAAATAGTTCCGCTTGCATATATGCGCGGCAGGACTTTGAACAATGCGTTTGTTATTCTTGATGAAGCGCAGAATGCAACTGATATGCAGATGAAAATGTTCCTTACAAGGCTTGGTGTTAATTCCAAAGCTATAATTACGGGTGATATAACCCAGATTGATTTGCCGCCTAAAACTATAAGCGGACTTGTACAGGCTAAGGAAATTTTACAGGGTATTGAAGGTGTAGGCTTTGTTTACTTTGAAAAATCAGATGTAGTAAGGCATAAGCTGGTAAAAGATATTATTGATGCTTACGAAAAATCCAAAAATGGAAACGGCGTGTAGTGCAAGATAATTCTTAAAGCATTTGTAACTGACCGTAATTATAAAACGAATTATTAATGAAATTATTTTACCTAAGCCTATTACACAGTCTCATTATCTTTTTTGTATAATAGTTATACATTTTGTGCAGGCCCATGCCGGAGAGTCTTCTTAAGAAGTATAAAATAAAAAATACTGACCACGGGTATGATCTTTTTAATACTGATTCCGTAAAATATTATGACGATCTTTCCAATTACATTACAAACGAACCAACAACAAGCAGCAATGCAACTGCAGTGTTTGTTTATGGGTATTATTCGGATAGGAAATAATATAATTTTATTCCCCCTTAGAGTGGTAAATGAATTATTCGCCATTGAGTTTTGTCCTGTCATTTCAACTTAATTTTTTCTTTCCATCATTGCTTTTACTAAATTGGATAGTGATTTTTACCGATAATATATAGTATACTTTTCTTATTCATTACATTAAAATCTCAAATGATTTTTTTGCCATGGATGGATAAAGCATGAGAATTTAACCCGTTAGATATGTTTCCTGCAAAATTTATCTATTGTTGCATTATAATACAGATGCCGGACTTTGTCTCTATTTAGGGCACAATCCTTATGTGCGCAAGATTAATTATCCATTATTTAGCCGATTTTTTCGGCATAATTTTTGGAACTTCGTAAATAAAAATGTGATAACATTATGAAAAAGAAGATACAATTATTACCGTCTGGTATCGCCCTTATAGACAATAACTGGGGTGGGTTATACCGGGGTGGTACTTATCTGCTGATTGGTTCAAGAAAATCCGGAAGGACATTGCTTGGACTGCAATTCGCAATGGAATGCGCTGCCCAAAAAGAGGTTTGCCTGTATTTTACAAGCATGCGTCCGAAGGATCTTATGATTCAGGCGGCTTCTATCGATTTCGATCTTCAGCATTATATGAATCAGAATCTTATCATAGTTGTACGGGTTGCTCCTCCGTCCGATCTTTATGAAGCAGGTAACCCGGATGAATTTTTAGTAGAATATATGAATGACATTGTTACGGTTGTAGACCAGTATCAGCCGAATAAAATAGTATTTGATGAATTAACTCCGTTTATCGGTTTCAATAACATTAAATCTTCTTCAGGATGTATTTATGCGTACAACCGAATCAATAGAAGATAACGGCATTACAAGTTTATTTATTTTGGGCGAACCTGCAACTCCGCTTGCAGAATCAATAGTTGATGCTCTTGCTGCTTATTCTACCGGCATTGTTTATCTGCAGAAAAAAGATAACGAAGCAGGCAGTTCAAGCGGCGGTGTAATGACTATTACTCCCAACGTCGGGCATACGGAAGGGCAATTTAAAGCTAATTATTTCATAGAGCCTTATAAAGGCATTACGGTGGAAACTAAAAAGACGCAAACCCCTGCGCGTACCGGCCCATCAGCCTTTACTGTTACAAACACATCTGATACGGGCAGAAAATACAAATCGCTTGCCGATATAGATCTGCCCGAAGAAAATATTTCTATTCCGAATTATTATTCGATTAATGATTTCTACCTGATTTTAAACAACCAGATTGCATTATATAAAAGCACGGGACAGGTTTTTACAATTATTTCTTTCCGGCTTGATCAGGCTGCTGAAAAATCAGGCTTACTTACAATTAGTCAATTACAAAATGCAATAAGGCTTTCCACAGATAAAAAAGATAAGTTATGCGTTCTTAATAACAAGGTTGTTATTCTTGTGACTAAAGAAGACCAAAAAAACGTTTTAAGCCTTATAGGCAAGGTAAAAAATAATCTTCCCAATAATGACTCCGACTATATCAAAAATGTAATCCAGTATATATCAGTATATGCTATAAAGGTGGATCAAAGCGTTCAGACCGCAGATGATATCTTCCAGCAGCTAACCTCCGATGAACATAAAGAAAAGAACGAACTAGGATTTTATTAATAAAAAGATATAATGAAAAAGCTTGCTCTAATTTTAGCTGTCCTTATTTCTGCATTTATACAGCAGTATCAGGTACATGCCCAATCCGTTGTTGATGCTATGAAATCAGAAGCTTTAAGGGAGATGCAGGCAGGGCGCTACGGCGAAGCTATTGATGTATTAAACAGGTATATATCAGCCCGCCCTCAGCAGGCCAATGGCTACAATTACAGGGGCATCTGCAATGAAAAAGACAGCAGTACGAACAAGCTGTTTATGATTACCACTCTGCACGCGAGCTGGAACCTAATAACAAAGAAATCAATAGTAATTCAAACCGCGCTACCAACAACTGGTACTCTATTCTTTATAATGAAATTGAAGGCTATAAACGGGAGATTGCAGTCAATTCTAATAACCCTGATAATTATCTTGCAATAGGCAAAGATCTATAAAAATTTAGGGCAGTGGTCTGTAGCTGAAGTATGGTATGATAAATATTTAACGCTTACCCACGCTTCACCCGATGAGATAATCCGTTACTCCGAAATTTTAGCAAAGAATAATCACATCGCTAAGGGATGGCCTATATTAAAAAAATATACGGAAGAATACCCGGGTGATCAGAGATTATGGTCAAGATTTGGATACTTTTCTTTGTGGCTTGGTAAAACCAAAATTGCAATCACCGCTTTTGAAAGCTCGCTGGCGCATTAAACCTTATTTCAAAGAGGCAATGGACGGCCTTGATCTGGCTAAAGGTAAAGGTTACGTCTTTAGTGAATGACACCTCTGTTTCTAAGAATTATAATTACGGTTTGCCGCCTGTAAAGCCGGCCTTTATATATCCCATTGATAAGTACTACGGTATTATAAAGAAAAAACCTTCAGACAACGAAACAAGACTAAAGCTGCTTAAAGCATTAATTGAAGTAAAGAGATATGAAGAAGCAAATCAGCAGATTATAGTTCTTGAAAATGCAAAATATGACTCCCTTGAAGTTACTCAGATTTCTACGCAACTGGATTCTATAAGCACAGAATATTACCAGGATAAAATTAATGAGCTGACTGTTAAATTCAGCAAGGATTCAACGGATAAAAATACAGTGCTTGCTCTCGGTGCATATTATAGCAGGATGGAAAATTACGATTCTACTATTGTTGTATATACAATTTATCTTAATAAATACCCGCAGGATGAAGATGTCCTTTTTGCTTATGCTCAGGCCCAGGCAAGCAACAGGGATTATAACCGGGCGCTGGAAAAAATGGATATCCTGCTTACAATGCAGCCTAATAGTCTTAAGTATAAACTTTTCGTGGGTCAATTAGATGTTTGGCTCGGTCAGGATATGGATACTGCCAAAATACTTTTAGAGGATGTGTTACGGCAGGACCCTAATAACCTGGGAGCTTTAATTGCGTATAGTTCTTTGAATATGAGGCAAAATAATTTTGCAGTTGCAAAGGATTATATTGAAAAGGTAAGAGCTCTTAGTCCGGGCAGCCCGGATTTGAAATCATTAGAGACTACATTCGAAACCCAAAAGTTAAGGTATCAACAAGAGCAAAACTATGCTATTCTTCAGGAGGGAAGAAGGCTTTGGGGTGATGGCCAGTGCAGTGATGCAATAGCCAAATACGAAGAATATATGTCTAAATCCGAGCCAAACATCTTAATTGAAAAAGAATATGCCGATGTAAATGTATGTGCGCATAACTATCAGAAGGCTATTGATACTTACAACAATATTCTCACTCAGGGCTATGATTACAACACAGATTTAAGCAGGGCGGAAGCTTACTATGCAATGGGTGATTCGGTTAATGCACTTCAGGCTTTCCAGACTTTAACAGCCTCTCATCCCGATGATTTTAATGCTAATTTGTATCTGGGTGATTCTTATTTAAGAATGCACGAATATAAAAAAGCCCGTGATACTTATGAGAATATGGAAGATAGCCTGAAGCTTGATTCTACTCAGACTGCAACTGTTCAAATGCGTTATAACTGGCTGCCGGTTACCGGGTTCAGAAGTTTTATTAATTCATTCCCAACTTATGCCTTAATTACTCCGACTTCATCTTTTTATTCAGACAATATCGGGATAAAAAATTATATCCAGGGGTTAAGGCTTGATCTTGGTGTTACTTCATTTCTTACCATTGGTATTGAGGGATTCAGAACACTCCTTAATTATAATTCCATTAATTTAGTTTCAAATACCTACCGGTGGGATTTAACTTTCCGGATTTCAGACAGAACAATCTTTGCCTTAGACTTCGGTGATAATTATTATAACAATTATTACAGTACTACTTATATTTAACCGATAGCCGAGATTATCCTGCGTACAGAAGACCCTAATTATTACATGGCTTATGGCGATTTTATACGAACAGATGCTTCGCAGGTAATTTATTCTAATTTTCTTATCACCACCAGGCTTACTGCCGATCTTACGAGGGCAGGTGGATATTACCAGTTTAATTCCGGTCTTAAATTTTTCGTTGATGGCACATACTTAGACTTTTCCGACGGCAACACAGGTTATAATTTGGGACTAAGGCTTGGTAAATATTTTTATCCCGATTTCATGCTTGGCTATGAATACTATACTTCGGGATATAATCACACATCAACTTTATATTTCTCACCCACAAGCTATTCCACCAACAATATTTTTGCAGACTGGGATATTGTTAAAGATACCAGCGTAACCATAACAATCGGCGGATTATTGGGTTTCGTTTCCAACAGCAGCTATATATTGCGTCAGGGGTACGCAACAGCAACGTGGCGGCCGTTTGGCAGATTAACATTAACGGGCAGAATAGCAGGCGGCAGCAGCTTCCAGAACACAGTAGGATATAGTTCATTCTCGGCAATCTTTGCTGCATACTGGGCATTGTAAAACGTTTAGTGAGACTCACCTTACAGGTGAGTCTCACGTTAAAATAATCGATTCAACACTTCGCAATTTTTCCCCATACGGAATTTGATTCTTTATTAAGCTTTTTGTAATTTGTGGGAAATCCCACTTAAAAATAATTAGGATAGCTGAATATGGAAGCTGAAATAGTTAAGAAATATGAAACGAACCTTGACAGCAAAAAGAGATTAACTGTACGTGAGGCTCAATTTCAACATTACGTTGTAGAAGTATATTCTAACGGAAAAGTAGTATTAAATCCCAGGGTTCTGGTTGATCCTAACTCAATTTCAAAGAATACGCTTAAGATGATAGAAAAATCCATGAAAAACTTAAAAAAAGGAAACGTGTCGGAACCTGTCGATCTTAATAAGTACAAATTTGATGAGGAGTAGGGTTGAAGTATAATATAAAAATGGGGATTCCTGAAGTTAAGGAGTTTTGGGACAATTTAGCTAAGAAGTTTGAGAATGATTTATTAAAAGGAGATGAAAAGAAAAATTTTAAAAAGCTGGGGAAAGCGTTAACATACCTATCTAATAATCCAAAGCACAATAGCCTTGCAACTCATGAAATAAAACAGCTTAGTAAGAAGTATGGAATGAAAGTATGGCAATCATACATTGAAAATAAAACACCGGCGCAGGAAGAATTTTTTGGGCCTATGGGCCGGGTAAAGAAGATATTACAATAATAGGTATTGAACCGCATCCGGAGGATAAAAAGCGTGGGGGATATGAAGTTGTAAAATTATCTGTCCTGCTTCAATAAAAATAATGGATGCAAATACCATCGATCATATGCCATTTATATTGTAGCCAATTTTTATTTTTATAAGAATAATATATCACTCCGCTAGAGTTCCGATATTATTTTTTCCCTTCAATAGCTACTAATAATATTTCACCGCGTTGCGGTTCAAAATATTTTTATCATTCCTTTTAAGCTTTTAACTTAATCCAACTAATCAGGTAAATTCCGGTACAGACAGTTTCGTGATTTACACTAACTCTTACCATATTTATAAATTGTTTTATTTATCCCGTGTTTTTAAATTGTTATCTTAGAGTGTATGCCTGGCGTCTATTGCATGACGTAAACCAGATTTTCTATTTTCAAAAAATCGAGGGAAAAGTCTGTTTCATGCTAAAAAACTGTATGTGCTTTAAATTGATACATGCCGGCGGAAAATCTTAATCTGTTACAAAACGGACTGTAATTATACCCTAATCTTGTCTTTAACGTAATGTATTATATGGCATTATAATTGAGTTATACCTCTAAAATTAGCGAATTATGATATTATGGAAGCGAAACAGGAAATAAAAAGGTCGACAATAGCTTTTGAAGACCATGAGCATTTTGAACCGGTTGAAGATAAGGATAAGAAATATCTAAGGAGAATAATAGTTAACGGATTAATCTCCCTGTTTTTAATTTTAGTTATTGTTTATACTCTTCCTAAAACGGTTTTAACTGTAAAGTCATTGCTGGAATATGCAACAATAGTTGCGCTTGTTATTTTCCTGTTTATTTTACTTATCCGGTATTTTTCAATCCTTTTAATGGCATACCTTTATGTAAATCAATATACATTCTCATCTCCCGCAGGCGGTTACTTTCCGTTTGTTTCTATTCTTGTCCCGGTTTATAATGAAGATAAAGTTATTGCTGATTCCGTAAGATCTTTGCTGGAACTGAATTATCCCAATTATGAAATTATAATAATTAATGATGGTTCTACGGATAGAACAAAACAGGTAGCAGAAACTCTTGTAGGATACAGAAAAGGAAAAGTATCCGATATTAAAGTAACACTTATAAATAAGCCGAACGGGGGTAAGGCCAAAGCTCTTAATACAGGTATAAAATATTCCAAAGCAGAAATTGTATTGTGCATGGATGGTGATTCACAACTTTCACCGGATTGTGTTAAGCTTGCAGTCCGTCATTTTTCAAACAGGGAAATTGGCGCAGTTGCAGGCAACGTTAAAGTATTAAACCGCGGAAAATTATTTACAGACCTTCAGGCACTGGAATATATCGAAGGTTTAAATATGGCAAGAAGTGCACAAAGCTTTGTACGCCTTGTAAATATAATACCGGGACCTATCGGGCTGTTCAGGAAAAAAGCTATTGAAGAAGCCGGATTTTATTCAAGCGATACTTTTGCTGAAGATGCCGATCTTACATTAAAAATTCTTGCCAACGGCTGGAAGATTTACTATGAACCTAATTCAATTTCATTTACGGAAGCTCCTACTAAGCTTCAACAACTATTAAAGCAAAGATATAGATGGACGCGCGGCATAATTCAGTCAATTAGAAAACATAAAAAGTTAATGTTAAACCCAAGTATAAATTTTGGGGATACATTTATTTTATGGACTATGTTCTATGAAGCGCTTATTTGGCCGGCTATGAATATTGCAGCAAACTTGTTTTTCATAATTGCAGCATTCGCATTCGGGTTTTCATCATTAATCTTTTTCTGGTGGGCGGGTTTGGCTCTGCTTGATTTAGTTACTGCATTGTACTGTGTAGCCGCCGAAAGAGAAGAATTTAGACTGGTAGGTTATTCAATTATCTACCGGATGTTTTTTATCCTTATTATTGACATTTGTAAGTTAATGTCTACCATTGAAGAATTCCTGGGTATAAGAATGACGTGGGGAAAGCTTGAACGTGTAGGCGTGGCAAAATTATAAAGTTTAATTTATTTATTTGAGAGGTTTCTTATGGAACTGATACCGATACTATCTACAATCATTTTGGTTGCAACAATAAGCACCTTCTTATTGGCAATTGGAGCATATATACTCTATAAGGCCAGGGAAAGAAGGGGACAAATTGCGGTTGCACCTCGTCAGGTTGAAATAATAGCTGAAGTGGTTACTCCGGCAGGAATGCCCGCTCCACGGCAGGTAGAACAGCAAAGAGCAGCCCAGCAGCCTATGTATGCAGAGCGTCAACCTGTAATAATTCAGCAGGCGCCGGGTCAGTCTCAACAGCATGTTACGCAAAGACCGCAGCCTTATACTGCCTTCAGGCCGCAGCCCGCTGGCTCCAATATAAAGCAGCCGGGACAGTATAATGAAGCCGGTTATGTACAGCAGCGCGGTTTCCAGGCTCCGCAGCAGGCATGGCATTCAGCCTGAAGAAGCGAGAAAGCAGAATGATTCCAAGTTTTTGAAGTATACTACTGAAGGTTATGTACCTGCAAAAGAAAATAAAGAATCCGGAGCAGTACGGTGGCGGTAAGAATTAAAAAAGAAGGCCGGGTTAATCAAATACTGATTTTTTTCAGTGGAGTGATTTTCCTTATCGGCGCTATTTTAATTTATCTTTTCATCCTTAGGGGTGTATACGGCAGATTCTCTCTTGCCGAATTGCTGCCAAATTCCGATGCGCTTAAAAATTTATTATATGGAGGAAAACCAACCGTAGGAATTTTATACTCTAAATATACCGAGAACATGCTGCCCGAAGGCAGTACCTGGCTTAATGATAATATTTCTTCATGGAAAAAATTTCTTAGCAACTCCGGTTATAGGTATGATATTATTGCAGATTCCGATATAGAGCTTGGCCATGAAAATAATTACAAAATGCTTATTCTGCCCGGTTCAAAAGCTCTTAGCGATAAAGAAATAATAGAATTGAAAAAATATATAAGTAACGGGGGTAGTTTATTTGCTACCAGCGGCACTGCTTCTTATTCGGAAGACGGAAAATGGAGAGGCTGGGATTTTTTCTCAGAGGTTTTCGGGCTTAAGTTCTCTAAAGAAATTTCCAGGGATGAATTTACAAAAATACATACATTACGCGGCGGGCTTCCCATTACTGCAAACATCCCTGCAGGCTACCCGCTAAAGGTTGCTACATGGGATCAGCCTATTTCCGTTGAAGTTCTTGACCCAAGAACGACACAGGCAAGTTTCTGGTACAATTATAAAATGCAGGAAGGCTTAACAAGAGACGAAATTAAAAAAAGCGCAGGCATTGTTTACGGCACGTATGGTTCCGGAAGATTTGTATGGATGGGGTTTGAAATAAATTCAGTTATAGGCGTACAGGAAGATTATATTTTCTTCGACCGCTTATTTAATAATTGTGCAGATTGGCTTACTTATAAGCCCATTGTTTTTGTAAGGGATTGGCCTGCAAATTACAGCGCCGCTGCTGTTATTATGCCTAACATATCAAAGGAAGCTCAAAATATTAATAACCTGCTTCCTATACTAAGAGCGGAAAAAGTTCCCGCTACATTTTTTGTCGATCCTTCTCTTGCAGAAACTAATGCGGGGATGCTAAGAACTATTTCTAATTACGGTGAAGTTGCATCCTTAACGGACGTAGGATATGTTACTTCAGTTACGGATACGCTTAATAAGCTTAATGATCTTAATACGCAGTATGATAAATATACTGATGCAAAAAACAGTCTTGAGGCCGTTACGGGCCAAAAGGTAATAGGCAACGCTCCTTATTTTGGTATTTATGACCAAAACTCAATAAGGGCTTTGATTAATGCAAAATATAAATATGTATTTACTGATTCTCTTACAGACAGGTCGGTTCCTAAAACAATTATCAGGGGTGACAGCCTGCTTGTTTCAATGACTAAAACCGGAAGAGATGATTACGAGACTATAAGAGATTTTGGTCTTACCGATCCGGAGTTCCAATTCTACACTTACCAGGAAGATTTAGACCGGATACTTTTTGAAGGCGGCTTATACACAATGAAGCTGCATACGGAATTTCAATGCAAACCCGAGTATACAGGCGTTGTTCAAAAAGTAATTGCTGATCTTAAGAGAAAAGGATACTGGATTACAACCGCACAGCAGGTGGAAGACTGGTGGGCACGCCGTAATTATGTAGAAGTAAAAGTTAATAAGAGGGGCGATACAAGGATTGCCTTAACAATATCAAACCCCGGCAGGCAGCCTGTAACCAGCCTTGTGCTTCAGCTTGATATAAGCGAGCCCGCAACTAATATCTCAATGAGTACGGAAATTATAGGCACAAAGCTTGCGAAGTATGAGTATGATAAAGCTAACCGCATAATTTATGTCTATATAAATGATCTTGATGCAGGCGAATCCCGCACATACTATTTTGATTATTACAAACCAAATACATAATGGCAATTTGAATATTAAAGGGCATGGTAAATATGAAAACAGGTATAAAGGCTAACCGGGTAAATTATTAACAAATGAAAGCAGCAGTAAAAATATCGTTAACAGCATTATTTGCTTCAACAGTTATTTTTTTAACGGGATGCACGGATTTGTTTACAAACCCCAGCAATCCGTCATCGTCATTAAGTAAATTAGGCGTTGCTATTTCCAGCCCGAAATCTAATGATTCCATCTCTTATAAGGGCGCCGCTATTTCTTATACAATTACTAAAGACGCGGGAATACATGCCGTTGAACTATATGTTAATGGCGCTATATATTCATGGAACGGTGTTAATACCAATGGTTCACAACCGGCTATAACTTTAGCGTTTGATTCCACTTATATAGGTAAACGGATAAGCTACTATTTAATTTATTATGATAATGATAATTCTTCGGCACGAAGCGATACTATGAAGAATATTCTGATTACAGATGTAAGCAAAGTTCCATATCCACCGTATAATTTTATAACTATGCCTCTTTCCGGCAGTATAATTAATTTATCATGGAAAGATTCAACAAGCAGCGTTGCTCCGGGTTATGAGATCTGGAGAAAGCGCGGATATTACGGGCAATTCGTTTTATATTTGACAGCGAGCCCGGGTAATTACAATGTAAATGACCCGGATGCTTCAGATACTACTGTTTACTATTATAAAATACGGGGGTTAAACTCATATGGCACGTCTGATTTCAGCGCAATAATAAATACATACGGTGACGGCGCTATTCGCTCAATTGCGCCTCCAACGGGACTTACAGCAACTGCGCCTTCAGCTAAAATGGTACAATTAACATGGACGAACGATATAGGAACTGTCAATTATTATAAGATTGAAAGAAGATATCCCTGGACTACATATGTGAACATCGGGTATGCGGTTAACGGCGCTACGCAATATGTTGACAGCGCTAACGTGCTGACCGGTTCTACCGAGTATTATTACAGGGTTAAAGCCATTGCCGGTAGCGATTCATCATGGTCAAATGAAGTTTTGGTAACAACGCCCTGGCAATAGATTAGTCACACTTTAAAATATTACTGTTTATTAAGAAAATTAAAAACATTACAACTCCCAAGGGAATCCCTTTGGGATAAAGCACAAGAACACTAAGATTCACTAAGCAGAGTTTATAAACAATAGGTTACAAGTGAAGCAGGTTCATAAAATAAGTAGTGCGTTTTTCGATTCTCTCGGCATTAATATTAGTGATCCGTTCATAATAATTGATCATGACGGCGAAATTATATCCTATAATAAAAATGCAAAAGATCTGCTTGCTATTTCCACGAATAAGAATATATGTGATCTGTTCGATGACCAGACTATTACCAGGCTTAACGATTTAATAGAGGGCGTATTTTCAAATAATAAACCTGCTACTGAAAACATTCATTTGCTTTTAAGAAACGGCAGTGAATTAAATGTACATGCAATTATTAACTCATATAAGGAAGAAAACGAACTTTTTATATTCTGTACTTTTATACCTCACGTATCAAAGCTTGAAATTGGAGAAGTAACAAAATTTAAAATACAAACCGACGAATTAAAAAAGATTATTTCCAGTGAAGTCATTCTAAATATTATAGATGAAATTAAGTCGCTATACCCGTTTACATTTATTGGTAAAGATAAAATATCCAGAAAAGCTAATGAACTGGACGAGCTATTCTGGATTAAAGATATAAAAGGAGCATTTGCACTTGTTAATATCAAGCTTGCGTCAAATCTCGGATTAAAGCCTTCCCAGATTGAAGGCAAGCCGGTGCAGTCATTTTTACCGGCATACATTGTTGAATTTTATAACACAATCGAAAATTATATTAAGGAAACATTAAACTGCACTGTAATGCAGGGCATACCGATAGCTGGCGTAAACGATCCGAATAATTTCAGGGTTATTGAAATACCTTTATGTGATTCCGACAGCAATGTTATTGCGGTAATAGGTGTTGCGCAAAAAATTGAGGCGGAAGATGAGGAACAATCTGCAGATGTCGGCCTGTTTGACCCTTCAAACAATATTCTTAAAAATTTTCCCAAAGCCTTAGCTTTTATTGATAAGGGAGGTATAATAAGGCATGGAAGCGAAGATTTTTGTAAATTATTTTCAGATGAATTTTTTGATTTAAGGAATCTTTCTTATGCAAAAGTTTTCCCGCTTAGATTGATTGAACATGTAGAACAGTTCCTAAATTCAACACCCGGTTCTGGAAAATTTGAGTTATCTTTAGAAGCTGGATTAAATAAAGAATTCACTAAAAATTTAATTGTTTCATTAAATAAAATCTTCGGCAAGGCAAATGAACTTGAAGGATTTTCAATATTGTTTGAAGAAACTGCCGTTGAAGATAATTTAGAAAGAATAATTAATAAAAGAGGAAGAATGTTTGAAATTCTAATTCAAAATAATCCTGAACCTATTTTCATCTATGATACTGAAAATCTTAGGTTCATTGAGGCTAATGAAGCTGCCTTATCCCTATATGGATACAGGAAAGATGAATTTTTACAAATGGATCTTACCGATCTGTATACGCCTGAAGATATTCAGACGCTGCTGGATCCGTCCAACATGGCTGCAAAGGGAGGCAAGTTTACCGGACCCTATAAACATACCAAAAAAGACGGCTCATATATCTTTGTTGAAATAAGTAAAATAGCCTTTAAGTATAATGAAAAGGATGCGCATTTTAATATAATAAGAGACGTGACTGGAAAACTTGAGCTTGAAAAGAAAAGCCAGCTATACCGAACTGCTTTTGACAGCACGGATGATCTTCTTTTTATCACTGATAATGTTGGGATTATAACTTTTGCTAATCCTGCTATAAAAAAATATTTGGGCTATTCTAAAGACGAAATTGAAAATACATCACTTACAGCTCACGTAAAAAATGACGACAGGGGAACAATAAATTCCTCTATCTTCCATTCTCATATTATTGAAGCGGTTACAATATCAACTGAGTTAAAAAATTCAGAAGGTAAATTTCTTGAAGTAGAATTAACTGCCATACCTGTGTTAAATTATAAAAGGGAAGTAGATTCATTTAGTATAGTAGCAAAACTTATAAAGGATAACCCGGCACAACCGGGGATAAATGAAATAATTAAGGAAGTTGTACCGGAAAAATCAGCAACATCGGACTCGAATGAAGTTAAGCCCATTGACTCTGAATTTTTACCGGGCTTATTCCATGAACTTTTAACACCAATAAATGTAATACTCGGGTTTGTCCAGGAATTCACAAATGATATGAAAAACTTAACTCCTGAACAAAAAGAGGCTATGGAAATTATTAACCAAAACCGGAGCAGGCTTTTGGGTATAATGAATTCGGTTATTGAATACTCTAATGTTAACAAAGTAAATGCGGAATTCATTCCTGAGGAAATTGCAATAACCGAAATAATAGATAAATTACAGAATAATTTTAATGATATTTCCGGCGGGCGCAGCGTTGAATTTGCTTACGGTAAAATATCGTCGTCGTTAAAATTTGTTTCCGATAAAGAGAGGTTCCAGAATCTTGTTTCAACTTTGTTAAAAATTTCGGTTCTAATTAATAAAGAGAAGAAAATATATTTTTCAGCTTATCAGGCGGACGATAAATATTTTGCGGTTTCCTTAAAGGATAATTATTCTCACATATCGGAATATATGCTGGGAAGTTACAAGACGATATTTGAAGCCGGGAAAACAGGAGCAACGAAGGATTTAGGTATCTCTAAAATGACGATTGGCCTTGCCATATCTTTACTGCAATCATTAAACGGAAAGTTTGAGGTAATAGACCAGGGAAAGGATAAACCGGATTGCAGGTTTGTTTTCCCGCTGGAATTTTCCGGTATGGATACTAATAAACCTCAGGAGAAAACCGGTAAAGAACCAGGGCTGTATGCAACTACAGAGAAGGTTAGTGAACTAAAAGCAGAGATTAAAAATGAAGAGCCCGTCCAGGCAGAACCGCAGCCGGAAGAAGAGTACATAAAAGAAGTTCCTCCCATAGAGGAAAAATATTATAAAAAACCGGAAGGGAAACAAACTGTACATCCAACAGGTAGAACACCCGGCAAGGCTTCCGAAAGATTTACCCTTTCTTCGTTTTCATGCTTATATATTGAAGACCAGGTTGATTCACAGATTCTTTTCAAAGTGCAGATGAAGGAGCTAAAGGAAATAAAATTTGCTGTCAGTTTTGAGGAAGCGCTTCCGCTTTTAAACAGTTATCAATTTGATTTCCTCGTTATTGATATAAATCTTCAGGGTGAGTATAACGGTCTTGATGCCTTGCGCATTATCCATAAAATGCCGGGATTGGAGGACATTCCCATTATTGCAGTAACTGCATATGTACTGCCCGGCGACAGGGAAAAATTTATTGCTTCGGGGTTTAATGATTTTATCTCCAAACCAATCTTCCATGAAAAAATGATGGATGTACTGGAGAAAATCTTTTTGCCGTATGTTTGAGTAATCGAACGTCAAAAATTCTATTCTGTCGCTGATATAGCGAATTTCCATAAATTATTATGTTGAGGAGTAATATGCGTACAGATAGCCTACTTGACATGCGTAAAAAATATACGTATTTTTATACGTAAAAATAACAGGATGAGAAATGGCGTCATTAAAACAAAATGATTCGGTAAGAAAAGAATTATGGATTCCCGTTCAGCTTTCTCAGAAAGTTGATGAAATAAGGGAAGAACTTGGACTTAATTTTACCGATATGACTAAGTTAGCTCTTACGGAATTTATTAAAATAACTGAAAGAGAACACTTGGAAAAAGAAATGATTGAGGCGTGCAAATTCTATTATAACTTAGATAAAGAGATTGCTTCCGACTGGAGCGAAGCCGAAGCGGAGTATGAATAATGCCTGATATTTTAAGAGGGAAAGTTTATTTTGTTGATCTAAATCCGCCAAAGGGAAGTGAAATAAAAGAAAGAAGATGCGTTATTGTTTCCAATAACATTATTAATAAATACGCTGCAACGGTTATAATTTGTCCTATTACTGATTCATACGGAAAAGCAAGCCCGTTTCATATACCTGTTCTACCGCCCGAAGGCGGTCTAACAAAAGAAAGCGTTATACATTGTGGTCAAATAAGAACAATTGATAAAATCAGAATTAAAAATAAAACCGGGGAACTTACTAAGGATAAAATGAAAGAAGTTGATAGGGGAATTTGTATTGCAGCTGACTTGCCGTACAATTCATAATTATTTTTTATTCCCATAGCTTAAGCATTGTTAATTCATCATGCCGTATCCGTCAGAAAGGTCACACAAATTTTCAGCATCTATTTTGAGACAGGCACTTTTATTATTCCATCTTCAACAGCGACATACAGGCTGTTCTCATCAAATCCTTTACCTCCAATAGCCAGGCCAAGCGAAGTTTTTAATGATGTTTGAGAAAGAAATTGCGCTTTCCCACTGGTATCGATTTTTATTACATTATCGAGCGTGCTTGCATATAAATTATCATTATTGTCCATGCACAAATAAAACATTTTAGTATTATTAATAATTACCTCAGGCTCTCCCGAAGTGCCATCAGATTTTATGTGAAATTTGAGAATACTGTTTCCTTCCCTTGCATATAAATTCTCGCTGCTGCTGTCAAAAGCTATGCAAGTGAGAATAAAGGAACCAACAGTATCACCTTTGTAAAAAATATTCTTTTTACCTGAGGGGGTGACTATATAAATGGTATTTTGCAAATCATCTGCTACATATATATTCTTACGTTTGTCTGTCTTAACATCAATACATCTGGAAAATCCCTCGGCAATTATTTTGGTTTTGCCATCAGGGAAAATTGTTAATAAATCGTCTCCTGCTGTTATAAATATGCTATTATCAGAATCAATATAAATCCCCGGCCCGATAAAATTTCCTTCTATTACAGCTACTGCAGTAACCTTCCCATCCGGTGTAACTTTAGAAAGCGTCCCATTGCCCGTTTCGGGAGCGGTTACAATATACATTAGTCCTTTGTTATCAAAAGCAATACCGTACGGTCTGTCACCGGAAGTTTTTAGAAAATAATTAGTTTCATCAGGATTTACATAAGTAAAGCTTAATGTTAATAAAGCGAAAAAAAGAAGGAGGAGTTTTAGTGATTTCATAAGTTTAATTTTTTGTACTCTAATTACCGCCATTTATCTACTCCCGATTTATTATAGAAAAATATACTTCCTACTGTATATAATATATTAATATTCTGAGCCTAAAATAAAGGCTAATTCTTGCACCTGAAAAATAAATGACATATAATTTTAAAATAAGCCCAATTAATTTATATATTGACAGAAAGTCGGATTTAATATAAATTATATTGTCGTCTGTAATTTCTTTCCCCACGACCATATAGTCAAAAGACGATGGGTGACTCATCTACGTTTTCTTCCATATTACAGTAAGCTTATTATACAGATACCATATAGAGGAAGGTTAACGCCAGCAAAGAACTTTATTATTACGGAAAGCAATAGTAAAAGGCTATTTAATGTATTCCGAAGAGTGCAGGCCCAATGTAAGATAAAGTTCCAACAAATTAATTCAAAGACAGAGGGAGGTTTCGTCATGAAGACGTTTTTAGGTTACTTGTTTTTATTTCTTTTCATTTTCAGTTCATGCCTGATATATCCTCAATGTTCTCAAGACCAAACATACACAAATGGAGTTACGGAGAAATTAACTCCTGAAAGATTATTAAAATTAAGGAATATTTTGAATTCTTTAGGAACCGGGGGCGATAACAAATGGCTGGCTCTTAAAAAATATTATTTTGGCGACCCCTGCGATCCTGCTCTGCCGAACATTCTTTGTTATATCAAAAAGGGGTCTCCCGCTCTAGTCAGTTTAGTTAAGGGTAATGAAAAAAATATTTCGGAATTATTCGGAGAACGCTATGTATGGGTTGTCATATTCTCGGATTATGATTTAACAACAAAAGAAAAATTTAATGAAAAGAAGACAGAAATTATAAAGACCACTACATGGAAAACAGATAGTGTTAATGTAACGACACAGAAAGAAGATAGTATCAAAACTGAGAAATGGGAACTAAATAGTTTGATAGCAGATACAGCAACAATTCGTATAGAAGTGTTAGACTATGAACCTGGGCCAAGAGAGTATTCTTTGAGCGGTATTATAAAATCGCTGACCTCTTTGGTACTTGGGGATAAGAGTGGTGGGATAAGTAGTCCGGAGCAATCGTTACTTGATAGCACTCAATTGCAGAAGCTTAAGCTTGTTAAATTCAAATCCAAAGATGATTCAATCTATGTGGAAATCAAGATGTTCAAAATAGAGATAAATACAAAAAATAGAATTGTTATTAAATCCCTAGTAAAAGATTCCACCAGTAATTTCCAATATATATTTTTTAATTTTTGGAAATTTTGAACCATCACGGATTGGGGCATCTATAGGATTAGGCGCTTCTTTTTTCAATAATTCTGCCGACTCGAACCGTATAAGCTCTTACCTATTGTTAAATGTATATCTGTCACGCCCTATGATCCCGGTAAACAAATCGAGTCTATCGGCTGTTTTAGGAACAAATATCCTCAGCGGAACGGCCTTTCATCAAATTATTTTTGGATTAAGAGGGGTTTGGGATCCGGTTTATCCATTGGGCTTGGTTCTCGGAAGTAACTTGATGCTGGACACCGGTAATATTAGAAGATTAAGACTATTCGTAGGAATTGATTATGGGCTGTAGTTTCCAAACTTTTCAAATACTATGGTTTATGGTAATCTTTATTTTATTTCGGAAATAGTTCCAAGCAAACCGCATATTTAGGAATATGCGAATTAAATTCATTAACACTCCAACGAAGCGGGGTGTTAATGATATTTTTAAAATGTTTCAAAGGTTTGCTACCCCTTGGCTTAAATTTTATACAATAATAATTACGGTGGTCTTTACGACTTTTATTATGATGACCTCATCTTTGAATTAATGCAGCCTTAATTCCACGTTCAACAAACTCTTTACTTAGTCAGGGGCTGACGAGTAGCATTGGCTAAAGGTGATAAATAAAAAGCAATTAATTCTCTAAAAAAAATTAAGCAACCGGGAATTCGATTGCTTCTATCATATGATATACATGTTTAAAGATATTCTCTATAAATCCATCCTTATCGGAAGAACCATTGTAGGAACTCCGCTCCAGTGAAGATTTCTCTGGATTGCAAATGCAGTTTCATTATGAAGTAACCGGTGATAGAATTTCTCAACTTTAAAAGCGAGCTTCCCGCTGAAAATCATTGAGTGGCTGAATTCTTTTGATGTTGTTTTACACAAATCAGTTGCGGTTTTAATTATGTCCGTTCCGGTTTCCATCCTGTACTCTGCTGCAAAACCGAGTCTTCTGGCAAGATCAACATATTTTTTCAATGATTCCTCAACAGCAGTTTTGTGCTTTTCAAAGCCTTCTTCTCCTTTAAACAATCCCTGGTCTACTACGGCAACCGAAGCGAAAATAAAATTTTTATAGAAGCCCGGGAATTGATTAACGATTGTAAGGAATGTGTGTATACCAAAACCATTATAACCGCCGACTAATTGAATAGCGGTCATTTTCTTTTTATCAACTGGTTCTTTATTAGGTTCTCCCAGTGTAGGTATATCGATTAAAAGAAGATCAAACTTTTTCATATCTTCTTTTACCTTTTTATAATGATTCTTGATAATATAACAAAGGGAAATTACAATGGACGTAAGAACAAGCGTAAGCCAGCCGCCCTCCAAAAACTTTTCGAAAATAGTTATAACTAAAATCGTTAAGCACAAAGTAAGACCAGTAAGGTGCACACTTAAATGTTTCTTCCACTCTTTTTCTTTTTTCCTGTGAGTGATAAAAAATCTGGACATACCAAATTCCGAAAGAGAAAAAGTTAAGAACACATTTATAGAATACATAACAACAAGCGCCCCGATACTACCGTGCGTATAGAGCAGCAAGCCTAATGCCGCCGAACCGACCATAACTATACCGTTCTGCATTGTTAGCCTTTCCGAGAAAGCAGCAAAACGATGAGGCAGCCATGAGTCAACTGCCATATTGGCCATTACTCTTGGAGCATCGATAAATCCGGCCTGGGCGCCGACAAGTAACAAAGCGCCTTCAGAAAAAATTGTTATTAATGCAAGCATTTTGCCAAAGCCCCAGGAACTAAACAGGCTGTCCGCCAAAACTGCATTTAGGGTTCTGCCTTCCGTGGCTTTAACATTAAACAACAGGTAACATAAAAATAGTCCGCCTGCTGTAATTGCAAGGGAGGTAGCCATATAGACCATAGTGCGTTTGCCTGTTTTTACTTTAGGGTCGCGCATAATCTGAAGCCCGTTAGAAACTGCTTCAATACCGGTATATGTACCGCCTCCAAGTGAGTATGCTCTAAGTAAAAGCATTAATATTCCGAAAAAACCAATAGTGGTTATATCATGCTGTAAGTTTGTATGAAAGCTGCTTAAAACAGGCTTAACTTCGCTGATGTGACTGAATATACCATATCCTAAAAGTATTACATGTGTTAAAATAAATGTAGCAAATATAGGCGCTAACCCTGTAATAGATTCTTTTATTCCACGAATATTTAAAACAATTAAAAGGATAATTAATATCGAAGCAAATAATAATTTGAACCTTTGCATTTCAAGAGGAAGATAACTAAAGATTGCGTCTGCACATGCCGCAATGGAAACTGTAATTGTTAGGATGTAGTCTACAAGTAAAGCTGATCCGGAAATAACCCCGGCCCTGTCACCCAGCATATGTGTAGCAACTATGTAGCCGCCTCCGCCATGAGGAAAATGCTCGATAATCCTGGAATAAGCATAAGAAATGATAAATACAGTTAATGCAGTTGCCAATGCTAATAACAAGGCAAGATATGTATGCTGTCCTAAAGCCCTGAATGCTTCTTCCGGGCCGTATGAAGAAGAAGATAATCCGTCGGCGCCGAGTCCAATCCAGGCAAGGACGGGGATTAATGCAATTTTATGAAATATTCGTGGATCGTTAATATTGCGCGGTGCGCCAAGAATTATTTTTTTAATACGTGAAGAAATAGAAGGTTGTGATTCGGGATCATCAGACATAATATAGTTGTTCCATTACTTATAAAAAAATGTGAAATCGAATTTGTTATGGGTTAGGGAATCTGAACGAAATTTACCCCGATTTTATAAGGGAAATCGCCTACTTAAGGATTGTCAGCCCTTTACTGCAACGAATAGCCTACATGCCCATCAAAGTTGACAGCGTAAAAATATTGATTTTAAACGTAATCTCAAAAGTATAATCAATTTCCTTTGTAGTATCAATTGTCTCAAATAAAAAATTGTATATTTATGCGCAATTATTTTTGTACTACATGAGGACTGTTTAGTTTATTATTAATTACTTTGTTGCAGAATATCATCTCTACTTTTAAAGGGAAACTTATTTTTAGGTACTATGAGTGTGTAAACTCATACTCCTTTCATATTAATTATATCCCGGTCCACAGTAATTAACCACTAAATTTTAAACTTCACAGCCGTATATTTGTCTTTATCATTTTATTTATGGAAATATTTTGGCTGCTATTACTGACAACGTTACTCCTGTTATATTAACTGCAAAAGAACTAAGCGTACAATTCGGTGAACAGGTTATACTTGATAAAGCATCATTAAGCGTGCATGAAGGGAACCGCATAGGGCTTGTGGGAAGAAACGGCTCCGGAAAATCTACATTCTTAAAAATAATATCAGGACTGATGCCCCCCGATTCCGGCGAGGTTGCAAAGAAAAAAAATCTGGTTATCGGTTTTCTTTCACAGGAGTTTACCTTAGATGAAACTAAAAATGTTTATGATAATATTTTATCCGGCGCGGGTAGTGAACTGGAACTGATAAAAGAATATGAGAAAACATCTTTTGATTCCCCAAAGAAGCATCATCTTGAAGAAACGATATTAAGGAAGGATTCATGGAATCTTGAGAAAAGAATTAATATCCTTATCGACTCGTTAGATGCACCGGAAGGTAGCAGGTACGTTGATGTTTTGTCGGGCGGAGAGAAAAGGCGCGTAGCGCTTTGCCGTGCATTAATAGCAAACCCGGATTTGCTTATTCTTGATGAACCTACAAATCATCTTGATACAAAATCAATTGAATGGCTTGAAAATTTTCTGGCAGGATACAAGGGCACTTGCATTTTTGTTACCCACGACCGCTATTTTCTTGACAGGATTGCCAACAGGATTGTTGAGCTTTCTTCAGGCACATTCTATTCTCACCAGGGAAATTATACCGGCTACCTTATTAACAAAACGGAACGGCAGGCTGTTCAGGAAGTTGAGGAGCGCAAGAAACAGCTTTTCCTAAAGCGGGAACTGGAATGGGTGAGGCGCGGGCCGAGAGCAAGAAGAACAAAGGCTAAGAGCAGGCTTGATGATTATTATGAATTAGCTGCTGAAGAGAAAGCCGAAGTTGAGCTTGATGTGGATATGATTATTCCCGAACCTGAACGGCTTGGTAAAAAAGTTATTGAGTTAAAAAACGTCGGTAGCAAGCTTGGCGGTAAAACTCTGTTCGAGAGTTTTAATTTTAACTTTGAACCGGGAAGAAAAATGGGTGTAGTGGGACAAAACGGTGTCGGCAAAACCACTTTGCTTAAAATTATACTGGGAGAGATTTCCGCAACTCAGGGCAAAATAGAAATTGGTGAGGCCACCGAAATAAACTATGTTGACCAGGCGCGCCTGTTGTTAAATGATGATGATACGGTTGTTAAAGCAATCGGAGAGGGAAGCGAGACTGTGAAATTCGGCAAGCACCAATTACCGGTATGGACGTAC
>CAWAZO010000012.1:0-59435 GCA_963786555.1 uncultured Acidobacteriota bacterium
GCTATTATTATCTCCACGGGGTCTCTGTGCATCCGTTCCAGACGTTGCGCTTTTCTATGAATCTAGCCGCACTCTGGTCGATATTGGGTGGTGTTGGGCTGGTGGAACTTATGAAGCACACACGAGTATCCTCCACCCACAAGCGCTTAGTGCTTGGCATCGCTGCGTTGTATGGTGTTGCTTGCTATCTTGGCACGACGAATCTCCGAGAAGACGTTCATGCCGACGAATTTGCCGCACGGCTAGCACCCGCAATTGCGGTAACACGGCTTGCGGCGCAATCCCACAGCGCACCAACATATATTGTGACTCTTGAACCTCTCATTGTGCAGATATTGTCACCTGAATCGACCAGAGTCCTTGGTCTGTACGCTATAGATGACAAGTTAATGCAGATACTGCGCACGGAACACCCGACGCTCAATCTTCTTTATCTTCGTCAGTCTCAGTACAACAACGACGTGGCAAATGAGAGATACGCACGAGCACGTGGATATCTTGATTCTTTCCCCCAGTATCCTTTATGCAGAGAGGAAGGATATTCCGTCGTTGAAATCGCACTTCCGACGACCGTTATTGCCGAGGACATGAACCCCGGCAGATTGGGTGCGGAGTACGATTGCAGCGAATTGTCTGTGTCCTCACCTCTGCCCGGTAAATTGAATTAATCCCAGGCCGGGAGAGCCCTCTCCCGCGGCGATTTAACTGCTATTTGTGACGGTGTCTGTGTGATTATCTCGGCTGCGCCACGGAATTGTTCAATCATCCCGGTGACGCATATGTTCTTCTTGGCAAAATCCTTTTCCGGCGCTCCAAACTTAGCACGGTCGCTGCCCCAAATGAGAACCGTGAAGATTTGGTTGGGGTACGGCTTGTCCAGATTCACAAATGTCGGCTGCCCCTTGCTCGAAGCTGCGTAGCGGGCACTCGCAACGACGCCGCAGACGGTGGCACGTTCGCCGATGTGGCTTTTGGATTGGTCGGCGGTGTATGTGCTCTGAGCGGCAAGGTGTATACCAGACAAAATCAAGACGAACGAGATCGGGACGAGAATTGCACGGCGCATTATGTGCCTCCCGTAGAGAATGAACATCTCAGGTTCGAGGGTATTCTGCACTCGCCAACTCGCTGCTCGGCAACAGGAACCAATCGATGCTGATCGCTGCTTTCCGTCTTCGTTAATATCCTCGCTGAACAAATCCGAGGCAATGCTGGCGGTGAACATGGAAAATGATTCCCACCCATGAATGCTGCAACCCCTGAACGCCAACCCACAACGGAACAAATTTCCGGGCTGATCGAGCGCGTCACGTTCCACAGCGACGAGAGCGGGTTTTGCGTACTGCGCGTAAAAGTCAAAGGCCAGCGGGAAGAAGTCACGGTCGTCGGCTCGCTGCCTTCTGTGAGCGCCGGGGAATGGCTGGTTGCGGACGGCTGGTGGGTCAGGGACAAAGAACACGGACTGCAATTCAAAGCCAGCACCCTGAAGACGGTGCCGCCAACCACGGTCGAAGGGATCGAGCGATACCTCGGCAGCGGCTTGGTCAAGGGCATCGGCCCGGTTCTGGCGAAGAAGCTGGTTGAGAAGTTCGGAACGGATGTGTTGAGCGTAATCGAATACCGAAGCCCCGAGTTGCAAAGGGTTGACGGTATCGGCCCCAAGCGCCGGGAGCGGATCAAACGGGCGTGGAACGAGGCGAAGCAGGTTCGCGAGATCATGCTGTTCCTGCACAGCCACGGGGTCAGCACCAGTCGAGCGGTACGAATCTTCAAAGCTTACGGCGAACAGGCGATTGAAAAGGTGCGGAGTAATCCGTACATGCTGGCGAAGGACATCTACGGCATCGGCTTTGCCACCGCCGACCAGATTGCCCAGAAACTTGGGATTCCGAAAGACTCCATCAACCGCGCCACGGCGGGGATCGACCACGTGCTGCTGGAGGCGACCTCAGACGGACACTGTGCCCTGCCTATGGAAAAGCTCAAAGCGGCGGCGGTGAAGCTGCTGGAGGTGCAGGAGTCCATCGTCGAACAGGCGCTTTCGCAGATGCTCACAGGCGGCTCCCTGCTGCTGGAGGAAATCGACGGCGAGCCGCTGATCTTTCTCCCCCATCTCAGGAAAGCGGAAGAGGGGATTGCGGCAAGAATCAAGCGATTGGCGGAAGGGCAACCGCTCTATCCGCCGATTGACTTCGACAAAGCCGTCGCATGGTGCGAGCAGAAGACAGGCAAGACGCTCGCCCCAAGCCAGCGTGAGGCGCTGAAAACGGTTCTGGCAAACCGGGTGGTGATCATCACCGGAGGCCCGGGCGTGGGCAAGACCACGCTCGTGAACTCCATCCTGATGATCCTTAATGCCAAGAAGGTGAAATGCCTCCTCTGTGCCCCAACCGGGCGAGCAGCGAAGAGGCTGACAGAAACGACTGGCGTGGAAGCGAAGACCATTCATCGCCTGTTGGAAGTTGATCCCGGAACAGGTCGGTTCAGCAGGAACGAAGCCCATCCGCTTTCTTGCGGTCTGTTGGTCGTGGATGAGACTTCCATGGTGGATGTGCCGCTGATGCACTCTCTGCTCAAGGCGGTGCCGAACCAGCTGGACTGATTCTGGTCGGCGACATAGACCAGCTTCCATCGGTCGGGCCGGGTACGGTGCTTAACGACTTGATCGAAAGCGGTTTGGTGCCGACCGTCCGGCTCACGGAAGTGTTCCGGCAGGCGGCGGACAGCCAGATCATCACCGCAGCGCACCGGATTCGCCGGGGGCAGATGCCGGACACGCACGCAACAGAGCGGAATTCGGATTTCTACTTCACCGAACGGGATGAGCCAGAGAATATCGTCGCCACCCTCGTCAAGCTGGTGAAGGAACGGATTCCGCAACGCTTCGGGTTCGATCCCATCCGCGATGTTCAGGTTCTTTGCCCGATGAACCGAGGATCGCTCGGGGTGCGTGAACTCAATACGGCTCTTCAGCAAGCGTTGAATCCATCGCGGGCGGGAGAGACTGTGGTCGAGCGGTTCGGGTGGCGATTCCAGATGCGCGACAGGGTCATCCAGACCGAAAATGATTACGACAAGGACGTTTTCAACGGCGACATCGGAACCATCGAGCGCATCGACCCCGTGGAGCATGAAGTCACGATCCGATTCGATGAGCGCCGGGTGAAGTACGATTATGGCGAACTGGACGAGGTCTCGCTTGCCTACGCGGTCACGATCCACAAGTCGCAAGGCTCGGAGTTTCCCGCTGTGGTGATCCCGCTGGCTACCCAGCACTACATGCTGCTGCAACGGAACCTTATTTATACGGGAATCACCAGAGGCAAGAAGTTGGTCATGCTGATAGGGCAGAAAAAAGCGTTGGGAATCGCCGTGCACAATGATCGACCGCAGCGGCGGTATTCGGGGCTGCTTGCCAGCCTGAAAAGCCACGGGCAAAGAGGAGTATCGTAAGGTGGTTTGAAATCCCAATGAGAAAGTTCACCCAGAACGAGCCACTGACGGACGCCGAATTTGACCGTCTCGGAGACTTCCTTAAGTCCTGCAAGGGAGGCGAGGCCATGAATCTGGAAGAACTCGATGGATTCTTCGCCGCGCTCATCGCAGGCCCCGAGACCGTGATGCCCAGCGAATATTACCCGGAGGTCTTCGGCGGCGAGATGTCGGACGCCTGCGAGTTTGGCAGTCTCGATGAGGCGAACGAAATCTTAGGGCTCATGATGCGGCATTGGAACACAATCGCCGAAACCCTGCATAAAGGTGAGGTCTACGGGCCATCCCTGCTGGAGGATAAGGACGGTGTCGCACACGGGAACGATTGGGCTCGCGGCTTTATGCGGGGCATGGGCATGCGGCGTGACGGCTGGGCGAAGTTGCTCGATGACGAGGAACATGGCGGCTGCGTGATTCCGATGATGGCGCTCTTCCACGAGCACGACGATGACCCAACAATGCGCCCGGAGCCAATCAGCCCAGAAAAGCGCGAAGAAATCATCGTGCACATGGCGGCGGGGCTCGTGGGGGCATATCGGTATTTCAGGGCGCATCGACAAGTCCACGGGGAAACCGGCTTTACGCCTGAGCCTCGGCGCAGCACTTCTAAGGTTGGGCGGAATGATCCCTGCCCGTGCGGCTCAGGGAAGAAATACAAGCGTTGCTGCGGTGCGACGGCGATAAATTAATCCCATGCTGTGGATTCCTGTTCCGTGAATTGTAAAAAGTTGTCGCCGCCGTGCGTCAGGGAGTTGCGGTCAATCCGAACTCGATGGTTATCTGAAATGACAAAGCCACAAGATGAAGTGAAGGCGTTGATCTTCGATACTTGGGGAACCCTTGTTGACTGGCGCAGCAGTGTGCTCGATGAGCTATTTGCGCTTGGGCGACGGAAGGATTTGACGGTTGACTGGGAGGCATTCTTAAACGAGTGGAGAAATGCCTATGAACCAGCGAAACAGAAAGTGAATGGCGGCGAGCTTCCGTGGGCGACGATGGACGTGTTCTATCGGCAGGCACTCGTTCAGCTATTAGGCAAACACAACATCACCGGACTTGGTGAACACGACATCGAGTATCTCAATCGAGCTTGGACAAGAACACGTCCTTGGCCCGATTCGGTCGCTGGGCTCACGCTCTTGAAGAGGCGGTATATTCTCTCCCCTCTGTCTAATGCGAGTTTTGCGTGGCTCATTGAAATCGCCCGATTCGCTGGTCTTCCCTTTGACTGCATCATCAGTGCGGAAAATGCACGCTGGTACAAGCCTCGCCCGGAAGTTTACCTGACCGCTGTCAACCTGCTCGGCGGAAAGCCGGAGCAGGTCATGTTAGTAGCCGCCCATAACTACGATCTTCGTGCAGCACGCTCGCTCGGACTGCGGACTGGGTTCATTCCACGCTCAACGGAATTCGGTTCCCGTCAAAGCAAAGACCTCCAAGCCGAGGAGAATTGGGACGTTATCGCGGAGGACATGATCGATCTCGCCAGAAAGATGGAGGGCTGACAGACGGCTCGATGTAAACGATTGCGGTTTGGGACACTTTGTCGTGGCAGGGCGGCGTCTTTTCGGCGGTAAGGGCGAGGCGTTGGGAGCCCTGCGATGCTCATCCCCTATCAGATTGAAATGATCATGCCATCATGGGCTGCCTCACACCCGGCTTCCCCGACCCGAGTCAGCATGTCAGCCCCCATATGCGTTAGGATTACGCGCTTGGCCCCGAGTTCTGGCAAATGCGAGGCTAACGTCGCGTAATCGAGATGAAATTTGATTCGTTTCTCGAAAGAGTATGACTCAGCGATGAACAGATCAACGCCTTGCGCGGCATCGTGCAGGGAGCTCACCCATTCGGTATCGCCCGAATAGCAAACGGTCTTGTCGTCAACAGTCAAGCGCAGAGCAAAAGCCGAGCCTCCGCAGGCGTGCTTGACCTCATACGGAAGAACTTCGACTCCCTCGACCTTCAGCGGCACTCCCGTCTCCAGTTCGCTAAAGGCGAGTTCAAACTTACGCTCAACCTTGGTCGAGCCCGGAAAGAAAATCTCCATCGCTGCCAGTAGTCGGTCGCGGACTCCGGCTGGCCCGATGATGGTGAGCGGTGCGGTGCGGCGGCTGACAAGCTGAGCATCGAGAATGAAGAACGGCAGCCCACCGAAATGATCGCCGTGTAGGTGACTGATGATGATGGTGCGAACGGTGTTGGGATCGATGCCAAACTTGCGGAAGGCAGTCATCGACGATGCACCGCAATCAACCAGAAAGGCGCTGTTGCTGCCACGCACGTAGAAGCAGGTATTGAAGCGCCCTCCGCTACCAAACGCATCGCCTGATCCTAAAAATTGCAATTCCATCGAAGACCTTTCCGCAGTTGCAGCGGCGGCTCTAATCTGCTTCGCAACCAAAGACCGGACTAAAAGCGAAGCGCGGCTTTACAAGCCTTCGGTTCGAGCAGAAGCCCGAGAGCGTTAACAGCCCCTACGATGAAAATATGAGAATTCAAGAGGGCGTCAGTTGCACAGCCCTCGCCGTTGTCCACTGCAATTGCAATTCCGCCCGACTCCTTTGCTGCCTTCAGGAGTAGCCGGTCATTATTTCCATTGCCAAACACAACGCAGTGCTCAAGACCGAGCCTCTCGCCATATTCCTGCTTCAGAGCCAAGCCAAACGTGTCCGCTGTAATCACATGAATTTCCAACGACTCTGCAATTTTGTTAAGGCTCTCTCTGACTCCCTCCGTCAGCCGACCTCCGCAGGACAGAGTGCCGGTATAGTCAGTCAGCAATTTGCTGATATGCCGTAAGCCGAATCCGGGAATATCGAGGGAAATTCCTGCCTTGCTCATTTGGCTCCGTAACGAAAACCCGCTCCTAAACGTAACATGGGTCGCGGTGACGGGTCGCCGACCTTCAATCTTCGGACTTCTTCGCCTCAACCTCCCTCGTCTGAGCGACGGAAACGCGCACTGTCCGGCCTACCACAGGGCGCACCCACGCCCACTTGAGGTCAGCTTTTTCCAGATAACCAACCCTCCAAAATCCCCCACGCTCATCGAAGTACTGCACAGCGACGGCATTCATAATGCGGCTCCTGATCCGGCGCGCCGGAATGTGGAACTGTCTCCCACTGTATAGTTCATTTCATCCGCAAAAATGTTTAGCAGGCATATACCCCGCCTCGCGAGAGCTCCTGAACCCAAGCAGGAGTTTCATTTCTGATTGCCTCGATTGCTGAACGTTGTCGGCCACTGTGCTTCAATCTTCTGCATGATGCGCTCTGCCCACTGAACCGCAGCGGCGACCATGGCGTCAGTTCGGGGACTGCCCTGCGAGCCGCCAAATAAATCCTCTGCCGTTTTCAGGTGACGCGCTACGAGGATTCCAGCAACGATTGCCAGCGCTCGTTTTCTGCCTTCGTCCATAGTGTCTGGCATCTGGAAACCTGCTGGGAACTTACGCAATGGAAGTTTATCATTTTCGCTTTTTGTTCGCTATAGAGAAATGCACTGGCGCAAGCGGAAACGGGGGCTCTGGGGTGGTTGCGACCGCCGCCCAGAATGGACGGCAGGGTGGTGCAAAAAGCCGTCCTGACCTCCGCACCAACACGCCGCACCGCAACCATGCAGCGAGGTTCTCCCGGCTGCAATCGCCTCTGGGCGCAAAGTGGGTGCGCAGGGCTGCCGCCTCTGCGATTCTTGTATCCATTTGTATCCTTTTTCCGCCGATTTTGACCCTTGAAATATTCCATTTCTACTGGGAAAACTAAAAAACATCTATTCTCATAAGTCCTTTAGACACAGCGATTTCCCCAACAAAATCGGAAAAATTAAAAGCCCTTGACGGGGATTCCCGGTAGCGCTACCAGCCACTTCTTTCTCAGATGCGATTCCCTACAAGCCATTGAATAAGTAGCTGGTTTCCTGAGTTCGATAAACTCCATCCGTGTATTCCACGCCTTGCGGGAAGAGCACTTGCTGCAAACGCTGTTTCTGGTCGCATAATCCGCTCATAAAACTGGTCGGAGGGAGTCTTCGCCGAGCCGCTGCGAGAACGAGCGCAGTCTCATGCCAGGGCCTCAGGAAAACAGAAGTCTCCCCGTAAGATAATGATATTAAGCGGCTTATAAGAGGAGGATGCTTTTGACAATCTCAAGAAACCGTTATTGTCGTGCGCATAAGCCCATTTGGTTACGCAACCGACACCACTAAACTTTATGCGCCGTGATCGTTACTTCGTGCAGCAACCATTTGCCGTTCTGTAGTACTACCACGGCACTCACGTCGGCGTGGGCGGGTAATTTTCTTGTCCTGGGTGTCCGCGTAGAAGCAATCGAAATTCAGATGCCCAGTATTGCCGGTTATTTTGTAAGTAATGAGAAAGGCAGGCGTATAGCCTACCCACTGATGCGTGAACGGACCGGACGAAAGCCAGAACTGGCGAATCTGATCGGCTCCGGTGTAAGTCTTGCCGAACGCGACGACGGTGGCGCCTTTGGCAAACAAGGACATCATCTGGTCCAAGTTGTGGTCGGTGGCCGCCTGGTGGAAGTTGGCTTCAATCTGGTGCATCTGCATGTAGTTTTCCGCTCTGCCGCAGGACGCTTTCGGAGCCGATTGCGTGAGGGCTGGTCCGGCAAACGCCATGCTGAGCAGCAATATGCAAGTCAGGCTTAAGAATTTCATCGCTTAGCTCCTCTTTATCTCACAAAGCTTTTACGTGCGATGGCTGTTTCTTTGGCCGCGATGCCTAAACATCCTGCCACGGGCGGCTGTCCGCAACGCGAATCGGCGAGTCAAAAACACAGGTGGCCTCTGGTCTGCACAGCCGTTGCGGGTGCTTTTCTAAGAAATTCGCACGACGTACTTCTCGCAACCCTCGGGGACAGTAGGCAGGCAGGAGAGCGTAGTTGGTGTGAAATCGCCTTATCAATTGTTTGCTGAGACAGCAGTTTTCATTTTGGGCACGGTGGTGATGGCGCCTGCTGGTTTTAAGAAACCTGTTGACGCCTATAAACGTAGCGTAAACTTGAACGGCACCGACGCGAACTAGGTCGTTTGAACTGCGCCCTACCATCAGTGGCCATCCAGCCCGGGCATACCCTGGTCACAAGCGGTATCTACGGTGTCCTTCGCAACCCCAGCTATCTGGGGTTGCTCGTAAATTTGCTGGGGTGGGGTCTTGCCTTTCGTTCGGGGGTTGGCGTGCTGCTCGCGGCCTCCTCATGCCGCCTCTCTTTGCGCGCATCCGCGCGGAAGAGAGGTTACTACGTTCACAGTTCGGCGCCGAGTACGATGCTTACTGCGCTCGGACGTCACGGCTGATTCCTGGCCTCTATTAGTAGGCCATTACGCTTCTCGTCCACACCGCTGAAGGGCTGGCCTCTCCCCGCCAAGAAGATACGGCATGTTCATCGGCCGCATTCGCTTCACCTCTGGTAGTTGAGGCCCCGCCGATGCCCTTCCGGTAAGATTCGACGCGAAGTGGTGGCCGATTCGGAACGGCACGCTAGCGGTTTGCAATAGCACGTCGGCCATCTCGGTTGTCGTGGAATAATCAGCGTTCACTTCAGACAGCGCTCGATCCCTGCTGACGACGATGCCATCCAGGACCCGAGGAGGTTGCATCACTCCACGGGCCGCGCGCTCGGCACCGGGCTCTAGCCGCAGTAGTCAAACATACCTGTACGGTTGAGGTGGGCAATCAGGAACACAGTCTCCATTTCGCCATCGTCCAATTTGCTCTTTCCTTGAGTTCTGCTATAAAGTTGCGTGTTCTCGCTTTGTATCTTTATGTATCTACGGACCGGCCGCCGGCGCGGGCGGCAGTGGCGTATGAACCCAAGATGCGCTTCCGCCAAACGGAAAGACGTGGAGTACTCGAAGGCAACGCAAGAAAGAGAAAACCATGCATCGAAACCATGAAGGTGGCAGTCAAGCAACACCGCAGTGTGCGGGGCGGTTGTTCGTCGTAGCGATGGTCATTTTCTTTGGCTGCCTTGTGGCCCAGTCCGCCGCAGCGGCTACATGCGAAAGCTTGGCTGCGCTGAGCCTGCCAAATACAACGATCACCGGGGCGCAGCCGGTTCCGGCGGGCGCACTCACCCCTCCGGGCGCGTCTCCAATTGTTATGTACGGAAACGTCCCGAGCACCAGCCTGCCGGCGTTTTGCTATGTGACGGGCGTGATCAAGCCGACGAGCGATTCCAACATTAAGTTTGAAGTTTGGCTACCGGTCTCCGGCTGGAACGGTAATTTCAACGGCAACGGCAATGCCGACTTCCAGGGCAGCTTGACCTTCCCCCGCGAGGGCATGGCGGTTGGACTCCGGCGCGGCTATGCGGTGGCCGGCACCGATACCGGTCACGACTACTCCGCCACGCCGGGTGGCAGCTTTGCGTTCGGACATCCTGAGCGAGTCATCGATTGGGGCCATCGGGCGGCGCATCTGACCGCGGTCAATGCGAAGGCGATTATCCAGGCTTATTACGGCCGCGCGCCGCGCCACTCCTATTGGACAGGCTGCTCCGATGGTGGCCGCGAAGGACTGATGGAAGCGCAGCGCTATCCGGAAGACTATGACGCGATCGAGGCGGTCGCCCCGGTGAACTTCTGGACGCACTTATACGCCGCGCGCGTTTGGGACGTACAGGCGACCACGAACAATCCTGCCAGTTACATTCCGAATACGAAGCTGCCGATGATCACCGCCGCAGCACTGGCCGCCTGCGATGCGCTCGACGGAGTCAAGGACGGAGTGATTGACGACCCGCGGCAGTGCCATTTCGATCCCGCAGTGCTGCTTTGTAAGGGCGCGGACGCGCCCACCTGCCTGACGGCGCCGCAGGTGGAGGCAGTGAAAAAGATCTATGCGGGCCCGACCAATCCACGCACCGGCGAGAAGATCCTTCCCGGACTGGAGCCGGGCAGCGAATCGAGCGATCCGAGCCGCGCCACCTACAACGGTCTGAGTTGGGCCATGGTGGCTGGCGGCATCTGCGCCAACCAGCCCTGCACCAGCCCGACCCAGCCGGGGTTTGCGGCTCCCGAGGGCAGCGACTTCTTCAAGTATTTCATCTACAACGACCCGAACTGGGACTTTCATAAGCTGAACTTCGATAGCGATGTGGCGTTGGCCGATCAGAAGATGGCCGCCATCATCAACTCCACCAGCCCGGACCTCTCGGCATTTCGCGCGCGCGGCGGTAAATTGATCATCCCGCACGGCTGGGCCGATCCCTTGGCCGATCCACAGAACACTCTCAACTACTATGAGAGCGTGGTGCGGAAGGTGGCAGGCGTCGAGGGCTCGCCGCTCGGCAGCTCGAAGTATAAGCGGGCCAGGAAGGAAACCGACCAATTCTTCCGCGTCTTCATGGTGCCTGGCATGGGACACTGCGCCCTCGGACCGGGCCCCAATAACTTCGGGCAGTTCGGCGTGTTGCCGGGCGCGCTCGATCCCGCGCAGAACGTGTTTGCCGCCTTGGAGGATTGGGTCGAGCACGGCAAGGCGCCTGACCAGATCATCGCCACAAAATACGCAAACGATAACCCCAGGTCAGCCTGTGCTGCGCACCCGTCCTTTGTGCCGCTATCCACAACACGCGGTCTATAAGGGCAGCGGCAGTACCGATGAGGCCGTTAGTTTTGTTTGCCGGAATCCCAAGCAGGCAAAGAAAGGAGCGGGTGGGCAGTGAGTGCGTGAGGAGTTTCTGTGCGCGCAGGCCGCAACTACCCCACGTTAGCCAAATAACCCCCAGCGAGCCAGAGCTCGCCGGGGACCCCGTTGGCGAACGGAGGGATTTTAAGTCCGGCGAAATCGCAGCCAGCGACTAAAAGCCGTACAGCTTTGCGGGGTTATCCACCAGAATGCGTTTGCGCACCTGAGCGGTGGGGACAGCCTTCGCAAAACAGTCCAACAACACTGCGTCGTCCGGCTTGTTGTTGTCTTTTTCTGTCGGATGCGGCCAGTCGGAGCCCCAAACCAAACGCTCTGGCGCTTCCTTCACATATCCGGCTGCGACCAGGACGCTATCAGCGTAAGTCGGCGGACCGATCTTGGTGTCATTGTAGAAGCCGGAGAGTTTTACCCAGCCCTTGTCTTTGTGCAGCAGGTCGGAGATCATCCCGAACACGGGATGATTGACGCCTTCCGGCTCTGGCACGTGTCCGAGATGATCGAATACGACCTGGCAGGGAACACGGTTCCATAGCTCTTTTCTTTCCAGGATATCAGCGGCGGAAGCCTGTATCTGTATGTGCCACCCCATGGGAGCGATACGCTTGCTCAGCGGTTCCACCATCTCCCAGGTTGTGGCGCCTGCCGGCATCATATTAAAGCGAATCCCTCGCACACCAACTGCGTCCAGCTTTTTCAACTCGGCATCGGTTACAGTCGTGTTCACCACCGCAACTCCGCGCGTGGTCTTGAGGCCAAACTGGCGAAGTGCGTCAACGAGCAATCGGTTATCCACCCCGTAGGTCGAGGGCTGAATAATCACATTGCGAGTGCATCCCAAACGCTTTTGGAGAAGCCGGTAATCCGGAATCAGCGCGTCGCCGGGCTTGAGCACTGCGTAAGGCGCCATCGGGTAGTGTGAATCGTAAATGTGATGATGGCAGTCTGTTGCGTTTGGCGGCAACTTCGTATGGGGCAACTCGATGCCGGTTGACCATTTCACCGCTACCTCTGCCATGCCACTTTTGCCGTGCGCCAGTGCGGAAAAGCCCACGACAACGGCAGGAATGGTTTTCAAGAAAGACCGACGGCTCCAGCTATCTCCTCGCATTCGTTTTCTCCAGACACATTCTGTAATTCTTAGTGTTGCTGGAATTTTACTGCTGGCGAGCAGTTCTGCAAGACAAAAGCTGCATCGGCGAACGGAGGCGCCTGGTTTTCAAGACTCGCGATGGCAGTCCTCGTCCCTTCGATTGACTCCTTGCTGGACAGGCGAGGAACTGCTCCTTCGAGCCGAACCGGGGTGTTTCCCTGCTGGGGTGATCTTGCTCTAGTGTGTCGTCATGGCGACCTTGGCCATGGGATGGGTTGCGTCGAGCGCCAGGTTGAGCTCCAGAACGTTTACTCGTGGCTCACCAAGAAATCCGAGTTGCCTTCCTTCGGTGTGTCGCGCAACCAACTGCCGGACGGCGTCTTCGCTCATGCCTCGCTCACGCGCCACCCGCGGAACCTGAAACTCCGCACCGGCGGGGGAGATGTCCGGATCGAGGCCGGAGGCGGATGTTGTGAGCAGGTCGATGGGAACCGGTTTTCCGGGATTCTCCGCCTGCAACCTGGAAAGATCCTGTTTGAAGCGGTCGACGAGTTTCTGGTTCGTGGGTCCAAGGTTGGAGCCGCCGGAGTTCGCGGCGTCATAGCCGTTGCCCGCGGCTGAAGGCCGCGAGTGGAAGTAGCCAGGTCCGCCAAACGGCTGTCCAATCAGGCGCGAGCCCACGACCTGTCCGTTCCGCTGGATGAGCTGTCCGTTGGCCTTATCGGGGAAAATAATCTGGGCGAACCCGGTCACTACGAGGGGGTAGATCAGCCCTAAAAGAACGGTCGTCGCGATCGTCATCAGTACGGCAATCAGAAGATTCTTTTTCATCGCATTCCTCTCCTACGCAAGGCCCATGCGCGTAATCAACACGTCGATCAGCTTGATCCCGATGAACGGGACGATGATGCCGCCAATACCGTAGATCCAGAGATTGCGGCGCAGCAGGGCGGCCGCTCCCATGGGACGGTACTTCACGCCGCGCAACGCCAGCGGGATCAAGGCCACGATGATCAGGGCATTGAAGATGACGGCCGACAGGATCGCCGACTGCGGCGTTTCCAGATGCATGATGTTCACCGCATTCAGCACCGGGAAGGTTCCGGCGAACATGGCGGGAATGATGGCGAAATACTTGGCGACATCGTTGGCAATCGAGAAGGTGGTCAGCGAGCCGCGAGTCATCAGCAATTGCTTGCCGATCTCGACCACCTCGATCAGCTTGGTGGGATTCGAATCCAAATCCACCATGTTGCCGGCCTCTTTCGCCGCCTGCGTGCCGGTGTTCATGGCGACGCCCACATCGGCCTGCGCCAGCGCGGGAGCGTCGTTGGTGCCGTCGCCAGTCATGGCCACCAGTTTGCCCTCGCTCTGCTCGCGCTTGATGAGGTCCATCTTGTCCTTCGGCGTTGCCTGGGCCAGGAAGTCGTCAACCCCGGCTTCCTGCGCTATCGCGGCAGCGGTCAGGGGATTGTCGCCGGTAATCATGACGGTGCGGATGCCCATCGCGCGGAGCTGATCGAAGCGCTCGCGCATGCCGCCCTTGACGATGTCCTTCAGCTCGATGACGCCGAGCGCGCCGCGGCTTCGTTCGGCGACCACCAGGGGGGTTCCGCCGGAGCGTGCGATTTTTTCTACCGCGGTCTGCACTTGTGCGGGAAACTCGCGGCCGTTCTGCTTTACGTAGTTGGTGATGGCGTCGACGGCGCCCTTGCGAATCTCGAAGCCGTTGAGGTTCACGCCCGACATGCGGGTCTGGGCCGTGAAAGGCACGAAGTGAGTCTCGTGTTCGGAGAGCTCGCGTCCTCGCAGGCCATACTTTTCCTTGGCCAGCACGACGATCGAGCGGCCCTCCGGAGTTTCGTCGGCCAAGGATGAAAGCTGGGCGGCGTCGGCGAGTTCCTGCTGGGTGACGCCGGGCGCCGGTATGAATTCCGATGCCTGGCGATTGCCCAGCGTGATGGTCCCGGTCTTGTCCAGCAACAGCGTGTTGACATCGCCGGCGGCTTCTACGGCGCGTCCCGACATCGCCAGCACATTGTGCTGAATCAACCGATCCATGCCCGCGATGCCGATGGCCGACAACAGTCCGCCGATGGTCGTCGGAATCAGGCAGACCAGCAGCGACACCAGCACAAAGACGGTCTGCGGCGAACCGGCGTAGATGGCGAACGGCTGCAAGCTCACGACCGCCAGCAGGAAGATGATCGTCAGCCCAGCCAGCAGGATGTTCAGTGCGATCTCGTTGGGAGTCTTCTGCCGCTCGGCGCCTTCGACCAGGGCGATCATGCGGTCGAGGAAGGTCTCGCCCGGGTTCGACGTGATCTTCACCCGGATCTGATCGGACAATACGCGAGTCCCGCCGGTTACGGCCGAACGGTCGCCGCCGGCCTCTCGAATCACGGGTGCGGACTCGCCGGTGATCGCCGACTCGTCGACCGAAGCCACGCCCTCGATGATCTCGCCATCGGAGGGAATGAAGTCGCCTGCCGAGCAGATGACGATGTCGTTGGCGCGCAGATGGGAACTCGGTACCTGTTCGATTTGCCCGTTCGCGAGCACGCGATTGGCAATGGTTTCGGCGCGTGCCTTGCGCAAGGTGTCAGCCTGCGCCTTGCCGCGGCCTTCGGCCATCGCCTCGGCGAAGTTGGCGAACAACACGGTGAACCACAGCCACAACGTGATCTGCAGGTTGAATCCGAAGGAAGCGTCTTTGCCGTGAAACAGCAGCAGCGTGGTGATTACGCTTCCGACTTCCACGACGAACATGACGGGGTTGGCCATCATGTTGCGCGGGTTCAACTTGACGAAAGAGTCCAGCACCGCGCGGCGGACAATCTTCCATTCCCAAACCTTCTTGGCCTTGGTTTTTGTATACCCTGACAGGTTCGGCGGTAACTGGGAAACGGGTGGAGTTTTCGGTATTGTTGCCATAGCAAGCCTCAGAACGTCTTACCTGCGCCCATCAGCAGGTGTTCCAGAATTGGTCCCAGGCTAAGCGCCGGGAAGAAGGTCAGTGCACCCACAATCACAATCACGCCAATCAGCAGCACGGTGAATAACGGCGTGGTGACCGGGAAAGTGCCGAGAGACGCGGGAACCGACTTCTTATGCACCAGGTTGCCGGCAATCGCCAGCATCGGGATCTTCATCCAGAAACGTCCCAGCAGCATCGTCAGACCGATGGTGACGTTGTACCAGAGGGTATTGGCGCTGAGTCCGGCGAATGCGGAGCCATTGTTGGCCGGCGCCTTCGGTGTACGCATACAGGATCTCGGAGAATCCGTGCGGACCCGGGTTGGCAATGGCCGAGGTGCCGAACGGATGCAGCACCGACACGCTGGTAAAGGTCAGGATGATGAGCGGGAAAATGAGGGCCACCAGCATCGCCATCTTGACGTCATAGGCCTCGATCTTTTTCCCCATGTACTCCGGCGTTCTGCCCACCATGAGGCCGGCAATAAAGACCGCCAGAATGATGAAGATAATCATCCCGTACATGCCGGAGCCGACGCCGCCGAAGACCACTTCGCTGAGCATCATGTTGGCCATCGGCACCATGCCGCCCGAGTGGCGTGTAGGAGTCGTGCATGCTGTTGACGGCGCCGCAACTGGTGTCGGTCGTCACCGTTGCCCAGAGCGCGGAGTTGGCGATGCCGAAGCGAACCTCTTTGCCCTCCATGTTGCCGCCGGCCTGGAGCGCGCTGGCGCGATAATCGGCACCGGGCAGCAACGGATTGCTATGCGATTCGGCCCAGTAGGCTGTACTCACGCCCGCGATGAACAGAATGGCCATGGCGGCCCAGACAGCCCAGCCGTGGCGTTGCGATCCGACCATTCGTCCCAGCGTGTAGGTGAGGCCGGCGCCGATCGCGAATATCGAAAACATCTCGATCAGGTTGGATAAAGGGGTCGGATTTTCGTAAGGGTGAGAGCTGTTGGCGTTGAAAAATCCACCGCCGTTGGTGCCGAATTCCTTGATGATCTCCTGCGAAGCTACCGGACCTTGGGCAATCACCTGATCGGTGACGGTATCCATGACCGGCTTGCCGGCGGCGTCTACGACGGGCTTGCCATCCTGGCCGACCTTCTGCACCTGCTGCGGCTCCAGCAGCTTCGCCGTGTCATAGGGCTTCAGATTCTGCGGAACGCCTTGTGATACCAGCAGCAGCGCGCCCACGATGGAGATCGGCAGCAGCACCCAGAGGCAGCAGCGAACCATGTCCACCCAGAAGTTGCCGATGGTCTGCATCTCCCGGCGCGCGATGCCGCGAATGAAAGCAATCGCCAGCGCGATGCCGGCGGCCGCTGAAACAAAGTTGTGATACGCCAACCCGGCCATCTGGGTCAGATAGCTCATCGTGGTTTCCGGCGTGTAGGCCTGCCAGTTCGTATTGGTCGTGAACGAAGCCGCCGTGTTGAACGACAAGTCCTTGGCGACGCCCGCCAGCTTCTGCGGGTTGAAGGGCAGGTGCGCCTGCACGCGCATGATGAGATAAAGCGCCAGCATGGAGACGCCGCTGAACAGCAGCACCGAGACGGCGTACTCTGTCCAGCGCATCTCGTGATTCTCATCGACGCAGGTGACGCGATAAATCACCCGCTCAATGGGCCGCAGCACCGGGTCCAGGAACGTGCGCTCGCGGTTGAACACCCGCGTCATGAAGACGCCGAGCGGCTTGGTGACGGCAAGAACCAGGAGAGTGAAGAACGCGATTTGAAACCACCCATTGGCGGTCATCAGAACTTCTCCGGGCGCAACAGCGCGTACAGCAGATAAATCCCCATCAAGATACTGACGACGAGCATGGCAAACGATTCAAAGTGCATGGTGCTTACCTCACTTCACTCGATCACAGAAGTGGACGTACCCTAGCGAGAGCGCGAAGAACGCGATCGTGATGGCTATGAACACAAGATCCTGCATTGTTGATTCCTCATGGAGAGCTGGGTTTGCGCCAGTCGCGGCAAGAACGCAGCCTTATTCTTTCCCCGGGGAGAAGTCCGGCTTCGGACTTTGCCTGCTAGCCCATCCCCACTCAGTTCACCCACTTTGATTGGATACTTGCGGCCATAAAGCACGCCTAAAAAGTCCATAAAAAGAATGTAAACACAGGCCCGGTGGGCGAGGCGGAAGCTGGGCTAGACGTCGAAGAAAAATTTTTGCGGGCCGTGAGAGAACGCGCGGGTTGTGAGAGAAATGGTACAGAGCGACCTGACTGCCATGGGACGAGCGATCCTAAGACTGCTCTAGTTTGATTCCAGAGTTGACCTGCCCTGGCTGTGCCGGTGCGTTTCAGGCAACAGCGCCAGAGCGCGCGGCATCTTGCCAGATACGAATCAAGCTTGCACCCCAAGCCTGCCTGTAAATGTGAGAAGGAGTCTCATGGCGAAAAAAGATTTCTCGAACAATCGCGGTAAAATCAGCGCCCAGCCACGGTTTCATCAGAGCGCTCCCGAGATCCAGACCTACGGCACAGTCAACCCCATGCTGCCACTCGATCTGGAAGAATCCGTGCGCCTGGAGATGACGGAACGGCTGAATCAATTGCTCGCCGATACCATCACCATTCGCGACCTCTACAAGAAGTCGCACTGGCAAGTTGCCGGTCCGACTTTTTACCAGCTCCACCTTTTGTTTGATAAGCACTTCTCAGAACAAGCGGAACTGGTGGACTCGATTGCCGAACGCATACAACTGCTTGGCGGAATCAGTCTCGCCATGGCCCCTGACATTGCGGAAACCACGCAAATCGCACGCCCGCCTCGCGGCCGCGAAGAAGTTCCGGTGCAGCTTTCCCGCTTGCTTGACGCCCACCAGATCATCATCGGCGACTGCCGTGAACTGGCGCGCCGGGCCTCGCGGGCAGGCGACGATGGAACCAACGATCTGGTTGTGAGCCAGGTTTTGCGGAGCAACGAGATGCAGATCTGGTTCCTGAGTGAGCACCTGGTCAACATGCCCCTGGTGGAAGCCGAAGGCGAGAGTGCCGACCAGCACCGCAAGTCGGCTTAATCGGGAATCCCGCTTTATTCGGTGAACGAAGCCGAAGGATCTGCTTTGCTTTTAACGCTCACCAACAGCAGATCCTTCGCTCTTCCACCCCAACCAGCCAACAGCCGGCTTGTCGGGGACCCGGGCTTCGCTCAGGATGACAGCCTCGGAGAACAGTTTTTCAGCAGCCTGCTAGAGCGGTTCCCGAGAAGATATATCCTCTCGGAATTGTTTCCTGCCGTCGCTCCCTGTTGGTCGCAACGGCCAATGGACCGCGGCTTCGGGATACACCATCTCGGGAACCGCTGCAGCGCTTTCGATCTTCAAATCTTCATTACTGCACTGGCAGGTGTTTGTAGTTAGTGAGGTCGGCGGACAGCGGCGGCCGAGCCCCCGAACTCCAGGCGATACGTCCGGTTGGGCCGCGCGGTGTGGTCTGGTTGTGGGCGGAGCCACGGTCGAGCTTGAATCGACCTACCATTTGTTCAAGATCGAGTGCCAGGCTGGAGAGATCCTCGCAGGCCTTCGCCGATTGCTGTGCGCCCTCGGCCGATTCGCTCGTGATCTTCGCAATCTGCTCGATATTGCCGTTGATCTGTTCGGTTGCGCTGGCCTGCTGCGTTGCGGCCGTCGCGATTTGGGTGATCATGTCGCCGACATTTTGCGCGGCTTTGATGATCGCCTCCAGAGACTGTCCCGCCTTGCTCGTGGTCTGAACTCCGGCTTCCACTTCGGCGGTCCCTGTGTTCATTTCCCCGACAGCGGCCTTGGTCTCGGCCTGTACCGTCTGGATCATCTCGGTGATTTCTTTCGTCGCTGTCGTCGTACGTTCCGCCAACTTCCTGACTTCATCGGCGACAACCGCGAATCCCCGGCCCTGTTCGCCAGCCCGCGCCGCTTCGATGGCCGCATTCAGGGCAAGCAGGTTCGTCTGGTCGGCGATGTCGTCGATGACCCCGATAATTTTCCCGATGCGGTCGGAACTGACGCCCAGTTTCTGAATCTTGGCTGCTGTGCCGGACACTCGCCGGGAAATCGTGCGCATACTTTCCAGTGTCGCTTCGACAACCTTTCCGCCCTCCTCGGCCAGCACGAAGGCCCGCCGCGCGGCATCGGCCGCCTGGTTGGAATGCTCCGACACCTGGGCGACGGTCGCAGACATTTCCTGCATCCCGGTCGCGATTTGCGTAGCTTGGTCGCTTTGCATGCGAGCGCCTTGCGAAGACTGGGTCGCCGACGAGGCAATTTCCGCCGACGCGCTGCCCACGGACTGGGAATTTTGTCCGATCTGCTCCAGCAAGTTACGGAGATTGTCCTGCATGACATTGATTGATTGCGTCAATTCCGCGATCTCATCCCTGGAGGCCGTCTCCAGGTTGTCGCCGGTCAGATCGCCGTCGGCAATTGCGCTGGCACGATCCATGACGCGCGCCAGTGCGGTGCTGATCCGCCGGCTGACCATCGTCGCCAGAGCGGAGCCCAGTGCGATTGCCAGGAATATGCCAATGGCCATCACCCACAAAGCCTCCCTCACATCCGCGGCCATTTCGACGGCGGATTGCTTCATCAGGTCCCCGGCCGAGTTGCCCAAATCCCCCGCCACTTTACGGATCGCCTGGATAAGCGATGCACGGGAATTCATCAACTCGATTGCCTGGTGTAAGGCTCCGGGGTCGTGGGAATCTACGATCCTGAAAATCTCTCGATGGGCTTGATGAAACTCAGAGAGTTGCGCTTCCAGTTCAGTCACCCGCTTTTTGTTTTCATCCAGTTGGAAGCCTTTGCTGTAGGCCTTTAAGTGCGCGACATCGGCATCAATCCTGGTCCAGATTTCCTCCCCATCCTGCTTCAGCGCCACGGCTTTCGCCGGATCTTCTCTGCTGAACAGGAGATAGCCCCTCAGGTCCCCCATGACACGGTTGTCGGCGCTCCGCAAATTCCAAACGATATTAGCCACGGGTAGTCTGACATTGAGAAGCTCCGACTGCTTGTGAGTAATCTGGCCGAGTTTGAGCGCAGAAAAAAGAACCGCCAGCAGCACCATCGCGAAGGCGCCACCAAAGCCGAGGGCGAGTTTTCTACCGATCGTGAATCGCATGGGATGATACCTCTGTTGATTTAGGGCGCATTGGATCGTCAAGCGCGATGGAGACGAGTCCCATTAACTTCATCGGCAGGGCTCGGGCGCGCTTGAGTATCGGTTTCGCGTAGAACGGTACTGGAGTTGGTGTCCGGAGCAAAGGGAGATGTGGCGATTCTGACAACGCCGGACGAAGAGAGCCCGGTTCCTGCGGATATACCACCCGCAAGAGGCCGGGCTCGTCGAGCTACAGCGGTTCCCGAGATGGGGTATCCCGAAGCCACGGTCCATCGGCCGTTGCGACCAACAGGGAGCGACGGCCGGAAACAATTCCGAGAGAGGATATAGCTTCTCGGGAACCGCTCTAGCCTTCGACAGCCACCGGGGAATCCTCCGCCGTCCAGCCCCACTTCTCCAGAAGGAAGAAAAACAAGCTGAGAAGCATGCCAACGATGGTGGCCAGGACCATGCCTCGGAGCTGGGTCTGGCCGAGCTTCACGGAGATGCCGGAGATTCCGACGACAAAGATGATTGCGGACAGGAGAAGGTTCTTGCTTTTCGAGTAGTCGACCTTGGCTTCGATCAGCATGCGCAGGCCGGAGGCCGCGATGACGCCGAACAGCATCATGCTGACCCCGCCGATGACGGGAACGGGAATGGTGCGGATGGCTCCGCTCACCTGGCCGAAAAAGGAGATCACGATGGAGATGACGCCGGCGCCGCCCAGGACCCAGACGGAGTAAACCCTGGTGAGTGCCATGACTCCCATGTTTTCACCGTAGGTGGTGGTCGGGCAGGAACCGCAGAAGCCGGAAAGCATCGTTGAGAGGCCGTCACCGAGCAGGGAATTGTGCAGGCCGGGAACCTTCAACAGGTCGCGCCCGACGATGTTGCTGGTGACGAAGAGGTGTCCGATATGCTCGGAAATAACGACCAGCGCCGCTGGCATGATGATCAGGATGGAGGCCCAGTCGAAGATCGGCAGGACAAGGTGCGGGAAGGCAACCACCGAGGCGCCACGCAGCGGCGTGAAATCGACCGTGCCGGGCACCCGTATGTTGACCACCACCGCCATCGCGTATCCGGCGAGAACGCCGATCAGAACCGGAATGGCCGAGAAAAATCCGCGGAAGACCAGCGAGCCGATCACCACCACGAACAGCGTGAAGAGCGAGATCAACGTGGCCGTGCCACTGATGGCAGAGCCCTTGCGAAAGGCCATATCCGTGGCGACCGGCGCCAGTTCCAGCCCGATCAGCGCCACAATCGGCCCCATGGCTGCCGGCGGAAGGACCACGTTGAGCCATTCCCGGCCGGCGAAGCGGATAATCAGCGAGACGATGGTGAAGATGAGGCCGGCGACCACAAAGCCGCCCAATGCATGCTGGAACCCGATTCCAGGCGTTTTGGCCAGGGAGATACACGTGATTGTCGGGGCAATGAAAGCGAAGCTGGAGCCGAGAAAAGCGGGAGCTTTCCCACGGCATACGAAGGTATAGATGAGCGTCCCGATGCCGTTCATCATCAGCACCAGGGCGGGGTCGACCACCGTCGTTCCCGCGGCCTGATTGAAAAGGATGGGAACCAGCACCGATGCGCCGAACATGGCGAACAAGTGCTGCAAGCTCAGTGGAATGCCCTTCAGCAAAGACACCTTCTGGTCAACCTGGATGGTTTCTCTCATCCCGGCGTGGTGGGCCTTGGGATTGATCGCCGGTGGCCGCAACTGCGTTCCAGTGGACTCGATTGCCAAAGTAGAACTCCTTTTTGTTTTTGGAAGTTCCAGTCTAAAGCAGTTTGGGAATTAGTGTGCCTTGCATTTACCGCCGGACTGAAACGCCCGGCTGCTGCTTTCGCTAAACCGGTCGAAAGCGGTCCCTGGTTGGTATATCCCACAGTTCCAAAAGGATGTCATGGCGAGCTCCGGTCGCCATGACAGTTTGATATGTCGGGATCCACCTACTCGGAAATTGCTCTAACGGCTGCTAAAAAGCAGTTTTGCGATTGATCCCGCCCACAAGCACGAAACGACATCACGGAGCACACATCCCATAGCGCCCCGCTTGTTGCTTCGGCGCGCTTTCCGCAGCCTTAGCGGGCCCGCAGGAGCAGGACCGGAATGCTGACATTGTGCTGGACCCGGCTGGCGGTGGTGCCGAGGACGATATCGGCTACCAGTTTATGGCCGTGGGTGCCCATGGCCAGCAGGTCGCAGCCCTTCTCGTTGACCCATTTGATGATTTCCCTTGCCGGCTCTCCGTAGCCGAGTTCCGCCGTAACCGGGATGCCGGCGGCTTCAAACTCCGCCTTGACCTGATCCAGGTAGGCTTGAATCTCAGCGATCTCCTCGCCGGACGCGTTCTTGCCGTGGAATTGCGCCGCCGGGCCGGTTGCCACGCGCAATAAGATGACCCGACTGTGCATGATGCCGGCGAGCTCTTTGACGTGTTCGATGATCGGCCGGTCGGTTGGTGAAATATCCAACGACAACAGAATTGTGTCGTACATATCCGTTCTCCGTAGCGCCCTAAAGCTTTTTCATCCGCCGAGGATGACATGCCATGCCGACTTCAACGACTCGGGCAGGCCATAGATATCCATCGCGGTAATCATGATCGCACTGCCCCATCCGGCGATCAGCAGGAACCAGCCGCTCCTCCATGCTCCCATGCGCTTGCGGGAGCTGGTGAAGTGCAGAAGCGGGAACATCGCAAATGGTAATTGCAAGGCGAGCACAACCTGGCTGAGGGTCAGCAAGTCGTTCACGCTGCTATCGCCGCGAATGCCTATGATCAGGACCGCCGGAAGGATGGCCAGCCCGCGCGTGATCAGTCGCCGGACCCACGGCGAAACCTTCCAGTGCATGAATCCTTCCATCACCACCTGCCCCGCAAGCGTCCCGGTAATGGTGCTGCTTTGTCCGCTGGCCAGCAGTCCGACGGCGAACAGAATGCTGCCGGCGGCTGTGCCCAGCAGCGGAGCCAGCGTGAGGTAGGCGACGCGAATCCAGTCGGCGTCGTTGCCGAATTTGACCACCTGGCCGCCGGCGACGGTCACGCTGTCTTTCCCAAAGAACACCATCGCCGCCAGCACCATGATCGCGGCATTGACCAGAAACGCGATCGACAGCGCCAGGGTCGAGTCGAGGGTATTGAAGCGGACGGCGCTGCGGATGGAGCGTTCGTCTTTTTCGAGCTTGCGGCTTTGCACCAGCGCCGAGTGCAGGTAAAGGTTATGCGGCATCACCGTTGCGCCAATGATGCCGATTGCCACATAAGCCATGCCCACCTGGCGAAAGCCGGGAGTGATGAGGGCATGTCCCATTTCCAAAAAGCTGGGAGCGGTCTGCGGAAGGACAAAGATTTCGATGAAGTAGCAGACGCCGATGGTTGCGACCAGCACCAGCACCAGCGCCTCGACGGTCCGTATCCCGAAGCGCTGCAAGGCCAGCAACAGCAGCACGTCCGTCGCCGTAATCAGGACGGCCCACAATAACGGGATATGGAACATCAGGTTCAGCGCCACCGCGCTTCCGAGAACCTCGGCCAGGTCGCAGGCGCCGATGGCGACCTCGCACAGCAGCCAATTCGGCCAGCGCGTCCACCGGGGATACCAGTCGCGGCAGCACTGCGCCAGATCTTTGCCCGTAACCACGCCCAGGCGGGCGGCATGTCACCTGCAGAAAGATAGCCATGAGGCTGGCCACGGCTACCACCCACAGCAGGCCATACTTGAATTGTGCGCCGCCGGCCAGATCGGTTCCCCAGTTGCCAGGGTCCATGTAGCCGACGCTCACCAGCAGGGCCGGCCCGACGTAGGCTCGCCACTGCGCCCAGAAGCCCGCTTCGTGCGGCGGCACCTCGACGGTGCCGTGCATTCCTTCGAGCGAGTGCTGACCCGCCGGGGCGGTATTGCCGATTCCCAGGTCGGGCGCATCATCACTCGTTGTTGCCTTGTCCTGACCTGATACGGGGTCCATATCTCGTGACAGAATACGCCAATTGCGAGGCGTCTGGCCACGTGCTGGCGAGACAAAAGCGAGAGCAGATTTAAGAGCAACGAAGAGCGGATTACGACGAGCTAGCAGGTTGCGGAAAAACTATTCTTCAAGGGTGTCATCCTGGGCGTAGCGAAGGATCTGCTGTTTGTGAGCGTTGAAAGTAAAGCCGATCCTTCGGTCACGCAAAGCGGCGTGACCTCAGGATGACACTTCTGCGGGTTTTCAGCAGCCTGCCAGCTGGGCTGTCCCGTAAGCCTGCTGTTGGCTTGTTGGGGTGGGGATCAGGCCAGCTTGATTACGCCCAGGCTGTTCAGCAGGATCAGCAGGATCAGGATGGGCGAGAGGAACTTGACGAACGCGTAGATGATGCGTCCGTGCCAGGGCTCGGTCGCATAGCCCTTGTTCATCTCATCGGTGAAATCCTTCCTGGAGAGAAGCCAGCCGCCCACGATGGCGATGGCCAGGCCGCCGATCGGCAGCAGGACGTTCGAAGAAACAAAGTCAAAGAGGTCGAAGAAGTTTTTCCCGAAGAGCTTCACGTTGGCCAGGACCGGATTCTGCGATAGCGTGGCGAGGCACCCCAGCGCAAACATGATGAGGCCGGTGACGGCTGCGGCAAGCGGGCGTCGCATGTGGCCCTTCTCAACCATCCATGCTACCGGGACCTCGATAAGACTCACCATCGCGCCGATAGTTGCAATCGCTGACAGGATGAAAAACAGCACGGTGAACAAACTGCCCAGAGGCATCTTGCTGAAGATGAGCGGAATGGTGCTGAACAACAGCCCCGGGCCTCCGGCAGGAGTGCCTCCAAAGGCGAAGACGGCCGGGAAGATGGCCAGGCCGGCAAGCAAGGAGACGGCGGTGTCGGCCAGCGCCACCCGCGTGGCGTTGGGCACAATGCGAGTTTGGTCGGGAAGATAGGAGCCGTAGGTCGTCATCGTGCCCATGCCGAGCGAAAGCTTGAAGAAGGCCAGTCCGAGAGCTGACAGCAGCACGGTGCCCGTAATTTTTGAGAGATCAGGCTTGAAGAGGTAGCCCACGCCGGCCGAGGCTCCGGGAAGAGTGAGTGCCCGGATATCGCAGACGACGAGGAGGATGAAAAGTAGAGGCATCAGGGTCTTTGTGACCTTCTCGATGCCCCGCGAGACGCCGGCGGCGATGATCGTCGTCGTGACCACCAGGACAACTATCTGCCAGAACAGAGGTTCCCAGGTCCCGCCTGCCAGAGCGCCAAAGGTCGCAGGCGTAAGCGTCGAGCCTGAGAAGCATGCGCCCAGGGATTTGAAGACGTAGGCAAAGACCCATCCGGCAACATCCGTATAAAACGCCATGATCAAAACTGCCGCAATCAGCCCGGCCCAGCCGATGCCGGACCAGAACTTCTGCCGCGGGACTATCGATCCGTAAGCGTGGACGGCGTTGAGGCGCGTCTTCCGGCCGATGACGTGCTCCACGACCATGATCGGTATTCCGACGAAGGCAATCGAAAGCAGGTAGGTCAGGACAAAGGCTGCGCCGCCGTTTGATCCGGTTAAGTAGGGGAACTTCCAGATGTTACCGAGGCCGATCGCCGAACCCACGGTGGCGGCGAAAGCACCCAGGGTAGAGGCAAAAGCATCGCGATCTTTTGGGCGAGCAACGGACGCGGCTGAAACGGACATGGCGGCTCCTTTGAAGAAGGGCGGAGAGCGCAAGTCACGTTCGCCCAACTGATCCTTATGTGGAGATTGTAATCAACAGGTTACATCAACATTATAAACGGGATGCGAGGAAATTTCAGATCAGATTTAGGGCAGCAAATCCCGGGAAAAACCGGGCGGAGGATTTACCAAAGGGTCAAATTTTACTGCCGAGTTACGGCACGCGATTTCGCCGAACCATGGCCGGAGTCATCCGGCGAACACCGGTGCTCCGGGTCTGCTTTTCAAGACCACATGGAGGGCGAAGAATTCTCAAAGCCTGTTGATGTCGACACTGCGCTCGCAATTCTTACCCCCCGCTATCCGAGGCATTTTCACCGACGCCAGCCGATTATGCGTAGTCAATCGGATTCTTCTCCAGCCATCGCGAATCCCGCGTAGCGTCAATATTTCTCTTCGCGCCCCGCGCCATGTCTCCCGCCAGACGCCGGGTGCCCCATGCCATCCCCGTACTGAGGCCAATCGCCGCGCCGAGCAGGCTGGCTCCAACCACCGCCCCGTAGTGAGGCTTGCGTCTATTTCCAATGGATGCACCGAGCGCACCTACGTAAGCGCCGATCACGGCGGGCATCCATGAATCGCGAACCGAATCAATCAGGGCTGAAGTAACCGGGGCGTGGGCGGCCGCACCTTCCAAACCAGAACGAAGCAGGCTGCGACCGTAATCGATGTTGGATTCTATCCATTCCAGAGTTGTCATATTTTATTGAGCCTCTTTTTCATGGTGCTTCTCCAGCTCACAACAGTTTAGCCGATTCCAATCATTTCATCGCGCAAGAAGCAAATCCATGTCTATCAACTGGCTTGACAGTGTTGATGCCGGGCTGCGCGAGGGAGCCGCAAAAAATCGTTCGGTCGTACCTGATTTCACGGTGATTTCTGGCAACGGGTTTCGCCAGCCACGTATTTTTGCCATTATGATGGGTTCATGAAACGTGTTCTCCTTTCCTGGAGCAGCGGCAAAGACAGTGCCTGGACGCTCTATTGGTTACGCCGGCAGCCGGACATCGAATTGGTCGGTCTGCTGACTACTCTCAACACCGAATTCCAGCGGGTGGCGATGCACGGCACGCGGCGCTCTGTACTGGAAACTCAGGCCGAAGCCGTCCGGTTGCCGTTGTGGGTCGTGCCGCTGCCGTGGCCGTGCTCCAACGAAATCTACGAACAGCGGATGCGCGAAATCTGCGACCGTGCGGTGAGTGAGCATGTCGACGCGATTGCATTTGGCGATTTGTTTTTGCCGGACATCCGCGCCTACCGCGAGACTCAACTGAAGCCGACCGGACTGGAACCGCTGTTCCCTCTTTGGGAGCTGCCTACGGCGGCACTGGCTCAGGACATGATCGCCGGCGGTCTTCGCGCCAAACTGACCTGTGTGGATATGAAGCAATTGCCCGCCTCGTTCGTTGGCCGCGAATTCGATGCCGCTCTGCTGCGTGATCTGCCGCCCGAAACGGACCCATGTGGAGAGCGCGGCGAGTTTCATACCTGTGTCTATGCGGGGCCGATGTTCACCGCTCCGGTGCCGCTGGAGGCTGGGGAAATCGTCCATCGCGATGGCTTCGCCTACGCCGATTTCCTGACCGACATCGCGAATCATGCAACCTGCGATCAGGCGCAGTAAATCCTTGGGAGAGCAAAAGGCCGCGGAAAAACTCGCAGAAGTGTCATCCTGAGGTCACGCGCCGGTTCCCCGGCGACGGTTGCTGTTACCGTTGCTGGGGTAGTAGCCGGGGTCCCCGACAAGCCCGCTGTTGGCTTGTTGGGTTTAGTCGCTGAACTTACTTCCCGCCGGCAACAGCCGCGAGCAGAGCCTCAACTTTCGCATCGAGTTCCCGGGCTACTTCCAGTGCTTCGCGGTTTCCGTATGAGGCCAGCAAGCTCGCCATTCTGTTGTAAGAGAGATGAACTCCGTCCTCGCGCTCGTCGATCAGAATCGTCACCGGTGCATACGAGCCGGCATCCGGCACGTGCTCAACCATCCGGCTCATGATTACCGGGTTGCCGACGACGAAACGGAGACTCTGCCGGGCTGCGGCCCCGTTTCTCTTGCGCAGCACCGCGCCAAGATCAAAGCGGGTGAACTCCATCAACTCCGACGGGCCAGCTGCTTCGTGGACGATCTGTTCCACTTCCGCAAAGGTTTTCGCTGCATCAACATTTTTCCGAAACGCGTTTATTTCCGGATGCCCGATCGCCGCCTCGAAGGCGGCCACGAGATCGTCGAAACCCTTGCGTGAAGTCACACTGAATCGCTGCACATGGATGTCCTGAGTTGCCATTTCTGCGTCCTTTCTGAGCCGACCACTCGCCGCGCGACCGCCCTTCTACGCTCGTCCGAAGCGCGCATGAGCGCATCCCCATCCAGATTCGCAAGCGGATGGGTTGCGGCGAGTTTGCGGGAATTAATGTGATCGTGAATTTGATGGTCGAGCGTATGATCTTCTCTGGTCGGCCTCATCCCCGGAGCAATCGCGAAATTCTTCCTCGCGTTACTTGCACTGGTTGCATTGACGTGATGAGTGCTACCCGTGTGCTGCTGATCAGCGGTAACGAAGCCAAGACTTAGTGACATCCCAAAATGTATAGATGAACTGGAGGAACGATGGGAATCAATAGCTGGAGTCGTCGGGAGTTTGTCGTCGCCGTTCCGGGCATGATTGCCGGGGCTAGTGCCATCGCCAGCGGTCAGACCGGAGGAGGCGTTCAGACCGGAGGAGGCAGTCAGGTGGTCCCATGGTCGGCGGGTACCGAGCGGCCTCGTTTGAAGGTGCCCCCGAACGCGACGGATTGTCACCACCATATTTATGATGCGCGTTTTCCCAATACGCCGGAGGCGGTTCTGCCCGCGCCTGACGCGTCGATTGCCGATTACCGTCTGTTGCAGAAGCGGTTGGGCACAACCCGTCACGTCATTGTGCACCCCTCGGCCTATGGTGCGGATAACAGTAGTCTGATCTACGCTCTCGGCCGCTTCGGGCCGGAGGAGGCGCGCGGAATAGCGGTGGTCAACACCAGCGTCACGGAAAGGGAATTAAAGGATTTGCATGCTGCCGGCGTACGCGGCATTCGTTTTAACTTGTCGCCTCCGGGCACCACGACATTCCAGATGATTACACCGCTCGCGAAGATGATCGAGCCGATGGGCTGGCACATTCAAGTCAATGCTTCCGGCGATCAGATTGTGGCAAGCAAAGAACTATGGAACCGTGTTCCTTGCCCGATTGTGTTCGACCATCTCGCGCATGTTCCACAGCCAGGCGGTATGAACCATCCGGTATTTCCGCTCATCATCGACCTGCTGCAGAAGGGCAAGGTCTGGGTTAAATTGTGCGGGGCCTATCAGGAGAGCAAGGTCGGTGCTCCGACCTATAGTGACACAATCCCGGCGGTTCGGGCTTTTGTGAAGGCAGCACCCGAACGACTGGTCTGGGGAAGCGATTGGCCTCACCCGACAGAGAAGGTCAAACCGGACGACGCCATCCTGCTGGATCTGCTGGCCGAATGGGTTCCGGACACCACGACCCGCAACCGCATTTTGGTCGATAACCCGGCAAAGTTGTACGGCTTTTAGTCCATCGGGGAATCGGGTGTTCCGGCTCAGGCGAGCCAGAGATGGCCATGTCACGGTTTGCCATCTCCTCGCCTGAGCCCATTCGAGCCCGTAATGCTTGGTGCACCGAAGCCCCCGCACAACCCTTTCGGGTCTATTTTCGGCCTCCCGCCAGTCTCGTAACGATCAGCCCCAGGAGCGCTTCCTTCCTTATAGTGTCGGGCCCTCCAGATACAATTCCACAGGATCCTCGTGGCGGAGCGATTCCATTTTGGTTTTCGTCCCCGAAGCCACATCGATGATGTGATCTAACAACTCTTCACCCAACTGCTTGACCGTGACGGTTCCTCCCAAAGCCCTGGAGGAATCAAAATCCACATTGTCCTTAGCTTTGGCGTAAGTGTATCTGTTGCCGGTTAGAAACATGAGTGGGCTGACGATGCCGCTGGTGGCCGCCATCATGGGTGGATACGGATCCGGAAGATCACCACCCCCCGCCTGATACAACACGATCTGAGCGCCAGACGCAGCGAAGCACAGGGGCAGGGATAAAGAGGACATCCACGCATCGATGAAGTACAGACCCTTGCCGGGAGGACGCTCGCCGTAGCGCAATACGCCTTTGATCGGAGTGGTCCCGGCCTTGGCGATGGCGCCGAGAGACTTCTCCTCCAGGGTCGTCAGACCGGCGGCGATGTTGGAGGGGATCGGGTTAATCTTTCGGATATCTTCGCCGGTAGCCTTGGCCTTTTCTTCGGTGACGCGTACGGCCTCGAATAATGCCTCAGCTACTTCCGGGCTGGCCGTGCGCTTTGCTAACAAGTGCTCGGCCCCGATAATCTCAGCGGTTTCCGAGAACAGGTAGGTCCCGCCGCTGCCAATCAGCAGGTCGGCCATGCGTCCCACTACTGGGTTGCCAACGATCCCCGAAGTAGCGTCGGACACGCCGCACTTGGTGCCGATCGTGAGCTTGTCGATGTCGCACGGCTGGCGATGCGCCTTGGAAACCTCGTTTACCAGCTCACGCGCCAAACGCACTCCTTCTCCCAACGCCTTGTAGTAGCCGCCTGCCTCGGCGACCACCACCACCTTGACCGGTTTGCCCGACTTGTTCAATTTTCCGAGGAAGTATTCGTGCGAGAGTTCCGGATAACTGAATTTCTTTTCAATCGCTAACAGAAGAACTCCACCAACATTGGGGTTCATGGCCAGACCGAGAAACGTACGGGCAATCGTTTCCCGGTCACGCTTGGTGCGGCCTTCTTCCCCGGGAGAAAGCATGACTTTGGTTCCGTCCACCAGTTTGCCGATGCTGGCACCGAGTAGATTCGCGGTCCGCTGCACTGGCAGAATCAATGTCCAATTCCTGGCACCGGCGGAGCCGTCCGGCCGCTGATATCCCATAAACGTTCGCATTACTTTGCCCCCTTTGCGCTTGCGACATCACCTCGTCCGCGGGTTCCTTCAACGTTGTGGATGTGTACTAATGAGCCGGTCTCGATCGGCAAAGAAGCGACCCCGATGACTTCACCATATTTCACGATCGGTTGCCCTGGGCGGATAGGTTCCGTAGCGAACTTGAAGCCGAAAGGGACATCTTCCGCCAGCTCGATCGTTTGGACTGGACCATCATCGCAGTTGACCACGGCCTTCGTGCCCTTCAGAAGCTTATCCAGGGCGGTTGCCACGTTATCCTTGCCGTTCAGTTTTAATGCTTTGGTCTCCATCTTATTCTCCATATAACCACTTCTCGATATAACAGCGAATCCTGAATAGAACCGCGACTCTAGGGGCATCATGGACTCAGTACGCTCCGACCCAAAGCGGAAACGGGGACACCTATGTCACGCGTCGGAGGACAAAGAGGGCGTTTCTCCATAGCATTCTACGCGTTGCGCCGTTTGTTCCACGAATTCGTTTCTCCATCGTCCTCACGACAATTTCCGCCAGTTCATTCTCCCCGACGGGGCGAACGGTTTCAGCAGGTCGCAGATGGCCTCCGCCTTCCGGAATCCGGGGTCCAGTCACAGGCCGCAGGCGTCATCCGGCAAGATTACTGGCATCCGGTCGTGGATGTCGGTAAGAAGCGAGTTGCGGTCGTGGTGATGAGGAGTGGAAATGGGGAAGATGCAGGCAAACAGCTATGCCCGCACATTCAACCGCTTGAGCGATGATGAGGTCCCCATTCTTGCGCTCGTTGACCACGCTCACATTAACCCTTTCAGAATCAATGCAATGTGGGCATTTATGGTGCCGGGAGGGGGAATTGAACCCCCACAACCTGTTAAGGTCTGCGGATTTTAAGTCCGCTGCGTCTGCCAGTTTCGCCATCCCGGCCTTGGTGCCAAGCAACTGAGGTATTTTCCGGTTGCAAAGGTTCAGCATTCGGCAAAGCAGTCATTCCATTGGCCTGTCGGCTGCTCTGTCCGAAGAGGTCCAAAAAGGTTTGCCGCTCGCGCATGCACCAGAGCACCTCGTAGTTTGACACAGCCACGGCACTGCCGCCAACTGCTTCTGCGTTCTGCTGGCCGGAATCACCCGATCCAAGTTGAAAGCAAGCTGAACTCCGGCAATCTTTCGTTCCGCAAAATCGTAAGCGCGTTCGTCTGCCGACTTGCTGAATTTTGTACGTGGGCGTAGCGCATGCATCTGATTGGAAGTATAATTAACACGTTAGTGGCGTTTTGGCGGCAATGACGCGTTCCCGGATTCCACCCATCCCGCCCGAGGCTCTGCTTAGGGGCATTTTCGAAGGCGGACCTTTGTCGTGCTGTCTCGAATGAGTAACTGATTTTTTATCTGTAATTTATAGATTGTAATTTATAGATTATGACGGGTTCTTTTGCCGTAGCTAAATTCGGGCCGAGTTTGATGGTATCTCAGTGGTATAATCTGTTGCCCATTGTGCAAAAACATCGTAAAATGAGATGTTTTTGCTAAGCGCAAAAACGACTCATCAGCGATGTTCCGGAGAGACTGGCCGAAACTTTTTCAAGACTCGCAGAGTCTAAAGAAGGAGATCCCAGCAGCAAGGTTCCCGGAAAAATATCAATCTGAACGATCTTTCGCAGAGGTAGAACTGAGTTTATGGCAAAGAGACGCGGCAATCCTAACTGGGGTAAACCGGAGCCAATCGGACCGGTAACTCCAACGATCACCGAATTCGAGCAGGTTGTGCGCGAATTCAAACTGCAACCTGACCAGTACATCCGCTCAACTCGTCTGCGCGAGTGGGCGCGTCGCAATAAGAATTCGAAATATATTCCCGAACCTCTTCTTGAGGCGTGGGGATTCGAGATTGAATCGACGCTGTAGACGTATCCGTATTCAGTAATTCGGTAATATGCCGGGCCGCCATTGTGCGGCCCTTCGGCTTTCTGGGATTTATTTCAGATTTGAACCGTCCTCCTGCGACCGCCTCCCGATCCTCGTAGTTGAAGTTGCAGCAAGTGGCGATCGCGCGTCCGCTGCGGCATTGTCGCGGCGATTCTCTGCATGTTTCCGCTGAGATCTGCGATCTATTTGATTTTTAGAGACTTACGGACGGGAGTTGCAAAGTCGGGACAGCCGATCGCAAGGTCTGGAACAAACCTTAAGTATAGCAGGCTGAGACCGTTTGACGCTGGGCCTCCCGAATGAGATATTAACCTGACTTTAACAATGCAAGCGCAGGCGTCCGTATCGGCGCTACAGGTTCCGAATATCTCATGCGATTGATTCCGCGAGACACTCAGTTCTTCGAAATGTTCGTGGAAATTGCGAACAATGTCGCGCAGGGTGCTACCGTTTTACGCGACCTTTTTCTCGATTTTCAGCAGCTTCAGGATTCGGTAGACCGCATCAAGGAACTTGAGCGTCGCGGCGATGAAATGACCCACAAGGTCTATGTCAAGCTGAACCAGACATTCATTACGCCCTTTGACCGCGAAGACATCGCCGAGTTGGCGTCACGCCTGGACGATGTTCTCGATCGCGTAAATGGCGCGAGCGACCGCCTGATTATCTATAAGATCGATTGTCCTCCGGCGGCAGCAGCGGAGCTGGCTTCGGTGATTGTGCGGCAAGCGGAGGAATTATCCAAGGCAGTGGCGATGCTTGAGAAGCCGGACGGAATTCTGCCGCACTGCGTAGAGATCAACCGGCTGGAAAACATGGCCGATACGATTTGCCGGGGCGCCATCGGGAAGATTTTCGAAGAGGAAACCGATCCCGTACTCCTGATTAAGCATAAAGAGCTGCTTGAGGTCCTGGAGAGCGCTACGGACAAAGCCGAAGATGCCGCCAACGTGTTGGAAACCGTAGTCCTGAAACATGCCTGACCGTATCGACAATTCCACAGCCATCGTCCGTCCGGCATACGCGGACGGCCTCTCTATCGCGGGCAGGTATCGCAGCTTTGAGGAAACGCCTGTGAGCTTAGATATCCTCCTGCTTGTTCTGACCGTCCTGGTCGCGCTGACATTCGATTTTCTGAACGGCTTTCACGACGCGGCCAACAGTATCGCCACGGTGGTTTCCACCCGGGTATTGTCGCCAAAACTGGCTGTCGTCTGGGCTGCTTTCTTTAATTTTGCCGCGGCATTCTTTTTTGGGACGGCGGTGGCCAAGACGATCGGCCATGGCATGATCGATCTGGAGATCGTCACCCAGTACGTGGTGCTGGCCGGGCTGCTGGGCGCCTGCGTCTGGGACCTGCTGACCTGGGTGTGGGGGCTGCCGACGTCATCCTCGCACGCGTTGATTGGCGCTTACGCCGGAGCGGCGGTAGCGCGGGCCGCCATCCTTCGCGGCTGGGGCAGGGCCTTCGGAGTCATCATTGTCGGCGGCTGGACGAAAACCATCCTGTTCATATTTATTGCGCCGATCATGGGACTGGTCATGGGCTTCACGTTCATGGTCATCATGTCCTGGATCTTGCGACGGAAGACTCCGCGGCAGGTCGACACCTGGTTCCGCAAACTGCAATTGCTTTCGGCGGCTGGCTACAGCCTTGGGCATGGCGGCAACGATGCGCAGAAGACCATGGGAATCATCGCCGGGGCGCTCTATGCCGGCGGCATCATGACCCGCTTTGACGTTGCCCACGACTGGGGCAAGTACCACTGGCCCATCATTCTGTGCGCTCACTTCGCGATCGCAATGGGGACTTACTTCGGCGGCTGGCGCATTGTCCACACCATGGGCTCAAAGATTACCAAGCTGAAACCCGTAGGCGGATTCTGCGCGGAGACGGCCGGGGCCATCACCCTGTTTGGAACCGCGCTGGCCGGCATCCCGGTGAGCACAACGCACACCATCACCGGAGCCATCATCGGCGTAGGCACCACAAACCGGCTTTCGGCGGTTCGCTGGGGCGTTGCGCAGCGCATTGTGTGGGCTTGGGTGGTGACGATTCCGGCCTCCGCACTGGTCTCGGCTGCAGGCTACTGGCTCCTGCACCTGCTGGTGCACGGAGCATAAATAATTCCCGGTTCACAATTGTCCGATGTTTAGCTCACATAACCCAGCCAGCAGGTCTCCTAACCTCAAGAAACAGACTGGCTATGTCCACTCTATTCTGAGTACAATCGGTGGCGCATGATCACCAAGCAACATATCCTGAATGAGATCAAACGCACGGCTGCGGCCAAATTCATGTAATGCCGCTAGAACATTTCTCCTGCTTGGTGTATCCAGATTCCGAAGAGGATGTCATGGCGACCGGAGCAAAGCGGAGTGGAGCCACCCTTTGTTTTCGGGGCGGAAACAAGAGGTGGCTCGACTTCGCTCGCCATGACAGGCGGATATTGGTAACTGGTTTACCGCTTTGGCCGGTACATATCGGTGCTGGTTCCGTAGAAGACCTCGGCGGCCTCCATGATGGTTTCCGAGAGCGTCGGATGCGGGTGAATGGTGAGTTCCAGATCCATCGCGGTCGCGCCCATCTCGATTGCCAGCACGCCTTCGGCGATCATCTCGCCCACTGAAGGGCCGCACAGACCGATGCCAAGGATGCGCTCCGTTTTGGGATCGATCAGCAGTTTGGTGACCCCTTCGGTGCGGTCGAGCGTGACCGCCCGGCCGGAAGCGCCCCAGGGAAACTTCGCGACTTTGATCTCGCGTCCTTCGTTTTTTGCCTGGGTTTCCGTCAGCCCGGCCCATGCGATTTCGGGGTCGGTGAAGACGACGGCGGGAATCGCATACGGCTCGAACGACACTTTCTTGCCCGAGATGTGCTCCACCGCCGTGCGGCCCTCGTGCGAGGCTTTGTGGGCCAGCATCGGCTCTCCGACCACGTCGCCAATGGCATAGATCGCCGGATCGGCGGTCTGCAACTGCCGGTTGACCTCGATAAAGCCCTTGGGGCCGACGACGACCTTGGTTTTTTCCAGTCCGGGAATCTGCGAATTTGGCCGGCGTCCCACTGAGATGAGAACCCGGTCGTAGACTTTTTCCTTCTCTTTGACGTCGCCCTTGAAGGTCACGCGAATTCCGTCGCTCTCTTCTTTCAGCGACTCGACGGAGGTTTTGAGCATGATGCTTTCAAACTGTTTTTCGAGCCGTTTGTGCAGCGGCAGAACCAGGTCGCGGTCGGCGCCGGGTAGCAGTCCGTCCAGCATTTCCACCACGCTGACGCGGCTGCCAAGTGCGGAGTAGACCGTACCCATTTCCAGGCCGATATAGCCTCCGCCAACCACCAGCAGGCTCTTCGGCACCTCTTCCAGGTTGAGGGCTCCGGTCGAGTCCATCACTCGCGGGCTCTTGATGGAAAGCGCCGGAATGGTGGTGGGCCGGGAACCAGTGGCGATCAGGATGCGATCGAAACTCAGCGTCTCTTCGCCGCCTCCGAGCTTTTCCACGCGCAAGGTTTTGGAGTCGACAAAGCTCGCGCGTCCCTGGATGTAGGTCATCTTGCGCTGCTTGCTGATCATGCCAAGCCCGCCGGTGAGCTTGTTGACGACGCCTTCCTTGAACGCCCGCAACTTGTTCACGTCGATCTTGGGCGCGGCGAACTCCACTCCCCAGGTCGAGGAGTGCTGGGCTTCGTTGATCACCGCTGCGACGTGCAGCAGCGCCTTCGAGGGAATGCAGCCGCGGTACAGGCATACGCCGCCCGGATTTTTTTCCAGGTCGATCAAGGTAACTTTCATGCCGAGATCGTTGGCCAGGAAAGCGGCCGCATAACCGCCCGGCCCGCCACCGATTATGGCGAGGTTGATGGGGTTCCCGGCGGGCTGCTTGCCGGGGCGTTCGGCGAGGTATTCTCTGCCATCTCTTGATTTCCTATCCTTAGCTAGTGGGCCAGTTTAAACTTGGTATCGAGTTATCAACTGGAAAACACTGCCGGGTTCCAGCAGACGCCACTTTTCGTCGTCGGGCTGGCGAGCGAGTACCCGGAAGACACGTTGGGTTCCTTCGCTTCGCTCAGGATTTTGGCTGCGGGGCTCCCGTCGCTTCGCTCCTCACGCCCGGCAAAGCGCCTCAACCTTGCACTGACAACAGGAACGGCTGTTCCAGGGCCTCTACGACCCATCGTACGAAGCGCGCGGCATCAGCCCCATCGATCAACCGATGATCGTAGGAGAGGGAAACCGGCAGCATCAGCCGCGGCTCAAATTTGTCTTTGTTCTTGATCCATACCGGCTCCATCCGCGAGCGCGACATGCCGAGGATGGCGACCTCCGGATAATTCACGATCGGAGTGAAGTAGGTGCCTCCAACGCCGCCAAGATTGGTGATGGTAAAGGTGCCGCCCTCCATGTCCTCGGGGGTGAGCTTTTTGTTTTTTGCCTTGAGCGAAATCTGCGCCAGCTCCACGGCCAAGCTCGACGATGTTCTTGCGGTCCACGTCGCGAATCACCGGCACCAGCAATCCGCGATCGGTATCGACCGCAACGCCGATGTGAATGTAGCGCTTGTAGATGACCTCTTCGCCCGCGCACATCGATGCTGGCATTGAACTGCGGAAACACCTTGAGCGCCGAAGCTACGACCTTGAGCGCAATCGCCGTGACCGTCATCTTGCCGCCGGCGACCTCGGCCTTGGCGGAGAAGCGCTTGCGCAGCTCTTCCAGTTCGGTGATGTCGGCCAGATCGTGCTGGGTGACGTGCGGGATGGTATTCCAGGCCTCGGCAAGGTGCTCGGCGGTCTTGCGGCGGATGGCGCGCATCGAAACCTTCTCGATCGGCCCCCACTTGGAAAAGTCCGGCAGTTGCGGCGCCGGATGCACGAATCCCGATCCCATGGCGGCTCCCGCTATGGCCGCGCCGGCGCTGCTGATCACCGATTTAGCGTAAGCCTTGACGTCATCTTCCAGGATGCGCTCGCCCGGGCCGCTGCCGCGCACGTTGTAGATGTCGACCCCAAGTTCGCGAGCCAAACGGCGAACCGCGGGAGAAGCCGGCAGCGGAGGACGGTGCTCCGGTCCGGCCGTCTTCGTCAACTGAGAAGGAACCACCGGCTGCGGTTCTTCCCGGTGAACATCGGGCGGAAAAGCCTCTTCCTCGCTCTTGCCCTCCAATTCGCGGGCGCGCGCATAGGTATCGCGGGCAGCTTCCTGCGTTCTGAAGTCCTCGGCGCGCGGGTGTCCAGCGCTTCGGCTGCTCTGCGGAGTGCTCGGCGGTGGAGCTTCCTGAGCGGGCGCCGTGGCGTTGGCTCCGGTATGGCCGCATTTCGTTTCGGCGGCCTTGCCCTCGGCCAGCGTAAAGATCACCTGGCCCACTTTGAGTTTGTCGCCCTGCTTGACCTTGATCTCGCCGACTGGTGCCCGAAATCGTCGACGGAACCTCGATGACTGCCTTGTCCGTCTCCAACTCGATGACGGGATCACCTTCGTTGCACCTGCGCACCGGGCGAAACGATCACCCGGACCAAGTCGCCCGATTCGATGTTTTCGCCCAGTTCCGGCAGCTTGAATTCGATCGCCACGATCAGTCCTTTCTTTGTCTTACGAAACTGCTGGATTTGGCTTCTCAGGATTGATGCCGAGTTCCTTGACCGCCGTTCGCACGCAATCGGCCGTGATCTGGCCCTCGCGCAGCAGCCCCGTGAGCGTGGCCAAAACGATATGCTTGGCGTCGACTTCGAAAAAGTCGCGTAGCGCAGCACGGCCCTCACTGCGGCCAAAGCCGTCCGTGCCGAGCGCGACCAGCGGCCGCGGCAGCCACTGCGAAACCGACTCCGGCAGCGTTTTCACGTAATCGGAGGCGGCCACGAAAACGCCGGGGGCGTCTTTCGTCACCTGCGTAATGAAAGGCACGCGCGGCGTCTCGCCGGGATGCAGCATGTTCCAGCGAACGCAAGCATTGCCGTCCATGTAGAGTTGCTTGTAGCTGGTCACGCTCCACACATCGGCGGCAACTCCGAACTTGGTTTCCAGAATCTCCTGCGCCTTCAGCACTTCGAGCAGAATGGCGCCGCTGCCCATGAGCTGGGCGCGCAGCTTGGCATCCTTCTTCCCGGATTTCCTGTACAGATACATCCCTTTCAGAATGCCGTCGCGCACGCCTTCCGGCATCTCCGGCTGCTCCCAGGGCTCGTTCATGACCGTGATGTAGTAGAAGATGTCTTCCTGCTCGACGTACATGCGGCGAATGCCGTCCTGGATGATGATCGCCAGTTCGTAGGCGAACGCCGGGTCGTAGGCCACCAGGTTGGGCACCGGATACGCCAGCAGTTGGCTGTTGCCGTCCTGATGTTGCAGTCCTTCGCCCGCCAGCGTCGTGCGTCCGGCGGTGCCGCCTACGACGAAGCCGTGGGTGCGCTGGTCGCCCGCGGCCCACACCAGGTCGCCGACGCGCTGCAGTCCGAACATCGAATAGAAAATAAAGAACGGAATCGTGTTAATTCCGTGGTTGGCATACGAGGTTCCGGCGGCGATAAACGACGACATCGCGCCGGCTTCGGTAATGCCTTCTTCCAGAATCTGCCCGTCTTTCGCTTCCTTGTAATAGAGCAGCGTGTCCATGTCCACCGGCTCATACAACTGGCCCACGCTGGAGTAGATTCCGATTTGCCGGAACAGTGCTTCCATGCCGAAGGTTCGCGCCTCATCCGGAACAATGGGCACAATCAGTTTGCCGAAGTCGTGGTCGCGAACCATTTTGGCGATCATGCGCACGATCACCATCGTGGTCGAAACCTTGCGGCCTTCGGTTCCCTTGTAGAACTCCTCGAACAGCTCCTCCTTGACCGGCGCCAGCTTCGGGGCGCGCACCTTGCGCTCGGGAAGATAGCCGCCCAGCGCCTTCCGCTTCTCCTGGAGGTACGTGATCTCGGGGCTATCCGGCGGAGGACAGTAGAACGGCGCATCGTGCAGTTGCTCATCCGGAATCGGAATGCCAAAGCGAGAGCGGAACCGCATCAACTCTTCATCGTTGATCTTCTTCTGCTGGTGAGTGATGTTTTTGCCTTCACCGCTTTCGCCCAAGCCGTAGCCTTTGATGGTCTTGGCCAGAATCACCGTCGGCGATCCACGGTGCTCCATCGCGGCCTTGTATGCGGCATAAACCTTGATCGGATCGTGACCTCCAAGGCGCATCTTGGCCAGTTGCTCATCGCTCAGGTGCTCCACCATTTTGAGCAGACGCGGATCGGTGCCGAAGAAGTTCTGCCGGAAATACGCGCCGCTGGAGACGAAGTACTTCTGGAACTGCCCATCCGTAACCTCGCCCATGCGCTTCACCAGCAGGCCATCGCGATCCTTGGCGAGCAACGGGTCCCAATCGCTGCCCCAGATGACCTTGATGACGTTCCAGCCCGTGCCGCGGAAGTCGGCTTCCAGCTCTTGAATGATTTTTCCGTTGCCGCGCACCGGGCCGTCGAGCCGCTGTAGATTGCAATTGATGACGAAGATCAGGTTGTCGAGTTTTTCGCGAGCCGCCAAGGCGATGGCGCCCAGGGTTTCAGGCTCGTCCGTCTCGCCGTCTCCGAGAAAGGCCCAAATCTTGCCGCCCGTCGATTCCTTCAGACCGCGGTTTTCGAGATAGCGGTTGAAACGCGCCTGGTAAATCGCCTGGATCGGCCCCAAGCCCATCGATACGGTAGGAAATTCCCAGAAATGCGGCATCAGCCACGGGTGCGGATACGAACTTAATCCGCCCTTCGACTCGCGGCGGAAATTCTCCAGTTGATCGCGCGAGATGCGGCCTTCCAGAAACGCTCGCGCGTAGATGCCGGGCGAGGCGTGTCCCTGGAAGTAGATCAGATCCCGGTCTCCGTCCGGCGTGCGGGCGCGGAAACAATGATTGAACCCGACTTCATAGAGGGTGGCGGCGGAGGCATAGGTCGAAATGTGGCCGCCGATACCCTCCTCCACCTTGTTGGCGCGCATCACCATGGCGAGGGCATTCCAGCGCACCAGGCTTTTGATTTGCCGCTCAACTTCCTGGCTTCCTGGAAACGGCGGCTGCTTCTCCGCCGGAATCGTATTCTGGTAAGGGGTTGTCGCCGAGAACGGCATCGATAGCCGCTCCGGGCAGTGTGCAGTTCAAGTTGTTGCAGGAGGCGGCCGGCGCGCTCGGGCCCGTAGTGCTCAAGGATGTAATCAAGCGAGTCCAGCCACTCCCTGGTTTCCAGAACTTCCAAACCAAGTGCCTCAGTGTTTTCTCTGTTGTTCACTCGGAGTTTCCCCTCATTGATTCAAGAACCCTAAATAATAACTCGAATAGGGTTAAGTATTCCAAATGCCCCAGAGATGCACCGTCCGGAGGCGCAGATTTTCCTGAGCGTCGGACTGTCATCAAAAGGCTCCAGCCGAACTCAGCCACGTGCCGTGATGGTTTTTGCGTTTTTACCCGTTGCTGAAAAAGTGTTCCGAGGTGTCATCCTGAGCGAGCCGGGGTCCCCGGCGACGGCGTTTTGCCATTGCTGGGGTGGAAGCCGGGGTCCCCCCGACAAGCCCGCTGTTGGCTCGTCGGGGGGAGGAGCGAAGGATCTGCTGTTTGCGCACACTGAAAATAAAGCCGATCCTTCGATCGTGCAAAACCGGCGCGACCCCAGGATGACACCGGTACGAAAATGTATTTATGCAAACGGCCCTAGGCGGCCGGCAACACTACCCCTCTGCACTCGCCGAAGCCGATCCGCGCGGCGCCTTGGCGTTCGCAATATCCGCGCAAGATGACTTCGTCTCCATCCTCCAGAAAGCTGCGCTGCTCACCGCTGGGCAGGGTGATTGGCTCCTTGCCGCCCGAGGTGAGTTCCAGCAGGCATCCGCGCGCATCCTTGGGACGCCCCGGAGATGGTGCCGCTGGCCAGCAGATCGCCGGGGCGAAGGTTGCATCCGTTGCTGGCGTGGTGGGTGAGCATCTGCGCCATGGTCCAATACATATCGCTCATGCTGGCGCGGCTCAGACGCATCGGCCCGACGCCCGACTCGCGCATTTTTTGTGAACGAAGCCAGGCTTCCACGGTCAAATTCAGGCCGCCGTATTGCTGGTCCCGAGGGTCGTAAAGATGCGGTAAAAGACGCGAATCTGCACCGTCGCGCGGGAACGCCTGTGTCCGATAATGCGCAAGCGCTTCGAGCGTCACCACCCAGGGAGAGATCGTGGTGGCAAAGCTCTTGGAGAGGAATGGACCGAGCGGCTGGTACTCCCAGCTTTGCACGTCGCGCGCCGACCAGTCGTTCACCAGGCACATGCCGAAGATGTGCCGCTCGGCTTCGGCGATCGGAATCGGCTCTCCGAGCGTGTTTCCCGGGCCGACAAAAAAACCGGCCTCGACTTCGTAGTCGAGCCGTCTGCGTGGGGGCGAATATCGGGAGCTTGCTGCGGGTCGGGCTCGGACTCTGGCCCCGCGGTCGGCGAATGGGTGTGCCGCTGGGCAGCAACGACGAAGCGCGTCCGTGATATGCGACCGGCAGCCATTTGTAATTGGGCAGCAGCGGATTGTCGGGCCGGAACATGCTTCCGACTTTTTCCGCGTGATAAATCGAAGCGTAAAAATCAGTGTAGTCGCCCACCTGGGCGGGCAAAAGCATTTCCACTTCGGCCATGGCGAGCAGCGGCACGCGTTCGCGATCGACCGAAGTGTCGTGCCGGAGCAGATGGAAGATGCTCCGGCGCAGGGCCGACCAGTGCCGCTCGCCGAGGGCCATGAGCGGATTCAACGCCGCCGCATTGCAGGCGCTTGCAGCCTCGCGCGCCGCATCATCGGCCGAAAAACAGACCGCGCTCGGCGGCGGCTCTGACATCGAGCACCTGATCGCCGATGGCAACGCCGACCCGCGCCTGGCCGCCGGGATTGCGAAAGACTCCGAAGGGCAGGTTCTGAACCGGGAAGTCGCATCCCGCCCGATTGGCGCTTTCGACCCATGAGCGCGCTGCGGGATCATGGGTTTCGTTGGTGATGGGGATCATAGAATGGCTTCCTCGGTGGTCATGCTGAGCACAGTAGAACAGATTCTGTGCTGTCATGCTGAGCGCAGCGAAGCATCCCAGGAAACCGTCCTACCCCGCGCCGCTCGGGGCTTTCGATGAAATCCTTCAGCTGCATCTCAGCCCCACACTGTGCTGGGATTCTTCGCTTCGCTCAGAATGACATCCTGAACTTACGCAGCGAACTTACCGGGTATTCCCCCCCCGTGGATCACAGAAGTTTTAACGCTTCGAGATCGCGCACCGGGTCCTCGAAAGAGCAGGAGCCGAAGGCGAGAGCCAACTGTTCGCGCGTCTCGCGTCAGTTGCCGGTTGCTGAGCTTGAGATTGCGCAGGGTTACGCCGTCCTTGTGGAACGCAATCGCCAGAGCCGTCTCGCAGCGCCAGGATTTCCGGAAGCTGCAACTCCATGGCCCCGGCTTTGATAGCTGCGGCCGCCAGCAGTACATTCAGGAAGCCGTGCATGGGGACGTGCGGACCGCGCTCGCGCCGCGGTCATGGCATAAACCCCGCGCAAGGGGTGGTGCAATCCGGCAGTGGCTTTGAACGCCACCCCGGCAGAGGCGCACGTGGCGATAAAATGCGCGACCTGCTGAAGACGGGGAAACGCGCTGGGCTTGATGCCGCCGGTGCGGATCTTGGCCCGCAGACGAGCCATGCGGATGGCTTCGATCTGCTCGGCCAGGTCGTCTCTCAAGAGCGACCTCCGCGTAGGCGTCGATGCCGTGAGGGAGCAACTCAAGGATGGGATTGATCTCGTCCTTGGTGGCGATCTTGAATTCCACGGAGTCCACATGGGCGCGCTCGCCGGCCTTGAGATGAAACTCGACGATCGACTTCAGGTCATCCTTGAAGCGGCGGCCCAGCAAGCGCCGTCACTCGCCAGCCGCGCGCGCGGTTGGGTTTCAGCAGTTTCTCCAACTCCAGAAGACGTTCGGCCGGAACCACAAATCGGCCGAGCATCCAGCGAAACTCGCCGTTCAGGTAGCGCGCGAAATTTTGCGCTGCCGCCGGCATCTCCAGCGAGGCCGGAGGAAACAGTCCGGCGTAGTCGATGGCATCGGACAACAGAATCCGAAGCGACTCCGCAACGGCGGAGCTGGGCTGCGCTTTGACTTTGGCCGTGCTCATAAGGGTCTCGTTCAACGAGCGTTCAACAGCGCTCTGAGCTTTTGATGCACTCGGCTGCGCTTCCGCATGACGCGGTAATGGGATTCTTCGCTCCCGTTGGTCGCTCAGAATGACATTCCTAAGAAACAACTTCACGTTAGCCCAAAAGCGGGGTCGGAACGTGCCCGGCGCTGCTTAGCGAGGCGGTTGGAAATGCTTCTTCAGATCCTGCCAGCAGCGGTAGTACTCATGCTGCAATTGCGCGGTTTCCATGGCGTATTTCGTGGGACGGCAGACGAAGCGCGCTTCAAACATAAAGGCCAGCGTGTCCGCCAGAAACTGCGGCTTCAGCTCGGCGGTGGTGGCGCGTTCGTAGGTGGCCGCGTCGGGTCCGTGACCGGCCATGCAGTTGTGCAGGCTGGCCCCGCCGGGCAAAAAGCCTTCGGCCTTGGCGTCGTATTCGCCATGGATGAGGCCCATGAATTCGTTCATGAAGTTGCGGTGGAACCACGGCGGACGGAAGGTATGCTCGGCGACCAGCCAGCGCGGCGGAAAGATGGCGAAGTCGAAATTCGCCGTCCCGGGAATTTCCGAAGGCGAGGTCAGCACCGTGTAAATCGACGGATCGGGATGATCGAAGCTCACCGAGTTGATGCAGTTGAAGTTCGCCAGATCATACTTGTAAGGCGCGTAGTTTCCGTGCCAGGCAACGACGTCGAGCGGCGAATGATCGTACTCGGCCTCCCAGAGACCGCCGAGAAACTTGGCCACGACCCGGTAATCGCCGTCGCGATCTTCGTAGGCGGCGCCAGGCGTCTGGAAATCGCGCGCATTGGCCAGCCCGTTGGCGCCGATCGGACCAAGATCGGGGAGGCGCAACAGCGCTCCGTAGTTCTCGCAGATGTAGCCTCGCGCCTGCTGCCTCCAGCAGCTCGACGCGGAACTTGATGCCGCGCTGGATGACGCAAATCTCGCCGGGCGCGACTTCCATGCCGCCGAACTCGGTGTGCAACGAGCAGGCTTCCGAGCTGCGGAACGATGAGCAGCTCTCCGTCGGCGCTGTAGAAGCAGCGATCGCGCATGGACTGGTTGGCCGCGTAAACGTGAATGGCAATTCCGCTGTGCGCGGCGGCATCGCCGTTGCCCGCGAGGGTGACGAGGCCGTCGATGAAATCGGTTTCCGCGGCGGGGAAGGGAATCGGGTCCCAGCGCAACTGGTTGGGCGAAGTCGCAACTTCGTCGAAGGGCGCGGTGCGCAGCAGTCCGCGGGAAATTTCGCGGTAGGGCTTGTGCATGACCGAGGGGCGTATGCGGTAAAGCCAACTGCGGCGGTTGGCGGCGCGCGGAGCGGTGAACGGGGTTCCGCTCAACTGCTCGGCATAGAGTCCGTAGGGCGCGCGCTGCGGCGCATTCTGCCCCGAGGGCAACGCGCCGGGAAGGGCTTCGCTGGCGAATTCGTTGCCGAATCCGCTGTGGTAGTGGAGCTTTGCAGGCTTGGTGCTGGGCTTGGTGGTCGCCATGTCGTTCTTCGTTCTAATCTCCGGGATGTCATCCTGAGTGCCGGTCGATCGGGGGAAGCGAAGGATCTGCCGTTTGCGTGTGCTGAAATAAAGCAGATCCTGAGGCCGCGCAAACTGCGCGACCTCAGGATGACACTCCTGCGAGTTTTTCAGCAGCTTCGGAAAATCCCCCTCGCAACTACAGATTGCCACGGCGGGCCTGCTCGGCTTCGATGGCCTCGAAGAGCGCTTTGAAGTTGCCTTTGCCGAAGCCCCGGCTGCCTTTCCGTTGGATGATCTCGTAAAACAATGTCGGACGATCCTGCACCGGTTTGGTGAAGATCTGAAGCAGGTAGCCCTCCTCATCGCAATCGACAAGAATTCCCAGGTCTCGGATGGCATCGAGATCTTCCGGTATGTGGCCCACGCGCTACGGCAGCACGTCGTAATAGGCGTCCGGAACGCGCAGGAACTCCACTCCCTGGCTGCGCAATTTGCCGACGGTGCGTGATCACGTCGCGGGTTTGCAGCGCAATGTGCTGCACGCCCGCTCCGCCGTAGGCTTCCAGATACTCGTCGATCTGGCTTTTCCGCTTGCCCGCCGCCGGCTCGTTGATGGGAAACTTGACGGAGTAAGAATCGTCGGACATCACGATCGACATCAGGGCGCTGTACTCGGTGGAGATGTCTTTGTCGTCGAAGCTGACGAAGCGGTGAAAGCCGAAGACGCGGCTGTAGTACTCGGCCCATTGATTCATCATGCCCAGCTCGACATTGCCGACCATGTGGTCAATGCGCAGGATTCCCACGTCGTCGCCCGGAACATTGGAGCTGACGAAGCCGGGCAGAAATGGCCCCGAATAATCCTTGTAAGAGATCAGCGAGTGAATCGTATCGCCGTAGGTCGTGGACGGCGGCGCGGCGAATGGTTCCATGCTCGTCGGCGAGATCGTGCGGCTGCTCCGCGGGCTTGGCGCCGCGCTGGACGGCCTCGGCGAAGGCAAGGTCCGCGTCCTCGACGTGCAAGGAAATGTCGCGCACACCATCGCCGTGGCGGCGAATATGCTCGCTGGCAGGGCTCTCCGGGGCCAAGGGCGTGGTCAGAAGGATGTCGGCCTTGCCCTGGCGCAACAGATAAGAAGTGGACTGCCGGTTGCCGGTTTCCAGCCCGCTATACGCCACCTGCGAAAAGCCGAAAGCGTTGCGGTAGTAGAACGACGCCTGCTTGGCGTTGCCAACATAGAACTCGACGTGATGGATTCTCTTCAGCTTGAGCGGATTCTCCATCTGCTTGCTCCGTCGCGCGCCAGTCTCCGACTATAGCGGTTCCCGAGATGGTGTATCCCGAAGTCGCGGTCCATCGACCGTTGCGACCAACAGGGAGCAACGGCAGGGAGCAATTCCGAGAGGTGATAGCTTCTCGGGAACCGCTCTAAGCGGCCTTGGATCTTGCTTTCGTCACGCAGCATGGAGCGCAACTGGTCACGAAGTTCGGGCGTATCGCGGTGTCCGTGGGATTGTACGGCATGCTGCACGGCGATATTCAGCACATCTTCTTCGCTTCCCGAGATGGCGATGTCGCAGGCATTTTCGCTGGGGAACCAACGGCAATCGATGACTTTGCGATTCGTGGCCATGACTTGACTCCTGTGGTGATCTCGGCGAGCTCCGGCTGCGGAATACACCTTCCGCAAATCCGCTCAAAGATGTGATGCAATTCTCGTGCACGCCGGGAGGCAAGTCGCCTCGGATTTCATGCCGCCGGCTCCGGTCCGTCACTCGCTGACGGCGACATGAATCAGGGACGCGGCCTCGCTGTCGAGGTGCCAGTAGAGCAGCCCGTCCTCCGGTTCGACCATGGCGGCCGGGTAGTGCAGCTCGGGACTCTCGCCCTGAAAGACCTCGCGCAGAGTCGCCGCCTTGCCTTCGCCGGCGACCAGAAACAGCACCTTGCGAGCGTGGTTGATGACCGGGAACGTGAGCGTGATGCGGGGCGCGTTGAGCTTTTCCACGTTATAGCCGAGCACCAGGCGGGTGGTTTCCTGCAAAGCCTCGGTGCCGGGAAATAAGGAGGCGGTGTGCCCGTCCTCGCCCATTCCCAAAAGCAGGACATCGAAGCGCGGCGTGCCACCGGCGGCAAAGCTTTTCCGTAGCTGCGACTCGTATTCTTCGGCGGCGGCCTGTGCGCCCAGCTCGGCGCGCACCCGGTGGATATTGCTTTCGGGAAGCGGGACAAAGCGCAGTAGTTCGCGTTCGATCATGCCGAAGTTGCTGTCCGGATGGTCGATCGGGACTGCCCGCTCGTCGACCTGGAAGAGCTCGATGCGGCTCCAGTCGAAACGCTTGCGCCAGGCGTCGCCGGCCAGCAGGCGGTAGAGCGTGCGCGGAGTCGAGCCACCGGAAAGCGCCATGCTGCAAGCGCCGCGGCTGGAAATCGCCTCACCGCAGGCGGACAAAATCCACTCCGCCGTGCCGGCGAATAAAGAATCCTTGTCGGGATACACTTTGACTTGCCGCATCAACATCGAATCCCCCCACAAACTACTTCCCGGAAGCTTACGCCAATTTGGCCGGCTCCGCCTGAGGCAGCTCACGGCCGAGCACAAAGCGATACATCGCCATGGCAAAGCCCTCTTCGGCATTGCTGCCGGTGACGGCCTTGGCTGCCGACTTCACCTCCGCCGGGGACTGTCCCATCGCAATCGAAAAGCCCGTCCGCGTCAACATGGGAATGTCGTTTTCCATGTCGCCCACGGTGGTGGTTTCGGCCAGCGGAATCTCCAATTTCTTGCACAGGCGCACAACGCCGGAACCCTTGTCACAGCCCGCAGGCGTGACATCGTAATAGTAGGTTTGCGAACGGGTGGCCGAAACCTTGTTTTGCGCCGCATGAATCGCGGCTTCGCAACGGGCAAGCACCGCGGGATCGTCGCTGACCACCTGCACCTTGATGATGCGGTCGAGCAAGGATTCGAAGTTCTCGACGGTGGTCGGGCGGAAGCGCACCGCGCTGGACTCGTGCTCGACGTGCTCGGTCCGGCCGGGCAGCACGAACCAGTCGTCATCGGTATAGACCCAGGGCGAGGCTCCGGCCTCGATGGCGGCGGCGATGACGTTGTGCGCCGACTGCGGCTCGATGTGGCTGGCGAAGAGCAACTTGCCATCCATGGAGACGATGGCGGCTCCGTTGAAAGCGGCGAAGGGTTCGTGAAGTTTCAACTCCTGGACAATCCAGCGCATGCCGCGCGGCGGACGGCTGCTGATGGCCGTAAAACGAATGCCGGCGGCCAGCACATCGGCGACGGCTTCCTTGGAGAAAGCGGTAATCTGCTTCTCCGGCGTCAGCAGCGTGCCATCGAGATCGGAAACCACGAGCTTCGTCATAAGTTTGATAGGCTGGCGCACGAGCTGCGATACTTGCCTGCCAGCAGTCGCCAGCGATGGCCGCTGTGGTTGAGCAAATCATCGGCGGCCTGCGGGCCTTCGCTTCCCGCCGGGTAGAACTGCAATTGCGTGGCGTTGTTAGCCCACGCGTCCAGGATGGGCGAAATCAGCCGCCATTCGGCTTCGACTTCATCGTGACGCGTGAACAGGGTGGCGTCTCCGCGGATGGCATCGAGCAACAGGGTTTCGTAAGCCACGGGGGCGGGCACGTTGAACTCGCGTTCGTAACAGAAGTCCATGTGTACGGTCGAGGTCTGCATGGAAGTTCCCGGCACCTTGCTCTCGAACTCGATGGAGATGCCTTCGTCGGGCTGAATGCGAAGCATAATCACATTGGGCTGGATGCCGCGCTTGGCGGTGCCCGCGAACAGCGCCTGCGGCGTAGCCTTCAGATGCACCGCAATTTCGGTGAGCGAACGGGAGAGCCGCTTGCCGGTACGAACGAAAAAGGGCACGCCCGCCCAACGCCAGTTTTCGATGCGAAACTCGACGGCCGCGAAGGTCTCGGTTTGCGATTGGGGCGAGATGCCGGATTCCTGGCGATAGGCCGGCACTTCGGAGCTGCCGATCTTGCCCGCCTGGTACTGCGCTCGGACGGTCCGGCGCGCCACCTCTTCCGGACTCATGGGCGACATGGCGCGCAAGGTCTGCACCTTCTGCTCGCGCACGTTCACGGCGTCGAAAGCCACCGGAGGCTCCATTGCCGTCAGGGTCAGAAGCTGGAGCATGTGGTTGGCAACCATGTCGCGCAGGGCTCCGGTCTCCTCGTAAAATCCGGCGCGGGTTCCGACGCCGAGCGTTTCCGCCCCGGTGATCTCGACGTAATCGACGTAGTTGCGATGCCAGATGGGCTCGAACATGGAGTTGGCGAAGCGGAAGACCAGGATGTTCTGCACCGTCTGCTTGCCGAGATAATGGTCGATGCGGAAGACCTGCTCCTCATCGAAGGCGTTCAGTACCGTCCGGTTCAGCGCGCGCGCCGAGGCCAGATCGCGTCCGAAGGGCTTTTCCACGATGATGCGCGTCCAGCCCTTGGCGGCATGGGCGAGACCGCTCTTACCCAAGTGACCGATAATATCCGACACCGCCGAGGGAGGCACCGAAAGATAAAAGAGGACGTTGGGCTTGCTGCCGTCGGCCCCCAAACGGTTGATGGCAGCGCGCAGCGCGTCGTAAAACTCCGGGCTTTCCATCGCACCCGCCAGATAGTGGAGGCGCTGGGCAAATTCCTTCCAGCGGCCGGGCGTGAAGTGGTGCGACTCCTTCGAGCGCTCGGTGCCGTCGCGCAGCATGTCGCGGAACTTGTCATCGTCCAACTGGGTGCGCCCCACGCCAAGCACCTCAAAGCCGGCAGTCAGCAGGCCATCGGCCACCAGGTCGAAGAGAGCGGGAACCAGCTTGCGGCGGCTGAGATCGCCGCTTGCGCCAAAGATGACAATAATGCAGGGTTCGACGGCCTTTGGAGTGGCCGCCACGGAAACGCGGTCGATGGTGATTTCAACGCTGCTCATAGGTCTTGACCAAGTGAAAAACAGGCTGCTGCATAGGTTTCCCCTCGCAGGTAGATCCCAATATCAGACTGTCATGGCGAGCGAAGTCGAGCCGGGGTCCCCGACTTGCGCTGCGGTTGCGCATGTTGGGGTGGACGTGCCACCTTTTGTTTTTACTGCTGAAAAACAAAGGGTGGCTCCACTCCGCTTCGCTACGGTCGCCATGACATCTCTCCGGAAAATTGGATATCCCAACGTGGGAACCGCTCGATTGCATAGGTTTCAGAATGTTATCCCCAGCCAGCCGAGCCTCGAAACTATCCCACTCTAACCACGACGGGCCCGAATGGGCCACCCGGCGGATTCAAAGGACGAAACCACGACCCCAGGTTAGCCAACAGCGGGCGAACCTGGGGCACCGGAGACATTTTCCCGCCGCTTGCTAATCGGCGGCGGGGGCGATCAGCCGCTGCCAATCGCTGTGCACGAAACCCTCTTCGGGATGGTCGGTGCGCTGATACGTGTGCGCTCCGAAGTAGTCGCGCTGCGCCTGCGTCAGATTCTGCGGCAGCCGCGCCGTGCGATAGCTGTCGTAGTATCCCAGGGAAGCGGTCATCGAAGGGACCGGTATTCCCTGCTCGATGGCCAGCCGCAGAGTCCATCGCCAGTTCTGCTGCGCCTGCTGGATCTTGCCGCGGAACTCGGAGTCGAGCAGCAGGTTCGCCAGCCGCGGGTCGCGCTCGTAGGCCTGCATGATCTCGTTCAGGAAGTCGGCGCGGATGATGCAGCCGGCCTTCCAGATGCGGGCCATCTCGCGCAGATTGATCTTCCAGTTGTAAGCCTCTGAGCCCGCCTGGATCAGGCTCATACCTTGCGCATACGAACACACTTTGGATGCATAAAGCGCGTCGCGGATGGCAGCCACGGCTTGCTTGCGGTCGCCGCTGAAGCTCGCCTTGGGTCCGGCCAGGAGGCGTGAGGCGGCCTCGCGCTGGTCCTTCATGCTGGAGAGCACGCGCGCCTCGATGGCGGCGGCAATGGTTCCGGCCGGTACGACCAGGTCCAGCGCCGTCTCGGCCGTCCACTTGCCTGTGCCTTTTTGTCCGGCTTTGTCGAGCACCATATCGACCAGGGGCTTGCCGGTGCGCGGATCTTTGACGGCGAAAATCTGCGAGGTGATCTCGATGAGATACGACTTCAGCGAAGTCCGGTTCCAGTCGTCGAAGATGCCCGCAAGCTCTTCGGCCGTGAAGCCGAGGGCGCGATGCAGCAGGTCGTAAGCCTCGGCGATCAGTTGCATGTCGCCATACTCGATGCCGTTGTGAACCATCTTGACGAAGTGGCCGGCGCCATCCGGGCCGACGTGGGTGACGCAGGGACCGGAATCGCTTTTGGCGGCGATGGCCGTGAGCACCGGCTCCAGCTCGCGATAGGCTTCCAATTCGCCGCCCGGCATGAGCGAAGGGCCGTGGCGCGCGCCTTCTTCGCCGCCGGAAACGCCCATGCCGAAAAAGCGCAGGTGATTCATGCGCATTTCCTTTTCGCGGCGCTGCGTTTCCTTGAAAAAGGAATTTCCGCCGTCGATCAGAATGTCTCCCGGCGCGAGCAGCGGCGAAAGCTGCTGGATCATGCTGTCCACCGGCTCGCCGGCCTTGATCATCATCAGCATTCGGCGCGGCGTGCGCAGCCCGTTCACGAACTCAGCGAGCGACTTTGCGCCGATGATCTTCTTGCCGGCATTCTGCTGCACGAAGCGCTGCGTCCAGTCGGCTTCCAGGTTCCAGACCGCGACGCTGAAGCCGTGCTCTTCAATGTTGAGGGCAAGGTTCTGCCCCATAACGCCAAGTCCGATCACTCCGAAATCACTCATGGGTCGCGTACCTTTCTTTAAGAGTGCAACCGCTACCACCAATCCGGGAAGCTTCCGAACGTCAACGAGCCGTCAGATTGGAAACCGCCTTGACCTCAACCAATCGTTGCAGATTGCGCGCCAGCAGCTCAAGGTCGTGATGCACGTTGGCGCTGAGCCGCACGGCCAGAACCCGGCGCTTGTGCTGCGCCAGCGATTGCAGATCGCCCAGCGCCTGCGCCTCGGCCAACACCGCGAAGCCGGCTTTTTCGCCCGGAATCGGCAACTCGCCCGCTTCTTCGGCGGTGATTTGCAGAAAGACTCCCGTTGCCGGCCCGCCCTTGTGGAACTGTCCTGTCGAATGCAGAAATCGCGGGCCGTAGCCGGTGGTCACGGCGACACGCAAAGGATCGCGCAGCGCAACCTGCAGGCGCTGGATCTGCGCATCGGTCTCCGCATTTTCAGGCAGATATTGCTGAATGGAAATGTAATCGTGCGGGCGCACTTGCTGGACAAATGCCTCCAGAGCTTTTTCCTGCTCCGCGCCCACGCCGTTCGCCAGCGAGATGCGGGTGACGCCGGGAACATTATCCGGAAGCGCGCCATCTTTATCGAACTGCGCCAGCAGCCGTTTGGTGTTGTCCTTGGATTCCTGCACGTTGGGCTGATCGAAAACATCGATTCCGAGCAGCGCCCCGGCAACCGCGGTGGCAAACTCCCAGAGGTAAAATTCCGCGCCGAGATCCGACGGGCGACTCCAGCTTATGGCGGATGACGGGGTGTCCATGGCCTTCCAGCCGCTTCAGCTTGCCTTCAATCGCCGGGTCCGAGGCGACGTGGATGTAGGCGAAGATGCGATCGTTATCGTAATTTTCGGGCAGGCCCAGGGGTTCACCGGAAACCGGCAGAATGCCCTTGCCTTCTTTTCCCGTGCTCTCGGCGACCAAGCTGCTCGATCCACAGGCCGACGGAGGCGACCGGCCCGGAGGCGATCAGCGTCAGCTTGTCGCGGCCCTGCTGCGCGCAACCGGCCAGCATGGCGCCAAGCCGGACAGCCGGATTGTCTTGCGACGGCCACGGATGCGCCGCACGCCTGCACCATGCGATCCGCCCGCTCCAGCAGCAGCCGGACATCTCCGCCCATGACGGCCAACGGAACCATGCCGAAAAACGAGAGCGCCGAATAGCGTCCGCCGATGTCGGAGGGGTTCAGAAACACTCGCCGGAAGTTGTCGCTGCGCGGCGTCCGTGGTCAATTGCGTGTCGGGATCGGTGATGGCCACGAAGTTGCGGCCCGCCTTGTCGCCGAGCTTCTCCTTCACCCGGGCATAGAAATAACGATGGAACATGCGCGGTTCGGTCGTGGTGCCGGACTTGGAGGCCACAATGAACAGCGTCTTCTCGACCTGAATTTTCGCTTCCAGAGCGCGCACCGCTCCGACCACGGTGGAATCCAGCACATAAAGCCGGGGATATCCGTCGAGTTTGCCGAAGCTGCGGGCAAACACTTCCGGACACAGACTCGAGCCTCCCATGCCGAGCACGACGGCGTACTCGAATCCCTCGCTGCGAATCTCCTCGGCAAATGCCTTCAGATTCTCGGCGTTCATCAGCAGCAACTTGGTGACGTCAAGCCAGCCAAGCGCATTGCCGATGATCTTCTGGTGCTCCGGATCAGACTTCCAGGCGCTGGCGTCCTTACTCCAGATGCGCCTGGGCAAATGCTGTTGTCGCCGGCCTGCCGGAGCGCGGCTTCAATTGCGGACTTCACATCTCCGTTGCTACCGGAGCGGCGCGCACCGTCTGCTGCAATTTTTTTTTGCTTCCTCGACGGCCGCGAGCAGGCTGCGGAACGAATCGGCAAACGACTTGACGCCCTCCTGCGTCAGTTCGTCGGTAATCTCCTTGAAGTCGATGCCGAGCGATTTCAACTGCTCGAAGACGCGCTTGGCGGCCGGCAGCTCCGCTTCCAGCGTCGGCTTGACCGCGCCGTGATCGAGAAATGCCTTCAGCGTCTGCGGCGGCACGGTGTTGACCGTCTCCGGACCAATCAGCGTATCCACGTAATAGACATCGCTGTACTTCGGGTTCTTGGTGCCGGTCGAGGCCCACAGCGGACGCTGCACCCGGGCATTCAGCTTGCGCAGTTCGGCAAATCGCTTGCCGTGGAAAATTTCCTTGAACGCCTCGTAGGCGAGTTTGGCGTTGGCAATCGCAGCCTTGCCGAAGAGTTCGCGGGCAGCGGCGTGCTGCGGACGCCCGCTTGGGATCGTCGAGCACTTTCTGCAAGCGCTTTTCCGTCGAGACATCGATGCGGCTCACAAAGAAGCTGGCAACCGAAGCGGCGTGGTCGATGGGCTTGCCCTCGGCAACGCGCCGTTCCAGACCGCGAATGTAGGCTTCCGTGACCTCGCGATAGCGCTCGACCGAGAAGATCAAGGTGACGTTGACGTTGATGCCCTCGGAGGTGAGCTGCTCAATCGCGCCGAGGCCCTCCTTGGTGGCGGGAACCTTGACCAGCACATTGGTCCGATGCAGCTCGCCGATGCAGCCTGCGCGCCTCGGCGATGGTGGCCTCGGCGTCGAAGGCCAGCTCCGGCGAGACTTCGATGCTGACAAAGCCGTCGCCGCCTTTGGCCGCCTCGTAGACCGGGAGGAAGAGATCGGCTGCCGCGGCGATATCTTCGAGCATCAGAGCTTCGTTGATTTCGCCGTGCGGACTTGCCTTCGCCGGCCAAACGCTGGATGGTGTCATCGTAGGCGTCGCTTCCGGTGATCGCCTTCTGGAAGATCGTCGGGTTCGAGGTCAACCCCAAGACCTCGCCCGCGGCGATCATGCGGTGCAACTCTCCGGTGGTGATCAGGCTGCGCTCCATTTGATCGAACCACAGGCTCTGCCCAAGCTTTTTCAGTTCGCTCACTCTATTTGTCATGGCTCTCTCTCACACACCAATTTTCTTCTATCTTATGAATCTTACTCCAAGCGGCGCACGATGACGCTCCTCGCCGGTGAAACGGGCGTTCAGAAACGCGTGCACCAGCTCGATCGCCAGGCTCGGCCCAATGACCCGGGCTCCCAGGCAAAGCACGTTCATGTTGTCGTGCTCCACTCCCTGATGCGCGCTGTAGGTATCGTGGCACATGCAGGCGCGTATGCCGCGAAACTTGTTGGCCGCCGCCGTAACTCCGACGCCGCTGCCGCAGACCAGCAGTCCGCGCTCGACCCTGCCGGACTGCACGGCTTCGGCCACCAGCTTGGCGTAATCCGGATAATCGTCCGGCAAGTCGCCCCGGTCGGCGCCAAAGTCCACGCACTTCATGGCCGGCGGCTTGCAGTTGCCTGCACGATCATTTTATTCAGCGGAAAGCCGGCGTGATCGGCGCCGACGGCGATTTTCATACCCGTGCCTTTGTGCGCTCCAGTACGCTGAGCGCCGCCTCAACTACGTGCTCAGCGGTGAAGCCGAAGTGTTTGAACAGTTCCTTGGCCGGCGCGGACGCGCCGAAATCGTCGCGTCCGATGGCCACGCCATCGGGTCCGACGTATCTCCACCATGCCAGGGTCGAACCGGCCTCGACCGACACCCGGGCCGGAATGGAAGCGGGCAGAACCGACTGCTTATACGCCTCGTCCTGCTGCTCGAAGATTTCCCAGGAGGGCATGCTGACCACGCGCGCCCGCACGCCTTGCTGCTCCAGCTTCTCAAAGGCCGCGACGCACAATTGCAGCTCCGAACCCGTGCCGATCAGAATCACTTCGGGATTCTTGCTTTCGATCAGCACGTAGGCCCCGCGATGCAAGCCGGAGGCGGATGCCATACGGCTGCGATCATAGGTCGGAATCGCCTGGCGGGTAAGCGCCAGCGCGGTCGGACCCTTGGCCGAGCCGATGGCGTAGCGCCATGACTCCGCCGCTTCGTTGGCATCTCCCGGACGAATCACCGTGAGATCGTGGAATGGCGCGCAAGGCGGTCAGATGCTCGATCGGCTGATGCGTGGGACCGTCTTCTCCAAGGCCGATGGAATCGTGGGTAAACACATAGGTCACGGGCAGGCGCATGATCGCCGCCAGCCGGATGGACCCGCGCATGTAATCGGAAAACATCATGAAAGTCGCGCCAAAGACCCTCAGCTTGGAAACCGACATGCCGTTCAGGATGGCGCCCATGCCGTGCTCGCGGATGCCGAAATGCATGTTGCGTCCCGCCGTCTTGCGCTCGAAAGTAAGGCTCGGTGCCGATCACGGTTTTCGTCGAAGGCGACAGATCCGCCGCGCCGCCCATCAGCCAAGGCAGATGCTCGGCGATGGCGTTCTCGACCTTGCCCGCCGATTCGCGCGTGGCCATGCCTTTAGCGTCGGCGGGGAACACCGGAATCTTGCTGTCCCAGCCCTCAGGCAGGCGTCCGGCCTGCATCGTCTCCCACTCGGCGGCCAAGTCCGGAAAAGCCTTACGGTATGCCTCGTACTTCTGCTTCCATTCCTGTTCGAGCGCGGGCACCGCGGTCGACAGCCTGTGCGCATGTGGCTTTCAACTTCGGGCGGAACATAAAACGTCTTATCCTCGGGCCAACCGTAGTTGCGCTTTGCCGCCCGCACCTGGTCTTCGCCCAGGGGTTCGCCGTGGGCTTCCTTGGTGTCCTGCCGCTTGGGTGAGCCGTAGCCGATATGCGACCGCACCATAATGAGGTTCGGCTTCGCCTGCTGCTGGTGCGCTTTGGCAATCGCGGAGCGCAACGAGTCCAGGTCATTCACATCGTCCACGCGCAACACATTCCAGCCGTACGCCTCGTAGCGCTTGCCCACGTCCTCGGAAAACGCCAGCTCGGTGTCGCCTTCGATGGTGATGTGGTTGTTGTCGTAGAACATGGTCAGCTTCGACAGCCCGAGGTGGCCGGCCAATGACGAAGCTTCGCCGGAAACGCCTTCCATGAGGTCGCCATCGCCGCAGATGGCGTAGACGCGGTAATCCACAATCGGATGGCCCTCACGATTGAAATGGGCTGCCAGCCAACGCTGGGCGATCGCCATCCCCACCGCGTTGCCAACCCCCTGCCCGAGCGGGCCCGTGGTGGTCTCCACGCCCGGCGTCAAGCCGTGCTCCGGATGCCCCGGGGTCTTCGAATCCCACTGCCGGAATTGCTTGAGATCCTCCAGCGTCAAGCCGAAACCGGTCAGGAAAAGGACGGAATAGAGCAGCATGGAAGCATGCCCGTTGGAGAGAACAAAGCGGTCGCGATTCGGCCAATCAGGGTTGCCGGGATTGTAGTGAAGATATTCATGGAACAAAAGATAGGCCAGCGGAGCCAAAGCCATGGGAGTTCCCGGATGACCGCTGTTCGCCTTCTGTACCGCGTCCATCGACAAAGTGCGAATCGTGTTGATTGCAAGTAACTCCAGATCCTGCTGTTTTGTCGAACTTGCCATGCTTCTCCTCGTACGCTTGCGATCCTACCGGAGCCGGAAAAACTCCCGGTGGGCTACGTTCCCAATCTCAGTCGAACCACGTTGATCACTGTAGGATTCTTGGAGTGCGGCGTCAAATCGAGCTGGTCGCGGCAGATGTTCTGCTGCCGGTGCGAGCAGCCCCTCGCAAGTTACAGAAAAACGCTCCGAAACCTGTTTTTCCGCAGCCCGCTCAGCTCACAAAACCCGGAACATTGAATCTGCATCGGAACTCGTTGGCGGCAGAACGGACTGCTGCGCCACTAACTTCGGATTGCTGACAAATTTAAAGATGCAAGTCGGCTGGCGCGGGAAGCATCCGATTAGCGACCTTGCCCGGCAGCTCTCCGCTTGGGCCGGCGAAGAGCGCTCGGCCGCAGCATGGACGTCAAGAGCGCCGGTGAGCCCAGGACCCCGGTTCGCGGGCAGTTCCTTGGTGGATCAAGAGGAGGAGTATGAAAAAACTTTTGATGTTGATGGTAATCGCGGTATTCGCCTTGCAGTGCGCGGGACAACTGTTCGCGCAGGCCTCCCCGGCTGACGCGCCGCAAGCGCCACATGCCCACAAGATTCGCGTGGCCATCTTCGATTTCGATTATGGCACCGTGCATCGGGATGTCTATTCGCTGTTCGGCTCCGACATCGATGTCGGCAAGGGCATCTCCGACATGCTGGTCACCTACCTGGTGAAAGATGGGACCTATTCGGTCATCGAGCGCAAGGCTCTCGACAAGATTCTGGCGGAGCAGAATTTCTCCAACAGCGACCGGGCGAACCCGACCAGCGCCGCCAGGATCGGCAAGATGCTCGGGGTCGACGCCATTATTGTCGGCAGCGTTACGGAGTTCGGCGGGGAAAACAAGAATACAAAAGTCGGTGGTGCCGGAGGCCGATTCGGCGGTTTCGGGGTCGGCGGCTTTGGACATAAATCGTCGAAGGCCACTGTCGGCATCGACGCCCGGATTGTGGATACCACGACCGGCGAAATTCTGGCGGTCGCGACCGGCAAGGGGGAATCGAAGCGCGAGAGCACGAGCCTGCTCGGCGGCGGTGGAAGCTGGCGTGGCTTTGGCGCCGGCGGAGTCGACTTCGGCAGCAGCGATTTTCAGCAAACGATCATCGGCGAGGCCACCAAGGCCGCCGTCGAGCAGATGAGCCTGGAGGTGATCGCCGGCAATGGCAAACTGCAGGCGCATACGGTCGTGGTGCAGGGATTGGTGGCCGCGGTCGAGGGCGGGCAGATTGTCCTGAACGTGGGCGGCAAGGCGGGAATCAAGGTGGGAGATCAATTCAGCGTGGAGCGCGTGACCAGAGAGATCAAAGACCCGGCGACCGGACAGGTGATCCGGCGTCTGTCAACTCCGTTGGGAGTGGTGCAGGCGACGGATGTCGATGATCTTTCCGCCGTCTGCCGCGTTGTCTCCGGAAGCGACTTCAAGGCCGGCGACGCCGTAAAAACCATGGCACAGTGACGCGATTTGGGAATGACGGGCCGCCCATGCTCAATTATTTTTGATCGCCGCTGATTTATGACTGCAAACCAGAGCTGGTTGTTGACGGCACCCAGGGTGAGGGTTAAGATCATAAGGCGGGGTGGAGCAGTCTGGTAGCTCGTTGGGCTCATAACCCAAAGGTCGGAGGTTCAAATCCTTCCCC
>CAWAZO010000013.1:0-45979 GCA_963786555.1 uncultured Acidobacteriota bacterium
AGCAACGGCAGAATTACGAATACAGTCCTCGCAGCACAATGACGTCCGTGCCGACCATGGAGGACCTGACCTTCCGATCCTGAACGGAACCAGCGCCGATCCGCAGTTGGATGCACGTGGCTTTGTCGAGGCCACTCTGGCTATCGAGTGCTTCACTGGAAGACTGTCTCACAACGGTTCTTTTCTTGGCGGCTCTGGCGCTGGAAAAGAAACTTACCTCGCATTTTTTGAGAGCTGAGCACTTCCTCCACAACTCCGGTTCAGAAACGGGCAACCTCCTTGGCGGTTGTGGCAACATTCTGGGAATGCGTCGGTGACATCGCCAAAGGTCGTCCTATGAAACCGTACCCGGTTGAATCGGAGTATGACATGAACAATCGCGAGAGAGATGTGCTGTGTGTCCTGCCGCAGGGCAGACCGTGCATTAGCAACGGCCACCCGCTCCAAACTGCGGCTGTGTCCCTCTCCATTCGGGCGTCGGCAGTGGAGCTGCAAGAAAGAGCGATTGTGGAAAAAAAGAGGCTGACAATCTCGGCTGTAATTCCTGCACTTCTGTTGTCATCACTGTTTGCATTCGCGCAAGACAAACAATCCACCTCCGGGACAGAACCCGCCTGCCACTCAGGAGAAAACACCAGCCGAAGAAGCTGGAAACCTGCAAAAGGCAGTTCAGAATCCCGTCGCCAGCTTGTTCCCCAAATTGCCTGCAGCGATGAAGAAGAACTGAAGCCACTGCCACAGAAAGGCACAAGTAAGCAAGATGGAGGATAGTCGAATGAAACAACGGATTGCATCGTGGCTCACCGTTAATCTATTCCTTGCCTGCTGTCCGGTAATTTTCGCGCAAGGAATGGCGCAATCACAAAGCACAGAAAACCAAGCAGCGCTGTCCGCACCGACCGATACGCAAGAGAAGAATATCCAGGAATACATTGACCTTTTGCGCACTGACGTTCGCCAGCAGAAGGCCGAGGTCATGGGTGCTGAGATGGCGCTGAGTGCGGATCAATCGGCAAAGTTCTGGCCCATCTACAACGAATATGACAAAGCATTGAACACACTAAATGACCAACGAGTCGCTAACATCCAGGAATATGCCCGCGACTACGATCACATGACCGACGCCAAAGCCGATGAGCTGGTTCGGAGCGCGCTCGATTACCGCAAACAGCGTTCCGAGCTCTTGCGAAATATTATGACCGCGTTAAGGCGTCGCTGGGACCCATCGAAGCCGCGCGCTTCCTCCAGATTGAAAGCAGTTGCTCTCGATCATCACCTTCGGATCGATGCGGCACTGCCGATTGTCGGGCAAGGGTCCATGAACTCTACTGCGGGAAGGTAAAGATATATGCGACACATGTTGTTTCGGACAGTGGCTTTGTTGTTCACGCTGGCATGGATCTTTGCTATCGCCGCGGCGCAAATGCAAGCGACACCCATGCAAGCATCACCCACACAAGCAGCACCAATGCAAGCAGCACCTACAGAAGCAACACCCACGAGGGTTGCCGGGTTCATCGGATCCTGCATCGACATCAACGATAGCAAAGATGCTGAAGAAGCTGTTCGCACACTGACCGGCCGACTCATCAACGCCCAGGAGGATGAGCGGCGGCATATCGCGAGAGAACTTCATGATGACATCAACCAGAGTCTCGCCTTGCTTGCGATTGAGATTGAACGGGTCGCCGCAACAATTCCTTCCTTCGTCAATGGGGCGGGGGAATCCGTCTGCCGGCTCTCGAAGCGTGTGGTCGAGACTTCACAACACGTGCAGGCCATCTCACATCAGCTCCACTCATCACAACTCGAACTCCTCGGTCTTGATTTGGCAGTCCGTAATTGCTGCGAGGAATACACACGGCAACGGAACGTTAAGGTCGATTACAAACAGAACGGTCTGGCCACCGATATACCGGCAGACGTTTCACTATGCGTTTTCCGGCTTTTCCAGAAGCTTTGCGCAACGCTGTTAAGCATAGTGGTGCCGATCACGTGCAGGTCGATCTGGGCGGCGATAGCGACGAGGTGCACCTTTCCGTGCGGGACCGTGGCAGGGGTTTCAATCTGCAATCTGCGCTCTCTAAAGGAGGGCTCGGCCTGATCAGCATGCAGGAGAGACTTCATCTGGTCGACGGGCGTATTTCAATACGGTCTTACCCAAAGCACGGCACCGAAATAGACGTTTGGGTACCGATACGAAAGACCGCTGGAGCAACGACCCAGACTGCAGTCGCTGCATGAAAGCTATCTGCCCGCCTTCCATTGCGCTCGGTTGTGGATAGCTCAGGTTCGAGAGCAACGCCGGTTGATCCTGCGCGAAATCAGTATAGATGTCCGCCACCGAAACACACCCTGATACCGTGCGTCCAACTGCCACTTTTGCCAGTATCTTCTGCCCTGAGGAGGGCGTATTCGTAAACATTAGAGTCTCGGATGACTCCGATACTTCCGCCGAGAGCAGAGACAAGATGCAACGAGCGCGTGTTTTGCTTGCCGATGATCACGACGCTGTACTCACAAACGTCACCGAAGCGCTTGCGCCGCACTATGACGTGATTGGAGCAGTTCGTGACGGAGCCTCGCTCGTAGAAGCCGCGACATCCCTGAATCCCGACGTTTTGGTCGTTGACATCTCCATGCCTATTCTGAATGGAATACAAGCTGTTGCCCGGATCAAACATGGCGGCTCAAGGGCTAAAGTTGTTTTCCTCACGGTCCATGAAGGCGATGACTTCGTCCAGGCGTGCTTCGCTGTTGGCGCAACAGGCTACGTGGTGAAGCCACGCCTGGTCAGCGACCTGGTATTCGCAATTAACGAGGTACTCGCCGAGCGAAGTTTCGTCTCGCCATCGATGACCGCCCGGGGTGGTCCTTAACGTTGTCATGTGACATGTTGTTGGTTCCGGGTGGCGCCTTCCGCACTGGATCAGGAGTCAGCCGAGGGCGCATTACTCACGAGAGTGGGGAAGGCCCGAAGCCCGAACGATGGGAAGGGTCAAATGGGAAAGCTTCATCGCCGGGCTGAGCGAGAAATCCCCAACGTCCAGATCGCCGTCGCCGAGTTCGAATTGTCACTGACCGAGAAAGCTGGGTTGCCCTTCAGAAATCACCGTAAGATTCCAGTTCGATGCCGCCGGCCGGGTGAATGGCTGTTGGGTCGGTGGCAACGTCCGATTCAAGGAGAAGGGAGAATCAGTCTCACCTGGACGAATCGCGGCAATCAACTGGGGTCACGCCCGCAATCAATGCCGACATGCCGCTCCAGCAGCAAGTCCGAGCAACCAAAGCGGGTTGATTGTGGAATCCCGGTTGAATTCGAAAGCGTCATACAGTCTTTGAAGGAGCCACGTAATGAAGTTAGGCAAGCGACAACTCGGCAATAGCGGACTTGAGATCACGACGGTTGGCTTTGGATCGTGGGCAATCGGCGGCGGCGGATGGTCATTTGGCTGGGGACCACAAGACGACAAAGCGTCAGAAAATACATGCGCCACGCAATTGAACTCGGCATCAATTGGATTGATACAGCCGCAGTTTACGGGCTGGGACATTCCGAGCAGGTGGTCGGCCACTTCCTCCGTTCATTGCCCGCTTCTGAGCGACCCTTCATCTTTACGAAATGCGGCCTGATCTGGGACGAGCGGAACCCGATGCAAGAGCCCAAGCGAGTTCTCAAACCAGAATCCATCCGCGCTGAGTGCGAGGCGTCGCTGCGTCGGCTCGGGATTGAGCGTATTGATTTATACCAATTCCATTGGCCTGACGAGACCGGCACGCGTGTCGAGGATTCGTGGGCGGAAATGTTGCGGTTGATCGATGAAGGCAAAGTGAGGCTCGGTGGAGTGTCGAACTTCGATGTCGGTTTGCTCGAACGTTGCGAGGCCATTCGGCACGTAGACTCGCTTCAGGCGCCTTTCTCGTTGATTCATCGCGAAGTTGCTGCGCGCGAGATTCCGTGGTGTGAGGCGCATAGAACCGGCGTGATCTGCTACAGCCCGATGCAGTCCGGCTTGCTCACCGATCGTTTCAGCGCCGAGAGAGTCGCCCACATGGCGAACGACGATTGGCGACGCCGCTCTCCTGACTTCAAGTCGCCCAACCTGGAACGCAATCTTGCACTGCGTGATGCGTTGCGGCCGATTGCGCAGCGGCATGACACAGCGGTCTCATCGATTGCAATCGCGTGGGTACTCAGCTGGCCTGGAGTTACCGCCGCGATCGTGGGAGCTCGAAGCCCTGAACAGGTGGATGGCTGGATCAACGCAGCCAATCTGCGGTTGACTCCGGCTGACCTCGACGAAATCGACCGCGCTATCAAGCGAACCGGTGCCGGCACCGGACCCTCTAAACCGCGCGTGGAGCGGCAAACGACGCCGGCATATGGGAAGCTCGCCTAAGCGCTACGAGAGTCAGTGAAACGCGTAGTCGACCGAATGCCGAAATTGGGTCCGGACGGAACAGAGCGGTCCTACCCCGCTCAGTGGATAGGAAGGAGATGACCAAGATGAGCAAGAGGCTTTTTGCTGCAGACCAAACAAGGCTTGGATTCATTGGCGTGGGTGCGATGGGCAGCCGCATCGTCCGACGTCTGCGTGATCACGGCTACGAAGTGGCCGCTTACGATCGCGACCAGGGCAAAGTCGAGGCGCTAGTGCCCTATGGTGTGTCGGGCGCTGAGAGCCTGGCGGAGCTGGCCGCTAATGCCGATGTCATACTTTCCTGCTTGACCAACGACGAAGCGGTTCGTAGCGTCTATTTAGCAGGTAACGGCGTTTGGCGAGTTCGCAGCCGCGGCAGGGTGGTGCTGGAAATGAGCACCATTGCGCCTGAGCACCTCCCGCGAACTCCACGCCGCAGCGGCCAAACAGGGCGTTAACTTCATGGATGTGGCCATCTCTGGCAGCACTCCTGCGGTCGAAGCCGGCACCGTCACGCTGCTCGCCGGTGGTGATGCCGAGCTGTTTGAGGCTGCAAAGCCGATTTTCCAGGCGCTCGCAAGCCACTGGTTCCTGATGGGGCCGCCAGGGTCGGGTACGAGTATGAAGCTGGTGGTGAACACTCTTCTTGGCGTCGAGATGCAGGCGATCGCAGAGGCAGTGGCGCTCGGCGAGGCAGCTGGCATCGACCGGACCGGTTGCTGGATGTCTTGTCTCAGACAGCTGTCGTGGCTCCCGCTCATTTGGGAAAGCTGGAGAGAGCAAAACACGACGATTATAGTTCGCAGTTTGGCGTTGGATTGATGAACAAAGATTTTCATCTCATCCTGCAAGCGGCGAAGTTATCGAATCTTGCGTTGCCTGCAACAGCGGCGGCATTCGAAGTGAACTCCGCCGCAATGAAGGAAGATCCCGGTGCTGACTTCTCTTCCGTCATTCGGCAGATGGAGAGGTCCGTGGCAAACAAAGTTTCCCTGAACGCGCCCTCTGAGGCGGCGTAGGCACTGATGGACGATAATGCTGTCCTAGCACGAATAGCGGGGCAATCTGCGCTCGGCCGTGGGTCGAATGCATCGTTACGACAGCTCACAACTGGCGTGAAAAGGAGAGGCTCCGGATTCGAATCCTTTTTGAACTCGTCCGGACGATTCTGAAGATTGGACATCACCCTTTTGCCTTTTCGTCAGTCAAGCAAAGCGAGCCGTGGCAGCATCCCACATCGTCTTTGATTGCTTCTTTGATGAAGCTTCAGGTCGCATGGTTCTATGCTCCGACAGTTTTTGATGCGAATCCCGGCTGCGAACGTTCGCCCATGATTCCCGATCCAGACCTCGTCCTCAGGGACCAAATGATCAGCTTGGATTTACGGTTTCCAAACTGATTAGACGGGGAGACGCCCTAGCATGATCCCAAATCCATGGACTCCCAGACCGGATCTTGTTGACTGCGGGATGACTGCGGGATTCGCCTCGGCGCAGTGCGCCTTTAAAGATCGGCTACCTCGGATTTCCTCGCCAAAGGACGCGGGCGCTACCCCACTAAATGTCTCGTCTGTTGTAGACATTTCTGGATTGCTACGCTTAGCTTTGCCAGCCTGCGGTTACGCAGATTTATGCACCGAATCAGTCTGTGCTCAGAGTGAAGTCTCGCCTGATTCCGATCGACTCCCTCAGGGACGTCGGTGGGTCTTTGAATTCTGCGAATGCCGCCAGCGCATCGTGCAGGCGGTCGAAAAACCGCGCCGGGCCGATGACCTCCGTCAAGAAGTGGCGGTCTAAGTCTGCCTTCAGAGAGAGAGACACGCGTGCGAGCACCAACACGACGCCGCGGTGAACCAGTTCCCTGTGAAGTTGTCGCACCATCCGGGCGGCCGTGTAATCCACGTTCGTGATCGCTTCGGCATCGACGACCAGCCAGCGCGGGGGCGAAGGACCTGGTCCCAACCAAGCCGCGAATTTCCTCTGCAAACAGGCTGGCATTGGCGTAGAAGAGCGCTGCTCCGAATTGATAGATCACCAACCCCGGCTTCGTTACCGCGCCAGGAACGGCTGGGACCACCTGCCAGGCATCACCTTCGCTTACAACGAAGACTCCGGTGTGAGGACGATAGCTGTGCCGCACAACCCGGAGCAGCGATAGCACCATGGCCAGCAGGATGCCCTGCTCAACGCCCACCAGCACCACGACGGCCGCAGTAAACAAGGCCAGAGCGTACTCTCCCGGACTCTCGCGCCGAATCTCGCGCAAGCCGCGCACGTCGATTAGACGGACAGCAATGAAAAATACGATGGCGCCCAGCACGCAACGTGGCAGGTATTGCAGAGGCTTGGTCAGAAAGAGCAGAACGAACGCGACCGCCATCGCGGTAGCCACTTGGGCAAGCTGGCTCTGACCGCCGGAGCTTTCGACCATCGCGGTTTGAGTGGGGCTTCCGTCCACCACAAATGTCCCGCTCAACGCCGCCGCGGCGTTGGCTGCCGACAGACCAACCAGGTCTGCACTTTCGTCCAAATGCTGATGGTGGCGCCCCGCGTAGAAACGGGCGGTAGCCGCGCTCTGGGCAACGATCATCACAAAGCAGGAGGCGGACACGCCGAGTAGCGGCACGGCGTCCTTCCAGTGCACATCCGGCAACCCTAAATGCGGAAGGCCGCCCACGACCGGCCCGACGATGGCGATGCCGTGCCCAGCGAAATCCCAAGCTGCGCTTGCGGCGATTGCGCCGGCGACGGCGATCAGCGGGCCGGGTACCTTGGGAGCAAACCGGCTGAGGGCAAAGACGCCTGTCACGACCGCTGCCGAGATAACCAGGGTCGGCGAGGTGAACCCGGGGCAGGCTGCGGAAGACCTCGAGGAGCTGTCCAATCGTCCGGTTGGAGTGCACTTTCAGGCCAACCATCTCGCCCAGCACGGCGATGCCCACCTGAAATCCCACTCCGGTGAGAAACCCTATCAGCACAGTCTGCGACAAAAAGTCGGCCAGGAAGCCGAGCTTCAGTACTCGGGCCAGCAGCAGAAATCCGGCGGTGAGCAGAGCGACCGTCGATGCCAGCGCCACATATCTCGCGCTTGCGACGGATGCCATACCCTCAAGCTTCCCGGCAAGAATGGCAGCGGTCGCTGAATCGGCAGCAACCACCAAGTAGCGCGACGAACCGAACACCGCAAATGTCAGCAGCGGAAGCAACAGCGTGTAAAACCCTGTGACCACTGGCATGCCGGCTATCTTGGTGTAGCCCAGCGCCTGCGGAATGTTCATCGCTGCCAGTTGAAATCCGGCCAAGGCATCGCGGACTGCTCCCGCGCCAGTAACCGGCCTTATGCCTTGAAACAGATGCAGCCAGCCACCACTCTGCGCGTGGGGTGCGCGTGGGACGGATTGCAGGCCATCTGGTCCGTGCGGTGGTGTGGCTTGTCTGCTCATGACCGGCGCAAAGGCAAGTTCTATGAATTCATGATTGTAGCTCCATCAAGAATCAGTGAAGCGACTGCTCGCGGGCAGACAGGAGTTTCTGAGTTTTTGGGTTCGCCGATGCAGTGATTATCATGAAGAACTCGCAGGAAGAACTTCAGCGAATTCGATTACAGCATGGCCGATCTCGATCGAGAATTTTCGGCGTCAGAGCTCGTCGCCGTGTGCCTGCTGTAGCCCCGGATTCTTGGGCAGGCCCACCTCTCAGAGGAACGGGTAAATCGGAATGGGAAACCACGGCTAAAGAAGCTAAGGCTACGCCAGGCTGTAGTTACAGTGTGTTGTTCGACAATGTTGGATGATGTGATACGTTTCTTGTAAATGGCCAAGAGCGCCCGCGGAGCCCGAACTGAACAAGCCAATCGCGCTGCTGCCGGACTAGATACCAAGTCCACGCTGAAAATTGTTCGACTGATGAATCGTGAGGACGCGAAGGTCGTTCGTGCGATCAGGCGTGCGTTGCCTCAGATTGTTGATGCTATCGAGCGAATTGCTATCGCACTGGAGCACGGCGGAAGCTTGATCTACGTCGGCACCGGCACGAGCGGGCGCATCGGGGCGCTGGATGCCGGCGAGTGCCCGCCCACCTTCAGCAGCCGTCCGGGCATGGTGCAGTACCTCATCGCGGGCGGCACGCGAGCCTTGGGCGAAGCAACGGAGGCAAACGAGGACTCGCCGGCGCTCGGCCTCCGGGACATGGCCGCGAAGAGACCCTCACGAAAGGATGTCGTCGTCGCTCTGTCCGCGAGCGGACAAACCCCCTACACCCTCGCCGCACTGGAGTGCGCACGCAGGAAGGGCGCGGCCACCGTTGGAGTCACCAGCAATCCGGGTTCGCCCCTGGCCCGGGCGGCGGAGATTGCGATCGTGGTCGATGTCGGGCCGGAGGTGGTCGCCGGCTCCACGCGCCTGAAAGCCGGAACCGCGCAGAAGATGGTGGCCAACATGTTGACCACCGGCGCGTTTGCCAAGCTGGGATATATCTACGGCAATCTGATGGTCAACGTTCATCTGAAAAATTCGAAGCTGCGCGAACGCGGGGTCGGGATTCTCGAAAAAGCTGCTGGTATCGATCGCGCTGCTGCCGAACAGGTGCTGGCCGAAGCCGGAAGCGTGCAGGTCGCGCTGGTGATGCTGAAGACGCGCTTGTCCGTCGCGCAGGCAAAGCGCAGGTTGAAACAGGCAGGCGGAAATGTGAGGCAAGCGATCGCTGGAAGAGGCAGCAAAGGCGCTTCAGCTACTGATCTTTGATTGGTGACTCCTGATCAGGCAGAGGAATGGCTGGCTGTGCCGGTCACCTAACGAATACTATTTTCGTCGGCCCTCACCTTCTGCTACTCTTTTCCCAAAACCAAATGGACACCACAAAATTCCTCGCCTATCTTCGTGCCGAGCGCGACCGCATTGCCGCGGCCATTGCCGCCCTGGAAACCCTGGAGGGCATCAAAGCCGATAGCGCACCCGCCCTTGCCGCCAAGCCGCGCAGGCCTAAGAGCAGACGCACCCGCCACCTCCATGCTGTCGGTCGCAATGGTATCTCCAGCACCGCAAGGAAGCGGTCGGCTCCGCGGCAGCAGGAAGGCAGGACGATAAGAGCGTCGGCTGCGAAGGTGGCGGCTGATTCCCGGCAGATGAGCGCCCAAGCCGGGAAGCAGCGTTCAAACGCGGTGAAGGCATGGGGGGCGGGAAGGAAGGACAATTCGGCTGCGGCCGCAGGGACGGATGCGGACGACTCCCTGCGCATTGCAGCCACGGCAGAATCGTCTCCCTCAGTTCCAGAGCAGGAAGGCGTGACCGCAGTAGACATGACCGGCCATGAGCCGGACACGACGAGCCCGACAATTGGAGCAGCCCGCCACGAAATCGACACTCCTAACCGCGAGCCGGAAACTGCCGACCCAATAGTGGACGAGACCAGCAATGAGTTGGACGTCGCCAGCGCCGCGCCGGAAGCGGTCAGCCCCGAACTGCAAGCGCGGTACCGGCAGATGATTGCCGAGGCCACAATGCGGATGGAGAGCGCCCCGTCCGTCAAGGCGAGGGAGAAATGGCGGTTGTCGAAAGAAAACTGGGAGCGGCTGTTGCAAAAGGGGCAAGGGGTGGCGGTTGAAATGACTCCGCCCGGCAGTTAGGTGGCGGCGGATGCCGGCTACCCGCATACCGAGGGCCGCGCAGAGGCGACCAACCTGGCTGCCAATCCCGCCGGCGCCGACGATACAGGCTGTCTTGCCGTCCAACATAATCGGCCTATACTTCCGGGAACTGAACATGCCCGCTTTCCGATCGACGGCGGATCGGTGGAGACCCTTGGCAAGGTGCAGGATACCAGCCACCGCGTATTCCGCGATCGCCTCGGGAGTCGAAGCTCTCGTTTTTGCGGCTGTTTTTGTTGATAATAAATATCTATGTCAAAACGTGAATTTCAGACCGAAGTCAATCAGCTGCTGCAACTGATCATCCACTCCCTCTATTCGCATCCTGAAATCTTCCTGCGCGAGCTCATTTCCAACTCCTCCGACGCGCTTGATAAGCTCCGCCACCTGACGCTCACCGACGATGCCTACAGGGCGCTTCCTTTCAATCCTCGAATCGATCTGGAGCTGGACGAAGAGAACAAAACCCTCACGATCAGCGACACTGGCATCGGCATGAATGAGGAGGATCTGGTCTCGCATCTTGGCACCATCGCCCGCTCTGGCACCAAGAGACTTCCTCTCGCAGCTCTCCGGGGACGCCAAGAAAGACTCAAATCTCATCGGCCAGTTTGGTGTCGGCTTCTACAGCGCCTTCATGGTCGCCGACCGCATTGAAGTCGTATCCCGCAAAGCTGGCGAAGAAAAAGCCTGGCGTTGGGTCAGCGATGGCAAGACTGGCTTTGACATCGAGCCCGCGGAGCGCTCGGTCGCCGGCACCACCGTGCTTCTTCATTTCAACGAAGAAGGCAAGCAGTACGCCGATAGTTGGCGCTTGCAGCAGATCGTGAAGAAATACTCCAACCATATTGCCTTCCCGATCTTTCTCACCTACGACAAGAGCGAGTGGAACGAAACCGAGAAGAAGTCGGCGAAAACCCGTACCACCGAACAGGTCAATGCCGCCAGCGCTCTCTGGCGTCGTCCCAAGAGTGAGATCACGGAAGAGGACTACAAGGAACTCTATAAATCCATCGCGGGCGATTGGACAGATCCTCTCTTCTGGTTCCACACAAAAGCCGAAGGGAGCCTTGAATACACCACGCTCTTCTACGTGCCCTCGAAGGCTCCACTTGATCTCTACCAGGCGGAATACAAGGTCGGCGTAAAGCTCTACGTGAAACGCGTCTTCATCATGGACGATGCCAAAGAGCTTCTGCCACAGTACCTGCGCTTCATTCGCGGCATCATCGACAGCGAAGATCTTCCGCTCAACGTCAGCCGCGAAATTCTGCAACAGAATCGCGTACTCACCAGCATCCGCACCGCCAGCGTCAAGAAGATTCTTTCCGAGCTGAAGAACATCGCGGCCAACCAGCCCGAACAGTATCTGACTTTCATAACCGAGTACAACCGCCCCTTGAAAGAAGGTCTGTACGGCGACTTTGCGAATCGCGAAACGCTGCTCGATCTCGTCCGCTTCAAATCCACCAAAGTGGAAGGCCTCACCAGCTTTGCCGACGTGAAGTCGCGCATGAAGGAAGGACAGAAGAGCATCTACTACATCACCGGCGGGGCCGAATCCCTGCTCCGCACGTCGCCTCTTCTCGAGATCTACAAGAGGAAGGATCTTGAAGTTCTCATCCTCGATGACGATATCGACGAAATCGTCTTCTCCGGCATCGATAAATACGGTGACATCGACCTCAAGGCCGTAAACAAAGCCTCAACCAGCGAGGATCTGAAAGACGAGGCTGAGCCCGACAAGGCCGAAGCACTCAAGCCGCTGCTCGACAAGCTGAAGGCCACCCTCGGCGACCGTGTGAAAGATGTGCGCGCCTCCGTGCGGCTTGCAGATAGCCCCTCCTGCATCGTCTCCGACGAAGAGGAACCCTCCATGAAAATGCAGCAGATGCTGCGCGCGATGGGCCAAAAAGATATTCCTGCGCTTTTGCCCACGCTTGAGATCAATCCTGATCACGAGATCGTCAAGAAACTGCTCGCACGTTCCGATGATCCCATTCTTCAGGACGCCGCGTGGCTGCTTTTTGATCAGGCTCTTCTCATGGAAGGCGTACCGCTCCAGGACCCTGCCACCTTTGTTCAACGTCTCAACCGAATTCTGAATCTTTCCATTTAGACTCCTACCGGTGCGGCTGCGTGTGCGCGCAGCCGCCGCGTATTCCTGTCGTGCTCGATAAAGCCGGCGAATGCCCGGATTTCGTTCGTGGACGCCTCGGCTGCAATCGTGGGGTTCGGGGCGGCAATGGAGCCGCGGCCCAAGGGGCAGCAAATCATCTCCGAGGGGCTAGCGGCCGCTCCGGCCAGGGGGTGCTTCGGATAGCGTCGCATCAATTCGCGGCGCACTTGTGGATAGAGTCGCTCCCAGAACCCCGCGAGATCCGTCGTCGTCTGCACCGGCCGTTGATTCGGAGCAAGCAAATGGACCACCACAGGCTTGCGTTCGAGCCCAATCCGCGGCGTGTCACGCATACCAAAAAAGTCTTGCAGATGGGATGCGATCCAAGGCGGCTTGCCGCGCTCGTAGTGAACCTTTGTCCGGCGCCCATTCTGCAAGCGGATGCGCGCAGGGGCGATCTCATTGAGCCGCCGCTTACCCAACCTCCGTTCGAGTACGGGAACTAAGTCCGCCGCTGCGCGTTTCAACTCGGTAAAGCTTCGCAGTCCAGCACACAAGTCACGCAGCACCTGCGGCACCTCAGAATGTAGTGACATTTTAGAGTTGATGGGAGGCAGTGATGGGAGGCAGAATTGCTTCGTGGTTGCCGGATCGGCGATTGTCACTATATTGTGCATTCGTCGATGGATAACGACATGCAGCAGTGTAGCTTCAGTACCGTATGGGATGAGACAGACGTTTTGCTGCGATAGTAGGAAAGATGTATCCACGCCACGTACGATCATAACGAAAACCAACCCGGAATATACGCCAGTGGCCGCCTCTGTCTGACCAGTTAATAACCAAGTAGGGAGGCCATGCCAGTCCCACATTTGTTCGTTCAGGTTGTCCGAATGATGCAAAATACGGCTGATGCTCTGACCTCCACGACAAATGCCGTTGCAACCAGCAAACTGCAGGGGCGAACGCTCGACGATCATCGCCTTGATTAACGCAACCTTGGCTTGGTCGAATGACGGAAGGTTCTTGAGAGGCGCTTGTCTGCTGGCAGAACGAGAAAGACGGAGAGAAAGCCACCGCAAGTACGGCCTGCCGAGATTACTCTACGTCTGGGCTTTTCATGAACGGTTTACAAGACGAAAGTGCTGGCCAACCTAATCGACGTAGCGTGTTATAAGATGCCGGATGGAATTCGTGGATGTCAACGGCGGTACGATGTTGGAAGCCGCGTTACACAACCATGCGTCGGTGATTCTTCATTGCTCGGTTGTGGATAGTCCGTTCTTTCTTTCTACGTCGCCGATCGGGTTCGCAGATTTCCGCACGTGTCGCTATTTTGGTGTCGAAAACTCTACGCCGTGGTCTTCATTGGCCTTGCGCGTGGCGGGGATATTCAGTTCAGAAACAGGTATCTTTCTGGCTCGCTGCTGGTTGAAGACCCACAATGTTTTTCCCACAATCGCATAATTCTGAACAAGTTCTGTCTTTCCGTCTCGAAAAACTAGCGTCGTCGGCAGCGGCAATACGGGTTGTGTTTGCTGCTGTGCTGATGGCTGTGGCGGCGGTGCTGTTGCCAATGCTTGTTGCTCCCGCAGCCGCTGGACTTCGTTGTACAACTGATTCATCTGATCTTGCTGTTGGTATTGCTGGTAATACGCATTGGCTCCCTGATCGTAAGAAGGTGTATCCCAAAATAGCGGCGGATACCAATACCCGCCATAGTACGGGTAATATGGCCATCCGTAGCTTCGGTAAAACGGATAGTGTGGATGGTGGAAACCAAATGGTTCGTTTCGAAAACCGTGCGAAACAAAGCCTCTATTGGTGGTGCCGAACGCGAAGGATCGTATCGAGGCAGGACGAGCTACTCGTGCGGGAGCAGAACGGGCGGCTCGCATCTGCGCTCTTGCTGGTGTCGTCAGTAAGGCGGCACCGACCAACGTGATGACCAGCCAGCCCGGCATGAGCAAATTATAATCGCGTTTCAGGTCCGGAGCGCGGCTGCTGGCGCTTGCCGTCTGCCTGGCTGCCGCATTGCTGGCAGTGTTTAGCTTTGTAACCTACTTCCGGGGAAATGTCAGCGCTCGCCTAAAAGTCATCAGGAGTGCTGGCAAGTATCCTGGAGCTTCAGCCCTGCACGGCCTCCAACGCTTCCGTGTTTGCCGCCGCTCCGCCTGTGTGGGACGCCTCGCCGGTGGTGGTCAGCAATTTGTCCAGAATCGGGATGTTCGCCCGTTGCGTTTCCACGAAGTCCACTCCCTCAGCCGTTATGGTGAAATCTGAGTTGTCCGCCCGGGTGATGTATCCCTTGGTTCTAAGGTACCACGTCGTGAACTCCAAATAGTCACGGGGAAACCCGAGGCGCCTTTCGATATCGTGAAATGAAACTTCTGGTGCGTACGGGTTTGTGCGGCGCTGAAAATACAACACCGCCAGCACCGCCAATCGACGGTTCAACTCACCCTCCATGTTGTCCATAAAATCAATCCAGGTGGATAGGGGAACCGGCTGGGATGTTTGGCGAGTCGCATCGTATGCTGCGCGGCGCTCTGGATCGGACAACACTTCATAGGCTTGCTTCAACAGAAAGAATTTTTCAGCGTCGCCCGTGTCCCGGTTATCCGGGTGAAAGCGGGCCGCCAGAAATCTATAAATGCGGTGGATTGTGTCGGCCTCTGCACTCGGGCTAATTTGAAGGAATTCGTAGTAATCCGGAATTTCCATTGCGTCGTCTCTGCGGGAGCCAGTTCTCCCAGTTCTGAAACATACTGCTCAATAGCACTGCACAGTGAACCTGCCAGCACTATAGGATTGCAGAGACACTGTTGGGGTTGTCTGAAAAGTAACTACCCCTCCAGTTTGCCCGGCAGCGAGTATCACGTCTATGCGAAACCGATCCACAGCCGTGTCAGCACGTTCAGCGAGGCTTCTGGTCTCCCGACCGTTTCAGGAGTCTGCGGGTATGCAACTCGATCCCGAGTAGCTGAATCTAAAATCTTCGGGCGGCGGCCAAAATCACAACCGCGTTCTCTTAGACCTATGCCGCCACTTACGCTAAAAAAGCATAAGTGCTTTTAGACCGGTTCCGCGGAAGGCGTGTACCGAAAAGCAGCCGGGCATTCAACCCTGCGGTGATAGCTCCGGATACACCAACTTGAAAACTGCTCCAGACACCCTCAGCATTCAGCAACAACTGATTTCAGCCTCAGTCATCCAACGACGCAACCGGAAGCGGTCAAATTGACCGAGGCTGGAAAATTTCAGCCCTGCCCGCCCTGCGGAATCGCTCCACATAACATCGGCTGTCCCCGAAATCTCAAGTTCCGTCTTCGGCAAGGGGAACCGGAAGTTTACTCGCCGACCTTGCTGCCAAATCTCCATGGCTTGGACCGCCATGCCGTCTTTGCTCAAATTGAGGATGAAGCTGGGAGTGTACGTCGTTGTGGTCAGGTAAATCAAAGGCTCAACCTCAATGCGTGAGCCTCGCCTTCTGTTTGTCGTATAAGGAACGCCTGTTTCTGGTGTGGCCATCGTGCAACGCATCCTTGCGCAGGGCATTATTGCCCCACGGGCGTGGTTAACGGCGCACGTTCCGTGCCAAAACAAGTTGGTGAATCTTAATGCTTTTGATGGAAGCGGATGTCGGCGGAAACGCGGTTCACCATAAAACTTAGCGATCGAAGATTAAAGTAAGAGATACGTCCTGTCACGGAGCCTGAAATGGAATTGGCGCGTCGAGGGTCCGAGAGCTTGCGCGCTTTGCCGCCAGCGCGCTCACGGCCTCCGCAACTGCATCGCCCATTGCACTGGTGCTTGCGCTTCCGCCAAGATCGGGTGTCAGCGCGCGGTGCTCGGCGATGACCCGCTCCATCGCCGTTTCTATCAGCGCCGCAGCTTCAATCGCAGATGGCTTCTGCTTCCGCTGCCCGAGCCAGGCGAGCAGCATCTGGGCGGACATGATCATCGCGTAAGGATTGGCGATTCCGCGCCCGGCGATGTCGGGTGCCGAGCCGTGCGTCGCCTGCGCCATAGCATGCCGCGGCCCGGCGCTGAGTCCGGGTGCGAGACCGAGCCCGCCTACCAGTCCGGCTGCCTCGTCGCTGAGGATGTCGCCGAACATGTTGGTAGTAACCACCACGTCATACCGCTGCGGCGTCATTACCAGACGCATGGCGAAGGTGTCGACGATCGCCTCGTCATAAGTTACGTCAGAGTATTCGACCGCGAGCTTGCGGCACTCCTCGGCGAACATGCCGCAGCCGAGCTTGAATACTGTGTCCTTGTGCACTGCAGTCAAGTGCTTGCGGCGCGTGCGCGCGAGTTCGAAGGCGGCGCGCGCCACCTTCGACGACCCGGCGCGGGTAATCACCCGCACAGAGATTGTCATGTCCTCGCTCGGCCGGAACTCGCCGCTGCCGGCGACCACGTTGCGGTCCGGCTGAAAGCCCTCGTTATTCTCACGGACAATGACCAGATCGATTCCCTGGTGGAGAGAAGAAAGCGATGGGTACGACTTTACCGGCCGTATATTGGCGAAAAGATCAAAATGCTTGCGCAGGATGGGATGGGGGTTGATTGCCTCCGGCCGTTTTGGATAGGCCTGGTGGCCAATCGGCCCGAGAATCCAGCCGTCGAGCGCCTCTAGGCGTTCGAGCGTATCTGCCGGCAGTGTCGTTCCCAGTGTGTCCAGGGCCTGCCGGCCGATCGGCATCGTAACCCACTCGATCTCGACCCCGGTGACGGCGGTTGCCGCACGCAGCACCTTCACCGCCTCAGGCACGACCTCATGGCCGATATCGTCGCCATTCAACACGCCTATTCTCATACCGAAATCCTTACTCAAATGCCGCAGAAATCTTAAGGTGACAGTATTTCCAGGCTCTTGCCGTTGGTGCGCGGACCGAAGCCGCCGACCGCGATCACGAGCGCGAGCATCGCAGCCACAATCATGGCGAACACTCCGCGCGTACCGAACTTGGCCAGCAGAATCGCCACCCAGTAACCGACGCAGATCGAACTGACCCGGCTCCAGGAGAAGGTGAACCCGACCGCGCGGGCACGGATGCGGGTCGGGAACAGTTCCGCCGCGTAGGGGTGGAAGATCACGATCAGCCAGTTGTTGCCGAGGGAGATCAGCCCGCCACTGATCATTACCACCGCCACGCTATGCGCGTGGGCGAACACCATGCCACTCACCCCGATCAACAGCGCGGAACCGACCAGTTGCCATTTCCGCTCGATCCGCTCGGAGAAGTAACTGCCGCAGGCTCCTCCTATCGGCGCGAGCAACACGATCATCGCCGTGTAATAGAGCGAATGAATGATCGTGAAGCCCTGTTTGACCAGCAGGACCGGCACAAAGGCAGTGAAGCCGAACACGGCAATCGTCTGGCAGAACTGGAAGATTGAAACAACGATCGTGCGCGGCAGGTAGAAGGGCGAGAACATTTCGGTCCAGCGCCCGGTATTCGCTGTCAGGTCCGGCACCTCGGGGCTGGGCGGGGGCAGCGGCTTGCCGCCTTGTTCGGCGATCACACGCGCCTCGATGTCCGAGACTATCGCATCGGCCTCAGCGAAGCGGCCATGGGCCTCGAGCCAGCGCGGCGATTCCGGCAGGCCGCGCTGGATCAGCAACACGACAAGGCCGCTGGAAGCGCCGATCGCAACTACGATTCGCCAACCATCAATGCCGAACGGCGACAGTGGCACCAGCACGGCGGCCAGGAAGGCCGCGATCGGGAGCGCGGTCAGGATAAAGACATAGGCAGCGGTCATATAGCGGCCGCGCGTCGCGCGCGGCGTCAGCTCGGTGAGGTAGCTGTCATTGTTGATCAATTGCATGCCGACGGCGAGCCCGGCGATGAAACGGGCGAGATCAATCACCGCCGGATTGCTCAGGAAGACAATTGAAAGCTGAGCGATCGAGTAGACAACCATCGACTTTACAAAGATCGAGCGACGTCCGATCCGGTCGGAGATGAAGCTGAACCCCACGGCGCTTACGAACATGCCGAAGAAGAAGGAGGCGAGGAAGCTCGCAAATAGATGCAAATCCAAAATACTGCCGCGCTGCAGCGTGTAGATTTTTGACTTGACCAAGCCGAGCGAGATGAAGCCCGGCATGTATAACTCGTAGAACTCGAACCAACCGCCCGAAGCGATGCGCGCGACCAGCCCTACCAGGTGTCGCGAGGGCGGCAGCCGGTCGATCCGTGCCAGGATCGAGTACCGGGAAGCCTGGGTAGACTCGATATTCTGTTGTGCCATTGGATTTCCTCACCCTTTGTTGACCGTCTCTGATCAGGAGGCGACCGGATTGTGTATGCGCGCCGCCTCGGCAACCACCGCCACGTCATCGAGCGCGCCAATTCGCCAGCAGAGATCAAGCAGCCGTCTCGTACGGTCCGCGCCGAGGCTTGCTTCGGCAAGGCCAGCGAATTTCGCCTCCAGATCTGCGTCGGTCATCGGCCGCGCAAGGCTGCCGATCGCATGCTCGATACGCTTTTCCACCACTCGCCCGTCGGTCAGGGTGAGGGTAACCGTCGCAGCATCCGGCGCAAGCGCGGGGTCGACGGTCGCACGCACGCGCCGCCGGAGATCGATCACCGCCGGGTCGCCTACCGCGCGATCACTAAACTGCCGCTCGCCGCCATCACCCTCGATCAGCGCGACAGAGGCTGCGTGGAAGACGCTGAACTTGCCCTCGAGCCCGGTTTGCGGCTGGGTCTTGCCGGTCAGCTCCAGCACCAGCGGATGCACCCGGAGCGCCACCGAACGGATCGAATCGGCCTCAATGCCGTCACGATTACGGAGCTGCACACAGGCATCGATCACCGGATGAATCACGATACCGCAGGCAAACGGCTTGTAGCTGTTGGCCAGAATTTCGTAGCGCGTGCCGAGTCCGTCGGTAATCTCGGCGGGGTCGTGGCGCGTGCTGAGCACATTGAGCCAGCCTCGCTTTGCCTCCAGCGCCCGGCTCGAACTGGTGAATCCACGCGCGGCCAGCAGGGAAGCCGTCATGCCGTTCTGCGCGGCGCGGCCAGGATGGAAACTCTTCGTCATACTGCCGAACATCTCGCGTAGCCCGACCGGCTGGCTGGCGGCGAGCCCCAGGGCCCAAGTCAGGCGCTCGGCGTCTAGGTTGAGCAACTTGCCGACCGCGGCTGCGGCGCCAAATACGCCGGCCGTGCCGGTAATATGCCAGCCGATATCGTAGTGCTCCGGGAACACCGCGTTGCCGATCCGGCATTCGACTTCAACGCCGAGCACGAGCGCGTTGACGAAGTCGGGCCCGCGCACCTTGCGGTTCTCGGCGAAGGCGAACAGCGCACTCAACACCGGGCCGCCCGGGTGGATCACCGTGCGCAGATGAGTATCGTCGAAGTCGAAAACATGCGAGCTGATGCCGTTGATCAGCGCGGCGTGGAGGGCGTCGAGCCGCTCGCTTCGTCCGAGCACGCTCGCCTGCGCCGGACCTGAGAAGGGCGCAAGGGCGGCAAGCGCAATATCCACCGTCTCGTGCCGGGCACCACCGACCGCGCAGCCGACCCAGTTAAGGAAGGTGCGGGCCGCCTCTTTGCGGGCCGCTTCCGGCAGAGCCTCCGGCGCTGCCTCCGCAACATAGGTCGCAAGAATTTGAGTGACCGAGTCAATGGCTCTGCCGGTTACCGCGTTCGATTGCATTTCGATTTCGCTCCGTCTTTTCCAAAGAGCTGTCAGGCATCCGCAGTGGTACCCGCGAGCGTGAGATTGCATTATTGTCGATTGTCGACAACAATGCAATCTACAATATGCTTTCCCGATGCAGCGCCGAGCAGGCTGCTGAAAAACGCGCCGAAGCAACGAGCGAGGCGCTTTGGAAAGTATGCAACATAATCTCACTGCGCAAGTACTTGTATGCATGACCTGCTCGCAAACTGTTTTTCAGCAGCCTGCTAGAGTAGTGTACAAAGGAGCCCAATGACCGCATCCCTCAGCCAGCTTGAGATTCTGCGGACCCGTTCGGTCGCCGAATTAGTGCGGCAGGATATCCTGCATCTGATCAAGACCGGCGAACTCGTAGCCCGCGACAAGCTGAACGAAGTCGCCTTCGTCAAGCGTTTTGGAGTCAGCCGGGCGCCAATCCGCGAGGCCTTCCGGGCGCTCGAAGAGGCCGGCTTGGTGAAGCTCGAGAAAAATCGCGGCGTCTATGTCCGCGAGATCACCGAGCCGGAGGCACACGAACTCTACGAGCTGCGCGCCACGCTCGACGAGATGGCAGGCCGGATGCTCGCGCCGCGTATCACCGTGGCCGAACTGGCCGAACTCGGTGACTGGCAGGGCCGCCTCGCCAAGTCCGCGTCGCGTGGTGACATGGTGCAGTATTTCCAGCTGAATATTGGCTTCCACGACCGCGTGGTCGGGATGACTGGCAATGCCATCCTCCTCGAATACTACCGCAAGCTGATCGACCGGATGCACCTCTTGCGCCGGCGCAACTTCTCCGTCAGCCTGGGCAGCGAGGCCTCTCAGGCCGAGCACCGCGCCATCGTTGAGGCACTCACGTCGGGTGATCCGGAGCAGGCGGGCGCTACCATGCGTGCCCATGTGACGAACGGCTACCGTCGGCTCACCGCCTTATTACAAGCCTGAACGAGAATCCGCCGAGCGGTCGCGAAGTCTCGTTCTGAGACCATCGAAAAGATAAACTCGATCAGACCGCTATGCGCATCCATGAAGCCGATGCGGTGCTCACAAGACAAATGGCTAGCGCCGCCCGAGACCGAAGTCGTTGCCCCGGCTGAAGGCCGGTGTGGGCGGCAGGCTGACGGACAACTTGAAGTCCTTTCCGTCATAGGCGACGGCTAATGTGAAGGTGCCGGCCGGCATCTCTCGGAACAAGTAGTTGCCCGCACGGTCGGTGACGCATTCGGCGCCGCTCTCAACCACTCGCACGGTGACGCCTGGCACTGGCACATCGTGCCCCTGTTTGGAATCGAACGTGTTCACCTTGCCGGCGATGGTGCGAATAGCTTTGAGGTGAAACGTAATGTGTTTCGGCAACCCAAGCGGCAGTTCGCCCGCAATCGGTTCCAGTCCCTCGGCGGCGTATCCCATCGGCAGCGACTCGGCGTTGATTTCTGCTCTGAAAGTTCCCGCCTCCAGATCGGCAATGGTGAATTCTCCGTCGGCGTCGCTCTCGACGCTATAGATGTGCTCAGCTCCGAAAACTCCCACCTTCACGCCCATCACCGGAATCCCGGCATCGTTCAGCACATGCCCGATCAATCGCGCCCGGCTGAAGGTAATGCCGAAGTTGACCGTGGTATCGATCTCGGCGGTCACGTCCGACTGGGTTGTAAAGTAGAATGGGCGCGCCGCGCTATACAGCACTTGCAGCCGGTGCGGGCCATAAGGAACACGGGGAAACCTATAATGTCCGGCAGCATCCGTCGTACCCCGCAGTGAGCTGTCGAGCACAACTTCCACTCCGGCCATCGGCGGCATGCCTTCGCGGAACACCCCCTCCAGTCGCGGGTCCTGGAAAACGGTGCCTGCGATTGTGCCCTTTCGGCCAGGCATCAAGAACGGCGGCATGGCATTGAACTTGTGCCGCAGCGAAAGCTCCAGCAGCGGCCGGTAGTCGGACGCAGTGCCCGGCGATTTGGTGGAGTAAAGAGAATAGGACGCAAACACAGTGTTCGACGCCGTCAGCCGCCGCGAGTAGGTCGCGCTATAGACTATCGACTGCTGAGTCGAACTTAGCATCTGATTGTCGCTGTAGAGAAAGCTGAGAAATAGTTGCTGCTGCTGCGCCGGGTTGCGGCCCGACCAACTCAGTGAACCTCCAGTTTGCGTGAGCACAGGGCTGAGATTGAGCGACAAATTGCTGACCAGACCGAGCGCTTGCAGCGTCGAATCACTGAGCAAGAGAGCCGAGATCTGCTGCGGAGTGGTCGCGCTAATTCCCAGCCGATTAAGCAAATCCTGGAGTCCGGGCACCGCCGAAACCAGCGCCGAGACGGTTGGCACATCCGTCTGCCGGTCGTAATAAACAGACAGATGCCACGGATTCACCGTGAATGTAGCGTTGCCGTGGTATCCCTGTCCCGTTCCGCCCTGGTTCGACGCCGCCGAATCACGGTAAAGAAAACCCGCTCCCCAATGCGCGGAAGTAAAATTCACGCCCATGGGAATTTGTACATTCTGCACGTAACCGGACTCTCCTGTTCCCGCCGAAAATCGTGAATACGCAGCGCCGGAGAGGGCCGACCAACGCTTGCTCAGCCGGTAATTCAGGTCCCAGTCGGAGGAGATGTTCACCTGTGAGGCAGCTTGCGGCAAATCGTAACGATTCCCGGAGAAGTTAACCCCGGAGACCAGCCTGTCCATTAATTTGCGGTCCCAACGGAAATTCGAAAGCACGCCGTGGAGGTTATTCACCGACGTTGCATGAAACCCCGGAGGCTCATACCGAAAATCTCCGCTGACTCCCTCCGCCGAGCTGCGCTGATATTCCAACCGCCCGGCTGCACCGAAGCCTCCGCCATAACCGGCTTCGCCCAATAGCTTGAAGCGAGTGCCAACTTCGCGGCGGAATTCAAGCGAGCCTACCGCGCCGGAATGAGCCGTGGTGGACGCCGCGGTCGCGGCATCCACGTAGTAAAGGTTGGGGGTGAAGGTATTGTGATCACCCAGCCGAACGCGCTTTCCCAAACCTACGATTGTGTCTTTCTGGGTCGGCAGCAATACACTCTGGAAGACCGCCTGCTCGGTGTAGCCCGCGTGAAAAAACCACGAGCCTTCGCGCAGGTGAAACCCGCGCAGTAAGACATTGTCTAAGGTCAGCGGCGAGTTGACTACAGTCTGATCGGCGAGGGTAACGTCCCGGCGCGGCGTGTCAACTTCGTACGACAAACCTGGCAACACGACCGGTGAGCTGCCGCTCAACCCCTCCGGGTAAGCGGTCATCGCCATGTGGAAGCGCGTCACCTGATCGCCCTGACGGCCGAAGAGATCAACTATGTTCTGCAACTGCGACGGATCGGTGTCATAACGCACCTCATAACTTCCCTCGCTGAAGCTGCTTCCCTGCCGGGGTGGTTCGAATCCTGCCGGATAAACCGGCGCGGGTTGGGGGACCGAGACACGGAAACTTAGAAGTCCGACTCCGGTGACCACCATGATCGTCGTGGAACCGGGGTTCTTTCCCTGAATTGTGACTACCCCATCGACCACGGAGGCATCGGCATAGAAGCTGTTTAACGAGTACGCGGCGGTCGCCCCGGGAATGCGCATTTCGATTTGCTGCTGGTATGCCACGGTGACCGTCTGGGCCGCCAAGGGCACAGAGGCCATTGCCACCAGAATCACCAGCAGTCCGAATCGTAGCTTCATTCGACGGTAAATTCGGCCGTTTTCGACAGAGTTTTATCTTCGAACTGGAATGAGGTCACGGCCTTGTACCGTCCCGGCCGCAACTGCGCGCCATATTCCGCCGCGAATTCCAGACGCTCGCCCGGCAACAGACGTTGGGAGGCAAACGGAGCCTTGCCGACCATCTTCCCGGCAGCGGAAAGCAGTGCCACCACTCCCTCGGGAATCATCGGCTCGGTGCCGGCGTTTGCCAGCTCTATGCTGACTTTCAGCGGTTGGGTTTCAGTTTGCGGGTGGACCACAACGTCGGCGGAAGTCACTTGAAAATTGTTGGAGGCGGTGAAAGTAATTAAGCAGCCTAGCGACGCGGTCATTCCCACCGTTGTGCGATCCGTCTTGAGCTTATCCGTTCCCCGAAAAATCGCGACTATCGCACGGATATCAGTATCCGGTGCCAGCGTAACCGTGACATCCACCGAAGCCGACGTGCCGGGCTGCACCAGGACTGTGGGTTTCGAGAAAACAGCCGTTCCGGCAATACTATGCGGCAACTCCCCGGCAGTCACAAATTCCCTTTTCCCATTCCGGACCACTATGTCTTCCGCCACCATCTCAAAGCCAAACGGCGTGGAGGTGCTGTTGCTGATCGTCAACGTCTGCGTGACGCTCTGCCCCGGCAAGCCGCGAGTCATAATGACCGACGGAGTGAGCGAGATGGCACTGACTTGGCCCGGCGCCGGCGATTGTTTCGCGGCCGGAGCGCTCTGGGCTCCCGGCTGCGCTTTCCCGGCTTGTGGTGCACCGCTTGCGGCCGGGCGCTCGTCCGCAACAGCCATGCCAGACGCAATAGCAATTGTGCAAGCGATCATCAAAGCCGCGAAAGTGATATGAATCCGAGCACACATTAAGCGTTTCAAAACTTTAATTCTCCCGAAATGATCGAGAAATCGAGATATTCTGGTCTTAAAATTACTCCACGGTCAATCAGGAATAAAGCTAAAACGGGCAGGTGGTATTCAGTTAGGTATGGCCATGAATCCGATGTTGTTCGCGATGTTCGCCTGCGTTTCCGGAACCGAACTGGGTATCTCAATTTCCAGCCGATGCGAAGTGATTGCTCCGTAGCGCACGCTGGTTTGGATGACCCGCGGCGATCCGCTCAGCTTCACCCCATCGAGTAAAATTTCGCAACATGGATCGGGATGGAACAAAAATGCGCTCAATCTGGCTGATCCAAGTCCCCCACCGTTGTTATCCAGCCGAACCCCAAAAGAGGTGCTGACAGTGACCGAGTCTTGATGCCGGTTGACAATGACACCGGCAGCGCGACTCCCCGCGACCGACGACACTTTGCCCAAAGCCAGGCTGCCTTGGCCGGTCGAGCTCCCGGCTATCGGGGGACCGCTCGGCAAAGCCACCAGATTCACCGCGATTGACCCCTGAGTGACCGCAGAGGTCTTTTTGACAAGCGCTCCCTGTCCAGGCTTGAGCGGCGGCCTTGGCTGGCTTGAGACGTGCGTTACGCTCAAAGCCAGCACCAGAACCGTTAATAGTCCACGTATTCGCCTTGCCTGTAACAAAGTCGCTCTCCAACGGCGGCAGGTCTGGGAATGCCACGAGAATCGGTTAGCTATTTCCGCTAATCTTCTAAATCCATTCTCGAAGGCATCCCAGCCTACGCGACCCGTCGTTTTTGCCGCACTCTTCGTGCTTGCAGTTGTCTATCGCCGAACAACCTTAACAGAACCGTTAGTTCGTGGTTACCGTAAAGTTGATCGTGTTGCTGATGGTGGCCGAGGTGTTCGAGTAAGGGATGACGATCTGCACAGCGAATGGAGTCGCGGTCGTGCCGTACACGCCCGTTGCAGTCACGGTCGCCGCAGTTGTGGTCAACGTTGCGCTGCTGCCCACCGTCCAGTGGTTAGTGGAGTCTGCAGTTTGCAATGCCGCCTTCAAGGTGTAGTTGTTGGACGTGACCTGCGCAACATTGGCTTCGTTCACAAGAAAGCCTACATTCGTCGAAATGCTGAACTGGCTGCTCGCAGGAGTATTGACCAGGGTCACACCCGTAGGTGCCGTGCCGAATGCCGATACGGCCGGGAAGGCCAGGGTCGCAGCGCTGGTGCCGCTGCCGGCGCTCAACGCGACACCGCTGGCGTCGCTCTGGAAGACGAACTGGAGGCTGGGAGTTATCGTCGCGCTGACAGTCAGCGCGCCGGTTGCGGTCGCGGCGAACGACGAAGCGGTAAGAGCCAACATAACGATTACTGCAAGAACGATGGTGCGTTTCATTTGTACTCTCCTTTTATCGTACTGCTTTGGTTTTTCTAAATTTTGTACTGCTCACTTCCGGTGCCGGCCAATCGCGTCTCCACATCCAGAATCGTTTGCGATTGGCACTTCTTCTCTACAAACTTCAGTTCGAGGTCGCGACGAAATTGATTGTTTCCGTCAACCCAGACCCCACGGTCGGTCCGCCCGCAGCGGGCGAAGCCGTTAAAACCTGCAAATACATCGTGTGCCCAACGTCTGACCCATAAGTCCCGTTGTTTTGAACGGTCTGTGACCCCGTTGTCAGCGTCACAGCGTCGACCTTGTAGATAAGCCCGGTCGGCGCCGCTGCGGCTAACTGCGCCGTAAGGCTATAACTTGAGCTGGTCAGACCTCCCAGCGTTACCTTCACGTTGAACGGAGTCGAAACCGTGAAGCTGCCGCCGCTGGGGCCGGTTCTTGTCACTCCCGCCGGAACCGTGCCATAAGCCGAAATGGTTCCGAAATTCAACGTCGCCGACGAGCCCCCGCTAGCTCCAAGCGAAACGCCGCCCGAGGCGCTATCGAAAGCAATGGACAAGCCGCTCGAGTTGATGAGCGTGGCATTGATGGTTCCCGTGGCCGTCGGATTCTGCGCCAGCGCGGCACTCGCGACAAACACGCACAGGAGAACGGCGGACAACAGGCGGATTTTCCAAAGCTTCGTCATCCGATCTCCTCAGTTTGCCGTGGCCAGAAACGTGATCGTCTCCGCCAACGCTCCCGCTGCTACCGTGTAGTAAACCTGCACCTGCAACGTCTTTGTAACTGTCTGGCCGTAGCTGTCGGTTTTGTCTAACCCGGTGTAGCTGCTGTTATTCAGCGCCGTGCCGTTCACCAGCCAGCTCACATTCGCCGGCGGAGCCGTGCTGATTTTGGCAGCCAGTTGATAATTCGCGCTGCTGCTGTTCGACTTCGTTACCACCACGTCGAACGCGCTTGAAATCTGATAGGTGCCCAACGGATTCACCCAGGTGAACGCCGCGCAACTGGACGAAGAACTGAAAAGCCACGCCGTGCCTAAATCCAGTTGCACATTGTTCGTCCCCGAATTCACCAGCGGACAGTACCCGGAGCTGCCAACGTTCGGACTGTTCTGAAAGACCAGGCTGATCGATGGCTGCACCTGCAACGAGATCGACAACGTCGCCTGCCCTGCCTGTGCACGCGCGCCTGCGGCCAGCGCCACGATGCACGCCATCACGATCAGGCAACGCTCGATCTGTCCCAATCCGTGCACCTGGGTTTCGTCCCCGCCAATCGACGGCGATTGGCTTTTCCTGTAATCCGCTGTACTACAACTTTAGAACATGTACCTTTTCTCTATAGCCTACGTCCTGTTTTGGTACCAGTTCCAATTACGGAAATGAGCTTACGGGTATTACTTTAACCCCGCAAGATAACCTAGGTAACATCCCCTAATGGGTACTTAGCCGGAAATTTTCCAAGCAAAAATGCCTCTGGAACGGCTCGAAAACCGGATGAGGAACGAGAGGAAATAAGCCTATATCTCTCGCTTAATCAATCAGATAAGTGCAGGCATGATATCCATCCGCAGGGGAATAGGAAGCGCCGGAAACGGGACTTTCAGCGCTCAAAAATAGTAATTGCACCTTAGTGGGAGACGCCTACACCTTAAGTAGTAGTGTTAACTAGATGGATACTAGATGGATACTGCACGCCTGCACTTCTCGCAGGCTTCGCTCAGGTATTCCAAACGGTCGATCCATGATCGTTCCCGGATAACCGATCGGCGACTCGGTGGTTGTGGATGTATTCGTCCGCGGTACACCCGAGTAGGCAGCCTTGTCGGGCTTGGCTGGCGCTTCGATTGTCGTCACCCCGTTGGCCATGCTTCGGCTGGATGATTCGCATTTTGGGCTTGGCATCGTGCCGTTTTGCGATGGCGGACGCAGTTTCGGCTTGCAAACTCTCACCCGAGCAGTACAATTTCAGCCATTCAGAGCTCGAAAAGAGGAACGTCCGGCCGTGCGGCGTCGCCAGCATGCTTGGCTTTGACATTCGCCAGGGTGACAGTTTGGCATTTGGGAATAGTAGGGAATGCACCTTTTCCGAAAGCGCTCTGGACCACATTCGCGCAAGCTAAACCTCGTGTTTTAGTGCTGATTACGAAGACCGTCAAAGGAACTTCTTATGGAACGATCGATTCAATTCTTTCTCAATGGCAAGCCGACAAGCATCAAGGTCGATGAGGAGCGCATGCTGCTATGGGTATTGCGCTATGATCTCGGCCTGACGGGTGCGAAGTTTGGCTGCGGAACCGCCATCTGCGGTGCCTGCACCGTTATCGTAGACAACCAGGCTGTCAGGTCATGTTCGCTCCCGGTCAAGGAAATCGCCGGGAAGAAAGTCCTGACCATCGAGGGGTTAAGCAAGGACGGACACCTCCACCCCATTCAGGAAGCCTTCGTCAAGCACAACGCCTTTCAGTGTGGCTATTGCACCCCAGGCATGATTATGAACGCCTACGCATTTTTGCTCAGCACGCCGCGACCGGCCACCGCCGACATTGTCAGCCATATGGATGGCAATCTGTGTCGTTGCGGGGCGCATGGTCGGATCGTCGAGGCCATCCGGGATGCAGCCGTGGCGATGAAAGGAAGGGCGTGATGAAACAAGATGAGATAACTGTAACCACCGACAGCGGCCTCAACCGCCGCGATTTTCTCAAGCTTGGAAGCGGCCTGGTGGTGTACTTCAGCCTTGGGCCGCTGCCCACTTTTGCGACCGGGACGCCGATGTCGGCTACCGAGCTGCCGGGGGCGAATCCGCTGCAGCCGATGCCGAAGGGGGTGAACTTCAACTCCTTCCTGCAGATCTCGCCCGACGGGCGGGTTACCTGCAAAGTCGGCAAAGTCGATCTCGGACAGGGGCTGCGAGCGGCCATGGCGCAGCATGTGGCTGACGAGCTGGACGTCAGCTTCGACTCGGTTGACATGATCATGGGCGACACCGATCTATGTCCGTGGGACGTCGGCACCTTCGGGTCGGGTGCCAACCGGTTATTGTCGGTTGTGGTGCGCGGCGCCGCCGCTGAAGGTCGAGCGGTTCTGCTGCAGATGGCGGCTGAGCGCTTTGCCGCACCCGCAACCGGAGTGGCTGCAGTTTCGCTGGAATCCATAAAGCCGGTTCTCGCGCGCCTGCAAGTGAAAGAAGGCGTGATTACCGATCCGGCGACCGGCAAGACGGTCAGCTATGGAGAATTGCTTCAGGGCAAGAGCATCGAGCGGAAAATGGAAAAGGTGCCGCTGAAGCCGGTGACGAGCTACAAGGTCATTGGCACCTCCGCCCGGCGCAAGGATGCCGCCGAGATAGTCACCGGTCAAGCCAAATACACTGCCGATTTTGTCCTGCCTGATATGGTCTTTGCCCGCATCCTGCGCCCGCCGGCACACGGGTCCAAGCTCACCAGCATCGATACCAGCACCGCCGAGAAGTTGCCCGGCGTCAAGGTAATCAAGGACGGCGATATGACTGCCGTGGTGGCCGATAGACCTGACAAAGCCGCGGAGGCACTGGAACTGATCAAGGCACAGTTCAGCCCATCGCCGTCAACCTTGGACGATAAGTCCATCTTCGACTACCTCGTCAAGACCCGCGTGGCCGAGAAGGTGGTCTACGAGGGTGGAAACATCGCGGAGGGGGCAAAGCTCGGCGAGGTGTTCGAGCGGAGCTATCTGCACAGCTACGGCGCCCACGCGCACATGGAGACGCACACGACGCTGGCCAAGGTTGAGAATGGCAAGGCAACGCTTTGGGCGAGCACGCAGCGGCCTTTCGGCGTGAGAGATGCGGTCGCCCAGGCGCTGGGATTCAAGCCGACGGATGTGCGCGTGATTACGCCGCACGTCGGCGGCGGCTTTGGCGGCAAGAATTACGTGCAGAACAACATCGAAGCGGCACGCATTGCCAAGCTGGTCGGCAAGCCCGTGCAACTGGTCTGGAACCGCGCCGAGGACATCATGTACGACCGCTTCCGTCCGGCCGCCGTGATCCAGGTCCGCTCGGCAATGAACAAGTCTGGGCAGATAGTGATGTGGGATCTAAAGGCAATCGCTTCCGGCGATTGGGGCTCGGTCAGCTTCTATGACGTTCCTAACCATCGCACGACCGCAGCCCCGATTACCGAGATCGCCTGGCGGCGCGGCAATAATGCCGACATTCATCCCTTCAACGTGGGGGCATGGCGCATGCCCGGCACCAGCTCCACCAGCTTCGCCCGCGAGTCGCAGATGGACGTTATGGCTGCCAAGGCCCGTATGGACCCACTCCAGTTCCGCATGAAGCATTTGAGCGACAAGCGCATGATAGGCGTTCTGGAAGCTTGCGCCAAGCAATTCGGCTGGAAGGCGAAGCCAGCGCCGAGCGGCCGTGGCGTGGGCGTTGCCTGCGGTTCGATCTATCGCACCTATGTCGCCACCATGGCGCAGGTGGAAGTCAATAAGAAAACCGGGGCTGTGCAGGTGAAACGGGTCGTGACCGCGGTTGACCCGGGCACCATCGTCAATCCGGAAGGCGCGCGTCAGCAGGTGGAAGGCTGCATCACCATGGGCGTCGGCTACGCCTTGAGCGAAGAAGTACTGTTCAAGAATGGAGAAGTTCTGAGCCGCAACTTCGATAGTTACGAAATCCCACGCTTCTCGGCTATGCCGAAGATGGAGGTGGTATTGGTCGACAATCGTCAGTTCCCACCTGATGGATTGGGCGAACCGCCGATTATCACCATGGGCGCGGTCATCGCAAACGCGATTTATGACGCCACCGGGGCTAGAATGCTGCAACTCCCGATGACGCCGGAGCGCGTGAAAGCGGCGCTGAAACGGAGCTGAGCGAACAAAACACGGAACGCGGGAATCACCGATCAGTAATTTCGAACAGCGGCGGTAGCTGGACACTGATTTCCCGCTGTGTGTTTCGATCCGGCAGCATCCGGATCAGTGAATAGTGCAGTTCCACAGGCGGCTGAGCAGCATTGCGAAACAGTGGGGAATCGAAATGAGCACCCAAACATCGCAGGTAAATCCCCAAGCGGCGTCAGGCATAACGACTCAACTTGAGGCTCCAAGCAAGATACGCGTATGGTTAGCGGTCGTTCTGGCTTTCGTGGTCCTGGTGGCGTATCTGGACCGGGTGAACGTCTCTATTCTGATCGCCTTTCCACGCTTTCTGGAAGACATGGGGCTAAAGAACAATCCAGTGCGGCAGGGATTGTTAATGACCTTCTTCCTGGTCTCTTACGGATTGGGCAATGTTCTCCTGGGTCCGATTGGGGACCGGTTAGGGCCCCGAAAAGCCATGTCGATCGCCTTGATTACCTGGTCTGTGCCGCTGGTGATCGCCGCCACGGCGAAGACCGTAACCGTTCTTTACATCTCCATGTTCATTCTCGGAGCCGGAGAAGCGCTGCATTACCCAATGCAGATTGCACTGGTTAAGAACTGGTTCCCCAGGCAGGAAAGGGGAAAGGCCAACTCGACCTGGCTGCTCGGGCAGATGGTGGGGCCGGCCTTGGGCATGTCATCGTTCGCCGCGGTGATCGCCGTATACGGTTGGCGTTCTATTTACTGGGTTTGTGCCATCCTCAGCATGATTGCGGTCCCGCTCATCTGGTTTGTGACCCGAGATCGCCCGGGCCAACATCCATGGGTAAATAAAGCTGAGATCGAGCACATAGCCAAAGGCCAGGATCTGGCGGCAAAAGACAAGGGCTCTGATGGCCGAACGCCATGGCAGAATTTTGTACTGCTGATCAAGAACCCTGATTTTTGCTGCTCGGCGTTTTCTTTCTGGGCCTCGGTCAGCATGTGGTGGGGCATCATGTCCTGGCTGCCTCAGTATCTGCGGGTAGCCCGTGGTTTTTCCTGGGCGAAGATGGGCGTTTTCTCTTCGTTGCCATTTGTTTTTGGTCTGGTGGGATTGATCTCCGCCGGCATTGTTGCAGACCGGCTTAAAAGAGCGGCCGTCATCAATTGCGTTGGACTGGGCGGGTGCGCAACCTTTATTTTTCTTGGTGCGGTTGTTCACAACAATTACTTAAGCGCGGCGCTCCTTTGTGTAGCTCTTTATTTTAAGGGCGTTTCGCTGCCAATGGCTTGGACGGTCCTTCAGGCTTTCATCCCCGCCAACATGATTGGTCAGGCGGCTGGCCTGCAAAATGGTTCATCGCAGCTCGTCGGTGCACTTTCACCAATGATTGTCGGTTACTTGATCGGTGCTACGGGCACGTATACAGCGGGACTTATGTACCTGGTGGTATTCGGATTTGCCGGTACGGCTTGTGGGTATTATCTTGTGCTTAAAAAGTATTAGACAAAAACACGCTGCTCCGGGGCGCATCGGTATTCGCAAATTCCGGCGAGACGGCAATACCGGGTCGGCGATCACTCTTCGGGAGGAACAACGATGAAGCGTATTTCAATCCTTATGTTTCTGGGCCTGTTGACATTAGGTGTGATGAGCCTCACGGCCGCTCCGCCAGTCCTTAATGTCGGCAACGCAACTGAACTTGACACTGATTACCCCAGCCCCTTCAATGTGAATCTTGCGGACTGGTTTGCTACGCACAAACTGCCCCCGGGCGAAAAAGGTCCGCGCATGGACCTGGTCTATAAGACCCCGCGGGTTATGGTGCTGGCGATGACCATCCGAGGGGATTTCCCTTTGCACTATCATCTCAATTCGGATGAGATTTTGGTTCCGATCAAGGGCCATTGTCAAGAGTACGTTAATGGCAAGTGGGCAATGGTCGGACCGGGAGATATTCACTACAATCCGCGCGGAGCCGTCCACGGCCTGAAGTGTGCACCGGGTATGGAATTTCAGTCCTTCGACATCTTCACCCCAGCTCTGCCGCCGGGAGGCGACCGGGTGATGCTGGATAGCAAAGAGAGCAAAGCCAAGCCCGGCGACGTGGTTGGCGAATGGAAGTTGATCGATACGCAGTTCAAATCCGGCGTCAATATCAACTTGGATGAGTGGTATGCCAGCCACGCGATAGAGCAGGGCAAGGCCATGAGGATCGATCTGCCGATCGGTACGCCTCGCAACCAATTGGTGATCGCGCAGATGCCCGCACTCAAGGCCCACTACCATGGTTCTTCGGATGAAATGATCTACGTCTACAAAGGGGTGGGTGAAGAATTGATTAAGGGAGAATGGGTAACGCTGAAAGCAGGCGAGATCCACTTCTGCCCCAGAGGTTTCATTCACGCCATCCGTCCGGTGAGCAAAGACTTTAAGATTTTTGCGGTTTTCACTCCGCCTCCGGCCAATGGCAGCGACAGAATTTTTGTCGAAGAAGCAAAGAAATAATCACCCGAATGGCGTAGACCGGTTCCGCGGAAGGTATATACCGAAAACAAGCCGGGCATTCAGCCCGGCGGTGATAGTTCCGGATACACCAACTTGGGAACTGCTCTAGCCTGAAGATGTCAATGCTTTGTAGATTGAAAGGCCGGGACCAACCCGGCCTTTCGTTATGAATCGAAGCAGGAAACTGTTGCGTGTTTTAATGTGAAGTCAGGATTTCGGCATCGCCTTCCGCTTCTGCACCGAGGCGAAAGCGCGCTCGAAGCCGGGAATGGACCGCTCGATGGAATCCACGGGGACCGTCAGCGACAGGCGCAAATATCCACTGCGGCCGAAACCGGCTCCCGGCACTGCAAGCACTCCTTCGGCGGCGAGCAGGCGGATAAACTCAACGTCGTCCGGAATTGGCGTTTTCATAAAGATATAGAAGGCGCCTTCGGGCCGCCTCACCTCGTATCCAATCTTCTCCAGGGCGTCGCAGAAAAGGTTTCTCTTGCGCTCATATCCGGCAACGTCAATCGTGTAATCGGCGGCCTCAAGCATAACCCACTGCCAGATAGCCGAGGCATTGACGAAACCGAGGACGCGATTGCTGAAAGTGCAAGCGGCGCGTACCTGCTCCACGTCGGCAACAGACGGCGAAAGCGCCAGGTAGCCGATGCGCTCTCCCGCCAGCCCTTGCGACTTCGACCAGGAATTGCAGATCACCGTACTCCTGACCAGCGACGCCACCTTGGGCTGGCGCCGGCCGTCGTAAACCAGGGCATCGTAAGGCTCGTCGCTGATGACCGAAATCGGTTGTCCAACGCGCGCCAGCAACTCATCCAACGCGTGCAAAACCGTCTCCGGATAGACACGCCCCGTGGGATTGTTCGGCGTGTTCAGCATGATGACGCGGGTGCGCGGGGTGATTGCGGCGGCAATGTTTTCGATGTCGGGGAGAAATGTATCGTCCGTCTCTACGGCCACCATGCGCCCGCCATGGTTGGTGATGTAAAAGCGGTATTCGGGAAAAAATGGAGTCAACACGATGACTTCGTCGCCGGGGTCGAGAATCGATTTCAAAAATACGTTGCAAGCGCCGGCCGCGCCCGAGGTCATGAACACATCTTCTGCGGTAAAGCCAACACCATTCTCCCGGCGCAGTTTGGCGGCGATCGCCTCGCGCACCGCCGGATAGCCCGCATTGGGCATATAGCCGTGCGATGTCGGGCGGTTGCCGGCAACCACTCGCCGCAGCGTCTCGATCACCTGCGCGGGTGGCTCTACGTCAGGATTGCCGAGGGTGAAATCGAAAACCTTATCAGCGCCGCGCTCGCGCTTGAGCCGGGCTCCCTCTTCAAACATGCGGCGAATCCACGAGGACCCGCTCATTTGCTCGGAAATCGTCTTGGCGATTGGCATCCGCTCTCCTATCTTCGCCGTTGTTCAGGTCCACCCGCTACGCATAAAGGAGCGCGCAGTTGCGAAGCCGGAGCTGGAGTCACACGCTACGGCCTAACTGGAAGGCTTCGAGGTTGGCCTCGTGCAACGCCTCCGGCAAAATGCGCCGGATCGCCGCCAGCCACTCCTGCTCGGAAAACTGCAAATGCCGGCTCAGCACGCCGAGCAGCGCGACATTGAGGCTCTTCTTGTTGCGCAGCTTGCTCTCATCGAGGTGCGACGGGTCGATAACCGTGCCGCCCTCGCGTAGAACGGCCTCATTCACCGGCACCTGGTCGGCCGCCGTGGCCACCAGAAAATCGCCTTCGCCTGGCGGCACCATGGGGCTGAAGACCCTGGGACCGTAGCGGACATCGCTCGAAACCGAACCGCCGCGCTGGCTCATGCCGTGCAGTTCGCTCTTCTTTACGTCCAAGGCGGCGTGAAAAGCGACATCGGCCACGATATCTGAGCAGGTGAGCACGCCTTGTCCGCCCAGTCCGGCAATCACGATATTAATTATCCTGCTGCTCATTGCACCTCTCGTATTCGCGGATGTGACGCGCCGCCAACAGGCAGTTGCGGCGGGCCACAATGACGGAAAGCTCCGGCTTATCGAGACATTCCTTGACCAGCTTTTCGAATTTCGGAGTGTCGACCGTAGGATCGATCACGACCACATTCGGCACCCCCAGCAGACGCGCCAAATCCTCAAAGACGACCTTGCCGGTCTTGGCGTGATCCAGTGTGCGCCCGGTGCCGGCATGCTCCTGCATGCCTGTCATTGCCGTGGTTCCGTTGTCCAGAATCAGCAACACGTGTCCGGTTGGCGGCGGGTTGTAGATCATCTCAACCAACCCGGTAATGCCGCTGTGGACGAAGGTGCTGTCGCCGATCACGCTGACAACCCGCTTGGCCTGCTCGGGCGGAAGCGCATGACGCATGCCAAGCCCAACGCCTATGGAAGCACCCATGCACACCACCGAGTCCATGGCATCAAACGGCGGCAGAACTCCCAGCGAATAGCAACCGATATCGCCGGCGACGATGCAGTCCAGGTTCTTCAGACTGGCGAATACGCTGCGATGTCCGCACCCGGGGCACAAGGCTGGCGGTTTGCCGGCAACCGGCTTCGGCTCCGGCGAGGTGTCACCGGCCACGATGCGGCGCACGCGGTCGACGTTGAGTTCGCCAAAGCGGAACATGCCGGGCTTGCCCTGGACCGGAATTCCGGCCGTCAGTGCAGCCTCAACCAGGTACGGGTCGCCCTCTTCGACGACCAGGCAACGCTCGACGCCGGAGGCAAATTTGCGCATCAGTTCCAAAGGCAGCGGATAGGTCAGACCCAACTTCAGCACGCTGGCTTCCGGCGCCGCTTCGCGAACATGCTGGTACGAAATTCCAGAGGTGATGATGCCCAGCGACGCCGAGCCTTCGATTACCTGATTGGGACCGTCGATTTCATTCCACGCCGCAAGCTGGCGCAATTTTTCGCGCAGGTTGTGGTGGGCTGGACGGGCAAAAGCGGGAATCATGACTCGCGAGCGCACATCGCGAACGAACTCCGCGGCGCGGGGTTGCGGCAAAGCGTTTTCATCGCGCCGCACCACCGTTTTGGAGTGACAGATGCGCGTGGTGATTCGCAATAATACCGGGACCCGCCATCGCTCCGAAATCTCAATCGCGCGCAGCGTGAAGTCGTAAGCCTCCTGCGAATCCGACGGTTCCAGCATGGGCACCGCCGCAGCCACCGCATAGCGGCGATTGTCCTGTTCGTTTTGGCTGGAGGCCAGGCCGGGATCATCGGCTGAGACAATCACCAAAGCACCGCTCACTCCCGTATAGGCAACGGTAAACAACGGGTCGGCCGCCACGTTCATACCGACGTGCTTCATGGTGACGATGGCACGCGCTCCGGCATAGGCAACGCCGATCCCAACCTCAAGTGCAACTTTTTCGTTGGGCGACCACTGTGCCTGTCCGCCCAGACTCTCGAACCACTCGAGAATCTCGGTCGAAGGCGTGCCAGGGTAGCCTGAACCCAACTTGACGCCAGCGTCAAAAGCAGCCGTGGCGACCGCTTCATCACCGCTCAGAAACTGCATTGCATGCTCCCGATTTAGCACCGTAATTTTCCTGCGGTCTGGAATACACGCAGTTTAACTCATTCAACAACGGGCAGCAATATTCCGGAGGCTGTCGCTGAAGTCTCGCACAACCCTGCCGATGTGAGGCTTATGAAGGATTACTTCAGAGTTGTCGGCTCCTCGCCCATTGAATTAACCGCACCCGACCGAAGAAGAGAGGCGCGGCATGCGGTTAGGGTCCCCATGCGTATCTTGAAAGTGAACCAGATAACCGGGGAGCACTCGGCGTTGTGCACGGACATAAGCCGGGGCGGCATCGGATTCGAATCGGCCATTCGGCTCGAACTGGGCAGCGCCATCGAGTACGCCTTCGCATTCGTCGGCGACCATCCATTTCGCCACAATGCCCGTATTCTTTACCGCATCGGCAACCATTACGGAGCATACTCGCTGGACGGCGACGAGAGCGCGTGGGATGAGGCACGGACAGACGCCAAAGATAACGAGGCGGACTCCCGGAAACAACTGCATTAATCGGTTCCCGCCTGCCACGCAGTCTATAACTCAGATTTACATTTCTTGCAAAATTTTGGGGAGCCCGAAGGCTCCACTATTGCATTTGCGAATGGTTTGCAGCCATCAGCAGCCCGCTCTCGAAAGCTTAGGCCTGTATCCCGAGCATGGCGGCGGGATTGTCGCGGGTCATCAGCATGATGGCTTTCTCGGCAATGCCGTGATCCAGCATTTCTCGAATGAAATTCTCCATCGAGCAAACCGGAGCGGGGTTGATGACCTGGCCGCTGTCGGTACTCATGATCGCCGTTTCCGGTCCCAGGGCTTTGATCGCGTCGGCAATCTTTGAAGCCGCAATCGGCGTCTTCATCTGGTGCGTAATGTCGTTGACGACGTGCTCCAGCATGGTCGCGCCCCGCGCAAGAATCTCCTTCATATCGCTGATCGAGTAGTTCTCCATCGGCGAAAGCGGATGAGTCACGACAATCTTCTTTACTCCCATCTTTTTCGCTTCCGGAACCAGTACCATCGCCTCTTGAATCGAGATGTGGCCTGTAGCCATAATGCCGTCGTATTGTGCGATCAAGGCCAGGACTTCACTGACTTCGCTTTTCAGCGAACCATCGGGATTGAGCAGGTTGATTCCCTTGATGCCGGACTTCAACAGCTTGGCGAACATCGGGACATTATCGACCGCCTTCAGGTAGTGTTCGGCATGAATGGTCGGCATCCATACTTCCTTGGCTCCCATTCTGAGGGCCATTTCCGCTGCCTGGGGATTGACGCCTCCGACCGGCAGATTGAGGGCGATGCCGCCGAACACGGGAAAATCAACTACCTGGCTGGCGATCTGGGCGCGATCTCCCGTCGAAGTCACATGGTTCTTCAGCAGGATTGCCTTCATCTTCGCCGCTTTGGCTTGCCTGGCGGCCTCGATATCGTTCACCAGACGGGGGAAAACATCCGGACCGGTATGAATATGAAAATCAATCGATCCTTCGACCAATTCCTTAGCTCTGAGTTTGTTGTCCATAAGAAATACCTCTTTCAAGATTTTGCATTCGCGCAATAGCGGCCCGTCACAGGCGCGGAATTCCCAGCCGGTCGGCAAGGCCGTCGAGCGATGAACGAAGCTCGCGGCTCAAGGCAACGCCATTCGCCATGCGGTCCTCGATAAATTTGCCCGGAGCGCTCCCCGGCAAGCCGTATCTCGTCGAAACCCGGCAGCGTCGGAGAAGATTTCATCTCCTGCCAAGACAATCGACTTTCTTCTTAAACTCCTGCACGTCCATAAACGAAGCAATGTTCACCGCTACAATGGCATGGCCGGTGTTGGTCACAGTCGCGGAATCTTTGTTGAAATCGACGACCTCTCTGCCGAATGCCGCGCCATTGAGTGTGCCGGCGAACAGGCCGAACATGAGAGCCAGCCATAGCCTTTCGGCCCTCCGATGGGCAGCAGAAAACCTTCGTTCGCTTTCGCCGGGTCGGTCAGCGGCTTGCCCTGGCGGTCGATCATCCAGCCTTCCGGCATCGCTTCCTTGAGCTGCGCTTTGATCTTCACTTTTCCGTAAGCGGCATTGGTGGTCGCCATGTCGAGAACGATCTCCGGCGAGTCTGCACCGGGCACGGCGATGGCGATAGGATTGGTGCTGAGAAGCATTTCCGTGCCGCCCCACGGGGGCAAGTGGTTGGCGCTTCCGACAGCGATGTAGATTCCCACCATGTCATGCGCCAGCGGCATGCGCGCATAGAGCGAGGCCGGGCCTGCATGATTGCTGTTGCGGGCTCCCACCCAGGCCACGCCGGCGGTGCGAGCTTTCTCGATGGCGATCTCGGCGGCGCGGCTCATCACCAAGTGTCCCATGGCATTATCGCCATCCACCAGCGCCGTCGCCGCCTGTTCGCGCACGACGCGTATTTGCGGCCGCGTGTTGATGCCGCCGCTCTGAATCCGTTTCACGTACTGTGGCAAGCGAAAGACGCCGTGACCATCCGCACCTCGCGCGTCCGCTTCCGCCATGAGTTTGCCGACACGATCGGCCTCGGTTGACGAAAGACCCACAGCCTTCAATCACTCGGGCGATGAAGGCGTGGAGATCGGCTATTTTCGTACTGGGAAGTTCAGCACCGGGCTTGACAGCTTCACTCACGAGACCATGCTCCACTCCGCAACTTGCGGATCGCGCTCGCATTTCGCGTTGATTGGGACCACATCTCGACCGCGGCGGATTACCATAAGGTGATCTAAGTCGCTCGGGTTGGGTCCATTATACCCAAGCTCCGAGGAAGCTCTTACGCCCGTCGTTTGCAGCATCCGAATTTCCTCGGCGCAATTTCTATTCGATCTCCGTGACGGCCTTCGATCCGAGCAAGAGTTTCAGGGCGGCCATCAGGGTGCGCTCGTAGCGTCTGCTCTTGCTTGATCTGCTCGGGTGTCCAGTTCCAGAAGCCGTGGCCGGTTTTCATCCCAAGACGGCCTTCCGCAACCATCTTCGTCAGCGTGCGGCTCGGCTCGGTGCTGTTGCAAAGCGAAGGATAGATGGATCGGGCAGCGGAAAGGTGTCGTGTCCAAGCCGGCGAATTCCTTCTGCAGAAGCGGCCCCGCCGGCAACGTAGCGGAAGCCGAATCCGTAGCGCACGGCCGCATCAATGTCCTCGGGCGTTCCCAGTCCCTCGTCGATGCAAGCGAACACCTCCCGCATCAGAGCGTGCTGGATGCGGTTCGCCAGAAACCCGGGCACGATCGCGATTCACCCGAACCGGCATGCGTCCGACCGCCTTCATAATGTTGTAGAGAGTGTCGGTGGCGGCGGGATCGGTAAACTCCGCCCGCACCACCTCGACGGCCGGAACCAGATGCGCCGGCGCAAAAAAATGCAGGTTGGCCATGCGCTCACGCGTGGCGCAATCGCGCGCGATATCCGTAATTCGAAATCCGGAGGCGTTCGTGCCGATGGGGATATGGCGCGGGGCCGTGCGATCGAGTTCGGCGAAGATCTTCCGTTTCAGTTCGAGCCGTTCGGGCGCGGCTTCGAGCACGAGTTTGATATCCGTCCACTCGATCTCCCCGATGCTTTCACCAGGCGCAGGCGATCCGCATGGAAGATTCCATCGAGTTGCCCCACCGACGAACGAACTCTTTCGCGGCGCGCCTCCCAACTCGCCACGTCGGGCTCCGCCGCCTGCACGTTCCAGCCAGCCGCCAGAAAGATGGCGGCCACGTCGCTTCCCATCAGACCACAACCAACAATTCCGATCGTGCTATTCATAATTTATGTATCCAATCCGTGCCGGTCAGTCTCCGAGAACCCCGGCCAGAGACTTCCAGGCTCTTCGGGAGTATGAACCGTGACGAGTTCAGAAAGCGAGTAATTCTCCATCATCATAATCACTCGGGTTTCATGGCGTACCTGCCATTCAAGAACCTGAAGCTCTGAAGGCGCGGAGACGCGGCCAAAATCAATCTTCTTCGAACTGTTTGCGAAAGTCGGTGAACTCTTTCTTCAGTGCCGCGATCTCCCTCTCCAGCCGTGCCACCGCTTCTTCCAGCATTGCGATCTGCTCGCTTTCGGACGAGGGCGCCGTTGGCGGCGGCTAGTGGCGGCTGCGCCGTATCCCACGCCTCCGCGTTGTCAGTCATCAGATGTACGTAGCGCGCTTCCTTGGTGCCGGGTTGTCTGGCCAGCATCTTTGCCAGTGGCAGGATCGTGCTCGGCCAGCCGCTGTAGGGTCGGATTGCACGTCGGCAAGATCGTCAAAGCGGAAGAGCCGCTCCGTCCGGCCGCGCAGTTCACCCGGCGTTTGTGGGCCTCTCAGCAGCAGCACGCAGAGGATTGCCGCTTCACGCCGGGTGAAGTTGAACGTCTCCTGCATCCTGTGCTCGTATTTCGTCACCCGGCTGTCGGCGCTGCTGACCGGACCTGCCAGCCCCTTTCCCCCGAGAGAATAGAGCGCCTCCCGCACGGCGCTTTCGTCCACGTCCATGACCGGATCGCGATTCGACTTCTGGTTGCAGGCGTTCACCAGCGCGTTCAACGAAAGCGGGTAATAATCCGGGGTCGTGGTCTCCTTTTCCATCAGCGATCCCAACACCCGGGCCTCAAGTTGATTCAGTTGAATATTCACAACGCAGAATTATCCCTCAATAGAATTCTCCTGGCGAGCACCGGCCGGAAACACCCGGCGCATTGAGAATCGCCAGAGCAGTTCCGTACCACGGTTGGCCGTAGAGCCGACGGATCTGCTCCCGCCACGATCTGAACGGCGATGCTATTTCACCAGCACAAACTTCTGCACCCGTTTGCCGGTGTCCACCTCGCCCGTGTAAAGATTCCCTTCGGAGTCGGAAGCCATCTGGTGCACCCAGTGGAACTGGCCGGCGTTGCGTCCGGCGTGACCGGTTGTGCCGACCACGGCGCCGTCGCTGCGGCGCACTGTCCAGATCACGTTATTGGTTCCGTCAGCGATCAACAGAAATGTCTGATCTTTATCGGCGGAGAAATCCATGTCCCAGTCCGATCCGCTCCCCAGGGTTTCAGGACGAAGATAAAACTCTTTGACGAAGTGGCCGTCTTTGTGGAATATCTGGACGCGGTCATTGGTGCGATCGCAGACGTAAACCAGACCGTCGTTGCTGATGTGCACGCAGTGCGTCGGATTGCGGAACTGCTTATCGTGCGGATCGGAGGGCTTATAGGCCGGCACGGGATAGGTGTTGTCGATTTCGCTCAACGGCATGCCATAGCCGCCCCATCCCCGCTTGAATTTTCCGGTTTCCGAGTCGTAGACCACAATGCGCTTGTTGAGGTAGCCGTCAGCGATGTAGATCTCGTGCGCCGGCTCGTCAAGCTCAATGCCGGCAGGCCGGCCAAGCATGCTGGTGTCCTGGTTGTTTTCCGGCGCGGTCGAGGGATGGCCGATCTCCATCAAGAAACTTGCCATCGTTGGTGAACTTGAGCAATTGCCGGTCGTTGTCGCCGTTGCCGCCCAGCCAGACATTGCCGGCGCTGTCGACGCGGATGCCGTGCTCGTTGCTCGGCCAGTCCTTGGCCGACGCGGGGCCTCCCCAGGCCTGCAAAAGATTGCCGCTCTGGTCGAATTCCAGCACGGGTGGCGCGGGGACGCAGCACATGGAGCGTTGCGGCGTCTGAACCGCGCCCAGCTCGTCCGGCGTGCATGTGCGTGGCCGGTGCAGCACCCAGATGTTGTTGTGGCTGTCCACGGCGAGTCCGCCAACCTGCCCGATAATCCAGTTGTTGGGAAGTTCCTTAGGCCAGGCCGGGTCGACTCGATACGTGGGCGGGGTCTGGCCGCTTTGGCCAGATGCGAGAAGGCAAATCAAAGTGAGCAGCGCGAGACCGCAGGCGCAAGTTTTGAGAAACGACCGGAAATAGCGCACGATGCTCTTCATAGTGAAGAAACCTCCGTAACCGGGCAGTAGCAGATCTAACCTGTCAAGACCGAATCAGTCGGTAATTGCCTGCGAGTCCCGCTTTATTGCGTGTCTTTATTGCGTGTAAGGATACACGAACCTGCTCTGAGCGCAACGAAAGTTGTTGCCGAGTCCAGGGCAGGCCAGGTTTGCAGCTTTGCCGCCGCAAAGGTAATCTCAAGATTTGCTGGCAAATTGTCTTCCGGCGCGACCGCGGCAAGAACTGCTCGCCAGGAACGCCGGATCGTCAATCCCGAGGTTAAATTGGAGCAATACCCGCAAGCGCAAACACCTCCGCCATCCGAATACATTCAAGCGGGCACCCGGACTTTCTGGCGGGTCAACGTAGCTCTGGTTACGGCTGCGTTCTGCACGTTTGCCCTCATCTATTGTGTTCAGCCGCTGCTGCCGATTCTGGCTTCCGCATTCAACGTCACCCCCGCGCAAAGCAGCCTTTCGCTCTCTCTCACCACTGGAGTGCTGGCGATCGGAATGCTCGCTTCGGGAATCGCCTCGGAGATGCTGCGCCGCAAGCCTCTGATGGCAACTTCCCTGCTGGTTTCGGCGTTGCTCACGATCTGCACGGCGGTCTCGCCTACGTGGCATTTGCTGCTTCTGACGCGCATTCTGACCGGCTTCGCCATCAGTGGGCTGCCGGCGGTTGCCATGGCTTACGTCAGCGAAGAGATCGATCCGGCTTCCGGCGGACTGGCCATGGGTTTGTATATCGGCGGCACCGCTTTCGGCGGAATGACCGGGCGGCTGGTCACCGGCGTCATCACCGATCTGCTGTCGTGGCGCTGGGCCATCGGAATTATCGGCGGCCTGGCATGTTTGCGGCAGCATACTTTTTTTGATTTTGCTGCCGCCTTCGCGCCAATTTGCTCCCCGCTCTCCGAATTTCGAGCAGCTCAAGTCTTCTCTGTTCAGCCATTTCCAAAGCCGCGGATCTACCGCTGCTGTTCTCGATGGGCTTTCTGCTGATGGGGAGCTTTGTTTCCGTCTACAACTATCTCGGCTTCCGCTTGATGGCTGCTCCTTACAACTTTTCACAAACGGCGGTGGGCTTGATGTTCACCGTCTATTCGGTCGGGAATTTCAGCTCCGCCTGGGCGGGAAACATGGCTGCGCATCGCGGGCGTCGAGCGGTGCTGCTCGGAATGGTCGTTCTTATGGCTGCCGGAGTGCTCATTACCCTGGCTCATCCGACCTGGGTGATGCTTGCCGGACTCGCCGTCATGACCTTTGGTTTTTTCGGTGCGCACGCCGTTGTCAGCGCCTGGATTGGCGTCAGTGCACACTGGGCCAAGGCCGTGGCCTCATCGTTTTACTTGTTCTGCTATTATGCCGGCTCCAGCGTGATTGGCACCTCGGCCGGCGTCTTCTGGAGCGCTTATGGCTGGCCCGGCGTAACCGCCATCGTCGGCGCGCTGCTGGCTCTGGCGGTGGTGGTGGTTTATGCCTTGCGAGATTTGCCCGCTGCGCAAAATACCGCTCCCTTCAGCGAAACCCCGGTCGTGTAGCCGCCTGAGGACCATCGAAACCCATACGGCGATCGCAGTCAGAAGTGTTTGCCTTAACCATGAGCCAATCCTCAGAGTTAAGGTCAGCACTGGCTCCCCACCGGCCCGCTACTCTAGTACAATGTTAGCCTTATGAATCCAGGCATTGAAGATATCCGCAAGCGGGGCAGCCGCATTGTCGCCGAAGGCGCGCACATGCTGCCGGCGGCGTCGCTGATGATGGCCGAGGGCGTGATCAGCTCGCTCGACGATCTGAAGAAGCCGTTCGTCACGGTCATCAATTCCTATACCAACCAGATTCCCGGACACGCGCACCTGGACCAGATCGGCGCCATCGTGCGCGACGAGCTCAAGGCTCTGGGCTTCAACGTCTGGTACGTCAACGTGGGCGGGGCGATCTGCGACGGCATCGCCATGGGCCATTTCGGCATGAAGTATTCGCTGGCCTCGCGCGAGCTGATCGCCGACCAGATTGAAACCATCATCGGCGCGCATCCGTGCGACGCCTGGATCGGCATCGCCAACTGCGACAAGATTGTTCCGGCGATGTACAACGCCATGGTCCGGATCAATATTCCTGCGGTCTACCTCAGCGGCGGGCCGATGCTCGCCGGTCCCGGCAACACCGACCTGATCACGGTGTTCGAAGCCGTCGGCAAGCACAGCGTCGGAAAGATGACCGACGGCGAACTGCGCGCTCTGGCGGAGAAGGCCTGCCCCGGCTGCGGAAGCTGCGCCGGCATGTTCACCGCGAACTCGATGAACTGCCTGGGCGAGGCGATCGGCCTCGCGCTGCCCGGCAACGGCACCATCCCCGCCGAGCGCTGGGTGGATGGCACGCTATCGCGAGACCGAGCCGAATCCCGAGCGCATCGCGCTGACGAAGAAAGCCGCGCACGCGCTGAAGCGATGCCTGGAGAAGAAGATCCGTCCGCTCGACATCGTCACCGAGCAGGCGCTGACCAATGCGTTTGTGCTCGATATGGCGATGGGCGGCTCCACCAACACCATCCTCCACACGCTGGCGCTGGCGCACTCGGCGGGGATCCCGTTCGAACTCAACCGGCTGAACGAAATCTCCGCGACCACGCCGAACATCTGCAAGGTTTCGCCGAGCCGTCCTGAGGTGCACGTCGAGGACGTGCACCGCCCGGCGGCATTCCGGCCATTCTGAAGGAGATCGACCGCCACTGCGAAGTCGGTCTGAAGCTGGACGTGCCGACCGTCGCCGGCCGGCTGGCCGATGCGGTCGCCTGCGCTCCCGATGCCGATGGCGACGTGATCCGCCCCGTCGCGAAGGCCTTCTCCCAGACCGGCGGCCTGGCCGTGCTGTTCGGCAATCTGGCGCCGAAAGGCGCGGTGGTCAAGGTGGCCGGCGTCGCTCCGGACATGATGGAGTACGAGGGCACGGCCCGCATCTTCGAGTCGCAGGAGGACGCGCTGCGCGGCATTCTCGCGGGCGAGGTCAAGGACGGCGACGTCGTGGTGATCCGCTACGAGGGGCCGCGCGGCGGTCCGGGCATGCAGGAGATGCTCTCGCCGACGGCGGCGATCGTCGGCGCCGGCATCCGCGCGCGCTGATCACCGACGGCCGTTTCTCCGGCGGCACGCGGGGTCTCTGCATCGGCCACATTTCCCCGGAAGCGGCGGCGGGCGGCCCCATCGCGGCCATTCAGGCCGGCGACCGCATCTACATCAACGCCAAGACCTGCCGGATCGAACTGAAGGTAAGCGATGCCGAATTCGGCCGCGCCTGGAAGCGCTGCCGCCATTCGAGCCGAAGGTCAAGCGCGGCTGGCTGGCGCGCTACGCCGAACACG
>CAWAZO010000014.1:0-19543 GCA_963786555.1 uncultured Acidobacteriota bacterium
GTTGTCGGCCGCCTGGCCTTTGATCATCATGTCGGAGCAGCAGATGGCGAACGCCTCATTGTTGTAGTCCTGGCCGAAAACCTCCAGGCGGGCATCGGGATTCAGCTCGCGCAGGAACTCCTCGGCCACGCTCAGCATGCCGCCGGTCCCGCAAGCGGGATCGTACAGGGTGCGAACAATTCCCTTGGTCCGCAGAACCTGGCTGTCAGGCGTGAACAGCAGGTTCACCATCAGCCGGATGACTTCGCGCGGAGTGAAGTGGTCGCCGGCAGTCTCGTTCGACGCTTCGTTGAATCGCCTAATGAGATCCTCGAAGACCAATCCCATCTCATGGTTCGGAACTGCATCCGGGTGCAGGTCGATCTCGGCAAATTTGCCAACCACCAGAAAGAGGCGATTGGCTTCGTCGAGTTTGGCGATCTCCTCCTCAAACTTGAAATACTCGAAGACCGTCCTGGCCTTGGAAGAGAAGTTTTTGATGTAGTGGGCCAGATTTTGCGCGATCTTGTCCGGGTCACCCTTCAGCTTCTGGAAATTCAGTTTGCTGGTGTTGTGGAAGGAATGGCCGGAAACACGGTTCAGGATCGGCTCGACATCCTTGATGCCGCTGCTTTTCAGCGCGGCATGTTTGTCCAGAACCTTCTGCTTGGTGGGCTCCAGGACGCAATCAAGCCGGCGGAGGACCGTCAGCGGCAGGATAACTCGGCCATACTGATGGGGCTTATAAGGACCGCGGAGCAAATCCGCGACCGACCAGATAAACGCAACTTTCTCGCTGAAATTCGACATTAGCCTCGACTCTCGTTAGTCATTTCCAGATGGAATCGTCAACGCCTGCTGTCCCGGCACAGGCGCCAGAGTGCGGCGACGGGGTGCTCTGCGCTGTGGCTCGGCAGATTGCAGGGCAGAGTCTATCTCCAATTGGAGTCTCTCCCGCACTGCTTTGGCCTTTGGCGTCGTGGTCATTAGCACATTGCGCCGATCCGTTTTGGATTGCCTGAGTTGGACCCATTTCTCTTTGGCCAACTTTTGGGTGAGCTTGCTCAGGCGCGGCTGATTGATTCCCAGTGCCCGCCGAAGCTCATGCTGTGCAATGCCGGCATCGTCGGCGGCGAGTTGGAGATCCTGATCAGCAGCGGGGGATCTTCGTTTGAGAGACGCTGCCCAGTGACAGACTGCCACCGGCTCCACATTTCGAGAAACACGTTGATGGCTTCCATTCCCGTCCTACGCTTCGTTGTTTGTTGCTGGAACCCGGCAAGTATATTCCCTCAGGAATGGATTGCAACTGATTTCGCAGGTCCCGGCAGAACGGGGCGCTATTCGGACCGATGAATAGATTTTCTGTCGGAATGGAAGAGAAACCTGAAACTGGTGATGTCTTCTGAGTTTCGGCGGAGGCGGGGAACCGCTGGTCCCGCTACCTGCCATTCGCGATCGCAAAGGTCGGGCACCACGGTAAGCGAGAAATAACATATTTGCGTAAGGCAGGATAGATCGACACTGCACGGAAACGCAGGCAAACAAACGAGTTCTCAATGTCAGCCAGGGAACAAATGGACGACACGCGCCAGATGGCGAAGCAGCTCCTATACTAACCACCCATGGATGCAGCAATTTTAAAATAGCACACTTCCGAGCGCAGTTACCAGAAGGGACATCGGACACGAATCCCTTGCTCTTACCCACTCGCGACGAGATGTCGCGTGCTCTCCACTTCGCGTAGCGATAACGACCCACGGACAGCGCCCGCATTCTCCCTAATCCTTGGTTACTACGTTACTCCATCACAACTCCAAGAAATGAGGTGGACCGACCTTAGATCGCAGGCCGCGCTCATCCGTGATCCCAAAGGTGGACCAGCGCGCAGCATCAATCTCAGCCTTTTGCTCATGCAGGAACTGATGCCACTGATCCAGCAGAAGGTTCGCGCTGCCCGCCCGTTCGGCAAATCCTCGCCAACGGCGCCAACCATTTCTCAACTGCTCAATTCCTTGCTTGTGCGTGCCAGACTCACCCAGTACTCGCTTGACGATTTCGTGCGGTGGTCATTGGCACAAACTGACGCGATCCGGGCGTCAGTGGTAACCGCGTGAGTCGCACATCTGCTTGGTAATACCGCACCGATAACACCACGATAGATTCAATCATAGGAGCCTCACTTGAACGACTTACGAATTACTGCCAAGCGTCTGGGGATTATTCTCCTGCCGACATATTGTCCACAGTGTTTGTGGTACTTGCTGAGGCTCTACTTTCATCCGCCATTCGACCACTTCGGCGGCGCGATTTCACGACCTGGAAAACATTCAAAAGTCCGTGGTTGGATATTACCTGGATACTCAGGAACGTCTCCCGGACGAGTTCGAGCCATTCTGTGACATAACAGCCGGGCGGAGTTTCCACGGCACTGGAGCAAGTTTGGGTATCTACACAAGAGCGGCGTCTTCCTGTACGGCTCGCCCGACGACATGTTCTGGATGCCTGACAAATCGCTGTGCGTAGTGGATCACAAGTCTGCCCACAACCGGGAGACCGACGATCCCTTCCTGCCACAGTACAAGATCCAAGTGATCGGGTACGCCAACATCGCTGAGTTGGGCCTTGAACTAGGCACCGTGTCACGGGGTGGAATTTGGTACTGGGACATCCAGCATAAGGAAGTCATCGCCGATCCGAAGAGTTATCTGCGCAAAGGACGAATATGCCCGCCGTTCACACCAAAGCTGATCGACGTTGAAATCGACTACAAACGTCTTGATCCGCTGTTTAGAGAGCTAAAGAAAGTGTGGAAGGCAAGCGACCCGCCACAACGTCGTGAGAAGTGTAGCGACTGTTCCAAACGGGATGCACTATTCGCGATCGAAGACGATATGCTGGCGACCGACCAGAAACGGTATGGCAATCTGCCGTACTTTCAAGACGCATCAGCCAGGCGCATTTTTGACCGCCGCTTTGCTTGGTACTCAGCACTAAACAATCTCGGGAACCCAGACGCCGATTCGGGATTCGCACCAGGCGGCATGGTTTCCGCTTGGCAGCAGTAGTCGCGCGGGCAGGGGGAGCGGAACCCGCGAAGCTGGCCGGCGCCGCGATTGCTTCGGCGAACACCTGAGGTGAGACCTCCTCCTGGTACGCCGAGCAATCGCCGGTGCTTGCCAGAACGCCTGTATGACCAACACACACCACGACCCTGACGTTCATATTACAACCATCCGGAGTTCAAATGACGACCACTTCCATGCCTGCGACCACTCTTCCTGCCCCCACTTACGATGATGTCTCCGGAATACACCCTGTGACTCGCAGAGATCCGGAAAATAGCGCGACCGCACCGTCAATGGATGACCTGCACGATGTCGTTCAAAAAGCCTGTGAGAACCTCGAAAAGGCAAGAGCGTCAGTGATTGCAACGACCAAGCTAAACGTGGAACAGATCTCGCTCCTGCAAGAATTAAGGAACTCTTGGATAAAAACAACCCGAGCGACAAAGGCGCTGTCGGCCCTCCTCGATAAGTACGCCCTCGACGAGTGCGTCCTCAAAAAAGAATTAACGCACCAAGTAAGCGGCGTGCGCGAGTCCCCAGAACTTACTCGCCTCTCCCATTAATTCCGCTGTCATAACTTCCCCGCCATTACCCAACTTCATAAAGGACCTCTGATCATGTCGGCCGACAATCCCAAACCCGGTAAGTATCTTCTGCTCGAAACCATTCTGGCCCATAAAGGCCTGCAACTCAAAGGAACGTACACCATACATGATGTCGCCGAATTGTTCGGGGTGTCGGCGCGAGCCATCCAGGACCGAATGAAACGGGGTCAACTAACGTCGCGAAACCTCCCTGGGCGCGCCAAGTTTTTGTCCGTCGACCTTGAAGAGTTCCTGGGTAATAGCTCCCGACGCTCTGCTGTAGCGTCGTAATTCTTCGCTATCTCGGAGCCTCCGTTCCGGGTACATCGCGCCCCCGCCTGGGAGTGCGTGGTTCTGCGTCGTTGCAACCGCTTTATCTACAAAATCCAGTCCTGTATTACAGCGATTCCAGTGGGAGAAAAAGAGATATGAGTGCGCAATCTTTCGTGTTTGGAACAGAAACTGCAAGCAATCTGCGCCCTACGGCGCACTTGAGTGACTTATCAGCACAACCACTTTCGACAGTTCATGACTTGCTGGAGTCCATGGGCAGTTTGACTGGCGATCAATCACAGTTATCAATGCTCAGAACGACAGCGGCGAAACTTTCGGACTTTTCGGAGCTGGCGCTGGATAAACTTCCAATTGAGTTTCTCATCGAGGTGACTCAGACCTTTGCGTTTTACCTCAAGACCCGGCGGTATTCTCCCAATACCATACGCACGTATTGCCGGCATGCAAGGCAGTTGTTACATTTCGCGGAAGAACTTGGCTGGTCTTCCGAAAAAGGTCTGGTTGCTCTCGCCTGGGAGTCGGTTGTCGCGGCACTCAAGAACATTCCGCGATCCACCCGTGGGATCGTACGCTTTGCGATTAGGATTGGCAAAACGCCTGCCGACCTTACTGACAAAGATATAGAGGAATGGCGCGCATGGATGCAACGCCGTGGACGTACGTATACCACGGCTCGGAACGTCGCACAGAAATTCCGGCGCGCAGTTTCTCGGGCAGAGTTACGCGACCTTCTTCCGAAGCTGTCGTGGGAGATACATCCGAGTGTCAACGTGTACAGAGTGAAGACCGACGACATGCCGGAGCCGATTCGATCTGAAGTCGTGGCTCTCCTCAAATGGAAGCAAGATCGGTTTGCAAAAGGTCGCCCAAGCAGAGGGCGTCTTCGCGCCGTCAGTGCCAGGCTCCTGGAGTCGTTGATTAACCGAGTGTATGGGTACGCCCTCAACGTAGACAAAAGGACCGAGATTTGCTCGCTCGTTCAGCTAGTCTCCGAAGACGTCATCACATCGTTTGTTGCCTGGGCATTAAACGAGCGGAACCTTTCGTACAACTCCATCACCAAGTTGTCGATGCTCTACGCTGCCATGAGGCATCACCCTCAGTACAAAGAAAATGATTATCGCTGGTTCTCAGCTCTTTTTCAACAGTTGCCGGTTGATGAAGAATCGCTGGTTGTCAAGCGGAAGGCCGCAAAGTACGTGCCCTATGATGTTCTGGCCGAAGTTCCTGATCAGATCAGAGCTTCGTGGAAACAACGATCAGGCATGAAGGACCAGAGCGTTTCCTGGCTGGTTCACGACGAATTGCTGCTTTCTTGGCTTGTCACGCTGCCTTGGAGACAGCGAAATCTTCGTGAGTGCCGGATCGGTGATCCAAGCACCTCCAATCTGTTCTTGGCTGAACTCCCACTTATGGTACACATCGCGAAGGCGGAGTGGGTGGAACGGGCGTGTACCGACGATCCGCATCAGAAGTTCTGGCAGTTTCACTTCCGGGAGGACGAAACAAAGACCGGCCACGCAGTGCGGGGTATTGTGCCTCGACGACTGCTTCCATTACTTGAAGAGTACCTCACTTATCATCGCCCAGGATTGGTTGGCGCCGGCCCGGATTCTGGAACGCTCTTCCTGAACCGATCTGGCACACCTCTACAATCGAAGGAAACGACAGAGTTGGTTGCGCAGAGATTCTTCAGCTTTACGGGCCGCAGGGTAACGCCCCATATTTGCAGGGACATTTTTGCGTACAAGTTCCTGGCTGATTTTCCCGAAGATTACCTCACACTCAGCAAGATTTTGTGGCATCGTGACATCCATACCACTTTACGCGTGTACGGGAAAAACTTTGATGAATCCGACGGCGTCCGCCGCGTTGATGATTGGCTGGGACCGAAAATTGAAGAAGGGAGCTGACATGAACCATGAAAGTCAGAAACCAGGGCTCGGTGAGAAAGTACTATTGACTCGCGATCAGATCTCCAGCCTGATAACCGCTTCACGAGAGCAAGGATTCCTCCTGGCGCTGCTGTTTCTGAAAGCCCGGCGCTCGTAATCCTCGCCCGTTCGATCAGTTCAATCCAGACTCCCACTTGCACAGGCTTTGGCACACCACAAACATCAGTCAAGCTGGAATTGTTGGCATGGCGATTCGTGTGCGATCTCAACCGGGAGCCTCCGCCTCTGCACCGGGCCCGAGATCGAAATCGATGCCTGAATGCTTTGGCGGCTTGGCTTGAATGTGCGACTGTCGTGCAAGTGAGAAAGGAGGGACGGAAACCATCGAAGCGGCATGGTGCAGGCCTCCACGCCATGCCGCCAACCGGAGTCCGTCCTCAATCGGCCTCTGGTGAATGCCAGATCCGCAATCACCGGATCGGATTAGCAGAAGATTTCGCGCTGTTGTTTTGGTACGGGTAACAACTCGTGGCAGTCTAAAAACAGTGAAGGCCAGTTCACCAGAAATGGCCTTCCCGGATCTGATCATCGATTCCGCGGGTCAGCAAAAGCGAATGCCGGCCGGCCCAGGACAATATTTCCATTGTACCGTTGCGATCTTTGGCACCAGCCCAGAGATCTGTACTCTCAACCCAGTACGACCTCGCAGTACTCAGACGGGTACTCGGGATAGACGAACCAAAGGACATAACCAAATGAATCAGTCTATGGAAATTGCGAACTTCGAAGTTGGTAATCTATGGATAATCGAAAGAGCGCTTGACGATGTGCAAGATATTATTCAACAGCGTCTGGCCGCCCTGCTGAAAGAGAAACGCATCAACGGCGATGATGCAGGCACAGTGGCAAGCTGGTTCCTGCGCTCCCGGGTGCGTACGTTCCATGCTCTAGGATTAAAGCTCAATGCCTCCGACGCGCATGACTTTATGCGCGGCTTAGAGCATTATGCCGCCCACTACCCAGAGCAGTAGTCGTTCTCACCGTGTCGGTTTACCAAGAACGCCCTTGGCGGGTGGAACAGCGTTGCGATGCGACCCTGAGCATGGCTGCTGAGTTCACCCGTACAGCCCACCCAGTAGTGCAACCTCGAAGTCGAGTCTGAAGCTGCCTGGGCTTTCCTCCCCCTTATCAGGGCCGCCACACTCAGGAACTGAGAAGGAAAGTCCGGCTCCTTCGCGCTGATGGCCAGTGCGCAATTGGTCATTACTGTTTTTGATCGCCCTTCCCGTTGAGCTGTTCCATCCATCCCCTCGGGACAACACCATGTTTCCTGCGCTCCCTTTGGTACAGAGCACCCGAAATGCAATCGTCAACATGCGCGGCAATTCCGCGCCAGGAGTAATCAATGATTTTCACGATGCAGTATCCCAGCTCGAATCGAGCGCCCGTTCAGAGGACGTGTAAACGATGACCGGGACTTTCGTTCAGTGCGCCAGCAGTACATCGGCAATGATGCCGCCGGGCCTTGAACAATGGGTCGAGGCTGAAGAGGCCGCTCCCTTCGTCCGCATGTCGCCGCGGCACCTCAAAAAACTCGCCCGCGAAGGAAGAATACCGGCCCATCCTCGGGGTGATGGCCAGCGCCGTCGTTGGTTATTCCTCTTTTCCGAGCTTGATGAATGGATGAGAGGGCGCGTAAACTCCAACAGCGACCCGTGTCGTGATACCAGGAGCATTCAGTAATGGCATCACGACAGTATTACCAGCAGGGCAGTCTGCTGAAATTACGTCGCATTGATGGCCGCAGTGAGTGGGTCTTGCGATACCGCGTCACGCTCCCCGATGGCCGCCGCGTCCAGCGGCAGGCCATCATCGGGACCACGGAGAAGTACAAGACGGAATCGCAAGCACAGAAAGCTGCGGACCAGGTGCGGCTCACCATCAACAACCAAAGTCCTATCGCGCAAGTGCCAACGGTCGGGCTGATCGCGAGGCACTTCAAAGACGTGGAATTAAACGAATCCAACCCGGGGCGATCGTGGTCCACAAAGCAGAATTATTTGGGGATGTTGAACCTTTTCATTCTGCCGCGCTGGGAAACCTCGCGCATGTTGGATATCAAAACGGTAACTGTTGAAAACTGGTTAGGATCTCTGATCAGTACTACGCAGACCGGCAAACCGCTGGAGAATCCAACCAAGCAGCGCATTCGAAATATCTTCAGCGTGTTGTTCACCCATGCACAACGTTACGAGTTCGTCCCGATCGGGCACAACCCAATCAAACTCGTCCGGCAAAGCGGAAAGCGCAGCAGGATTCCCGATATCCTGACTGCTGGCGAGATAAACGCGTTGTGGACCAACTCGGAAGCGCGGGAGAGGGCGGCGATCTCGATCGAGTATGGAAATGGTCTCCGCATTAGCGAAGCATTCGGTCTTCAGTGGCGCGACATAGACTTTGAGAGGGGGTTAGCGGCGGTAACCAAGGCCATTGTGAAGGGCCATGTTGGTGAAGTAAAGACTGAGATTTCGAAAAAGCTAGTGCCACTGCATGCGTATCAACTTGCGGATTTGAATGCTTGGCGTGAGGTCGCACCTTATCCGGGGGACGATCAATGGGTGTTTGCCTCACACAGGAAGAAGGGGCGGAAGCCGTACTGGCCGCACATGATCCTCAGCCGCCATATCCAGCCGCTCGCGAAGAAGCTCGGCATCGACAAGCGAATCGGCTGGCACACGTTTAGACGAACATTCGCGTCACTGCTGAAGGCCAACGGCGAGGACGTGAAGGTCGTCCAAGAAGCGTGCCGGCACGCCAACCCGGGTACCACGCTTGGGCTTTATGCGCAGGCCTTTAGCGACGATGTACGGCAGGCGCAGAGCAAGATCATGGAGTTGGTTCGGAATGCGTCAATGCCGGAACGGCATGACAAAAAAGCCGCCGCAGCCTCTTAGTGTGCGTTAGTGTGCGTGAGGGGAAAATGCGAAATGGGCTGTAAGTACTTTAGAATCTTGGAGCGGGAGACGGGATTTGAACCCGCGACTTCGACCTTGGCAAGGTCGCACTCTACCACTGAGTTACTCCCGCCCGACGTGCTTGATTATAGCGGGCCACCGAAGCGAGCGTCAAACCGCCGACGGCCCCCGGAAAAAGCCTCGGCATAGCCTCGCAGCTATTGAAGGACCGTATGGTTTTAGCAGCCTGCTAGCGCACCACCGGAGCCCACTGCGGATCCTCAATCGCCTCCACCATCGCGCCATCGCGCATGTGCAGAATGCGGTCGGCGTGCGCGGCTGCCTGCGGGTTATGGGTAATCATCAGAACCGTTTGCCCGAGGTCCTGATTGGAGCGGCGCAACATGGCAAGCACCACGTCGGAGTTCTTGGTATCTAGGTTGCCCGTCGGCTCGTCGGCCAGCACGATGGCCGGCTTATTGACGAGGGCGCGAGCCAGCGCCACCCGCTGTTGCTCACCGCCGCTCAACTCGGAAGGCCGGTGGTGAAGGCGTTTATCGATTCCGAGCAGAGCCGTGACATGATCGAAATAGTCATTGCCGCCGCCGCGATTTCCGCCGATTTCGCGTGCGATCTCGATATTGCCGTAGGCGTCGAGCGTGGGCAGCAGGTTGAACTTCTGGAAGACGAAGCCGATCTTGCTCTTGCGCATGCGCGTCCGCTCGGCATCGGAGAGCTGAGAAAAGTTCACGCCATCGATCAGCACCTGTCCGGAGTCTGCCTGCGTGAGGCCGCCAAGAATGTAGAACAACGTCGACTTGCCGCTGCCCGACGGGCCAACCAGGGCGACGAATTCCCCGCGCTCGATTCCGAGCGAGACGCCGCGCACGGCAGGCACCTCGACCTTGCCTACGTGGAAAGTTTTGTATACGTTTTCTACGGCTATGATCGCAGGCATGAATCTTTGATTCTACATGGAACATCCGGGGAAGTGCTAAGAGCCTGCTGAAAAACAGGTTGCGCGTGGGTTAAGCATAATGTTTTTGGAGTTTCCACACCGGGCAATTCCAAGCGCGATCGGGCAGCCATCGAGAAACTCAATCCAAAAACAACTGTGGTTACCCGCCGCTGGCGCGCTGCAATGCGCTTGTCACGACCGCACGCTTGGGCCCGCGTTTGTGCACCAGCAGCAAGCGGATTCGCTCCAGCAACTCGGCTACGGAATACATCCCCTTGGGCAAGAAGATATCGGCCAGCGTGTTCTGATCGTACATCTTAACCTGGCCCGAGAAGAGTATGACTGGGGTGGCCGGTGAGATTCGCTTGATGTGCCCAACCAGATCGTTGCCGCTCATTCCGGGCATGACCAGATCGGTAAGCACCAGATCCACGCTGCCGGCCCTGAATGCCTCCAGAGCCTGTTCTCCGCTGGTGCAGTCAATCACCCTGTAACCTCTGGTCTCCAGGATCAGCTTCCGAATCGAAAGCGATTGTTCGTGGTCATCGACGCAGAGAATCGTTTTTTTAGCTTTCATGGTTTCGAATCGCGCACTCTGCGCCGCTTCCAACAAGCCCGGCACCAGCATTGTTACAAACATGTTGCAACCGAGGAGGAGTCAAATTCTAAGGGCGAATTGCAGTGCCTGTAAAGTATCGCTTAAGTGAATAGAGCGCGAGGCGTGCCGGACTTGTTCGCACCGCTCCCCTAGGCGCAACCAAGCCCATTGCCAGCCCGATCTTCAACAGAATCAGCAGCACACCCTTGGCCGGAACAACTTCGGGATGCGAGCAGTTTACCAGAAACAAACCCCCTGCAAACCGGGCGTGTACCTTTGCGTGGCAAGTAACTGAACCGTTGCCCGCCGGTTCGAAGAGGGAGTCGGCTGCAGGCGCACGCAGATGGCCGGGCGCGCCACGTTCGCCCGGCCGGGGTTCCCATCGAGGGTAGGCTCGCTGGGCTGACTGGGGTAATGCGGGATATTTTTTTGGCTCGCTATTTCTTAGCATTAGCCGCCGGCGATGTCGCCATGCGTTCCAGAATCTCGTAGACGGCTGCCGTGTCATGCTCGGCGTGGCCGGAGGCGGTAGCGGCGATATAGATCGGAATGGTTGACGTGAACACCGGCGCCGGGCAGCCCGTAGCCTGCAGCGCTTCGCCAATCAGCTTCATATCTTTCTGCCACACCGTATTTTTCATCGTCGCCTCGTCCCAGCTCCGATCTACCATTGCCGGGCCGCGGACCTGAAACATGCGTGAGCCCCCGGCGCCGTCGGCAACTACCTTGACCACCATCGCCGGATCAAGTCCCGAGCGGGTCCCGAGCAAAATCGCTTCGGCGGCGGCGACATTGTGAATTGCCACAAGCAGGTTCGCCACCAGTTTCATCTTCATGCCATTGCCGAATTCGCCGAGCTCGTAGCAAACCCGCGCAAAGCCGTTCATCACCGGAGCCACTTCTTTGATCGCTGCAGCGTCGCCGCTGGCGTAGACGGCGAGGTCGCGGTTCTTCGCCTGAGCGCCGGTGCCGGAGAGCGTGCAATCGAGCAGGATGATTCCGTTTTCCGCCAACTGATCGCGCACCTTCAACTTGTCTGCCAGCGGCAGCGTGCCGGTTTCGATGATGATCGTTCCCTTGGCGCAACTGGCTTTCAAGTCGTCGCAAACCGCGTGGAGTGCGGGCACCGAAGCCAGCGCCAGAATGATGTGACGGCAGCGCCTGCCCACCTCGCGCGCATTGGCCACCGCCGTCCCGTTGCACCTGGTCAACTCGTCCCGGCACTGAGCCGCAATGTCGGTCCCAATCACCGCGAAGCCCGATTTCACCAGGTTGGCCGCCATGGCCGACCCCATAATCCCCAGCCCGATTACACCCACCGTGCCTTTTTTTTCAGCGCTCATCTCTTTCCCTCCGTTCCACCGCCCGGTTGAGCCGCGGATCGCGCCGCTTTTTCCGTCCCGGCAGCTTCCTCTTCCATCATCTTGACTAACTCGCCGGAAGTCATTACCCGCCCGATGATCCTGCGCATGATCTTGATGGCGGCGTCGTGGAAGTCGCGGCCATCCATGCTGTCCATGCAGTCTTCCACCATCACCACGCTGTAATCGCGGTTGGTGGCCTCGAAGCTGGTGCTCAGACAGCAACTTGAAGTGTTGATGCCGGTGATGATTACGGTATCGACGCCGAGGTTTTTCAAGACGAACTCAAGGTCCGTCATGTGGAAGCAGTTGTATCGCTTCTTGTTGTGGACAACGTAATCCCCTTCGCGATAAAGCGCCGGGATGATCTGTGTTCCCACAGACCCTTGCATGTTGTGCCGCCCCGCCGTTTTTCTCAGCGAGCGCGGGTCTTCGTCGTTGGCGCGCCAGTGCGGATTGGACAAAGCCTCCCGCGAATTGCGAAAACCGGCCACCACGTGAACGATCGGAACCCCCAACTCGCGCAGCCGCTCGAAGAGCCGCGCCGTGTTATCGATGACAATCCGGCACCGCTCGGCGGGCAGCGGCATGGTGGCCACCTCGGGGTCCAGATGGCCGCGATGCATATCCACGGAAATCACTGCGTATTTGTTCATGCTGTCAGCTTCCTTAGTGTGGCGCTCTTACAGCCCCACGAGCGCAAGCAACTCCCGGCCATAAAGCCCGCGAGCCTCGCCATACAAAGGGTGCACGGCCGAGACAAACTCGTCGTGCTCCTTGGGCGTCAACTCCAGGATTTCGCCGCCTTGCTTACGGATGATCGCTGCCGCATCCGCCTCCTCCTTGACGTGAAGGTCGCGCTGAAAGGCGACCGCATCCTGAACCGCCGCCATCATCTCGGTCTGCAGCTCCTTCGGCCACGCGTCAAACGAGGTGCGATGAATGAAGATCGGCCGGGAAAGATAGAAGTGGTTGGTCACGGTGTGGAAGTGATGGTACTTGTATACCCCGTAGGTCACGGTATTAAAAAACGGGTTCTCCTGCGCATCCAGCGTTCCGGCCTTTACGGCCGCAATCGCCTCGGTCAAATCCATGATGAGCGGTTTGGCGCCGAGCAGCGCGAAGGTCCGGGCCTGAATCTTGCTGGGCAACACGCGAATGCGCATGTCCTTCATGTCGGCTGGCACGCGCACCGGCCGCAGACGGTTGGAGACCTGCCTGAACCCGTTCTCAAAATATCCGGCAATGCGATAATTCATCCGCTCTTCGATTTTGCCGGTGAGAATCTGGCCGAGCTTGCCGTCCATGGCGGCTCGCGCTTTTTCATTGCTGTCGAAGATGAAGGGCAGATCGGCCATCCCCAGCTCGGGAACGCATTCGGTGAGGTAACTGCTTGACTGATAACCGAGCGTCAATACCCCGTCCTCAACCAGCCACAATATGTCCTCGCCGCGATAGCCAAGGTCCATGATGTTGTAGACGTATTTAACTTCCACTTCGCCGCCGAATTTTGCCTTCAGCCGGTCGCCGATCCTTTTCATCGCCAGGCTGAAGCCGGTGGTCGACGGGCCGTAACCGCCCATGCGTATCTGGATAGGCCGCCGCCTGGCGCTCGTCGGCGCCTGGTCTCCTGCTGACCCTTTATCCGTGTCTTTCATGGCTCCATTTTCCGAGGCGGAAGCGCGGCCGGCCATCGCGCCAACTCCCAGAACGCCTGAGCCTCTCAGGAAATCTCGTCTATGAATGATTCCCAAACCCCCATTCATAATTGTTGTCGCCGAGCCTTGCTCACTTCTCCGGAATTACCGGCAACAGCACATAGGGTGCGTGCTCGGCCTCAAAGTGCAGAGTGGTGCGGCCTCCGAAGATTTTTTCCGGCCGGTTACACGGATCATTGTGCAGAAACGGCCCGCAGCCCAGCAGCTCGTTTTTGAAGTGAGGCAACTTGATTCCGGTCTTCTTTGCGAACTCATAGTCTTTACCCCGCACCGACAGCGCGATGCGGTAGCCGGCCGGCACCACGATCGAGGTCGGCACCAGCTCGACCTCGACTTCAACCGGAACTCCGGGCTGGAGCGGCTGCACCTCATCGTGCGTGTGATAGGGCCTGTACGCTTCCGTCAACGCCGGATCGAGCTTGCGATGCGAAGCCCGCAGCCAGCCCTGGGCGATGGGCGTATGCGGGTCGATCGCTCCCTGGAAAGTGACTTCGCGCAGGTCGGGGGTGTAAACCTTGAAAATCAGAAACAGGTCGGCATCCGTCGTGCTGGAAGAGACAAACAATTTTGCCGCCAGCGGTCCGGTGATTTCCGTCTGCTGTTCGAGCGGCGCGGAGATGAACTCCAATCCATCCCCGAGAGCCTCAAATTCCAGCTTCGCCGCCTGCGCCGCTGGCTCCTTCGACAAGCCATGGCTGGCGGGTTGCAGATAAAGCCTGGTCCACTCGGTGCGCGCAATCGGCCACTCGTCTTCAAAGCGCTCGACAAATTTGTCCAGGTGGCGAACCTGTAGCTGCACCTTCGGGCGCCGGTCCCAGCCGTTGCGTTCGCCCTTGAGGAAATGCGCGAAAAACTGCTTCTGAATCGCGACCCCGTAGTCGGTATAAAAATGGGTCCAGTGTTCCAGGCCATGCGCCTCGAGCCACTTGTCTTTGGCGGCGGCGCGCACGAAGCTTTCAAAGTTGCCGCGCGGATGCAGTCCCTGCCCTCCCCAGTTCGCGGCGCTCAGGAATGGTACCTTCACCTTTTCCCACTGCGGCGAGCGCGCCTTGTGGTAGTCGTCGTCGAGTGGATGGGCAAGAATCATGTCCCCGAACTCGCAGCGGTTGGCGGCCAACTGCGCGTCGCAAAAGGTCTCATCTCCGCACACCAGCTCGCCCGTCACCACGCTGCGCGGACCACGCTCGCCCAACCCGTATTGCACGCTCTTGACCTGTACGTCATACCAGGCGGCCCAGAAAGTGGAGACGATGCCGCCGTGATGCGTGGAGTCGCGATACCAGTCGGCGGCGCCTTCCCAGGCGCACATCGCGGCCAGGTGAGGCGGCTGCTTGCTCGCCACCTGCCACTGGTTCATGGCGTAATAAGAGATGCCATTGACGCCCACCTTGCCGCTAGACCATGGCTGCACCGCGGCCCACTCAATCGACTGGTAGAAATCATCGGTCTCGCGCGGCGAAAAGTGATCGACGAAGCCGGGCGAACGGCCCGTTCCGCGGGAATCCACGCGCACCACCGCGTAGCCGTCCGGAACCCACTTCTCGGGATCGACGACCTCCCAGTTCTGGTACTTGTTGGTTGAGCCGCAGGCAACATCGGGATGCGCCGCGACCATGATCTCCCACGCCCCAGGATAACCTTGCTGAAACGAAAGTCCTTTGCCGTAAGGCCCACAAGTCAGCAGCACCGGAAAGCTGCCGCCGGCGACCGGACGGAAAACGTCCGCCCGCAGAACCACACCATCATCCATCTTGACGGGGACATTCCAGTCAATCTGCATCCCGTCGCGAACTTCGCTCTGAACTGCGTCCATTTTCCGCTCCTCGTAGCGCCGACGACGCAACTCAGCCGCGCTCTCGAAATATGGGAACAAGTGAACCGATCAGGCTGGGCGGTGCACTGCCCGGCGTCCTGAGCAGCTAGTTTCCAGGCCGGTTTAATTCTCCACCGGGACAATGGCTCCGGTGTCAGCGGACTTGGCGATAGCCTCAAAAGCGGCGATGTTGGCGACCATCTCGGCATGGGTTACCGGATAAGGCGCACGCCCCGCGGCAGCATCGGCGAAGGCCTCGACATTGGCGCGCACGATCGAGACGGCGGGATATTCGATGGTCTGCTGCGGACCACCGTGCACGGCTTTGGTAAACAACCAGCCCTCAGGTGCTTGCGGGTGTGCTTTGTCGCGAATCTCGACCCATCCCTTGGTGCCAAACACCGCGAAGCGTATGGAAAACGGCGGCCCGAGCACGGAAGAAATCACTCCGTTGCCGCCGTTCTTGAAGTTCAACAGAATAGCGAGCGTGTTTCGCGTAGGATGCGCCACCGAGCGCAGACTGGCCAGCACGCTTTCCGCCGGACCATTGACGGCAATCGCGAGGTCCAACCCGTGAATTCCAAGCGCCACCATCGTCGTTCCGCCGGGCGATTCCTCTTTTTGCAGCCGCCAGTTGTCGGCCGGCAGCGGACGCAGCTCGAAGGTGAGCGTTGCCTCGGTGGTCTGAATGGCGCCAAGCTCACCGGCTTTCACCATGCGCAGCAGATCCTGCATCGCCGGCTTAAGTCGATGCTCATGCCCAACCGCCAGCACCACTCCGTTGGCCTCGCAGGCTTCGACTTCGGCGAGCGCATCGCGCCGCGTGAGCGCCAGCGGCTTCTCGCAAAAAACGTGCTTCTTGGCCACGGCCGCGGCTATAACCTGCTCCCTGTGCATGGTGTGAGGAGTACACAAGATCACCCCTTTGACATTTGGATCGGCCAAGGCAGCCGCATAATCCGTCGTAAACTCCAGGCCCTGCGACCGCGCCCAATCCCCGGCCGCCGGAACCGTGTCCACCACCTTCACTACCCGGACTTTCGGGCTGTCCTTCAGCATCCCGATAATGGCTTTTCCCCACCAGCCCAAGCCGGCGACTGCGATATTGAGCGGGGCGACTTCCGAACCAGTGCTCTTCATTAAAGCTATTTCTCCTGACTATTGTTTCCCGTAGGAATCATCTTAGACAAAATTTCCCGTGGACTGCTTACACCAATGATCCTGCACCGCCCGCCCCCGGCAACGGCCGTATGCGCCGTCTGCCGGCATGGAGCTTGCCGCATGACAGAATCATGCAATCGAAGCGAAGGTGTTCGGGGGCTTGCGCCCGGCAAACTCTGGAGCCCCGGCGAGCCGCGCCCGCCAGGGACACCAGCTTACGCTTTTTTGGGAACGATCAGTTTGTTCGGGTCGACCAGCGCCATGGCGATGATGCCGATCACCGGCAGCAGCGTCAACTGAATGATGGCCGCCGTTCCCCATCCGAAGCGGCCGACGAGCGCGCCCATCGAGTAGCCGGCGATGGAAGCGGCGCCGAACGTAGAAGCGATAAAGATTCCCGAGGCCCGGCCTACCATGGACGGCCGCACACTGCGCTGCAGCATCGAGAGCAGGTTCGTAAACACGAAGCCGCTGCCGAAGCAGCCGATGCACCAGGTAAGGAAGCACTGCCCCGTGATGGTGACGGCGACGTTATACATGGAATAGGTGACTGCTGCGAAGCAGACATAGGCGAAGGCGATAACCCAGCGTTGCGAGAAACGGTCGCCACACCAGCCGCCCACAAATGACATGATGCCGCCCAGCCCGAAGAAGCTGAAAGCCAGCGCCACATTGGGGCGCGCGAACTTCAGTATCGAGGTGGCAAAGGTCGTGTACAGTCCGAGGAAGCCGTAGAGCGAGATGCCCAGGATGACGCATCCGATGAACGCGAGAATGACATTGCGGTTCCACAGATTGGTCGGCATGTGAGCGAAAGCCGCTTCTTCCAGCTTGGTCGCGGTGGCCGGTCCCTTGCTCTCGCTGAACAGCTTAGGCACCGCGAACAGCACGATGGCGGCCATCACGGTTCCAATCACGGCAAAGCAGACGAACGGCGCCTTCCAGCTCGCATACGAGATGGCGATCTTGGTGCCCAGCCACGGCCCGCCGAATCCGCCGACCCCGTACGAGAGGATCACAAAGCCGATAAAAAACGATCGCCGGCGGTGAAAGTAGCTGCCCACGGCGGCAAACAGCCCCGCCATCTGCATGCCTTCGCCGATTCCGGTGAACGCCCGGTAGATCAGCATGTCCCAGATCCCGGTAGCATAAATGGTCGCCACCGTGAAGATCGAGTACAGTAACATGCCGATGATAATCACGGCTTTGCGCGAGGTGCGATCCAGAATGTATCCGGTGGGAATGCCCGCGATGGCCAGGCCCAGCGTAAAGATCGTCGCCAGCAACCCGCCGATTTTCAGGTTGTAGCCGAAAACCTTGGCAATCTGTGGCAGAAGAGTGGGAAAAATCTGCCGGTCGGCTGCGTTCGTCGCATAAGACAAACAGAGAATGATGAGGAAAACAACCGATAATGCCATCGAGTACGGCAAAGCCGCAGACTGTGTTTCCCTTGCGGAAGAAGAAGACTTTTCCGTCGTACTCATCTGGCGGACCTCCTGGATATTTAGCGATATTTGGCGTGAAATCTAGTATTTACGCGACCTGCGCTCGGATTACAAGCGGAATCGTTCTCTCGCCCGCTGTGCCGTCAGCCTGCGCCTGCCGTTTTTGCAATCTGAAGGCAGCTCAGCCGCCGAACCCGGTCCAGGCGGCATCGGTATCCAACCTGGAGCAGTTCCCAAGTTGGTGCTCCGGAACTATCACCGCCGGGCTGAATGCCCGGCTTCTTTTCGGTATGCATCTTCCGCGGAACCGGTCTAGCTATACCGCTTGTCCGAGGCAGTGCCGTCAAACCAGTCGAATCCGTCCGCGGTTGTTTTCACAATGACGTTCTTGATTCGAGTGTAGTCCTTGTAGCAATCGATGCCGTTTTCCCGCCCGATTCCGCTACTCTTGTAGCCTCCCCAGGGAGAGGCCGGGCCGATTCTGTGGTGATCGTTGATCCAGATCATGCCGGCCTCGAGCTGCTCGGCCACGCGATGCGCCCGGCGAATGTCGTTGGTCCATATCCCCATGCCCAGGCCAAAGTTGGTGCCGTTGGCGAGCTCAATGGCGTCTTGTTCCGAGCCGTAGCGCATCAGGCAAACCACCGGCCCAAAGATTTCCTCCTGGGCTATGCTCATTTCATTGGTCACGTTGGTGAATACCGTCGGCTCGATATACCACCCCCGACCCGGAACGGCCTTGCCTCCGCACGCCAGCGTCGCGCCCTCGCGGACACCAGTCTCTATCCAGCGCAGAACCTGCTCGCGCTGGCGCCCGGAGATTAACGGTCCGATGTCGGTCCGGTTGTCCAGCGGCGGCCCGACGCGCAGCCCTCTGACCTTTTCGACAAATGCCGCCGCGAAGCGATCATAGAGCTTGTCCGAGACCAGAATCCGCGCTCCCTGCACGCAGGTCTGTCCGGCGGCGATGTAGCCGGCAAAGACCGCTCCATTTACGGCTGCGGTGAAATCCGCGTCGTCGTAGATAATCACCGAAGCCTTGCCGCCCAACTCGGCCGCGACCTTGATCAGATTATGGCCGGCAGCCGCCGCTACGCTCCGCCCCGTTTGGGTTCCACCGGTCAAATCGATCTTCGCCAGTTTCTTGTTCTCGGCCAGGGCTTTGCCGGCCACCGCTCCGTAGCCGTGCACCACGTTCACGATGCCCTCGGGAATTCCGCTCTGGGCCATGCGCTCGGCCAGCATGTTGATGGTCAGCGGAGCCAGCTCCGAAGGCTTGATCACCACGGCGTTCCCCGCCGCCAGCGCCGGCGCCAGCTTCTTCGTCAGGATCAGCAGCGGATGATTCCACGGCGTCAGCAGCCCGACCGCGCCGAGCGCCTCGCGCCGGGTGTAGTTCAGGTATCCGGGCCCAAACGGCGGCAGCGTGTCTTCCAGGGTTTCAGCGACGCTGGCAAAGTAGTCGTACCACTCCGGCAAGCGGCCCAGTTGGGCGCGCATTTCGCGGATCGGCCGCCCGGTGACGCGAGATTCCGCTTCGACAAACAGCGGCATATCCTGCCGCAGCTTCGCCGCCAGCGTGCGCAGGGCGGAAACGCGAAACGCAGTTTGTGTGCGCCAGCAGGAATGCCTGGCCGCATGGCTCGCCGCGTCGACAGCCGTTCGACGTCGCGCGGGGTGCTGCGGGCAATTTCGGCCGCAACCTCGCCGCTCTC
>CAWAZO010000015.1:0-10000 GCA_963786555.1 uncultured Acidobacteriota bacterium
AGCGGGCTCCGTGCCTGAGCGACGTGGAGATCGTGCACCTGCTCACGATCAACGAGATCCGCACCGCCGAGCAGCAATTTCCGGAAAACTTCCGGCATACCTGTCTTTTTATCGGTGGAGGCATGCGGTGCGCCGTGGCCGAAGGCCGTGCCGACTACGTTCCCATTCACCTGGGAGAAGCCGAGCAGCTCGTCGCCCGCGGAGATTTTCCATCGATGTCGCGCTGATTCAGGTGACGCCTCCGGACCGTTACGGTTTGGTGAGCGTAGGCGCGGCGGTGGAAATCACGCTGGCCTTCGCCCGCAATGCCAAGCGCGTAATTGCCCAAGTGAACTCCTATATGCCGCGCACCTGCGGCGAAAGCCATCTGCATGTGAGCGAAATCGATGCTTTTGTGGAGAACTCGCAGCCGCTGCTCGAGTTCCCGCTCCGCCAGACGGGCGAAACCGACCTCGCCATCGGCCGGCACATCGCCGGTTTGATCGAAGACGGCGACACCTTGCAGATCGGCATCGGCGGCGTTCCGGACGCGGTCCTCGGTAATCTGATGGATCGCCGGGACCTGGGAATACACAGCGAGATCATTTCCGACAGCCTGCTGCCGCTCATCGAGCGCGGAGTCGTCACCGGCGCCCGCAAGACGCTTCACCCCTATAAGGTGGTTGTCGGGTTTGGACTGGGGACGCGGCGGCTGTATGAGTTCGTGAACGAGAATCCGATGTTTGAGTTTCGTCCGAACAGCTATGTGAACAATCCTTTTGTGATTGCACGGAACGATCACATGGTCGGCGTCAACTCGGCCTTGCAGGTCGATCTCACCGGGCAGGTGTGCTCCGATTCGGTGGGCCAGAGATTCTATAGCGGCTTTGGCGGGCAAGTGGATTTCATTCGCGGGGCCGCGCGCGCCAGGTTCGGCAAGCCGGTGATCGCCTTGCCTTCGACGGCCCTCGAGGGAACGGTTTCCCGCATTGTGCCCATGCTCAATGACGGTGCCGGGGTGGTTACCACCCGCGCCGATGTCCATTTTGTGGCCACCGAATTCGGCCTGGTGGATTTGTGGGGAAAGAGCGTACGCGAACGGGCGGAACTGCTCATCGGCATTGCGCATCCGTCGTTTCGCGCGGAGTTGTACAAACATTGCGAAAGCGTGCGCTGGTTTCAGCGTAACGAAGTGAATCGCCCGGCACTGGCAAAGGCTGCCGCGACCGGGTAGTTGTTTTTTGGCTTTGCACCAGGTACGGATTTTTGTGCCTGGGCGGGTGACGTAGGTTTACTGCACAGAGGAATCATGGCTAATCAGATTCGAGGTAACGTCGAATTCGATACTCAGGAGTGCAAGGGCTGCGGCCTTTGCGTGGACTCGTGTCCCCCCAAGGTCCTGGAGCTGTCGCCGGATCTCAATCAGTATGGAGTTCATCCGGCGCAATACAAAGGAGAGAACTGCACTGGTTGCGGAATCTGCTTCTATTGTTGTCCGGAACCGGGCGGCATAACCGTTTACCGGGTGAAGGCGAACCGGCCGGTGGTGGCGGAGGTGGCGAATGCGGCAACTGTGTAAGGGCAACGTCGCGGTCGTCAAAGCGGCTGTCATGGCCGGCTGCCGCGCTTATTACGGATATCCGATTACTCCCGCCAGCGAAATCGCCGAGTACGCTTCGCTGCTGATCCCGCAGGTTGGCGGCACGTTCATCCAGGCGGAGAGCGAAGTTTCGGCCATCAACATGGTTTACGGAGCGGCGTCGGCCGGCATGCGGGTGATGTCCGCCTCCTCCGGGCCCGGCTTGAGCCTGATGCAGGAAGGTCTTTCCTACATAGCGGGCGCCGAGTTGCCCTGCGTGGTGGTGGATGTGATGCGCGCCGGACCGGGGCTGGGAAACATCGGCCCGGAACAGAGCGACTACTTCTGCGTCACCAAGGGCGGCGGCCACGGCTGTTATCGAAACCTGGTGCTGGCGCCTTCCTCGGCGCAGGAAATGGCATCGCTGACCATGCTGGCATTCGAGCTGGCCGATAAGTATCGCAATCCGGCCGTGGTGCTGACCGATGGTTTTGTCGGCCAGATGATGGAGCCGATCGAGCTAGAGATGACCAACGTGCAGATCCCCGACAAGCCGTGGGCGGTATGTGGCGATGCTGAGACGCGCAAGAACGTCATCAGTTCCATTTTCCTGGACTTCGAGGTGATGGAAAAACACATCCTCAAGCTTGACGCCAAGTACCAGCGGATGCAGCAAGAGGAAGTACGCTACGAAACCTACATGGCTGAAGACGCAGACATCCTGCTGGTCGGCTACGGCATTGTCTCGCGCGTATTGCGCTCCGCGGTCGACCGCGCCCGCGCCAACGGCCTGAAGGTCGGGCTCTTCCGTCCCATCAGCTTGTTCCCGTTCCCGTCGGTGGCGCTGGCTGCCGCGGCCAGAAATTGCGGGACGGTGATGGTGGTGGAGATGAGCACCGGTCAGATGGTCGAGGACGTCCGGCTGGCGGTATCCGGCCGCGTTCCGGTCGAATTCTACGGCCGGTTCGGCGGCTTTGTGCCCTCGGTCGAGGAAGTCTACGTTCAGTTGCTGGCGCGCGCGACGGCGCTGGCCTAAGCGGAAAGGAAGAAACTTGTGAGCGACTTACAAATCGTCAATCGAAAACCCGAAGTCTTCTACGACCGCTTCCTCCGCAAGGACGAGAACCAGCACCAGACGCACTACTGTCCCGGTTGCGGCCATGGCGTGATCCATAAGCTCATTGCCGAAGCCTTGCAGGACCTGGGCCTGCAGGACAGAACCGTGCTGGTGACTCCGGTCGGCTGCTCGGTGTTCGGCTACTACTACTTTGACACCGGCAACGTGCAGGCGGCGCACGGACGCGCCCCGGCGGTGGCAACCGGCATGAAGCGCGCGCATCCCAACAGCATTGTCATCAGCTATCAGGGCGACGGAGATCTGGCGGCAATCGGTACGGCGGAGATTATTCACGCGGCCAACCGCGGTGAACACATCACCGTGTTCTTCGTCAATAACTCGATCTACGGCATGACCGGCGGACAGATGGCGCCCACCACGCTGATCGGGCAGTCGAGTACGACCTCGCCTTGGGGCAGGCGCCCCGGCAACGAGGGCTTCCCAATCCATATGAGCGAGTTGCTGAGCACACTGGAAGCGCCGGTCTACATCGAGCGGGTGGCGATCAACGACAACAAGAACATCATCAAGACGCGGCGCGCGGTGCGCAAAGCGCTTGAGACGCAGAAGATGGGACTCGGCTTTTCACTGGTGGAAATCCTCTCGCCCTGCCCGACAATCCTGCGGATGGAGCCGGTGGTGGCCCGTAAGTGGGTTGGCGAAACCCTGGCCAAGGCGTTCCCGCTTGGCGTTTATCGGGACAAAAAACTCGAAATGCCGGTCGGCAAAGAGCCGCCGCAGAGGGCGCCCGCCGATGTGGTGGGCATCACTGGCGACGACGGGATCTCAGCCGCAGCTAAGGCCGAAAGCCGCAAGACGCGCACCCGCGAAGCCACCATCAAGGTTGCCGGCTTCGGCGGACAGGGCGTGCTGCTGCTGGGACAACTGCTGGCCGAGATGGGCCTGCGCGAGCACATGGAAGTGAGCTGGCTGCCCTCCTACGGGCCGGAAATGCGCAGCGGCAGTTGCCACTGCCACGTCTCGCTCGCGCACCAGCGGATCGGCTCGCCGGTGATCGAGCATCCCCAGGTGCTGTTGGCGATGAACGAGCCTTCCTTGCGCAAGTTCGGTCCGCAAGTCGCGCCCGGAGGGTTGATCATCTACAACCGCGACCGCCTGCCGGAAGACTTCGCCGTGGAAGGGAACGTGCGCACCATCTGCGTGCCCGCCTCGGAGATCGCCGACTCGCTCGGCTCGGCAAAGGTGGCCAACGTGGTAATGCTGGGCGCACTGCTCGAGGAAACCGAGTGCCTGCCGATGGACAGCGTCATGGCCGTGCTCACCGAAACCGTGCATAACCCGAAGATGCTCGAACTCGATCGCAAGGCATTGGAAGCCGGGCGTAAATACGTCGAGCAGCAGGTCCGGGTCGGGCCGGTTTCGCAGCCGGATGGATTTGCGGGCTGAGCGGTTGGTAAAACTTGGATTGAATAGATGGCGGGCTCGAATGCCCGCCATTTTCAATTTCGCGCAGCAAATCCCAACTCTGCTGACCGCGGCAGATGTGGGGCACCCGGCGGAAGCTATTAATGAAGTTCAGGGCAGCCCGGAAGGTTCAGGTTTTCTACCTTCATCATGCCTTCCGTGTAGCATAGCTTTCCAGTCGCAGTGTCTAGGAGGACCACATCGCCAAATGTTTTTGTCGGGACAAATCGGTTAGATGCTTTGGTAGGGGCGGCAAAGTGGAGGATGAGTGAGGTTATCAAAACAAGAATACTCGCAATAAGCGTAGACCAAATAGGTATGAAAGTCTTCCATCGCTCAGCAACGGCTATCTCTCGGTCATGCAATTCAATGGCTGTTCTAATGAGGACTTGTGTAAACTCCGGGGAAAGCGGCTCTCTCTTCCGGTTTGGATCGTCAGTGGACTGTACGTGGCGAGCCACAAGCGAAACAGCATGCTCCGCTTCGTTGGAGACTCGGAAAAATTCGCTGTGTTCCTTAGCCAATATAGTCCATTCATCCGAAGAAAATGGGGGGCGTCCTCCCATCTCTTTTTTGACGCCTGCCTCACTTCGATGGGTATCAGGGTCAAAAGCGAGTACCTGAATAAGTGCAAGTATATCGGCGAGGCGGCCCGGCGTGGCGTACGGTCGTTTGCTCATTTACTTTTTCTCACATGTCGGGGCTTGAATCCGTCGCAGGTGCAGAGTTCCGCTTCCGGATTACCGTGCTCCTGCGGTCCCATATCGTCACGGTGATTGCAGCCTATATCCACATGCTCCGATTTCGGATGCTCACAATTCCGGCAGAGTTCATCTTCAGCGTTTGCCATAGAGGTTTTCAATCATTGTGGCGGTCAGCAACCCATACTCTTAAATCAATCTATTTCTTTGCTGCGGAGATAACCAACTTTTCAACCAGTCTTTCCCGTTCAGCGACTATCGTGTCCAAGCATTATTAAGTGCGCTCTGCTCATTTTAGCTCGGCACCTTGCCCGTAAGTGCGTATCTCGTTCGCCTCCTTCCCTCGGTAAGGATACTATCAGTCATAGGACGAACGGAGGCAATGTATGCTATGTCTTGCGCTCTGCCTGTAAGAATTGCCGAGTATTCTTTACCAAACAGCCACCCATCCCGGTCAGGCACATTAAAGTACGCTTTGGCATTCTTGTACTTGGCTATACCCCGGCACAACTGCGTGCCTTCACTCATGTACTGTTTCTCTGTGGGTATGTCACTAGGCTCCTTGCCCGTAGCCTGAAACAAAATGGCGTCGATATAATATGAGGCCAGCTCAAAGTCATTGGTGTACTCCACAACCTCATCAAACGCGGAAACGAGTTCAAGATCGAGAATGCATTCCGTAAGCAGTCGGCGGTGATCAGACGACATTCCCGCAATAATGTCGGACATCACCTTGGCAGTCATCTTTGCGGCGGCATAGAGACTATTCGTGAGGTCTGGAAGAACCTTGACGAGATGCCCCGTACTGGGGTGCAGCGAGCAGGAAGACATGATGATGTCCAGCGCCCGGTACGACTGGGCCTTCTTTGGGGAGAACAACTTCGTCAGGAAGTTCATAGCCACAGCATATTAGTGAACGGGCGAAAAATTGCAACGAGGTTTTTGCAGTGGCGGGTGCCCCATATCTGCGCAGTTAGCAGATGTGTGATTCGAGGCGTAGAGTGAGGTATTTCGTGCCACTTGGCTGAATTGCGGAAATCGCTGGGCAAGGACCGACTTGGACTGTTCTGTTATGGAAATCGAGACGCCAATGCTGAAGACGCGAGCAATAGGAAAGGCTGTGACATTGGTTATGCTCTAGCCGCCAACTCCTGCGAGGGAGTCAAACGGCGTGGATGCATGTACCGTCACAGCCTTTGATGCGATCACTGCTTTCGCAGTTCCAAACCCCGGCGGCACCTCGCAGAGCAGTCGGTTTTTTCAGGTTTGGTCGTTCGACTGGTCGCCCCGATGAACGGATCACCCAGCCTACTTCAGACCAGCTACTTATTAGGAAGCCAACCCTTTTCAGCCGTCGACAGTTGCGATACTAGCCCATAACCCGCAATTGTCAACGCCCAAGACAGGTGCAAATGCTAATTAATCGCGGCGTTCTCCTGACTCGTGGTAACTGCCACATAGCAGGCCGGTTTCTGACAGGCCCGAAGCTTTGTTCCTGGATTATTCACACCTTTTTCACAAAATGTTTCACGCAATAGAGGCAATCTGCGGCATTATGAACCAGAGGAAGTTCTTGACGCGCTTACGTTCCTGAAGCATTGTGGTCCCGGCGGAGGCAAATGTCGGATCTGGTGGCTTACGTAGACGGCGGCTCTCATGGCAATCCGGGGCCGTCCGGCATTGGAGTAGTGATCGAAAGCCCCTCAGGGGAGACCGTCAGGATTGCCCGTTGGATCGGGCACCACGACAACAACGTGGCCGAGTACGCAGCCCTGTTGGAAGCCTTGCAGCACGCCGTCGAGGTAAAGGCAAAGTCGCTGCGCGTCTACTCGGACTCCGAGGTGGTCGTCAAACAGATGACCGGCGAGTACACCTGCCAGAGCCCGCGACTGTATTCTCTCAACTGGGTTTGCCGCAAACTGGCGCACACCCTGAAGTTTTCAATCTCCCACATTCGCCGCGAATTCAATAGCGAAGCCAACGATCTGGCCAACCATGCGGTCCGGTTGCGCCTGGTTCCCTGATCGAAGCCGACTGCCTGGCATTCTTCTAGGGAAACTCTGAACAAGTCTTGCTGGAAGAACCGAGGTCCCTCAGAGGCTAAAGCCTCGTTTGATTTTGCTGGTCTTACGTGCGGGCTGAAGCCCGCACCCTTCAAAACCTTCACTTGTTCAGAGTTCCCCTAGGTTTGCTGTGGCTTGGAATACTCGCTGTAGTAATTCTTTACGCAGTCGGGGCAAAGGCCGTGGGAGAAATCGACCCCGAGATGACGATGAAAGTAGTCTTCCACCGCACGCCAGTATTGCGCGTCATCGCGAATTTTCTTGCACTTCATGCAGATCGGCAGAAGGGCTCGCAGGTTCAACAGTTCGGTGACATCTTCGAGAATCAGCAGTGCCAGGCGTTCGCCGCCCGGGGTGAAGCTATCCGGCAGTGGACTCGCCGTGATCAGCAACTGCGTGGGTTTGCGGGAGACTCCATCGACAAGCTCCATCGACATCCGCTCGCGGTTGACCTTGCTGCCCTGAAGGCAGGCGTTGACGGAGTTGCGGATTATGCAGTCATTACAGAACGGCCCTCTGCCGCACCCTTCGGGCACATCCAGCGAATGCAGACAATGCAGCACTTCGCCGCCGCGTTGCCGATCGACGGCTTCCTTTTTTTGCCCGCAGAATTGGACGGCGGCGTTGTTCAGGTCGCGTATGCGAACGTCGGCGTCGACCACAAGTACGGGGTTCGGAATGGCCTCCAGAATCGCGCGGTAGTAGCTGTTCTCGCTGAAGTCCATTGAATGGCACCGTTCCTGCCCAACCATCGCGACTGGGCGCCGGTTGGGGATCCGACGCGTAACATCTCATTCGTCAGGATATCGATTAAGATTCGTGGTGACAACCAGAGCACGCTGCCGGACTCGGAATCGATTCAACAGCTCGCTTGCGACATCAGATCGGATGGGGAGAGTTGCCGGCGGACGACAATTAATAATGGATTGTGGATAATGATTCTGAATTGCACAAGTCTTGTGCGGGTCTGCCGCCTGGGACGGCCCTCAATTGCAAAATGGATCATCACCAACCCTGTCGCCTGAATGCGCAGCGGTTCTCGATCGATAACAATATGGCGAAAAAGAAGAAGCATGTATTCAGCGCGGCCAAGGCGGTCAAGTCCGCCGCCCGTGATCTTCTCGGAATGCCGACCCCTACGAAGGTCGTTCCCGATGCCAAGACCAAGGCGGCGCGCCGGCGGAAGAAGCACAAGCCAAAGCTGGAAGAACTGCTGGAAGACGGTGAGAACCGCTGACCGCCCCGACCATGGCAACCATGGGATCGGAACAGCCGTACCCGGGTTCAGCGGTCGCGCTGGCGCGTCCGAGCGGCTTGGCGCGTAACCCGTACTCCCACCGTTGAGAGCTTTTACGATCAGAGCGAAGTTGAGCGAAAGACGAGCGGCTGACCGCAGGCCGGGGCAGCGATTTCAGCGGGCACGGCGACAAGCCTCGGGACGGAAAAACGAGCGTTACGGGACGGGATGAAACGATAGAATGAACTGTAATAGATAGTGAACTGCAATGAATGAACTGGGCAAGATGCTGATCGGCCTGGGTGCCCTGCTGGTGGTGCTGGGGGTTGTGCTGCTGGCGGCGGGGAAGCTGCATTTGCCTCTCGGACGGCTTCCCGGCGACATTTCCTGGCGCGGCAAGAACAGCGTCGTTTACTTTCCCGTGGTCACCTGCATCGTGCTTAGCGTGCTGCTTTCGCTGCTGTTCTGGATCATCGGGCAGTTCCGGCGATAGCCGTAGCGCAATCTCCTGCCGTGCTTGCGGGCTGCATCACGATGTAACGGTGCTGAGGAATCGACGGCTAGCCAAAGAGTTACCGAGAGCTGCCAACCCGCAGGTCAGGCTGAGCGTCCTACCAGCGTGATGTCGCGAGAGCGTAGTGCAAGCGATATCGCTGGCCGGCAACTTTCTGTTGATCGGCGGGCTGGTGCTTTACGGCTTCACGCTCTTCGCCGAGTATCACGCTACGGGAAAATGGGCCAAGAACATCACCGGTCTGCTCGCCGGCCTGGGCATGCTGACGCTGGCGTTTGCGCTGGTGATCACGCCCGGCAATGCCGAAGTCATCATCAGCATTGCCCACACCAAAGCCTCGATCGTGTTTCTGTGCATCAGCAGCGCGCTGCTGCTGGCGGCCATCGCGGCCTTTGGGCTGATCACCTATGCCAAACCGTTTCGCCTGCGAATGGAACGGAGAATCCAACGGGACCTGAATCGTGACCTTCCAAAAATCCCCTGAAGGCCCGGAGGAGTGACGGCAAAATATTGCGCTGGCCGGCAGCGCAGCCGCCTTCTCTGCCGGGCAAGTCCCTGGGGGCGCCTGGGGCGGCTCGGGCCGGGCATGGTCACGGGTGCGGCCAACGTAGATCCCTCGCTGGTGGTGACGGCTACCGTGGTGGGCGCCGCCTTCGGATACTCGCTGCTGTGGGTGGTGGTGCTGTGCGTGCCTTTTCTGCTGGCGGTCTTCCAGGTTTCGGCGCGGCTCGGGTTCGAGACCCGCAAGGGACTGGTCGACCTGCTGCGCGAGCACTACGGACGCTGGGTGGCGCTGGGGTGCGCGGCGGTGATCGTGGCCATCAACATGGCGATGATCATCGCCGACCTGATGGCGGTTTCCGACGCCGTCTCGATCATCCTCAACCAGCGCAGGATTTACTTCGTCGCGGCGGTTGCCTTCACCGTCTGGTACATCCTGATCTTCCGCGACTACCGCAAGATCACGAAGGTTTTGCTATGGCTCTCGCTGCCGCTCTACGTCTACGTGGCGGCGGCCGTGATCGAAGCGCCGAGCCCGCGAATCGTGCTGTTGGGGACCATCATTCCGCACGTGCAGCACGGCTCCGCTTACGCCGGCGCGATGATCGCGATCTTCGGCTCGCTGCTGACTCCGTACGTGCTGGTGTGGCAGACAAGCTCACGAAGCGAGCATGCCGCCACCGGCGGCGAACTGCCGCATATCTTCGAATCGCATGCCGGGACGGTGGTCAGCATTCTGCTGTCGTACTCGATCATGGTCAGCGCCGCCGCCGTATTGCGGCTGCCCGCAGCCCATCGAGATGACCACGCGGCAGGCCGCCGCAGGCGCTGGCTCCGGCGGTGGGCGCGCTGGGACCGTTGGTTTTCGCCATTGGAATCATCGG
>CAWAZO010000015.1:15000-486813 GCA_963786555.1 uncultured Acidobacteriota bacterium
GGATAGACGGGCCCTCCTATGGCTATGGGGGTCGATGCGTGTAAGCCGGTTCCGATAGGCAAATCCGTCGGGGCATTAACGGTGAGACGCAAAGCAGTAAGCCGTATGGCCGAAAGCCGTCAATTCCACGCTGCCAAGAAAAACCTCTAAGGAGAATGTAAGGGAACCGTACCTCAAACCGACACAGGTAGACGAGGAGAATATCCAAAGGCGCTCGAGAGAACACTCGTTCAGGAACTCGGCAAATTAACCCCGTAACTTCGGGAGAAGGGGTGCCCCGGTAGCGTGTCAAAAGCGTGAGGGGGCCGCAGTGAAACGCGTACGGCGACTGTTTAACAAAAACACAGGTCTCTGCAAAGTCGAAAACGACGTATAGGGGCTGACGCCTGCCCGGTGCCGGAAGGTTAAAGGGAGAGGTCAACCGCAAGGTGAAGCTTCGAACTGAAGCCCCGGTGAACGGCGGCCGTAACTATAACGGTCCTAAGGTAGCGAAATTCCTTGTCGGGTAAGTTCCGACCTGCACGAATGGCGTAACGATCGTACGACTGTCTTAACGAGTGACTCGGCGAACTTGTAGTACCGGTGAAGATGCCGGTTTCCCGCATCTAGACGGAAAGACCCCGTGCACCTTTACTATACCTTCACTATGAACTATGGCACTTGCTGCGCAGGATAGGTGGGAGGCTTTGAATCCAGGCTCTCGGGCTTGGAGGAGCCAACGGTGAGATACCACCCTGCGAGTTCTGTGGTTCTAACCTACTCCCGTAATCCGGGAGAGGGACATAGTGAGGCGGGTAGTTTGACTGGGGCGGTCGCCTCCTAAATTGTAACGGAGGCGCACGAAGCTACGCTCAGGCTGTTTGGAAATCAGCCGTCGAGTGCAAAGGCATAAGCGTGGTTTACTGCGAGACCCACAAGTCGAGCAGTTGCGAAAGCAGGTCTTAGTGATCCGGTGGTTCTGCATGGAAGGGCCATCGCTCAACGGATAAAAGGTACGCCGGGGATAACAGGCTGATCGGAGCCAAGAGTTCATATCGACGCTCCGGTTTGGCACCTCGATGTCGGTTCATCGCATCCTGGAGCTGTAGAAGGTTCCAAGGGTTTGGCTGTTCGCCAATTAAAGCGGTACGTGAACTGGGTTCAGAACGTCGCGAGACAGTTCGGTCCCTATCTGGTGTGGGCGTAGGAGATTTGAGAGGGCCTGTCCTTAGTACGAGAGGACCGGGATGGACGAACCTCTTGTGTTCCAGCTGTCGTGCCAACGGCATGGCTGGGTAGCGAAGTTCGGTTGTGATAACCGCTGAATGCATATAAGCGGGAAGCACTCCTCAAGATGAGATCTCCCAACCCGTAAGGGAAAAGAAGGGCACAGGAAGACCACCTGTTTGATAGGCTGGATGTGCAAGTGCAGTAATGCATGTAGCTTACCAGTACTAATCGCCCGTTCGGCTTGACCATAAAATTTACTTGGCGCACCCAATATTGCGCAGGATCGAAACTGGTCCTGTCGCGGCGGAGGAGAAACTGCCTCCGCCACCCAATGCTGTTCAGCAAACATCGTTCTCAAGAGTTCTTTCGAGATTGGCGTTGCAGAAGCCAGAGATCCTTCGCGGCTAGTTGCCGCTCAGGATTTCGGCTGCGGGCTCGCGGCCCGCGAAGACGCCTCAAGTTTCCGGTGATTTTTCCGCAGGGGAAACACCCGTTCCCATCTCGAACACGGTAGTTAAGCCCTGCAGGGCCGATTGTACTGCACGCGAAAGTGTGTGGGAGAGTAGGTCGTCGCCGGATTAAATAAAGGCCACCATGAGAAATCATGGTGGCCTTTTCCATTTTGCGGATGTTTTGTGTTAAGCCGCACTAACTACGCAAAACCGCCTGAAATCGGCCATCCGCAGAAAACCCACCTCACGTTAGGCCGAAAGGTCTGCGAGCGAACATGAGGTACCATCCATTCCTGAAACTCAAGGCTTGCGGGCCAACTCCTAAGCAGGTTGCTGAAAAACTCAGATCAGTGTCATCCGAAGGCTGCGTTGGCATTGCGTGGTCTTGTTTTCAGCACGGCACAAACAGCAGATCCTTCGCTACGCTCAGGATGACACCTGCTGGAGAATGGTTTTTCGCAGACGGCTAGCGCTGATTTATGGAAAAAAAGCAGATGCTTCGCTGCGCTCAGCATGACACTTCATCGCACACGGCAGTTCAAAACTGATGGACATCGGATTCATCAACCCCGGTTCTGCGCATCAGCCGGTTTGCTGAGTTGCTTGCAAGCCGAGGGCGCGACTGTTTCGGCTGCGATAGCATTTATGGGACAATCAGGGAGACCGGTTTTGCGAAGGGTCTTTGATGAAGCCGGGGTGCATCTACTCTGAAAGCCGACCTGGCTGAGTTGCTTTTCGAAGCTGCTGAAGAAAGTACACCATGAAATGTTGCTCGTGCTCCAATCGCACTCTGGCTTACGTGGTCTTCCGGCTGGCGCTGGGAGGCAATTTTTTGTTTCACGGACTGGCTCGTATTCTTGGCGGCGGTGTGGAAGGCTTCGCTTCGGGCACCACCAAGGCTTTTGCCGGTACACTGCTGTCGCCGGGTTTGGTCCATGCCTTTTTGTCCGTGCTGCCTTATGTTGAGTTGGGCCTGGGCGTGCTGATTCTGCTTGGGCTGTTTACCCGCTGGGCGCTGGCTGCCGCCGGGCTTTTGATGATTGTGCTGATGTTCGGAACCTCTATGCGCAGCGACTGGGTTACGGTGTCGATCCAGATGATCTACGTCATCGCGCTTTATCTGGCGCTGGCGAATCTCGACGATAATTGCTGCGCGCTGGATAAGCTGATCTGCAAGAGCGATGCCGGTGGCGCTGCGGGGCCTCGCAGCTTCGAGAAGACTCTCACGGATGTCCGCGCGAAACGTGGACTGGACAATCAATAGGCGACATTAACGGTACGATCTGGCGGCAAGAGCAAGGCGCGACGCCAGCGAAACCCATGTGAGTCCCAACCGCCCCTCAAGAGGACTCGCCGGGAATCTCGAATGCCATCCCGTCAAGCGCTGGAGGCGGCGTTTGCCAGAGCCTGAATTCCAGGTGCTTTTCGGGATATACTTGCCGCGGAACCGGTCTGGAGGTAGAGATGAAAAGTCCGGGTGAGGAAGAGAGCCAGACCAAAGCCCTGCAAGGCAATCCGGAAGAAGCGGAGCGCAAGCGCCGTCGCGTGCACTGGGTTTTTCCGGTGGGGATCGGGCTGGCGGGATTGGCCTCGGCCGCCGCGTTCGTGTTGCGCGGCTGCTGGCATCGCAACATGAGCTGGCCGGCCAGAGTGGAAGACGAGCACGGCCATTTTTCCTACCAGGTTTGCAATGATTGCGGCATCATGCGCCTGTTCGACGAGCGCACCTTCCGCGGCATAGGGCCGTACGGATATGATCTGCACGCCCTGATTGCCGGCGAGCGGCGGCTGCGGATGCAGCGCATGCAGCGGGCGGAGCAGCAAAGAATCAGGCTCGATGAAAAATCGAGGCGCGCGGCCGAGAGCGTTGCCGATAGCGAAAGAAAAGCGGGTCCAACCCTGGAGTAAGTCCGGCATCCAACCAGGACGCCGGCCGGAGAGGCGGGCGACGCGGCCTTCGGGCTGCCGCCGACGCAAAACATGATGCGAATGCTGATTCACTGGATCACCAGTGCATTGCTGCTGCTGGTTGTGTCGCGTATTGTTCCCGGATTCGTCGTGCGCGGCTTTGTCCCCGCCCTGCTGGCGGCGCTGGTCATGGGACTGGTCAACGCCACGCTGGGCCTGGTTTTGAAGATCCTCACCTTTCCGCTGACGATTCTCACCTTCGGCGTGTTTCTGCTGGTCATCAACGCCCTTATGCTGCTATTTACCTCGCACCTGGTCAGCGGATTCAGCGTGCAGGGGTTCGCACCGGCATTCTGGGGCGCGCTGCTGCTGGCGATTTTGCAACTGCTGCTACGCTGGCTAACGCCCGGCCGGGCCGTCTAAAAAGTCTTCCGCACTCCGTGCCCGAACGCTTCTTGCCAGCCACCACAGGCGTCGGGCACTTCGATCGGGATGGCGGCGGCCGCAGCAATCATTTTCTTGTCTTTTTATCTTTTTATCTTTTTATCTTTCGCCCACCTCAACTTCCGCCCGCCGGGTTTTGCGCCGGGCAGATGCCGGATTACAATCAATACAGCTAATCAGGATCAATTCTGAGTCCCAGGCGCGGTGGTTGCGCAGGTTGGGGCAGAATCCCATCGGCTAATCGGAAAAGGAATCCCATAACCCTGACCTCATGATGACGAACCATACCCCTCCTTTAATTGAACTGTGCAATGTCTCTGTCGCGCGCAACGGCCGTGTGGTGTTGCATGAGCTGAACCTGCGCATCGAAGCCGGCGAGCACGTGGCGATCATGGGCCCGAACGGCTCGGGCAAATCGACCCTGATTAAAACCATTACGCGCGAGTTTTACCCGGTGCAAAACGAGGATTCCTCGATGAAGCTCTTCGGGCACGAGACGTGGGACGTCTCCGAACTGCGCTCGATGCTGGGAATCCTGACCAACGACATCGCCGCTTTCTCCGCGCGTCCGATTACCGGGCGCGACATTGTGCTCTCCGGATTTTTCAGCAGCGTCGGCCTGTGGCGTCATCAGAAGATCAAGCCCGAGATGCGCGAGAAGACCGACGAGTTGATGGCATGGCTGGAGATCACGCATCTGGCCGGGCGGGTGCTGGCCGAGATGTCGTCCGGCGAGGTGCGGCGGGTGATGATCGCCCGCGCCCTGATTCAGCAGCCCAAGGCTCTGCTGTTTGACGAGCCCAGCAACAGCCTGGACGTTTCCGCGCAAATCGAGCTGCGGCGCACCATGAGCAAGCTGGCGCAATCCGGCATATCCCTGCTGTTGATCACCCATCACCTGCCCGACGTGGTTCCCGAGATCGAGCGCGTCATCTTCATGCGCGACGGCCGGATCGTCGGCGACGGCTCGAAACCGGAGCTGCTGACCGCCGAGCGTCTGGGCTCTCTGTTTGGATGTCCGGTGCGCGTCACCAGGCAGGACGGGTACTACCATCTGACTTCGTAAAATGCTTGCCGGCAAACGAGTGTGCTGACTGCGAATAAGAAGTTTCAAGGTTCAAAAGGTTTCATGGTTTCGAAAGCAATTCGCTGACCTCATTTGCGAAACTTTTGAAACCTCGGAAACTCTGAAACCACTGCGTGTGTCCCGGCAAACGGTGCTACCGGCAATCGAGCACCGCGGCGCCGCGAATGGCGTCGTTCTTCAAGGAATTCAGGGCGCGATTCGCCTCGCGCAAAGGGTAGATCTGGGTCTGGATCTGGATGGGAATCGAGGCCGCGATGCGCAGAAATTCCGCGCCGTCCTCGCGGGTATTGTTGGCCACGCTGCGAACCACGCGCTCCTGATAGAGCAGGCGGTAGTCGAGCGGCGGAATGGTGCTCATGTGGATTCCGCCGAGCGCCAGGACTCCGCCTTTGTGCAGGGCTTTCAAGGCCGCCGGAACGATCTCACCGGCGGGAGCGAAGATGATTGCGCTGTCAAGTTTGGCGGGAGGCTCCGCCGTGGTACCGCCAGCCCAGACCGCCCCGAGTTCGAGCGCAAGCTGCTGATGGCGCGGGTCGCGGGTCGCGGCATAGACCTCGACTCCCCAGTGGCGCGCCACCTGAATGGCAATGTGAGCGGCGGCGCCAAAGCCGTAAAGTCCCAGCCGGCCGCCCGGTTTGATCTCGGAAAGCCGCAACGAACGGAAGCCGATAATTCCGGCGCAGAGCAGCGGCGCGGCCTGAAGATCGGGGAACGATTCGGGGATCGCGTAAGTCCACTCCTCGGGCGCGACCGCGTATTCCGCATAGCCGCCGTCGACCGTGTAGCCGGTGAAAGCCGGCTGATCGCAGAGGTTCTCCTGCCCTCGCCGGCAATATTCGCAGACTTGGTCGGTATGATGCAGCCATGCAATGCCCACCCGCGCGCCGGGCTGGAAGCGGTGCGCGCCTTCGCCCAGCGAGGCGACCACGCCAACCACCTGATGTCCGGGAATCAACGGGAGTTTGCGCGGCGGCAACTCGCCCTCGACGACATGCAGGTCCGTGCGGCAAACCGCGCAGGCGCTAACCCGGACAAGCACTTCGCCTTTGCCCGGGCGTGGCGTGGGGGTGTCGGTAAAGACCAGCGGATTGCTTTCAACCGGCGCTGTCGCGTGCAGCAGGCAAGCTTTCATTGAGCACCGAGCGCGATCGGAGATCGCTGAAAAACAGACGCCAACGGCTACGGCAAAACCAGGGATGCTCTATCCTTTTTCGTTTCGTTCAGCTTCGGCGCTCCTGATGGCCGCGTCGACCGGAGTGCGCCGGCTTCGGGATACACCGTTCCCGGTTTTGCTATAGCACGCTGCCGGGAAACACTGCGAAGTGTCATCCTGAGGTCGCGGAGTTTTTCCGCGGCCGAAGGATCTGCTTTTCGAAAACAGCAGATCCTTCGCTTCGCTCAGGATGACACCTTATTAAACGCGCGACACACCTCAAGGCATGCCCTTCCAGATATCTCAACGAAAACTATGGCAGCACTCTAACCCAAGACTATAACTCACGGCCCGGGGTTGCCGACAAGTGAGGTTGCCGGGTAGTGTCTGAAATCTGCGTTGAATGAAAACAGCTTTCGCTTGCTTTTAAGTGATGCCCTCAATATCCTAGTGACATGGCAAATCAAACCGAACTGACGGCTCTCAAGAATCTGATTTCCGAAGTCGATCTTCTGCTTTCCACAACAGCCCCGCTGCCGGAAAACCGGACAGCTTGCTGCCGTGAACTGCTCAGCGCAGCAATCGCTCTCACTGACGATCTGCTCAAACAGCCTACTGCCACGGCCGCCGCCATCATGGGGCACAAGGGCGGCAGCACGACGGCAAAGCGGCATGGTGCCGAACACTTCCGCAATATGGCTGCTCAGCGTAAAACCTACGGCGGTGGTAGACCTCGCAAAGAATCTAAGTAGCTTAATTCCTGCAAATAGATAAAATGGACTGTTCTGAAAATGGAAGCCTATTGCAATGGACGATCTTGACAGACCGCCGCTGGGTGCATACGTCTACGAAGAAATTGCGTTAGCACAACACAAAATAGATTTAGATTATGCTGAACGACTTAGACCTTTCTATGTAGCTCGCTGGTCACCTATTTTTTCTAGTAAGCCTCTTCCTCCAAAACGCCCCGCCCATCTTAGCGAAACTCTGTGTGCTTACGCTTGTGCGCTGTTTGACGTAGAAGCAGGTCGATATCCGCTAGAGCCGACCCTGAGTGTCTGGCTGCAAAATCTAGCTAATAGGGTTGAAGCGAGCGTTATTAGCAGAGCATTTCAACCTGGAATTTTGTCCGGGTTCCACGAAGGCTTGGACGCTACGCTTGAGCATCATGCACCTAAAGAACAAATGCGGGAGGAAGTAAGCAAAGCGCTCCAATCCAATCTTCAACCTTACCTGTTGCGTCACAGTGCTGCAGCATTGGCAGAGACCGCAATTATAAGTCATCCAGCAAAGGTTAGTAGAGATGCAACAGCCGACAAGCCTCTTAGCAAACAACTTGCTGAGTTGTGCGAAGAATGCCTTTGGACGGTGGAAGAACTTGCCGAGGCCATTGAGCTAAGCCCGCGTTCTGTATATCGCCATTTATCGGAAGATGCCACCCCGCGCAAACGTCAGTTGGCTGCTTATGAAAAGGCATTTTCTACAAAGCTCAAGCGGCAAGTGCTCCTGAAACGTCAGATAAACGTCAGGTAAACGTCAAAAGTCAGCAAAGCGTCATTCCCGCCTGTATTCGAACGTCAAAATGTCAGTGAAATGTCTGTGAAAGATAAGCGATAAGTCTGTTCTTTGGTTGTTGTAAGTCATTGTATTGACAAGCACTTACGCATTATTCTAGGAGCATGGAAAATGAGAAACCTAGAAACCGAGGACCACCAAAGCAGCGAAGCAAAATCCCGTAGAAAAGCAAGCGCCCCGGCATTTGGCGATGTCGGAGCGTGATCTCAATCAGAAAGGAGGTAAATGGCTATGCCACACAAGACAAACCGCTTAGCCAAGATCGTAATCAAACTGCTCTGGGGAGCAATCGAAATTACGATAGAATCACCACCGTAGGGGCGTCAAGCCCCTATTAAACCGGGCCGGAAACCGCAGAGCTTCGCGCTCAGTTTCCGGCTTCATAATATCCCATTCCTGTTACGGCTCTTTGTATTTATTTTTACAATTTCAACGTACTTTTCTCTTGACAACAGCTAGCGTAAGCAGTATTTTAGAACCATGAAGAACGAAGCAAAATCCGCAAACACAATGACTTGCCAAGCATGTGGCGTCAATTGTCAACGCTTCGGAAAATATAGAAATGGATTGCGTAGATTTCGCTGCCCGCAGTGCAAGAAAACTTACACTGAGCCGCACACGCGCACATTAGACACGATGTACATTTCCGAAGAAAAAGCAGCTTTGGCTGCACGGCTTTTGCTTGAAGGAAACTCGATTCGGAGCACGGAGCGCATCACGAACCTAGACCGCAACACAATCATGCGGATGCTCGTTCTTGCCGGGGAATCGCTGCCTTGAACTGATGGACAGCCAGATGCGCGATCTGCACTGCCAGCACATTCAGTCAGATGAGATTTGGAGATTCGTTGGCAAGAAACAGCGGCAGGTAAGAAAAGACGATCCCGAAGAACTTGGCGATGCGTGGGTTTTCGTAGCCATCGACGCGGAGACAAAACTGATTCCCGCTTTCACGGTCGGCAAGCGCAGTGCAGCTACTACGAATGCTTTTGTTGGCGATCTGGCGCACCGCCTAGCGAATCGCGTGCAGCTAACGACTGACGGCTTCCGCTTTTACATCGACGCCGTAGAAAAGCATTTTGGAGCGGATGTTGACTTCGGGCAGATCGTAAAGTTGTACGGTGATTATGGGCAACATGACACCGCTGCGAGGTACTCCCCATCCCCAATCGTGGAGGTCATATCCAAGGTTTGCCAAGGAAATCCGAATCCCGAACACATGGAGCACTTCGCACGTAGAACGGCAGAACCTCACAATGCGAATGGCGGTTCGCAGATTCACGCGGCTGACAAACGCCTTCAGCAAAAAGCTGGACAACCTGAAAGCCGCATGTGCGCTGCACTTCGCTTATTACAACTTCTGCCGCATTCACCAAACGCTGCACGTAACACCCGCGATGGAAGCCGGTCTTACAGATCACGTCTGGACGATTGCAGAGTTGCTTAAACCCGAACACATTCAATAGGAAAAACAGCGTAAGAAGTTTTTTCTTGGTTTTCTTCCCACTTTACAGCGACGTGCCTTTCATCGCTACTGAATGCAATAATTTCCAAGGCAGGACTGCCACTATTCAGGTGAACGATGTCGTTTACGTGTACTTGGTTCGGGTCTATCATAAAGGTTCCTTTCAGGAGAGCAGAACAAATGGCTGACGAAATTAAAGTAGGCGATCAGGTTGAACTAAAATCTGGCGGCCCGACGATGACGGTAGATTCGCTTGGCAAGCCAACAATCGGTGCCATGCAAGCTAATTGCTCTTGGTTTGATGAAAAGAACAAAAAGCAAAAGGCTTCCTTTCCGCTAACATCACTAAAGCATGTTGACTAATCCTGTATCTGGCAGCTTTGCTCACGCCTCGCTTTTACAGAAGGCTGTTACAGGTCAGATTGGACGATTGCAGAACTGCTCCGGGCAGCATAGAATTGCTGCCCTATGAAAAAGCTGCTTACAATATCTACAGTATTTGCAGCCATCTTGTTGCTTTCATTTTGTAATAAAAGCTCACCCGTAGCTTCAGATAAGCCGATACCTGCACCGTTGACGCCCGAAGAACTTTGTATAGGTGCTGGCCAAGCAGATGCCAAACCTGGATATAACCTGTTTTCAGCGAAGTGCTTTCAGAATGGAACAATGTGCTTCAAATATGGGCAGACACACCCTGAACACTACGAAGTATTTCGTTGTCTTTTCCAACGGTCGCACGTTAGCAGGAAACCCGAATGACAACCACTCCATTGATGACAGCCGGGAAGGTGCAATTAGTGAGTGTAGGAGACTTTTGGCGCAAGAAGATGGACTGCTACGGCGGCAAGGAAGTAGCTGAACCATTAAGAATTGATTATGTCATCGCTCATATATTCGCACAGAACCAGATCAGGTTTTAGTGGCAACTGATACCTTGTCCACATCACCAGATGGACAGCCCTTTGGGTTCACCTCCAAGGCTTTCGTCGTACCGCATCTGAAGCTCATTATCGCTGGCACTGGTATCGGAGGATTCTGCGATAGGTGGCTTATTCACGCGAATCGGATGGCCGTCCGGGGAATCTAGATCACCTCAATTACCATACGCCAAGTAATCTTGCATCCATTTGGCCCAGGTATAAGCAGGAGTTCTCCGTCCCAGATGGCATCACTACGACGGTTTATCATTTTGGCTTCTCCGAAGTGACTAGATTGATTCATTCATTCGCTTATAGGTCAGCTAACGACTTCCGATCTGAGCAACACTCCGGCTACTGCCTCGGCGTAAAACCGGAATGCTCCGTTCCGAATAACATCAGCCTTCCACAAGACATTAGAAAAATGATGGACGAACAAAGGTCTATTCAGGCGGCACTGCCAGAAAATCAGCGAGTTCACATTGGTGGAGAAATCGAAATTTTCCATCTCACAAAAGACGGCTTCGCTATCTACACGCTGGACCGATTTGAAGATTATGCCCGTGACGAAAAAGCCATTTACGAAAACTTTCAAGCAAGTAATCCCAAAATCCTTGGGGAATTTTCATTCAACGCAGATTTCAGACACTACCGGTTGCCGACAAGTGTCGCGGTCGCGTTGGTTACGGCAAAGCCGGGTGCTCACTTCCCGGTGTAAAGCTCGGGAAACAATTTACGCAGGGCCACTACCTTGGGTGCATCGTTAAAGACGATGTAGGGCTGGTTCGGGTGCGCCTCGGCATAGTTCTGGTGATAATCCTCGGCGGGATAGAAGGCTTCGAGAGGCGTAACCTGGGTGACGATGCGGCGCGGAAAGGCGCTGGCCCGGTCGAGTTGCGCGATGTAGCTCTCGGCAATGCGCTTCTGCTCCTCGCCATCGTAGAAGATCGCCGAGCGGTACTGGCTTCCGCTGTCGGGACCCTGGCGGTTCATCTCCGTGGGGTCGTGCGCCACGGAAAAAAAGATCCGGAGAATTTGTCCATAGCTGATCTGCGAGGGATCGTAGATGACCTTTACGGATTCCGCGTGGCCGGTATTGCCGCCGCAAACCTTTTCATAGTCGGCGGTCTGCGCCGCGCCTCCCGAGTAGCCCGAGACGGCGCTGATGACGCCTTTGACATGCTGAAAGACGGCCTGTATGCCCCAGAAACAGCCTCCGGCCACAACCGCGCTCTGCTGTCCGGGAGTGGAAGCCAGACGTGCGTCCAGTTCGGGAGCGGGCAGGGCCCGGCTGGAGGCGTTCACCGTATTGCAGGCGATCACGCCGGCCAAGGGCAGCATCAGAAGCGAAACCGCAAGTACGGCGAGTGACATGGACATAGACGACTCCGGTTCGAAGCAAGAATTCCGCTGTTGATTTGGAGTCGGAAATCGAGGGAAGGTTGCAATTGTTTCGCTGAGTTTTGCGCTGCGGGCGGCCGGTGAGGGCTAAGTGGTGAATTTTTTGTCAGAACAGATCGCAAGGCCGACGGGTGATGTCTGTCGGCTCGCGAATCGGGCCGCCTGAGATTGGCGCCGGAGCTGGTTAAGGCAACAGTTCGAGATAATCGGCCAGCCCCTGCGGGCCGATCGGAGTACAAGTATCGAGTTTCGCGCCGTCCGCAAACTGCAATAGCAAGGTGGCTGCTCTCTGTTGATCCTCCAGCAAAGCACGGGCTTCCGGAGTCAGTCTACTGGTGAATGCCGGTGACATCGCCGGCATTGTGTTCGGCTTTACAGAAAGCACGGTGGCCTGCTTGTCAGCATGGGTATGATCAGCCGTATGGGTTCCAGGCTGGCAAAGCGGAATCTGATGGACGTTGACTTTCTTTCCGACCAGCTTCGCCGGGTCTTTGATGACCGGCGGCTGCTTCCCAAAGCTACTTGCCGCGAGCAACAACAGTAATAGTAAGGCAGAGAGTTGCTTCACCAGATTATCCTCGTCGAGGCCGAAAACTCGCACGACTATCCCCGCAAAAACCAGTGGAACCTGCAAGAAGATTTTAGCTCTTTGCTATCTGGAAAGATGAATTGAGGCACCGGTCGCTCTGGGGATTGCCCGCGGCTAGGGCTGTTTAACTTTAAATGTGGTCGCTTAAGAGGGTGTCATCCTGAGGCGGAGCAGCGCGGAGCCGAAGGATCTGCTTTATTTACGGAACAAAAGCAGATGCTTCGCTTCGCTCAGCATGACACTTCATCCTATGCTCCAGCTATACCAAATCTGAAAATGATCTAGTGTGGTGCGTCACGGAGAGGGATGGTTATCCGAAATCGAACTTGTACCCTATTTTGGCGCGCCCGCCCATCAAGGTTGCCGACAGGAACGGGTGTCATCCTGAGCAAAGCGAAGGATCTATGCATTTTTCCTGCACCGAAATACATGGATTCTTCACCTCCGCTGCGCTGCAGCTCAGAATGACATTCCCATTAAAGTTACTCGACTTGTGACGCACTATATTAGTAAAGAAGCAGCGGGACGTTTGTCGTTTGATCTGTAAGACCTATCGATTTTGTGAGCTTCAAAATCCCAGAGTCAGTTTTACGCCCAGAAATCCACCGATCACGACGAAGACAACCTTGATAAAGCGATTGCCTTTATACCTTGCATATTTCGATCCGATATAGGCTCCCGGGACCGAGCCGAGGATGGCCGGAACAACCAGCGTCAGACTGAAGTATCCCTTGTAGATCAAGATGAGAGAGCCAAACAGCGACCAGATGAAGGAAATACTGAAGTAATAGCCAAGCGCCGCCATGAAATCAAATCCTTTGGCGTAAAACGAGATGGCGCTAAAGGCGATGCCATTGCCCGAGCCCAGCACGCCTTCATAGATTCCCATGGGAAAAGCAATGCCAAAGGCCAGAGGCTCGCGCTGCCGGGAGCATATGGCCGCCGTCTTGAGTCCGGCATCTTTCTTGCACGCAATATAAATCACGAGGGCAATAATGAAGACGCCGACTCCGGTCTTGAGCAGCCGTTGATCGAGACGCAAGACTATCAGCACGCCCAGGTATACGCCAACGAGTCCGACCAGGGCGAAAGAAAGCATAAAACGCCAATCGATCTTCCGGCCCTTGAGGTAGTTGTACGAGGAAGGCAACAACCAGAATATGCTCGCCACCTTCATCATAACGGTCGCCAGGGGAAACGAAATTCCGAGAGAGAGGAAGATGGGCAGGGCAATCACCGACGAGCCTCCGCCCGACATGGAACTCAGGAGGGCGGCGATGGCGGATACGATAAAGATTAAAACTGGAAGAAGCATAGGAGCCGGAGTTTCCTTTGAACTTGCTAACGGCCCATTGTACGTTCAGCAGCTCGACGGCTTGCGACTTTGTTAAACATTCCCCATCGCGAAGTACCCCCGGCGGTCTTCTATCGGCCGGCGCGGGCAGAATCGCTTCATGGTGTGCCGCGCCCGCTTAGCCATTTGACAAGGTGCGCTACCGCTGCGACGATTCAGGCTGCCGTTGGTGTATCCGATCTATCGAGGTGTCATCCTGAGGCGGAGTAAAGCGGAGCCGAAGGATCTGCTTTCAGGCGCAGGAGCAAAAGCATATCCTTCGCTTCTCCACCCCAACAACAGCAAAAACGGCCGTTGTCGGGGACCCCGGCTCGCTCAGGATGAAACTTCGCAGTCACCACCGGATACACTTATTCAGAAACTGCTCTAGTTACCGATCTACCGGAGCCTGCTTGAACCGGTTCGCGCCCGTCGGGATTAGAGCCAGCCCTCTGCTTCCTGTTTGTCTTTGAGCCACTGATTGAGGGCAATCTGGGAGTTGCTGCGGGGCGTTGACGAAGCGAATGCCGACCGTACCCTCGCGGTCCGTCCAGACGATTCGTGCCGGTTGCCTCGATGGGAGTGCTGCACTCGGGCAGCTGGAAGCTGATCGACAGGGTTCCGCTGATCTTGGGAAGCTGTTGCGCACCCTGCAAACACACTCCGCCGCAGCTCACATTCCTGCTCTGGAATTGAAAGCGTTCGCCGCCGGCGGCAACATCCATGGGAATCTCAAGGCTGTAGCGGAAGCGCAACTGCTGCTCGCCTCCGAGCTCGGCGACATCGCCTGGCAACTTGCCGTGCGAGCGCGCCGGATCGATGTTGTAGAGCTTCAGCTTGCGGCTCAGAGTGCGGCGGGAGATGCCCAGCTCCATGGCGGTGATTCCCTGGTGACCGCCGGTTTTGGCAAGCGCATCGATGATGGCTTGCCGTTCCATACTGCTGAGATCGTGCGTGCCGGATTGCCGTACGGCGCTTGCCGCGGCGGCTGCGGAGACAACGTCAACTCCGGGCGCGGCTCCGGCTGCCGCGGCCTGCGCATTGCGGGAGGCTCCCGAACCAGCCGGCTCAGCCGTGAGTTCCTTTTCCAGCGGCAGGGAGTCGGCGCTGATCTCCTGCTCCTCGCGGAAAGTTGCCGCCTGCAGCACCACGCTCTCCAGCTCGCGTATATTTCCCGGCCAGTGATAAGCCAACAGGCGGTCTTTGGCTGGCTTGCGAGAAGCGTTTTTCGGGAGCAAGCCGCTGCAGAAAATGATCGGAGAGGGCGATGATGTCCTCCGGCCGCTCTCGCAACGGCGGAATCTTCAGGTGAAACTGGCTCAATCGATGGTAGAGGTCACGGCGGAATGCGCCCGTCTGGACGAGCTGCTCCAGCGGTTGATTGGTGGCGGCAATCACCTTGACATCGACATTGATCTTGCGATTGCCGCCCAGCCGGTAGTAAGGTGCGCCGTCCAGAACGCGCAGCAGCTTGACTTGCAGTTTGGGGTCGAACTCACCGACCTCATCCAGCAGGATCGTGCCCCCGTCGGCCAGCTCGAACAGCCCTTTTTTGCTGCTCTCGGCGCCGCTGAAGGCGCCCTTCTCATATCCGAAAAGCTCGCTTTCGAGCAGGTGTTCCGGGATGGCCGCGCAATTGATGGCCACCCATTGCCCGCTCGCGGCGTGGGGAATGCAGGTGCACCGCGCGGGCAATCAATTCCTTGCCGGTTCCGGTTTCTCCGGTGATGAGGACCGAGGCGGTGCTGGCGGCAACGCGCGGCAGAAGCAGCAACACCTTCTGCATGCACGGGCTTGCGACGATGAACGGAGTTTCGCTGCTGTCGGTTGCCATGCCAGTTCCTAGCCTGCCGCCTGCCTTCAGACCACGAAGACCCGGGCTCGCACACTTCGCGCGTGTCGTCACTCAACAGTATCTCCCAAAGGGCGGCCAATCCAATGCTCCGGAAGTGCAAATCGAGGTAACGAAAGTAACTTATCAGTAACTCGGGAAATGAGACATCTTGGCGCAACCTGGCTGGACAATGCGCCATTTTGTCTCAATTCCGGCGTTTCCGCCGCTGCCCGGAGGCCTGAAACTTAAGCAATTGCCGACCCTTCGGTTTTGGAGAGCTTCGTGCATTGTAAAGGGGTGGGCGTGATTCGATGATTGGAGCTGGACCGGTTGTACCAGTGCCCAAGTATGAGCAACCGCTAGGCAGTGCGAAAGAATGTAACTATTATGGGAGAGGGCGAGACCTGATTGTTCATGCGGACAAAGCTACTAGTGGGTTTGGCTGTTAGCGTCGGGATACTGGGCCTCTGTGCCGCCGTTTTCTCTGCCACCTGGGGGCAATGGATTCAATCCGCCTGTCATGTGGGCATAGGCATTCTGGCACTCGTCTATTCCGTTTGCCTTTACTACCGCCAGTCGATGGAGCAACTGGAAGCGCGCTGCAAACAAGCCGAGGAGATGTCGTGCCTGCACCTGCGCACCATCAAAGCCCTGGCTCTGGCCATCGAAGCCAAGGAGCAGAGTACCCAGGGACATCTTGAACGCCTGTGGGCCTACTCGATGGAGATGGGCCAGGGTGCTGTCGCTCAGCGATGAGGAAATGGAAGCGCTGGGAGCGGCTGCACTGCTGCACGACATCGGGAAGCTGGCGGTTCCCGAGCAGATCATCAACAAACCTGGCCGTCTGACCCCGGAAGAGTTCGAGAAGATGAAGATTCATCCGCTGATCGGAGCGGAGATTCTCAGCCACGTGAACTTTCCCTATCCGGTGGTTCCGATCGTGGAAGCGCATCACGAACGCTGGGATGGCGCGGGTTATCCGTTCGGCAAGAAGGGCGAGGAGATTCCGATGGGTGCACGGGTCCTCGCCGTGCTGGATTGCCTGGATGCACTGTGCTCCGAGCGTCCGTACCGCCGCGCCTTGCCCATGACGGAAGCGCTGGAGCAGGTGGCGACGCTGGCAGGCACGCAGTTTGATCCCAAAGTGGTGGCAGCGCTCAAGCGAGAATCAGCCAGCGCCTGCGGGAGCTGACGGCCAGCGAGCCAGGATATCAGGCGGGAAGCCACCGCGGGAGATGACCGCTATGAAAACGCGATGCTAGTCGACGGGAACTTCCTGACTTCCATCGCCGCCGCCCGGCAGGAGGCCCAGATGTTGTACGAGATCAGTCACGATCTCGGGAACTCGCTGAGCCTGGACGAGACGTCTGTCGCTGCTCTCGGTGCGTCTGCGCCGCCTGGTGCCATACGATTCGATTGTGGTGTATGTGAAAAACGAGAACGAGCTGCTGCCCCAGCATATTGCGGGGGATCACTTCCGGGTGCTCTCCTCGCTCACCCTGCACGTCGGCCAGGGTCTCTCGGGGTGGGTGGCTGAAAAGGGGACTCCGATTCTCAACGGCAATCCGGCTTTGGAATTCGGCTCGATCACCGACCGAAGCCGTATTCCGGAGCTGACATCCGCCGTATCGGTGCCTCTCAACAGCCCCAACGCCACCATTGGCGTGCTTACGCTGTACCGTTCGGGCACGGAGGCGTTCAACCGGGACAACCTGCGGATTTTGCTGGCAATCAGCTCAAAAGTTGCGCTTTCGGTGGAAAATGCGCTGCGCTTCCAGCAAGCCGAGAGCTCGGCGACTACCGATTACCTGACCGGGCTGCCCAATGCGCGCTCCCTGTTCGTGCATCTGGACGAGGAAATCTCGCGCTGCAAACGCGAAGGCAACTCGCTGGCAATCATGGTTTGCGATCTGGATGGCTTTAAGCTGATCAACGACCAGTTCGGCCATCTGGAAGGCAACAAGGTGCTGCATTTATTCGCCCAACTGCTGCGATCCGCATCGCGCAACTACGACTACGTCGGCCGCATGGGCGGTGACGAGTTCGTGATCATCGCGCCCGGGTTGAAGGCAGACGCGGCAGCCGCCAGGGCCGAACGCATGAATGAATCCGCCATGGAAGCCGGGGTGCGCATTTGTGGAGAGCCGACGCTTTCGGTCAGCGTGGGATCGGCCTTCCTGCCCGAAGACGGCGAAGACGCGGAGCAACTGCTGGCGGTGGCGGATCAGCGCATGTACGCGCAAAAGCAGCAGCACTACAAGGGCGAGAAGAAACTCATCGCGTTTCCCTCCGCGTCGGCGTCAGGGTGAATTGCTGAAAAATATAAAGATGGGATTCGCTTTCCTTCTCCGAGTCTTGGTGACATACTTTCACCGGATTCGTTCCCCGGGGAACGATCCGCTAAAGCGTCCGGCCGGATGTGGTGAAGCATGTGCGCACGGCCAAAGTCGCTATCGACTGCGCGATCCTGTGGCGGAAGCTGTTGTCTTCACGTCAGCTACCCGTGATCCTCGAATAATTCCAGAAACTCTGAATGCCTGGCAGCGGTGCAAACCGGGGCATCCGGTGCTCGAGGTCAGTTGCGCGTGCGGACTCGGAAGCTCCGCGTTCGTAGTTTGCCGCGGCCACCGTATGCCGAGATCATTCCCTTCCGCTTCACCAACGCAGAGCATTCACGCCGCACGATCCCGGTTTTCCGGGCAGCTCCGCGGCATTTCAGCGTCTAGCCTTCAGAGGAGGTTCTCATGCCGATAAACCGACTGAAAGAGATATTGGACGCGAATAAAATTCGCTACGTTATCGTGAGCCACTCCACCGCCTACACCGCCGCCGCTATCGCCGCCATGACGCACACACCGGGGAAGGAGATTGCAAAATCGGTGATGGTGCTCGTCGATGGGGCGCTGGCGATGGTGGTGGTGCCCGGTTCCAAGCATGTGGATCTCCGCGCCCTGAAAACGGCGTTGGGCGCCAAGGAGGTCTCGCTGGCCCACGAGCACCAGTTCGCCCACATCTTTCCGGATTGCGAAGTGGGCGCCATGCCGCCGTTTGGCAATCTCTATGACGTGCCGGTTTACGTCGACCAGACATTAAGCGAGGATGGCGAGATTGCTTTCAATGCAGGCTCGCATCGCGAGCTGCTGAGGATGGCGTATAGCGATTACCACAACCTGGTCAGGCCGCTGGTGCTGAACGTGGTTGCGGCCAATCTGGTGACCCGGCTCACTCAGCGCAAGGCAGCAAACTTCTAGGGCCGGATTGGCGGAAGCCGACCGGTGAAGCAGTCGGACTTCCAAGCCCGGATACGCCTGTGCGGGGCGCCGCGACCTTGGAACTGTCCTGGCCGGCTCTGCCAAACTCGCTGGAGTGTCATCCCGAGTCGCGCCGCGCTTGCGCGACCAACGGCCGGCTATGCTTCCAGCGCCCGCAAACCGCAGATCCTTCGCTTCTCCAACCCAACCAACCGACAGCGGGCCTGCCGGGGTGAGCCGTTGGTGCCGGGCGAACTGCGGTGCGGGCTTCAGCGTGCTCCGCTCCGGTAGCACGATCGATGTAAAGTAAGAAAACCTTTTTCGCCGACCCTCTCTCTAAATCTCGTGGAGCGATACAGTCGCGCCGCTCGTGAACATGCTCAGGGTTCACGCCGCTGTGCGCCGATCGGCCGATCCTCACCCTAACGGTTCGACCCCTGCGAACCGGTTGCGCGAAGACCCGCTGCCGTCAGGCGGCGTACGTGAAAATTTACGAGCAGTTGCAGCCGTGCTTGCGCCGGATGATGACTTCCGCGCCGAAGGAATTCTCGCTATGGCAGAGTTCGCCGAAGACAAAGCAAAACGTGCCCAAAAGCAGTCCAATGGTTCCCGGAAGAGCCAGTGGGTGAGCCTGGTGCCCTACGGGTTGAACCAACAACATCCCAACAATTACAAGGACATTGTCGATGCGGTGTGGGAGAACCGGGACAACCTCGACTACGCTTTCCGCATTCTGCGCGACGGCTGCTGCGACGGTTGCTCGCTGGGCACCAGCGGCATGCACGACTGGACGATGAAAGGCATTCATCTGTGCGCCGTGCGCTTGCAGTTGTTGCGCTTCAATACCATGCCCGCCATGGACTGGCACAAGCTGGAGGACGTTGCGCCGCTCGAGGAGCTTTCCGAAAAGCAACTGCGGAAGCTGGGCCGTTTGTCGGCGCCGATGGTGCGTCGCAAGGGCGACAAGGGTTTTCATGCGGTCTCGTGGGACGAAGCGATGGCGATCATCGCCGAGGAAATCCGCGAAATCGATCCCCGGCGCATCGCCTGGTACATGACTTCGCGCGGGCTCACCAACGAGGCCTACTACGCGCATCAGAAAGTCGCGCGCTTCCTCGGCACCAACCACGTCGACACCAGCGCGCGCATTTGTCACGCGCCCAGCACCGCCGGTCTTATGGCGACCGTAGGCTGCGCCGCGACCACGTGCTCCTACTCCGACTGGATCGGCACCGATCTGCTGGTGCTGGTGGGGACGAACCTGGCCAACAATCAGCCGGTGACGACCAAGTATCTGCACTATGCCAAGAAGGCCGGAACCAAGGTCGTGGTGATCAATCCCTACCGCGAACCAGGCCTGGAGCGGTACTGGATCCCTTCGGTGACCGAGAGCGCTTTGTTCGGCACCAAGATCGCCGACGACTATTTCCAGATTCATGCCGGCGGCGACAGCGCGTTTTTCTACGGCGTTTTGAAGCATCTGATCGAGCGCGACTGGCTGGACCACGAGTTCATCGCGCGCCGCACCGTGGGCTGGGCGGAGACCGAGGCCAAGGCGCGCAGTTTTTCCTGGGAGACGCTGGAGCGCGGCTCCGGCATGACGCGGCAGGAGATGTTCCGCTTTGCCGAAGCGTTCGGAAAAGCGCGGCACGCGATCTTCGTCTGGAGCATGGGCATCACTCAGCACGCTTACGGCAGCGACAACGTGCGCGCCATCGTCAACCTGCAACTCGCCAAGGGCAATATCGGGCGCGAGCATACGGGGCTGATGCCGATTCGCGGACACAGCGGGGTGCAGGGCGGAGCCGAAATGGGCGGCCAGCCGGGCGCCTACGTGATGGGATCTCCGGTCAGCGACGCGAATGCTAAAAAGTTTGCGGCGCCGGAAATGTGGGGCTTCGAGCCGCCTTCGTGGAAGGGACTCACCGCGGCGCACATGATTCTGGCGGCCGAGCGCGGCGAGATCGACGCCCTGTGGCAGAGCGGCGGCAACTTCAAGCAGACTTTGCCGGAGCCGGAGCTGGTGCGGCGCGCGCTGGGCAAGATCAAACTGCGGGTTCATCAGGACATCGTGGTCAATCCCACCATGCTGGTCGAGCCGGCCGATACGGTCGTGCTGCTGCCTTCGCGCACGCGTTACGAGCAGCGCGCGGGCGGCACCGAAACCAGCACCGAGCGGCGCATCATCTACAGCCCGGAGATTCCCGGGCCGCGTCCGGGCGACACTCGCGACGAGTGGGAGATTCCGGTCATGCTGGCGCGCCAACTGGACCCGGCGCGGGCGGCGACCATCTTCGCCTGGCGCGATACCCAGGATATCCGCGACGAAATCGAGCGCGTCTGCCCAACCTACAAGGGAATCACCCGAATGCGCAAGAAGGGCGACAGTTTTCAGTACGGCGGACGGCACCTGCTGGTCGACCGCTGCCTCACTCCGGACGGCATGGCCCATTTCAGCGCGATCGGCTTGCCGGAAGAAGAGGTCGAAGAAGGACGATTTTTGCTGGCCACACGGCGCGGCAAGCAGTTCAACAGCATCATGCTGGCCGAAAAAGACCCGATCACCGGCGCCCATCGCGACGACATCATTATGTCCGCCGAAGACGCCGAGAGCATGGGATTGAAGAACGGCGATGAGATCACCTTGCGCAACCAGCATGGGTCGCTGGCGGGGCGGGTGCGCATCGACCGCATCAAGCCCGGCTGTTTGCAAGCCCATTGGCCGGAGGCGAACGTGATGATTCCGGCCGGAAGGCTCGATCCCAGCGGGGTGCCCGACTATAACGCCACGGTGGAAATTGTCGGCGCTCGCTGCCTGGCGGCCGACACGGTGGGCAGTGGAAGCATGGCTGCCGACTAGAGCGGTTCCCGAGAAGCTATATCTTCTCGGAATTGTTCCCGGCCGTCGCTCCCTGTTGGTCGCAACGGCCAATGGACTGCGGCTTCGGGATACACCATCTCGGGAACCGCTGTAGAACGATTTTGCGAAAGGCCGTCGCAGGTGAGCCTGGACGGAAGGAGCACATGGCGATTCCGCGCATGGTTTCCATAACCGGCGTGAAGCAGTGGAGCGAGGGAGAGCTGCGCAGCGTCGATGACTACCTCGTCGGCGAAGAGCCGCTGGAGATACGCATCGGCGACGCCGCTCTCAGCGTGACCATGCGAACCCCCGGCCACGACCTCGAATTGGCGACCGGATTCCTCTTCACCGAAGGCCTCGTCAGGGAGAGAAACCAGATTGCGTCGGCGCGTCATGAGGCGGACGAGAAACAGAATGGCGCCAATCGCGTGCGCGTGGAGCTGGCCTCGGGAGTGACACTGGACTCCGACAGGATGCGGCGCAACTTCTACACCGCGTCGAGTTGCGGGGTTTGCGGCAAGGCTTCGATTGACGCCGTGCGGGCGCAGCGGATTGGCGGCGCCGAACCAGGACTTCCAACTCGACCCCGAAGTGCTTTGCCGGCTTCCGGATCAACTGCGCGCCTCGCAAGCGATCTTCGGACGGACCGGAGGCTTGCATGCCGCCGGGTTGTTCGACCGAGAGGGAGAGCTGCTGGTGCTGCGCGAAGATGTGGGCCGTCACAACGCGGTCGACAAGGTCGTCGGCTGGGCGCTGGCCAACGATCGTCTGCCGTTAAGCGACGCGGTGTTGCTGGTCAGCGGGCGCGGCGGCTTCGAGATCGTGCAGAAGGCATTGATGGCCGGAGTTCCGGTGCTGGCTTCGGTCTCCGCGCCATCGGACCTGGCGGTGAATCTTGCCCGCGAGTTCGGCATGGGGCTGATTGGATTTCTGCGCGGGCGGCGGTTTGTTATTTATTCGGGGCCGCAGCGGATTCAGAACGCGTCCCGGCAAGTGGTGCATCCGGCGGCGTAGAAGGCGTGATGAGGACTGTTTCCGAAGGTGTCATTCCGAGCGAACCGGGGTCCCCGACGAGGCTCGGCTGGTTGGGGTGGGGCGGGAAGATCTGCTGGTTGCGAGCGCTGAAAGCCAAGCAGATCCTTCGGTCGCGCAAAAACGGCGCAATCTCAGGATGACACTTCTGATGAGTGATGACACTTTTCATGAGTTTATTGAGTTGATGAGTTTTCCGCAGCCGGCTGGAAGTTTTTCAGCAGCCCGCTAGAAGGCGTGATGCAGGCGTTGTGATGAAAACCGGGAGGCGAAAGGTCGCGAAGTGAAAACCTGAGCGGAAGCGAGCGGTCATAGCTGCGAATTTTTACTGGCATCGTATTTTCGGTGAATGGAGACAACTATGGCAACGGATCGTCTTCCGAACCGCTGGGGAATTGCTGTCGCGGCGGTCATTATGCAGATCTGTCTGGGCGCGGTGTACGGCTGGAGTGTATTCGTCAGGCCGCTGATCAACGCCGAACACTGGACGCTCACCCAGGTTTCCTGAACTTTACCCTCTCGATCGCTTTCCTCGGTTTCGGAACCGTGATCGGCGGACTATGGCAGGACCGCGTAGGACCGCGCCGGGTCGCGACCGTCGCGGGCTTCCTCTATGGACTGGGCTATATCGTCGCTGCCCTGGCTGCCAGCAGGCATTCTCTGGGCGGTCTCTATCTCGGCTACGGAGCGCTGGCCGGAGTCGGCATGGGGATGGGCTACATCTGTCCGGTTGCCACGCTGGTGAAGTGGTTCCCGGACCGCCGGGGACTGATGACCGGCGTCGCGGTTTGCGGCTACGGCGCCGGCGCGCTGGTGATGAGCCCGCTGGCCGCGCGCGAAATCGTGGCCAGGGGAGTGCCCGCAACCTTTCTGACGCTGGGGATCGTGTACCTGGTCCTGGTGGTGATCACCGCCCAGTTCTACCAGAACCCGCCACAGGGCTGGCGTCCCGAGGGCTGGGAACCGCGCTCCTCGGTTTCAAAATCTGCTACAACCTACGAGTTCACGGTTAAGGAGGCGATGTCAACCTGGCAGTTCTGGCTGCTGTGGGTCATGCTTTTCCTCAATGTTTCGGCCGGGCATCATGATCATCAGCCAGGCCTCGCCGATGGCGCAGCAACTGGTCGGGCTTACGCCGGTCGCCGCCGCCGGAATTGTCGGCGTGATCTCGATCTTCAATGGTCTGGGACGCGTCTTCTGGGCCGCGGTTTCCGACTTCCTCGGACGCGCCCGGGTGTACTTCCTGCTCTTCCTGATTCAGGTCGGTTGTGTTCTTTTCACTGCCGCACCTGCACACGGCGGCGCTGTTCACCGCGGCGGTCGCCATCGTCGGCCTCTGTTACGGCGGCGGCTTCGGCACCATGCCGTCGTTCACGGCCGATTTCTTTGGTCCGAAAGTTCATGGGCGGAATTTATGGATGGATACTGCTGGCATGGGGTGCCGGCGCGATTCCTTCGCCGATTTTGATTGCCCGTGTCCGGCAGACGACGGGAGAGTACACCACCGCGATTCACGTCATTGCGGTCGTGATGGCTCTGTTCTCTCCTTTTGCCGCTCATCGCGCGACGGCCGTCGCGGATACCAGGGAAGCCGGCGACGGTCGCCGAGAAGCATAAGCAGGCCGCATAGTCCGGCTTCGATGCCGGCGGGGTCCACGACAAGCCTGTGGTTGGCCTTGTCGGGGTGGACCGCCGGCAGAAAAATGGGCCGGCGAAGGGGGTTTCACCGGCCCGCATGAGGGGAGAGAAAAAGAGCTACGACATGAAGACGCCGCCGTTGACGTTGAGGACTTCGCCGGTAATGTAGTCGCCGTCGGTGATCAGGAAGGCCGCGGCTTTGGCGATCTCCTCAGGCGTCGCCAGGCGTCCGAGAGGAATCTTCGAGCAGATCTGCTTCAAGACTTCCTCGGGAACTCCCTGCACCATGTCGGTCGAGGTGTAGCCGGGCGCGACCGCATTGGCGGTGATGTTATAGCGCGCCATCTCCAGGGCGACAACCTTGGTAAAGGCGATGATGCCGGCTTTGCTGGCCGCATAGTTGGCTTGGCCGAAGGCGCCCGACTGCCCGACCAGCGAACTGATGTTGATGATGCGTCCCCACTTGTTTTCGATCATCGAGGGCAGGGCCGCGCTGGTGCAGTAATAGGTGCCGTGCAGGTTGGTGTTGATCACGTCCGTCCACGCCTGGTCGTCCATCTTGCGCATGGAGCGGTCGCGGGTAATGCCGGCGTTGTTCACCAGGATGTCGATCCGCCGATAAGTGTCGAGCACCTCCTGGACGATGGAGCGTGCCTGCTCGGGCTGACCGACATCGCCTTTGATGAGCCGGCAGGCGACGCCATGCTGTTGGAGTTCTTCGCCGGCGCTCTTGGCTTCGGCGGCGCTGCTGCGGAAGTTCAGCGCCACGGTTGCGCCGCGACCAGCCAGTTCGAAGGCAATCGCGCGTCCGATGCCGCGAGCCGCGCCCGTCACCAGTGCCACCTTCCCCTGAAGGGACTTGGCGTTTAAAAGTTGTGTTTCAGATGAAACCATCGTGCTCATGAAATCTCCCATCCTTGGTTGCGATTCAATGTCGCAGTGGGTGAAGGCCGGCTTGTCGCGGCGCCAGCCAGTTGCTCCGTAAATCCATTCGGCAAACTGCCATCAGCAGGGCAGGCTATTGCTTAAATTCAGCCGCCACGGCTCAGGCCGAAGCGCGAAGCTCAGGCCGCAGAGCCCAGTCCACAACCGACAGCAAGTTTGCGGGATTGTACGAAGGAGACGAAAAACGGAACGCGGGATCTGGAGTCCGCGCGTAAATCTGGATGATTGGAATATCGAACCGGAAAGAAGACCTGACTAACGAGAGCACCGCTTGCGCTTCGCCAGGCTTGAGCGAATGGCACAGCACCACGGCATCGAAACGTTCAGCGTCAATCGATTTGAGCGTCTGCTGGAGAGTGACTGGCTTTACCTGGTAACCGGCACCGCTCAAGACGGCGGTATTGCTGTCCAATAGACGGGGGTCGTTACCGACCGAAAGGATTTTGACTGCACAGGAACAGGAAGATCTGAGGGAGGTAATAGAAGATTCGGTGATCACAAAAAATCTCCTGCAACATAGGCTGGTCTAACCAGTTCGAATGCTGTGCAGTTTTTGTGCCAAGTTGGGCATGGCTGGAGATTCCCGGTTATGTACTTGCGAGCAAAGAGTTTGTAAGAATTCGCAAATTGTGTAAACGTGAGCTGCGGGTTTTTCTGGTGAGCATAAAGACAGTAACTGCTTGCAAGCCGAGTCTCAGAATTGCCAGGTTTTTCGTTTTCCGAACATCGCGAGGAAGGGTTATGGAAGCAACAACTCCTTCGTTTATATCTAGTTGGAACAATCCAGTTGATGGATATCTGAATCCTGGAATCAAGGAAGTCGTGGAATTCCGAACCAGACGAGCAACTCTTGCAGATTGAGCTGATAGACCATTGCCAGCGAATAAATCCGGTAAATATTGGGGACGACGCCCTTGGTTTCCACTTCGGAAAGGCGTCCCGGAGAGATGGCGAACTCAAGGTTTCTCTGACTGACGGCGATGAGACGAGTTGCTAACGACACATCCCGCAGCGTGAGTTGGTGCTCGTGCCGGGTAAGCCGCAATTTCTCACCTGAACTCAGTCCGATTAATCGAGCCTGCGATTGGGGAACGGGGGCCAGAGCAGTTGCTGAAGCGGGCATCTTGAATCACTCCGAAAGATCACTCCGAAGCAAAACCTGCGAAGCAAGTCACGACGGCCAACCGGTCTCGAGCTGATCCAAGTCGCGAATGCTCAATTTGCGATTTCGATCGGCAGCCCGGGCCTTGCAACGCTTCGCGGCGCTCAACTTTACCATGGCTGTCCCGCCGGGTCAAAAAGGTCTTCGGGATTGCCGGGCAGCTACAATCCGGGAACTGCCCTATATCGACATTGATACGAGCAGGCCGCCAAGGTCGCAAGAAGCTCGTAAAATAGAAAGCATGTTTTCAAAATCCGGTTACTTGCGTTTTGTTCTTGTCATTCTTGTCAGCTTGCTTTCGTGGGGGAAATCTGGCGCGCGCCGAGGGCCCCGCTTTCGATCTGTCAGGACCTCGTCTGGAATTGAAGGTGACGCGGGCGGGGAAAACGCTGCCGGTTTCACAGGTGCCGAACCTGCAACCCGGCGACCGGCTGTGGATTCACCCGCTGCTGCCATCCAGCCAGTCGGTGCATTACCTGATGGTGGTTGCGTTCCTGCGGGGCTCGACGAATCCGCCGGCGGAAAACTGGTTCACCCGGGCGGAAACCTGGAACAGGCAAGTGCGGCAGGACGGAATCTTGGTCACCGTTCCGCAGGACGCGCAGCAGGCGCTGCTGCTGCTGGCGCCGCAGACCGGAGGCGACTTCAGCACCCTGCGCAATACCGTGCGCGGCAAGCCCGGGGCGTTCGTCAGAGCTTCGCAGGACCTCAACCAGGCGAGTCTCGACCGCTCGCGCCTCGACCGATATCTTGAGATCGTCAAGCAAACATCCATCTCCGAACCCGAGGCGCTGCATGATCGCTCGGTGCTGCTGGCGCGCAGCCTGAACATCAAGCTCGATAAGCAATGCTTTGACAAGCCCAGCGAGCAGCAGGCTCCCTGCCTGATGCAAAACACCGGGCAGCTCGTCATGGAGGACGGACAGAGTCAATCGATGGTGGCCGCTCTTACTTCCGGGCCGAGCTCCGATCTGATCGGCGTGCTGAGCACGACGAAGCAGGCGGGCGGAGGAGCTTACAGCCCCTACGTCGGAGCGGTCATGGATATGGCGCGAATCATGGAAAACCTGCATACGGCGGAATTCCAGTACATTCCGGCGCTGGCGCTGGCGAAGGACGATGTGCTGGAGCTGAAGCTGAACAATCCGCCGTCGTTTCGCAAGCCGAAATCGGTGATCGTGGTCGGCCTGCCCGCGGTGGAAGCCGCGCAGTTGCCGCCGCTGCGTCCGGTGGATTCGAAGCAGGTGTCTTGCCTCGAACAGCCCGCGCTGGTGTTGCCGGTGGAGGGCGCTCCGCTGGTGTTCTCCACCGGGTACGCGCACGATCTTGTGCTGCGGGTGAAAGAGAAATCCGGCCTGAGCATGGATCTTCCGTTGCGGGCGGATGCCGCGCGCGGCGGAGTCGGTGGTGGACGCGCACACTCTGCGCCCCGGCCTCGATGCGGAGTTGACGGGAACGGTGCACGGCGACTGGGGATTTGAAACCTTCGACGGACCTAATCTGCAACTGCGCAGCGCGCACGCGGCGAAATGGACGACGACCGCGGCCGATGCGAACGCCATGGTGGTGGGTCGCGAGGACGTGCTGCATTTGCAGGCCGACGATGCCGCCTGCGTCGATCAGGTCTCGATCAAGGATGAGCACGGCAAGACCTCCAAGGCCGTCTGGAAGCTGAGCAAACCCGAATGAACTCGAAGTCAAGGTGCCGCTGAAAGGCGCGGCTCCGGGACGGCTGACGATGCTGGTAAAGAAGCACGGTCTGGCGCAGCCGGATGAAGTCCCGCTACAGGCTTATGCCGAAGCGGGGCACCTCGATGCATCTGGTGATTCACGCCGGCGACCAGCAGGGGTTGCTGACCGGAACGCGGCTGGACGAGGTGGCCGGCCTGGATCTGAACGGGGTTCATTTTGCTCCGGCGGGGCTGAAGCGGGTGCAGCAGAAAGACGAACTGAAATTACTGGCGCCGAGTGCGGCACCCGCCGCCCTTGCAGCCGGACCAGAAATTGCTGGCGCACGTCGCGCTCAAGGATGGCCGGTTCCTGGAAGTGCAAACGACCGTCGAAGCGCCCCGGCCCAAGGTCTCCATTCATCAGCAAGAGCGTGCAGGCGCCGCAGGGGGCAAACCGCTCGGCCATTCGGCTGGCGAACCAGGACGATCTTGCCGCAAAACGGGCGGCTGTCGTTTTTCCTCAAGGCGGAGACTCCCGCGACGTTTTCGCGCACCGAGAAGATCGAAGTCGGCAGCGGAAGACGAATCCTTCCACGTGCTGTTGAGCTTCGCCGACGGCAATTTGACGTTGCAGGACCCCAAGACTGCCCTTGCCGTGCTGGATCCGCTCAAGAGTTTCGGGCCGTCCGCATTCGGCCCGCTGCGCTTCCGTCCGGTCGATGCCAACGGCGCCGCCGGAGATTGGCAGCCGCTGGTCAAGCTGGTGCGGATTCCCACGCTCAAGGAGATACGCTGCCCGGATAGTCCGGACAAGCAATGCACATTAGTCGGGGACGAACCTGTTCCTGATCGATTCGGTGGCCTCCGACGCAGCGGTTTACCCATGCCGTGCCGGTGCCGGTGGGATTCGCCGATGCGACGCTCGCCGTGCCGCGTCCGAATGGAACGCTGTTGTATCTGAAGCTGCGCGACGACCCGCGGCGATCAATACGGCGGCGCTGCCGGTGCTTCCGGAGGAATAGAACTGCGGCGCGGTTCACACATGCGTGTATTCGGGCGGCGACTGCGAAGTGTCATCCTGAGCGAAGCGAAGGATCCCGGCGCGGCTTAATCGAACATGGAGTTCGGGAGTTTCAACCGAAATGCCGTCACGGGATTTCTTGGCTTATATCGTTGCCAGCAAGGTTGGAACCCGCGGGGCGAGAACTCTGGTCGAAAAGCCGGGTGCGGCGATATCGAGTCAGCGTTGTGGGGGGTCCTTCGCTTCGCTCAGGATGACACCCAAGTCCTAGGTGGTGAGAACGTCGGGTGCCCCACGTTCGCCTGTCTTTGGCTAACGTGGGGTAGTTCCGTCCGCCCTTCACGGTAGAGAGAACTTCCCCAGGTTAGCGCCGAACTACGCGGCGCGGAACCTGGGGCACCCAAAGTCACGCTACTTACGCGAAACTGTTGGGAATCCTCTTCTCACTTGTCTTGGCGGGTGGACCCCGGCTCGCTCATGAGGACACTTCACAAAACGTCGGCGGAAGACTCACCAAAGCATATATTTTTTGCCGCAGGACGGCTAAAGTAGAGAAGTTATCTTAATTTTTCCGAAATTTTGCCGAAGTAGAAAGTCGGCTTATTATCGGGTTTCATACGGGTTTCGCCCTGACGGCACGATGCCGGCGCGGTCAGGGCACTCCATGGAAGAGGACAGTTTATGAGCACTATTTTGCAATCTCTCCCCGTCGGAGAAAAGGTCGGGATCGCCTTCTCGGGAGGCTTGGACACCAGCGCGGCCATCTACTGGATGCGCCAGAAGGGCGCAATCCCTTACTGCTACACCGCGAACCTGGGGCAGCCCGACGAGTCCGACTACGACGATATCCCGCGCCGGGCGCTGGAATACGGCGCGGAGAAGGCTCGCCTGCTCGACTGCCGGGTGCAACTGGTGCGCGAGGGACTGGCCGCGTTGCAGTGCGGAGCCTTCCACATCTCGACCGCCGGCGTTCCCTACTTCAACACCACCCCGATCGGACGCGCCGTGACCGGCACCATGCTGGTGGGCGCCATGAAGGAAGACGACGTCAACATCTGGGGCGATGGCAGCACCTACAAGGGCAACGACATCGAGCGCTTCTACCGTTACGGCCTGCTGGTCAATCCGAATCTGCGCGTCTACAAACCGTGGCTCGATCAGCAGTTCATCGACGAGCTTGGCGGCCGCAAGGAAATGTCGGAGCTGCTGGAAAAGGCCGGCCTGAACTACCGCATGAGCAAGGAGAAGGCCTACTCGACCGATTCCAATATCTGGGGCGCCACCCACGAGGCGAAAGATCTGGAGTTCCTCAACAAGGGGATGAAGATCGTGGAGCCGATCATGGGCGTGGCCCACTGGCGCGACGACGTGGCCATCAAGCCGGAAGAGGTCCGCATCAGCTTTGCCGAGGGGCTGCCGGTGGCGCTGAACGGGAAGACCTTTGCCGAGCGAAGTGGACCTGGTGCTGGAGGCGAACGCCATCGGCGGACGCCACGGCCTCGGGATGTCGGACCAGATCGAGAACCGCATCATCGAGGCGAAGAGCCGCGGGATATACGAAGCGCCGGGCATGGCGCTGCTGTTCATCGGCTACGAGCGGCTGATCACGGGCATCCACAACGAAGGCACCATCGAGCAATACCGCGACATGGGACGCCGGCTGGGACGCCTGATGTACGAGGGCCGGTGGTTCGATCCGCAATCGATGATGCTGCGCGAAACCATGCAGCGCTGGGTGGCCAAGCCCGTCACCGGCGAAGTGACCCTGGAGCTGCGCCGCGGCAACGATTACACCATTCTGAATACCGAGAGCCCGAACCTGACCTATGCTCCGGAGCGCCTGACGATGGAAAAGAACACCGAGAGCGCGTTCACGCCGATCGATCGCATCGGGCAGTTGACGATGCGCAACCTGGACATCACCGACAGCCGGGCGAAACTGTTTATCTACGCGAATACGGGGCTGATCGGTCCGCACGCCTTCGAAGGGCTGCGCCTGCTGGACGGGGCGACCGAGGCGGCGAAGGATGCGAAGGCGGAGCCTCTAAAGCCATGTGAGTGCGGGTGTGGCGAATATCCGAAGACACACGGGGCTCGATTTTTGCAGGGTCATGACCTTCGTAAAGCCTATCAAGATCAAAAGGGAACCGAACCGGATCCCAAAGGCCAGCCAAAGTAATTCCTTTAGGGAGTCAAGCGCTAGGTGCCGTTTTTAGAGTCATACTGAGCGGAGTGAAACGGAGCGAAGTATCCCTGGAACTTCGAGGGCTGAGACACAGCCGGAGGGTTCAATCAAAAGCCCGCAGCGGCACGGATTGGGCCAGTCTCATGGGATGCTTCGCTGCTCCACCCCAGCAACGGCAAAAGCAGCCGTCGCCGGGGACCCCGCTGCTCAGCATGACAAGCATGGAAACACTCTGGAAGTGTCGTTCTGAGCGAGTGCGGGGAGCGAAGAACCAGCGTTTGTTCCGTAAATAAAGCAGATCCTTCGGCTTCTCCACCCCAACAAGCCAACAACGGGCTTGTCTGGGACCCCGGCTCCGCCTCAGGATGAAACCCTCTCAGGCGACTACACTGAAAGTTAAACAGCTCTTGAACAGCCGCTTGGGAATTTAAGAAGTAACCATCCAGCCTGTGATACCTTTGTCCGAAGCATTTATAAGAATTTTCAGACGAGAATTACATACAGGAAGCCGAGTGCTCTGCCCGAATCACGCGCGACCACGGCGCGTCGGGGACGCCGGAAGCTGCGATTCGCGGGAACCGGTTCGAGACTCGGAGGCCAGGAGGCTCATCCATGAGTGCTGAAGCTGCGGCTGTAACGCCAATCCCCACCGGCCGGTGGTGGCGGATCATCCCACCGACCATCATCATTTACATCATTGCCTACATGGACAGGATGAACATAGGTTTTGCCATGGCGGGCGGCATGAACAAGGAATTAGGGCTGTCCATGGCGGCTTCAGGGCTGGCCGCGGGCGTATTCTTCTGGGGATATCTGGTGCTGCAGGTTCCCGCCGGGCACATCGCCGAGCATGGCAGTGCGAAGAAGTTCATCATGTGGACGATTATTGCCTGGGGCGGCCTGTCGATGTTGACCGGGATGGTGCAGAACTCCTGGCAGTTGCTGGTGATGCGTTTTTTGCTGGGAGTGGCCGAAGGCGGGCTTTATCCGGCGCTGCTGATCGTGGTCGGGAAATGGTTTCCCAAGCGAGAACTGGGACGCGCCAACGCCCTGTTCCTGATGAGTTTGCCGCTGTCGACGGTGATCACCAACCCGGTATCGGGGTGGATTGTCGCGAGCTATAGCTGGCGCTGGCTGTTTCTCTATGAAGGCGCGGTATCGCTGCTGCTGATCTTCATCTGGATGCCCATCATCAGCGACCGCCCGGAAGATGCGAAGTGGATTTCGAAGGAAGAAAAGGAATTTCTGATCACGACCCTGGCGCGCGAGAAGGCCGAAGCCCTGGCGGAGTACGCGGCAAAGGCCGGCACGCAAGCCAAGTTGTCGTACCGGAAGCTGCTGGCGAATAAACATCTCTGGATCATGGTTTTGTGTTACATGTGCTACACGACCGGGCAATATGGCTATACGTTCTGGCTGCCGACGATCCTGAAAAAGCTCACCAAGATGAGCCTGACCAATGTAGGTTGGCTGACTTCGTTACCGTTTGTCATGGCGCTGGGCGGCTTGTACATGATGGGCGCTCTGTCGGACAGAAGCGGCAACCGCCGCCTGTATACGGCGCTGTCGCTGTTGGGTTTCGGCGTGATCTTCTGGCTGGCCACGCTGTTTCCAGCGTACATTTGGGTTAGCTTCGGGCTGCTGGTGCTGACCGGACTGTTCACCAAGTCCATGCAGAGTCCCTTCTGGGCGATGCCAGCCGTAGTGTTTCCGCCGGGAGTGGCCGGAGGAGCACGCGGCGTCATCAACGCGCTGGGGAATCTGGGCGGCTTCTTTGGGCCGGTGATGGTCGGCTGGTTTACCACCAGGACCGGAAACATGAACTACGGCATTTACAGCCTGGTCATCGTCCTGATCTTCGGCGCCGGGGTTACGATGTTGCTGCCCAAGGTCACGGCCGGCTACACGATGAAGGTCGCGGCGAAAGTGGCACCAGTGGAAGTGAAGGCGTAAGTCACCCCAGCGAGCCGAGCCTCGCCGGGGACCCCGATAATCACCCCAGCGAGCCGAGCCTCGCTGGGGCCTCCGATGCGGGTAAATCCGATGCCCCCGGCATGGGGACGAAACAGAGCCGCACTTCTCCAGCTTCCAACCTCAGCCAACGGCAAGCGGATGTGGGACACTGGAGCAGATGACGAAAGCCCCAGCCAAGCTTCGCTTGAATGGGGCTCCCAACGGAAAAGCAGATCCTTCGCTACGCTCAGGATGACACTCGTTCAATTTATTTCCCGCGCTTAGCCGGAGACCTTCTGCGCCCTGAGTTTCGGCACCGTCTCCTTGATCTCAGGTGCGCGCAGGAAGTGGAAGTCGCATCCCAGGTCGGCCTGGGTCACGGTGTCGAAGAAGAGCCTGCGGTAGCCTCTCTCGTGATCTTTCATCTCGGGCTTGACCCAGGTGGCGGCGCGCTGCTTCAGCTCGGCGTCGCTGACCAGCAGTGAAATCGAACGCGACGAAACGCTGAGCTTGATACGGTCGCCCGAGCGCACCAGCGCCAGCGGCCCGCCGATGGCCGATTCCGGCATCACGTGCAGCACGATGGTTCCGAACGCCGTGCCGCTCATGCTGCCGTCGGAGATGCGGACCATGTCCTTGACGCCCTGCTTCGCCAGCTTCTTCGGAATCGGCAGATAACCCGCTTCCGGCATTCCCGGCGCGCCAATCGGACCGATGCACTTCAGCACCAGAATGTCGTCGGCTTTAACGTCGAGGTTCGGATCGTCGATGCGGTCGCCATGTCCTGGTTATTCTCAAACACCACCGCGCGGCCCTCGTGCTCCATCAGGTCGGCCGAAGCCGCCGACTGCTTGATGAGCGCTCCGCCGGGCGCAAGATTGCCTTTCAGCACGGCGACTCCGCCCACCTTGTAAATGGGGTTGCTCAGCGGCCGGATCACGTCCTGCTTAAATGGCGCAGGGGCTCTCTCCAGCTCTTCGCCCCAGGTGCGCCCGCTGACCGTGAGCGCGTCCAGATGCAGCAACGGCTTCAGCTCGCGCATCAGGGCCAGCATGCCGCCGGCCTTGTGGAAGTCCTCCATGTATCCCTGGCCCGAAGGCTTCAGATCGACCAGCACGGGCGTTTCGCGGCTCATCGCATCCCAGCCTGTCCATGTCGATGGCGATGCCAAGCCGTCCGGCAATGGCCGTCAGGTGGACGATGCCGTTGGTCGAGCCGCCAATCGCCAGCAGAACCCGCATGGCGTTCTCGAACGCCTTGCCCGTCATGATCTTGTCGGGCGTAAGTTTCTGCTCGATCATCTTGACGGCCTGGGTGCCGGATTCCTCGGCGATGCGCATGCGGTCGGCGGTCACCGCCGGCGGGCAAGCTCCGCCCGGCATCATCATGCCAAGCCCCTCTGCCATGCAGGCGACGGTGCTGGCCGTGCCCATCACCGAGCAGAAGCCCACGCTCGCCACCAGGGCATTATTGACCTCTTCGACCTCGGCGGCATCGATCTGCTCGCCGCGATACATTCCCCAGTAACGGCGACAGTCGGTGCAGGCGCCTACGCGCACCCCGCGATGGCCGCCGGTCAGCATGGCGCCGCTCACCAGCGAGATCGCCGGAATGCCGGCCGAAGCCGCGCCCATCAACTGGGCCGGCACGTTCTTGTCGCAGCCGCCGATCATGACCACGGAATCCATCGGCTGCGCCCGAATCATCTCCTCCGTATCGATCGCCAACAGGTTGCGCAGAAACATGCTCGTGGGATAGGCGAAGCTCTCATGAATGGAGATCGTCGGGAAAACCATCGGCAGTCCGCCGGCGAGCATGACGCCGCGCTTGACGGCCTCGATGAGCTGCGGCGCGTTGCCGTGACAGGGGTTGTAATCGCTTCCGGTGTTGATGATTCCGACGATCGGGCGCTCGAGAACGTCATCGGTGTAACCCGCGCCCTTGATAAATGCCTTGCGCAGAAACAGGGAAAAGCCCAAATCGCCGTAACTCGTCAGCCCCTTGCGGAGGCCGGTCTTATCGTATCATTATTTTTAATTGTCATAGCAGAGAAATTCCGGGCTGGCGCTGGGCCGAGATCCACCCTCGGGGATCTCTGGGCTGAACAGAGTGCGTTCCGGAAACCCACCTTTCACTTAGAAGTCACTCGAAAGTTAACGCCGAAGGCGGCGGTTGTCAAATGGGCCTGGCGCCGCCGTCGCGCCCAATACCCGCCAATGCCCCGGAGTGACCGGCAGGATTTGCCGATTGTCAATCGCCGGGCGAAGGTCGATAATTCCTTGCGAAGCATCACGGGCATTGCATGGCTGTGCCGCGGCCTCTAACGGGCGGTATGGGCGCGTGTTGAGTCGCAGCGTAAGCATCCCGCATTCCGGCCTGGGCAACCTGCAGCGGCCGGCACGGCTCGCAACCGGCAAGATATCAATGAGTGCAATACGAAGCTGAAGGCGTGAGGGAACTTCGATGGGGTCAGTGGCTACGACTGAAAACTTGCAGAAACTAATTCCCAAAGCCAGATGGTGGCGGATCATCCCGCCGACAATCATCATTTACATCGTCGCCTACATGGACCGGGTGAATATCGGTTTTGCCATGGCCGGGGGCATGAATGAGGCCTGGAATGTCGGCGGCCGTCGCCGGATTGGCGGCCGGAATGTTTTTCTGGGGATACCTGGTGCTGCAGATTCCCGGAGGGCACTTCGCCGAACATGGCAGCGCGAAGAAGTTCATCACCTGGACGATCATCGGCGTGGGGCACCATCTCGTTTCTGACCGGGTTTGTCCACAATAGCTGGCAGTTGGTCATCATGCGTTTTCTGCTGGGAGTGGCAGAAGGCGGTGTTTATCCGGCGGTCCTGGTGGTGATCGGCAAGTGGTTCCCGCAAAAGGAACTGGGACGCGCCAATGCTCTGTTCCTGATCAGCCTGCCGCTGTCGGCGGCGGTAACCAATCCGATTTCAGGGATTAGTGGTTACCCACTATAGCTGGCGCGGACTGTTCTTCTTCGAGGGCATCGTATCGCTGGCGTTGATCGCGATCTGGCTGCCGCTGATCAGCGACCGTCCCGAAGAAGCCAAGTGGATCTCCAAGGAGGAAAAAGAGTACCTGCTGACGACCCTCGCCGCGAAAGAAAGGGCGATTGCCGTTGCCAACATGAAGTCGGCCGGCCAGGTGAAATGGTCCTATAAGCAACTGTTTATGGACAAGAACATCTGGATCATGGCAATCCTGTACGTCTGCTACACCTCGGGCACCTATGGGTACCTGATCTGGTTGCCGACGTTGCTGAAAGAGCCTCACCAAGATGAGCCTGACCACCGTAGGCTGGCTCAGCGCATTACCGCTGGCTGCCGCCGTGGTCGGCGTCTATTGGTTCGGCGCGCTTTCAGACCGCAAAGGGAATCGCCGCATCTGGTGCGCCAATGCCTCTGGGGCTTCGGCGTGGCCTTCTGGGTCGCCACTCTGTTCCCGCAAACACATGTGGCTTTCCTACTGGGCTGATCTGCGTCACCGGACTGCTTTCCAAGGCCATGCAGAGCCCATGCTGGTCAATGCCGGCGCTGGTGTTTCCGCCCGGAGTCTCCGGCGGAGCCAGAGGCATCATCAACGGCATCGGCAATCTCGGCGGTTTCATCGGGCCGGTGTTGTTCGGCTGGTTTACAACCAAGTCCGGAAACATGAACTATGGCATTTACAGTCTGGCCGTCATCTTGGTGATTGGCGGCACTGTAACCATGCTCATGCCGAAAGTGACCGCCGGCTATAAGTACCAGGAGCAGGCAAAACTCGCCGTCAAAACCGACTAGAAGGCTGCTGAAAAACACGCCGAAGCAACCAGCGAGGCGCTGTTTTTCAGCAGCCTGCTACAGCGGTTCCCGAGAAGCTATATCCTCTCGGAATTGTTCCCTGCCGTCTCCCTGTTGGTCGCAACGGCCAATGGACTACGGCTTCGGGATACACCATCTCGGGAACCGCTGTAGAACTTATCCATCGGCAACCAGTTTCCGGGCTGGGTCGAAGGGAATAAAGGCTTCCGCGAACTCACCTGCGGCCTCGCCCGCGATCGGTTCTGCCAGCCGTCGCGGCAGGCGCATGATGCGCTCCCACTGCAACCAGCAACCGTCGGCGGCGGCCGGAATCGGCGCCATCAACTCGGCCGCCCGGCGCCACTCCAGCGCGGCCGTGATGTTGTATCCCGCCCGTTCGTCCCGTTGAGCCGCGCGGCAATATGCAATTCCGATCACGGGCGCGGAGATAAGCGCCAGCACGTAGCTCCAATCGATTGTTTGCCGGGCGACGCTGGCACTTCGCTTTTTCACCGTCCTCCTATCCGCACCGACCCTTTGATTCTGCCGAGCGTAAGGCTCAAGCCGGGGCAATCGGCGTCCGCCTGTTTCTTCCGGATGCTGTAGTTTCTGCCGGGAGTTCGCTCACTGGTTCCACTACTGATAACCAAGGCCGGGCAGAAAAGTTGCTTCCGAGGGAACAGGGGGAAGAAAGATAATCCGCGGTTTTCGCTGCCCAGGCGGCGGAATGGCTACAGGCGCGGATCTTCGCCGAGGCCGTTTTTTCCGGGCAAAATTGTCACACGGCGATGTGAGCATTGCACTTGAGCAATTAGGAAATTCGTTATTTATAGGGACTCACATTCGATCGTCAAGCAGCGTCGCGGTGAGATCCCGAGCCATTCTTGGGGGACCGTGCACCGTAAGCAAGGGCAAGGTAAGAGATGCCATCCTACGGCTTCGATATTGTTGAAAGCTGTACCGCCTGCACGATCAAAGGCGATCTTAGATTCTGCGATCTGCCCGAGCAGACGCTCCAGTCATTTGAGACTCTCCGATACACGACGGTTTTTCCCCGAGGCTCAATTTTATTTGCCGAGAGCCATGAACCGCGGGGCGTGTTCATCCTGTGCCGGGGCCGCGTTAAGCTGTCCTTCTCCTCTGCGGAAGGCAAGACGGTCATCATGAGGATCGCCGAAGCCGGTGAAGTGCTCGGCCTGAGCGCGACCATCTCGGGCCACCCTTACATGGTGACCGCCGAGACCATCGAGTCCTGCCAGATCAACTTCATCAAGCGCGAAGATTTTCTTCGCTTTCTGGGCACCCATGCCGAGGCCAGCTTCCGCGTCGACCAGCAGTTGGCCGAAAAATACAATTACGCATGCCGTGAATTGCGTTCGTTCAACATGGCACAATCGGCCGCCGAGAAAGTTGCCAAACTGCTGCTGGACTGGATGGTACGTCCGGAGAAGCAGAGCAACCCGAACCTCAGGTCAGGCTCCTGCTCACCCACGAGGAGATGGGCCAGATGATCGCGGCCTCGCGCGAGACCGTGACCCGGGTGCTGATGGAGTTCAAGAAGCGGCACATCGTGCGCAGCAAAGGAACGACTCTGATCGTCCGCAACAAGGCCGCCTTGAATTCCCTGGCCAGCGCGACCGAGTTCATCAAACTGCGTTGATACACCCCCAACAAGCCAACAGCGGGCTTGTTGGGGACCCCGACTCCACCCCAGCAACGGCAAAAGCGGCCGTCGCCGGGGACCCCGACTTTCACCCCAGCAACGGCAAAAGCGGCCGTCGCCGGGGACCCCGACTTTCACCCCAGCAACGGCAAAAGCGGCCGTCGCCGGGGACCCCGACTTCCACCCCAGCAACGGCAAAAGCGGCCGTCGCCGGGGACCCCGACTTTCACCCCAGCAACGGCAAAAGCGGCCGTCGCCGGGGACCCCGACTTTCACCCCAGCAACGGCAAAAGCGGCCGTCGCCGGGGACCCCGGCTTTCACCCCAGCAACGGCAAAAGCGGCCGTCGCCGGGGACCCCGGTGCTCAGGCGGACACTCTCAGAGAACAGCTTGTCAGAGCAGTTCCCGTGTTGGTGTATCCCAACGTTTCCCAAAGTCGTCATTCCGCCCGGAGCAGAGGGATCGTGTGTTTTTACGGCAAAAGCAACACACAAGATTCCTCGACTCGCGACCGGGAGAGCGATGCGCTATTGGTCACACTGCTCGTGAACGCATTGCGGTGACATAGCTTAAATGCTCACAAGGCAAGGCGTCACTCGCTCGGAATGACGTCGTTTATCTCTCGGGATACACCAATGGGGGAACTGCTCTGGCCGCCCCTGAAGCCGCGTCCACACTGACTCGGGTTTTGCTCTAGACAGATTTGCGGAAGGTGTAAGCCGAGCAGGAGCCGGGCTTTAAGCCCGACGGTGCGAGTGCTGGATACATCAACGTTGGAACCGCTCAATAGTCCAGCGGCAGTTGCTGGAGGTGCTCCATGGTGAGCACGGGGCCTTCTTTGCAGACGTAGTGGGAGCCGACGTTGCAGCGGCCGCACTTGCCGACGCCGCATTTCATGCGGTTCTCCAGGCTGGTATAGACCGAGGCCGGGCTGACTCCCATCTTCTGCAGCACGGGCAGCGTGTTCTTGATCATGATCGGCGGTCCGATCACCAGGACGACGGGTCTTTCGACGGTGATCTCCGGGCGCTCCGAAGACCGTGGGAACGAATCCGATCTCGCCTTTCCAGTCGGGCGTCTCGCCGCCCGGATCGACGCAGGTCACCACGCGCACGCGCTCGTACTTCGCCCATTCCTCCAACTCGTCCACGTAGACCAGGTCGCCCACCGTGCGCGCGCCGTAGACCACCGTGATCTCGCCGAAGTCGGCGCGGTTTTCCAGGGCATACCAGACGGCGCAGCGGATCGGCGGCATGGCGATTCCGCCGCCGAGAAAAATCAGGTCGTGTCCCTTCCACACGATCCCACGGATAGCCGTTGCCGTACGGTCCGCGGAAGCCGATGACGTCGCCGACTTCGACCTTCCACATGCGCTTCGGTGACCCGGCCGACCTTGCGGAAGCAGAACTCGATGCGGTCTTTCCAGTTCGAGCTGGAACAGATGTTGAACGTCGATTCGCCGTATCCGAACACCGAGAAGATGCCGAACTGGCCGACGTTGAAACGAAAACGTCTTGGCCCGCTCCGGATCGAGAAAGCGCAGCGACACCGATTTCACGTCGACCGTCTGCTGGCGCACGGCGATCACTTCCATCAGGTCGGGTTTATAGATGTTGGTCCATGTTCGATCTCTGTCAGCAGGTTCAGCACGCCCAGGCCCACCGGGCAGTTGCGTACGCAGTTGCCGCAGCCGGTGCAGAGGATTTCGCCGAACTTTTCCGGGTAGATTGAAGAACTTGTGAAGAATGCGCTGCCGCTGGCGCGCCGGTTGAGCCGCCGCGCGGATTGTGGCCGGAAGCGTGCAGGGTAAAGATCGGGAACTGGCAGGTGTCCCAGGTGCGGACGCGGGCGTTGCCGGCCGCCGGCCCGGCGTCGACGATGTCGAAGCAGTGGCAGGTGGGACAGGAGAACGCGCAGACCCCGCAGCCCATGCAGGTGCGCGCGTGCTCGGCCCAGAGGGGATCCTCGAAGTGCGCGTCGACGAAAGCGCGAACCTTGCCGGGATCGAACTTGCTTCGGGCGCCGGCGCGGCCTTGCCCGATTCGGTCCGACGTTTCCGTCTTGCCGGCAGAACAGCGCCCGGCCCTTTTCGGTGAGGCAGCGGACTTCGTAACGTCCGCCGCCGAGAGTCGAACAGCATGGCATCGCTGCCGCGAGCCGGTCGTCCGGGGCAAGGCCGACGGAGGTGCAGAAGCAGGATCTCGTCGCTCGCGCTGCAGGCAAGGGTAATGACGGTGGTCGCGGCGCGGCGGCGGTTGTAGAACTCGTCCGTGAAATCCCAATTGAAGACATGGTCCAGAATGGGCAGCGCCGCCGCGTCGCAGGGCCGGGCGGCAATCATCACCTGCTCCGGCAAATTCCAGGACGGGCTCGACCAATTCGATCGTTCCGGTCCCGTGGATGCGGTACTGGTACAGCGTTTCCAGCTTGGGAAAGAAGAACTCCTTGATGGAGTTGGCGGGACGCACGACGCCGGCGTGGACTCGATCAGCAGGGACTCGGGCGACGGCAGCGGCCTGTAGAGCACGCGCTCGGCTTGATTCGAACCGGTCCGACGACCCGCTTGCCGCCGCCGATCCACTCGCCCGCAAGCTGCCGCAGCTTGGTTTCCGTGATTAGCTCGCTCACCCGATGAACTCCTCTTTGTCCTGTTGCGAGAACGCACCGATCAGCAGTCTCCGCCGACGGATCAACCCCCGCCTGGTAGCCGAAGTGCTTTTGGGCGGCTCTGGCCAACTGCATATTCAGCAGTCCGAGGTCGATCCCCACCGGACAGGCCTCGCGCGCACGCGCCGCATCCGATGCAGCGGCCGGCCAGATGAAAAGCGCGCGCGATGTGCCAGGCGAAGTTTCCTTTGGTGCTCGGCGCGGGGTCGATGCTGATGGGCTGGTTCTTGTCCACCATGCAGCGCTCGCAGTAGCACATGGGACATACCTGCCGGCAGGCATAGCACTTGACGCAGCGCTCGAACTCCTGCACCCAGAAGGCCATGCGTTCGCCGCGCGACAGCGCCATCAGCGCGTCCAGCTTGTTCGGGCTTGGGCGTTGGCGTGTTGATCCGCAACCTGCCCGATCGTGGTGTCGGCGAAGCGAGGCGTGCGCACCGTGCAGATGGCGCAGCGCGGCTGTTCCATGCCGTCGCAGGCCATGCCGATGACGTGCAAATCCTTGCGCTCGAACTGCGATTCCTTTTCCAGCACCACCAGCGCACGCTCATCGCAGGCCTTGACCACGATGGCCGGACGTCCGAGCGCCTTGATTTCTTTGCGCTTCAGATACATCGTCAGGTTCGCCGTGCAGCGATTGTTCCAGACCAGCCGGTCGGCGTCCTCGGGCCGCGTTACCAGCACCGGGCCGCGCTCTCCATAGCCGATCACCACCTTGACCGTGCCCTCGGCCAGCAGCTTGCGGGCTTCGGCGCGCAACTCGTTTTCGGTGGCAAAGCTCTGCAACGGAAAGGATTTCGGCGGCTGCTGTGGGAGATCTTTGACCGGGGCCCGGGCGTACAGCTCCGTGTAGGGGCCGAGCTTGCGCGTCTTTTCGGTAATGTCGGTGACGACCTGCTGGAATTTTTTGCCCTCGGCGGCGGAGATCCAGGTGAAGTGAATGCGGTCGAGGTCGAAGCCGAGCAGGTCGAGCAGTTCGCGAAACAGAATCCAGCGCCGCCGGGCGTGGTAGTTGCCGGCCGTGTAGTGGCAATCGCCGGGATGGCAGCCGGAGACCAGCACGGCGTCGGCGCCGATCTCGAAGGCCTTGACCAGCAGGTTGAAATCGATGCGGCCGGTGCAGGGCAGGCGGACGATGCGCATGTTCGGCGGATATTCCAGCCGGGTCGTTCCCGCCAGATCGGCGCCCAGGTAGGTGCACCAGTTGCAAACGTAAGCCAGGATCTTCGGTTCGAAGGTCGTTCCTTCGGAACTCCGGGGCTCTAATTGGGTCGCATCATTCATGCCATGCTCTCGACCATCGCGTAGATCTGCTGCTCGGTGAAGCCCTGCAGCTCAATGCTCTTGGAAGGGCAGACGGAAACGCAGGTTCCGCAGCCCATGCACAGTCCGGGATTCACCCGCGCCGTGTGCTTGATGAAAACGCCGCGTCCGGTCCGCACTTCGGCCTGCTCGATCGCGTGATACGGGCAGGCCCGCACGCAGGTGAAACAGGCGGCGCAGGTCTGCTCGTTGACCCCGGCGATCTCCGGCTCGCGGATACAGGTGATCGGCCGCCAGCGTGATCTGCACCTTGCTGGCCGCCGCCGAGGCCTGGGCCACCGATTCGGGAATGTCTTTGGGCGCATGGACACGCGCCGGCAATGTAGACCCCGGCGGTATTGGTTTCAACCGGCCGCAGCTTGGGGTGCGATTCCATCAGGAAGCCGTACTCGTCATAGCCCACGTTCAGCTTCTGCGCCAGCTCCTCGACTCCGGGCGCCGGGCGCATGGCCGCGGCCAGCACCACCAGGTCGGCTTCGATCGTAAGCGGCATTCCGGCCAGCGTGTCGGCGCCGCGCACGATCAGCTTGCCGTTTTCCTCGGTGATCTTGGAAACCCGGCCGCGATAATAGTTGGCGCCGTCCTGCTCGATGGCGCGGCGCACGAACTCGTCGTAGCCCTTGCCGCCGGAGCGGATGTCCATGTAGAAGACATGCGCCTGTCCGTCATGCACCTTGTGCTTGTAAAGCATGGTGTGCTTGGCGGTGTACATGCAGCAAATCTTGGAGCAGTAGGCGACGCCCTTGGCGTTGTCGCGCGAGCCGACGCAGGCGATGAACACCACGTTCTTGGGAATCGCGCCGTCCGACGGCCGCTTGAGCACGCCGCTGGTCGGCCCGGAGGCGGAGACCAGGCGCTCGAACTGGAGCGAGTCGATCACATCCTTATATTTGCCGTATCCGTATTCGCCGTAGCCGCTCAGCGAGGTCTTGTCCTGCTCCTTGCCGATGCTGTAGAGCTTGTAGCCGGTGGCAACCACGACGGCGCCCACGCTTTCTTCGACGAACTTCTCCTGGTCATTGAAGTCGATGGCCCCGGCCTTGCAGTTCTTGGCGCAGATTTCGCAGCCCTTGCCGCGCTTCAGCCGGGTGCAATTGATCGGCGTCGATCACCGGACGGGCCGGCACCGCCTGCGGAAACGGAATATAGATCGCCGGGCGCATGCCCATGCCGTAATCGAATTCGCTGGGATTCTTCTTGATCGGGCACTTGTTCCAGCAGTCGCCGCAGCCGGTGCACTTGCTGATGTCCACGTAGCGGGGCTTCTGCCGGATCTTGACCTTGAAGTTGCCGATGAAGCCCTCGACCGACTCCACCTCGGAGTAGCTGTAGAGCTTGATGCGCGGATGCTGGCCGACCTCCACCATGCGCGGAGTCAGGATGCACTGCGAGCAATCCAGGGTGGGGAAGGTCTCGGAAAGTCCGGCCATCTTGCCGCCGATGGAGGGCTCGCGCTCCACCATCACCACTTCGTAGCCGGCGTCGGCAATGTCGAGCGCCGCCTGAATGCCGGCGACCCCGCCGCCGATGACCATGCGCACGGCGCGTCACCGGCACGCTGATCGGGGCCAGCGCCCGGTCGTTGCGCACCTTCTCGCACCGACATGCGGATAATGTCGATCGCCTTGCTGGTGGCGGCCGCGCGGTCATGGTGTACCCACGAGCAATGCTCGCGGATGTTGGCCATCTCCACCAGGTAGGGATTCAGCCCGGCGGTTTGCGCGGCTTTGCGGAAGGTCTTGAGGTGCATGTGCGGCGAGCAGGAGGCGACGACGACGCCATCCAGATGCTCGGAGGCGATCTTCTCGCGCACCATGCTCTGTCCCGGGTCCGAGCACATGTACTTGTAGTTCAGGGAGCAGACGACACCGGGCAGCTCGCCAACCTGCTTGGCGACTTCATCCACGTCTACCGTGCGCGCGATATTTTCGCCGCACCAGCACGTAAAGACACCGATTCTGGACATGATCTAGTGTTCCGATCCGGGGTCCCCGGCGATTGCCGTTTTTGCAATCGGCTGGGGTGGAAGTTCCGGGAGCTCCCGGCGACTGGCCTGGTTTGCACTCGTAGGGGCCTGGGTCACAAAATGCCGGTCGACGCCCAACTGCTCGCCCGACAAGCCCAAAGCCAGCCCCACCACGTCGGACAGGTAATACACCGCCAGGTCGAGCTTCTTGCCGTACTTGCGTTCCACCGCCGCCTGCTTCATGTCAAGGTTGACGTGGCACATGGGGCAGGCGACGACGACGCAGTTGGCGCCGTGCTCGACCGCGTTGCTAAGAATCTTGTCGGCGAGCTCCAGCACCGTGTCTTCGCTCGCCATGGTCATGCCCGCGCCGCAACACTCGGTCTTGTAACTCCACTCGACCGTCTTGGCGCCGAGCGCGGCCAGCAGGGTTTCCATGGACTTGGGCTGCTCGAAGTCGTCGAACTGGACGACGTCGGGCGGGCGCAGCAGCAGGCAGCCGTAGTAACACGCCGCCGTCATCGATTCCAGCGGCTGCTTGACGGCCGCCTTGAGACGATCCAGGCCGATGCTCTCGAACACCTGGATCAGGTTGAGGACCTCGCGCGTCGCCGCGAAGCTCGGCTTCGACGATCTGCGATAGCTCCTGGCGCAGGCTGTCGTCGGCGACCGCCTTGCGCACCTTCAGCAGCTGCATCGAACACAGCGGACAGGGGGCAAACACTTCCTTGAAGCCGTCGCGTTCGGCCATGGCCAGGTTCCGGGCGGGAAGCGCCAGGGCCAGCTTGTGGTTCAGCGAGTGCGCCGCCGTCGCTCCGCAACAGATCCAGTCCTTCACTTCCTGGAGGCTGACGTCGAGCGCGCCCAGGCAGGCTTTCAGCGACTGATCGTAGTCATTGGACGAGCCATGCAGCGCGCATCCGGGATAGTAGCCGATATTCATTTGGCGACGGCCTCCACGGGAGCCCCGGCGGGAGATGGCGCGCAGCGGGCGTAGATGCGGCCGACGACCTCGCAATCGCGCGCGCGTTCGGAGACCAGATGCAGCTTCTTGCGCGACATCAGTTGCGGAGCCAGTCCGGCGTCCTTGAAAAGGAACGGAAGCTGCCGGGTGCGCGACAGGACAGCGAGCTTGAAGCGCGCAATCAGTTCCAACTCGTTCAGACCGGCCGTTGCGCCTGATGTTGTCGAGGAATGCCCGCTGAAAGGCCACCACGGTTTGCGCCTCGGGACTCACTTTGCCTTCCCGCAGCGAGAACTCACGCAGCGCGTCCAGACGGCGGCGCAATCAACCTGCTTCGGACACCTCGCCGAGCAGGTCAGACACGATACGCAGGCCCAGATCGAAGGCGAAGTCAATGCCAGATCGTCGCGACCGAGTTGCAGCAGCCGGATCAGTTGATTCGGCACCAGATCCATATGCGAGGCGACCGGACAGCCGGCCGTACACTTGCCACACTGGTAGCAGTTCGCGATCTTACTGCCGGCGAGCGATTCAATGCGCGCGGATTGCGTGATAGCGCCAGACGGTTCCATGGGAGTCGAGTAATACTTTATGTCGAATTCGGAGTTTCGCAGTGACGAGCGGCACGTCTTCGCGTAATGCAGGCCACATGCCCGCCCAATTTGCGCGTCCCACATCCAAATTTGAAATGTCAGCAAATTTCGAAATGAAACGAAAGTGTGCGGCACATCCGATGGGGATAACACCACAATAGTAGTTTGTCGGCAGCTTCGCAAATCTGAATTACCGGCAGGTGTCACGATTGGGAAAAAAAACCACACTACGTTGCCATGCGGGGCGACCCCTTAGGCATCGGCTGCGGTAAAACACAAGATCCCTCCACTCCCCACCCCATCAATCGCAACCGCGGCGTTGGATGGGAGCCCCGGCTTCGCGTCCGAACAACTTCTTGCTGATCGACAGTAATATCGGGTACGCAGCTCGGCTGCTCCGGCCACAGGCGCTCGGCACTTCGGTCGGGATGACGCCTCTGAATTCATTTTGCCGGGCGGCTACACCAACTCGGGAACTGCCGTAGAGCGGATTCAGAATATGTTATCCGGCGGCGACTGCGAAGTGTCATCCTGAGCGAGCCAGGGTCCCCGGCGACGGCTGGTTTTGCCGTTGATGGGGTGGAGAAGCGAAGGATCGCTTTTGCTCCAGTGTCAGCGAAGCATATCCTTCGGCTCCGCTTCGCGTCGCCTCAGGATGACACCTTGAGAGATCGGATACACTTCCGCGAAGCTGCTTTATGGGCGTGATCTAGGCTTTGGAGGAAAAAGGTTTTTTCTTCAGCAGCACGTTTTGCGCGCTGATCGGTTCTTCACCCGGAGCGGGCTGCCGCCGGACGTAGGTGCCATCCGACTTCATTTCGCGCGCCTTGACGTTGTCGGCCAGGTACGTCGCCGAGCACGTTGTCGTGGAGATGGCGAATCATCTTCCGGTCTTCGATCGGGAACAACAATTCAACCCGCCGGTTGAGGTTGCGCGGCATCAGGTCCGAGCTGCCGAGATAGATCCGCTCGTCGCCATTGTTGTGGAAATAATAGATGCGGCTGTGCTCCAGGAAGCGTCCGACAATGCTGATGACGCGGATATTATCGCTGACCCCGGGGATTCCCGGACGCAGGCAGCAGATGCCGCGCACCAGCAGATCGATTTTCACTCCCGCCTGCGACGCCTGGTACAACAGGCGGATCATCTTTTTATCGACCAGCGCGTTCATCTTGAGGATCATCCTGCCGTTGCCGTGCTTGCGCTGGTGTTCGATTTCGCGTTCGATCAACTGGGCGAATTTTCGCCGCAGATTGGTCGGCGCAACCAGCAGCTTGCGGTAGTCGGTCTTGGCGGAATAGCCGGTCAGGTAATTGAAAAGGTCGGTTACATCGGCGGCCAGATCCTCGTCCGTGGTGAGCAGGCCGAGGTCGGTGTAAAGGTGCGCGGTAACGGCATTGTAGTTGCCGGTCGCGAGGTGAACGTATCGCCGGATGCTGTTGCCCTCGCGGCGCACAATGAGCATGGCCTTGCAGTGGACCTTCAGGCCGACGAGTCCGTAGACGACGTGAGCGCCCTGTTGCTCCAAAGCCCGGGCCCATCCGATATTGCTCTCCTCATCGAAGCGCGCCTTGAGTTCGACGACGGCGGCCACCTGCTTGGGATCTTCCATGGCCTCAAGCAGCGCCTGCACCGCGGGAGAGTTTCTGCCCACCCGGTACAAGGTCATCTTGATCGCCAGCACCCCGGGATCGCCAGCCGCAAGCTGCAACAGATCCACGATCGGCTGAAAGGAATCGAATGGCTGGTGCAGCAGGATGTCACGTTGGCGGATGACGGAGAAAATGTCGTCATCCTCGTTTTCAGGCTCCAAATCCGCCGGCAGATTGGGAACGAAGGGATGCCACTTGAGGTCGGGCCGGTTCGAGCGCGACCAGGTGCTTCAGGCGGCCGAAGGAAAGCGGACCGTTCTGCTTGTAGATGCACTCCGGCTCGATTTCCAGGTTGGTAACCAGGATCTTGAGCATGCTCGGAAGACATGCCGGTGTTCACCTGTAACCGGACCACGGCTCCAAAGCGGCGCTGGCGGACACCCTCTTCCATCACCTCCAGCAAATCTCCGGCCTCCAACTCGTCCTTGGTCTCCAGATCGGCGTTGCGGGTAATGTGGAACGGACTGGCTTCGACAATTTGCATGCCGGGAAACAGTTTGCCGAGGTTCGCGGCGATCAGGTCTTCCAGCCATAAGAACGATTGTTCGTTGCTCTGCCTTGCCGTTCTTGCGCCGCGGCGGCACGCTCGATGGGCACCAGTTGCGGCAGCGTATCGGGCACTTTGACGCGCGCAAAACACTCCTCGCCGTGGTTGTCGCGGATCAGTACGGCAAGGTTCAAACTCAAATTCGAAATGTGAGGGAAGGGATGACCCGGATCAAAGGCCAGCGGAGTCAGCACCGGAAGAACCGTGTCATCGAAATAGCGGTCCGCCTTGGCCTGCTGCCGCGGGGTGAGCTGAGCGTATTCCAGCAGGTGAATGCCGTTGGATTCCAGAGCCGGCAGCAGTTGCCTGCGGAAGCAGCGCTGCGCCGCGGCGAGCAGCGAGGCAACGCCCTTGCGGATCGCTTCCAACTGCTCGATGGAATTCATGCCGTCCGGTCCTTCGTCGGAGATGCCCGAGTCGACCTCGCGCATCAGGCCGGAGACCCGCACCATGAAGAACTCGTCGAGATTGGAGCCGACGATGGAAAGGAAAAAGATGCGCTCCAGCAGCGGGTTGGAGGCGTCCTGCGCCTCTTCCAAAACTCGCCATTGAAAGGCCAGCAGGCTCAATTCACGATTGACATAGTAGGACGGATCTTCGAGATCAATCGGCACCAACTCTCTGCTGGTTCGTCCGGCTGTCGAATCGGGTGCTTCGTCGTTTGTCACAGGCGTCAACTGAATGTTGGTCGTCATACGAGGAGCCATTCGGACCGCAGCGTCAGAACCGCAAGCACGGCTCTGGCTCGAACAGTTTCAGAACAGGTGTACCCGAAGCCGGGCTTCATGGGAGTTTACCTTTCGCGAAACTGATCTGAAACAACGCCTACGATCAGGCAGGACTCATCATACAGCGAGCCATGTCGGCACTGTAAGCGGCTTGTATTGGCGCGGGCGGAGATTGCAGGCTTTTTAACATTCCCTTAACAAATGACTTGTTCGGACTCGGCCGGGAAACGGATCTAAGTGATTGTATCTGCAGATACTTATCTGTTCCGGTGGTGGTTAAGGTCGATCAGGAAGAAGTGGGGTCCACTTGCCTCTTATTGCTAATACTGTAGCTGCCAGCGCTTCGGTTTTGTGGCGATGTGCGAAGGTTGAATCGGCGATTAAATTACGATGGATCGCGCGACCGTTGGACGAATTAACTCTGCCGTAACAAAGGTCCGGCTAACTTGCAGAGTGTCAGTTGATTGGGTTCCGCGTAACCGCCTTCAGGAGAGAGTTGCCATGTGGTGCATGAATTGAGCTTCCCATCCGGTTTTCTTTGGGGTGTGTCGACCTCGGCGCACCAGTTTGAAGGTGGAAACCTCGACAATCAGTGGGCGGCGTGGGAACGCCGTGGCGGAATCCGCTCCGGGCACGCCTGCGCCGCCGCCTGCAACTGGTGGCAGGCGGCGGAAGCGGACCTGGATCTGTGCCGCGCATTGGGCTTGAACGCCATTCGCATCTCGGTCGACTGGGGACGGGTGGAACCGGCGAAGGCCAGTGGAACCGCGAGCGCCCTGGCGCGTTACCGCGCGATGCTGTGCGCGGCCGTGCAGCGCGGAATGCGGCCGTTCGTGACCTTGCATCACTTTACCCATCCGCAATGGCTGGAAGAGGCGGGCGGGTTCACCGCGATGAGCGCCGCCGGGAAGTTCGCGCTTTTTGCCGAACGCGTGGTGGGCGAGCTGGGCGAGTTCTGCCGGGACTGGTTGACCTTCAACGAACCGAATGTTTATGCCAGTTTCGGATACGTCTTCGGCGAATTCCCGCCGGGGTTGCGCTATCGCATGTATGACTATGCGCTGGTGATGGCCACCATGCATCGGGCGCATGCGCTGGCCTACGAGCGCATCCACCGGGTGCAACCGCAGGCCGCTGTCGGCATCGCCACCAACTGGGTCGAGTTCCAGGCGGCGAGCAATTCCGCCTCCGACCGCTTGATGGCTTACACCTACGACACGGTTTTCAATCGCTCGACGTTGCAGTTGCTCACCTGCGGCAATTTGCAGTTTCCCTTCGGAGCGCTGGCGCCGGAGGTTCCCGAAGTGATGCAGAAGATCGATTTCATCGGGCTGAATGTCTACAACCGTCTGCACGTGCGAGCGCCATGGAACGAGGCCTCGCGGCGCAGCGGCGGACTGTTCGTGCCCGAGGGCGCGCCGCAGGGCGATCGCGGAGTCGAATTGCCTTATGGCGAAGCCTATCCGGACGCGATCCTGGCGGCCGCAACCGAATATGCGCGCCTCGGCGTTCCGCTCTACATCACGGAAAACGGAGTGCCGGACCGTGCCGACCGCATACGCCCGTGGGTGATCGTGCAAAGCTTGCGGCGCATAGAGGAACTGATTGCGCGCGGCGTCGACGTGCGCGGATATTTTCACTGGAGCCTGGTGGACAACTTCGAATGGAGCGAGGGCTGGACTCTGCGCTTCGGGCTCTATGAGCTGGACCCCGCGACCCAGACGAGAAAACCGAGAGCGAGCGCCGCGCTTATATCGCGACATCATTGCGCGGAACGGATTGAGTTACGAGCAGCTCAGCAGGTTCTCTGAACCGCCCGCCCCTTGCAGCGGCTAATTCAGCTTGGGTGCCGCTGTCAACCTCGGTCCAATAGTTCTGATCGCGCAGGAAATAGGTGCGATCGAACGTGTGCAGCGCGGTGTTCAGGAACATGCGCGCTATTTTCAGGCGTCCCATCTTCCGGAAGCGCCGATTGGAAGTCAGTACGTGGCCTCTGAGGATGCCGAAGCGGCGCGGACTCACCTGCTTGCTCAGCAGGTAATCTTCGGCGTAGAGCGCGCGCTCGTCGAAGCCGCCAAGCTCGATGAACCTGGCCCGGTCAAACAACATGAACATGCCGGTGGCGAACGGTTGCGTCCAGGACGCGAGCCGTTGCGCCAGGTTGTTGCCGGCGAACAGCAGGCGGTCGGGAACCGCTCCGCCGGTGCAGCGAATGTTGGTCGTCAGGCAGTGCAGCTTCCGCCGCTTCATGGTATCCATCGAGCGGCGCAGCAAGGTGTCGTCATGGAATTCGATATCGGCGTCGATGAACAGCACATACGGCGTGGTGGCGAGGCGCGCTCCGCGGTTGCGTCCCACGGCCGGAAGTCCGCCGGCGATCACCGAGATTCGCAATCTGTCGGCGAACATGGCGGCCAACTCCACGGTGCCGTCGGTCGAGCCCGCATCAGCAACGTAGACTCTCGTATGCGGCAAAAGCGGGTAGTCCTGCCTGCTCAAAGAGATCAGCAACCGTGGGAGGGTGTGGGCCTCGTTTTTCGCGGGGATCACGATGGTCAGTTCGGGCGGTGTAAGCATGGATGGAGACTCCTTCCTCGTCGACGGTGATGTAGGTGGGTTGCTCGTCGACCCAGGACCCTGCGTTGTAGTAAGCGACCCCTTGCTGCTCGGTTTGCAAGGCGACGTGGGTGTGTCCGCAGAAGATGCGGTCGACGCGGCCTTGGCGTGCGTAGGCGATGGCTCCGGCGGCGACCTTGGACGAGAGTCGCAGCCAGCGGGTGTTCATGCGATCGAGAAAGCGCGAAAACGATTTGCTGCGGCCATCGAGCTTCTGGATTTCGTGGAATAGAAACTCGCCGAAGCGGCTGAGCAGCAGATTGTGGCTGACGAAGCGATCGAACTGGTGTCCGTGGATGGCAAGGTGCCGCTTGTCCGCATATTGCCAGACATAACGCTGGTAGACAGGCACTCCGACCAGGTGCGACATGATGTTGGCAAGACCCTGGTCGTGGTTGCCTTCGACCCAAACCACTTCCACCTTGCGTTTCGGATTGGAGAGCTTGCGAATGCAGGAGAGAAACTTCCAATGTTCGCCGGTCAGACGGCGGAAGTTGAGATCGGAAAAAATATCTCCCAGCAAAATCAGCCTTGCATAGCTCAACGATTGCAGCAGATCGAGTGCTTCACGGGCCCGGCTCAAGCTCAGATCCCAAGTGCAGGTCGGAAATAATCAGCGTGTCAAGAGTCGCATCCGACATGCCTACTACGATGCTCTGGATTGTTAAACACTTGATAAAGAGGAGATGAAAACACGGAGAATACTCGGCGGGAAAATGCCGGGGAACCATGATGGTTATTGGGGTTTTCGATTCCGTAATGGTTTAACATTGCGTTAACCTGTTATTCATGTCGTTCTAACAGACGGAGCGTTACGTAAGCGTCAGAGGAGCAAGTCCCGGACCCCAGGGAAGCTCCTTTTCTGGAATGGCCATTCGCTTTATGTTTGAAACGGAACGACGGAAAAAACTTGTAATGAAACCCTGGAGGCTACTGGCGTTTGCCTCCTTGAGAAATAGGATATAGGCCCTTGGCTACGAACCTGATCCCTTACGATTGGAATGCCTCCGTAACCCCCGCAAAGGTCGCGGCCGTCTGCTACCGGGTGAATCGCGAAAGCGAGATTGAGTTTCTGCTGGTGCGGACGGCCAGCGGCCGATGGACCTTTCCCAAAGGCGGGGTCGACGACGATCCCACGGCCGCTGCGGCCGCTGCCCGCGAGGCCTTCGAAGAGGCCGGCGTACGCGGCCGGATCGAAGCCATCGTCGTTCACCCGATATCTGCACCAGAAGCGCAATCCCGTTCCGGCGCGCCCGCGCCCGGGAAACCGCCGTCGAAGCCTATCTTTGCCGGGTGCTGCAACTGGAAGCTCCGCTGGAGATCGATCGCGACCCGACTTGGTTTTCGGCCAGCAGGGCCAAGCGCCGTTTGCGCGAGTCCAGGGCGGCGAAGTACGGCGCCGAACTGGAGCGCGTGGTCGATTGCGCGGTCGAGCGAATCTCGAAAAGACTGCACTAATCTGGATGAATTAGCCGTCTGCCGGATGACACCCTCGAAGAACAGCAGATCCTTCGGTCGCGCAAAACCGGCGCGGCCTCAGGATGACACCCTCTCAGGCGACTACATTAAAAGTTAAACAGCTCTAGCGAATATTTCGAAGCTCGCGAGATCCATCGCGCCATCCAATTGCGGCCGTGAGGATGCTAGCCTACAATCCCTGTCTATGGATGACGCCGCCAAAGCCCGAGAGCGCGAACGCGGAATCGGTTACTGGATGGAGCGCGTGGTGGACGAAGCGGAGAAGACGCGCGCCGATTTCTCCGCCGATCCGGTTCACGATCTGCGGGTGGCGCTCCGGCGTTGCCGCTCGATGGCCGAAAGCTTTCGCGCCATCGATCCCGAACCCGCCTGGAACAAGATGCGCAAAGCCGGCAAAGCCGTGTTCTCCGCCCTGGGGGAGCTGCGCGACTGCCAGGTGCTGATGGAATGGATTACGAAGCTGAGCGGCCCGGACGACGCGGCGGCCGGCAAGCTGATGGCCTACTGCATGGCGCGCGAGCAGCAGCTCAAGACCGCGGCGGCGGAGGTGCTGGCCGGCTTCGACGCGCGGCAATGGCTGCGTTGGGGGCAGACGCTGGAGGCTCGCGCCCGCCGCATCGCGGGCCACGAAGATGTGTTCCAGGTGCTGGCGCTGGAAAAATGGCAGGATGCGCGGCAACTGCATTCGACCGCCCTGCGCAACCGCAGCAAGGTCGCACTGCATCAGCTTCGCATCGGGATCAAGCGATTCCGCTATGTCATCGAGAATTTCCTGCCGCGTCATCACGAAATGTGGGGCAAGGATCTGAAGACCATCCAGGATGAGCTGGGCGAGGTGCACGATCTCGACGTGCTTTGGGCTACGGCGCGGGCGATCCATGCCTTCGATGGCGAAGAAGAGCAGTCGCGTTGGAGCCGGGTGGTCTTGGCAGAGCGGGAGAAACGGGTGCAGGCCTATCGCGACAAAATGCTTGGTCCGGCTTCGCTTTGGCGGCAATGGAGAGACGGTTTGCCGCAGGGCGACGACTTGCGCCGGGCGGTGCTGAAGCGCTTCGAAATCTGGGCGGCGTTTCTCGATGAGGATCGGCGGCATGCCGAGCACGTTCTGCGCTTGAGCCTGGAGCTTTACGATGGACTGCAGCGGGCGGACGTGCTGAAGGTCGACGAATACGAGGGAGTGAGCGCCAGAGAGCTGTTGACGGTCGCATCCCGGGCGCATGACGTCGGCGCCGGCGCGGGCCGGCGGGCGCATCACAAGCGGTCGCGCCGGATGCTGGAAAAGCTGGAGCCGCCGCCGGGCTGGACGGCGCAGCACCTCTGCATCACAGGACTGATCGGCCGCTATCATCGCGGGGCTTTGCCGGGAACGCAGGCGAGCTATCGCAGCCTGCCGGCGCGGCGCGCGCAAGGTCGTCAATGAGCTGGCCGGAATCCTCCGGCTGGCCGACCGTCTGGACGAAACTCACGATCAATCGATCAGGCAAATCCGCGTCGAGCGCGCCGATGGCTTCGTGCTGATACGGGCCGACGGCTATCGCGAGTTTACCCGCTAGGCCGAGCACATCGCCGCCGCGCGGCATCTGCTGGAAGCTGCCTGCGGGATGCCGATATTGCTGCGCCCCGGCGTTGACGGGAAGACTCCCACGCCGGCAAAAAATCCCAGCACAACCCATACTCCGTAGAACGAAACGATCCCACTTCTGGTGTCGATTTGATCCTTACTACATAGATCCTTCGCTACGCTCAGGATGACATTCTGAAACATATGCGGCGAATTTTCGGAACAGCACTTCTTGCCGGCTGCGGAAAGCTCGTAGCCGTGTCATCCTCCGTTCGCGCCGATTTACGGAAAACCAGGAATGGTGTATCCCGTCCCTGGTTTTGCGATAGCGCGGTCGAAGGATCTGCTTTTACGACGGAAGCTTCTGGCAGGCAGACAGTTTGGCCAGCAATGCGCGCAGGCCGAACGTCCAGGGTGCGATGCGGTCGCTGTGATCGACGCGGTTCACCAGCGTTCCCAACTTCGAGCTGGAAATGCGGACGATGTCTCCCACCTTATGAGTAAAGCCGCTGCCGGGTTGCCCGCGGTCCTCGGTGGGCGCGAACATGGTTCCCAGGAAGAGCACCATGCCGTCGGGATACTGATGATAGCGTCCCATGGCCGACGCTACCAGGTCGAGAGGATCGCGGCTGATCTCGCTCATCGAACTGGCGCCGCGAAGGATGAAGCCGTCGGCGCCTTCCACCAGCAGGTTTACGGTCGAGCGGCGCACATCGTCGATGGAAAAAGTCGCGTCGAAGAGGCGAAGGTAGGGACCGATGGCGCAGGATGCGTTGTTGTCCTTGGCCTTGGGCAGCAGCAGCGCGCTGCGGCCTTCAAAGTCGCGCAGGTTGACATCGTTTCCCAAGGTTGCGCCCACGCATTCGCCACGGCTGTTCACGGCCAGCACGATTTCGGGTTCGGGATTGTTCCAAGCCGAATCCGGATGGATGCCGATATCCGCGCCGCTTCCGACCGACGATAGCACCGGAGCCTTGGTAAAGACCTCGGCATCGGGACCGATGCCCACTTCGAGGTACTGCGACCACAAGCCCTGCTCGATCAGCAGTTGCTTGATCTGCATGGCCTGTGGCGAACCAGGTTTCACCGATCGCAGGTTCTCGCCAATCAAGGCGATGACCTGCTTGCGTACGACTTCGGCGCGCGCCGGATTTCCCCGCGCCTGCTCCTCGATGACCCGCTCGATCAGGCTCGAAGCAAAGGTTACGCCCGCCGCCTTGATGACCTGTAGATCGCAGGGCGCAAGCAGAAACGGCTTTTGCGGATCGAAGTGTGGACCGCTGTTGCCAACCAGTTCCTCGACCCCGGCAATCCTTTTTCCGCGCGCCGCTTTGACGCTGGCAACCGGATTCGACGCCTCCAGCAGATCGCACATGGTGGGCGCGGCGCCGGAGATGTCGTAAACTCCGTCTTCGCGGATGGCGATGACCGCGGGACCGGCGACGTGGGCGGGCATCGATGCCGGACTCGCTATCCAGGCGCGTCCGACCAGGGTTCCGGAAAAGCTGTCCTCAGGAAGAAATTGTTCGAGATTGAGCGGAACGCTTCCCATCCGAATTCTCCTTCTGTACTTGGTATACATCGGCCGACAGGACAAGCGCGCATCGGCCGTTCCATGAGCAGGCTGCTGAAGACTGTCCTACTCTGACGCGAGTATACAGGCAATGGCAATGGGCAAAACATCGCCACGGCATGAAGCAGGCCCGATCCCATTCCATGGTGAAGTCAGAATGCGATACGTTGCCAAGTGTTATCGTTACGACATAGCGACAATTTTATAAGTCTGCGGCTATCCCGCACACCTCCTCGGGTCCTTCGGCGGGAGCGGTGCTTTGGTATGCATCTTCATGTGAGTTACTTTCACTGGATCACGGGAAGGTCATCAAAGTAAGCTCTTCTAATTACCGGGGTAATCCATTCCGCGTCTACGCACAGGTGGATTAAAAGCTGAAGCCCGGCGAATATTGTCAGGACTTCCGAACGAGCTTGTCGGCCAGTGTTCTCTGCTCTGTTTTCGTCCAGCTTTGGTTTGGCCGAGAGCATTAAGCGCGACGAATTTTTGCTGGCGGATTGTCGTAAAACCAGCGCGCCGCAAGGCCTCGGCGGAGTTTTTTGCCATTGTGTTTTGATACGGTCTGTGGTATCCCTTCCTCTTAGCTTTTGCGGTCCATAGCAATGGTGTGGTTTCTGCCAGCGCCCGGGCAAGCGTGCCGGGCAGGGAACCCTACTGGGTGATGAACTGCCCAGGCATGGAAAGCGAAAGACTGTGAGTAGGAGGAAAAGCGAGATGGCATCGAGAAGTCGTATCAGAATTATGGTCGTACTGTCATGGTTGCTGATCTTGGTTTTTTCCGTATCCGCGCAATCACAGCAGAATCAAGTGATCAAAATCGGCGCTGTCTATCCCCTGACCGGCAACATAGCCTCGACGGGTCTGGATAATAAAACCGGCGTCGATCTGGCGGTAGACATCATCAACGGGAAGTACGATCTTGATCTTCCGATGGCGAGGACCATGGGGTTGCCCAACTTCGGCGGCGCCAAGATTCAGATTGTATATGCCGACACCAAGGGCGACCCGAGAAATGGCATGTCGGAAGCCGAGAGGCTGATCACCTCTGAGCACGTAGTCGCCATGATCGGCGCCTACCAGAGTGCGGTAACGAAGACCGCCAGCCAGGTCACCGAACGGCTGAGAATTCCGTTCGTATGCTCGGATGCTTCCTCTCCGACCCTGACGGCAAGGAACTTCAAATACTTCTACCGGGTCAGCCCCCACGACGAGACCATGGCAAAGGATCCGTTCCTCTTCTTTAAGGACTTGGAGAAGAAGACCGGACAGAAAGTTCAGACCGTCGCGCTGCTTTACGAGAATACCGAATTCGGCTCGCAGGCCGGCAAGGCTTACGCGCGCTATGCCAAGGAATTCGGGTACAAGGTTGTCGCCGATGTAACGTACCCGGCCAACGCGACCGACGTGAGCAGCGAGGTAAGCAGGCTCCTCGTAGCCAAGCCGGACGTGCTGCTGCACGCCTCTTATATTACCGACGCCATCCTCTTCACCAAGACTTTCAAGGAGAAGGGCTTCCAGCCTAAAGGCATTTTGACGATGGCGGGCTATATCGAGCCGGGCTATTTGCCAGCCGTGAAAGCCGATGGCAACTTCGTGATGGTCCGCTCGACGTTTGCGCTCGATCTTGCCAAGAGCAAGCCGCTGGTGGCCAAGGTCAACGCACTCTATAAGAAGAGGTACGGGCATGATATGAGCGAAAACGCCGCCCGCAGCTTCATGGCTCCGTTTGTTCTGGCCGACGCGATCAACCGGGCGAGATCGACTAACCCCGATGCCATCCTGAAGGCCCTGAACGAAACTAACATTCCGGGCAACCAGCTAATCTATCCGTGGCAGGGAATCAAGTTCGACCCGAAAACTCACCAGAACATCTACGCCAGGGGAACACTCGTGCAGGTGCTCAACCAGAACTATTCGACGGTCTGGCCTTTTGACGCCGCTTCGAAGGCTGTTGTCTGGCCGTTCCCTGCATGGGCGGGGAGAAAGTAATCGAGTCGGCCCATGCCTGATCAACTGGTACAGCAGCTTGCCGATGGCCTCCTAATCGGCCTTGTCTATTCGCTGGTAGCCATCGGCTTGACGCTCATCTGGGGTGTCATGAACATCGTGAATTTCGCCCATGGCGATTTTCTGATGCTCGGCATGTTTGGTTCCTTCTGGCTTTACACCTTGTTCGGCATCGACCCGCTCTTTTCGATTCCGATTTGTTTCGTCGGAATGTTCATCTTGGGCGTGTTGATCTACCGTTTCATTGTGCGCAGGGTGATGAAGGGACCGATCCTGGCTCAGATGGTCGTGACCTTCGGATTGAGCATTTTCCTCTGCAACCTGGCCGTGTACTTCTGGACTCCGGATTTCCGGCTTCTGCCGCCAACCATTCTCCAGGGTACATTCCGGATCGGTGGGATTGATTTAAGCGTTCCCAAGGTCGCCGCTTCCATCGGAAGCGTGATCGCCTCCGCCTGTTTGTTTCTTTTCTTGAAGAAATCGAGCACGGGCAAGGCAATTCTGGCGACCGAGATGGACCGCGACGCGGCCCTGCTCATGGGGATCAACACGGAACGCATCAATGCTCTTTCCTTTGGCATCGGTTCAGCCCTCGTCGGTGTGGCGGGGGCTTTTTTATCTTCGTATTACTACATCTATCCGCAAGTGGGAGGCTTGTTCGGGACAATCGCCTTTTGTGTCGTGGCTCTCGGCGGATTCGGCAGCATTGAGGGGGCGTTTATCGCCGGAATCCTGGTAGGTCTGGCGCAGACATTGGGCGGGTTTTTCTTCGATCCTTCCTACAAGTACGCCATTGTCTTCAGCATCTATCTCATTACAATCTGGATTAAGCCGAAGGGCCTGTTGGGGTGGTAGAGCATGCACAAATTTTCGACTGGGCAGTTGATCACGGGAGTTGTTGTTCTGCTGCTCCTGATCGCGTTTCCACTGTTCATCACTCAGCCCATCCATATTCACGTGGCTATTCTGGTGTTCATGTTCGGCATGCTGGCAACGGCGTGGAACATTATCGGCGGCTACGCCGGGATGTACTCCATGGGCCAGGTCGCCTTTTTTGGCATCGGCGCTTACACGTCTTCCTACCTGTCGGTCGCCCACGGGGTTAATCCGTGGATAGGACTTGTCATTGCCGGCTGCACGGCCGCCGTGGTCGGGGCTGCCATCGGGTATCCTTGTTCCAACCTCAGAGGCCACTACTTTTCGATCGCCACGATCGCCTTTGCCGAGATCGTCAGGATCGTCTTCAACAACTGGAAACTGGTTGGGGCGGCCGAGGGGCTTACCCTGCCCATGGACGATCCGTCCTTTGCGCACTTCCTGTTTAATAATTCCAAGCTGCCTTATTACTACATCATGCTTGCTTTTTTGCTGGTGTCGATCGCAGTTTGCTATTTTGTCGCCACCTCGAAGATGGGCTACTATTTTCGGGCGATCAAGGAGAGCCACAGGGTCGCCGAAGTCATGGGCGTAAATGTTGTCCTGTACCGGCTGATCGCGGTGATGATCAGCGCCTTCCTGAGCGCCATGGCGGGCTCGTTTTACGCGCAATATATTCTCTATATCGATCCCGACAGCGTCATGCTTCTGGCCACCTCCGTGCAAATCGTTCTCATCTCGATGCTGGGCGGAGCGGGGAGCGTCTTGGGCCCGGTGATCGGCGCGGCCATCCTGATACCCGCGTCGGAGTACACGCGCATCAACCTCGGTTCCAAGGGAACCGGCGTGGACATGCTGATCTACGGCTTCCTGATCATACTGATATCCATGTACTATCCCGATGGCGTGTGGAAGCTGCTTTCCAGGATTGGCCGGAAACGAGCAAAAACGCCGGTTCATGTCGACAAGGCAGCGGCTGTCTCCGGGCGGCCATAAGGAACGAGGGCTCATGGCCTGCCGTGGGGGAGAATCGCTCTCCGCGGCGGACGGAGCGAACAACGGCTTCAACGGAGTAGCTTCAACGGAGTTCCGGGGAATCTCGGGAAACTTAAATGAACAAGGCAATCTGTCTGAAAGTCTCTGGGCTGTCGAAGCATTTCGGCGGCCTGGCTGCGAACAGCGATGTCCACTTTTCAGTTGAGGAAGGGGAAATCGTCAGCATTATCGGTCCCAATGGGGCCGGGAAATCAACCCTGTTCAATTGCGTGACCGGCGTCTACAAGCCGGACGGCGGCAGTGTCTTCTTCTTCGACAAAGACATCACCCGCATGCGACCCGACAAGGTCTGCAAGCTTGGGATCGCACGCACCTTCCAGATCGTAGAGGTAGTCAGCGAAATGACGGTCCTCGAAAACGTCACGACGGGCGCGCTACTGCACCACGGCCGGATCAAAGCGGCAATGGAAAAGGCCGCCGAAATATTGGCGTTCGCGGGCCTCTATGAAAAAAAGGATTTCCTCGGAACCGAGCTGACGATTGCCGATAAGAAGAGATTGGAAGTCTCCATGGCGCTGGCCACTCAACCGCGATTGCTCATGCTGGACGAGGCCATGGCCGGACTCACGAAAGTCGAGCTGCGGGAGATCCTGGATCTTCTCAGGAAGATCAGGGGCGAGGGAATGACGCTGGTAATCGTCGAGCACGTGATGGAAGCCGTCATGCAGATCTCCGACCGGGTAATTGTGCTGAGCAGCGGCAAGAAAATCATGGAAGGTACGCCAAAGGAAGTGGTTTCGAACCGGGAAGTCATTCAAGCTTATCTGGGGGAAAAGTACAGTGCTCACCTTAACTAATGTTTCCGTGGGCTATCGAGGTCTCCCCGCGGTTCAGGACATTTCTTTCAGCGTCGGCGAAGGAGAGGTCGTCAGCCTGATCGGTTCCAATGGTGCCGGAAAATCCACCATCGTCAAAACCATTACGGGGCTGATTCATCCCTGGAGCGGGGAAATTTTGTTCAAGGATGCGCCGATTCACCATGTCCAGCCCTTTGACATCGTCAAGGCCGGCATCTCCATGGTTCCTGAAGGCCGAAGGCTCTTTGGCCGCCTTTCCGTGCTGGACAATCTCCGGTTGGGCGCCTATTCCGTCCACTCCAAGGTGGAAATCGAGAAGCAATTACAAAGTGCCTTCGAACTGTTCCCCATCTTGAAGGAACGGCAGGCACAGCGCGCGGATACTTTCAGCGGCGGCGAGCAGCAGCAACTGGCGATTGCCAGGGCATTGATGTCCAACCCCGCGCTGCTCATCCTGGACGAGCCTTCGCTGGGGCTGTCGCCCAAACTGGTCTCCGAAATTTTCGGTATCATTAAGGATATCAGCGCCCGCGGCGTCACGGTTTTGCTGGTCGAGCAGAATGTCTACGAGGCCCTGGAGATCTCTACCCGCGCTTACGTTCTTCAAACCGGCCGCGTAGTCATGGAGGGGTACGGGCAGGACTTGCTGAAGAGCGATCTCGTTCGAGAGGCGTACCTTGGTATGTGAGCGGAGGCCAGACGTGAATATCCATATGATGTATGGCAAGACCGGACTAGCTCTTGATCTTCCCGGGGACATCGATGTCACCCTGATCCAAAAAAAGGCCATGCCCGTCCTCCCGGACCCTGACGAGGCTGTCAGGTCGGCCTTTGCGAATCCGGTGAACGGCAAGACGCTCGGTGACGAGGCGAAGGGCTGCCGCAATTGCTGCATCCTCATCTGCGACATCACCCGGCCCGTACCCAATGGCCTCATTCTGACTCCACTGATCAAAGAGCTGATCCAGGCTGGAATTGCTCCAGCTTCGATCACGGTTCTGGTCGCAACCGGTCTCCACCGGCCGAATGAAGGAGCTGAACTTCGCGAGCTGGTCGGAAACGACTGGGTCCTCGACACCGTGACCGTCGCCAACCATTATGCCCGGCGGGAAGAAGATCATGAATACCTGGGGAAGACATCGAGCGGCATAGAGGTCAGGCTCGACCGCCGGTTTATCAAGGCTGATCTCCGCATCGTCGTCGGGCTGGTGGAACCCCATTTCATGGCGGGCTACTCCGGGGGAAGAAAACTGGTTGCCCCGGGGGTCGCCCACGAAAAGACGATCCGCTCGTTCCACTGCGCCCGGGTGCTGGAGCACTGCCGGGCTGCCAACTGTGTGATCGAGGGCAATCCTCTGCATAACGCCCAGATAGAGATTGTGCACATGTTGGGCAGGTGCCTGGCGATCAACACGGTGATCGACGAGGATCGCCGCATCTCCTTTGTCAATTTCGGAGAAATCGAGGCGAGTCACCTGGAAGCAGTTTCCTTTGTGCGGCCCTATGCGGAGATCCGTATGGACACAAAATTCAAGACCATTGTGACCAGTTCCGCGGGTTATCCGCTGGATAAGACCTATTACCAGACCGTCAAGGGAATGGTGGGCGCCATCGATATACTCGAGCCGGGCGGTGACCTCATTATTGTTTCCGCATGTTCCGAAGGAATTGGATCGCCCGAGTATGCGGAAGCGCAAGTGTGCCTGACCGACGTAGGACCGGAACGGTTTCTCCGTGGAATCATCGAGAAAAAGTACGCGGCCGTCGATGAATGGCAGACGGAGATGCAGGTCAAGGCTATGAAAAAGGCCAATATTTTTCTCTACACCGATGGGCTGACAAAAGACCAGCAGGCACTCACAGGAGTCACCATGATCACGTCGCCTTCGGCTGCGGTCATAGAGAGCGTCAAGACACATGGCGATCGCCGGGTGGCTGTTATCCCGGAAGGGCCATATGTGATTCCGTTGTCCTGCAGTACACCCTTATAAAATAAAGCAGCGGCTCGGGGCGCACGAAAGCGATGTATCGTTGGCTCCGGGCCGCCTTGCTTTAACCCGGTAAAAACGCCTCGACAATCTCTCGGCCGTCGAGATCTTTTGACTACTCCAGGGATCGTTGGATCGTTTCATCCCGCGTTCATGGGAAACTCCGGTTTTATATCCGTCTGGCTAATCCGCATCGGAACGCCACCGACCTATCGATAGCAAGCCATCCACATTTGTTCCAGCCGAGCCAGTATTCACATAACTGTCATATGGCCTTAACAAGACGTTTACGTTGATCCGCCATTGTGTGGTCTGGCTTCCTCTGTCATCTGGATATGAAGTTTACGGAATCTATGTAAGGGGTAGTCTCCAATCTGCCATGGATATACAGCCAAGTAAATTGCAACCCGTTAACTTGAATAGTCACAGACAACAGAGAGCCAGCGGCGAGCCGGACCGGCCGCCTGTCGTCGAAATATCCAGGTTGACTAAGACCTTCCGCTCCGGCCGCAAAGCGCTCAGCGATATCGCCCTTAAGGTTGAACCGGGGCAGATGATCGCGCTGATCGGCGCTTCCGGGTCGGGCAAGTCCACGCTGCTTCGCAATCTGGCGGGGCTCACCGTTGGAGACCGCACTTCGGGTGAAGTCAAAGTGCTCGGCCGAAGCGTGCAAAAAGACGGCGTCCTCGCCCGGGACATCCGCAAGGTTCGGAGCCGTATCGGTTTTGTGTTTCAGCAATTCAACCTTGTCGATCGCTTGTCTTTACTCACCAACGTGTTGGCCGGAACCCTTGGCCGGGTCCCGATGTGGCGGAGCACAATTTGCTATTTTACGCGAGCCGAAAAGGATATGGCCCTTGCGGCCTTGGGATTGGTGGGCATCGCCGAATATGCCGGTCAGCGCGCCAGCACACTCTCTGGCGGGCAGCAGCAGCGCGCCGCGATAGCCAGGGCTCTGGTTCAGAAAGCGGAGATTATTCTGGCCGATGAGCCTATCGCCTCGCTTGACCCCGAGGCATCCATGCGGGTGATGGAAATTCTCGCCCAGATCAATCGCGAAAACGGCATTACGGTGATTGTTTCGCTGCACCAGGTGGAGTTTGCCTTGAAGTACTGTTCCCGCGTGGTGGCCCTCAGGGAAGGGCGCGTCGTCTACGACGGCCCCAATACGGACTTATCGCCAACCTCACTTCGGGAAATATACAACGGCCAGGGTTCGCAACCGAAAAGTGTGCCAATGCAGGCAAGCTTCGTTGCCATGAATCCAACAGCTCTCAGTTCCGCAAGCGATATCGGCTAGAAGAAGCCTCGCAAAAATTGTCCTGGAAGCTTGAAGAATAGAAGTGTGCGTGAACGATCCGGGTTTGCGGGGGAAGAAATTGATAAAGGAGAATTCAATGCAGTTCCGAAAAGTGGTGATGGCAGCGTGCACAACGTGCTTGTTGACCCTGACTCTGATGTCAGCCGGACCGGCAAGGGCTCAGCAGGTCAAGGAGTTGAACTTCGGTATCATTCCCGCTGAATTGGCGCCCAACGTCAAGAAGGAATGGCAACCGTTTATCGACGACATGTCCAAAGCGATTGGGATGAAGGTGAATGCATTCTTCGCCTCGGACTATGCCGCGGTCATCGAAGGAATGCGCTTCGACAAGGTTCAACTTGCGTGGTTTGGCAACAAGTCGGCCATGGAAGCGGTGGATCGTGCCGATGGCGAAATCTTCGCCCAGACAATTACTCTGGATGGCAATCCCGGCTACTATTCCCTGCTGATCACACACAAGGATAGTGACATCAAGAGTGTCGACGACATTCTTAAGAACGGCAAGCGGTACATCTTCGGCAACGGAGATCCGAACTCGACCTCGGGATTTCTGGTTCCCGCCTACTACATATTTGCGGTCAATAAGATTGATCCCAAAACGCACTTCAAAATTGTCCGCAACGCCAGCCACGAGGCGAATCTCTTAGCTGTCGTGACCAGACAGGTTGACGTGGCCACGAACAACACCATGGACTTCGCGAGGTTCCAAAAGGAGCAGCCGGAGAAGGCCGCGCAAATCAGGATCATCTGGAAATCCCCCCTCATTCCGAACGATCCGCTGGTCTGGCGCAAGGATCTTCCGGCGGACCTGAAGGCCAAGATCAGAACCTTCGTATTGAACTATGGAAAGAAAGGACCCGATGCGGCTCGGCAGCGCCAAGTGCTAGCCCATCTGGCCCAGGGATGGCTTCCGTTCCATGAGTCCAACAACTCGCAGCTCATTCCGATTCGCCAACTGTCACTTGCAAAAGAAAAGATGAACATCGAGACCAGCCAAAACATGGCACCGCAAGAGAAGCAAGCAAAGCTGGCTGCGATCGACGCAAAACTAGCAGACCTTCAACGGCAAGCACAGCATAGCTCGAAGTAGCTCGACAGAAAGCGTCGGGATTTCCATCCTGACGCTTTTTGTTTTACAGGTTTTCTATGGCCGATCCATTGCAAGTTGTCGCACTCAATCGCACTCTGGAAGGCACTCCCAAAAGAACGATACTTCAGGTTCTTGGGTGGAGCCTCGTTGTTGTCGTGCTGGCTTGGGCCTGGCGTGGTGCGGAAATGAACCCGCTACTGCTGATCAAGGACCGGGGGAACATGGTTACCTTCGCCCGGGACTTTTTCCCGCCGGATTTCCGCGAGTGGAAGTCCTATCTGGTGGAGATGGCGGTTACCATCCAGATCGCGATTTGGGGAACGCTGCTGGCCATGTTCTTTGCGGTTCCCTTCGGCCTTCTAGCCTCCAAAAATGTTGCGCCCTGGTGGATCTATCAGCCGGTGCGCCGGCTGTTGGATTCGGCGCGAGCGATCAATGAAATGATGTTCGCCATGCTGTTTGTGGTGGTGGTGGGCATGGGGCCTTTTGCCGGCGTTCTGGCGCTGTTCGTTCACACCACCGGGATACTCGCCAAGCTCTTCTCGGAAGCCGTAGAAGCAATCGATCCCCGCCCGGTTGAAGGCATTCGCGTTACCGGAGCAACGGCGCTGGAAGAGGTGGTTTTTGGCGTCATTCCGCAGGTACTGCCTCTGTGGGTCTCCTATTCGCTCTATCGATTCGAGTCGAACGTGCGCTCCGCAAGCGTAGTGGGAATGGTGGGCGCCGGGGGCATCGGAATGGTGCTTTGGGAAATTATTCAGGGCTTCCAATTCCCACAGACATGCGCCGTCATCCTCATCGTGATCGCCACGTGCAGCTTGATCGACATGGCATCGGCGCAGGTAAGGAAGAAGATGCTTTAGAAGCTCCGATCCGAAGCTTCACCACGGTACGCGCAGCGCGCCACTAATAGGTTCAGCAGAATAGCAATAAAAAATCAACCTTTCAGGAGAGTTCATGTCACAGTCTTCACCAACGATGAAGAGCGGTGTCCGCGCCGTGATCTTCGATATATCCGGTACTGTCATCGATTACGGGAGCCGTGGACCGGTGATTGCTTTTGTCGAGCTCTTCGCGCGCCATGGAGTGGCTGTTACGGAAGAAGAAGCGCGAAAGCCCATGGGCGCCCACAAGAAAGATCATCTCTGGGCGATGCTTACCGATCCGTCGATCTGCGGACGCTGGGTCAAGGCCAATGGCAGCCAGCCAACTCGCGAGCTACTCGACACACTCTATGAGGAATTCCCAGCCGTGATGAAAGAGGCTCTGAAGCGTCACTCCGACGTTATTCCCGGAGTAGCTCGAATAGCCCAGGAGTTGCGAGGCCGCGGAATCCGGATCGCCAACACCACCGGCTTTGACGCCGAAATGATGGACGGTCTCAAAGAGCAAGCCGCCAAGGGCGGATACTCTACAGATCTTTGGGTTACTCCGGACTTGGTCGGCCAGGGAAGGCCTTTGCCGTGGATGGCGTTTTATGCTGCCCATCAACTTGGCGTTTATCCGATGAGTTCATTTGTCAAAGTTGGCGACACTCTCATCGATGTTGCAGAGGGGCACAACGCCGGTATGTGGACGGTGTCCATCGTCCGCACCGGCAATGAAGTTGGACTTTCCGAAGAACAGCTAGGAAAGCTGTCGCCATCGCAGCGAGATTCGCTGGTTGCGGCTGCCCGGCAGCGGTTGGAAGCCGCAGGCCCTCACTACGTCATTGACGCAGTGGCCGACCTGATGCCGGTCATCGACGAAATCTCCGCCCGGATTGATCGTGGCGAACGTCCATAACCAAGCGTCCATAACAAGGAAGAAGCGCTAAGCATGATCAGCAAAGCAATGGTCTTTACCGCTGTTGGTAGTCCTCTGGAGCTTCGGGAGTATCCTGTCACTGCCCCCGAAGCAGGAGGAATATGGGTTAAGGTGTCGATGGCTACTATTTGCGGCTCTGACCTGCATACGACATTGGGAGCACGTCCGGCTCCAGTTCCAATCATTCTCGGCCATGAAATTACGGGAAGAGTCGCGGCCTTAGGCAAGGGCGTAACCGCCGATACGATGGGACGGCCGCTCAAGGAAGGTGACCGCATCACTTGGACAATCTTCGCAAGTTGCGGGAACTGCTACTTCTGCAAGATCAAAAATCTTCCAATGAAGTGCGTGAAGCTCTTTAAGTATGGCCACGAAACCTGCTCGGTGGCTCCCCACCTGAATGGCGGCTATGCGGAGTACTGCTATATCGTTCCCGGTACATTCGTATTCAAGGTGCCCGACACCGTATGCGACGAAGAGGTGACGCCGGCCAATTGCGGCCTTGCCACCATCATGCAAGCATTCGACGGAATCAAGATGCAGCCCGAGGATCACGTCGTGATTCAAGGTGCTGGTCTGCTTGGCATCTATGCCGCAGCGGTAGCCAAGGACCGTGGCGCCGGGAAGGTGATCGTTCTCGATGTAGTGCCGGAACGTCTGGAAACCGCAAAGAAATTCGGTGCGGACGTGGTCGTCAATACCAGGGAATTATCCGATAGCGGCATAGTCTCAGCCGTCATGGAACAAACCGGAGGCTGGGGGGCTGACCTGGTTCTTGAGCTGGCGGGAACTCCCAAGGTTATCCCCGCGGGACTGAAGATGCTTCGTAAAGGAGGCCAGTACTGCTGGCAGGGAAATGTATTCCCCGGCGCGAAGGTCGAATTGGATGCCTGCGATATCATCACTCGATGGCTGACCATTCGCGGCTTTCATAACTACGACGCGCTGCAACTTGCCGAGGCGATCGGATTCGTCGAGAGAGCTAAGGACAAGTATCCGTTTAAGGAACTGGTCAGTCATAAGTTTCCCCTGGTAGATTTAGCCAAGGGATTGAAAGTCGCGGAGGAGAGAAAAGCGGTTCGTGCAGCCATTTGTTTCTGAGATAAGTGGGCATTTTTGAATATCCGAAGGTCGAATGGTAGCGAAAGTAAACTGTGGATTAGACTACGGGGGTGAGAGATCGAAGTGACAAAGACGGTTGAGCTTAACGGACGCTGTTACGAATGGCGAGGGCAGCCCACGGTGATCCTTTGCGTCGACGGATTCGATCCGGCATACCTCGACCATGGCTTGACCGATGGAATTTTCCCCACTATCTCTACCTTCGCGACCGAAGGATTCATCGCTACCGCCGACTCGGTTGTTCCTACATTTACGAATCCCAACAACACCTCGATTGTCACCGGAGCGCCCCCGTCGATCCACGGCATTTCAGGCAACTACTACCTTGACCGCGAGACCGGCAAAGAGGTGATGGTCACTGACGCGCATCTGCTGCGTAGCGAGACCATCCTCGGACTATTCTCGCAGGCAGGCGTGAGAACGGCTGCCGTGACCGCCAAAGATAAGCTCCGCAAGATGCTGGCCTACAACCTCCATGGGATCTCGTTCTCCTCGCAATGCGCGGATTGCTGCACGATGGAAGAGAACGGAATTACGGACGTCGAGAAAATGGTAGGCAGACGTAGACCCGAGATGTACGATCCCGACCTCTCTCTTTTTGTGCTGGATGCCGGCGTCCGTCTGCTCGAAAGGAAAGCGGCGGAACTGCTCTATCTCTCACTGTCCGACCTGGTGCAGCATGGTCACGCGCCGGGCGAGCCGGAGAGTGACGCGTTCTATCGGGCGATCGATCAGCGTGTCGCCAGCATGGTAGCGCTGGGAGCGGTCGTGGGTATTACCGGTGACCACGGCATGAATGACAAGTCTCGCGTGGATGGGACGCCCAATGTGGTGTTTCTGGAAGACGAGCTGAATAGCCGTTTTGGCCCTGGCACTGTCCGCGTGATTTGCCCGATCACCGATCCGTTTGTGAAGCATCATGGCGCCTTGGGATCATTCGTACGAGTGTATCGCAAGAACGATACCGGTCTGGACGTACTGATGCGAGCAACCAACTCGCTCCCCGGCATTGAACTGGTACTGGACGGGCCAAGCGCAGCGAAGCGGTTTGAATTGCCACTCGACAGGGAAGCGGATTTTGTTGCTCTCAGCGGGCGCCATACCGTGATTGGTGCAACCCGCGCCGAACATATAATGGCTCCCGGAACCCGGCTTCGTTCCCATGGAGGCGTGTCCGAGCAACCCGTCCCCTTCATTTTGTCGCAGCCACTGCACGAGAGCTATCGGCGGATCGCGGAAAGCCGGCGTTTACGAAACTTCGATATCTTCGAGTTCACTCTTAACGGTACACGGAAACTCAACTAATCGTGTGCTGTGGGAATGCACAAAAATTCTCTCTATAGATCAAAGACGGATGGGTGAAATGTGCGCCCATCGTAACCTGCTCCGGTCTATGACCATGTGGCACGCGCCCGACAACGCGGAATGAGTGTACACGGAGCATGTTCCGGGTTGGTGCATCCCTCAATGTCACCGCCGGACGTGGAAGTCCGGCTATGTCCGCGAATATACCTTCCGCGAATCCGGTCTAACTGAATTCGCCGCGGATGTAGTCCTGCGTATGTTTGTGCTTGGGATCGCTAAAGAGTTGACGCGATTCACCGAACTCAACCAAGTACCCGGTACGTCCGCCTTGAGTCGTATCGACGTAAAGAAAACCTGTGTAATCGGCCACACGTTGCGCCTGCTGAAGGTTGTGGGTAACGATGGCAATGGTGAAGCGTTGGCGAAGCTCCATCATCAACTCTTCAATCTTGCGAGTGGCAATGGGATCGAGCGCGGAACACGGCTCATCCATCAGGAGTACTTCGGGTTCAGTGGCGATCGCACGGGCGATGCACAGGCGCTGCTGCTGGCCTCCGGAGAGTGACAGGGCGCTCTTGTTGAGCTTGTCCTTCACCTCATCCCAGAGGGCGGCCGAGCGTAAGGCCTTCTCGACTTTTTCGGCTTTGTTGCCCTTGTACGCATTCAGGCGCAGTCCGAACGCCACGTTGTTATAGATACTGGTCGCAAAAGGATTCGGCTGCTGGAAAACCATTCCAATGAAGCGCCGCACTGCTACAGGATCGATCACGGAAGCATAGATATCGTGTCCGCGATAGCGAACGTGGCCTTCGAAGCGAAATCCCCGTACCAGGTCATTCATACGGTTCAGGCAGCGCAGCACCGTGCTCTTGCCGCAACCGGACGGGCCGATGAAGGCGGTAATTGCGTTCTTGGCGATCGGAATCGTGGTATCGCGGACGGCCTTGAACGCGCCGTAGTAAAGCTCCTTGATATCGCAATCGATCACAACGTTGCCGTTATCCGGGACACCCGCCTGGTGAGCCATGTTTGGTAAAGCATTCGGGATTGGCATGCTTTCACTTGCCATGAGAGACATCTCCTAACCTTGTTGGTTTTGCCGATTGGAAAAACTTTGGCCGATGAGGTTGGCGGCCAATACCAGCAGCACTAAAACCAGAGCGGCGGCCCATGCCAGCTCGACTTGGTTTTGAAATGGCATGCCCGCGAAGTTGTAGATGAGTACGGCGAGCGATGCCGTCGGTTTCATTAACTCAGCCTGGCCGTGCGACCACAACCAGTAGTTGCTGAACAGAGCCGTGAACAACAGTGGAGCCGTCTCCCCTGCGGCGCGAGCGACGGCCAACATCACCCCTGTAAGAATGCCGGGAAGAGCCGTTGGCAACAGCACCATCAACACCGCCTGAGTATTGGTTGCGCCCATGCCGAAGGCCGCTTCCTTCATTCGCGTCGGCACCATGCGGATGGCTTCTTCCGAGGTCAGTATGATCGTGGGCAGCATCAGGATCGAGAGCGCCACGGCACCCGCGATCGCCGAATAGCCTCCGGTGACAAGCACGATGGCACCGTAAGCGAACACACCGGCCAGAATAGAAGGAAACCCGGTTAGCACTTTGGCGGAAAACCGGACGATGTTCGGCGACCCGGCCTACTCGTGTCTGCGCGAGGTAGATGGCGCTTAGCAACCCGACGGGGACACTGATCAATACCGCCATCCCGACCATCAGCAGCGTGCCGACGATGGCATTGCCGAAACCACCGCCGCTTCAAGAGGTGCTGGCGGCAACTGCGTGAAGAGTGCCAGGCTCAACTTCTGCCCGCCGCGCCACAGCAGCATCCAGAGCACCGAGAAGAGGGGAATGAGAGCGAGAATTGTCATGCCCGCCACAATCACGTTCGCCGCGAAATTCATGAGCGTGCGGGGACGCTGCAGCGAACGCTCCAACTGCGAAAAATCGACGCCCGCAAACGGATTTGACACTTCGAGCGGACCAAGGTCATTCACGCGTATTGCCATGTCGGCTCCGGTACTATTCCACGACGATCGAGGCGCGCTCCAAAATCAGCGAACCGACGATGTTTACAATAAAAGTGATCCCGAGTAGAACCAGGGCGGCGTACATGAGTACACTGACTTCCTTCGGTCCTGCCTCCGGGAAGTTATTCGCCAAAAGCGCCGCCAGCGTATTTGCCGGCGAGAACAGCGAGACACTGATCTGGTTGGCGTTTCCGACAAGCATGGCCAAGGCCATGGTTTCGCCGAGTGCGCGGCCGAAGGCTAGCACAACCCCGCCGAAGATGCCGCGCGAAGCGGTGGGAACAATGACGGCGAGAATGGTCTCCCACTGCGTCGCGCCCAGGCCATAGGCCGCCATTCGCAGCTTGGGTGGGACCGAAACCAGCGCGTCGCGGCTGATTGCAGTAATGGTCGGCAGGATCATGATCGCCAGTACGAGGACCGCGGGCAGCACACCGGGGCCGCTGAGGTCGGTGCCAAACAGAGGCATCCAGCCGAGCTTCAGATGCAGCCAGTTGCACATCGGGCGGATCAGCGGGATGACGACAAAAAGTCCCCAAAGGCCGTAGACCACGCTGGGAATCGCGGCCAGCAACTCGATGAGGTTCTTCAGCAGGTTCTCCAGCCGGTCAGGCAATCTTCCCCAGCCCGGACGAAGATGCAAGCCCAAGGCGCGTAGAACGGAGAAAGCCGCTTTTCCCGCATAGCCTTCGCTCATAAAAATAGCGGCGGCAGTGCCAAACACGGTTCCGAAAAGCAGGGCGAGTACCGAAGTGTAAAGCGTTCCCCAGATTTCGGCGAGAATGCCGTAACGGCCCGTGTTGGGGTCCCAAACCCTGCCTGAGAGAAATCCGAAGCCGTAATGCCGCATGGCCGGCACCGCAACCACCACAATGCGTATCACGATGAACGCAACCAGCAGAATCACCAACCAGGCAAAGGTATAGCAGGTACGGCGAAATGCTACGTCGATGAATGTTTGCGCGTGCGTGGGGACCTGACTGATTTCGTCCCTTCGCGATTGAAAAATAGCACCTCGGTCTGCGCTAACCCGGGGTGCCACGGAGCCTGTCAGTGCCATAGTCACGACCTTCTATTAGTTGGAAGTGATGTTCTGTAGAGCCGCCGTAGCCTTCGTTACCACGTTGGCAGGAAGCGGAACGTAGCCCAACGACTCGGCGTCTTTCTGGCCGGCAGTCAGGCCGTATTTCACAAGCTCCTGGATGGCTTGCTGCTTGCGTTTGTCGGGATACTTCTTGTAACAGATCAGCCATGTATAGGTGACGATGGGATAGGCATCCGCGGATTGCGGGTCCGATGCCCATGCAATCATGTTGTCGGGCAGCTCGGCCGATGCCAGTGCCGCCTGGGCGGATGCGGTGGTGGGAGCGACGAACTTACCGGCCTTATTTTCAAGCGTAGCCATTGGTACTTTCTGGCTGTTGGCGTAGCCGTACTCGATGTAACCAATCGAGCCGGGAGTCGTCATGATCGCGGCAGTGACGCCCTCATTGCCCTTAGACTTCGTGCCTACCGGCCAGTTCGGCATGGTATTGGCGCCTACACTCTTGTTGAACTCGTCGCTGATTGCGCTCAGATGCTTGGAGAACACGAAGGTAGTGCCGCTGCCATCGGCGCGCACTACCACGTTAATAGGAAGATCCGGCAGGGTTACCCCAGGATTCGAGGCGACGATTTCGGGAGCGTTCCAGCGTTTGATCTTGCCAAGAAACATCCCTGAATATGCCTTGCGCGACAGCTTCAGGTTGTCCACGCCCTTGAGGTTGTAGGCCATGACTACGCTGCCGGCCGTCATCGGGAACAGTTGCACGCCGTCCTGCACGCGCGCCATATCTTCCGGCGTCATCGCCGCGTCGCTTGCTCCGAAATCCACGGTATGGTCAAGCACGCTCTTGACGCCGCTGCCGCTTCCGACCGACTGGTAATCGACTTCTACATTTTTGTGATCGCCACTGTACTGCTTAAACCATTTCATGTAGAGAGGAGCGGGAAAACTGGCACCAGCGCCTTGCAGCTTCACCATATCGTTGGAAGCGGTTGCGCTGCTATTGCAACCGGCCAGGAAGAGTGTTATGAGCGCACAAATAAGGACTGCAATCCAGACACGGAACTTCATCGTATTTATCCTTTCCCGCACCGACAGAGTTGGACCGTAACGCGCGATCCTTCGCGAAGACATTACGGTGGCCAGCGGATGAGCGGGTAATTGCCGAGTTATTTCGGTGGAGTCGCAGGTTGTGGGCATAAACATGGGCTCAAGCCAAGAAATGGGTAGAGCAGCCGTCTCCAACGCAACAAGAGCAAAGTTACCTACGCGCTGTTACAGTGGTGTTAATGGAAGGTTAAAAACTTCGCGGAAATGGATCAGCTATTCGCGCCGGCAACGGAGGTGGTCCTCGTCGCAAACCTGCCTTGGCAAGTTCGGCCAGCGTGTGCGGTGCTCACTCAACGAGGTCCTCCAACTATAAGTAATTCATAAGGGTTTAACCAATATTCGATAGTCTCGAACTGTACAGTTGAACGGTCTTTAAGGTAATGGCTGCCGTATGGCCGGGAGTTCTGAACTGGGGCGCGCCTAACACGAATTAATTAAGTTTATCCGCCGATTGGCTGGAGCAATGTGAGAATGGCTACTGCAAAACGAAGCCGGAAAAGTAGATCCGTCAGAGGTATAGTGAAGATAGCTGCGGTATCCTGCGGTGAAAGTGGAGCCTCTCGTCAGGACGCCATTCGTCTGCGCGCCTACGGATATTATGAGCAGCGTGGCTGCGGGCACGGTCACGATCTTGATGATTGGTAGCGGCCGAAGCCGAAGTCGTCGGTGGGTCTCTGCTCGTCCAAGCCAACCAACGGCCGGGGTCGGCGAACTTTAAAGCAAACTAAGCCAGGTGAGTACGTGCACTCTTGCAACGACCGGAGGAGGCCAGAACTTGGACTACTTCTATTTGGAAGAACTAAGCAGAATCTTTCACGAAGGCGTTTGCAACCTCAATCAGGCCGCTGAGTGCCTGAAAGTGCCGCTGCATGTTGTGCAGAGGACATTTCAGGACGGCCTGCTGAAGGGCTACTGGAAGATTGCCGGCAATCGCGTGTTCATTGGCAGAAGATCAGAGGTACTCAGGTGCAGGCGGATTGGTAACTGCCAAAGCAGGACCGCGCTTCCCAAACGAGTAGTGACAGAATAGACGCCTTCCGTCGATGGGCAAACGACCCTGCGAATGCTATTGACCAAACATAAGTACCGGCGGCGAGGATAGCGGCGCCGGGCCGGCAGCATCCGGCGGCTTAGTTCGGGATCAAGGAAACCGAGGCGCACGCCTTCGCTTCGGCCGATGCTCTCAAGAACTTACGAACCTTTCTCAGACCTTTCCTAAATCCCCTGACTCTTCGCTTTGACCAAGTCCTTCGACCAGCAGTATAGCCTCTGCAATTTCCCGGATTGGCTTACGCAGGCGGCGACTTTCGTTTCGCAGACGCTGGTAAGCCTGTTCCTCGGTCCACTCATACCTGTGCTGCAAAAGCCCCTTCGCGCGCTCGACGAGTTTTCGTGTCTCCAACTGCCGTTTGATTTGAAGCGTTTCATCCTGAAGTCGCACATTTTCTTCAGCCAGTAGAGATAGCGCAATCGCACCACCCATTTGTTCTCCGACAAACAACAAAAGCGAGATCTCCTTTGACGTATGCTCGTGCGGCTCCCTGTGGTGCACGTTCAACACACCGATTACCTCGCCACCGCTCACCAATGGGACAGAAAGGAATGCCTGGTAAGTGTCTTCCACCAGAGCCGCGAAGGACTTGAAACGGCTATCCGCAGAAGCATTTCGCGCCAAGGCGACCACGGTTCTATGCTGCGCCACCCAGCCGGTTACGCCTTCGCCAAGTTTCAGGCGCACGCTGCCGATCTCCGGCGCGTGAGGTAGCTGGGAAGCCCGAAGCACAACGTCCCCGGTCGCGCGGTCGGGAAGATAGACTAGGCAGGCGTCGCTGCCCGTCACTTCAACCGTGATTGCGATCAACTCCTGGAGGATTTCACCGATGGCCAAACCGGAGCTGACGATCTTACTTGTACGGTGCAGGATCGCGATATGTGATGAGTCTGCTCCCATTGTTCGCGGCCGCTTAAGCGCGGATATCATGGCGCGTCATAGGAGCTTGTGCTCCTCGAGTTTATCGATAAGGATATCCAGCAGAGACATCACGATTTCCGGACGAAGCCTAGCCTCATCCACCAAGTGCCTCGAGCAAATCGGACGCCCTTCCCAATCGGGTAGTTCATCAACCCCGATGGTTCCGTACAATTGATAGCGGCCGGGGTTGGGGCACTTCGCGACGTGACAATGGCCCGGGTATTCTCCCCGGTTCTCCTTGCGATTAATTGATACCAAGTTAAACATTTAACTCCGGTGTTCCAGCCTTCCGTTACAATCCGCAGCTGCCGTGAACAATTAAGACTTGAGATCAGCGTAAGTTGGCGGACGTTGAGTGTCCAATCAAAAGTTCTTATGACACGTATTACCCGTTGTTTCTTCCTGGCCATTGATTCGTAACATCGAAACTTTCGATTGGACGCTGCGACCCTGTTTGTACTACTCTTCTCTTGTCGGCAAAGAAGCTGTAGAACTTTTCAGTAGACTCCGTCGTCGCTGTCATAAGGGTTTTCTTCGTATTCGCAGCAGTCTGGCTGCCGCGACGCGGCAGTTTCCAGTGCTCCACGTCTGAGCAATCCATCAAGAACAACACTGATCCGCTCTGGCGGTATGCCGTTCGCTCATGGCGAATGTGCTGAATCCGGAATTGCGTCCGACCTTCGCCCGAGCTTTTGCTCCGCGCAGGATACCGGTCGCCCCAGACGACTTATGTCTACAAACAATTGTTTATAACAACTGACCTTAGTGCGTTTCAAGGAGTGGAAGAAATGAGAAAAGTTGCGATTTACGGCAAAGGCGGCATTGGAAAGTCCACTACGACGCAAAACACGGTGGCTGCGCTTGCGGAAATGGGTAAGAAGGTAATGGTTGTCGGATGTGATCCCAAGGCGGACTCCACGCGCCTGTTGCTAGGAGGCTTGGCGCAAAAGACAGTGTTGGACACCTTGCGGGAAGAGGGTGAGGAAGTGGACTTGGAAGACATCCGCCGCATCGGTTTTGGCAATACCTATTGCACGGAATCTGGTGGCCCGGAACCGGGCGTAGGATGCGCCGGCCGGGGAATCATTACGTCTATCAACTTGCTGGAGCAGTTGGGCGCCTATAAGGAAGATATAGGTCTGGACTATGTGTTCTATGACGTCCTCGGAGACGTAGTGTGCGGCGGGTTTGCCATGCCGATCCGCGAAGGCAAGGCACAGGAAATCTACATCGTGTGCTCCGGCGAAATGATGGCGATGTACGCGGCCAACAACATCTGCCGAGGCATCGTGAAGTTCGCGCAAGCCGGTGGAGTCCGGCTTGGCGGCATCATCTGCAATAGCCGCAAGGTCGACAACGAAAGGGAGATGCTCGAGGAACTGGCTCGTCAGCTTGGCACGCAGTTGATTCACTTCGTGCCGCGCGATAACGACGTTCAGCGTGCCGAAATCAACCGCAAGACCGTCATCGAATGGAAGCCCACCTGTCCTCAGGCAGACGAGTATCGGAAGCTCGCCAAGGCGATCAACGACAATCAGATGTTTGTGATTCCGAAGCCGCTTCAGATGACGGCACTCGAAAGACTCTTGCTCGATTTTGGTCTCGCCGAGGACCTGACGCAAACCCAGGCGGAGTTGCCAAGACCGGTTCCCGCTGGCGCATACGGACAAGGCACGATTATGCAAGCGCGGGCGGACGGCGATTAGTGGAGAGCCGTCTCCATCAGTGATAGAGAGCGTTTCGCGATAATACGCCATCAAGAAGGATGAAGTTACCTATGACGAATGATCCCCGGGCAATCAAGGACGAGCTTGTACAACTCTATCCCAAAAAAGTAGCACGCAAGCGGGCCGAACAGATGGTGGTAACGGAACGTCGAGCAGACGGGTCGGTGCCGGAAATCAAATCGAATGTCCGGACAAGTCCGGGGATCATTACTCAGCGCGGCTGCACCTATGCAGGGTGCAAGGGTGTCGTGATCGGTCCTAGCCGCGACATCCTAAGCATCACGCACGGCCCGATCGGGTGCGGTTTTTATAGCTGGCTTACCCGTAGGAACCAGACACGTCCCCCGACGTTGTCGGACGACAACTTCATTACGTACTGTCTGTCGACCGACATGCAGGAAGAGAACATTGTCTTTGGCGGCGAAAAGAAGCTCAAGGCGGCAATTAAAGAGGCCTACGAGCTATTTCATCCCAAGGCGATTGCGGTGTTCTCGACCTGCCCGGTGGGCCTCATCGGTGACGACGTCCATGCCGTGGCTCGCCAGATGAAAGAGGAACTGGGGATCAATGTCTTCGGATTCAGTTGCGAAGGTTATCGCGGAGTAAGCCAATCGGCGGGACATCATATCGCCAACAACGCACTGTTTAAAAATGTCATCGGGCTCAACGATACGGCTGCGCCAGGGAAGTTCAAGATTAATCTGCTGGGCGAGTACAACATTGGCGGTGATGGTTTTGTGATCGACGAACTGCTGGCGCGGTGCGGTATTGAATTGGTCGCCACCTTCAGCGGCAACTCGAATTATGAGAGCTTGGCAAACTCGCATATGGCCGACTTGAATGCTGTCATGTGTCACCGCTCGATCAACTACGTGGCCGAGATGATGGAGAAGAAGTTCGGCATCCCATGGTTGAAGGTCAACTTCATCGGCGCCGAAGGCAGCGCAAAGTCTTTGCGCAAGATCGGACAGTACTTCGACGATCCTGAGCTCACCGAAAAAATCGAGAAGGTCATTGCGGAAGAGATGCCGAGCGTGGACGTTGTTCGCGAAGAGGTGAAGGCCCGTTGCCAGGGCAAGACAGCCATGCTGTTTGTCGGCGGCTCACGGGCTCATCATTATCAGGTACTGTTTAAGGAAATGGGCATGGTGACGGTCGCCGCGGGCTACGAATTCGGTCACCGCGACGACTACGAAGGACGCAAGGTGTTGCCGACGGTAAAGGTGGACGCCGATAGCAGGAACATAGAAGAACTCGAAGTGCATCGCGATGAGACGCGCTACCACGCTCGCAAAAGCGACGAGGAGAAGGCGAAACTAGTCGCGATCAACGACCTGGAGTTCATGGACTACAAAGGAATGATGCCGGAGATGGAAGACGACAGGCTGGTCATCGACGACATCAGCCATCACGAGACCGAACGCTTGCTGGAACTCTACAAGCCTGCCATCTTCTGCGCCGGCATCAAGGAAAAATATGCCGTGCAGAAGATGGGGATACCCTGCAAGCAGCTCCACAGCTATGACTACGGCGGTCCCTATGCCGGCTTCAAGGGTGCCATCAATTTCTATCGCGAGATTGACCGCATGGTGAATATGAAAGTCTGGTCTTTCATCAAGGCTCCCTGGCAGCAGCCGGAGCCGGCTCCAGAGCAGCCGCAGGCTGCCGCCGACTAGTCGACAGCCGCCAAACCAACAGACATTGATTGCTTCAGCCAGCTCCGTTCAGGAGAAGGGGGATCGCTATGCTTTTGAGACACACATCCAGCGAAGTCATGGAGCGCTCCGCGCTCACTATCAATCCGGCGAAGACCTGTCAGCCGATTGGCGCGATGTATGCGGCTCTCGGGGTTCATAACTGCCTGCCGCATAGCCATGGTTCGCAAGGGTGCTGTGCTTATCACCGGAGCACGTTAACCCGGCACTACAAAGAACCGGTCATGGCTGGCACCAGTTCATTCACCGAAGGAACATCGGTGTTCGGTGGGCAGGCGAACCTTCTCCAGGCTATCGAGACCATGTTCACCGTTTACATCCCGAGGTGATTGCCGTTCACACCACGTGTCTCTCGGAAACCATCGGCGACGACATGGTCCAGATCATCGGCAAGGCAAGGAGCGACGGCAAAGTTCCGGAGGGAAAGTACGTCATTCATGCCAACACTCCCAGCTACGTCGGCTCTCACGTCACCGGCTTTGCCAACATGACGAAGGCGCTGGTCCATTATTTTGCCGAGTCCGACTACTGAAGAGAACAAGCAGATCAACATATTGCCCGGCTGGGTGGAGCCCGCCGACATGCGGGAGATGAAGTGCCTGGCGCACCGCATGGGCGTGAAGGTCGTCATGTTTCCCGACACTTCCGACGTGCTCGATGCGCCGCAGACCGGCAAGCACGAGTTCTATCCGAAAGGCGGCGCGACGGTCGAGCAGATCCGCAGCGCCGGCGACAGCATCGGCACGCTTGGCCTCGGCAACTCGGCTTCGACGCGGGCGGCGAACGCACTGGAAGAGAAGTGCGACGTTCCGCGCGAAAGGTTGGAGCTGCCTATCGGATTGCAGGCGACGGACCGCTTCATCGAAGCAATGCGAACCATGGCCGGCGTCAAAGTCCCCGACGTCATCACCGATGAACGTGGCCGTCTGCTGGACATGATGGCCGACATGCACCAGTACTTTTACGGAAAGCGCGTGGCTCTGTTTGGCGATCCTGACCAGCTCGCTTCCTTAGCTGAATTCCTGGTCTGCCTGGATATGAAGCCGGTCTACATCGTCACCGGAACGCCGTCAACCAGAATTCGAAAAGCGGACTCCGAAGTGTTTTGGATAGTTCCGTTCCGCGAGCGCAAGTTCGCAAGAGGGCCGCAGGCCGACATCTATCCTGTTGCACCAATGGATCAAGCAGGAGCCGGTCGATCTGCTGATCGGCAATACTTACGGCAAATACATCGCGCGCGACGAAAACATTCCCTTCGTGCGTCACGGCTTTCCCATTCTCGACCGCGTGGGACACTCATATTTCCCGACCGTCGGATACGGCGGAGCTATGCGGTTGATGGAAAAGATTCTTGGCGTGCTGATGGATCGGCAGGACCGTGAAGCACCGGAGGAAAGCTTCGAACTGGTGATGTAGGGCGGTATTGAGACGGAGGACAAGATGGCGGACATCTTACGAGAACGCGAACGGCAGGTCTATCGCAAGGGCGAAGGCAACAGCCCTTACAACTCGACTGCGAAAAGCAGAGCGCTGCCGGGTCGGTGAGCCAGCGCGCCTGCGTCTTCTGCGGCTCGCGCGTGGTGCTCTATCCCATTGCCGATGCCCTGCACATTGTCCACGGACCCATCGGCTGCGCGTCCTATACCTGGGATATTCGCGGCGCGCTTTCTTCCGGGCCGCAACTTCACCGGCTCAGCTTTTCGACCGACCTGCGGGAATGGACGTTATCCAGGGAGGCGAGAAGAAGCTTTACGCGGCGCTGTGCGAGCTGATCGACGCGCATCAGCCCAAAGCCGCGTTTGTCTATGCCACCTGCATCGTCGGAATCATCGGCGACGACGTGGAGGCGGTCTGCAAGCGCGTCAGCCAGGAGAAGGGAATTCCCGTTCTGCCGGTGCACTCCGAAGGATTCAAGGGCACCAAGAAGGATGGTTATCGCGCGGCCTGCGATGCGCTCTTTCAGCTTGTCGGAACCGCGCCAACCGACGGCATCAGCCCCATCAGCATCAACATCCTCGGCGACTTCAACCTGGCCGGCGAGATCTGGATGATCCGCGAATACTTTCGCCGCATGGGCGTCGAGGTCGTCTCCTGCCTCACCGGCGATGGCCGCGTCGACGACATTCGGCGGGCACACGGCGCGGCGCTGAACGTGGTGCAGTGCTCCGGCTCGATGACGCATCTGGCCAAGAGTCTCGAAGAGAACGTAGGGCACGCCGTTCATGCGCGTTTCCTACTTCGGCATCGAAGACATGGCCCAGGCGCTTTACGACATGGCGCGCTTCTTCAAAGATCCGGACCTGATGCAGCGCACGCAGGACCTGGTGCGCGAGGAGATCGAAGCCATCATGCCGCAAGGTCATGGAGTATCGACGCAAGTTGCAGGGCAAGAAGGCGGCAATCTACGTCGGCGGCGCATTCAAGGCGTTTTCGCTGGTGCGCGCGCTGCGGCTGCTGGGCATGCAGACCGTGATGGTCGGCTCGCAGACCGGCACCCGCGAAGACTACGAGCAGCTGCGCGAGCTTTGCGACGAAGGCACGATCATCGTCGACGACTCCAACCCGCTGGAACTGGCCAGCTTTTTGCAGGAAAAAGAAGTCGACTGTTCATCGGCGGCGTCAAGGAACGTCCCATCGCTTACAAGCTTGGGGTCGGGTTCTGCGACCACAACCACGAACGCAAGGAAGCCCTGGCCGGCTTCGCCGGCATGGTCAATTTCGCCCGCGAAGTGTATGGCACGGTCACGAGTCCGGTCTGGAAGCTTACGCCGCGCAAGCGGGAGCGCAGTATTGCGCAAAGGAGCTGCCGGCATGAGTACCACTCCTCACGTTGTAAAGAAGGTCCGGCCGCCAAAGTATGTTGCCACCCGCAATGCCTGCAAGCTGTGCGCTCCTCTTGGAGCCTGTCTGGCCTTGCGCGGCATCGAAGGCGCAGTGCCGTTTCTTCACGGTTCGCAAGGCTGCGCGACCTACATGCGCCGCTACATCATCAGCCACTTCAAGGAGCCGATGGACATTGCGGCTTCCGACTTCAGCGAGGCCAGCGCCATCTTCGGCGGCGAACAAATCTGCACCGCGGACTGCAGAACGTTACCGCGCAGTATCATCCGAGCTGATCGGCATCGCCACGACCTGCCTGACGCGAGACCATCGGCGAAGATGTCGCGCAGTTGCTGCATCGCGTATGAGGCGGCGCATGATGGATGCCGACGCGCCGCGCCTGGTGCATATCTCCACGCCAAGCTATCGCGGCACGCACATCGACGGCTTCCACGCCGCCGTGCGGGCCGTGGTGGAGAAGCTGGCGACGCCGGCGGAGCCGCGCAGGAGATCACATCAATCTTTTCCCCGGCATGATTTCGCCGCCGATCTGCGTTACCTGAAAGAGGTTCTCGGCGGATTTCGCGCTCGAACGGTGTCTGCTGCCGGACTATTCCGAAACGCTGGACGGTCCGGCGCTGGACGATTATCAGAAGATTCCGGCAGGGCGGCACGCCGATCGCGGCGATTCGCTCCAGCGCGTCGGCGCAGGGCCACGGTCGAGTTCGGGCGCACCATCGTCGGCAAGGCCACGGCCGGCAGCGTTATTGGACGAGCGGTTTGGTGTTCCATCGCCATCGCTTGGGAGTGCCGATCGGCGTCCGCGAAACCGAAGCGTTCTTCGAGGCGCTCGAAGCAGCTCACCGGACGCGCCTACTCCGGCCAAGCATCGGCAGCGAACGCGGACGGCTGATTGACGCCTACGTGGACGGCCACAAATACGTATTCGGCAAACGCGGCCGTGGTTTATGGCGAGGAGGATCTGGTGGTCGGATTGGCTGCGTTTCTGGCGGAGATCGGCGTCGTTCCCGTGCTGTGCGCTTCCGGCGGAGAGAGCGGCGCGCTGGCCGAAGTCGATCGCTGAGGTGACCGCGCGCATCTGGACGAGGCGATTGTCGTGCGCGAAGGGACGCGGACTTCATGTCGATCGCCGAAGAGGCGCGGACACTTGAAGCCGGACTTCATGATCGGCAACAGCAAGGGCTATGCGCTGGCGCGCCAGCTGGGAATTCCGCTGGTGCGCGTCGGTTTCCCGATTCACGACCGCATCGGCGGCCAGCGCATCCTGCACCTGGGATATCGCGGCGCGCAGCAACTGTTCGATCGCATCGTCAACACGCTGATCGAACGCAAACAGGAAGCTTCGCCGGTCGGCTACAGCTACATGTGAGGAGGGCGCGATGGCACTGGACCTGACGCAACACCCTTGCTTCAACTCGGAGGCGCGCCACCGGACGGCCCGCATGCATCTCCCGGTGGCGCCCAAGTGCAACATCCAGTGCAACTACTGCAACCGCAAGTTCGATTGCGTCAACGAGAGCCGCCCGGGCGTGACCAGCGCGGTGCTCACGCCGCGGCAGGCGGTGAACTATCTGGACCAGCGCTGAAAGCATGCCGAAGCTGAAGGTAGTGGGCATCGCCGGGCCGGGCGATCCGTTCGCCACTCCGGAGGAGACGCTGGAAACCTTGCGCCTGGTGCGCGAGCAATATCCGGAGATGCTGCTGTGCGTGGCCACGCAATGGGCTGAATCTGGAGCCGTACGTCGAGGAGCTGGCCCGGCTGCAGGTCAGCCATGTCACGCTCACGGTCAACGCGGTCGATCCCTCGATCGGAGCAGAAATCTACGCCTGGGTGCGGGATGGCCGCGCGATTTATCGCGGCGAGGCCGGCGGCGTCCCATTTGCTGGAGCGCCAGAGGAGCGCGATCGCGGCACTGAAGGCCGCGGGCATCACCGTAAAGATCAACACCATCGTCGTGCCGGGAATCAATGAGAACCATGTCGACGAGGTCGCCGCGGAAATGCGCGAGCTGGGCGCCGACATCATGAATTGCATTCCGCTCTATCCGGTGGAGGACACACCGTTCGCGGATCGGAGGAGCTGCAAGGTGGCGAAATCAAACTCCTCAGGGAACAGGTGGCGGAATACCTGCCGCAGATGGAGCACTGCACGCGCTGCCGCGCCGATGCCGTTGGCCTGCTGGGAGAGCCGTCGAGCGGCAACTGATCGACATGATGCGGGCGTGTGCCAGCGGATCGCTCGGACGCGCAGCGGAGCGGCCTTACGTCGCCGTTGCCAGCATGGAAGGAATTCTGGTCAATCAGCATCTGGGCGAAGCCACGCGCCTGTGGATCTTTGAACGCGCCGATGGCGAACCCAGACTGGTCGAACTGCGCTACACCCCGGAGGCGGGCGGCGGTAACCAGCGTTGGCGGGATTTGGCGGAATCGATCACCGACTGCCACGCGATCCTTGTCAGCGGAATTGGCCGAGCGCCGCGATGGGTGCTGGAGCACGCCGGATTGCAGGTCATCGAGATGAGTGGATTGATTTCCGAAGGTCTGGGCAGTCTCTTTCGCACGGGCGGCGTTCCGGCGTCGATGAGAAAACATTTCAAAGCCTGCGGATCGGGGTGCCAGGGTACGGGCACGGGCTGCGCGTAAATTTTGATTGTAAGGAGAGGAACATGGAAAAACCGAAACACCATATTTTTGTATGTGCCAGCTTCCGGGTCGCCGGCGAAGCCAAGGGCGTGTGTCATCGCAAGGAATCCGGTTCGCTGCTGCAATACATCCAGAGCGAGCTTTCGGACCGCAACATGGAAGGCGTAATGGTCTCCAGTACCGGATGCTTGAATCTGTGCGACCATGGCCCCGTGATGGTCGTCTATCCCGAGGGTTACTGGTACGGCGAAGTCAACGAAGACAAGATCGACACGGTGCTGGATGCCCTGGAAAACGGAACGGCAGCCGAAGACCAGCTTGCCTAAAGGTATCCATAAGGGCTGCGCATCTTTGGGAGTGATCTGGCGAGAGCGTGATTGCCAGACCTGACCTGTGCTTCGGAAGACGTGCCAAGTACTCTGACCAGAGTACTTGCTTTATGCCTTTGGATTAAAGTTGTTAGCTCCGTTGCGGGCGAACTTCCGGGGCGCGCAATCACCTAGCCGCAGACGATCACCACCGCGTAAGAAATCTGACAATTGAGATTCGCACGGTACAGCTCTCCATATGACTCGCCGTGCTCTCTTTGTGTTGTACGATGATCAGTAGGCCACGGTCTTCACGCAAGAGTTGCTCATGAAATCGAGTCGCTCATGTCTAAACGAATCTTAGTGGTCGATGATGACGAGTTTGTCCGCGAAGCTCTGAGCGCTGCGCTGCAATCGCAAGGTTACGACGTTTTGGAAGCTTCCCGGCTGGATACTGGGCTGAAGCTCTTCAGCACCGAGTCTTGTAACGCCGCGATTGTGGATTATCTGTTGCCGGATGGAACGGCGCTGGAATTGATCCCGCAGTTTAAAGCAATTGACGCTATCATACCGGTGATCGTGATGACCGGTCATGGCAGTATTGACTTGGCGGTGCAAGCGATCAAGCTGGGTGCGGAGCAATTCCTCACCAAGCCGGTTGAGCTCGACGTGATGTTTAAATTGCTGAGCCGTGCGCTGGACGATCAGCGCAGCCGCCGGCGTCAGCTCGTGTCGACCAGAACGCAGGCGCGATACCAACGCGATCCATTCCTGGGAAATACCGCCGCAATCAAGAAGCTGAAGAATGAGGTCGAGAGAATTCTGGTCTCGGACCGCCCGATCCTGATTCAGGGCGAGACTGGAACCGGTAAGGGAGTGTTGGCGCAGTGGCTGCATCAGCACGGCCCTCGCTGCGACGAGCCGATGGTGGACCTGAACTGCGCCGGGTTGTCGCGCGAGCTTCTGGATAGCGAATTGTTCGGCCACGAGAAGGGTTCGTTCACCGGCGCGATCGCTCAGAAAATGGGAATGCTGGAGGTAGCGACCCGCGGAACCCTGTTTCTGGACGAAATCGGCGACATGGATATAACGATTCAGCCGAAGCTGTTGAAGGTTCTGGAGGAGAAGAGGTTTCGCCGCGTCGGCGGAGTACAGGACCGAACGGTCGACGTAAGGATGATGGCGGCCACGAATCGTGATCTGCGATCTCTGATTGCACAAGAAAAATTCCGCAACGACTTGTATTTCAGAATCAATACCATCCCGCTTTTCATCCCGCCTCTGCGGGAACGGCGCTCAGACATTCCCCTGATGGCAGATTTTTTCCTTCAGCAATTGAAGAACGATCTTGGACGGTCTCAACTGGCGTTGTCGGATGACGCGGTGGCCGCACTCATGTCGTACAGTTGGCCGGGCAATATCCGCGAACTTCGTAACGTGCTGGAAAGAGCCGCGCTACTGTCGGAAGATGGAATGATCCAATCGCCCGATCTTGCTTTGTCGGCCGTTGCTGGGTCGCTTCCTCAGTTTGCTGCGTCGCAGTTGGAACTCACCCTCGAGCAGCTTGAACGGCAACATATCACCAGGATTTTAAAGCACGAGAACGGCTCGGTCGATAAAGCTGCAATTCGCCTAGGCATTCCGCGTAGCACGCTTTACGCCAGATTGAAGCAGTACGGTATCACGCTGGAACACATCCGAACGGTAAGTGAAGTCCAATAATCTGCCAACCATGATGCGGGTATCCCCGCCTCTTCCTGAATTTATCCACCGGGCGCGATTGCCTGCCGTTCGCCATCAAAGGTACTGGAACAGCTTTAGTAACACTCCCACAATGCTTGGATTATAGGTGCAGCACTCATAGCTCGGTTAAAAAGCCGATGGGTTTAAATGGGAGAGGCTTATGGTTGCCTTTTGTTAGTGCTGCCTGTCGGTTTCTTGAATGTGAGTTAACAGACTACAAGCCTGTTTCTTATAGACTTGAGACTTCGGAAACTTTGAAACCTGCTTCTTTGAACCTGCTTCTTAACAAGTATCATTCAAATACGAGGACCCGTCTGGAGACTATTGAGCAGCCATCTTGCAGGTCAGTGGATTGCTTCCAGCTTGGCCGTGATCCAGAAGCAATCCAGCAATTGAGATTGCCATCGCCCAACCACCTTCTAACCGATTTACTGCTTTTTGGGCGCTACGTAAGGCGGGGGAACATTTCCTCTATCCAGGGGCTTGCTAGTTGTGGGAGCGGGGTGGAACTCGCTGCTCTTTACCCCGACCATACTCGGCTTGGCCGCAGTGTTACCTCGCACGGTGGTCGTACTTTTGGCTGCGGTGTCGAATCCAACTCCCGATTGTGACTTGGCTCGATTCAGGTTGCCCGCCTTAGCGGCTGCGGCCGCCTGCTGGGAGTTTTGCTTTACGACAGGCGCTTGTTTGGTCGCGCTGGTTTTGCTTTGGGCCATCGACACGGACACTAAGCAAACAACAACCAAGGCGCATAAGGTTATTCTGAGCTTCATTAATCCTCCGATTGCCTTCAGTATTTTTATCTCTAATCTGGAATTTCCTTTTTCAGCTTTGAATCGCCTAGATTGTACTGTCCGCGACCGGTTTTGCAAGGCCAAAACTCCTTCTGCGAATGTTTTAAGCCGGAGTGATGCCTGGGCATATACGCCGTAGCGAAGAGCTGTCCGGTCAAGCCGCGCCCCTTCAAGAACTGGTTATGAAACAGCTTCTAATAGAAGAGAACTGCTCTACGCGGTGCTGGCGTGCACCGCCACGGTGTAGCCGCCGTGGCCGCGCGCTCCGGCCGGAAGCAGAGAGCCATCGCGGGCGATCCGGTAGAGCGCGTATCCGCACTCTCCAACTAGAAACCGCTCCATGTCTTGAAACGTCGCTCCGGCGCCGGAGTCCGTGTATCGCGGGAGGGTTTCAAAGTAGAGGATCGGGCGCAGCCGCAGCAGGCTATGGCGCGCTCCCTGCATGACCTTGAGTTCCATTCCTTCCACGTCAATCTTCATCAGGTCAATGCGGCCGATTGCGCGCTCGCGGACAAAGTCGTCCACGGTGAGGACCGGAACGCGATCGGTGCCCATGGAAGCCAACAACGCATTGCCCGGGTTTCCCGGCTCCTCGGCCCACCACAACTCTCCGGCGGAATCCCCGACGCCCGCCGCGATGACCTCGGTCCGGGCGGCAAGCTCCGGGTTCAGCCGGAGGTTTCGCCGCAAGCGGGCGAGATTTGGCGGTCCGGGCTCGAAGGCGTAGACTCGTCCCCCCGGCCCGCATCGTTGGGCGAGAACCAGCGCAATCGCTCCGACATTGGCGCCGATATCGAAGCATACCCATCCCCCGGTGTTACGCGATTCCAGGAAGGTGCAGAGCAGAGGCTCGTAGCGGCCCGACCACATGATCCGCTCGACTTTGTAGCGGGTATCGATATTCACGGCGATGCCGGAATAGTAGTCGGGATAGATAAAACAGAGTCCCTGGGGCGCGGCTTTCCGCAGGTTCGGACAGGAATTCAACAGCTCGCTGCTTAAGCCCCGCGGGCACGCCTTAAGAAACGCTCGCTTGATGGCCCGGCTAACCTGCGCCATGGTTTCTCCCGATGTCTCTCCCGATCAGTGATCTTCTCCCATCCTACTGAATTGTGAACCGGCCCGATGCCTGGTACCCGGTCGCATGAAAAACTTCCGGTTGCCGCCGGATTCCCCGTTTCGGGAAAGAGTTTGGCGCGAGCTGCCGGAGTGAGCCTCTCTTCCGGCTCTACGGCGCATCTATGAACAATATAGTGAGCCTCTCTTCCGGCTCTACGGCGCATCTATGAACAATATAAGGGGAATATCAGGGGGAAGATTTTCCATATCCGTGCATGATATTCTCTCAGGCCCTTGGGGTTGGCCCTGCTTTTGTGGCGAGGCAGTTGCTCAAGTCAGGGCGGAGGCGTTGTGAAGTTAAAGTCGAGAGCAATTCCCGAGTTGGTATATCCCGCAATATCACCGCCGGGCGCGGAAGGCCGGTCAGGTCCGAGAACATACCTTCCACGAATCTGGTCGAAACCTTGGGGTGCGATCTGGTTGGGAGTTCTGGTTGCGTTCTGCGCCTGCCTTGCGCGGGACGGTGCGGCCAGGCAAATCCCTTCAAGTGAGAAGGATGCACCGGCGTTGGCCGAAATCGTCGAGCGCCTCGCCCATGCCCAACAGGAAAATCACCAGGACGCGCGTTCTTACACGGTTCTGCGAAATTATGAGCTGGTGAATGGCAAGAAGCCGGAGAGCAGCTCCCAGGTGCAGGCCGAGGTCAGCTACTCTCCCCCGGGCACCAAGGCGTACGCGATTCGCGCCACCTCGGGAAACGGCAGAGGCGAGCGGGTGGTTCGCCGGGTGCTGGAGCACGAGGCGGAGATGGCTTCTTCCTGGAAGGAAGCGGCGCTCATCGAGGAGAACTACAGCTTTGGGTTGCTCGGCAAAGAGACGATTGACGGACATGAATGCTTTGTCCTGAGTCTCACGCCGCGCCGCGACCGCAAGGATCTGATCCGCGGCCGGGCGTGGATCGATGCGGAGAAGCTTTAACGTGCGGCGCGTCGAAGGCGCTCCGCTCAAGACTCCGTCCTGGTGGGTGAAGCGCCTGGAGATCACCATGCAATTCTCCCAGGTGATGGGAATGTGGTTGCAGACTGCTTTTATCGCCAAGGCGGATGTTCGCTTCTTCGGCGAGCAGACACTGATGGCTCACGACGTGCAGCTCCGCACCGGCGAATGTGGATGGCGTCGGGCCGCATGCAGCCGGGACGCAGAGCTGGCAGCTCAATGGCGCTGGGCAACTCGCCTGCAATGGTCGGAGCAGGCGTTCTCTCAATGCCTTGGCAAGGTACGCTAGGGCTGCTCGAACAATTTGCTCATTTCGTCAAGCTAGCGATCCGAGCAAATTCCCCGCGCTGCAACCAACACGGCTACCCGATCCCTGCGGTCGCCGACCCTGATTACCCTGACGCAAAAAACTCATCATTCTCTGCGGTACTTCGCTGATTGCTGCTGGCCGCAAGCGCTGCTATGGTTGGCGCATGCGCAGAGTTTTGCTTTTTTTCCTGCTGGGCTTGCTGATGGCGCAGGGTGCCTTCGGGCAAGCGCCAGGCGGCCGGCGAGCGCGGGCAAGGCATCGGAGTGGACCAGGAAGGCGAGCAGTGGGCGCGTAACACGTTGAAAAAGATGTCGCTGGAGGAAAAGGTCGGCCAGATGTTCATGATCTGGGCGCGCTCCGGCATTCCTCAACGTGAATGGTCCCGAGTACCTGCAACTGCGCGACACCATGCGCCGGTTCCACATCGGAGCCTTCGGCGTGACCGTTCCGTGGGACGGATCGCTGCTGAAAAAGAGCAGTCCGTACGAGATGGCGGCGCTGACCAACCAACTGCAACGCGATTCGGAGCTGCCGCTGATCTTCGCCGCCGATTTCGAGCGCGGCGTGCCCATGAGGCTGAACGGGGGAACGGTTTTCCCGTACGCCATGGCTTTGGGCGCGACGCACAACAAGGATTTTGCTTTCCTGTTCGGCAGAATCACGGCCATCGAAGCGCGAGCCGTCGGGGTGCACTGGAACTTCTTTCCCGTGGCCGACGTCAATTCGAACCCGCTGAATCCGATCATCAACACGCGCAGTTTTGGGGAAGACCCGTGGAAACCGGCGAGTTGGTGGCCGCCTATATCGCCGGCGCCCGGGGAACGGGGATGCTGACGACGGCGAAACACTTTCCGGGTCATGGCGACACGCAGACCGATACGCACCTGGCGCTGGCCAGCGTGAGAGGCGACGCCAAGCACTTGAACGAAGTGGAGTTGGCGCCGTTCCGCGCCGCCATTGCAGCCGGCGTGGACAGCATCATGATGGCTCACGTCACCGCTCCCGCGCTGGACCCCGACAGCAAGCGGGTGGCAAGCATTTCGCCGCGCATGATTCAAGGGGTGTTGCGGGGGCAGATGGGATTCCGCGGGCTGGTGGTGACCGACGCGATGGACATGGGTGCGCTGACGTCGCTGTTCGCGAAGCTGCCGCCGGCCAGCGCGGCGGCGCGGGCGGCCATCGAGGCGGTGAAGGCGGGCGAAGACATGCTCGTGGCTCCGGCGGACCTGGAGAATTCTTATCGAGGCGTGGTGCAGGCGGTGCGCAGCGGAGAGATCGCGGAGAGCCGGATCGACGACTCGGTGTTGAAGATTCTGCGGGCCAAGGCCGGGCTCAAACTGTACAAATCGCGTCTCGTGGATTTGAATGCGCTCGCCGAGACGGTCGGCAGGCCGGAAAACCAGGCCATCGCGCAGCAGATCGCGGACGCCGCCGTAACCCTGGTGCGCGACAACGGGCGGGTGCTTCCGCTGAAGAGTTCCGCCACGGCAGGCTGGCTGGTGATGACGTTGTGGCGGTGATCTTCACCGATGACGCGCGCGGCGATTCCGGGCGGATGCTCGAACGGCTGTTGCGCGCCCGGCTGCCGTCGGCGACCGTGTACTACGTCGACGAAGCCAGCGCGGCATGGCTTACCTCGGAGGTGCTGGATGCGGTGCGACAGGCCAAGGTGGTGATCGCGCCGGTCTACATCGTCCCGGTTCCAGGGCGCGGCACGCGCGGAGCGGGCGGCGGACTCGACATGGAGCAGAGCACCGGAGACCTGCTGAAAGCGATGCTGGCAAAGCGCGGGCGCCAAGACGGTTGTCCTGGCCATGGGAAGCCCTTACATGGCAAGCAGTTATCCGGAAGTGCAGAATTATCTTTGCCTCTACTCGACGGCCACGGTATCGGAGATCAGCGCGGTGAAGGCGATATTCGGCGAGATTGCGGTGCGAGGGACGCTGCCGGTCACGCTTCCTCACATTGCCTCCCGCGGCGCCGGTTTGCAGCGCGGAGTGGGCTGGAAGGTGGAAACGGAGTCGGCTGCACCGACTGCGAAAACAGGTTTCCAAAGCGGTTCCGAATAAGCAAATCCGGCGGCGACCCCGGCGGCTCCGCCTCCGGATGACATCGGGTGAGACCTGGTTCCAGCCATGCCGGCGTTTGCTGGAGTTTGTCTGGGGCGATGTCCAGCCGGGCATTGATAGTTGATAGAAGATGGATGTACCGTCCGTGGAATTGCTCTAGAATGTAGTCGGAATCTGCTTACAAGTCCATACGGCTGCGGCAGCGGAAGATGACGGCGCAGTTCCGGTATTCATCTGGAGAGGCTCGCAAATGATGAGGAGATCAGTTTCACTCGTGTTGGCGATTCTGGTGCTCGCCTGTTTTGGCTTTGGGGAAGACGGCAATGGCGGGCTTGCCGAGTTGCAGGCGCGGGCGGAAAAGGGTGAGGCGGTGGCGCAGTTCCTGCTGGGACGGGCCTATTTGTTGGCGACCGATGGTCTCAAGAAGGACGAGGCCGCGGCAGCCGTTTGGTTTCGTAAGGCGGCCGACCAGGGCCAGGTGAACTCCGAAACCTTTCTTGCGTGGATGTACGAAGAGGGTCGCGGCGGGTTGGCGAAAGACGACGTGCAAGCCGTGTTCTGGTATCGCAAGGCGGCCGACCAGGGCGAAGCCAAACGCTATGAGAAACCTGGGGCTGATGTGTCTGGATGGCCGCGGGGGAATCGCCGAAAGACGAAGTGCAGGGCGTGAGTTGGTTTCGCAAGGCGGCCGAAAAAGGGGACGAATCAGCGCGAGAATTATCTCGGCCTGATGTATGAGAAAGGCCGGGGCGGCTTGACCGCAGGACGTGATCCAGGCGATGTACTGGTACCGCAAAGCCGCCGACAAGGGTTACGCCAGCGCGCAGAATAATCTGGCGGTCATCTACCTGGGTTCAAATCCGGATCTGCGCAATCCCCGCGCGGCGCTGGACTACGCCAAAAAGGCTACAGCTTCGTTCAAGAACAACCCGGTGTTCCTGTCCACGCTGGCCGCCGCCTACTATGCGGATGGACAGTTCGAAAACGCGGTGAACACGCAACAACGGGTGGTCGCGCTGGTTCCACCTGACAAGAAAGCCGAACACACCGCGAGGCTGAACCTGTACATGCAGACGCTGGAGGCAAGCCAGCGGGAAGCCAAGCCGCTCAGCACTTTCCCGATCCGTTAGCGGCGGCACCGCAATAGCAGAGACCCTGTATCTTTCGCGACGATTTCATGACGCGAAGGTTCGCTGCTTTTACGAACCGACTCAGACGCCGGCAACCCCGACTCACTCAGGATGACATCCGGCGATGGATGACATCCTGAATGAAGCAAACTTGCGGGAAAATCGCTCTAATTCGCCGTTGCGGGATGGAGCTTTTTCACCAGGTTGGCGACATTGGCGGCGAAGTGTTTTATGGTTGCGACTCCCTCTTCGTCGTTGAGCGCTTCTCCCGGCATGCGGCCGAACACCATATTCCAATAGGTCGATCCCGGCACGATCATATCGTTGATCAGGAAAAACATCAGCATTTCCTGCAGGGTGAGCGTCTGCCCGCCACGCCGCGCCACCGCAATCGGCCCGCCGACCTTGCCGGTGAGGAAGTTGCCGTTGTTCCGGGAAACGTAGCCGATGCGCTGCAAAGCGCACATCACATCGCCACGGGCAGTTCCGAAGTAAACCGGAACACCCACGATCAAGCCGTCGGCTTGCTTGATTTTCCCGATGATCTCGTTGAGTCCGTCGTCGAGACCGCACTCGCCTGTCTTGGAACACTTCTGCAGGCGATGCACGCCTCGATCTTCATGCCTGCAAACGAAACGATCTCCGCCTCTACGCCAGCCTCTTGAATGACCTTGACGCACTCCTGCAACAGTTGCGCGGTGTTTCCGTTTGGTTTGGGGCTGCCACTGATTAAAAGGACCTTCATGCCTGCTCCTCTATGATTTCGGAATCGATGCGTCCGGAGCTATCAAATTTCTGGTTTCTGGGCGCCGCTATTGCTCCGTACCGCTTGCACCGCCGCCGGCGTTTCCCGGAAAATGTCCACCGCAAACCCGGTCGCCGCCAGTGCTTTCGAGCCCGCGCGGCGGCTTGAGTCAATGGATAGCAATATTGTGACATGAACCGCCGGACGCGAGTACCGAATTCTCAGTCGCGGAGAAGTCCCGAGGGTCTATGTCGTCGCGACATCCTCAAGATTTGGGCTGGATCGAGACCAGCTCCACCTCGAAAATGAGCGTGGAGTTCGGCGGAATGTCCGCGCCGGCGCCGCGTTCGCCGTAGGCAAGATCGGGTGGAATGAACAATTGCCACTTCGATCCGGCCGGCATGAGTTGAAGCGCTTCGGTCCATCCCTTGATGACCCGGTTGACCGGGAAAGTCGCCGGCTGGTTGCGCTTATAAGAGCTGTCGAATTCCTTGCCGTCGATCAGAGTGCCGCGGTACTGGCACACGACGGTATCTTCAGCGGTGGGCTTCTTCCCGTCTCCGGCCTTCAGAATCTTGTACTGTAATCCGCTGGGCAGCGTCACCACTCCTTCTTTTTTCTTGTTCTCGGCCAGAAACGCCTCACCCGCCTGCTTGTTCTTCTCCGCCAGTTCCTTCTGGGCCTGGGCCTGCTTGGCCCTCATCTCGTTTTGCAGGTCAACGATGGCGGCGCGAACCTCTTCGTCGCTCATCAGGGACTGGTTGCCGGCCAGTGCGTCTTTGAACCCCTGGGCGAACAGCGCAGGGTCCATTTCCAGCGATTCCTTCCGAATCTGCCGGCCGATATCCAGCCCCAAAGCATAACTTCGCTTTTCCACCGGCGTCTTGAGCGCGGGCGCATTCTGCGCGGGGGCATTCTGCGCGGCGGCGGCCACGGTCAGCAGCGTCATCATCGCAAGCGTAAACATCCACAACTTAACTCGCCATTTCATTGCGGCTCCTTTGACTATCAGGCACTTTCCCCAGGGACCATGAGTCTCTGGATTGTAAGAATCGCCGCGTCCGGCGGCAAGTCATTAACTCGTAATCAAGCAACGCAGTTGACAATATAACAAGAAGCCGGTGTTCTCGATCAAAAGCGCAGCCCGTCTATTTACCGCATCAACTTGCCAGCGATTTTCTCGCCGAAAGAAATATCCCTCCCACTCTGGTTCGTGCTTGAAGCGGCTCTGCTTTCGGGTTAGCCTGCGCTGGTTTGCTTGAAGTAGGAACACACCTTCCTCTTTGCCAACCACGATTCCGGCAAGTGTGAGCGCAATGGCCGGGACCCGAGCCCAAGGAGTTGCTTATGTTTACCCGCATCGTCGAAGTCTCCTGCAAACCGGGCAAAGCCCGAGAGCTATGCCAGACGATTGAAGACAAAGTGCTGCCCATGATGAAAAAGCTGCAAGGCTTCAAGGACGAGATCGTACTGGTCTCGCAATCCGATTCGGACCGCGTGCTGGGGATCAGCTTCTGGAACAGCCGGCAGGACGCCGAGCGTTACCAGCGCGAACAATTTCCCCAGGTAGCCGAGACCATTCGCAACCTGTGCGCGGACGATCCCCAGATCGAAACCTACAACGTCGCGCTTTCCACCGCACAGCAGGTCTCTACCAAAGCCGCATAAAGCGGCGACCATCCCTGCGACAGATCAACCGAGGCCACGCCGCGTGCGTGGCCTTTTTTGCAAGTCGAATCGGAAAACCAGAACCAACTCTGGCATCAGTGTATCCCGCATGGCAATTGCGGAGCGGCGGGCCGGGAGAGCAGAATAGGCCGGGCAAGCAGGGGTCTTCGCAGAGGCCGCATTTGCCGGGAGCACGTCACATTTCCACCAATCGAACGAATCCGACGCCTTCGCCCGAGCTGCGGGCCATGCTCCAGACCGAGGCGGGTCGCCAGCAGGTGTTCTCTGCCTGGGAGCAGTTGACGGAGTTGCACCGGCATGAAGACAAGTTGCTGAACAGCCGTCTGCAAACCTTCGTGGTTTCGACCGCGGTGCTGGTTGCCGCCTTTTCGCAATTCCGCGAGCCGGATCTGAAGTCGTTGTTGATCCGGGTGCTCATCGCCATCGTTGGACTCTCGCATTCGCTCATTATCATGTATGTCCTGTGGAGGACATCGCGCGCCATTGAATGGTATCTGGGAGTGCTTCTCGAACTGGATGAGCTTTTGTTTCCCGTGGAGTTGCAGCCCTACAGCCGGCGCCGGCGGGAAATGCCATTGAGAACCCCGCTCAGCAGAATCCTGGGCCTGTGGATTCCGTTGGCTGTTGCCATTGTCTGGCTGGTGCTGGCCGGGCTGACGTTTGCCCTTCCCTCGAAGCCGTAGCCTCAGTCCCTTGGCCGCGGACGATATAAATCCACAATAAAAACAACCAGAGCCGCCGATTTCGACTCTCATACCTAGACCGGATTCGCGGAAGGTGTACCCCGCAAAGCGGCACGAGTGCTGGGTACATCAACCTTGGAACTGCTCTAGCACTGCGGACGGATTGGTTTGGCACGCCATTCCGGTTGCATTTTCCATTCAGGTGTCGTTCAGTGGCTACCTTAGAAATTCTCGGCGAGCTCGATCAGGCGGCGATGATGCGTTGCGCCCTTACGGTGCGGCCAAGACTGCGCGCGCTCACCGTGGCCAGGCTGAGCGGCGCGATCGGCTTTATGTTCTTTGCCTCGCTCCTGCTGCCGCCGGCGCAACGGACGGCCGCCGTGCTGCTGGCCTGCACCTTCGCCATCTATCTGCTCTACATCTTCCGCCAGGAGCAGCGGCTGGCTTCCGCCTTCAAGGTAGCGCTGGCGGAGGTGAATAGCCTGCGGCGTTTCGCCCCCTCCGAGGGTTTTGATTCCTGCATCGGGTACAGCTTCGCGGCGCAGAATGGCCGCGAGTATCGCGGGTGTTCACGCGGGGTGCGCCGGCGGCTGCCTCCTCCCAAGTGGCTGGTTCCGGTCGCCTACAATCCTGATGCTCCGGAGGAAAGTCAGCCCTTCGCCACCTTCTGGTTTTTTCACTTCGACTATGACGGCACCGAGCTGCTGTAGCGAGCTGCCCTGGACATTTTCGATACCGGAATCCCGGGCTTGCTTGTGGACTTTACTCCCGATTGCAACCCCAACTCCCGATTGCAACCCCAACATTTTCCGTTGCCCCAGCTCGCTGAACAGCGTCGAGCAGGCTGCCAGAATAATCGAATGAACCGAAACCATAATTTTGCTTTTTCCGGCAGCATTTCATCGCAGCGGCAAGATGAGCAAGGTGCCGAAATAATTTTTATAGAGATAAGGGAGGAATGCGCTGCCAAGAGATTGACCCAAAGGAGTAGCGATTGAAAGGCGACTTGAAGAAGATGAGTGAGCAGGCGGGCGAAGAGGAGCAGTTCCGGTTCTACGGGGATCTGCTCTTCGGCTGCTGGCGGCTGCGGGGGCAGAGAGTCTCGGTGCGCTACCTGGAGTCGCACGAAAACGAGTTCGAGTGGTTCCCGCACTCGGATAATGCACTGCTGCTGATGCCCTGGCGCGACGGTCAGCCGCTGAATTACGAAGAGAGCATGGGCGAGGCCTGACAGGCTGCGGGAGGCTCGTGGAAGTGTCATCCTGAGATCGCGCCGGCTTGCGCGATTGAAGGATCTGCTTGGCTTGCAATGCTCGCAAACAGCAGATACTTCGCACCCCTACCCCCACAAGCCAGCAACGGGCTTGCCGGGGCTCCGGTTGCTCGGCGGCGAGCGAGGCGTCTTTATGAGCGTAAGACTTCAACTCGGCCGCCCTTCCCGCCGAAAAGCCGTGTAGCATAGAGACTAAATCACGGGTTACGTGCTGTATGTTCCAGTGCATACCTCCTTGAATACGTTGAAATGGGCCTGCTGAATTCTCATAATGCTCTCATCCTGTTTGCCGCCGCCATTGTGGCGGGAGTCATCAATTCCGTCGCCGGAGGCGGCAGCTTCGTCACCTTTCCCACCCTGCTGCTGACCGGTGTTCCGCCCATCCAGGCCAATGCCACCAACACCCTGGCGCTGATTCCGGGAACGATCGCCAGTGCCGCGGCCTACCGTCGCGAGTACGCCAAGGAACCGTGGCAGACGATGGTCCCGCTGGTGGGCACCGGAGTTGTGGGCTCGCTGCTTGGCGCCATGGTTTTGCTGCACACTCCGCAGCAGACGTTCCTGCGGCTGATTCCCTACCTGCTCGGTGGCGCGACCATTCTGTTCATGGTCAGCGCGCGGCTTACGCGCTGGGTGCGCGGGCGCACGGGTCAGGGCGGCAAGCGTACGCTGTGGGGATGGATCTGGATGCTCAGCGTGGCCATGTGCATTGCGGTTTACATCGGCTATTTCGGCGCCGGCGCCGGCATTCTGACCCTGGCCCTGCTGGCCCTGATCGGCATCGAGAGCATCCACACCATGAATGCCTATAAGGCGCTGCTGGTCGGCATCGGCAACACCATTGCGATGGTTGCTTTCGTCGCCGCCGGAATGATCTACTGGGCGCAGGCCGGCATCATGCTGGTGGGCGCCGTCCTGGGCGGATACTGCGGCGGATACTTCGCGCAAAAGATGGACCCCAAGTACGTGCGCTATACGGTGATCGCGACCGGCTGGGCTCTGACGCTCTACTTTTTCAGGAAATACGGCTTCTGAAAAGAGCGCGGCGGATATTGGCGCGTCAACCTTTGATGCCAACCTCTAATCGTGCCGTGCCGGTGCTGGCCGGGCGTTTTTCCGCCTCGTGCTGACCGGCGGCATTAAGATGGTGAACGATGTTTACGCTGATAGGCTTTGTCGCCGGCGCGCTGACCACTCTGGCTTTCCTGCCGCAGGTGTGGCATACCTATCGCTCGAAATCGGTTGACGGCCTTTCCTACACCACGTTGGTCACCTTCAGCGTGGGCGTGCTGTTGTGGTTTATATATGGCCTTTACCTGCGTTCCTGGCCGATGATCCTGGCCAACGGCCTGACCCTGGTGCTGCAGCTTCCGCTGCTGTACATGAAGCTGCGTTACGGCCGTCATGGGGCGTGAAACGGCTCCTTGACGGCTTTTGGATGGGTGTACTCTGGAGCCGGACGGCCTGTGATCGACCCTCGCGCGAGCGGGTTTCGCAGCTTGGGTTTGACGATGGCCGCCACGGCAGGCTAAAATTATTTGGTTTGCCTGTACTGCCACGCCCCGTCTGGGGCACCCGAAGCTGGCCGTTTTCGGCCCGGCAAGGGCGGTTCTTGAATCGACGTATCCCGAGGCGGTCACGATCTGGCTGCTTCATGGGGTATACCTTTCGCGAAACCGCTAAGAGACTGGATGCATGCGGAGTTGCCGGCAAGTTGCGCCGGCCGCCGCTGGGTCCATTCTCCGGGAAGTGCAAGCGCATAGAGGATTTCAGGGAAGTCCGCAGGCTCGTTTTGCGCCTCGGAGCTGGAAGATTACTGGAGGTATTGCCATGTACGCGGTGATCCGCGCCGGGGGGAAACAGTATCGCGTCTCGCCCGGAGACGTTTTGAAAATCGAGAAGTCGGTGGCCGGCGAGCAGGGCATCGACTTCGAAGTGCTGGCCGTAAGCGGCGAAGAAGGCAAGATCGTGAAGTCGGAAAATGCCCGGGTGACCGGTCAGGTGCTTGGTGAGGGCCGCGCCGACAAAATCCTGGTCTTTCACTTCAAACGCAAGAAGCAGTACAAGAAGCTGAACGGGCATCGGCAGGGCTTTACCGAGGTCCGCATCTCCGAAATCAGCTTCGACGGGCAGAAGTTCTCTGCTCCGGAACTGCCGGCGAAAGCGGAGAAAAAGGTGAAGGTCGCGGCCTGTCAAAAAAAGCGGACGCACCAAGGCGGCGGCAAAAATCAGCGAATAATGCGCCCACCGTCCGGCCTCGCCGAAGTGTGCTCGGTGTGCGTCGCGCGGGTGCGCACAGATGCACACGAGAGTTGAGTTATGGCACATAAAAAAGGTTTAGGAAGCTCAAGAAACGGACGCGACTCCAACGCGCAGCGGCTTGGGAGTGAAGGCTTTCGGCGGGCAGGTTGTCAGTGGCGGCACCATCATCGTTCGGCAGCGCGGCACGCCCATCAAAGCCGGGGCTCAACGTCGGCCGCGGCAAAGACGATACGCTTGTTTGCCAAGATGGATGGGCGGGTGAAGTTCGCCGATCGCGGCCGCCTGGGCAAGTTCGTCGCCGTGGAACCGGTCGAACCCGCGAGCGTCTAGGACCGGATTCGCCGAAGGTATATCTTCGGAGCTAGCTGGGCCTCCGCGCCCGGCGGTCAGATTAAGGGATACACCAACTCGGGGGTCGCGGACTTCGCGGTCGTCTTCGATGCGGGAATCACCATATCCCTCGGGCTTAGACCAGATTTGCCAAAGGTTATGTCCTCGGACCTAGCCGGGCTTCCGAGCCCGGCGTTGATATTGAGGGATACATCAATCCGGGAACTGCCCTAGTCCGAGGCGATGAGTGCCGGCCATGCCGTCCGGCTGTAGAAGTGTCGGCAGACCCCGGCATATGAGTTCGGCTATCGGTACACGGGAGCCTCGTCCTTCGAGGCTTTTTTCTTTCCTCGGTCCGCAAGCCGGGGGCCGGAGCAGGCGGCGCAGAAGAAGAGGGAAGCAGGTTGTCATGTTCGTAGATGAAGCCCAAATACGAGTGGCCTCCGGCGGCGGCGGCAACGGTTGCATGGCCTTTCGCCGGGAGAAGTTTGTGCCGCGCGGCGGTCCTTCGGGCGGTGATGGCGGGCGTGGCGGCGATGTGGTGATGGAAGCCAGCGAGAAGCACAATACGCTGGTGCATTTCCGCTTCAACCCGGAGTACAAGGCGCAGCGCGGACGGCACGGCGAGGGCTCGGACAGAACCGGAGCCGAAGGCAAAGGCATCGTGCTGAAGGTTCCGGTTGGCACCATCGTTTACGACGACGAAACCGGCGCGCTGGTACACGATTTTTCCGTGCCGGGCGAAAGCATCGTGATTGCCCGCGGCGGCCGTGGAGGTCGCGGCAACGCGCGTTTCGCCACTTCGACGCACCAGGCTCCGCGCGAGTGCGAGCCCGGCCGTCCGGGTGAAGAGCGGGTGCTGCGGCTGGAGCTGAAGCTGCTCGCCGATGTGGGTCTGGTCGGGTATCCCAACGCCGGCAAGTCAACCTTGATTTCGCGGATTTCCGCGGCGCGGCCCAAGATCGCCGACTATCCCTTCACCACGCTCCAGCCGAATCTCGGGGTGGTGGCGCTGGGCGAGGAACCGGACCTGGTCAGCTTCGTGGTGGCCGATATTCCCGGCCTCATTGAAGGCGCCAGCCACGGCGCGGGTCTGGGAATCCAATTCCTGAGGCATGTGGAGCGCACGCGGCTGCTGGTGCACCTGATCGACGTCTCCGACGCCAGCGGGCGGCCCGACCCGGTGAAAGACTACGAAGTCATCATGGGCGAACTGAAGAACTTTGGCGCCGGCCTGGAGCGGAAGCCGATGATCGTCGTGGCGTCGAAGATCGACGCCGCCAATTCCGAGAAGCTCGCCAAACTGAAGCGCTTCGCAAAGCGCAAGAAACTGCCCTTCCATGAGGTCTCCGCCGTGACCGGCAGTGGCATCGACGCGCTGCAATGGGCGATGGCCAACCGCCTGGAGGAGCTTCGCCGCGCCAGCGTCGAGCCGGAACCCGAGTACGTGGAGCTACCCCGGCAACGACAAAAGCGGCCGTCGCCGGCGACCTCGGAATTTGTGGAGCCGGTGCGGGCGCGGGCCACAGCCTCGCGGCGGGCACGCAGTCGATCGCAAGATGTATCGCGCCAGGAACGAAGCACGGCGACAGCGGCGCCTCGGTCGAGGAGCGGAAGCACGTCGCAGCGCAGTGCGGCGAAGAGTCCGGCTCGACGGCAAAAGCGCTCCTGATCCACGCCGGCCCAAATTGCTGGTCGCGATCTTGGGCATTCTGATTTGGGGCATTCTTAGGAAGGCGCGGCACATCTGAAGTATGCTGTAGGCCGGAAGCTTGACGAGGTATTTGCCCGAACACTCATGAACATCGCACTCTACGGCGGTACCTTCGATCCGGTGCATCTGGGACATGTCGCGGTGGCGCGAGCCGCGGCTGAGCGCTTCCATCTTGGCCGGGTCTATTTTGTGCCCGCCGATATTCCTCCCCACAAGCAGAAGCAGCCGCTGACCGCCTACTATCATCGCTACGCCATGCTGGCCTTGGCCCTTGCCGGGGAGAAAAATCTTTTGCCCTCGCTGCTGGAAGCGCCGGAGATCGTGCAGGCCGAGGGCAAACTCGCCAGCTACTCGGTCGATACGGTGCGCCGCTTCCGCCAGCGGCTGGGCAAACGAGACAAGCTTTTCTTTCTGATCGGCATCGATGCCTTTCAGGACATCGCCAAATGGCACGATCCGGTGGCTTTGCTGCGCGAGTGCGAATTCGTGGTCGCCAGCCGGCCCGGCTTTTCGCTGGCCCAGGCGGCGATGGCGTTGCCGGAGGAGATCAGGCCGAAGGCAGATATCGCCAAGCTTTTCCAGCAGCGCGAGGTTGGCGGCCCGCTCGTGCTTTCCGGCGCGGTCATCCATTTTCTGGGAGGAATTTATAAGCCCGAGTCGTCGACGCAGGTGCGCGACGCCGTGCGGGGAGGCCGCAGCTCTGGCGCGTCTGGTCTCCGAGCCGGTGGCCGATTACATCCGCAAGATGCATTTATACCGGGGGCAAGCGAGCGAGCTGGGCAATCCGAATTTGCCATCCCAACCATCGCAACATCGGCACCATGCGCCGGAAACCACACTGGACCCGCACGGGTCGCAAAGCCGGGCCAAAGCCGCGGAAGTGGTGGCGACGAAATCCCGGCATTAACCGGCAACTGAGATTGACGTTCACTGACGATTGAGATTGACGCCGAAGCACGGGCGTTGTAGAGATACCAGAACTGGAACAATGAACAAACACGATATCAAGCAACAGGTTTTGATCGCACTCCTGGCCGCCAAGAGCAAGAAGGCCGAAGACATTTCCGTACTCCAGCTTGGCAAGGAATCCAGCGCGTTCACCGACTATTTCCTGATCTGCAGCGGCAACAATCCGCGGCAGGTGCAGGCCATTGCCGAGGAAGTGGACCAGAGTCTCTCGCAAGAGGGGCTGGAGCCGAACCATCGCGAGGGATTCGACCAGGCGGAGTGGGTCCTGCTCGACTATGTGGACTTCGTGGTCCACATCTTCTCGAGAAAGTCGCGCGGCTTTTACGATTTGGAGCGGCTGTGGAAATCGGCTAAGCAGGTCGACGAAAGCGAGTTGAGGGCCCGCGCACCGGCCCGGGCAGCGGCGAAGAAAGCGGCGACGCCAAAGACGCCAAAGAAGACGGCGGCCAAGAAGAAGACTGCGGCAAAAAAGACGGCTGCCAAGCGCACGGCAAAGCCGGCGGCAAAGCGCGCCGGGACCAAAGCGGCAGCCAAGAAAGCGGCGCCGCGACGCCGGACGCGATAGTTCGATGGCGGTCGCACATCAACCGGGGCGCTCGCGGTGAAACTGCGAATTGGCTGGATTGGCCGGACAAAAGAGCCATCCATTGAGTCGCTGACGAAGGAATATCTGCGGCGTCTGCGCGGCTATATCGCGGCCGAAGGCAGCGAGTTCGCCTCCGAAGAAGCGCTGCTGAAAACCCTGGGCAAGAGCTCGCGGGTACCGCCCGTGCTGGTGCTGCTGGACCGCCAGGGCAAGCAACTCGCCAGCGAGCAGATCGCCGAGTTGATCGGCGACTACCAGGACGGCGGCACGCAGGAACTGGTCTTCGCCATCGGTCCGGCCGACGGCTGGAGCCACACGGCGCTGACGGCCGCCGACTTCAAGCTTTCCTTTGGCCCCATCACTTTGCCGCATGAGCTGGCGCGCCTGGTTCTGGCCGAGCAGTTGTACGGGCATTCACGATTTTGAACCGGCATCCGTATCACTGCGGGCACTGAAGCGATTGCAAAATACGTGTCTCTGCTTTCCGGCACGGCAGCAAAAGCCGGTCCGCGAATCTGGTCTACAATCCTGGAATGGCGCCCGCGCGCTACGCGATGGGTGGGTAGCTTACCACGGTGGGGATGGAATGAGCGACGTTCGACGCGGATTGATTATCGTGAACACCGGCCCGGGCAAGGGCAAAACCACGGCGGCCATGGGCACGGCGTTGCGCGCCCTCGGCAATGGCATGCGCGTACTGATGCTTCAGTTCCTGAAAGGCTCGTGGCACTACGGCGAACTGGATGCCGCCGAGCGCTTCGGCGATCGCTTTGTGATGAAGCAGATGGGCCGCGGCTTTGTGAAGGTGGGCGGCGCGGAGACCGATCCGGAAGACATTCATATGGTCGAGGAAGCCTGGCAGGAAGCTGAGAAGGCGATTCTTTCGGGCGAGTGGGACCTGGTCATCCTCGACGAGATTAATTACGCCATCAGTTACAAGATGCTGGACCCCGCGAAAGTGGTGGAAGTGCTGAAGCGCAAACCGGAGATGGTGCATGTTATCTTGACGGGCCGCAATGCACATCCGACAATTGTTGATTTGGCGGACACGGTGACCGAGATGCGCGAGGTGAAGCACGCTTACCAAAAGGGCATCATGGCGCAGCGGGGAATTGAGTATTAGTAAGTTGTAGACGGATCGCGGAAGGCATATTTCGGAAAAGAGCCGGGCACGGGCCATCATCGAAGAACCGAGAACTTTCCTTTATGAGCTGGTTTAGGCGACAATCGACACCGCCGTTGGAGACGTCAGGCGAAAAGCGAGTCAAGACCGAAACTCTCTGGGTAAAGTGTGAGGAGTGCCATCAGATCACCTGGAAAAAGGATCTGGATGAGAATTCCAACGTCTGCCCGAAGTGCAACAAACATTCCCGCATCGATGTCAGGGCGCGGCTGGCTTTGTTGTTCGATGACGGCAAGTACGAGGAGTTCAGCACCAATCTGGTCTCGACCGACCCGCTGAAGTTCACCGACCTGAAGCCCTACGCGGCGCGTCTGAAGCAGGCGCAGAAAGCCACGGGACTGAAGGATGCGATCATCAACGCGCGCGGATTGCTGAAAGGCCGTCCGGTCATTGTCAGCGCCATGGCTTACGCGTTTATCGGCGGCAGCATGGGCGCGGTTGTGGGTGAGGCCATCACCCGCGCCATCGAAGCCGGAGTGGAAGAGCGCAAGCCCCTCATTATCGTCTCTTCTTCCGGCGGGGCGCGCATGATGGAGGGCGTGGTGAGCCTGATGACGCTCGCCAAGATCACATCGGCACTGGCCAAGCTCGACGACGCCAAGATACCTTATATTTCTGTATTGACCGACCCCACGACCGGCGGCGTGACCGCCTCGTTCGCCATGCTCGGCGACCTGAACATCGCGGAGCCGGGCGCGCTGATCGGTTTCGCCGGTCCCCGCGTCATCGAGCAGACCATCCGGCAGAAGCTGCCCGAGGGATTCCAGCGCGCCGAATTCCTGCTGGAGCATGGCATGGTTGACGCCGTGGTACCTCGGCGCGAGATCAAGGACTACATTGCTCGCGCGCTGGATTGGATGGCGCCAGTCAAGAGCGCCTAGCAGGCTGCTGAAAAACGCACCGAAGCAACAAGCGAGGCGCTATAGGATGTGTGCTCTACGATGACGTTCTGCAAGGACTTGTGGGCTGGATCAATTGTAAAACTGTTTTTCAGCAGCCTGCTAGCGCAGTTCCCAAGTTGGTGTATCCGTCGATATCATAGCCGGGCGCGGAAGCCCGGCTATGTCCGAGGATAGATACCTTCAGCTAATCTGGTCTAGAGCACTTTCAGAGTTGGTGTAGGCGGCTCGACCGAGACGTCATCCCGACCGAAGCGCCAAACGCCAGTGGCCGGAGCAGCCAGGCTGCGTACCCGACACGGTACTCGACAAGCAAGAGGCTGTTCAGGCGCGGAGCCGGGGTCCCCACTGCGCGCCGCATTTGCGCGGAGTGGGGTGGAGGAGCCGGGGTCCCCACTGCGCGCCGCATTTTGCGCGGAGTGGGGTGGAGGAGCCGGGGTCCCCATCCAACGCCGCTGTTGCGTTTGATGGGGTGGGGAGTGGAGGGATCTTGTGTTTTCTTCGGCAAAACAAACACAAGATTCCTCGGCTCGCGACCGGGGGAGCGATGTGCTATTGGCATACTGCTCGTGAGCGCATTGCGGTGGCATAGCTTAGTTGCTCACAGGGTAAGACGTCACTCGCTCGGAATGATGTTGGTATTTTGCAATACAGCATCTCTGAAATCGCTCTTGCAACCAACAACTAATCAAGAACCGAGAACTTCTTTTATGAGCTGGTTTAGGCGACAGTCTACACAAACGTTAGAAACGTCGGGCGAAAAAAAAGTCAAGACCGAAGGTCTGTGGGTGAAGTGCGACGAGTGCCGTCAGATCATCTGGAAAAAGGATCTGGAGACGAACTTCAATGTTTGCCCGAAGTGCAACAAACATTTGCGCATCGATGCCCGGGCGCGTTTGGCCCTGTTGTTCGATGACGGCAAGTACGAGGAGTTCAGCACCAATCTGGTCTCGACCGACCCGCTGAAGTTTACCGACCTGAAACCCTACGCGGCACGCCTGAAGCAGGCGCAGAAAGATACGGGGTTGAAGGATGCGATCATCAACGCGCGCGGCTTGCTCAAGGGCCACCCGGTGATCGTCAGCGCGATGGCCTACACGTTTATCGGCGGCAGCATGGGCGCCGTGGTGGGCGAGACGCTCACCCGCGCCGTCGAAGCCGGAGTGGAGGAGCGCAAGCCCGTCATCATCGTCTCCGCTTCCGGCGGTGCGCGCATGATGGAAGGCGTGGTGAGCCTGATGACGATGGCCAAGGTGACATCGGCCCTGGCCAAGCTCGACGACGCGAAGATCCCTTACATTTCGGTGCTGACCGATCCCACCACCGGCGGTGTGACCGCCTCGTTCGCCATGCTTGGCGACCTGAACATCGCGGAGCCGGGCGCGCTGATCGGTTTCGCCGGTCCGCGCGTCATTGAGCAGACCATCCGGCAGAAGCTGCCCGAGGGATTCCAGCGGGCCGAGTTCCTGCTGGAGCATGGCATGCTCGACGCCGTGGTGCCTCGGCGCGAGCTGAAGGACTACATCGCTCGCGCGCTGGATTGGATGATGCCGCTCAAGACAGCCTAGCAGGCTGCTGAAAAACTCATAAAAGTGTCATCCTGAGGTCGTGCCGGTTTTGCGCGACCGAAGGATCTGCTTCGCCTTTAGCCCGCGCGAAGAGCAGATCCTTCGATCCACCCCAACAAGCCAACAACAGGCTTGTCGGGGACCCCGGGAACGCGCGTCCAGGTGAATTCCGAATTTCATGTGGCTATACTGAAAAGAGGAATGCTTGCCTATCAGACTGCCGTCGCAGAGCTCTACCATCTCGGCCACGAGCTGCACCAAACCGCTGCGTACAAGTTCGACCTGAAGCACATGCGGGTGCTGTGCGAGGCCCTGGATTCGCCCCACACGAAATTTCCGTCGGTGCTGATCGCGGGCACCAACGGCAAGGGATCGACGGCGGCAACGCTGGCCTCCATCCTGCGCGCCGCCGGATACCGGACGGGGCTGTACACTTCTCCGCACCTGGTGCGCATCAACGAACGGATTCAGATCGATGGCGAGCCCATCGGCGACGCCGACTTCGCCGAGGGTTACGAATGCGTACACGCGGCGGCCATCGAGCTGGTCGCCAGCGGGCGTCTGCCCTGGCATCCCAGCTTTTTTGAGACGATGACGGCCATCGCCTTCAGGCACTTCGCGCGGCAGCGTGTCGATCTGCTGGTGGCGGAGGTCGGCATGGGCGGCCGCCTCGATGCCACCAACATCCTGGAACCGCTGGTGTGCGTCATCACCGATATCGACCTCGACCACCAGAAATTCCTCGGCAACACCATTCGCGAAATCGCCGGCGAAAAGGCCGGAATCATGCGCCGGGGCCGTCCGCTGGTGACGCTGCCGCAGCATCCCGAAGCCAACGAGACCCTCGGCCGGGCCATGGAAGAAAGCGGCGCGATTGCCGTGAACGCGGCGCGCTATGTTCACCCCAGCAACAGCGAAAACGCTGTCGCTGGGGGCCCCGGCTCCTCCACCCCAGCAACGGCAAAAGCGGCCGTCGCTGGGGACCCCGGCTTCCCACCCCAACAAGCCATAAGCGGCTTGCTGGGACCTCCGGCCCGCGGCGCGGGTTCGCCATGGACATCATGGGCGAAGAGGTGGAGATTGAAACGCCCTTGCTAGGGCGGCACCAGTTGCGTAACCTGGCGCTGGCAATTTCCGCTGCCGAGGAGCTGGCGAAGCAGGGTTTCGCGATTTCTCCGCGGCAGATTGCGGAGGGCATTCGCCTGACGCGCTGGCCCGGACGCTTCCAGATTGTGCCTCCGGCAGCCGATGGCTCACGGCCTGAAATGGTGATCGATGTGGCGCATAATCCAGCCGGGGCGTGGGCGCTGAGGGCGGGACTGTCGGAGCACTTCGCCGCAGAGCGCCGAGGAACGCAAGCTGATTATGATTTACGGCGCCATGCGGGACAAGGCGATCCGCGAGGTCGGGCGCATCCTGTTTCCGCTGGCGGAAAAGGTCGTGCTGACCAGGGCGGGCGGCAATCCGCGCGCGGCCACCACATCCGAGCTGGTGGAGGCGGTCGGCGACTGCGGTACTCCGCTGGTGGAAGCCCCGAACGTCGCCGAGGCCGTGCGGCTGGCGCTGGCCGAGGCGCAGCCATTCGGGGCCGCGCGCCTTGCTGGTCATCACCGGCTCGATTTATGTGGTGGGCGAGGCCATGCAGGCGCTGGGCATACGGCCCTGACATTTTCTAAGCGCCGGCCGGCACTGGAGACGCTTTCGACCATCGTTTATTCTGGTATAGGAAGAAGACGGCCCAAATTCGTGGCAGACATTCACAAACCGAGCGCCTGGGATCGACTGTGTTCCTATCTGTTTCGCGATCCGCTGATTTATCTGTACACGGTCGTGCTGGGCACGGCTTCCCTGTTGTGTTCGCTCTTCGATGGCAGTGGACGCCGGCAGCACTGGCTGGCGCGGGCCTGGTCGTGGCTGATCCTGAAGACCGCGAGCTGCCCGGTGACCATTGATCGGCGCGGAGCACCTGGATGGCTCGCGGGCTTGTGTCTATGCCGTCAACCACATTTCGGCCCTGGATATTCCCGTGCTGTACGCAGCGCTGCCGTTTCAATTCCGCATCATGGCCAAGAAGGAGCTGTTCCGCTATCCGTTTCTGGGATGGCATCTGCGGCGCTCGGGACAGATTCCGATTGAACGCGAGAATGCGCGCTCGTCGTTGCGCAGCCTGATCGCCGCCAGCAGGACGGTCAGTCGGGCATGCCGCTGCTGGTGTTTCCCGAAGGCGGCCGCTCGGCGGACGGGCAGGTGAAGCCGTTTCTCGGCGGCGCGTTTTATGTGGCCATCAAGGCCGGGGTGCCGGTTGTGCCGATGGCGATCGTGGGCAGCTTCGAGGCCGTGCCGATGAACTGCTTATGTGATCAAGCCGCGCCCGTTGTCCCTGGTGGTGGGCGAGCCGATTTCCAGCAAGGAATTCACCCGCGCGCCATGGACCAGCTTGCGGCGATCACCCAGAAGGCGGTCGAAGACCTTTACTACGCGCGCTCCGAGGTCAGCGATCCGCGAGTGCCGGGAACACTGCCGGCAACGATAACTCCGGCGCGGAGCTAGACGGGATTCGCGGAAAGTATCGGCAGAAACCGGCCGGACCTTGTGCCCGGCGGCGAAATTGACGGACACGCCATTAAGAAAACTGCTCCAGCGGCTCGAAAGGAGGCCAATGCAACCACGCATCGCCATTCCGTTTCCTTACTTCGACCACGCCTGGTCTTCGCGCTCGCTGCCGCAGTATGTGGATGCCATCAGCCTGGCTGGCGGGGAACCTCTTGTCATCGCCCATTCGGCCACGCCGGCGCTGGCCGCGCACTTGGTCAAGACCTGCGCCGCCATCGTGTTGCCGGGCAGTCCGGCCGACATCGACCCTCAGAAGTACGGCGAAGCGCGAGATCCGCGCACCGCTCCGGCCGACGCTGCCCGCGACATGCTCGATGAACTGCTGCTGCAGGATGCGCACGCCATGCGCAAGCCGATTCTCGGCGTCTGTTATGGCGTGCAGTCGTTGAACGTCTGGCGTAGCGGAACACTGCTGCAGCACATCGAATCCGAGGTGCTCCACCAGCGGCCCGAGGGCGCGCCGGAGGGAACCGTGATCAGCCACGATGCGGTGGTCGAGCGGAAGTCGCGGCTCGGCGAGATCCTCGCCGGCCAGATCTGGCGGACCCCAGCAAGTCAAAGCGGACTTGCCGGGGACGCCGCACTCAGGCTGACGGTCAACTCGTCTCACCATCAATCGGTGGAGCGGCCGGGTGACGGCTTCGCATCGTCGCGCGTTCGCCGCAGGATGGCGTCATCGAGGCCGTCGAGGACGCCTCGGCGGAGCACTTTGTCCTCGGCGTACAGTGGCACCCCGAGCGCAGCTACCATCAGGACGCCGTCTCGCGAGCGATTTTTGCCGCCTTGGTCGAGGCCGCGCGCCAATGGCACCAGCGCATGGCGAGGGGCAGCCACGACTTCGAGACGGCTGCTCGCGGCTTATAATTCGCACGAAAAACTATTATGTCCATCACACTTGATCTGCAAGGAAAAGTGGCGCTGATCACCGGCGGTTCGCGCGGTGTCGGCGCAGCCTGTGTCCGTCTGTTTACCCAGGCTGGAGCGAAAGTTGCCTTCAGCTACCAGAGGTCGCGCACGCTGGCCGAAGAACTGGTCCGCGAGTGCGGCGCAGAGGATTGCGTCGCGTTTCAGGCCGATCTCGACGCCGGGTCGCAGAGCGAAGCGCGGTTGGTACGCTCGGCCGTAGAACGCTTTGGCCGCCTCGATATTCTGGTAGTGAATCATGGAGTTTGGCCGCCGCAGGAGGTCCCGATCGACGAAATGAGCCGCGAGCAATGGCGTTCGACCCTCGCCTGCAATCTGGACAGTGCTTTCGAGCTGGTCAAACACGCGGTCGCCACCATGAAGAAGACGAAGCCGGCCAGCCGGGCGGACAGATCGTGCTGGTCAGCTCCACGGCCGGGCAGCGCGGCGAGGCCTTCCATTGCGATTACGCGGCCAGCAAGGGCGCTCTCATCAGCATGGTCAAAGGCCTCTCGACCGAATTGGCCAGCCACGGCATCCGAATCAACTGTGTCGCTCCCGGGTGGGTTAGGACCGACATGGCCACCTCGGCCTTGAACGATCCAGCGATGCGCGAGCGCATCTTCAGCGTGATTCCGCTGGGACGCGTCGCCGAGCCGGAGGAGATTGCCGCTCCCATACTTTTCCTGTGTACGGCGCATGCCGGCTTCATCACCGGGAGAAATTTTCAACGTGAACGGCGGCGCGGTGCTGGTCGGGTAGTATTCGATTAGTGTCTGGCCCAGGCCGGTGCCGGCTCTGCGCGTGCCCGTCGCCAGCGTTTCGGTCCAAGGAGGCAGCTTGAAGAAGAAGCGTGTCCCGGTTTTGATCCTGTGTTTCTTGGTCTTGGTCGTCGCCGGCGGTATGTCTCGGCCGGTGCAGGCGCAGACGGCGCCCGGTGCGGCGGCGGCGCCGGATAGCAGCGCGCAAAAAGCGCGGGTGCTGCTGGACAAGATGATTGCCGCGCTCGGCGGTCAGGCGTTTCTCAATTACACCACCCGCAGCGAGCAGGGCCGTGCTTACAGCTTCTACCATGGCCGTCCGAACGGTGCTGGAACCGAGTTCTGGTACTTCTGGCAGTATCCCGACAAGGATCGGACGGAAACCGGGAAGAAACGCGACGTTGTCCGCCTTCACAACGGCGACCGGGGATATGAGATTACCTACAAGGGCACGGCGGCGATTACCGACAAAGAGATGCAGGACTACCTGCGCAGCCGCGACTCACTCGATGAACACGGTATTGCGGCAATGGCTGAAGGAGCCGGAACACCGTGCTGCTCTACGCCGGACCCGGCATGGCCGACAACCACATGACGGAGCAGATCACGGTGCTCAATGCCAAGAATGAGTCGGTGACCATCGCCGTGGACCCGACAAGTTATCTGCCGATTCAAAAGTCGTTCACTTACCGCGACCCCGTCGATAACCTGAAGAGCGAAGAGACCGAGACCTACGGCAACTATCGTCCGGTGCAGGGAATGATGACCGCTCACAGCATTGTGCGCAGCAAGAACGGCGAGATGGTTGCGCAGCGCTTCCTGACCAGGGTTGAATACAATCCGCAGTTGAGCGCCTCGCTGTTTGACGCAAGCGTGACCTACGATCCGGCAGCCCAGAAAGGGAAACGCTAGCAGGGGATGCGCGTAGGTGTATCCCGACATACCGGAGTGTCATGGCGAGCGAAGTCGAGCCACCTTTTACCCCAACTCTGGAATTGCCAGAGTTTCCGCGAAAAGGTGCTCTCAGTCTGGCCAGGCCGAGTGGCACTTACGTGTCTTGAGTTCCACGACTGTTGCAAACTTACCACATTCACAATTCCTGGATTTCCTTGTAATCTATTCGTAGCCAATTGCTTACATCTAAAGACGTGAGCTTCGAGCAAACAATTCGTTCGGCGATTGAATTCAGCGGCGTCGGCCTGCACAGCGGTGCGCCGGTGCAAATGCGAATTCTGCCGGCTCCCGCCGGTTCCGGAATTGTTTTTCGGCGGGTCGATCTGGATGGCTTTATCGTGGAGGCCGTCGGGAGAAACGTCGCCAAGGTCAGCTACGCCACCAGTCTGATGAAAAAGGGCGTGCTGATTTCGACCACCGAGCACCTGCTTTCGGCCTTCGTGGGACTGGGCTTGGACAATGCCATCGTCGAACTCGACAGCCTGGAGCTGCCGATCCTGGATGGCAGCGCGCTGCCGATTGTGCAAGCGGTTCTCAAGCGCCGGCCTGCGCCGCCAGCGTCGCAAACGCGTTTACATGTGCATACGGCGCGAGGTTGAGGTGCGCGACGGCGGCAAATCCATTGCCGTTTATCCCGCCGATAGCTACCGAATCCACTACCGCATCGACTTTCCGCATCCGCTGGTCGGCCATCAGGAGTTCACCGTCGAGCTCACCAACGGAAGTTATCTCCGGCAGATAGCGCCTGCCAGGACCTTCGGGTTCCTTCGCGACGAAGCGGCGCTGCGCAACATGGGTCTGATCCGCGGCGCTTCGGAAGAAAACGCCATCGTGCTTACCGACGACGGCATCAAGAATCCTCCGCTCCGCTTTCCCGACGAGTTCGTGCGGCACAAGGTTCTGGACCTGATCGGCGACCTGGCGTTGCTGGGGCATCCGCTGTTGGGACGCATCGAAGCCGACCGTGCCGGACACGCCATGCATGCCGCGCTGGTTTCACGGCTGCTGCGCGACCATTCTTTGTGGGAATTCGCCACGCTGCCGGCGGAAGGCCATGAGCCGGTTCACGGCCGATGCGTTCAGCGGTGCCGCGCAAGATGCTCGGCAACCCGTCTAAACGGACTGCCGACTGCCGACTTCTCACCCTACTGCTCCCGGCAATAGTGCAATATCCGCCGCTCCGTTGGCTCCGTTCATATAGTCGGTGAGTCCCAAAAGGTGAATGATGGTGTGGAGCATATCCTGGAAATGATAGGTGCTGCTCGTCGTCGAGCCCGCGATTACGTTGGGGCCAATCATCACGAACGCGACATGTCCGCCACAGCCCGAAGACTTAGACGGCGAACAGGCGTCGTCGCTGGATTTATCGCCGGATTTTCCTTTTACCTTGGCTTCATCGAAGGTGACGATCAGGATTCCATCTCCGCCGGGCTGAAAGGGAGCCGAGGAGAGTAGAGGCTCGATGTTCGTCTTGATCCAGTTGTCCGCCGTGGACAACAACGCGCTGGCGCTCTGCGATCCCGTCCCTTCGGCATCGTCGGCGGTCATTGGGAACGATGTAGCCAAAGTTCGGAAGCGCATTTGCCGCTCAAGTCCGTGGCAAGCTGGGTAAAGGGACACATGTTGTCTTGCTGGGTCGATGAGTCGGCGACATCGGAATACCATTTGAAGGGGTTATGGTGCTGCCGTATAATTACCCGCGCTTGCTCCCATATAGCCGCAGTGCGGCATGCCCTCAAAATAGCCGCGCCAGGTTTTGTTCGCATTATTCAGGGCGCGGACGATGTTGTCTCCCTTAATCACGCCCGCGGAGGAGCAAGCGGTGCCGGTGCAGTCGTACGGTTTCCCTTTCCAGTCCGCGCCCGAGGTGTTGAACAGATAGGCCAACAGTGAGCCGTGCGCATTGGAATAGAAATGCAAGGCCATGCCATTCGCCGCCGCCAGACCGCAGAGATAAGGCATGCCGGAAGAAGAGCAGTTGGTCGCGCCTCCCGAGGGAAATACCTGGGAAAAATCCTGATTCTCCAGCATGATGACGAAGACGTGGTCTGAGCTGGGAAAGCCGGCCGGCGTGGCCGAGGCTTCCGCCGCTTGAACTACCGGCAGAGCTTCCGGATGAACTATCCACCGGAGTCGAAGCGGTTGACTGCCTCCGGAAGCTGCCCTGAGTACCTGAATTCCCAGGGTCACTCGCCTGAGTAGAGCTTGAAGTGCCGGATGATCCTCCTGATCCGCACATGCAAAGACATGATATGAGTGCGGCCAGCAGACAGATGCTCATGAGCTTTCCGGTCAAGTTGCAGCTGGTTGCGGATATCCGCCATCGGAATCCTTTACAAGAAAGTCCACGCTTGTTGCAGTTCAGAGTGCCGCATCTGCGCCGGAGTTGCCTCGTTCCGCTTTCGGGGCGGAATACAGCAACTCGGAAACTGCTTTCGAAAAGTACAGAATTTTACCTGGGAACAGAAAAACAGCGTAGGTCGTGCTATAGGACGGAGTTATGCGCAGGTGGCGACTGCGGGATTACAGCGCGAGGCAAGCACATTGCGCGAACTTCCGGGATACCACTTTAGAAGTTCGTTACCAGGCGAAGCAGATAGCTTCGCGGGGGAGCGATGGCGTTGCCGGAAAACAGACCTCCGAAGTCAATCAGGTTGAGCCGGTTGTTCAAGTTCTGGCCGTCGGCCTGCAATCGCACCGTAAGGTTCTCCCCGCTTGTAGATGTCGGCGCCCACCGAAGCATTGAGCGAAAGAAGCGGCTTGATGCGCCCGCGATCGAAGTTGATGCGATTCACAACCTGTTGGCCGTATTGTGCGAGCGCATCCTGATAGGTGCCCGCGAAATCAAATGGCAATCCACTGCCGTACTCGGCTCCCGCCGGCGACCCAGAAGCGCGAGTTGAGCTGATAGCGGACGCGGGTGCGCACGGTGTTTCGCTGGTCCTGCGAATCGGGAAAATGTCCGGTTAGCTGGGTGGTCGCGCTGACGGCATCGTCGCCCAGAAACAGACCGCCGGTGACCGGGAACCACGCATTTCCCACCGTGTAGGAGTAGCTGGCGAAGCCCGAGAATCGCCCCCAGTGCGGAACCTCGATCTTGGCTTCCGCCCCGTAGATAATGGCTTTCTGCAAATGCGATGGGAAAGCTGACCGCGGTATTCAGAATCTGATCGTCGTCGGCGTAATTGTTCACGTCCCGGCGGAAATAGTTGCCGTCCAGCCGGAGTTTGCCGAAGAATTCTTTGGTCAATCCCACTTCATAGTAATTGCCGTGAGAAGGCTCGACCGGCAGCCGCAGAACATTGGGGTTCAGGGACTGCACGGCGGGAGAACTCGATAAAAGAATGTTCTCGAATGACGGCGTTTGGAAGACCCGATCGTAGGAGACGTGAAGAATGAGACCGAGCGAGGGAAAGTAGCGCGCGATCGAAAGGCGCGGACTCACGGCATTCTGATTCACCAGCAACTGGTAGTGATCCCATCGCAGGCCCGCATTGACCGTCCACTTGCCGAGCCGGATGGCATCCTGCACAAAAGCCGATTGCTCGAGATCCGGACGGCTGCCGGTAAAGGCAAAGCTGGTGGGCGTGCCTCGGGTCGAATTGCGTGGGATCGGTGATCACATCACTGAAGTTTTCGTGCAGGAACAAGACGTCGGACTCGACGCCGGCTTTCCATTCGTGCCTGCCATGATGAATGGAGACGCTTCCGTTGAAGTATCCCTCCTTGAAGTCATTGTGCTGGAATGCAATGACGGGCGTTGAGAACGGGTTGGAAAACAAATCGTTGGAGTTATCGCGGACCATTCCCCGCAGCCAGCCGATCGCATCGGATGAAAAAATGTGCTGGTAGGAAATGATCCCCATGGTTTCAAAGTTGTCGCCGTTCTGGAGCTGCCCCGCGGCCTGCTGCAACTGTTCGTTGGGGATCTCATAGCGCGCGAGAGCATGGCGGACAATCAGGCTCAAGCGGTCTTTCGGCGTGAGTTCGCGCTCGTAGTTCAGCGAAAAATTTCCGGTCGTGCCGTGGTTGGTGTAATTCTCGGGAACCACCGGGTTGAGATAATGGCTCGGTCATGTTCCCGGCGGCGCTCACGCCAAGGGTATTCTGCCGCCATGAATATTGAGCCTGGCCATAGCTTCCGGCCGTATCAAAGCTGCCGCCGGAAAGACGCCGATTTGTCCGTGAAACCCCGGCTGCGCGGCCCGCAGCGTATTGACCTCAATGACGCCGCCCATCTTTCTGCCAAATTCCGCGGGAATGCCGGCGGTATAAATCTTGAGGGAATCGACGTCGTCGGCTTCGATTTCCGGTCCGAAGCGCCGGCGAACGGTTGTCGGTGAGCGGAATCCCGTCCACCACAAATTGCGTCTGGTATTCCGATCCGCGCGGGTGGAGAACCGCATTGCCTTCGTAGAGCCAGCCGGGTTGCGAGTTCACCAAATCCTGCAAGGAGCGGCCGGGCAGCGAGGTCACTCGATTCTGAATCGTGTCCGAGCCAATCTGATTCACCGAACCCGCGCGATAAGGATCGATCAAGGTTTCGGAATCGCTGACCGTCACCGAGGTCGAAACCGAAGCCAGCGTAAGCCGGAAACCGAGATTCGAGGGAACTGCGGAGCGAATATCCACCGACTCGGAAATCGGAGCAAAGCCCTCCAGTTGGATCCGGATCTTGGTAGATTCCGTAGGCCAGCCGCTTGGCAATCAGGGTGCCATCCGCGTCCGTGGTGAATGCGTTCTGGTATTGATTGACTTCGCTCAGCAACTCGACCGTGCACTTGACGCCGAGACCGGACGGGTCGGTCACCTTCAGGCGCAATTCGCCGTCATTGCTCTGGGCGACGGCAGAGAGCACACAAAGAAACAACACGACCAGACATCGCTTCATCCAGGTTCGGCCCCGTGTGGGTTGTTAGAGCGGTTCCCGAGAAGCTATCTCCTCTCGGAATTGTTCCCGGCCGTCGCTCCCTGTTGGTCGCACTGGCCGATGGACCGTGGCTTCGGGATAAACCATCTCGGGAACCGCTGTACCGTGCGTTGCCGCCGCGAGACGGCCGTGCGAATGGCCCGGCGACGCCATCGGTAGGCACGCGAGCGCCCAACCAGCAGAGACTCCACGGAAGATTAGAGTGCGGCGGATGAGTACAGAGTTGTACCTCCACAGAAGTGTTGTTATGCTCCGCAAAAATCAGCCCTGGCCGGTGCGTTTTCTTCCTGGTGGTTTGCGGCCTCGGCCCCGCCCGGCGAGCTGACACGAGGGCGCGGCCTCTCAAAAATGAGCAATTGTGAACAGACTCGCCGCTACGGCTTGTGAGATTGTCTTGAGTAGGCTGCGATAAAAGCGTCGCAGGTCGGTGCCCCGGCACGCGATGGCCGCGCGTGTTACGGTAAGACAGGTGCCGTCACCGATGGATACTACCCTCCTGGAAATTCATGGAGAGCGTCCCTCGATCATTCAGGAGATCAAATAAAATGCGTTCAGAAATCCTTTCAGCAACTTTAGGTACTCAAAACCGTTTCGCATTTTGCCATCTTGTTTTCAAGGCAATTCGCAAGCTGCACAAGCCCAGCGAACGTATTCAAGACACGACCAATGATGCGCTCCAGCGGATTGCCGCCGCCGAGCAGCACCAGGCATCAGCGAATCCGCAGGTGTCAGCGAACCCCAAAGACGAGAACAAACTGGCGGTACTCGAAGCGAAAGTGAAACCTGGCGTGATGGAGACTCCGGGAGTAGAAGCGGAGTCAGTGGCCAGTGCGGTCAATCCTCCGGAGGCGGCGACCATCCCCGCTGAACTCATCCGCAAGGCTTCGTAAGAACGAATCGGCAAACCGCGGTCGGGCTCTCGCCAAGTGCGGTTGAGCGGCTGTTGCAAGGGCACAGCGCAGGGAAGGATACAAATGACAAACTCGAAGCTGCAAGCAGCACTGGACGAACTGGAAAGGCTGTATCGGACCGTCAAGGAATTCGAAGTACGCAATGGCGCGCTGCCGAATCCGGACAGCGACGCCGGCCGCGCGCTTTTCTCGCTGGAGAGCTTTGACCGGGAGTTTGGCCTGTTGAATATCGGCAAACTCGTCAAAGCCAAGCCGTAGTCCCCGCGGTAACCTCCGGGCGAGTGTACGGCATGAGGCAGGTTTCGCAGGCTGCAAAAAACGCGCCGCAGCCGCAAGCGAGCCGCTACGGAATGTGTAACCCACAAAGTAAGAGTGCAAGTATTGTTTGTCTGTTTACATCGGAACGGAACGAGTCCGTTTTTCAGCGGCCGGTTAAAGCATTCCTCCCGTCCTGAGCGTCAGCTTACTCAGTGCCAACTCCAATTCTTCGATGGCGTGCTCCAATTCCGGGTGCTCTTCCATGCGGTCGCGGAGACGCTTCAGAATACTGTGAGCTTCGGCCACATGCTCGATTGCAGTGCGCTGCGACTCTTCCCGCGTTGATTCGGGAGTTCCCGACATATAAGCCTCCACTGGCGCCCGGCTTCCACCTGCTCCGCGCAACCTTGCTGAAGCCGAGCCCCGTCCAAAAGCAACTGATCAAACGGCCAAAGTACAAAGGCCGCTGCTTGAGGGCAACGGCCTTTGCGATTACGAAGGAAGTTCCTTTCGCATCTTTTTCCGGGCGCGTTTTCGCGCCAAGGCTTGCTTGAGGCGGCGTTTCTCACCGGGTTTCAGGTAGTAGGAGTGACGCTTTACCTCCTTGATGATATCTTCGGTCTGAACCTTGCGCTTGAAACGACGTAATGCATTCTCAATCGATTCACCATCTTGCAATCGGACCTCTGCCAAGTTTCGTCACCTCCCAACTGCCCAATCCGTGGACATATAAGCTTACCTTACCCGGAGATAAGAGTAAAATGCAGAAGACTTAACATTGTGGGGGAAAACATATATGTCCGCAAAAAATGGCGACAAAGCCCAATTTCACAGAGTGCGAAAGCAGAACATTCGCCGCCGCGAAACCGAATCGTAAATTACGCGAAGCCTTGGGACAGCCAGAGGGCGCCGCCAAGCACAACCCCGGAGTCCAAATCTTCTCCCAAGTAGGCGGAGGTTGAATGCCGCGCTCGGGGAATCACCCCGAGCCAGGGGGAGCTATGCAGCAGATATTCCTGGTTGATACCGAGGCCGAGCACTTTACCGATGAACAGAGCTTCCGGCTCAAACTGCCGGCTTTGGCGCACCTGGTGGACTCGCAGCTACCACGGCGATCCCTCACGCCCGAAAATTGCGCCTTCGAGTACGCCCACAAGGGACGGCTTACAAATTCGCTGGGCCAGCTCTGCACCTTTCAAGCCAGCTTCAGCCTCAAGCACAATCCCGAGTCTCATGCGAAAGTCGAGCTAGTCGCGCCCCCGGATGTGGACGAGAGCGGGCGGGGCGCAAGAACGGTGTTCCGCTACGAGCGGGATGCCGAAGGGTGAACCGCGGCCGCTTCACAAGCGACTGCGCATAGAAATCCAATCCCCATTCTTTTTCTCACGGGCTCGGTGGCCGAGCGCCACGGCACCGCAACCCACTCCGCGCAGCGGAGCCCCCGGGCCGACGCCGCGCAATCCTCAAAACCAGATGATGAATAGCTTGCAAAAGGAAAGACCAGCGTTGCCGCTGGCCTTTTACGGATAGCAGGAATCGTCGCCGACTACTTTTTCGACGGGGCGATGGCGTCTTTGACCGATTTCGCGACATAGAACTTTGCCACGGTCTTCGCCTTGATCTTGATCGCTTCGCCGGTCTGCGGGTTGCGGCCCATGCGAGCCTTGCGCTGTACTTTCTTCAGGCGGCCCAGACCAGGGAATACAAACACGCCATTCTTCTTTGCCTCTGCGACCGCGACGGTGGACAGGGTCTCCAGAAAGGTTGCTGCCTGTTTGTTGGTGAGTTCGAGCTTGCCGGCCATCAGCTTAACCAACTGTGTCTTTGTCATCGTTGCCATTGAACACCTCCTCCTTGTTTCTCTAGGAATAATGCTCCCTTGCTACCTTCGCACGAGATCGAGAATGCTGCAACAGTACTTTGGGCGCTTTTTCACTGCCCGGCCGCATATTTGTGGGTGTCCACTGCGTCGCATGCTTCGGCTGGAGTGGCATGCGGGCGCGACCGGACGATTCCGGGAGCGGCGATCGGCTGCACCGCCGGTGCCGGATACCTGGGGTCACCGTCCCCAGGACGTTACCCGCAGGAGTGGGAAAGCTATTTGCCGGCGACTGCGGCAATGAACGTGGTCAGCCGGGTGCTGTCCCGCAAGGTTCCCGCGCGATGCGTTGCCGCGTCGCATCCGCTGCAGCCGGGACAACGCAGAATGACCGATACGGCGGGATTCAGCATCCATAATTCGGCGGCGATCGCTTCGCGCTCTTCCTCGGACCAGGATTCCATACAAACGATGATGCCTTTCAGCCGGGTGTTCTCCAGGATCGTGCGGGCGGCATCCATGTCGCCCGCGGTGATCAACTCCAGGCCCGCAGCCTCCAACCATGGTTGCGCGGCGCACAACTCCGCGTGGCACCTGGTAATCGCAAGAACTTTCGGATGCTTCAAAAGGGCAACCTCGATGGCATATTCTAGATCGGATGGTAGGCACCCGCAATTGGAATTGGACTGCGACCTTGAGCGAGAGCGTATTGGAGGGGAATCGTCACTGGAAGCCGCCGATCGCACCCGCAGAGACGCCGATCCCAAGGCAATATTTTCCAGGTTCAAAAGCAAATCTCAGCAAAACTCAAAAGGAGAGACGTATGTCGATAAAATCAGCGATCAGCGTGGGAGCCCTGTTTTTGCTCCTCGGAACCATTGTTCCCGCCTACGCGCAGCACGATCAGCCGGAAAAGGGCAGACCGCAACAGGAGCAACGTAAGCCGGAGAAACCCGCCCAGCCACAGCATGCGCAGCCGGCTCGCCGGCCTGCGCCACGCCAGCAACCCAGCTCCGGCGGCACCTATCATGGCGGCGTCCGGCCCACGGAACCCGCTCATGGCGGCGTCCACCCCAGCGGCGTTCCCCAACATCCAGCCCAGGTACGCAGCGGTTTTGTTCAGTCGCGCGCCCATTCCTGGAGCACCGAACACCGCACTTGGCGTCAGCGCGGTGGCTATACCGGATATCGCATTCCTGAAGATCGCTTCAAGCTCTACTTCGGAGGCGGTCACTTCTTCAATATCAGCCGCCTGCCGATGGTCTTCGTGGGCGGGTCTCCGCGCTTCCAGTACGACGGCTATTGGGTGACGTTCGTCGATCCGTGGCCGGAAACCTGGCCTCCGACTTGGTACGAAAGCGACGACGTATATATTGATTACAGCGGAGATGGATACTATCTCTATGATCGCCAGCGCCCCGGCATAGGGATCGCCGTCACTATTTCGTTTTAAGCAAGCTGGAAAAGAAACGGGACACGGGGCGGGCTTGAACTCCCGCTCCGTGGCACTTTTGTTTTGCCACTGTGGCTGCGCTGAGAAGCGAATCGCGACTGCCGGTATCCGCCGGGTTGCGGACCGCTCCGGCGATCGTAGAAGCGTTGGAAGTAGCGTTGGAAAGTAGCTTTTAAAGTAACCAGGAAACCGGCGGCGAGCCGGGCACCTGTGCAGGCCGCCAGTTTCGCCGGTCGCAAAGGGGTTACTCATGTTAGTCGAGGAAGGATAGTTCATGCCGATGAAAAGCCATCATAAAGCCATTATTAGCTGTGCCATTACCGGTGCCATCCATACGCCATCCATGTCTCCCTATCTGCCCGTCACCGCCGAAGAGATCGCCGAAGCCGCGATTGCGGCGGCACGGGCGGGGGCTGCCATCGTTCACCTGCACGCTCGCGACCCGCAGACGGGCAAGCCCACGCAGGACCCCGATGCCTTTCTGCCCTTCGTGCGCCAGATCAAGAAAACCGTGGATGTAGTCATCAACCTGACCAGCGGTGGCGCGCCGACCATGCGGATTGAAGAGCGCATAGGTCCCGCCATGAAGTTGAAGCCCGAGCTGGCTTCGCTCAACATGGGATCGATTAACTTCGGACTCTTCCCCATGTTGGATCGCTTCAAGGAGTTCAAGCAGCCCTGGGAACCGGAGTACCTGGAGAACAGCCGGGATTTGATCTTTCGTAACACTTTCAAGGACATCGATTTCGCCTTGCAGGCATGCGCCGAGAACGACACCCACTTCGAGTTCGAGTGCTATGACATAGGACATCTTTACAACCTCGCCTACTTCGTGAACCGCGGGGCGGTCAAGCCGCCGTTCTTCGTGCAGTCGGTCTTCGGCATCATGGGCGGCATCGGCACTCATCCCGAGGACGTTTTACATATGAAGCGCACGGCCGACCGGCTCTTCGGTAAGGATTACCTTTGGTCGGTTCTGGGGGCTGGCCGCGGCCAAATGGCGATCGCGGCGATGGCTGCCGCCATGGACGCCAACATAAGGGTGGGACTCGAAGATAGTCTGTGGATTGGTCCCGGAAAACTCGCTCAAAGCAGCGCCGAGCAGGTCTCTCGTGCGCGGCAGATTATCGAGGGAGTTGGACGCCAGGTGGCAACGGCCGACGATGCGCGCCAGATGCTAGCGCTGAAAGGACGCGAAAAGGTCGGCTTTTGAGCCATTACTTTCGCGACTGGAGCCCTTTCATAAATAGTTCTTTGAAGAGGCACGGCTTCAGCCGCGCCGTCCAGAGCCGGTAAGAATGCGGGCTTTAGCCCCCAAGGGATTAGCCAATTTCTCTACCATCGGTTTATGAAACGAGCGAGATCTACCCGGTCGATAGCCAGTTTGTAGGAATGATCCATAAGAGTATAAGTGTAGGAGTGATGAGTAACCGTATAAGAGCGGCGAAGCTAACTGGGTACTTCCCTACAATTTGCTCCTTTGGCAGCTTATTGTTACTATCGCCGCGCTAGGAGAATACATGGAAATTCGCAAGATTCTTGCCGACCTCGAAACCGAACGTAACCGCATCACGCGGGCCATTGCCGCCTTGGAAGAACTGCAGAGCCTGGAAGTTTCGGCTCCCCGCGGGCGTCCCGCGGCAACCGCCAAAGCCGCTCCCAAGCCGCCAGTCAGGCGTGGACTGACTCCGGCCGGGCGCCGGCGTCTGTCGGCTTCGATGAAGGCACGATGGGCGGCGAGACGCAAGACAGCGGCTCCGGCTGCTGCCGCTCCGAAAGCCGCAGGTGGCCGCCGCCGGATGAGCGCTGCCGCCAGGAAAAAGATCGCCGACGCGCAGCGGGCACGGTGGGCGGCACAGAAAAAAGGCGCGGCCAAGAAAGCGCCAGCCGCGAAGAAGGCCGAAGCCGTAGCTGCACCGAAGGCTGAATAATCGGTCGTCCTTTCGCTCGTCGAGGGCCGGGCGGCCAGCCCGTCCGGTCCGGCGAGCGCTAAGCCGAAATAGAGCGTGTTTTAGTCATAGTTCTTTGCCGGGCACGGCCGCAGCCGTGCCGCTCTGGCCCGCATAAACAGAGGAGTTTAAGCTGCTGAAAAGCTAGCAGGAGTGTCATCCTGAGGCCGTGCCGGTTTTGCACGACCGAAGGATCTGCTTGGCATTCAACGCTGGCCAGATCCCTCGCTCTTCTACCCCAAGTATTCAACAGCGGGTTTGTCGGTCAATCGTTTTCAGCAACCTGCTAAAGGTAGTTTCTCTTTCTTCTGAGATCGGTTTATAAACTTGCTCTACGACGCGCACCATTTTTCGGATACAAGGAAAGTGGCGCTTCATCGGCAATTGCCGCTATCATTTCATTTGCGCCATGTCTGCTAGAGTCAGGAATCCCGGCGGCGTACTGCTGAATATCTCAATCCTGAATCGCCCTGGCCGCCACTGAGAGGCGCAGTCGTTTCATCGCGGGCGCTACTTTGGTTTTCATGGATGATCGTCGACGCGCAACCGTGTTCGGATTCTCGGCTATTGGCCTCTGGGCCGCGCTGGCCGTACTTACGACGGCCGCGGCCGGTATTCCACCTTTCCAACTGTTGGCGCTCACTTTCACTTTGGCCGGAGGGCTGGGCTGTGCCTGGCTGCTGAGACCCGGAGGAGCGGGAATCGCCGCCCTGCGCCAGCCGCCGCGCGCCGCGCTCCTCACCATCGCCGCCCTGGCCGGGTATCACGCTCTCTATTTCATCGCCTTTAACCATGCGCCCGCCGTCGAAGTTAATCTGGTCAACTATCTCTGGCCGCTCCTGATCGTGGTCTTCGCCGGACTGCTATCGGGCGTCCGGGTGTATGCCCGGCAATGGGCCGGCACGCTGCTGGGCCTGGCCGGAGCCGCCCTGGTGGTGACCCGTGGACACTCACTGGCCATGCAGCCGAAGTACGTCGCCGGATATCTCGCGGCCCTGGGCGCGGCATTCACCTGGTCGGCGTATTCGGTTTTGAACCGTCGCTTCGGGGCGGTTTCCAGCCGTGCGATGGCCGGCTCCTGCCTGGCTGTCGGAGTACTCGGCGCGCTGATTCACCTGGCGGCGGAAACCTGGGTAACTCCCACACCGGGGCAATGGGCGGCAATCCTTGCCATGGCCATTGGTCCGGTGGGGATGGCATTCTGGTGCTGGGACCGGGGCACAAAGCATGGCGACATCGTCGTGCTTGGAATGGCGAGCTATGCCGCGCCTTTGCTTTCGACCGTACTGCTGCTCGTCTTCGGCCGGGCGCGGTTTCATTGGACGCTCGGCGCGGCCCTGGGCTTGCTGGTACTCGGAGCTTTCCTCAGCGCGCGCCGTGGCCACGACACCGCGATTGCTGAAGACTGACTTCTCTCCGAAGCTCCATCGCTCCGATGGTCGGTCAGTTCCGAAGTTTCATCCGGCTCCCGCAATTCAGTTGACGTAGCGCGGGTGGGGCTCGGACGGCGTAGCCGGCGGTTGCCAGCTTCGCGCCGAGGTTTTCTGCGGCGTCGTCATCGGTCCGTCCGTGGTCTGTGCGGTCTTGAACTGTCCCACCACGTTCTGCAGATCGAACGCCAGGTTCGACAACCCCTGGCACGCCTTCGCCGACTCCTGCGCCCCCGTCGCCGTCTCCGCCGTCACCTTCGCAATCTGCTCCAGGTTGCGGTTCACCTCTTCGGTCACGCTCGTCTGCTGGTGCGCCGCCGTCGCAATCTGGGTCACCATCTCGCCCACCTGGCTGGCCGACGCGATGATCGCCCGCAGCGACTCGCCCGCCTGCCGCGTGGTCTCCACCCCCGACTCCACTTTCTCCGTCCCCGCCTGCATGGCCTCCACCGCGCTGTGCGTCTCCTGCTGGATGCCCTCGATCATCCCCGCGATTTCCTTGGTCGCCGTGCTGGTGCGCTCGGCCAGTTTGCGCACCTCGTCGGCCACCACGGCGAAGCCCCGTCCCTGCTCGCCCGCCCGCGCCGCCTCGATCGCCGCGTTCAGGGCCAGCAGGTTGGTCTGGTCGGCGATGTCGTCGATCACCCCGATGATCTTGCCGATCTGGTCCGAACTTTTGCCCAGGGCCTCGATCTTCTGCGCCGTCTCGCTGACCGAGGCGGCAATCGACTGGATGTGGTCGAGCGTCTGCTCGACGATGCGCCCGCCGCCCTCGGCCGCCTGCGAAGCCTTCTGCGCGGCCTCGGCGGCGCGGCTCGAGCCCTCCGAAATCTGCCCCACCGACGACGCCATCTCGTGCATCGCGGTCGCCACCTGCTGCGTCTGATCCTTCTGCACCGTCACCCCCTGCGACTGCTGCGTCGCCGACGCCGAAATCTCCTCCGACGCCGACGCCACGTGCTCGGCGCTGCTGGTAACCTGCTGGATGACGCCGGTCAGACTCGCCTGCATCGCGTTCATCGCCCCAACCAACTCTCCGATCTCGTCCGCGCTGCGCACCACCAGCGCCTCCCCGCTCAGATCGTGCCCCGCGATCGCCTTCGCGCGCTCTCCGATTTCGTTGATCGTAGCGATCAGCTTCCGGCCTCCGAGCACCGCTATACAACCACCCAGGGCCAGCGCGAACAAGGCGGAGATCCATAGCAGGTTGCGCATCAGGGAGATTTCCGCTGTCGTGGCGACGCTGTCGGCGTGCACTGATCGTTCCAGCCTTTCGATGATCGCTCCGAGCAGTTTCTTGGTTTCATCGTTGAACGGAGCCGTGGTCGTCGACATATAGACGGACGCGGTCTCGATGCTCCGGGGATCGTCGGGTTGACGCAATTCGAAGACGCGCTTTTGCAGTCTTTTGTACTCGCCGACGCGTTCCACAACCTTCGCCATGCTATCTTGATCGGCCTTTCCTGCAGCCGCCGCGCTCAAGTGCTGTAGTCCGGCAAGATCGTCGTCGATCGATTTCCAGCACTTCTCCCAGCTACCCGAAGCCTTCTCGGCCAACTTCCGATTGCTGGCAATGAGAATGTACTCGCGCAACTTGCTGGCGGATTGGTTGAGTTGCCCTTCGAGATCTTCCGAGTAGCGCATGGCGGGAATGCGCACCGTCGCCAGCCGATGGCTTGTCGCCTCTATATCCGCGAGCTTCAGACAGAGCGCCAGCGTAGCGCACCCGATCAGTAACAGGACCGATATCACTGCGATTCCGATCTTCCTTGCCAATGACAGTTTCACGGTGTCCTCCGCAACCATAGTGCTCCGCGCATCCATCGCGCGCCCGTTACGACGTCCGGGCACACGCTGGACTCGGGGAACGACCCTTTTCCGGCGCTTCCGCAACGGGAGATGGGGCCGCGCTTCTCTTATCGGCCACCACGGCGAAGAACTTCAGCAGAGGGTTGGATGGCGGTCAGTTCCCGAATAGACGGTTCAATCGTGCCCCAGGTTCGCCCGCGACTGGCTAACCCGGGTGGTAACAAAAAAGCTCCGGCGCAAAGGCCGGAGCATGGAATTATTTCGGAGAAAATAGCCTGAACTCAATCGAACGCGTGTGCCGGAGCGGCCGGCCTCATCGAGGTCGCCGCAGTGATATTCAGCTCCTTGACGTACATCTCGCGCATGCGAAATTTTTGCACTTTGCCGCTGACCGTAATCGGGAAGGAATCGACGAACTTGACCAGGCGCGGAATCTTGAAGTCCGCGATCTGGCCTTTGCAGAAACTCTTCACCCCATCCGGCGTCAGTTCGTGGCCCTTGCGCAGGATGATCCAGGCCATTACCTGCTCGCCGAACTTGGGGTCGGGAACACCCACCACCTGCACGTCGGCAATCGCCGGGCAAGTATGCAGAAATTCCTCGATCTCGCGCGGATAGATGTTTTCGCCGCCGCGGATAATCATCTCCTTGCTGCGGCCGGTAATGCTCACGTAGCCGTCCTTGTCCATGGTGGCCAGGTCGCCGGTGTGCAGCCAGCCGTCGGCATCGATGGTTTCGGCCGTCGCCTTGGGATTGTTGTGGTAGCCCTGCATCACCAGGTAACCGCGGGTGCAGAGTTCGCCATTGCTGCCGCGCGGCACAATTTTGCCGCTCTTGAGGTCGACGATCTTGACCTCGGTGTGGGGCAGCGCCCGGCCCACCGTCGTACACAGCAGCTCGATGGGGTCGTCGGTGCGCGTCTGGGTAATCACCGGCGAGGCCTCGGTCAGCCCGTATGGAATCGTCAGCTCGGGCATGTGCATCACCTCGCGCACCTGCCGCATGAGCTGGATGGGACAAGACGACCCCGACATGATGCCGGTGCGCAGCGAGCTGAAATCGAAAGTCGTTGAACTCGGGCAGCGCGAGCTCGGCAATGAACATGGTCGGCACGCCGTAGACGGCGGTGCAGCACTCCTCGCTGACCGCCTGCAGGGTGGCAAGCGGATCGAAATACTCGGCGGGAATCACCATGGTCGAGCCGTGTACGACGCAGTTCATATTGCCCAGCACCATGCCGAAGCAATGGTAGAACGGCACCGGAATGCACACCTTGTCCCGCTCGGTGAGCTTCATGCAATCGCCGATCAGCAGGCCGTTGTTGACCACTCCGTAGTGGCTGAGGGTCGCGCCCTTGGGGAATCCCGTGGTTCCCGACGTGTACTGGATGTTGATCGCGTCCTGCGGCGACAGCGTGGCTTCGCGCGCTCGTAGCTGCTCGACCGGGACCGCGTCGGCTGCGGCCAGCAGTCGTTTCCAGCTCAGCATGGCCGGCGGCACGCCTTCGCCACAGAAGATCACGTTCTTCAGGTGCGGCAGCCGCTGGCAGGAGAAATTTCCGGGAGGGTCGTTGCGCGATTCCGGAGCGATGCCGAACAGGGTCTCGACGTAATCGCAGTCGCGAAAGCCGCGAATCAGCAGCAACGTCTGGCACTCCGACTCCCGCAGAGCATATTCCAACTCGTGGGCGCGATAGCGCGGGTTGAGGTTGACCAGAATGGCGCCGATCTTGGCGGTGGCAAACTGCGTCAGCACCCATTCCGTGCAGTTGGTGGCCCACATGCCCACCCTTTGGCCCTTTTCGACGCCCAGCCCCATCAGCCCCCGGGAGAGTCTTTCCACCTCTTGGCGAAACTGCCCCCAGGTAAAGCGCTCGCCGGTCTGCCGCATCACCAGCGCAGGACGGTCGGGAAAGCGTTCGGCGGAGCGATCCAGCGCCTGGCCGATGCAAAGGTTCAATAACTCGGTAGTGTCGGGACCTTTTGAATAGCTGACAGCGGATTCATGGACGGAGTTCAAATCAGAGCCCTCTGAAACAGGTAATAAAAAAAGAAAGCCAAGTTCCCTTATCGGGCGCTGGAGGCACATTAGTCAACCTAATAGTTTTAATCGCACGATTAGAAAAAAAGATGGCATTAGCTGCGGGTAATCACCTGTTAAGCGGCTCTGGTAGAGCATCGCCGAGCTTATCGACCGATTTCACCCGAATTCTTTTCCCCAGTGGCTGCGAGAGCAGGCACAAGCGCAGCTAGAGCGGATTCCCCTAGACCATATTCGCGGAAGGTGTATCCGCGGATATAGCCGGGCTTCCACGCCCGGCGGTGATATTGATGGATATACCAACTCGGGAAATGCTCTCTTGCTGTCGGCGACGTTGGCCGCCGTCGCTACGGCCGAGTGGACCAGCTTCGTCTTGCTGTCCACGCCAACGTGCGCCTTCATCCCGAAATACCATTGGTTCCCTTTCTTCGTCTGGTGCATCTCCGGGTCGCGCTTCTGCTCGCCGTTCTTGGTCGAGGATGGCGCATGAATGATGGTCGCGTCCACGATTGTTCCCGTCGTGATCCGCACCCCTTTACTTTGCAAATGCAAGTTCACCGCTTCCAGCATCTGGCCGCCCAGGCGGTGCTCTACCAACAGATGGCGGAACTTGCAGACCGTGGTCTCATCCGGCACTGGCTCGAGCTAAGTCAATGCCCACAAACTCCCGCATCACCACGGAGTGGTATAGCGACTCTTCCACCGCCGGGTCCGACAGGTTGAACCACTGCTGCAGAAAGTAAATGCGCAACATCGGCTCGACGCCCACCGCCGGAAGGACGTTGCCGGGCTTGGGATAAAGCGGCTAGATCAGCGAACCATCTGGACCTTCAGGCACTGATAGGTCATGCGCGCAACAATTCACCGGACCGGGAATTCTGGTGCCGACCCGCAACGCGTCCGCTGTTCCGCTGGTGCCTGGAGAGCGGCTTGCGAATCGTCCAGCCGATGAACCTGATGAGCACAGGTTTATAGCAGGTACATCCCGCAGATCGGACTGTCATGGCGAGCGAAGTCGAGCCATCTTTTGTTTCTCGTGGCAAGAAAACAAAGTGTGGCTCCACTCCTCCACCCCATCAAGCGCGGGCGCTTGTCGGGGACCCCGGCTCCGCGCTGCTCCGCCTCAGGATGACACCCGCTCAAGTCGGCTGGTGCCGCGCTTTTATTTCTCGCCGCCGCCCGGCATCGCCAGCAGGGCTTCGACCCGGTAGCCGGCCTCGGCTGCGGCCTGCAAAAATCGCTCAAGCTGCCGCTCCAGCGAGTTCACGGCTTCCCCGGAGATTTTTGAGTCTGGCTCCCCGGCCATCCGCACCAGCGCCGGCAGGGTCATCCACCAGAGAAAGCGTTCGAACGGCTCCTTGACGAAGTATTGCTCGTCCTGGTAGCGATGCACGCCGATCAGCCATGCGACATCGGGATCGTGCAGCCAACTGATGGGACCTCCCGTGACCGGCAAAGTCGTTTTCCTCGCGGCGGGCGGCGCCTCAGCCGATGCCACTGCCGGGACACCAGCCAGGGCCGCGTTTACGCCTGTAGGGATGGAACCGCCGTCCCCAGCACGCGCCGTGTTCGCGAGAGCTGGGGTGGAACGCGCTCCGTCGTCGGCGTAGGCATGCGCGAAGCTGGCTCGCACCCGCGCCGCGGCCTGCCAGCGCTTTTCGTCGTGCCATCCAAGTTCGTGGAAGGCTTCGGCCATCGGCTCGCGCAGGCGCAATGCCTCGAAAGCCTTGGCCGCCCCGCGGTTGGGATCGGCGGGACGCAGGAAAGCCCCGATGGCGTGCATAACGCACCACGCCAGCACCGTGCCCCAGATGGCGACCGCCTCTTCCTCCGGAGTTTCGAGCGTTGGCAGCACTTCCCTGGCCGCAGCCGGCCAGCCAGCCGTAAACTGGCGTTCCACTTCGGGGATGCGGACGGCCGCTTCCATCTCTTGCTCGAAGGATTCCAGCACGCTGTCTAGCTGCTGCCGCCAATCGGGCAGCGGTTCGCGTCGCAGGTCGGCGTATTCCTCTACGGCCAGCAACGCTTGCACGTGCTCCAGCAAGGCCCGCAGGTGTTCCGCCCCGATACCGGCAACTGCGGCGCGTGCCGGACTCGTCGGCTTCGCACCGTGCCTGCCCGCGCTTCTTGCGGCCATCGAGGCCAGGTGTTCGGCGGCTTCGGGGGTAAGCAGTGCGCGCAGAGCATCGTGCGCGGGCTTCAGACGCAGGTCGCGCAAGGCGTCGTCGAGGCTGGCAACGCCGCGTCCGCCGAGCATTTCGCACAGCTCCGCCCAGGGATGCGCCGCGTCTTCGCGCAGATCGCGCCAATCGAGAAAGACGTGGTGCTTATAGGCGCCCAACTCCAGGCGCAGTCCGTTTTCGACCATGCGCCCGGCGTGGTGCAGGTATTCCAGTCCGGTCATGGCGTCGCGGCAGGCGGCAAACATCGCGGCATCGTTCTTCAGACCGAAACCATCGCCCAGGGTTCGCTGGCGCAGGCGCTTGCTGCCGTCCGCATTCTTTTCCGCGCAGGCGCAGGAGACCCGTATCCAGCCGCGCGTGTCGGCATAGCGATTGTTGTAAACCACCAGCGTGCGCTGATCGCCCAGCCGGTTGGAGTAGGCGAAGACGTCTTCGTTCACCTTGCCGTCGTCGGTGTAGAAGTCGTACAACAGAAACTCTTTCACGTCGGCGAACAGCGCGCGCCGGTGCAGCAGGGGAGAGATTTCGCGCTCATGGCGCGCCACCAGCCACTCGTCGGGCGGTTTCCGCGTGATAGGCGCGGCGATACTCCATGCCGTAGCGCTCGGTGAAACCCTCGATCTGGCCGTGGCCGAACATCGGCAGCCCCGGCAGCGTGGCCAGCAGGGTGCAAACCCCGAAATACTTGTCGCCCTTGCCGAACTGGTCGACCGCCGTGCGCTCGTCCGGGATTGTTCATGAAATTGACGTAGCGCTTGAGCACCTCGGGATCGAACTCCAGCGTGTTTTTGATCACGCTGCGGTAGTTCGCGTTCTCCTCGTCGCGCAGCATGTTCATGAAGGCGCTGTTGTAGACGCGGTGCATGCCGAGGGTGCGCACGAAGTATCCCTCCAGCAGCCAGAAAGCCTCGGCCAGCAGCAGGGTTCCGGGAACCTCGGCGGCGACCCGGTCGACCAGCTCGCGCCAGAACTCGACTGGCATGGCGGCATCGAACTCCGCCTTGGTCAGCCCGTACTCGGAGCGCGACGGAATGGCGCCGCCGGTGCCGGGAACCGGAAACCAGAGCCGCTGGTAGTGCTGCTTGGTGAGCGTCATGGCGGCGTCGAAGCGAATGATCGGGAAATAGCCGGGCGACGTGCAGAATGGTCTGAATGACGGCTTCGCGCACCTCCGGCTTGAGGTAGTTGAGCTGCGCCGTGTCATTCCACGGAAAGCTGGTGCCGTCGTTTCCGTGATAGATGTAGCGGGTGTCGCCGCTCCAGCGGTCGACGCGCCGGAAGACCACGGCGGCATCGCTGCGGTCGTAATAGTGGTCGTCGATTTTGATCTCGACGCGCCCGTCGGTCGAGAGGTCGGGCCCCTCGAAGCTGTAGGCCGGGAACGGCGGAATACGGCAACTGCACGAACCAGTCCGGATGCTCGATCACCCAGCGCGAATCGATTCCCATGTGATTGGGAACCATGTCGCTGGCCAGGCGTATGCCGCGCAGGGCCGCCCGGTCGCGCAGGTTCACGTAAGCCGATTCGCCGCCCAGATCCTGGGCAATGGTGTAATCGTCGAGCGAGTAGGCGGAGGCGGCGGCCTCGGGATTTCCGGTCAGCCGCTTGATCACCTGCGAGGCCCGGCTGCGCTCCCAGACCCCGATCAGCCACAGCGCATTGAAGCCGCGCCGCGCCAGGATGTCCAGCTCCTGGTCGGGAACCTGATCGAGCGTGTGCACCGGACGCCGGTAAGCCTTGCCGAGCTGGTCGAGCCAGACATAGACGCTCTTGGCGATCATCACCGTCCGCGGCATCCAGTCCACGTCGGCGCTGAAGCGCTCGTATTCGAATTCCTTGCCGCCGAAGTCGGGAATGGCCGCGGCGCTGGAATCGCCGAACGTCACGCCCATGCCGTCGTGAGGTGCGGGCGGATGAAAGCGCATCCAGATGGCGGTCTGCTCTTCCTTCAGCACGTCGAGCGCGGCCAGCAGGCGCCGCAAGATGTCTCCCAGCAGCGGGCTCCAGCGCTCGCGGATGAAGGCAAGCTGGCCCTCCAGCGAGTCGGGAGAGGCCAAGCGCCGGCGCGCGCAGCAGGTCCACCAGGTTCTGGTTCTCGGGGCCGAAGCGCGGGCGGGTTTCGAAGTAGGCGCGCAGTCCCGCCGTGAGTTGTTTGTAGGCCGTCGACTTGGCGAGCGCTTCGTCGGCAAACAGCTCGGAGAAAATTCGGAATGCCGGGATTCAGGTTGGCGAGCCAGAGCATCATCAGCTCTTCCAAGGCGATGGCCCGATTGGCGACGCCGCCGGTCGAGCCCTGAAGCCACTCCGCCGCGCTCTGCCGTCCGCGGTAAACCGCCACCGTCGGGAACTCATCGGCAAAAGCCAGCAGCGTGCGATCGAGCGCTTCGCGGCCCCAATCGCGCCTCGAACCAGGCCAGAGCGTCAACCACGCTGCGCGGGTCGCGCTGCTGCCGGTAGAGCGCCATCACCATGTGCAGCACTTCGTCGATCAGCCCCATGGCGTTCAGCTCGCCGGGATTGACCGCCAGCTCCGGATGCTGCGCCGCATCCCGCACCAGGTTCATGCGCTGCGGCGAATTGCCGGCTGGCCGCAAGGTTGGCGAAAATCACGTTGCCGGTAACGGAGAACAACTCCTCTCCGAACTCGTAGCGGTCGCGTGCATTCCTGGAAACGTGGAACTCAAAGGTTGGGAAAAGGGCAGTCATGTGCACTGGTAATTGTACTTCTGAAGTTGGATGCGGGGGCAACAGTCGTTCCGCTGCCGGTTCCATTTCGGTCATGGACGGCCCAGAACTTCGTTGCATCGGCACTGGCCGGCGTTTTCGGGCTACACTATGCGAGCAGTTTCGCCGTCCCGTTTGGGGAGTGTCATCCTGAGGTCGCGCCGCCAGGGTCCCCGACAAGCCGTCTGTTGGCTAGAGTGGCGGTAGTTGCCGTGGCTCATATTTGCCGCGGTCGGCGGCGGTCGGGTCAAAGTGCCGCCAGGGCTGGCGAAGAGTTGAACGTCGTGCACGTCTCATGAATCGCTATTCTGTACTCACAAATCGTAAGCGCGCGGTGATCGCGCTGGTGCACGCGGTGTTTTTTTTCTTCGTCGCGCTCTCCGGGCTTTTCGGGACGTCCGCGATTCCGCCTCTGACGGTGGCGCTGGCCCGGCAATCGCATCTTGCTCCAGCGCTGGCGATTACGGCGGTCTACGTGCTGGTGACGGGCATCCTGGCGTGGTTGGTTCGCTTGTCGGCCGGACTCCGGGAAAAACTCTACTTCGCATTCTGTGCGACCAGCGCCGGAACCGGGCTGTTGCGCGTCTTGTTCGGCGATACTTCACTGCATGCCGGAGCCTTCATCCGGGCCGTCATGCTCGCCTGCGCGATTGTGACCTGCACGATGATCTGGCGTTCGCATCCGGCGGCAATGTAAGGGCAGTACAATTTCAGGCCAGAAGCTGTTTCACCACTCGGGGTTGAAGAGGCGCGGCTGCGGAGACGCATATTTACCGGCTTGAGAGGCTGCGGAAAAATTTGTAGAAGTGTCATCCTGAGGTTGCGCCGGTTTTGCGCGACCGAAGGATCTGCTTTATTTTCAGTACGTGCAAACAGCAGATCCTTCGCTTCTCCACCCCAACACCGGCAAAAGCGGCCGTTGTCGGGGCCCCGGAGCGCTCAGGATGACACTTTGGAGAACACTTTTCAGCGGCTTCCCGAGCCGCCATGGGATCGCCTCACGAAACGGAGCTTGGCATGGACTCGGAAAAAAAGATCGAGCAGATTCTGAAGCGGTACCGGGTTGATCATGGCAAAGGGTTTGACTCTCGCCGATTACTCGCCGGGCGACACCGGCGGCTTTGATGCGGACTTCAAGCCCGACGCCCAGAAGTTGCAGCAGCAGCAGATGCAGCAATTGACCGCGCTGCAGGACAAACTCTATGCCCAGGACCACCGGGCGTTGCTGCTGATTTTCCAGGCGCTCGATGCCGCCGGCAAGGACGGCACCATCAAGCACGTCATGTCCGGGGTGAATCCGCAGGGCTGCCAGGTGTTCTCCTTCAAAGCTCCTTCCCCCGAGGAACTCGATCACGATTATCTGTGGCGCACTTCGCGCTGCCTGCCGCAGCGCGGTCACATTGGCATCTTCAATCGCTCCTACTACGAGGAAGTGCTGGTGGTGCGCGTGCATCCCGAGCTGTTGCAGAAAGAGCGCATCCCCACCGAGCTGGTCACCAGGAAGATATGGAAGCAGCGCTTCGAAGACATTGCCAGCCTTCGAGCGCTACCTCGTGCGCAACGGTATTGTCGTGCGCAAGTTCTTCCTGCACATTTCCAAGGAGGAGCAGCGGGCGCGCTTTCTGCAGCGCCTGGAGGAGCCGGAAAAGAACTGGAAGTTTTCCGCCGCCGACGTCCGCGAGCGGCAGTGCTGGGACGATTATCAGCAGGCTTATGAGAATATGATTCGCCACACCGCGGCCCGGCATGCGCCCTGGTTCGTGGTTCCCGCCGACCACAAGTGGTTCACGCGGCTGGTGGTTTCCTTCGCGATTGTCGACGCCCTGAAGGAGATGAATCTCTCGTATCCCACGGTCGACGCCGCGACCCGCAAGGAGTTGCAAGCGGCCAAGGCGGCCTTGCAAGCCGAGGACGGCCGTAAAGCCGGCGCGGCAAAGCACAAAGGACGCTAGCAGGCTGTCCCAAAAATTCGCCGCATCAGTTTCAGAATGTCATCCTGAATATTGAATGAGGTGTCATCCTGAGCGCAGCGAAGGATCTGCTTTGCTTTCAATGCTCGCAAACAGCAGCTCCTTCGCTTCTCCATCCCAACTAGCCAACAACGGCCTTTGTCGGGGACCTTGGCTGCGCTCAGAATGACCCTAGGGAGAAACAGTTTTCAGCACCCTGCCCAACGGGCTGCGGGAAACCGGCGGACCGCTTGGGCGCAGGTTCATGCTTCATCTTGCGGGCCTTTGTCATCCAACCTGCAAAGAGCGGCGTCCTATCGAACGCGATAGCGCCGGGTTTCGCGAGGTGCTGCCCCGTGGCAGAGCAGCGCAATCGATATCTCACGCAGCAGGAGAGCAGCGACCTGGGGTTTGGCTCGGTGGTCTCGAACCAGCCGAGGCTCCGGCTGCTCAATCGCGACGGATCGTTCAACGTGGTCAAGCCGAGCCCGCGATGGCTGCGCCGGGTCTCCGGGTATCATCGGCTGCTCACCATGTTCGTGGCCGGCATTTTTCTTGATGGTGCTGCTCTTTTACGTCGGCATTAACCTGGTCTTTGCCGGCGGTTACTACCTGCTCGGCCCGGACGCACTTCAAGGCAACATTCACACCTCGGCGTTTCTGCGCGACTTCTTTTTCAGCATTCACTCCTTCGCCACCATTGGTTACGGCAACATCGTTCCGGTCGGTGTGATGGCCAACCTGATGGTGGCTTTCGAGGCGCTGGTCGGACTGCTGGGCCTGGCCCTGGCAACCGGCATGGTCTTCGCGCGCTTCTCCCGGCCGGTGGCCGACATCGTGTTACTCCCAGAATGCGATCATCGCGCCTTACCAGGGCATCACGGGCTTCGAGTTCCGGGTCGTCAACGCCCGCGAAAATCAACTGATCGAGCTGCATGCGAAAGTCGTTTTCAGCCGTTTCGAAAGCGTCGATGGCCGGATTCAGCGCATCTTCACCCCGCTGTCGCTGGAGCGCGAATCCGTCAGCTTCTTCCCGTTGAATTGGACGGTGGTGCACCCGATTGACGAGAACAGCCCGCTGTTCGGCTGGACGCGGGAAAGGCTGGTCGAATCGAGCGCGGAGTTCCTCATTCTGCTGACCGCCATTGACGAGACTTTTGCCCAGACCGTGCACAGCCGTTCCTCCTATGCGGCAAGCGAGGTTCTATGGAACGCGCGCTTTGCCCCCATGTTCCGCAATGTCGAAGGCGCGATGGAACTGGACATCTCGCGATTGCACGCCGTCACTCCGGCGGAGTTCCCAGGCCGCCGCCGACGATTGATGGTCTTCGCCGTCACGGATTTTGCATCGAAAAATCGTATGCCGCTGCGGTACCATGAGACGTTTTCGCGGCATCAGGTTTCGCCTGCGTCTGTCCGGAGTAGAGAAACCTTCAGGCTACGCCTGCGTCTGCCGGGTAGATAAACAAACATGGCCACGTTTGCTGCGGTCGATATTGGCGCCAATTCCGTTCGACTGAAGATTGCCGCGCTCGTCAACCATCGCCTCTCGGTGGTTCACGAGGACCGCGAGGTAACCCGCCTGGGAGAATCGGTGTTTCGAGTCGGCGTGCTCGATCCGGCCGCCATGGCGCACACCGTGAAGGTCCTCTCCCGTTTTCACAAGGCGGTGCAGACCTATGGCGCGGAGACCGTGCGCGTGGTGGCCACCAGCGCACTGCGAGACGCCAACAACGCCGCCGCCTTCAAAGCCTGGGTGCATGCGGCGACCGGATGGCAGGTGGAAATCATCACCGGCCTGGAAGAGGGCCGCCTCATTCATCTCGGCGTCGTTTCCGGTTCGCGGCTGCCGCCGGGGCGCATGTTGCTGATCGATCTGGGCGGCGGCAGTTGCGAGCTGATCACTTCTCTGCGCGGCCAAATCGAAAAGATTTACAGTCTGCCGCTGGGCGCGGTTCGCCTGACGCGAACTTTCCTGCCGCACGATCCTCCCAAGAAACGCGAGCTGCAGCAGTTGAAAGCGTTTATCGAGGAGGAGGTCGGGCGCGTCGAAGCCGAACTAACGGCATCGCGCGTGCGCTTGACCGTGGCGACATCGGGCACGCCCGCGGCGTTGGCCGACATGTGGTCCGCTCGTTCCAAGAAGCGAAGCAACACAGTTCCGCGGAAGGGACTGGTTGGGCTTACGGCGCAGTTGGGAAAGATGACGGTCGAGCAGCGCCAGGCGGTGAAGGGAATCGGGCCGCGGCGCGCTGAAATCATCATTGCCGGAGCCATGGTCTTTTCCGAACTGCTCACCCGGCTTCGCCTGCCGCAGTTTCGCTACTCGCCGCTCGGTCTGCGCGACGGAATCCTGGCGCAGATGATGTCCGAGTACGATGTCAGCCCCGGGGTTCGCAAGCGCATCGCTTCCGAGCGCGAAAACACGCTGGCCAAAATGACGGCGCATTACTCGGTCGACATGCGCTATGCGCGGCGCGTCCGCGAACTCGCCGCCGAACTCTTCGCCGGGCTGCGGCCGGTTCATGATCTGCCCGAGGAGTATGCCGACTGGCTGGCCGCCGCCGCCATGTTGCAGGAGATCGGATCTTTTATTAACCGCGCGGGCCGCCACCGCCACGCTTACTACACCATCGCGCATTCGGAGATGTTCGGGTACACCATTCGCCAGCGGCACATCGTCGCCGCCATTGCCCGCTACGTGGGGAACTCGCGGCCCACGCCGGAGAGCAGGCCGATGAGCGTTCTGCCCACGGCGGATCAGTTGCTCGTTCCCAGAGCCGTGCTGTTGCTGCGCTTGGCGCGGGCGCTGGAGCAGGGCAGGCGCGGCACGGTAACCGGCGTGCGCGTCCGTGTGGAGACTCGCCGCGTGGTCATGCTGCTGGACGCGAAACGCTCTCCGGACCTCGAATTCTGGGCGCTGAACCGGGAGCGCGACTATTTCCGCGCGGTCTTCGGGCGCGAACTTGCGGCCTTCGAATCCGAGTGACCGCTGCGGGCAACCTTGGGAGTCAGCAGCCAGTTGAGCACCGGTTGCTTGCTGTCGTAGTCCACGCGGGCCACGCTGCCTTTCTTCATGTCGACCGCTTTGTCGAATGCGCCGTTCGTTACCAACAGCGAAAGGAACCTGCTGATCGAGGGATTGTGTCCCACGACCATCACCGCATCCAGCTTGCCGTGGCGGCGCAGCAGTTCGCGGAAGTCTTCGTAGGTGGCGTTAGGGCTCAACGCCGCATCGAGTACCAGCTTGGAGTCATAGCCGAGTTCATTGCCGACCAGCGAGGCGGTCTGCGTGGCCCGCTTCAAGGGACTGGAAACAATCAGGTCGACCTGAACGTCAAGTGTGCTCAACAGACGCCCAACGTCGCGGCACTGCCCGATTCCTTCCTTGTCGAGCGGCCGCTTGTCGTCCGCCGCGGGGTTGGCGCGGTGTTGTCCGGCGCTGGCATGACGCAAAAAGTACACTAGCATTCGCTCACCTTACACTTTGCCGCTGCCGCTTGCGGACGCGTGCGAGCCGGAGCGGCTGGAATTGCCGAGATATCGCGTTTGCCCTCGGCCAGCTCCACCAGAAATTGCTGTGCCGAGAAGCGCGGCTGACTGCGCCCTTTCGGCCGCTCGATCGTCGTAGGAGCCGCCGCGCCGCAACACCCGGGCCTTAACATTATCCGCCAGATACGCCGCTAAAATCTCGTGACGAACGCGCGCCCTGAGCAGCGGATCGCGAATGGGGAAGACGACTTCTGCGCGCTCGTAAAGGTTGCGCGGCATCCAGTCGGCGCTGCCGGCGTAGATCTCCTCTTTGCCGCCGTTTTCGAAATAAAAAATTCTGCTGTGCTCCAGGAACCGGCCTACGATGCTGCGCACGCGGATGCGGTCGCTCAACCCGCGTATCCCCGGGTTCAAGGCGCACATGCCCCTGACGATCAGGTCGATTTGCACGCCGGCCTGCGAGGCGCGGTACAACTCCTGGATGACCTGCTGGTCGAGCAGAGCATTCATCTTGGCAATGATGCGCGCCGGCTTGCCTTGCCGCGCGTGCTCGGCTTCGCGGGCAATCAGGTTGGCGGTGTTTTCCGCCAGGTTGAGAGGCGCCACCAGCAGGGGTTCATAATTCGGCTGCTCGGCATAGGCGGTCAGGAAATTGAAAACATAATGTACGGCGGTCGTGATCTCCTGGTTTGCGGTGAGCAGGCTCAGATCGGTGTACAACGCGGAGGTCGTAGGGTTGTAATTGCCGGTCCCCAGGTGCGCATAGCGCCGCAGTTACACCGTCGGGGTCTTTGCGCGCCACCAGCAGCAGCTTGCAATGCGTCTTCAATCCGACCAGGCCGTGGAATACCTGCACTCCGGCATCTTCCAGCTCGCGCGCCCACTTGATGTTGGAGGCCTCGTCGAACCGTGCCTTCACCTCGACTACGACCGTCACCTCCTTGGTGGCCGCCGCCTCCATCAGCGCCTCGACGATGGGTGACTCCTGATTGGTGCGATAGAGCGTCTGCTTGATCGAAAGCACATTCGGATCGGCTGCCGCCTTCTGAATGAACGCGACCACGCCATGGTAGGAATCGAACGGATGATGCAGCAGCACGTCGCGCTGGCGAAGCGCTTCGAACAGATCCTTCTCGCCCTTGGCAACGCTCCACTCGCGCGCCACAAAGGGCTGAAACTTCAGCTCCGGACGATCGACCTCGCTGTGCAGGTGCGAGAGCCGCGAAAGATTGACCGGGCCGCGGGTGCGAAAAATCTGCCATTCCTGCAATTCGAAAACATCGCGCAGGCGGTCGATGATTTCGCTGTTGGCTCCGGCTTCGATTTCCAGCCGCACGGCGTCGCCCTTGTGCCGGTTGTGCAACTCCGCCCGCACCGATTCCAGAACGCTCCGCGATTCCTCTTCCTGCAAATAAAGATTGCTGTTGCGGTGATGCGGAACGCGCCCTCGGAAATGATCTCGTAGCCGCGATACATTTTGGCGGCGTGCATGGAAACCACGTCGGCCAAGGTGATGTAGCTGTACGATCCGGGGCCGCCGGGCAGGCGAACCAGGCGGGGCAGCGCGCGCGGCACCGTGATGACGCCCATGTAGGTCGTCGAAGCCCGCCGGCGCCGCCGCAACAACAGCGCCTGGCACAGGGCCTTGTTGATGACCCGCGGAAAAGGATGCGCCGGATCGACCGTCACCGGCGTCAGCAGCGGGTCCAGTTCGCGCATCGAGTACTCGCGCGAGAAAGGCGCGGTTGGCCTCGTCAAGATCTGCCAATCGAGAGCACATGGATGCCGGCCTCGGCCAGCGCCGGCCGCAACTGCCGGTTCCAGCAGTTGTATTGGCCGGCAACAAACTCGTGCAACAGGCCGGCCAACTGCGCGCACTCCTCGGTTGGCGTCAGCCCGTCGGGACCGGCGTCGTTGTAGCCGTCCTCGATCCTTTGCAGCAGGCTGGCAATGCGCACCTCGAAAAACTCGTCGAGATTGCTGGCCGTAATCGCCAGAAACTTTACCCGCTCCAGCAGCGGATTGGAATCGTCCTCTGCTTCCTCCAGTACCCTGTGGTTGAACTGCAACCACGAGAGATCGCGGTTGAGGTAGTACTCCGGATTGTCGAGGCTCTTGCGTAACATGCGGCGCCCGCCTGCATCGGGTCTTGGATCTGGACGAGAATAATAAAAATAAGGGACGGAGTTTAAGAGCTGCAGACAAATTCATAGAAGTGTCATCCTGAGGTCGCGCCGCCGGGGTCCCCGACAAGCCCGTCATTGGCTTGTTGGGGTGGTAGCCGGGGTCCCCGACAAGCCCGTCATTGGCTTGTTGGGGTGGTAGCCGGTTTTGCGTGGCCGAAGGATCTGCTTTGCTTTCGGCATGTGCAGACCAGCAGATCCTTCGCTGCGCTCAGGATGACAGCTCAGAAAATAGTTTTCAGCAGCCCTTTTAAAGCAACAGCAAGCTGTGCCGCTCTGCCCAGGCTTTCCCGTCCGGAACCAAATTCCTTAGATGATGTTGATTCGATGATCGCGACAAACAATTGTCTTCTCGTCACTGCGATCTGGCTTCGGCACGTTTGCAGCCCGCGAGTGTGGTGTGTCAGAAGTTCCTTTCCATGAGTCCGAAGTGTCACCCTGAGCGAAAGCTGAAGTGTCATCCTGAGCGAAGCGAAGGATCTGCTTTTTTCGAAACCTAATACATAGATTCTCCGGTCGCTTGACAGTTGTTATATGTCGAAATTCGGGCTCACCACGCCCGAAGCTATTTCATCACTCGGGATTGATGGGGTGCGGCCGTCGCCGGGGTCCCCGACAAGCCCGTTGTTGGCTTGTTGGGGTGGCCGCTTCGACTCTTCGGAAAAACCGATGTATGATCGCCTGGATGGAAGGATTTAACTATCATCACTTGCACTATTTCTGGGTGGTTGCCCGCGAGGGCAGCATCGCCCGGGCCAGCAAACAGCTCAAACTCGCGCAGCCAACCATCAGCGCCCAGGTGCACGAGTTGGAAGAAGCGCTGGGGCAGAAACTCTTCGCGCGCGCCGGGCGCGGACTCGCCCTGACCGAAGCCGGCAGACGGTTTATGGCTATGCCGAGCAGATTTTTCATCTCGGCAGCGAGATGGTTGATGCCGTAGCAGGACAGCCCGCGCCCAAGCCAGTTCAGCTTCGCGCCGGCGTGGATCGCGCCATGTCCAAGTTGATCGCCAACCGGATACTCAACCCGCCCTTCGGGTTGGCAAGCGGGTACGCAGCATGGCTGCTCCGGCCAAGGCGCTGGCCGCAGCATCGTCGTGCGGGAGGATGCGCTTGAGCGCCTGGTGGCGCAGCTTGCGCTGGGCGCGCTCGACCTGGTTTTATCCGATTCTCCTGTGCCGCGCCATCGCGGATCAAGGTGCACGCTCATGTGCTCGGCGAATGTTCGCTGTCGCTTTTTGCGCGCGCCTCGCGAAGCAGCGGCCTTGAAGCGGCATTTCCCGCGTTCGCTCGATGGCGCGCCGTTGCTGCTCCCCGGCGGGGACTCGAACCTGCGGCGGGCGATCGATCGCTGGCTTGAGGCCGAACGCCTGCGCCCCGTCATCGTTGGCGAGTTCGATGGCTCAACCTTGATGAAGCTTGTTCGGGCAGGCAGGGCACGGAATTTTTCCCGCTCCTTCGCCGGTGGAGCGGGAGGTGCGGAAGCAGTATGGCGTCGCCGTGATCGGGCGAATTCCGGGTATCAGGCAGCGGCATTACGCTTTCTCGACGGAGCGAAATCCCCGGCATCCAAGTGTGGTGGCAGTCCTGCAGGCTGCCCGCGCCGCGCTCGCCCGTTGAGCGCTGCGGTACGCCGCACTGCTTGCAAGAGCTTGTCTCTATGCCAAGATGCTCGCTCAATGAATTGTTAGCCCGCTTTGACGATTTGGGCCCGCAATGTGCCTATGTCTTTCGCAACGGCTATCGCACGCTGCGCTGGAGCTACCGCGAGATTGCCGCTTTGGCCCGGCGCTTCGCCCTCGAATTGAGCGCCGAGGCATCGCCAAAGGCGAGCGCCTCGTGCTCTGGGGAGAAAATCGCGGCGAGTGGGTGTCGGCGTTCTGGGGCTGCGCGCTGCGCGGCGTAATCGTGGTGCCGCTCGACCGCGGTTCCTCGCAGGATTTTGCAGCGCGCGGTTGCCCGGCAGGTTTCGGCGCGTTTGCTGGTTTCCACTCGCGGTTTGCAGATCGCGGGCGTGCCACACATGGAACTCGAATCCATGACCGAGAGCCTGGGTCGATTGGATAGCCAGCTCGATGCGGTCGAAATATCGCGAAACGATCCTCTGGAAATCATCTTCACCTCCGGCACTACCGCCGAACCCAAGGGCGTAGTCATTTCGCACGGCAACGTGCTGGCCAACCTCGAACCGCTGGAGCAGGAAATTGCCAAGTACCTGCGCTACGAGCGCTGGGTTCATCCGCTTCGCTTCCTCGATCTGCTTCCGTTAAGTCATGTTTTCGGCCAGTTTCTCGGGCTGTTTGTGCCGCAGTCGATGGGTGCGACCGTCATTTTTCAGGAATCCCTTTCGCCTTCCGAGGTCATCCGCGTCATCCGGCGCGAGCGCGTCTCGGTGGTCATCACCGTGCCGCGCATGTTGGAATCGCTGCGCGCCAAACTCGAACGCGATTTCGAAGCCGACGGAAAACCAGAGGCCTTCCGCCGCCGTTTTACTGGCCGCCGAAGGTGATGGCATCCTGCGGCGCTGGTGGAGATTCCGCGACGTGCACCGGCAGTTCGGATGGAAGTTCTGGGCCTTCATCTGCGGCGGAGCGGCCCTGGACGAAGCCACCGAGACTTTCTGGTCGCGGCTGGCTTTCGCCGTGGTGCAAGGCTACGGCCTCACCGAGAGCACGTCGCTCATCAGCGTGAATCATCCCTTCCGCACCGGCCGGCGCTCCATCGGCAAACTTCTGCCGGGGCGCGAGGTGAAGCTCGCTCCCGATGGCGAGATTCTGGCGCGGGGAGAAAACATTGCCGCCGGCTACTGGCAAGGCGAGCGGCTGATTCCAGTTTCCGGTGACGGAGGATGGTTCCACACCGGCGATCTCGGTGCGCTCGACGAGCAGGGGAATCTTTATTTCAAAGGCCGCAAGAACTCCATGATCGTCACTGCCGCCGGCATGAACGTCTACCCGCAGGACCTGGAGACCGCGCTTGCGCCGCCAACCGGGGGTGCGGGATTGCGTGGTGATTGCCTGGCCTTCGGCGGGCAATGCCGAACCCTGCGCCGTGCTTCTGCTGGAAGCCGCGGCCGATGTCGCCAGCGTCGTCCGTGACGCCAATCGCGAGTTGGCCGAATACCAGCAGATGCGGCGCTGGTTTCGCTGGCCCGATGCCGATTTTCCGCGCACCGCAACGCGGCAAGCCGCAAATGGCCGAAATCGAACGCCACGTCTTCCAGCAGGAAGCGTCGCCTCCGGCCGGGCGTTCGTCGCTGACGGAGTTGATCGCCCGCCTCATCCACATTCCGGCGAACGCGCGCGTCGAAGCGACCTGCAACTGAGTTCGCTTGATCGCGTCGAGCTGATGAGCGCGCTCGAGGATCGCTATCAGGTCGATCTCGATGAGGCGCGATTTACCGAGGCGGCCACGCTCGGCGATCTCGAAAACATGCTCGCCGGCACCGGGCCGCGTGCTGGCGGCTACGGCTTTCCGCGCTGGGCGCAAGGCTGGCCGTTGCGCGCGATTCGCACCGCCGTCTATCACCTGCTGACGTGGCCGGCGACCATGATTCTGGCCGCGCCGCACATCGTCGGGCGCGAAAACCTGCGCGGTGTCAGCGGGCCCTTGCTGGTCGCCTGCAATCACGTCACGGAAATCGATATTGGATTTGTGCTGGCCGCCCTGCCCTGGCGCTGGCGAACGCGGCTGGCGACCGCCATGGTCGGCGAGCGCCTGATCGGCATGCGCCTGGGCACGTGGCGACCGGGCAATTCCTCGCCGTCCGAAGCTGCCGGCTGGTTTTGGCGCGCCCTCGATTTCATCGATTATTTTCTCGTCGTCTCGCTCTTCAACGTTTTCCCGCTGCCCAAGGAGAGCGGCTTCCGCGAGAGTTTTTCGTTTGCCGGTGAACTGGTCGACCAAGGATCGAGTGTGCTGGTTTTTCCCGAGGGCGCACTCACCAAGGATGGAAGCCTGCAACCGTTCCGCTCCGGCATCGGAGTGTTGGCCACACACTTGGGAATTCCGGTATTGCCGGTGCGCATCGATGGCCTTTACCAGGCGCGCGTGCGCGGACGCAAATTCGTTGGACCGGGAAAGATCGTCGTCCGCCTTGGCCGGCCGGTGAGTTACCGGCCCGACGAGAATCCGAACTCCATCGCGCGCGATCTGGAAAGACGCATGCGTGAGTTGTAGCGCATGGCCCAGATCGGCTGGTGCTTCCATTATGGCCGTTGTAATTCCAGGGCAGGTATACCCGGTGACCCTGGCCAGTGTCCTTAGTGTCATGCTGAAGTGTCATGCTGAGCGGAGTGCAACGGAGCGAAGCATCCCCTCACGGCGCGGGGCTGAAACGTCTCGGGTGTTACCAAAACCCACAGCGGTGTGGCATGGAACAAGTCTCATGGGATGCTTCACGCCGCCACCCCGACAGACGAGATCTGTCGAGGCCCCGTCGTCATTCAGCATGACAACCCGACGCCCGGGTTACTGAACCTTCCTACAGGACTCACCAACTGGAGACCTGCGCTCAGGGCCGCGTTTTGCTGACCGCCGGGTTCGTCGCTCGCACCAGCAGCGGCATGCGCGGAAAGGCGAACTGTCCGCCGGCGTCGTCGATGACGTTCACCTGGCAGGTGTACCATCCGGGCTGCAATTGCGCAGCCGGAACCTCGAAGGAAAAAGCCGCGCTCCTGCGTTCGGGATGGTTCAGCTCGCCGGCTTCGACCAGCGGCGTTTCGTAAACTTTCACCTTGCCCCGGAAAAACTGGATGCTGGTGAGCACGTGGATCGGATTTTTTGCCGCGCTCCGGCGCCTTCGCCGGATCGTAAATCTCGTAGTAGAACATCATCGGCTGGTCGGCGGCGAAGACGTGCGCGAGATTCGGAATCAGTTCCGCCCCATCGCTGACCAGCGGATTCTGCGATTTCTTTTGCGTCGAGGAGACGCGCTGGCTGGCCAGCACCACGGAACTCATCTTGAGCGCGGCCTTCCGCAGGTCGGGAACCGTGAAGTCGGTTTCAAACGAGCCCAGCTTGCCATTCTGGTTTTCCCGCACCACGAACTTCAGATGATATTTGCCTGAAGGAAGCAGGAATCCGGTGTTGTACTGCGCGTTTTTGCGCTCGTCCCACAGCGCCGTTCTCGATTGCCAGCCTGATGGTCTGCCGTATATTGCCCACCGGAAACTTGGTCTGCTGATCGCGAACCAGGCCCAGCACGTCGAGCGAGGCCTGGTTGCCGGCTCCGGAAGGGATCGCCGATCCCGGCACAACCGCCGACAGCAGCACAAAGAACCGGTCGGCTTCGGTGCGGAAATACTGGGTCGAGAGGTATACCGGCAGATCGGTATTCGGCAGATCGGAGTTCATCTCCGCCTCCATCTGCCGCTCGCGGTCGTCCTGGGTAAAGTGCCGGAAGTCGCGCGGGCCATAGTAGCCGCGGCGGTAATCGAGTTTCACGTCGGGCCGGTTCACCTTGACGGTGATCTTGCGATAGTGCCCGTCCATCGCGGGATTCGAGCTGCGGTAGCCGAGAACGTAGTAGCTCTCCATGTCGGCCTGCACCTTGGTGAAAGCCTTGCTGAAATCGTTGCTGTCGAGGAATGCCTTGCCGCCGGTGTCGGAGGCCAGCGTAACCAGCGTCTCCTGGGTCTTGAAATTCGCGTCGTAAGCCGAGGTGATCGCGTTGCCGTTATAAGCGGCCTGCCCGTGCAGGCTCGCCGATCTGCGCGCTGCCGCCGGGGACGATCGCTTCCAGTCCGCGCGAGTCCACCGGGTAAATCGAAACATTGGCTTTGACGGCGACGTTGATGGCGGCGCGCAACTGCGACTGATTTTCGTTTCCGGTATCGCGATCCATGCCGCTGCTGAAGTAGAGCACGGATTTTTTCTGGTCGATTGCTGCATCGCCTTGGCCAGCGAGGCGATTGCCTGCAGACGCCGGTCGGTGTTGAAAATGTTGTACTCGGTGTCGTCTTCCGTGTAGGCCTGTCCCTGGTCGGGCTGGCCTTCGGCCGAGCCGGTCGTTCCCTCGTCCATCCCCTGGCCCTCGATGCCCTGCATGCGCCGCACCGCCTGCGAAAGCAGCTCGTGATCGGAGGTGAAGTCCTGGTTCACCTGCATCGAGCTGCTGAAGCTCACGACGGCCACCAGATCCGCCGGCGTCATCTGCTGGTCGATGAAGTGCAACGCGCTCTGGCTCGCGCGATTCAGTTCGTCGGGCTCCATGTTGGTCAGGTCGAAGAGCAGCACGATCAAGCGGCGGTCGCGAATGCTGGCCGCTTCCCGGCAGCCGCTCTTGCCATCGCCGGCACAGTCGGAGCCGGTGAGCAGGTTCGCCGTCTGCGGAGTTCCTTGCGCCTCGACCTGCGCCGGTCCGCCCTGCGCGAAGCGCTCGACATCCTCGACGTCAAACGACCGCAATGGCTGCGCCTTGCCGTCTTCGAGCACCGTGAAATCGCTTTGCTTCAGATCGCGGATGAGGTTGCCGTGCTTGTCGCGCACGCTCACATTCACCAGCACCAGGTCGCTGTTGACGCGGAGGCGGTATCCGGGCGCCGTGGTTTCCACCGCCCGCGACGCGCCTTGGCCGGCGCCTTGCGCGAAGCCGCCGAGCGAGAGCCCGCACACCAGCCATGCGCCGCACACAGTCATCACCGCGGCTTTTTTCGCCCAGCCGGCCGTCCGCCGTATCGCGTACACAGGTTATCCGTCATTTCATGCACGGTTGCATCAATGACGGAAGCGCGCTCCAGCCCTCTCGGTGTCATCCGAAGTGGCGACGGCTTTTGCCGCTGACAGGTCCAGAGCCGCGTCAATGCGCAGCCTGTTAGCCACCTCAGGGACATTGCCCGGATTCTTCCACAGCGTAAGCGCATCTTGTCTACGCACTCCGCTAGAACCGGAAGCGCGACAAGAACTGCATTTGCCGCATGCTCGCCACCGAGGTCACCTGGCCGAACGTGGGCGAGTTCATGTTGGTGTCGACTCCCGAGTAGTTCGGGTGATTGAAAACATTGTTCGCCGTAGCGCGAAACTCCAGCGACTTGGTTTCCCGGAAGGGAAACGTCTTCGCCACGCTCATGTTGAACAGGATCGTTCCCGGACCAATAATGATGTTCCGTCCCGCGTCGCCGTATTGTCCCGGCAGCGGCGCGACAAACGCGCTGGTGTTAAACCATGCGCCGATGCCCGGATTCGCAATCTGGATCGACTGTCCGGGAACGAGGTTGGGCCGCAGACTTCCGTTGCTGCCGCGCGCCACGTCGGAAATGTTGTCAAGCAGGTAAGGCGTCAACGGCGTTCCGGAGGCGATGGTGAAGCTTCCGCTCACCGTCCAGTCTCCGAAGACGCGCGCCCGCGGACCGGCCGCCGATAGCCAGCGCTTGCCGGTTCCAAATGGCAGCTCGTAGAGAAAGTCGCCGGTAAACTTGTGCCGCTGATCGAAGCTGGAGAGCCCACGTTCGGCCGCCAGGTTGAGCGGATTCTGCGCCACCACCACGGCTCCGCCGCCGATCGAAGAGGCGTCGTCAATCGACTTGGAAAATACATACGTGCCGCCAACCGCCAAACCGTGCGCCAGTCGCTTGCGAACCCGCAGGGTTCCCGCGTGCAGAATCGAAGAGCCTTGCGAGGTCTCGTAGTTGAACGCCCCCACCGATCGGCAGCAGCAGCCCCGAAGGCGTGCGGTTCGGCGCGGTCATGGTGTCGAGGTCGGTTCCCTTGCTGCCGTTATAGCCGACGTTGACCACGAGCGACGTGCCGAACTCATGCTGGATGTTCAGATTCCAAAGCTGAACGTAGGCCAGCCGGTAATTCGGGTCGACGCCGTAATTGTTGGTGAGCCCGGCCGGAGCGGTCGGTGAAAGCTTGGCAAAGCTGAGCTGCCCGGGCGTGGTCGCAATCGGCGTCAGCGCCACGGCAAACGGCGGCTGATACGCCAACTGGGTAATGATCGTGCCGTACTGCGAGAGGTTGTAGTTGATGCCGTATCCGCCACGCACCACCGTGTTCTTCTCGCGCCTTCCAGGCGAAGCCGGCGCGCGGCGCAAAATTGTTCCGGTCGGGCTTGATCAGGCCTGGAGCTGCCGGCGATACATGGCGGTACGGCTTCGCCCGGGGTTACGCAGGTGACGGAGGTCAGTCCCGGAGTCAGACCAGATCCAGATTCACCAGCCGGTTGTCGGCCTCCGTGTAAGGCGCGATGTACTCATAGCGGAGCCCGATCTGGAAGGTGAAGTTCGAGCGCACGCGCCAGTCGTCCTGCACGAAGAAGTCGTAGCTGTTGGTGCTGAAAAAATAAGGAGTCGCGCTGTATTGCAGGGCAGCCGATTGCGGTGCCCCGCCAGAAAGTCGGTTAAGGCGTTGCCGGTGTCAAAGCCCGTAAAGGTGAACGAGCCGCGCGGGTTGGCGTTGCTGCGCAAGCGTGGTCCACAAGCGCCGGAAGTCGGTGCCGAAGCGGACGTTGTGCTTGTGCTTGTTCCAGATCGCGGTCTCGCTGAACTGCAGCGTCGCGTCATTGCGATACTGCGGCGCAATGTCGGTCAAAGGGGTAAATCCCTTGATCGAAATATTCGGCAGCCCCCAGTCGAGCGGGTTGGTCGAGATGCCCGGAATCGCCACCGGCTGCTCGTTGCCCGCGTAAAGATTGGTCACATCCACCCGGGCGCGGTTGAAGTTCACGCGCAGCGTGTTGTTCCAGTTTCCCTTGCCGACGGCCCATCCCAGGCCGGTATTGAATGAGCTTGTGCTGCTGATGCCGCTGGCCGTGGGGAAGGGCGTCAATTGGCTGCTGTCGTTGCGCAGCCAGTTGAAGTTGAAGTTCAGATTGTTGTGCGGGCGTCTGCCGCCGCTTCGTCCACCGCCGCCGAAAGGCCTGGGTCCGCCGCCGCCGAAGTTGTGGGTGAGGCGCAGAAACAGGTTGTCGCTGTTGTTGTCCGCCGAAGTGGCGTAACGGTAGTTCAGCGCTCCGGCTCCCGTCTGATTGGGCAAAGGAATGTAATTCAGCAGCGCCTGCGCCGTCGGATTGATATTCGGCACATTCCGTTCCGCCTGCGGTTGGCACCGTCGAATAGGCGACGTACGGGCTGGTGGCGCGCGTGCCCGTGTATCCGCCGAAAATGAAGGTCTTGTTGTCCTCGATGAGGTGCGGAATCTTGAGCGGCCCGCCGATCAGTCCGCCAAAACGGCTGGAATTGTAGCCCGGATTGTTCCCGCCTTGGCCGTTCAGCGAATAAGAGGAGGCATCAAACAGCCGAATTTCCGGCCGAATAATAGAACATTCCATGCGGCTGGTTGATGTCCAAACGGTTGCGACGCATGGCGAACGGGCCGCCTCCGCCTAAGGCCGCGCCCAAAGGGCCGCCACCACCGAGTCCCTGTCCGAGTCCCCCGCCGCGCTGAGCGCCCATCTGCTGCAAGCGATCGCGAAGCTCGTCCGAGGTGCGGATGCCGCCCAGGAAATCCTGCGTATTCCCAAGCTGCCCGGCAAACGCGACCGATTGATTGGCGGCGTCGGGACTGTTGGCCAGACCGGCCAAGCCGCCCAGCGCGGCCTGCTCGCCTGCCGCGCCAGCTCCGCCGCTGCCTGCGGCCGCAGTGCGCTGTCATCCACGCTCAAGCTGAGCCGTTGCGTGCCTCGCCCATCGCGCACCAACGTGCCGGCTGCCGCGCTCGCCTCCGGCCCGGGCTGCTCAGGCTTGGGAGCGCGCGAGAGCAGCACAAGCGAGAAATTAGCCTGCTGCTCCGGCGAGCTGGCGTTCAGCACCACTTCCTGCGTAGCCGAAGCAAAGGCAGTCATCTCCGCTCGAACCACGTAGCGTCCCCTGCCGCTCAGCTCCAGCGAATAAGAGCCGTCCACGTCGGTGGACGTGATTGCTTTCTTGCCGGTCAGGCTGTTAGCGGCCGTGACCGTCACCCCCGGCAGCGGAGTATTGCCCGACTTAACGATCCCGCGAATGTGGAAGCCCCGGGCCGGAGCCGCCCTTTCCTCGCTCGCCTGCGTCTGCTGCGCCGCCACGGGAAACCCGCCGAGGGCCAGGGCGGCGATCAGCAGTTGCACGCCCCCACTCGTTCGCAACGCCGGAGCTCCGTTTCGCAAAAGATAAAGCCCATGAAGACCAGCGGCTCCGGGAAACATCAACCACGAGACTGCGCTCAGGAAGTGCGTTGTCCAGCCCAACCTGCCCCGGAAACCACCAGGCATCCTAGCGGTCCTTCCCGGTCGCGGAGCGGTGCGGAGTCTTGCGGCGTATCCGCGGAAGCCTGGCCGTCCCATGCGGCTGAAGTCTCCGAGGTTCAAAACCTGCGGGACGAAGACGCCATTCTTCACTTCGCCTCGTCCAAAGACGTGATCTCCGGCCTTGATGTCGGCCAGCGTGATGCTCTCGCGTTTCTGGTTGCGGAACGAGGTGCCTTCATCCACCTCGATGACCTGCGACTCGCCGTCCGGCCGCAGGATGGTCAGCTTGGTCTCGTCAATTTTTTTAACTTCGCCGGTGATGAAGCGCTTCCCAAGCTCTTGCCGGCAGTGCCGCCGCCTCCGGCTGCAGGCGAACGGTTTTGGCGATCCAAACGCCGTCTTTTTCCTCGCCGGCAACAAAAATAGAATTCCCCACCTTGAGATCGGAGAGCTTTACGGCCTGCCCGCTCCGGCGAAACACCGTGCTGTCGCTGGTTTTAACGGTCGCCGCCGTTCCGCGAAAAGTCTTCAGCGTAATCGTTTGCCCTTCAATGGCCGTGATCGTTCCGCCGACCCCGGGGACAGTCCTCCCGACGCGTTCCCGCGGGCCGGCGATGGGATTCGAGCCGGTGTCTTGTGCCGGCAAGCCGGGTGCGGCGGCCAAGAGCAACAGGCAGCGACCGTCCAATGAGTCCAACGACGAAGCATAGGGCTACCTCATCTGTCTCGCTTTGCGAGCGAAAGACTCGCATGCGCCGCAACCATACCACTTCCGCGACGCGGATTCGTAACGGTAAGAACCCTTATGGAGTTCCAGAGTTCCTTATCTCGAACTTTGCGGTTGGCTGGGCGCCATCGTAACGCAGCATTTATCCCACACGAATGTTTAACATTACGCAACTATTACGAAACCGCACCCCGGCAAGCGCTACTCTAAATATCGGTGATCTGGATAATTTACTCCAGATTCATGGGGGCGGACTTTGAACATCGTGGAAGATCGAAATCAGGTGAATTGGCTGACTGCCTTTTTTATGGTGGCGTTTCATATCGGTGCGGTAGTCGCACTCTTTAACTTTGCCTGGAAACCGTTTTGGGTTGCAGCTCTTCCTCTGGTGGCTCGCCGGCGGCCTCGGCATCGGCATGGGTTATCATCGACTGCTCACCCATCGCGGCTACAAGACTCCGAAGTGGGTCGAGTATCTGCTCACGATATGCGGCACGCTGGCCCTGGAAGGCGGGCCGATCTTCTGGGTAGGGGTGCATCGCATGCACCATCAGCTCACCGACCGCCCCGGCGATCCGCATTCGCCCCGTGACGGTAAATGGTGGTCGCACATGGGATGGGTGCTCATGGGCCGGAGTCTGCACCATGCCACCAGCGAATTCTCGCCCTACGTGCCCGACCTTCGTAAGGACCGCTTCTACGTGCTTGCTCAGCCGGTGGCACTGGGTGCCGCTGGCGCTGCTGGGAGCCGCCCTGTTCGCCTTTGGAGGGTGGAATTACGTGCTCTGGGGCATTTTCCTGCGCACCACTGTCGGACTGCACTCCACTTGGCTGGTCAACTCCGCCACGCACCTGTGGGGCACGCGCCGCTTCGCCACCGGAGACGACTCGACCAACAATTTCCTGATCGCCATCTTGACCTTCGGCGAGGGCTGGCACAACAACCACCACGCGCACCCCAGCTCCGCCCGTCATGGCCTGAAGTGGTGGGAAGTCGACCTGAACTGGTACTGCATCCGGACTCTGCGCCTGCTCGGCTTGGCCAGAGAGATTAAATTGCCGCGCGCCGATGCCCGCATCAAACTTGTCGCCGACCTCGCGCCCGGTGCCGTCCAGGCCGCCGCCGAACCCGTCAAGATCCAAAGCCATCTCCGCCTAGCGACGGCGATTAGAGCTGGTTGTTTGTATTTTTTGGAGGCGCGCGGCTTTACTGCTCCTGAGAAATTACTTCCGAAGTGTCATCCTGAGCGTAGCGAAGGATCTGCTGTTCATGTTTTTGCGCGGGATGTCATCCTCAGCAAGCCGATGGTGCTTCCATCCGCCCGCATTTGACGAATGTGAATCGGAGAGCGTGAGTGCCCCATTCTAGCCCGCTGTTGGCTAGAGTGGGGTAGTCGTTTCTGATGGCTAACGCCAGATCTCTCGGTTTCGGCGGCCTCAGTTTCACTCCCTCCGATCACGTCCTAATGAGTAATCAGAATGGCAGGGTGTTGCGCGGCATATAATCCTGCCAGGGGTCTCCCCGGCGCGGCGGCCAAGCCGTTGCCAGGGCGAAAGAAAACGCCGCGGTTGCGTTTGGAATGACGGGTTCCTATGCAGATTGGCCGCCGCAACACGACCATTGCCTTTGTTCTGCTGGGAGCCGTCGGCGTCGGTCTGGCGATTGCGCTCAACATTACCTGGGCCTTTCATTGGCGATCGGTTGCCGCCGTTGTGCTCGGCATCATTTTGTTCGGCATTCTGATCGCCGCTCTCACCCTCAACACCATCTTCCTGGTCCGCGAAATCCGGCGCAGCGAGCAGCACGACAGCTTCATCAACGCGGTGACCCACGAGCTGAAGACGCCGATCGCCTCCATCAAGCTCTACCTGGAGACCTTGCAGTCGCGTCCGGTCGAGGACAAGCAGCGGCAGGAATTCTATCGCGTCATGCTGGAAGATGTCGGCCGTCTGCTGGGCACCGTGGAGCAGGTGCTGAAGGCGGGGCAGGTGGTGCAGTCGCGTCCGGTGCGCCGCATCCGGGTCGATGTGCGCGAGGTGCTGGCCGAATGCGTCGAGCTGGCGCGCAAGCGGCATTATCTTCCCGACGGCCAGTTGCGCCTGCAAAATTTCGCCGGCGGCGAGCCTCCCCGCGTGCTGGGCGATGCGGAAGAATTGCGCATCGCTTTTTCCAACGTGCTCGATAACGCCGTCAAGTACTCGACCCGCACCATCGACATCCGCGCCGAACTGCTGCAAGATGGCGGCAATCTGCTGGTGCGCGTCATCGACCATGGCGTCGGCATTCCTCCTGCGGAGTTGAAGCGCATTTTCCGCCGCTTCTATCGCGTGCCGCTGCGCTCGGCCATGAACATCAAGGGCACGGGGCTCGGACTGTTCCTGGTCAAGAGCATCGCGCGGCGGCACGGCGGAGATGCTTCCGCCTATAGCGAGGGGCTTGGAAAAGGCGCTACCATTACCATTCGCCTCCCGAGGATTGTCGCTATGAGCCAGATTCTGATTGTCGAAGACGAAGTGCATCTTGCGCGCGGGCTGCGTTTCAACTTTGAAGCCGAGGGCTCACCAGGTCGTCATGGTTGAAAACGGCGAGGACGCCGTCGACTTGCTGGTGAAGCAGCCCGCACGGCTTCGATGCCGTGGTGCTCGACATCATGCTTCCCGGCAAGGATGGCTTCTGGGTGGTCAGCGAATTTCGCCGGCAAAACATATTCGTGCCGGTGCTGATGCTCACCGCCCGCAGCCGGCCGGAAGATGTGCTGAAGGGTTTCGAGTCGGGGGCGGACGATTACCTGCCCAAGCCCTTCGAGCTTTCGATCCTGCTGGCGCGCCTGCGTAGCCTGCTGCGCCGCACCCAGTGGATGAAGGTCGCGGTCACCAGGCGATGCCGCCGCCGCGGAAAGCGCGAAACCCGACGTGATCTCGATCGGCGACAAGACCGTCGATTTCACCCGGCTGGAGTTGCACACCGGCGGCGAAGTGATTCACCTCACGCTGATGGAGGCCGAGCTGCTCGCTTTCCTGGTGCGCAATGCGGGCCGTCCCGTCTCCCGCAAGCAGATTCTCGATCAGGTCTGGGGATTGCGCGAAGACACCGACACGCGCGCCATCGACAACTTCGTCGTGCGCCTGCGCCGCTACCTGGAAGACGACCCGAGCGCGCCGCGTCACCTGCTGACCGTGCGCGGCGTCGGCTACCGCTTCGTGGCGGATAAAATCAAGGCCGCTTCAGAGTAGGTGTCGTTAGCGGAGTGATCGACCTTAATTGCTTAATTTTAATGAAGTGTCATCCCGAGCTATGAAGCGTCATTTTAAATAGAAGTGTCATGTTGAGCGCAGCGAAACATCCCCAGGGAACTCCCCCTACCAGTACGGCTTGGGGCTTTTAATGGAAATCCTTCGCCTGAGCGATGAGGTGTCCTCTCCAATAGAGCAATTCCCATGTTGATGTAACCAAATTCCCAGGAGGATGTCATGGCGACCGGAGCGCCAAGCGCCCGTGGCCGGAGCAGCCGAGCTGCGTACCCGACGTTGCGTTCGACAAGCAAGAAGCTATTTGGGCGCGGAGCCGGGGCCCCCATCCAATGCCGCTGTTGCGTTGGATGGGGTGGGGAGTGGAGCCACCCTTTGTTTTTCAGCAGTAGGAACAAAAGGTGGCTCGACTTCGCTCGCCATGACAGTCTGATATATCCGGATACACCTACGGTGAAAACGCTATAGAAGTGTCATCCTGAGCGTAGCGAAGGATCTGCTTTGCTCGCACCCCAACACTTACCTTCGAATGGTCGCACGTGCCACAAGTTTCGCCGGGTGCCGCAGGTGCCCCAGGTTCGCCCGCTGTTGGCTAACCTGGGGTAGTTCCTTCGCATGACTACCGGTGCGCTTTAGTGAACCTGTCTGCCTATTCTGAGTTCCTTCTTCATGTGTCCTCGAACGCATTCACCGGCTCGTTTTCGACTCCGCGCGCGTGAAGAGTGTTGTTGATTGCAAAATTCGGTTGCAACCTTTCGCCGCTGTGCTAAACTCAAATCCTACTTGTGAGCCCTGATTTCTTCATCCCGCGCTCGTCGATGGTCCCGCCGATGGTGGTCTTTCACCGTCGTGTGCCTCTAGTTCAGGCACTTTCCTAAACTGATTCCACCAATTTCAATTACAGGCAGCGCCGCATTTTTAACCGGCGCCATGCGGGATATAAGCAATGAACGCAACTTCTTCACACCCTGGACTTCATCCCAATTCCACCGCTTTGCAATCCGCGTCCTCTGAAGCCGCCATCCGGCTCAGGGCCATGCTTGGAGGAGTTTTCTCGGGCCGCGACCTGACGCGCCCGGAAGCCGCCGAACTGCTTGGCTACGTCTTCGACGGCCAGGCCACGGACGCGCAGATCGCCGCCGTGCTGGTGGCGCTGGCCAAAAAAGGCGAGTGCGTCGATGAAATCGTCGGGCTGACCGAGGCCATGCGAGCCCGCATGGTCGTGCTGCGCACCCGCCACCGATGCTTCGTCGATACCGCCGGGACCGGGGCCAGCCGCGCCAAGGCCTTCAACATATCGACCGCGGCGGCCATCGTCGCGGCGGCCGCAGGCGTTCCGGTCGCCAAGCACGGAGCGCGCGCCGCCACCAGCAAGACCGGCAGCGCCGACGTGCTGGCCGCCATGGGCGCACCCATTCCGGTTCCCCTCGCAATTTCCGAACGACTCTTCGATTCCCTCGGTTTTTGCTTCCTGTTCGCTCCCGCGCATCATCCGGCGTCGGCCCGTGTCGCCGGCATTCGCCGCGAACTTGGCGTCCGCACCTGCTTCAACCTGATTGGCCCGCTCTGCAATCCCGCGCGTTCGCGCCGTCAACTGATGGGCGTTTCCGATCCCAAGCTGATGCCGATGATTGCCAGCGCGCTGCTGGCGCTGGGCGCCGAGCGCGCCTGGGTGGTGCACGGCTGCGACGGTTTGGACGAGGTGACGCTGGCCGGCCCGACCCGCGTTCTGGAGTTGCGCGACGGCGAGGAGCGCACCCGCAACATCGTTCCCGAAGACTTCGGTTATTGCGCCGAGTCGCTCGATGGCGCGCATGCGGAAGATGCCGCGGCCAGTGCGCTCATCATCCGCGAGGTCTTTGCCGGTGGTCGCCGCGATGTCGCGCGGCGTCTCATCGTGGTCAACGCGCGCGGCGGCGCTTTACCTTGGCGGAGCCGCTGAAAGTCTTAAGGAGTGTGCCGAGCGCGCCGCGGCGGCCATCGACTCCGGTGCCGCGTCCGAACAAACTCGAAGCCTTTCTGCAAGGCGCGAAGGCGGCCGTTCCGGGAGAGAAGGCGTGAGCGCAATCACCAGCTTTCTCGCCTCCATCACCGCAAGCGAAGCGCGCGGAAATGGCGCTGGTGAGCGCCGCCGAACGCACTGCTGTGCGCGCGGCGGCCTTCGCCAGACGAGCCGGCCAGCTCGAGCCACGTCTTCCGCGAAGCGCTTGCCCGGCCCGGCCGTGTCAACATCATCGCCGAGGTCAAGCGCAGTTCGCCCAGCGCCGGAGCCATTCGCCCGGACGCCGATCCGGTGCAGGTCGCATCGCTCTACGCGGCGCACGGCGCAGCCGCCATTTCCGTGCTCACCGAGCCGGTTTATTTTTCCGGCTCGCTCGCCGATCTGCGCTCGGTTTGCGCGGCGTGTCGATTGCCCCGCGCTGCGCAAGGACTTCATCGTCGACGCGCACCAGATCTTCGAAGCCGCCGCCGCCGGAGCCGAAGCCGTGCTGCTCATCGTTGCCGCGCTCGCGCCCGCTGAAATCGTGGCCTCTGCGCACGCTGGCCGAGGACGAACTCGGGATGGATGCGCTCGTCGAGGTGCATGCCGAGCCGGAAATGCGGATCGCCATCGACTGCGGCGCCCGCATCATCGGCGTCAACAATCGCAACCTGGCGACGCTTGCGGTCGATCTCGCAACCTCGCGGGCGCTGGCCCGTTATGCCCAGCCGGGCCGCGTGCTGGTCAGCGAGAGCGGCTTGCGCACGGCGGCCGATCTGCGTCAGCTTGTCGCCTGGGCTACAGCGCGTTTCTGATCGGCGAGCTATTGATGCGTGCGCCCGATCCCGCGCGCGAACTTGAAAATCTTATCGCGCACTCGTCGCCGCAAGCGTCTGACCTTGGGCAGTCGGGGCCGGACGCGGGTGCCGTGAAGGTCAAGGTCTGCGGCCTGACCGATGCCGGCGATGCCCGCCTTGCGGTGGAACTGGGAGCGGCCATGCTGGGTTTTAATTTTTATCCGCCCAGTCCGCGCTATATTGCGCCCGCGCAGGCCCGCCCGATCGTCGCCGCAATCCCTGCGGCGGTCGAGACGGTCGGGGTTTTCGTCAATGCCACGGTGGAAGAGATTGCCTCGGCGGTTGCGGCCAGCGGCGTCGGCGCGGTTCAGCTTCACGGAGACGAGCCAGCGGAGTTCTGCCGGCGGCTGCGGCAGCGCCTTCCCGGCGTCAGCATTATCAAGGCATTTCGCACCGAGCCGGGCTTTGATCCCGAGACGGCGGCTGGCTATCCCGCCGATGCCGTGCTGATCGATGCGGCTTGCGTTGGCTTTGGCGGCTCGGGGCGGCAGGCCGATTGGGAGCAGGCGCGAGAGGTTGCCGCGCGCTTGCCGCGCGTAATTCTGGCCGGTGGACTGAGCGCGGCAATGTCTCGACGGCGATTCAGCGGGTGCGTCCCGCCGTGGTCGACGTTTGCAGCGGCGTGGAGGCCGTCTCCATCAAGGGCCGCAAGGATTCCGTCAGGATGCATGAATTTTTCGCCGCCGTGCGTCATGCAGGTGCGGCGGAGTCTGGCAGCGAATTGGGCAACTCGCCCGGCGTTAAGTTTACGAACCAAAAAGAAAAAGAAGTGGACTATGAATAAGCAGGAATTGATGAATGAACTTGAGTTAATCACCCCTGAGGCTGCGGTCGGCTACTACGGCCCGTTCGGCGGCCGCTATGTGCCCGAGACGCTGGTCTCGCCGCTGGCAGAGCTGACTGCGGCTTACGAGTCGGCGTTGTGCGACGAGGCCTTTCAGAACGAGTTCCACGCCATGTTGCGTGACTACTCGGGCCGTCCCACGCCTCTTACTTTTGCCGAGCGCCTCACCGAGCAGGTTGGCGGCGCGCAAATCTATCTCAAGCGCGAAGACCTGGGCCACACCGGCTCGCACAAGATCAACAATGCGCTTGGCCAGGCTCTGCTTGCCCGGCGCATGGGCAAGCGCCGCATCATCGCCGAGACCGGAGCCGGACAGCACGGAGTCGCCAGCGCCACGGTCTGCGCGCGCTTCGGCATGGAGTGCGTCGTCTACATGGGAACCGAGGACATGCAGCGGCAGGCGCTCAACGTTTACCGCATGCACCTGCTGGGCTCCGAAGTGCGCGCCGTCGAATCCGGTTCGCGCACCCTGAAGGACGCCATCAACGAAGCCCTTCGCGATTGGGTCACCAATGTTCGCGATACCTACTACCTGCTCGGCAGCGCTCTCGGACCCGATCCCTATCCGCGCATGGTGCGCCACTTCCAGTCGGTGATTGGCCGGGAAGCCCGCCGGCAGGTGCTCGAACAGGCGGCGCAGCTTCCCGCGGCGATCATTGCCTGTGTCGGCGGAGGATCGAACGCCATCGGCATTTTCAGCGGATTCGAGCACGATGCGGCGGTGCGCCTGATCGGCGTCGAAGCCGGAGGCACCGGTCCCAAACTTGGGCGGCATGCCGCGCGCTTCGCGCCCGACGGCGGACGTCCCGGCGTGCTGCAAGGAACCCTGACCTACGTCTTGCAGGATGCCGATGGCCAGATCGCTTCCACCCATTCGGTCTCGGCCGGGCTGGACTATCCGGCGGTTGGTCCCGAACATGCGTTTCTGCGGCAGATCGGTCGCGCCGAGTACACCTCGGTTTCCGACGACGAAGCCCTGGCCGCATTCCACGCGCTTTCCGAGCTGGAGGGAATCATTCCCGCCCTCGAATCGGCGCACGCGGTTGCCTATGCCATGCGCTTCGCGGCCACGCTCAGCGGCCGAGCAGATCGTGGTCATCAATCTTTCCGGACGCGGCGACAAAGACGTCGAAACCGTGCAAAAACTTTCACCTTTCCAGCCGCACCAACCGGGATCTTCAACCCGCGCCGTCGTCGAGCGTGCCGGGGTAGAACCAGTAACCTCGAAGGAGGCGAAGCGATGAGCGCCATAGCAAATGCATTTGCCGTTCTCGGCCGCCAGGGCCGCGGCGGATTCATTCCTTACATCACCGCCGGCGATCCCGACCTGGCGGCAACTTACGATATTCTGCTGGCGCTCGGCCGCGCCGGAGCCACCGTCATCGAGTTGGGATTTCCCTTCAGCGATCCCATGGCCGACGGCCCGGTCATTCAGCGCGCCTGCGCCCGCGCCCTGAAGAACCGCGTCACCATGCGCGACGTGCTGGCCGTGGCCCGCGAAGCCAAGTCGAAGCTGGCTTGCCCGGTGGTGCTGTTCAGCTATCTCAATCCGGTCTTGCAATATGGCTTGGAGCGCATGATCACCTCCGCCGGGGAGAATGGAATCTCCGGCCTGTTGCTCACCGATCTGCCCGCCGATAACGCTGCCCGTCTGGGCGTGTTTGCCCGCGAGCACCAGGTCGACCTGATCACGCTGGCGGCGCCCACCTGCACCGACGAGCGGCTCAAGATCGTCTGCGCTCATGCCAGCGGCTTTATCTATGCGGTTTCGCGCACCGGCGTCACCGGCACGCGCCAGCAACTCAGTGACGATGCCCGTCTGCTGGTCGAGCGCATCCGACGCTTCAGCTCGCTGCCGGTCGCGTTGGGCTTCGGCGTCAGCACCGGGCAGCAGGCGCGGGAAGTGCTCACGTATGCCGATGCCGTCGTCGTCGGCAGTGCGATCGTGCAGGCAATTGAAGCAAATCCAGACCGTCGAAGGTCTGGTCGCGGCCGTGGAAAAGCTGGCTCGCGATTTCCAGCCGCAATCCGGTTCGCCAACTACCGCTGCGGCGTGTTCCATCGATTCCAGATTGGCAGTCAAGGAGACCCTCTGATGTTAGTCGTAATGCAAGCTCACGCAACTGAGCAACAGGTTGAGGCCGTTTGCGAGGCGATTACCAGCCTCGGTCTGCGCCCGCACTCTCTGCCGGGAGCGCAGCGCACCGCCATCGGCATCACCGGCAACGCCGGCGCGATCGAACCGGGGGCCCTCGAAGACCTGCCGGGCGTAGCCGAAGTCATCCAGGTATCCAAGCCCTACAAGCTGGTCAGCCGGGAGATGAAAGCGGAGAACACGATCATCGAATTCCCCGGCTCGGCGGCCGCGATTGGCGGCAAAACCCTGGCCATGATCGCCGGCCCGTGCGCCATCGAGAGCCGCGAGCAGGCCTTTCGCATCGCCGAACACGTCGCCGCCAGCGGAGCGCAATTTTTCCGCGGCGGCGCTTTCAAGCCGCGCACCTCGCCCTATGCCTTCCAGGGGCTCGGCGAGGAAGGACTGCGCATCATGGCCGAAGTTCGCGACCGCTTCGGGTTGCTGATCGTTACCGAAGCCCTCGATATCGAATCGCTCGCCCTGGTCGAGGAATATGCCGACATGATCCAGATCGGCGCCCGCAACATGCAGAACTTCTCGCTCTTGACGGCCGCCGGCCGGGCGCGCAAACCAATTCTGCTGAAGCGCGGAATCGCCGCCACCCTCGACGAGTTCCTGATGGCCGCCGAGTACATCATGAGCGAAGGCAACTACCAGGTGGTGCTCTGCGAACGCGGCATTCGCACCTTTACCGATCACACCCGCAACACCCTCGATCTCAGCATCGTTCCCGCCGTGCAGCGCCTCAGCCATCTGCCGATCCTGGTCGATCCCAGCCACGGCACCGGCAAGCGCAACAAGGTGATTCCGCTGGCGCGCGCCGCCGTCGCGGTCGGCGCCGACGGGCTCATCATCGAAGTGCATCATCAGCCGGAGAAGGCGCTTTCCGACGGCATGCAATCCATTTATCCGGCCCAGCTCATGCAGGGCTTTGAGCAGTTTCGGCGCATCGCCGTGGTGGTCGGGCGCAGCATGCCCGAGCTCGCCGAAGTCTCGCAATCTGCGGGAGGTCGCTTCCCGATGAGCAGCGTGTGGCCCGCCAGCTTCGAGCAGTTTCGCGCCGCTGCCGCCAGCGGCAACTGCGTGCCGGTCGTGCGCACGGTGCCGGCCGAACTCATTACTCCGCTGGCCGCCTATCTGCGAGTGGCGCGCGGCAGCCGGCATTCGTTTTTGCTGGAAAGCGTCGAGGGCGGCGAGCAACTGGCGCGCTACTCTTTTCTTGGCGCGGAGCCCGAGGCGGTCATCCGCTCCCAGGGCAATAGCACGCGCGTCACCGCGGCCGACGGCAGGCGAACGCATTCTGCCGGTCAATGCCATCGAGTACCTTCGCGAATGCTTTCGCTCGCGCGTGCTTACGCGCGATTATGCCGGAGCTCCGTTCGCCGGAGGCGCGGTTGGTTTTCTCAGCTACGGCGCCGCCAAGTGGTTTGAACCCGTGCTCGGCAGCATGACCTCCGAGGTGGACGATGCGGTGTTTCTGCTCTTCCGCACCGTGCTGGCCTTCGATCACGTCAAGCAGGTCGTGGAAATTCGCACCCTCGCATTCACCGATGCGGCGAGCACCGACGCCGCTCTGCGCCAGCTCTACCAGGATTCGCTCGCCGAGCTGGATCGCGTTGCCCAGGCGCTGGCCGCGCCGCTGGCGCTCGATGCCGCCGGCGGCGGAAACCTTCAGCGTGAATTCGATTCCAACTTCAGCCGCGCCGATTTCGAGCAGGCGGTTCGCGACATCAAGGAATTGATTGCCGCCGGCGAGTGCTATCAAACCGTGCTCTCGCAGCGTTTTTCGCGCCCGGTGACGGTCGACGCGGTTTCTCTCTACCGTGCTCTGCGCCGCACCAATCCCTCGCCTTACATGTACCTGCTCCAGTTCGGCAAAGATGCGCTGATCGGCGCTTCGCCCGAGATGCTGGTGCGCTGCACCGGCGCGCGCCTGGAATACCGGCCCATTGCCGGCACCCGCCCGCGCGGCCGCAGCGACGCCGAGGACCAACTCCTGGCCGAGGACATGCTGGCCGACGAAAAAGAGCGCGCCGAACACCTCATGCTGGTCGATCTCGGACGCAACGATCTCGGCCGCGTCGCCGAATACGGCTCGGTGCACGTCGACCGGCTGATGAAGGTGGAGAAGTACTCTCACGTGCAGCATCTGGTGACGGAGCTCTCGGCCCGGTTGCGCCCCGAGCTCGACCGCTTCGACGCCCTGGCCGCCTGCTTTCCGGCCGGAACCGTCACCGGCGCTCCCAAGATTCGCGCCATGCAGGCCATCGCCGCCCTCGAACATGGCTCGCGCAACGTCTACGCCGGCTCGGTGCTCTACACCGATTACGCCGGCAATCTCGATTCCTGCATCGCCATCCGCACCATCGAACTCAGCGATGGCGTGGCCAGCGTGCAGGCCGGAGCCGGCATCGTCGCCGACTCGGTTCCCGCATCCGAATACGAAGAAACCGTCAACAAAGCGCGCGCGTTGCACCAGGCCATCGCCGTGGCCGAAGCGGGGATTTGACTATGCTGCGGATTGCCCGGCGCGAAATGAAGTTTGCCGAGCTAGAGCGGTTCCCGGATCGGTGTGTCCGCCCGGCAAAATGAATTCAGAAGCGTCATCCCGACCGAAGTGGAGGGATCTTGTGTTTGACCGTGGCGAAGCAACTCAAAAGATTCCTCGGCTCGCGCCGTTCGCTCGGAATGACGTTGTTGCTTGGGGTACACCATCTCGGGAACCGCTTTAGCCCCCGAGGGAACACGGTTGTTGAAACAAAGCTCTAATCGTGGGGCTGAAGAGGAATTAGATCATGCTGCTCGTCATCGACAACTACGATTCGTTCACCTACAACCTGGTGCAATACCTGGGCGAGCTGGGAGCCGAACCCACGGTGCGCCGCAATGATGCCGTCACCGTGGCCGAGGTGCTTGGCGGCGGGCTATGCCGGCATCGTTATTTCGCCCGGCCCCGGCACGCCTCAAGACGCGGGCGTCAGCCTGGAAATCATTCGCCACCTGAGCGGCGTGGTGCCCATTCTCGGCGTCTGCCTCGGACATCAGGCGATTGGCGAAGCCTTCGGCGGGCGTGTCATACGCGCTCCCAAACCGATTCACGGCAAAGCCAGCGAGGTGACTCACGATGGACAAGGCGTATTCGCCGGTCTGCCGCAGCCTCTCTCGGTAGGCCGCTATCACTCCTTGATGGTGGAGCGCGAGACCTTGCCGGCGGAATTGCAGATCACGGCGCAGACGCGCGAAGGTCTGATCATGGGCCTGCGGCACAAACACCTGGCCGTCGAAGGCGTGCAGTTTCATCCCGAGTCGGTGCTGACCTCCTGCGGCAAGCAGATGCTGGCCAACTTCGTCCGCCAGTGCGGTGACTCTCGTTCGGCTGCCGCGCATAGCTCCGTGCCGCAAAGCCGCGGTGCATAGTCGACTGCAAAAAAAAACCAAACTCGTAGAAGTGTCATCCTGAGGTCGCGCCGGTTTTGCGCGAGCGAAGGATCTGCTTTGCTTAATGCTCGCAAACAGCAGCAGATCCTTCGCTCTCCATCCCATGAGCAAAAGCGGCCATTACCGGGGACCCCGGCTTCCATTCCAATAAGCCAACAGCAGGCTTGTCAGGGACCCGGTTCGCTCAGGATGACACCATCGGAGATCACAGTACGGCCATCGCGGACGCGGCGGCAATCACCCGCGTTTGCCAGGCGCCAAGGCCTCAATGATGGCGAGGCAGAATTCCGGCAGATCGTCGGGGCGGCGGCTGGTGATCAGGTTGCCGTCCACGACCGCCGCGCTGTCCTCCCACAATCCACCGGCATTCACCAGGTCGTCTTTGATAGCGACCGTGCTGGTGACCCGGCGTCCCTTGATGATGCCGGCGGAAATCGCCAGCGACGGGCCGTGGCAAATCGCGGCAATCGGCTTACCGGAGGCGCTGGCGCGGCGCACGAAATCCACAATCTTGGGATCGCGGCGCAGGATGTCCGGAGCAAAGCCGCCGGCAATCATGACGGCGTCGAAGTCTTCGGGCTTGAGCGTCAGCATGTCGGCGGTTACAAAACGGACGCCTTCCACCATGGGCAGCGGCGGAATCGGATAGCCAAAGCGGCCGGTGATAGGCTTGGTCTTGCCCAGGAAGGGCCGGGTGCTGAAACTTCCCCGGTAGGTGCCGATCACGATGTGCGCGCCTTCTTCAGAGAGGCGCAGCAGCGGATAGAGCAGTTCGAGATCCTCGAACTCATCGGCGACCGGCATGCAAATTGATTTTCCCTTGAGCTTCATGATGCTTCGTTTCCCTTCAGCAAGTCTATTGAGCAGCTCGCAGCGCGGCCAGGACATCAAACGCAGGCTACGGAAAAACTCGTAGCAGTGTCATCCTGAGATCGCGCCGGTTTTGCGCGAGCGAAGGATCTGCTTTGCTTTAACGCTCGCAAACGGCAGATCCTTCGCTTCCATCCAATAATCAAACAGCGGGCTTGTCGGGGACCCCGGCTCGCTCAGCATGACACTTATGGCATGTCGCATTTGCACCAGTTTGTCATGGGCTCCATGCCGGTTTTGGCGATAGCGGGGGCGGCGTCCGGTGACGCCAGGAATCGGATGAACGCTTTTGCCGCCTCGGGTTCCTTGCTATTGGCGGCGACTCCAGCCGAAAACACGGTCATCTTCTGAAGTCCGGGCGGCAGTGGCCCCACCAGCTCTATGCCCGCTACCGGGCGCAACTCGCTGATCTGCTGGAAGCCGATCCCGGCTTCGCCGCGCGCAACGACCCGGCCAACCGGTTCGGCCTGAATCATCCGGCTCTTGCCCTTGACCTGGTCGGCGATTCCGAGGCGCTGAAACAGCTCCGTCGAAACATAGACGCCGCTTGCGCTATCGGAATAGGCGATTGATTTTGCGCGAAGCAGCGTACGCTTGAGGGCCTCGGCCGAGCTGATATCCGGCTTCGATGTACCTGCGCGAACGGCCACGCCAATGCCGGATTGCGCCAGGTCGACGCGACTGCCGGCGACAACCCGTCCCTGCTTGATCAGGTTATCCAGCGCATAGCCGACCATGATCACGACATCCACCGGCTCGCCGCGCCCAATGCGCTGCGGAATCGCCTCCGGCGTAGTCCCCATCGAAGGTCCGGAAATAAGCACGACCTTGTTTCCGGTCGTCCGCTCAAACTCCGGACCAAGCGCCTGAAGCGCTGCCGAAAATCCGCCCGAGTACATTACCTTGACCTCGGCCGCGCGGGCAATTGCGGCAAACGACAGAATGCTTAGGAAAACGAACATTGCGCTCAAAGCGGTCGATCCGGCTTTCATCAGAGGTCTCCTCTTTATTTCTATTGTCATTAGCTTTTCTATGGTCATTCGCTCAGTTCCCGGTAAGTGTATCCGAAAACATCATATTGTCATGGCGAGCGCAGTCGAGCCACCTTTTATTCGTACTTCTGAAAACAGGGTGGCTCCCGCTCCGCCGGCCGGGTGGGTACAACGTCTTGATCATCTACAGCCACCCGGCCAGAAGTTCGCGCGATAAATAGTTGAAGGGTGTCATTCTGAGCGACCACCAGGAGCGAAGTTGAGGCGCTGAGGCGGCGTTCGAGCCGCCTGCCGAAATCCTGAGCAAAGCGAAGGAACCCAGAATCCCAGCACGGCGTGGGACTGAGACACGGCCGAAAGACTTCATCAAAAAGCCCAGAGCGGCCCTGGGAGGGACAATCCCATGGGATGTTTCGCTACGCTCAACATGACACTCGCTAAGTGCGTTTAGTTATGTCAGGTATTTCCGGGACACTACACCAGAGCAGTTTACGAGCAAAAAAAGTGGGCCTGCGAACAGGCCCACATCATTCATCATTCGATTCCGCCGTGACTTATTCAGTCGGCGTGGGCGCCACGAGCCTTCACCGCCGGTGCCGCCTCCGGTGCCAGCAGATGCCGGATGTGATCGAGCCGCTGTTTCAGTTGACCCTTGTAGGCTTTCAGGTCGATCGGTTCCAGCGCTACGCCGCTGTCCATGGCAGCCTTGGCAACCGCCATCGCTTCCCACTCCAGCACGCGCATGTCGAACTGCTTCGGCACAATGTAGTCGCGGCCGAACTTCATCGACTTCACGCCGTATGCTTTCAGCACTTCGTCGGGAACAGGCTGCTTGGCCAGGTTGGCCAGCGCCATGGTGGCGGCCTGCTTCATCTGCTCGTTGATCTGGGTGGCGTGCACGTCGAGCGCGCCGCGGAAGATGAACGGGAAGCCGAGCGAGTTGTTGATCTGGTTCGGATAATCCGAGCGCCCGGTGCACATGATGACGTCCTTGCGCGCCGCGGTCGCCGCTTCGAAGGTGATCTCCGGATCGGGATTCGCCATGGCGACAACCACCGGACGAGGCAGCCATCGACTGCACCATCGCCTGGGTCACGCAATTGCCCTGCGAGAGGCCGACAAACACGTCGGCGTTCTTCATCGCGTCCGCCAGCGTCCTGGCCGCAGTCTCGGCCGCCAACGGCTCCTTGTACTTGTTCATGCCTTCTTTGCGTCCCTTGTAAATCACGCCCTTGGAATCGCAAAGGGTGATGTTCTCGGGCTTCACGCCGAGATTGATGTAGTGCTTGGCGGTGGAGATCGCCGAAGCCCCAGCGCCGTTGAACACGATCTTGATCTTGTCGAGCGGCTTGCCCACAATCTCCATCGCGTTCAGCAGGCCCGCGCCGGAGATGATCGCCGTTCCATGCTGATCGTCATGGAATACCGGGATCTTCATCGTTTCCTTCAGCCGGGTTTCGATCTCGAAGCATTCCGGAGCCTTGATGTCTTCCAGGTTGATGCCGCCGAAGGTGGGCTCAAGCAACTGCACGCACTTGATGATGTCTTCCACGTTCTCCGTGCCGAGTTCAATGTCGAACACGTCGACATCGGCGAATCTCTTGAACAGAACAGCCTTGCCTTCCATGACCGGCTTGCCGGCCATGGCGCCGATATTGCCCAGCCCGAGCACCGCCGTGCCGTTGGTGAATACCGCAACCAGGTTCCCTTTTGCGGTGTACTTGAAAGCGTCGTGTGGGTTCTTCTGAATGTCCAGGCAGGGTGTCGCAACCCCAGGTGTATAAGCCAAGCTGAGGTCATGCTGGGAAGCGCATGACTTGGTTGGGAAGAATCTCGATTTTCCCCGGCCGCCCGATCGAGTGATATCCGCGTGCTTCAACTCCAAAATTTGCCATAATGATGCCGTCCAGTGATTCGTGATTAAAAAGTTGGTTGAATCGTTTTCGTTTTACTTGCGCAGGCCGCTGAATACCGTCACTCGCATGGCGAATTCACGACCCGCTGATCACTTGGAAAATACTTGCCATAAATACCTCGGTCCCGTCGTATCGACATGCCCAGGACCATCAGACAGCGCGGACTTTATCGCAAAATATTGAAACAGCCCAGTGACTTGCGACTAGCCACCTCGTGACACACGTCACATTTTGCCGGGAAATATCGGCAAGGTCACGTTGAGCTGTGAGCTGGATCACCTGCGAAGCCGCAACTGCGCGAGTTTAGGGACTTTGATGGAGTGTGCCGCACTCCGGACTGTTGCAGATTTCAACACCTGTTCCGGCCGCCCCATGGCACGGCGCGCCCCGAAGCCACCGTCGGCCTCAAAGTCCGCACCAACCGCGCCTCGGGCCGGAAAGCCGGGTTGTCACCCGCACCTATGGCTCTTCGGCATGCCCTTCGGGCGATGATGTCGCGGGCCAGGCATCACCCCACGCCGCTCTGCGGGCGGCCCGGTACTCGGCTTTCTTCGATCTGCCGATCGTGCGTTTGCCTAGGCCGTCGGCGGAGCACAGTTGCAGCTCGACGAAGCCGGAGTGATACGACGGGATGCCGGACAATTCTTTGCTCAGCCGGATGTGGCCTTGAGCGGGCGTGGCGGCCAGATAGGAAAACTTCTCGTCCTCGTGCCCGAGTTCTCCGCCCTTGATGATGCCGGTGCATGGCGGTGCGCTCGACCCGCGCCGCGAAGTGGCACCAATCGCCGGCCGCAGCCATCGGACACGCTGAAGCGTGCGGGCACGGAGCCACCAGGGTTGCGCCCAGCGCGATCAACTCCGACCTCGCCTGGTGAATGCAGCCGAACCCGGCCCGCGTGCCGGGTTCAACCAGCACCAGCAGCTTGCGTGTCCTTTGCCATGCCTGCCGCAGGCATAGGGAGCGCTGGGCGGCCGAAAGTTCTCCGAGCGAATACGAGGCGACGACCAGATCGAAAGCGTCCTCCGCAAGCTTGCCATTCAGGTCCGCCTGAATCCACTCCGCCTGGCGCAGAGCTGGACGAATCGCTGGCCGCACAGAGCTGCCGTCCCAGGCCGATAAGGCCGCTGTCGCGCTCGACCAGCCGAAGCTGCCGCACCTCGGGGAAAACCTCCAGGGCCGCCCACGCCGCGGTTCCCGGCCCCGAGCCCAGATCGAGCATCGTCTCCATCGCCATACCGTTATCGGACGCTAAATCGTTATCGGACATAGAATCGTCCGTGTCGCGTCGGATGGCGACAAAAACTGCCGTTTTGCCGCCCTCAGTGCCTGCACCAGCGCGGCAAAAGTCGCGGGCATGCGGACCAATAGATAAGCCAGGCGTTCGTCTTCGCTTCGAATTGCGCCGCCGTGTGGCGCTTCGTCCGTGCCACGGCGCCTCGATAGCGATCCGTCAGGGTTGCCGCCGCAAGCCGCAGGCGTTGGGAGACACCGCTCCCGTCAGCCGTTCGATCGCTTCCGGCAGCTTGGATGGCAGTTTCATCGCTCCAGTGTAAATGCACGCCGCATCAGGTGAAGCTGCTTCCTCTCCATACCTGATTCTTGGCACGCGGAGTAAGGCCGAAGTCGTGCAGCTTTGACCGCGAGTGCTGGATTTCCGGATTCGGCTCCAATGCTGAGTGCATCTTAAAGAAACGCTTGTCACCAGACGAAGTGCGCTTCTTCGTTGTCACATTGGCTGTGTTTTGCATCTTGCGCGGAACGTTGCAAAACACAACAAATCGTGATGCCGCTACGACTGCCGGAAAACACTGCGGTCACGATCTGGGGTGACTCGTCTCACTGACCTAACTTCTTATAAAAGCGCAACTTAGATGTATAGGTGCTGGGCCGAATGGAGCGCGCAGAGAGCAGCCGGGTCCGCCGGCTCGCGAAAGCCAAGGAAAAGGAGCTCGCAGTATGGGACGCACGATTGAAGTTACCGAACTGATCCTGAGGGATGCTCACCAGAGCCTGCTGGCAACCCGCATGGCGATGGAAGACATGATTCCGGCCTGCGAAGACCTGGACAACGCCGGCTTCTGGTCGCTGGAGTGCTGGGGCGGAGCAACCTTCGATTCCTGCATTCGTTTCCTCAACGAAGATCCCTGGGAACGTCTCCGCACCTTCCGCAAGTTGCTGCCCAAAACGCGCCTTCAGATGCTGCTTCGCGGTCAGAACCTGCTTGGCTATCGCCACTATGAAGATGGCGTGATCGAGCGCTTTGTCGACAAGGCCGCCGAGAACGGCATGGATGTGTTCCGCGTCTTCGACGCGCTCAACGACCTTCGCAACCTGCGCACCGCCATTCGGGCGGTCAAGAAGACGGGCAAGCACGCGCAAGGCACCATCTGTTACACCGTCAGCCCGGTGCATACGATCGAAGCCTTTGCCGAAATGGCGGAGCAGTTGGTCGAGATGGGCTGCGATTCGATCTGCGTCAAGGATATGGCGGCCTTGCTGAAGCCGCAGCCCGCCTACGATCTGGTCAAGAGCATCAAGAAACGCTGCGGCGAGCAGACGCTGGTGCATCTTCACGTCCATGCCACCACCGGCGTCACGCTGGTTTCGCATGATGAAGGCCATCGAAGCCGGGTGCGACATCGTCGATACCGCCATCAGCTCGCTTTCGCTTGGTCCCGGACACAATCCTACGGAGAGCTTCGTCGAGATGCTGGAGGGCACCCCGTACAACACCCGGCTCGACATGGAGCGGCTGCTCAGGGTGAAGCGCTACTTCGCCAAGATACGTCCACGCTATAGCGAGTTCCTGAGCGACATCAACGGGGTGGAAACAGAGATTTTCAAGAGCCAGATTCCAGGCGGCATGATCTCCAACATGGAGAGCCAGCTCAAGCAGCAGGGGGCGGGCGATCGCCTGCAGGAAGTGCTCGAAGAGGTGCCCCGGGTGCGGCGCGACGCCGGCTATCCTCCGCTGGTCACGCCTTCCAGTCAGATCACGGGGTCGCAGGCCGTACTCAACGTGCTGATGGGCAAATATAAGGTGCTCACCGGAGAATTTGCCGACCTCATGCTCGGCTATTACGGCAGCACTCTGGGCGAGAAGAATCCCGAGGTCCTCAAGCTTGCCGCAGGCACACGCCAAGAAGCCGCCAATCACCTGCCGTCCGGCGGATTTGCTGAAGCCGGAATGGGACGACGCTGCGTGCGCAGGCCCTGGCCCTGGAAGGTTGCAACGGCAGCGACGAGGATGTGCTCACCTACGCGATGTTCCCGCAGGTGGCGCCGAAGTTTTTTGCTACCCGCCATCTGGGACCCAAAAATCTTGGGCAAGGACCCGGTGAAGGCTGGACCCGCTCCCGCCCCGGCGGCAGGCGCGGCGCCAGCGAATGCCTCACGCAACCCACAGAACTATGTTGTGACGCTGAACGGGAAAGAGCACAGGGTTACGGTCGCGCCGGCTCAATAGGCAGGGCTGTTCACCACCGTAGTCCAACGCCACTTGTTCAACGAAGGATTGGCCAAATCGATTGGAGAAAAACCATGGCCACGCAAAGCACTGAGTCGGCACAAAAGACATCGGCACAAAAAACAATGGACGAGCGAATCGCCGAGTTGCGCAGCCCGGCGTGAGCGGACACAACTCGGCGGCGGCAAGGCCCGCATCGAAAAGCAACACAAGAGCGGTAAACTCAACGCCCGCGAGCGCATCGAGCGGCTGGTCGATCCCGGACAGCTTCCAGGAGATCGGTCTTTTCGCCGAGCATCGCGCCACGCTGTTCGGGATGGCGGAGAAGGAAATGCCCGCCGATGGCGTGGTAACCGGCTGTGCCACCATCGACCGCCGGCTGATCCACCTGGCCAGTCAGGATTTCACCGTCGCCGGCGGCGCCGCCGGCGAAGTCCATTGCGACAAGATCGCCGACATGATGGAGATGTCGCTGAAGACCGGCAGCCCTTTCGTCTTCATCAATGACTCGGGTGGCGCGCGCGTGCAGGAGGGCATCGATAGTCTCTCCGGTTACGGCCGCGTTTTCTATCGCAACGTGATGCTGTCGGGCACGGTGCCGCAGATCTCGATCATTTGCGGTCCCTGCGCCGGCGGTGCGGCCTACAGTCCGGCGCTGACCGATTTCATCATCCAGACCCGCAACGCGCAGATGTTTATTACCGGGCCGCAGGTCATCAAGCAGGTGACCGGCGAGGTGGTCACGGCCGAGGAACTGGGCGGACCGCAGGCGCAGATGAACACGTCGGGCGTGGTGCATCTGGTGGCCGCGAACGACGAAGAGGCCCTTTATCTTTGCCGCAGGCTGCTCAGCTTTTTGCCTTCGAACAACCTGGAAGACCCGCCGTACCTTCCCTTTGACATGCCGTTGGAGGACGATCCGGAGCTGGGCAATCTGTTGCCGGCGGAAAGCAAAGTCGGCTACGACATGCGCGGTATCATCACCCGCGTGCTGGACCACCAGGATTTCCTGGAGATTCAGCCCGGCTTTGCGCCCAACATTGTGGTGGGATTCGGACGGATTCAGGGGCACTCGGTGGGGGTTGTCGGAAACCAGCCCTCGGTGCTGGCCGGGGCGCTCGACATCAACGCCTCCGACAAGGCGGCGCGATTCATCCGTTTCTGCAATGCCTTCAATATTCCGTTGGTAACCTTCGTCGACGTCCCCGGTTTTCTGCCCGGGGTGCAGCAGGAGTACGGCGGAATCATTCGTCACGGAGCCAAGATGTTGTTTGCCTATTCGGCGACGACCGTGCCGAAAGTGACGGTCATCGTGCGCAAGGCTTACGGCGGCGCCTACCTGGCAATGTGCGGCAAGGATCTCGGAGCCGACCGCGTGCTGGCTTGGCCTACGGCCGAAATCGCCGTCATGGGCGCCGAAGGGCGCGGCTGAGATCGTCTTTCGCCGCGAAATCGATGCCGCCAAGGATAAAGTGGCCCGGCGCAAGGAGCTGATCGAACTCTATCGCAATACCTTCGCAACGCCCTTCGTTGCCGCCGGACGCCGGCTGGTGGACGATATTATCGAGCCGTCGCAGACCCGGCGTCTGGTGGCGCGCGCGCTGGAGTCGCTGCACCACAAACGCGAGCTGCGTCCGCCCAAGAAGCACGGACTGATTCCACTTTAAAGGAGTGGCGTAGGTTTCAGGTGAATCCCTTTGTATTTCCGCCGGGCGTTACGCCCGGCCTTCGGCGTGTTTTTCCGCAGCCTGGTTAAGGCGAATGGAGGAATTGGATGGAAGAGCAAGATCCGAAGACCGGCGAATCTCCCTTGCGGCTGCTATTGCAGGAAGTCGGCGAGCTGAGACGCGAAATCAGAGAACAGGGACAGCGCCTGACCGAGCTGGAGACGGCGCTTTCGAAAGTGGCGGAGGAAACGGCGGACATGGCGGCGACCGTCGAGGCTGCCGCCGTCAGAGACAGAACGACGAGATCACGCCGGAACGGATGGCCGTTATCGCCGCCGCCGTCACCGCGTTCCTGGGCAGAAAAGTGAAAATCCACCAGGCCCGCCTGGTGAATCCCGAAGTGGTGAGTCCCTGGGCGCAGCAGGGACGCGTTTTCGTGCAGGCTTCCCATGCCCTTGCGCGGCACTGATTGCGCAGGTGAGCGGATGTTGGCTGTTGCTGCTGGATGGGGTTTGAAAGGAGTGCTCTACCTTGAAGCTACAGATCGCGATTGATGGCAAAAAATATGAGGTGGAAGTTGAGATCGCCGAGGACGATACTCAACCCCGGATGTACCCGGCATACGTGCCGCCACAGTCCTCGGCCGCTGAGGGTGCGCCGGTAGCTCCGGCTAGCTGGCCCCAGGCCGATACCGGCGAGGCAACGGAAGTGGTTGCCGATGAGTCGAAGGTATGCCGCAGCCCCATTGCCGGTGTTGTCATCCGCTGCAATGCCCAGATCGGACAGCAAATTCAACCCAACGATCTGCTGCTGGTGGTCGAGGCCATGAAGATGGAAACCAATGTCACCGCGCCGGTGGGGGGCAAGGTCAAAAGCATCAGGGCGAAACCGGGCGACGGCGTTCAGGTCGGACAGGTGCTGGTCGAGTTCGAATAGCAATTGCATGCGAGGCACGGGCGCGCGCGGCGATGCCGGAAGCGGCGCCGCTGACGACGCGCGCACAGCGTGCTCCCGCACGCCGCAGGGCGATATTGAACAGCGGTATTCCGCAATCGAGGAAATAGTCATGAGTCAAACTCATCCGGCGAGTGCTTTCAACGAAGAACTGCTGAAAGTTCCCGGATTTCTTTTTTTTGATCACATTGCCATTGCGGTTCGTTCGGGCGAACTGGACAAGCAGGTTGAGGCATATCAACTGCTCGGATTCCGCGAGATTCACCGCGAAGAAGTCCACGGCGGCGATCAGGTGCGCGAGGCCTTGCTGCAAGTCGGCGACGGACCGAACCTGATCCAGGTCATCGAACCGCTCAACGAGAGCTCGCCGGTGCAGAAGTTCATCGACAAGAATGGCGGACGTGGCGGCTTGACCCACTTGGCCTTCCGTGTACGCAACGCCAAAGCGGCGTACGATTATATGAAAGGGGCGGGGTTCAACCTGATCGACAAGGCTCCACGCCCGGGCTCACGTGGGACCACGGTGTTTTTCGTACATCCAAAATCGCGTAACGATACCCCCTTCGGGTTCCTGATCGAGGTGGTTGAAGATCCCAACCAGCACTGACCGCAGTGCAAGAATTGAGCATCGGCTATGCCACAAGAGAACAGCTTAAAGCTGAAAGAAGATTTTGCTCCGGTCACGACTGCGGAGTGGAACGGGGCCATCCTCAAAGACCTCAAGGGTGCTGATCCGTCGAAGTTGCTTTGGAAAACCGAAGAGGGAATTACCGTCAAGCCGTTCTATCGCGCCGAAGACCTGAACGACTTCGAGCCCCAGCTTGACAGCGTTCCGGGCGAATTTCCGTTCGTGCGCGGTACGCGCGCCTCCAACAACTGGTCCATCCGGCAAACCATCGATTCGGCCGATCCGGCGCAGGCCAACACGGCCGCCCTCCATGCTCTGGCGGGCGGAGCGGAATCGATCGCCTTTGAAATTCTTCCCGAGGGCAACTCTGTGCGTGGCGTAGCCGTGCAGAACGCCGAAGATATGCGGCGGCTGATCAAGGGCATCCATGGGGTCCCGCTTTCGTTTCGTGCCCAGCAGGCGGCGCGCGCCATCCTCGTGCTCTATCTTGCCGAGCTGAAAGAGCCGGCCAACAGTGTTGCTGGCTCGGTTGATTTCGATCCGCTTGGCGATCTGCTGCTGGAAGGCGCAAGCACGCGCACTCCGCAGGAAATTTTCGACGACGCCGCCGAGATCCTGAAATTCGCCGCCGACAAGGCGCCTCTGCTGCGAAGCCTCGCGGTTCGCGCCAGCCAGTTTACGGAGGCGGGCGGCACCGTCGTCCAGGAACTTGCCTTCGCGCTCGCCACCGGGGTCGAGTATCTTTCCGAACTCACGCAGCGCGGACTCGACATCGATGAAATCTGCTCGAAAATCTTTTTTGTCTTCGCCGCCGGTACGAACTACTTTTTCGAAATCGCGAAGCTGCGCGCCTTCCGCATGATGTGGGCGCAGGCGGTCGCGCAGTTTCAACCGAAGCAGGCAGACTCCGCCAAGGCCGTGGTGGAAAGTGTCACCGCGCGCTGGGGAATCACGGCTTATGCCCCGCACAACAATTTGCTGCGAGGCACGACCGAAGCGATGTCGGCCGCCCTCGGCGGCAGCGACAGCATCGAGATCACGCCATTCGATGGCGCCTGCAAGCCTTCCGATGATTTCTCCCGGCACCTGGCGCGTAATACCCAGGTCATTCTGAAAAAGGAAGCCTATCTGGATCGCGTCGCCGATCCCGCCGGTGGTTCTTATTATGTGGAGGCGCTGACCGTCTCGCTGGCGCGTGAGGCGTGGAAGCTCTTCCAGCAAGCGGAAGCCAAGGGCGGATTTCTCAAGGCCGTGCAGGCGGGGTTCGTGCAACAGGAGATTGGCGCTTCGCGCCGGCAGAAGGATCAAGCCATCGCCGCCCGTCGCCGCAACCTGCTGGGAACCAATCAATACCCGCAACCGGACGAGCAAGTGCTCGACAAGATGGATCGAAAGGGCAACGTGACCGCGCTACGCACGTCAAGCAACGTCAAGCCGGCTTCCTCGCCTGCCGAGTTGGCGCGCCAGTTCGCCGATGGCCTGACGCTGGGCGATTGCCTGGCATCCGGCAGCCCGGTGTTCACCGTCGAAAAGCTGACGGCCTATCGCGGGGCCGAGCCCTTCGAAGCCCTGCGTTTGCGCACGGAGCGGCATGCGGCCAAAACCGGACGCCGTCCGCGGGTGCTGCTGCTGGAGTATGGCGACTTGAAGATGCGCAAAGCGCGCGTAGGCTTCAGCATGAATTTCTTTGGCGCGACCGGGTTCGAGATTGTGATTGCCGCCGCCAAAGACGATCCCGCCTCCGCCGCCGAAGCGATTGCCGAGCGGAAACCGGACCTGGTTGTGCTTTGCAGCGCGGACCCGCAATATCCGCCCATGGTGCGGCCACTGATCGAAACCCTGCGACAGTCCAAAGTGATTCCGGTGATCGTTGCCGGTTATCCCAAGGATGACATCGAACAACTTCAGCGGGATGGAGTCGCCGATTTCATCCACGTTCGCAGCAACGCGCTCGAGGTGTTGACGCGTTGGCAGCAGCAGTTGGAAGTGAGGGATTAACAGCATGCGGCCTGATTTCAGCAGCATTGAGTTCCAACCGAAAGTCAATGGCGATTCGCATGCCTCGTCCGGCCCGGTCGCGTCCGCGCGCGAGGCTGGCGCTCGCATCTGGCTCACGCCGGAACATATCGAGGTTCCCGAAGTCTTTAGCCGCCAGGTGCTGGAAGGCATGGAGCACCTGGAATATGCCGCCGGGATTCCGCCTTTCCTGCGCGGCCCCTACTCGACGATGTACGCCACCCGGCCCTGGACGATCCGCCAATATGCGGGCTTCTCCACGGCCGAGGAGTCGAATGCTTTTTACCGCCGCAATCTTGCCGCCGGCCAGAAGGGACTCTCGGTCGCCTTCGATCTGCCGACGCATCGCGGATACGACAGCGATCACGAGCGCGTGCCCGGCGATGTCGGCAAGGCTGGCGTCGCCATCGACTCGATTCTCGACATGAAGATTCTCTTCAGCCAGATCCCGCTGGATCAGATGTCGGTGTCGATGACCATGAACGGCGCGGTGCTGCCCATCATGGCCTTCTACATCGTCGCCGCCGAAGAGCAGGGCGTGCCGCCGGTGAAGTTGAGCGGAACCATCCAGAACGACATTCTCAAGGAGTTCATGGTCCGCAACACCTATATCTATCCGCCTTCGCCTTCGATGCGGATCATCGGCGACATCTTCCGCTTCTGCTCGGAGAACATGCCGAAGTTCAACTGCATCAGCGTGAGCGGTTACCACATGCAGGAAGCAGGAGCGACTGCCGATCTGGAACTGGCCTACACGCTGGCCGACGGAGTTGAATACCTGCGCACAGGGCTTAAGGCCGGGCTTTCGGTCGATGACTTTGCGCCGCGCATTTCGTTCTTCTGGGCGATTGGCATGAACCATTTCATGGAGATCGCCAAAATGCGCGCCGCGTCGCGTCCTTTGGGCCAAGCTGGTCAAGCAGTTCGAGCCCAAGAACGTGAAGTCGCTGGCGTTGCGCACGCACTGTCAGACTTCCGGCTGGAGTCTGGCCGCGCAGGATCCGTACAACAACGTGGTCCGCACCTGCGTTGAGGCCATGGCCGCGGCCCTGGGCCACACCCAGTCGCTGCATACGAATTCGTTGGACGAAGCCATCGCGCTGCCGACGGATTTCTCCGCCCGCATCGCGCGCAATACCCAGCTCTACCTCCAGCAGGAGACGGAGATCACCCGCGTGGTCGATCCCTGGGCCGGCTCCTACTATGTCGAAAAACTCACCCATGAGCTGATTCAGCGCGGCTGGGCGCTCATCAGCGAAGTGGAGCAGCTCGGCGGCATGGTGAAGGCCATCGAGGCCGGCATTCCCAAGATGCGCATCGAGGAAGCCGCCGCGCGCAAGCAGGCTCGCATCGACGCCGGCACGGACACCATCGTCGGAGTCAACGCCTTACCGCCTCGAAAAGGAAGCTCCGCTCGCCACCCTCGAAGTCGACAACAGCGCCGTTCGCGAGGCCCAGATCCGGCGGCTTGAGAAGCTGAAGGCCGAGCGCAACCCGGGCGAAGTTGAGTGCGCGCTGACGGCACTTACCGAATGCGCGCGGACGGGAAGTGGCAATCTGCTGGCACTGGCCGTCGACGCGGCCCGCAAACGCGCCACCCTGGGCGAAATTTCCTACGCGCTGGAGAAGGTTTATGGCCGCTATCAGGCGGTCATCCGCTCGATCTCAGGCGTCTACTCGGCGGAGAGCCAAATGGACAAGGAATTTCAGCACGCACACCAAATGGCCGACGAGTTCGCCAAAACCGAAGGCCGCCGTCCGCGAATCCTGGTCGCCAAGATGGGGCAGGACGGCCACGACCGTGGCGCCAAGGTTATCTCTACGGCATTCGCCGACCTCGGCTTTGATGTCGATATCGGACCGCTCTTCCAGACTCCACGCGAGGTGGCGCGCCACGCCGTCGAAAACGACGTTCACGTGCTCGGGGTTTCCACCCTCGCCGGCGGTCACAAAACGCTCGTCCCGCAGGTCATTCAGGAACTCAAGACGCTGGGCCGCGAAGATATTCTGGTCGTCGTCGGCGGCGTCATTCCGCCGCAGGATTTTCAGTTCCTTTACGATGCCGGAGCCGCCGGCGTCTTCGGTCCTGGCACCATCATTCCGATTGCGGCCCAGAAGATTCTGCGCGTACTGGTCAGCAGCCGCCGTGGAAGACAAGGTCTAACAGCATCACCCGTCTCCGGATTGGGTAGATCCGGAGGTGGGTGCCCCAAGGTTATCCCCGTCAGAGTCCCCGGCGAACTCCTTTCGCCTGGGTGATGGGGTAACCTGGGGTAGTTTTTCCTCCGAGCACTGCAAAATCAGGATCCTATGCCCTGTTTGTTTCGTTCAAGGTCGCCGCTCATTGGGGCCGTGTCGACCCGAGTGCTGTGGCTTCGGGATACATCTTCCCTGGTTTTGCCGTGGACTCGACCACCGGAATACACCTACTCTGAAACCGCTTCAGGGGGTAAACTCTGAGCCGGAGTTTCCGCCGAGCCTGGCGACGCCATGCGCACGCGAATGGCCGGAAATCCGCAGGGAGGGATCGCAAAAATGTTCCGCAGCAAGAAAATTCTAGGCAAGCCCGACTGGTAGTTTTAACCGCAGCGTCTTCAAATCTCTTGGCTACTCGAACGACGACTTGGATAAGCCGATCATCGGCATCGCCAACGCCTGGAATGAACTGGTTCCGGGACACGCGAATCTGCGGCAAGTGGCGGAATGGGTTCGCAAAGGCATTTATAAGTCGGGTGGAGCGGTGGCCGAATTCGGCGTGATCGGCGCCTGCGACGGCACAGCACAGGGGAACGTCGGCATGCACTTCATCTTGCCGTCGAGAGACTTGATTGCCAATGACATCGAAGTCATGGTCGAGGCCCATCAACTGGATGCGATCGTGCTTCTGGGATCTTGCGACAAGATTGTCCCCGGCATGCTGATGGCGGCTGCGCGGCTGGATATTCCCGCCATCTTCCTGGCCGGCGGCCCGATGCTGGGCGGGGTTGTGTTCGACAACCGGAAGTCGGATCTGACGACCATGTCGGAAGCCCTGGGCATGCTGAAGAGCAACGCCATCAGCGAAGAGACTTACGATGGCCTGGAAGATCTCTGCGGACCGACCTGCGGCTCCTGCGCGTTTCTGGGGACGGCCAATACCATGTGTTGTCTGGCCGAAGCCCTTGGCATGTCGCTTCCCGGCTCGGCCTTGATTCCGGCGGTCTATGCCGACCGGCTCAGGATGGCCGAAGAAACCGGCAAGGCGATCGTCAATCTGGCCAAGAACGGGGTGAAGGCGAAGGACATCATTACCCTGGAGTCGCTGCGCAACGCGGTGCGTGTACTGATGGCAATCGGCGGCTCGACGAACGCCATCCTGCACCTTACGGCGGTGGCGGCGGAGATCGGAATTTCCGCCGAGGAGATGATGAACGTCTACGATTGCCTGAGCGAAACCACGCCGCAGGTGGCCAAGGTCAATCCAGCGTCGAAATATGACATGGAGGACTTCTACAAGGCAGGCGGCATCCCCCAGGTCATGGAGGAGATCAAGTCGCTGTTGCACCTGGAGTGCCGCACGGTAAGCGGCGCGACCGTCGGACGAAAACCTGGAATGTTTCCGCGGCCAATTCCCGGTCAATCGCGAGGTCATCAAGACCATGAGCGAGACCCTTCAGCGCGCTCAAGGGATTGGCTATCCTGAAGGGCAATCTGGCGCCCGACACCGCGGTGACCAAGCCCGCGGCCATCGATCCTTCGATGTGGAAGTTCACCGGGACGGCGCGCGTTTTCGATTCCGAGGAGCTGGCCGAAGAGGCCATACTGGCGGGAAAGATCAAGGAAGGCGACGTGGTCGTGATTCGCTACGAAGGTCCGAAGGGCGGTCCCGGCATGCGCGAAATGTACAAGGCCATGAAGTACATCTACGGCATGGGACTGGCGAAGAAGACCGCGCTGATTACCGATGGCCGCTTCTCCGGCACCAACAATGGATGTTTCGTGGGACACATTTCGCCGGAAGCCGCCGAGGGCGGACCTTTAGCGACCGTTGTGGACGGCGATACAATTACCATCGATATTCCGGGGAAGACCTTGCAGTTGCAGGTGAGCGAGGAGGAAATCGCGTCTCGCTTGAAAACCTGGAAAAGACCGGCGCCCAAGTTCACCAAAGGGTATCTGGGTCTCTACACGAAACTGGCATCGTCGGCCGCCAGCGGAGCAATTTTGCGGCTGGACTAGAGCCGGCGATAGATTGTGCATGTCTGATATCGTGTCCCAGAAGTTCGCGCAATAGCTTTTTGAAATGTCATTCTGAGAGAGCGAACGAAGTATTTGCTGTTTCCGAAAAAAGCAGGTCCTTCGGCTGCGAAAAGCCCCGCGACCTCGGGATGACACATCCCATTACTTTTAGCTGTGCCGTCCAGAGCAAGCAGCGGTCGGCCTTTATCCACCCGCGTACGGGCTCCGGCCGGCACGTGGGCTACGGAGTTTTCGATTGCCCCCTGGGGATGAAACTCTTTTCGTTCGGCCCGGCGTCGAGCAGCCTGAGGACATCAGGTCCACGGGCGTGCGCCGTCGCCGTCGCCTGACACTTTCCGAGTACGTCGAAGGCATTCTTCGCGGCGACCGCATCCGTGCTCGCCCGCGCCATCACGCTGATTGAAAGCTCGCGCGGCGAAGATGCCGAATTGGCTCAGCAAATCATCGATGCCTGTCTGCCCAAGTCGGGCGATTCCATTCGCGTCGGCATCACCGGCGTTCCCGGAGCGGGCAAGAGCACGTTCATCGAGGCGCTGGGAAATTTCCTGATCGGCAAGGGGGACCGCGTCGCCGTACTTGCGGTCGATCCCAGCAGCGAGCGCTCGGGCGGCAGCATCCTCGGCGATAAAACCCGCATGGAGCGGCTGGCCAACAGCGAAATGGCATTCATACGGCCTTCGCCCGCCGGCGGCTCGCTCGGCGGTGTCGCCCGTCGCACGCGCGAGACCATGATTCTCTGCGAGGCTGCGGGGTTTCGTACCGTGCTCATCGAAACCGTGGGCGTGGGCCAGTCGGAGACGCTGGTTCACGGCATGGTCGATTTTTTTCTGCTGCTCATGATCGCCGGCGCCGGCGACGAACTCCAGGGCATCAAGCGCGGAATCGTCGAGATGGCCGACCTGCTCGCCATCAACAAGGCCGATGGCGATAACGTCAGGGCCGCCGAGCGTGCCAAGCGCGAATTTGCCCAGGCTTTGCACCTGTTTCCGAGCGCGCGAAAGCGGGTGGACGCCGCAGGCCGTTACCTGCTCGGCCGTGACGGGCGCGGGCATCTCCGATGTCTGGGATGTGGTGCTGCACCATCGCGCGCAAATGCAGGCGAGCGGCTGGTTCGATCAGAACCGCCGGCAGCAGCGGCAAACCTGGCTGCGAGAAGCCGTGCGCAATCAGTTGCTCGAACAATTCCGGCACGACGAGGGCGTCAAAGCCGCTCTGCCGGGGATCGAGCAGACGCGTGCGGGAAGGCGGACTTTCGCCGACGAGCGCCGCCAAAGCGCTGGTCGAAAAATTCAGAGGCAAGTAAACCTGTTTGCGCGTGCTGAAAGCGAAGCAGATCCCGCGGCCGCGCAAAACCGGCTACCATCCCAACAAGCCAGCGACGGCTTGTCGGGGACCACGGCGGCGGCACGACCTGAAGATGACACTGCCGAGTTTTTTAGCAACTGAGGGACCGCGCGTTTTCAGCAGCTACGCACCGGCGCTACACTCATTTCTGGAGGCCGCATGACTGACTCGAAGTGGTACCGGCCCGAAAATCAGTTTCTTCGGCGTATTCGGACTTCTCTGCGCGCTCGTCCTGCTCGCATCCTGTACGTCCAAGCCGAAGGAGCCGAAGGATGTCCAGCGCTATCCCATCGAAGGCAAAGTCATCGCCGTCAATCAGCCGACCAAGGAAATCACCCTGCAACACAAGGACATCCCCGGCTACATGAAGGGGATGACGATGCCATTCCGCATTCAGGACGAGTGGGTCTTCAACGTCGCGCATCCGGGAGATGAGCTGCACGGGACCCTGGCGGTCGGCACCGACCGGGCCTATATCACCGACGTCTCGATCAACCAAAGCGCGACGACGGCAGCCGCGAGTTCGACTTCGCAGGCGCACCATGCCGGAGATAGGCGAAGCGGTGCCCGACTTCTCGTTTGTCGATCAGAATGGCCGTCGCGTGCACCTCCATCAGTTCCGTGGAAAGCCCTTGTTGCTGACCTTCATCTACACCCGCTGTCCGCTGCCGGATTTCTGCATCCGCATGAGCAACAACTTCGGCCAGCTTGCCCAGCGATTTGAAGCAGGCCGCGCCCGGCTGTTTATGGCCGCTTGCAGCTACTCAGCATCAGCATCGATCCGGAATATGACAAGCCTGCCGTCCTGATGCGCTACGGGAAAACTTACGCCGGCGACATCGATCCCAAGTTCGAGCACTGGCGATTCGTCTCCGGCACAACGGCCGAAACCCGCAAGGCCGCCGATTTTTTTGGCTTGAGCTACATCCCCGAAAATGGACAGATCGTGCATTCGCTGCGCACCGTGCTGGTTGCGCCCGACGGCAAGATCGCGGCGCAATACCCGGGCAACGAGTGGACGCCCGGCGAGGTTGAGGCTGAGCTGAAAAACTTTGAGCCGTAACTCGCCTCGATCCATGCAACGTGCGCTGCCGAATGTGGAATAATGTTTGTGTGCCGTGGGTTTCCGGTGACGGCGCTTTTGCCGTTGCCGGAGCAATTGGACGAGAGGCCGATCAGCATGGAAGAACGCGAATTTTACGACGAGCGGCAGGAAACCAGGAAGATGACTTTGACGTGTCCGCATTGCCGTCAGAGCGCCGAATACGATCTCTCCTTTATCGTGCGTACCAAGAGGCGCAATCTGCCGCCGCGCGCCGACGAGCGCGACCGCGCCAGGTTTGCCAAGGCCCGCTCCTACATGGTGCGGCGAGAGGACTTGATGGGCTGCAAGAATGTCCGCTGCCGCAAACGCTTTGAAGTTTCCGGCGTGCAGTCGGTCGCGTTTCTGGATTAGCGCGGTTCCCAAGTTGGTGTATCCGGAATTTTCACCGCCGGGCGGAATGCCCGGTTTCTTTTCGGTATACGCCTTCTGCAAATCGGTCTGGCGCAGAAGCCGGCTTCGCCATGCGGCGCGGGTACGGCAGAGCTTTTGAAGTTGCTCTTCTTTCCGGTATACTCGTCGGTTCGCAGTCTGTGCTGTCGGCGGGCCTGCTTTTATGTATTTTTTTTCTGTCATTCGACCTGTTCCAGCGGAGTCGCCCATGGTAAGTTTGGGGCCACTCTCGCCGGAGCCAGTGGAGAGAGGTGCTCGGTTGAAGATCCTGGTTTGCATTAAACAGGTACCACAAAAAGATGTCCCACTGAAGTTGAACGAGAGTGGCACGTGGATTCGCGACGACGTGTCGTATGAAGTGAACGAGCCGGATGCCTACGCGCTGGAAGAGGCATTGCGCCAGCGCGAGAAGCATGGCGGCGAAGTTGTCGTCATCACCGCCGGACCGGCGCGCGCCATGCAGGTTTTGCGCGAAGCCCTGGCCAAAGGCGCTAACCGCGCCATTCACCTGGAGGATGACCGCTTCGTCACCCTCGATCCGTTGAACCTTGCCAAGGCCCTGGCCGCGGCCGTCAAGGACGAGCAGTTCGACCTCATCTTCACCGGATTGCAATCCGACGATTACGGCTTCGCGCAGACCGGCGTATTGCTGGCCGAATTGCTGGGATGGCCGCATGCGACCATCATCATGCAGATTGAAAAAAAGGATGGCGGCATTCGCGTCAAGCGCGAGCTGGAGAGCGGTTTCTTCCAGTTTGTGGATATGCCGCTGCCGGCGGTGCTCGCCATTCAGTCCGGCATCAACAAGCTCAGGTATGCGACGCTGATCGGCATCAAGCAGGCCAAGAACAAGCCTATGCGCAAGGTGGCGTGGGACGAGATCAGCTCCGCGATTGGCGACACCCTGCAAAAGGTGGAGCGCCTTTACGTGCCGCAGAAGTCAAAGACGACCGAGTACCTCGAGGGCTCGCCGGCCGACATCGCCAAGAAGCTGGTCGACAAGCTGCGCAACGAAGTTCGCGTGCTGTAGACGGCTGCCGCAAGGCTGCTGCTTTCCTCCTGGACGCGATGGCATCTAAAACGCAGCGCCAGGAGAAACAACATGCAAACGATCAGGACTTACGATGCCAAAATGGCCGCCCAGCGTCGCGGTTCGGTTGCGCTGGCCGTCGGATGGACGCTGCTGGCAATGGCCATGATCGTTGGGATTTACGTGAGCCAGGATGTTCGAGAGGGAACGCGCTTCTTCGTCCATTACGCGGGAGTGCTGGCTTTGCTCGGATTGATGAGTATCGGCTACGGCAACCGTTTGCGCCGTTGGAACGGCTGAACCGGTCGCAGGCTGCGGCTCGTCGGGCGACGGATCGGCCGTAAAGGATTGTTGAACGGGTTGTGTCGAAGGGTCCGCAGTCGGTGCATCGCACGCTCTTCCTCTGTTCATCCTGTTCAGCGCTGCTTCTTGTTTTTGTGGATTTGATTCGGGTTCGGGCTCCGGCGATGGAGTCCGCGTATGACGATCGTGGAGAGTCCTGAACAGAAGCGGGAAACGGCAACCAGCCTCAGGATCATTGGTTGGATTTGCTGGGGATTTGCTTTGCTGGTCATGTTTTTCAATCCGGCCGCCATGCGTCTGGGGCGGCTGGGAATGGTCTACACGGCTGTTGCTCTGGCCATAGCGGGACTGGTGCTGAACATTATCGGTTATCGCCTGCGCTCGCGTGCGCGCCTGCCGGGCACGAGGAGTTGAGGGAGAGAGATGGATACGATTCTGGTCGTCGTCGAACAGCGTGAAGGCAAACTGAACCGCGTCTCCTGGGAGACGCTTACCGGAGCGCAGGCCATCGCGGCGCAGACCGGCTGGACGGTTGAGGCCGCCGTCGTCGGCAACAACATTGGTGCCATCGCCGGTGAAGTCGCGGCCAAAAAGGTCGCCAAGGTCTACGCCATCGAGAGCGAAAAGCTCGCCCGTTACACGCCCGACGGCTTTGCCGCGGCGCTCAAGGATTTCATCGGGCAGCGCCAGCCCAAGCTCGTGCTCATGCCGCACACTTACCAGGTGCGGGATTTCGCTCCCAAGCTCGCCACTTCACTCGGCGTCTCGCTGGTTCCCGACTGCATCGGGTTCAAATATGAAAACGGCAAGCTGCTGCTCGTGCGGCAGATGTTCCAGGGCAAGTTCACCGCCGATGTCGCGCTCTCCGGCGGCGGCCCGTGGTTCGCCAGTTTCCAGACCGGAGCGTTTCGCGCCGACCAGGTGCAGGACGGGCGCATCGGCCGCTCCGGTTGAGAGCGTGCAGGCGCAGATCGCCGATGGCGTGATTCGCACGCAACCGGAGGAGCCGTTCAAGGAAGCCAAGCAGGCGGTGGATCTTTCGCAGGCCGAGATCATTGTGGCCGTGGGCCGCGGCATCAAGGAGCAAAAGAATCTCGAAATGGCGCAAAAGCTCGCCGATGCGCTGGGTGGTGAAATCGCCGCTTCGCGTCCTATCTGCGACAACGGCTGGCTGCCCATGGAGCGCCAGGTCGGCTCGTCCGGCCAGACGGTCGCGCCTAAACTCTATCTTGCGCTGGGCATCAGCGGCGCCATCCAGCACATTGTTGGCATGAAGGGAGCGCGCACCATCATTGCCATCAACAAGGACAGCGAAGCGCCTATTTTCGAGGTCAGCGATATCGGCGTCGTCGGCAACTTGTTCGACATCGTGCCGCCACTGATCGAAGAGGTAAAAAAGGCGAAGGCATAGGAGCTAAGGTTTCAAAGTTTCAAGGCTTCAAGGTTTCGGGTCCACGGCGGGACCAATAAAGTGTCACACTCATATAGAGACCTTCTGGTCTGGCAAAAGGCGAAACAACTGGCCGTTGAAGTTTATTGTGCAACGCAATCATTTCCGAGATCGGAGATTTACGGCATCACTTCTCAGATCAGACGCGCAGCGGTTTCCGTACCGTCCAATATTGCTGAAGGGCAGGGCCGGTTGAGCAAAGGCGAGTTCGCGCAATTCCTTGGGAACGCCCGCGGATCGTTGTTGGAGTTGGAAACTCAGTTAGAAATCGCGGGCGATCTTTCGTATTTGTCGCAGGTGGTGCAGGTGCAGCTTCAGCAGCACGCGTACGAGGTGCTAGGGTTATTGAATCGGCTGCTTGCCTCCTTGCGGCCGGCTCGAAACCTTGAAACTTTGAAACCTTGAAACGACTCTTATGATCTTTCGCAAACCGATACCCGATGTCGAGCATCCCGTGATGGAAGCGGACGTGACCATCGTTGGCGGCGGTCCCTCCGGCTTGGCCTGTGCCTTGCGTCTGTCGCAGCTCATCGATGAGCACAATGCCGCCCACCCCGATGCTGCCATCTCGAAAGAGAATATTTATGTGCTGGAAAAGGCGCGCGAGCTGGGTCAGCACTCGCTGAGCGGCGCGCTGCTCGATCCGCGTTCGATGAACGAGTTGCTGCCCGGATGGAAAGACGAGGCGCCGATCGAGTCGGAAGTAACCAGCGAGTCGGTTTACTTCCTCACCCGCCGCTCGAAGTTCAAGGCCCCCATTACGCCGCCTCCGCTGCGCGATCACGGCAACTACGTCATCTCGCTCAACCGCTTCGTCAAATGGCTCGGCTCCAAGGTCGAGGAGACCGGCATCACCGTCTTCAGCGGCTTTGCCGGCAGTGAGCTGTTGATCGAAGAGGGCAAGGTCGTCGGCGTGCGCACCGACGACAAGGGCGTCGACAAGCAGAACCAGCCCAAGGCGAATTTCGAACCCGGCTACGACCTGAAGTCGAAGATCCTGATCCTGGCCGAAGGCCCGCGCGGTTCGCTCGCCAAGCAACTGACAGCGCGTTTTCAACTCGACCGCGACCGCAATCCCATGACCTACGGCGCTGGCGTGAAAGAGCTGTGGGAGGTGCCTTCGGGGCGCATCGGCCGGGGCCAGGTGATCTACACCATGGGCTGGCCGCTGACCACCCGAGAGTACGGCGGCGCCTGGATCTACGGCGGCAAAGATAATGTCGTCTCGCTCGGATTCGTGACCGGGCTCGATTATCCGGACCCGCGTACAGATCCGCAGCACGTGCTGCAATCCTTCAAGCAGCATCCCTTTGTCCGCGGCCTGCTCGAAGGCGGCAAGATCGTCCGTTACGGCGCCAAGACGCTTCCTTATGGCGGCTGGTGGGCGATGCCGCCGCTGGCGGGCGATGGCTGGATGATCGTCGGCGACTCGGCCGGCTTCCTCAACGCGCAGCGGCTGAAAGGCATTCACCTGGCCATCAAGAGCGGCATGCTGGCCGCGGAAACCGCTTTCGACGCGCTCGCTGGCCGGCAACTTTTCCGCCGCGCAACTGCAGGCGTTCAAGGAACGGGTCGACGCCAGTTGGATCAAGCGCGAGCTTTACCCGGTGCGCAACTTCCACCAGGGCTTCGAGGGAGGCCTGATACAGGGATTGGCAAACGCGGCGTTGCAACAGATCTCCGGCGGCAGGGGCCTGATGGAGCGCTACCCCGCCCACGCCGGCCACACACGGATGCGCACCCTGGCCGACGCACGCGGATGGGACGAACCGACGCAGATCACCGGCTGGGCCAAGGGCGACGGCAAACTCACGTTCGACAAGGTGACAGACCTCTATAACTCGGGCACGCGCCACGAGGAAGATCAGCCCGCGCACCTTGTCATTCACGACACGGAAATCTGCAATACGCGCTGCACCCGCGAGTTCGGCAATCCCTGCCAGTTCTTCTGCCCGGCCAACGTCTATGAGATGGTCGAGTCCGCGGCTGTGCCTGGGGCCGGGGCCAAAGAAATTCATCTGAACCCGTCCAACTGCGTGCACTGCAAGACCTGCGACATCATGGACCCTTACGAGATCATCACCTGGGTTCCGCCAGAGGGCGGCGGCGGTCCGAACTACGACGGCATGTGAGGACGGGGAAGTCCTTCTCGGGGCGGTTCTATGGCGGTTTCACATTCGGTGTATCCGATTTCCTCGCGGTGTCATCCTGAGGCGGAGCAGAGCGGAGCCGAAGGGTCTGCTTTCTGTCGTAGGGATAAAGCAGATCCTTCGCTTTGCTCAGGATGACACTTCAGGGCTGAATGGCGACGACCTTCATGGTCGGCGCCTCTTTCATTTCCTGCCCGATGAGCCGAAGCCTCCGGCGTTGCGGCTCGACTGCGCCAGCTCTTCGACGACCTCGACCGGCGTGGTCAGCACCGGATAAGGAATCAGATTCGCCAGCTTGTCTCCGGCATGGATTTCGGCTGCCGCCTCGCCAAGGTTCTCGACCAGCACCTTGATTTCGCCGCGATAGCCGGCGTCGATGACGCCTCCGGTGAGCGCCAGACGACGGGCGGCCATCGACGACTTGTCGCGCAGCAAGGCACCGAGCGGCTTCGCCCGTGGAACTGGTCAGCTCGATGGCAATAGCGGTGGGTACAACGGCGTTCGCTCGGGGCGCGATGGCGACATCTTCGGCGGCATAGATGTCGTAACCCAGGTCTTCACCCGGATGTGCAATCGTCGGCGCCTTGGCGCCGGGGCGGAGCAACTTCACTTTAAGCATGAGGAAAATGTATCAGCCGTTGCCGCCGCTTTCCAAGGGCAGATTCTCGAAGCAAAATTACACGCCGAAATGCTCAGTGCACGTTCCGGCGTTGGCGGCGGTAACCACGCGGCGGCCGACGATCTGGTAATTTCCTTCGATCACGATGCGAATCGCTTCCGTGTAGGCCTTGGTGCTCCTGCTCCAGGATGCGCGCGGCCAGCGTGTGATCGTCGTCATCCGGCAGCACGGGACGGCGCGCTGCACGATGATCGGCCCGTGGTCGAGGTGCTCGTCGACGAAATGGACGCTGCAGCCGCTGACTTGCGCGCCGTAGTCAAAGGCTTGCTTCTGAGCTTCCAGTCCGGGAAACGCGGGCAGCAGAGACGGATGGATGTTGAGAATGCGTTGCGGGAATTGCTGGATGAACCAGGGCGACAGCAGCCGCATGTAGCCGGCGAGGATGACCAGATCGACGTTCGCCTCGCGCAGCGCGGCCACAACCTCGCGGTCGTGCTCTTCCCGCTGGCGGCCTTTGCTGGGGATGACCAGCGCATGGAGCCCACGGCGGCGGGCGGTTTCAATGCCGCCGGCATCGGCGCGGTTCGAGATGACGATGGAGATTTTTGCCGCGAGGCGGCCGGCATCGATGTTGTTGGCGATGGCCTCGAAATTGGAGCCACGTCCGGAGAGAAGAATGCCGAGATTCATAAGCGCAGTCGTGCTTTCTTACGAGCGGATACCCCGATAGGAATAGATTCCGATCGGTCAAACTGTCATGGCAGCGAAGTCAAGCCGCCTTTTGTTCTCCTGCCGAAAACAAAGGGTGGCTCCACTCTCGCTTCGCTCCGGTCGCCATGACATAATCCTTGGAAATTTTTGGGTACAGAATAAGGGAACTGTTTTAGTCGTTTGTTCGTGGCATTTCGCGGACGAAAAACGAATTTCCAACAACCACAAACCGCCTTATGTGTACTGTACTTTGCGGTCGCCCTTGACGATACGGCCGATCACGTGCGCTTTTTCGCCGATGCGTTCGAGGATGCTCTGAACCTTCTTGAATTTCTTGGGCGAGATGACCAGCACCATGCCGATTCCCATGTTGAAGGTGCGCATCATTTCCGCCTGCTCGATGTTGCCGAGCTTCTGCAGGTGCTCGAAGATCGGCAAGACGGGCCATGTTCCCATTTCGACCAGCGCGCCGGTTCCTTTGGGCAACACGCGGGGCAGATTTTCGGTGATGCCTCCGCCGGTGATGTGCGCCATGGCGCTGATGGTATCGGCTTCGATGAGGCGGCGAAGAATCGGCCAGTAACTGCGATGCTGCTTCATCAGTTCGTTGCCGATCTTGCCCTTGATCTCGTTGACGTAGGACTCGGGCGAGTATCCGGCAACGGAAAACAGCAACTTGCGGGCGAGCGAATAGCCGTTGGTGTGCAGTCCGTTGGAGGGCAAGCCCAACAGGATATCGCCCACCTCCACGGCTTTGCCCGTGATGATGCGGTCGCGCTCGACCACGCCGACGATGAACCCGGCCAGATCGTATTCCTGCGGCGGATAAAAGCCCGGCATCTCGGCCGTTTCTCCGCCGATGAGGGCGCAGCCGTTATGCTTGCAGGCTTCGGCCACTCCGGTGACGATCCTTTCGGCCACTTCCGGGTCGAGCTTGCCGACAGCCAGGTAATCCATGAAGAAAAGCGGGGTCGCGCCCTGCACGACGATGTCGTTGACGCAGTGATTCACCAGGTCGCCGCCGACGGTGTGGTGCAGGTTCATCTCGAAGGCAAGCTTCAGCTTGGTGCCGACGCCGTCGACGCTGGAGACGAGGACGGGGTCCTTGAATTTCTTCTTGTCGACCTGAAACAGGCCGCCGAATCCGCCAATTTCGCTCAGTACGTTCTTGTTGAACGTGCGGTGAGCCAGATACTTGATGCGTTGCTTGGTGCGATTGGCTCGTTCGATGTCGACGCCGGCGTCGGCGTAAGTGAAGCTTTTCTGTTCCTGTTCCATGCTCTGCGCCAAGCCAACTTCCGGGTGCTCAAGATAGTTTGAACGGAAATTGTACCATTGTCTCAGTAGCTTTCGATCTGCTCGGCGAATCAGCACGGCTGATACCGGCTGCCGCTGAGACCATGGCCGATGGGACGATTTCAGGCTGCTGGCACCGATCTCCGGGCATCCCCTGCTTCTCACGGCTGCCATCGGAACGCTATTTGGCCGAGGCGGCTTTGGCGGGCGGCGCGGGCGCGCTGATGATGACCACCGAGTCGGCGCGAGCGAAATGCGGCTGCCCGTTTTGCATTTCGAGTTTCATCATGTCGAGCTCGAGTTTTGTGCCGTTCACGCGCACCACGCAATAGTGGTAGGTGGGGCCGGGTTGCCGGTATCCATCCCCGGGCTCGCGCGGGACCGGAGTACGGCGTCGCTCCGCCGCCGCCGGTCACAATGTAGGTCACGCCATGGTGCTCGTAACGTTCGTAGTTATGGACGTGACCGCTAAACACAATGAAGTGCGGGCGGGTCTTGAGTTGGCGTTCTTCCAGCATTTTCGCCAGCGCCTGCTCGCGAGCGCGCGCCGAATGACCGCCCCCCCAAAAACGCTTCCTTGGAATGGGTGTAAGGCGGGTGATGCAGCAGGAAGAAGACAAAATCGACATCGCTGGGAAGGTGATCGAGTTGGCTGGCCAGCCACTGTCCCTGCGCACCGGTGGTCTCGTCTTGCGAGCTGTCCAAAACCAGCGTGAGTGTGTTGCCGGCCCGCATGGAGTAATAGCGGCTGTTTTTCAGCTCAGGAAAGCGCTGGAAGTAATTCCGCAAACCGGCCGCTGGCATCCTTGTAAAGCTCGTGATTGCCGATGGTGGGGAAAACCGGCAGTTTTGCGTCGGCCCAAGGCTTGGTTTCGGCGTCCCAGACGGCCCAGTCGGCGGGGTTATCACCCTGTAGCACCAAGTCGCCGCTGACCAGAATAAAGCTCGGCTTGATGGATGCGATCTGGTTGACCAGAGCCCGGCGAATATTCCGGATTGCTGGGCGCGACGTTGGCGGGATTGGTGAACCTGATGTCGCCGTAGGCGACGAACTGGAAAGGTCCCTTGACTGCGACCTTCAGCGCCGCCTCGCGCCCCGGCATCCGCAACCAGGGCGCGTGCCGGGATCCCGCGGGTTGCTGGCCCCAGCCGGAAGGTGACGGCAGACGAAACAAGACAATAAACAGCAGCGGGACAGCGAAGAGATTGCGCATGGATTTGCAGTGCCGCAGGCGGGTAGAAGGGCAGAAATCCGCCAATGACCGTGTCACAATCGGCATATTATAGAGTAAATCATTGAAAACACAAGGGCAATGCGCACTGTGCGAGCGCCCCCTGGGGTGATACTCTGAGAACAGACAGAAGCGAACAACTTGGTTGTTCTTGACAACTGCGGTTTGGCTGTTCACGGCATTGCAGCATCCGGTGAGCCGAGCGCGTGTTTCCCCGCGAGGAGGGAAGGTGGCCGTAATCCAGGACCATGCAATCCGTCACGCTGTGGTGTTGACCGCAAGCAGCGATGTTGTTCGCGATTCCTGTCTTATTCGAATTCAAAAGTTTTGGTTCGCAGCCTGTTGCCAAGATCGATTCATTCATAAATACATTTTCATTTCGCAAGGTGAGGTCTCATGACTCCTGCTGGAAAAGCTGTTGGAAAAGCCAGTTGGAAAAGGGCAGCCCGTCACGGACCCGGCGCACGATGTACTGCGGCCGGACGTGCATCCCCTGGATCCGATCTTTAAACCTCAAAGCGTCGCCCTGATCGGCGCCTCAGAACGTCCCGGAAGCGTGGGACGCAACGTCCTTTGGAACCTGCTAAGCAGTCCGTTTGGCGGAACTCTTTATCCGGTCAATCCCAAGCGGTCGAATATTCTCGGCATTCGTACCTATCCCTCGTTGACGGATTTGCCGGAAGTGGTTGATCTGGTGGTGATCACGACGCCGGCGGAAAGCGTTCCTGCCCTGATCAAGGAAGCCGTCGGGCTCGGCATTCCCGCGGCCATCGTGATCTCAGCCGGGTTCAAGGAAGTCGGCGAGGCCGGCAAGAAGCTGGAAGCCGAGATCATGGACACGATTCGCGGCAAGATGCGCCTGATCGGTCCTAACTGCCTCGGCGTGATGAACCCGGTGATGGGTTTGAACGCGACCTTCGCAACCACCATTGCGCGGCCCGGCAACGTGGCTTTCATCAGCCAGAGCGGCGCGCTCTGCACGGCGGTTCTGGACTGGAGTTTGAAGGAGAACGTCGGCTTCAGTTCGTTCGTTTCCATCGGCTCCATGCTGGACGTAAACTGGGGCGACTTGATCGACTACTTCGGCAATGATCCCCGCACCAACAGCATCGTGATTTACATGGAATCGATTGGCGATGCGCGTTCCTTCCTTTCGGCGGCGCGCGAAGTCTCGCTGACCAAGCCGATCATCGTGATCAAAGCGGGACGCACGGCTGCCGCGGCCAAGGCGGCGGCTTCGCATACCGGCTCGTTGACCGGCAGCGACGACGTGCTGGAAGCGGCTTTCCGGCGCACCGGCGTGCTGCGCGTGAACTCCATCGGCGACATTTTCTACGTGACGGATGTGCTGGCCAAGCAGCCGCGTCCCAAGGGCAATCGGCTCTGCATCATCACCAACGCCGGCGGTCCGGGTGTGCTCTCGACCGACGCGCTGATCGGCGGCGGCGGCGAGTTGGCGGAGCTTTCGCCGGAAACCATAGAAGCGTTCAACGCCGATTCTGCCGTCCGCCTGGAGCCACAACAACCCGGTGGATATTCTCGGCGATGCGGAGCCGGAACGCTACGTAAAGGCACTGGAAATCGCAGCCAAGGACCCCAACATCGATGGCACGCTGATCGTGCTGACCCCGCAGGGCATGACCAATCCGACGCAGATTGCCGAACAGCTTGCGGCCGTTCGCCAAGAGCCTGGGCAAGCCGGTGCTGGCCAGTTGGATGGGCGGAAACGATGTTCAGGCCGGCGTGGAGATTCTCAACCAGGCGGGCATTCCGACCTTCGCGTTCCCCGACACCGCGACCAGCGCCTTCAACTACATGTGGAAGTATTCGTACAACCTCAAGGGCATCTACGAAACTCCGCAGCTGGGCTCGGCCGACGACGGTCCGGACCGCAAGAAGGCGGCTGAAATCATCGACTCGGTTCGCAAGTCCGGACGCACGATCCTGACCGAGTACGAATCGAAGAAGCTGCTGGAAGCCTATTGCATCCCGACGGTTCCGACCGAGATCGCCCTGAACAAGCAAGAGGCGGTCGCGATCGGGAACAAGATGGGCTACCCGATGGTGCTGAAACTGCACTCGTTCACCATCACCCACAAAACCGACGTGGGTGGCGTTGTGTCTGAACCTGCGCGATGCCGAAGGCGTGGAGCAAGGCGTTCGAGGGCATCAAGCAGTCGGTGACCGAGAAAGTTGGTGCCGAGCACTTCCAGGGCGTGACCGTGCAGCCGATGGCGAAGCTGGAAGGCTACGAAATCATTCTCGGCTCCAGCATCGACTCGCAGTTTGGTCCGGTTCTGCTGTTTGGAACCGGCGGACAGTTGGTCGAGGTATTCAAGGACAAGTCGCTGGCACTGCCGCCGCTGAACAGCACGCTGGCTCTGCGCATGATGGAGCAGACCAAGATCTTCAAGGCCTTGAAGGGCGTCCGCGGGCGCAAGCCGGTGGACCTGCTGGCCCTGGAGACCTTGATGGTGCGCTTCAGCGAATTGGTCGTGGAACAGCCGTGGATCAAGGAAATCGATATCAATCCACTGCTGGCCTCGCCCGAACGGCTGCTGGCGCTCGATGCGCGCGTGGTGGTGCACGGACTCGATGTGCCGGAAGACAAACTGCCAAAGGCGGCGATCCGCTCCTATCCGGTGCAGTACGTCAACGAATGGACGATGAAGAACGGCGAAAAGGTCCTGATCCGGCCGATTCGTCCGGAAGACGAGCCGTTGATTGTCGATTTCCATGAGAAGCTGTCGGAGCGCTCGGTCTATATGCGCTACTTCCAGCCGTTGAAGCTCAGTCAGCGCACCGCGCATGAGCGCCTGACCCGCATCTGCTTCATCGACTACGACCGTGAACTGGCGCTGGTGGTGGAACGCAAGACTTCGGATGGCCATCGTGAGATCATCTCGGTATCGCGCATGAGCAAGCTGCATGGCCGCAACGAGGCCGAGCTGGCGGTGCTGGTGCGTGACGAGTTCCAGGCCAAGGGTCTGGGCACGGAACTTTACCGGCAGATGGTGGCTATTGCCAAAGACGAGAAGCTTGCCAAGGTCAGTGCCGTCATGCTTGGCGATAACCGCGAGATGCGTTCGCTGGTGCAGAAGTTGGGCTTCAAGGTGAAAACCGACTTGGAAGACAACCTCGTCGAAGCGGAATTGGCGCTCGTCTAGGTCAAAGCTTCAGTTGGCTTTGGCGGCCCACATTGGCGACAGACGCGGATATGGGCCGCCAGCCTTCGATCGATAAACCTGTCAACGGCGACGGCCTCGGCTGCCGCCGTTTTCCCCAACTTCGGGCCGGAGCGGAACGGTGTCAATGGTGCGTCGAAACTGTACCGTGCCGTTTGCGACTGTACTCGGCTTCGTTGACAAGCCGTGCTGTCTAAGGTAACTTATATTCTTTCGGCTGTCCTGCGTTGCCCGCCTGACGGTCCCTGTTGCGGAGATGTTCTGCTGACGGGAAAAGGTTCCGTTTCCAGCTAGCTGGACTCGCAGAAACAAAGGTCTGGGGGGATTCGGAGCTGCCTTGAAGGGTTTCCGGTGCGTGCCGGTTGCGCGTGCCGGGGCGGAGGTTGACTCCAGCCCGTCGAGCGTCGAAGTGGACGTTCGTCGGTACCCTGAAAGATCACAGGCCGTGCGGTCTGCTCAGCGGTTTTTTCAAATCTGGGAGAGTTTGGAATGTCTACGTATTTCCCTAAAGGGGAGATTGCGCGCAAGTGGTTCGTCGTCGATGCCGAGGGTCAAACCCTTGGCCGCTTGCGACCCGGGTTGCCCGCATCCTCAGCGGCAAGGATAATCCCCGCTACACGCCGTTCCTTGATACCGGCGATCACGTGATCGTGATCAATGCCGCCAAGGTAAAACTAACCGGCCTGAAGGCCGAAAAGAAGGTCTACCGGCGCTACACGGGATTTCCCGGCGGGTTGCGTGAAGAGGAGTTCCGCAAGCGGATCGATCGCAAACCGGAGCAAATCATACAGGATGCGATTGAGGGCATGTTGCCCAAGTCGAAACTGGGTCGGGCGATGGCCAGCAAGTTGAAGGTCTATCGCGACGACAAACATCCGCACTCGGCGCAGAAGCCCGAGGCGTTGGCGGCCAGGGCTTAACTGAGTTGTGGACCGAGGGTTGCGAAGGTCGGGCGAGTGGTGGCCAAGCAATACAGTGTTGGCGGCAAGCCCGGCAAGAGCGGAAAATTTAAAGTAAGGATCAAGGAGCGTCTGCGTACGCTCGAGAAGACTTCTAAATGGCTGAAACAGTTCAATACTATGGAACGGGACGCCGCAAATCGAGCGTCGCCCGGGTTTTTCTTCGTCCTGGCAATGGCGAAATGACGGTCAACGGTCTTCCGTTCGACCGCTATTTTGTCACCGATGCGCAGAGGATACTGGCTCGTCAGCCACTCGTGGTGACGGAAACTGCGGGCAGTTTCAATGTCATTGCCACCTGTAGCGGCGGCGGCGTCAATGGCCAGTCGGGCGCGGTGCGCATGGGGATTTCCCGGGCGCTGCAGGAGTTTAATCCTGAGTTGCGCGCCAAGCTGAAGAGCGAAGGATTCATGACCCGCGATTCGCGTCAGAAAGAGCGCAAGAAGTACGGACAGAAGGGTGCCCGTAAGCGCTTCCAGTTCTCGAAGCGTTAAAGCGCCGCGGACGGATCTACACGGTCTTCAAGGGCAGCCTGTTGCGCGGCCTTTAGGGCAAGCTCTCAGGCTGCGTCGGCCCAGAGGGGCTTTTGTCAAGAGAGCACTGAAAGTGCCGCCTGTGGGTGATTCCCAGTTGAATGTGCGCGCCTCGACAAGTTCTTTTGCAAATGAGCCTCACGTTCGGGGCTTCTGGTTGGCCTTGACGGGAGGCATCTTTCCCAGCACTGATTTCCGTGTGCGACGTGCGCGAGCAACGTGCGTCGCCTCTTTGTGTCCGGCGAGAGTTTCTGTGAATTTCCGCGCTGTCTGGTTCCGGCGGCGCGGCGGATGAGTGGTTTCCGGGACCTAAATCTTCCCGCACCCGCTGTTCAGTTCGCAACGGGGCGGGCACGGGAATGTAATCCCCTGGCGCCGGTAACCGGAGCGGCATTGACTGCGTCGCGGTTGCCAAGCGGCGGCCTGATCGGCTGGCCGCAGGTAGCTGGAGGATGCAATCCAACGAGGAGGTTACTTGGCTAATATCACTATGAAAGAGTTGCTCGAAGCTGGAGTTCACTTCGGGCATCAGACGAAGCGCTGGAATCCGAAGATGAAGGAATATATCTTCGGCGAGCGTAACGGGATCTACATCATCGACCTGCAGAAGACGCTGAAGATGTTCAAGGAAGCGTCGAAGTTCGTGCAGGAACTCGCCGCCGACGGCAAACTCGTGCTCTTTGTCGGGACCAAGCGGCAGGCGCAGGAAGCCATCGCCGAAGAGGCCGGGCGCTGCGGAATGTTCTACATCAACCAGCGTTGGCTGGGTGGACTGCTGACCAACTGGGTGACCGTACAGAAGTCGGTGAAGCGGCTCAAGGAATTGGATGAGATGGCCACGGATGGCCGCTATGAGCTGCTGCCGAAGAAGGAAGTCGTCAAGCTCGAGCGCGAGCGTAAACATCTCCAGGCCAACCTGGCTGGCATCAAGCATCTGAGCCGTCTGCCGGACGCTTTGTTCGTGATCGACTCCAACAAGGAACAGATCGCGGTCAAGGAAGCGCGCAAGCTGGGAATCCCCGTAGTGGCCGTGGTCGATACCAACTGCGATCCGAGTGAAGTGGATTACATTATCCCGGGCAACGACGACGCCTTGCGGGCGATTCGTCTTTTTGCCTCGAAGATTGCCGACTCGATCGTCGAAGGCGCGCAGTTCGCCAATGACAAGCAGGCCGCCGAAATTGCCGCGGGCGCGGCTGCCGCTGCGGCTGCTGCTACAGCCTGCTCCAGCCGCGGTTCCAGATGAAGCCGCGGTTTCCGGCGTTGCCGAAGACGTCAGCATGGAAGAGGTGCTGGGCAAGGGAATTCGCAAGCAGCCGGAACCGGAAGATCAGCGATAACGATCTTCCGCAGGTCGAGAGCCGATAGGCGATTTTCAGAACGAATTTGCAGTACAGATGGGCTGGCCGAGGCGCATCTCTGGCGGTGAATTCGGCGGACGCCGGGGATGGGCCGAGGCTGGGGGAAATTGTACCGCGCGGCTTCCCGGTATCTGGCGGATGCCGTGGGGGCCGAAACAGGATTTGAGTTCAAGAAAGGTTTTGCAGGAATGGGTACTTCTCCAGTGATCAGCGCAACAATGGTAAAGGAGCTCCGGGAAAAGTCGGGGGCTCCGATGATGGATTGCAAGCACGCTTTGACGGAAGCCAAAGGCGATATCGAGCAGGCATTCGTGCTGCTGCGGAAAAAGGGAATGGCGACGGCGGCCAAAAAGGCAGCCCGCACGACCAGCGAAGGCAGCGTTACCAGCTACATCCATGCCGGCGGAAAGATCGGCGTGTTGCTGGAAGTTAACTGCGAAAGCGATTTTGTGGCGCGCACGGCCGACTTCCAGAACCTGGTGCACGACGTCGCCATGCACATTGCCGCCGTCGACCCGAAGTTCGTCCGCAAGGAAGACGTCACGCCCGAGGCGTTCGAGCGCGAGAAAGATATTTATCGCGCCCAGGCCGCCCAGACGGGCAAGCCGGCCAACGTGATCGAAAGAATCGTGGAAGGCAAGATGGCCAAGTTCTACGAGGAGGTTTGCCTCTACGAGCAGCCTTTCATCAAGGAGCAGTCCATCACGATCGCGCAGCTCATTGCCAGCGTGATCGGCAAACTGGGAGAAAATATCACGGTGCGGCGCTTTGCCCGCTTCAAGGTGGGCGAAATCGGCGAGACCGTGGCGATCTCGAAACCGGCGGCGGAAGCCGAGCCGGCTGCCGCGAAATAGCACTAGGAAAACAATTTTGAGATCAGAAGGCGGAGGCGAACTCCGCCCTTTTGTTTTGCCCTGTGGCGCACGGCTGCCGTCCTGCTGGTAGCGGCAAATAGGTATGGTTCCGCTCTGATTCGAGTGATCGGTTACACTAGACTCAGGTTCTTATGACACAGCCGATCTATCGCAGGATTCTCTTGAAGCTGTCGGGCGAGGCTTTGGCCGCCGGACAAGGGTTTGGCGTCGATAATTCCCGTGTGCACGAGATCGCGGGCGAAATTCGCGAGGTTCACGATCTCGGGGTGGAGGTGGGAATCGTCGTCGGCGGGGGAAATTTCTTTCGCGGCGTAGCCGAGCAGGCCCGCGAGATGGACCGGGTCTCAGCCGATCACATGGGCATGCTGGCGACGATGATCAACGCCCTCGCCCTGCAGGACGCGCTCGAGAAGCGGCAGGTGTTTACCCGCGTGATGTCGGCCATTGAGATGAACCAGGTGGCCGAGCCATTCATCCGCCGGCGCGCCATTCGCCATCTGGAGAAAGGGCGCGTGGTGATTTTCGGAGCCGGAACCGGCAACCCGTATTTCTCGACCGACACTGCGGCTTCCCTGCGTGCCATGGAGATCAAGGCCGACGTGATTATGAAAGCCACCAAGGTGGACGGCATCTACGACGCCGATCCGATGCTGGTGAGCGATGCGACCCGGATCGAGCAAATCAGCTACATGGACGTGCTGAAGCGGGGATTGCGCGTGATGGATGCGACCGCCATCAGTCTTGTGCCGGGAAAACAATCTTCCGATTATCGTGTTCAACCTGAACGTCGAGGGAAACATCCGGCGGGTGGTACTCGGGGAGAAGATCGGATCGCTCGTCTCCTAGGGTTCTGGCTTTGGGTTCTGGCTTTCCGGTAGGAAGAATCGAAGGGAATCAGAAGAGTGATCCGCAGTTCAGCAGTTCCGGGTTTATAATCGCTGTTTTGAAATCCTCTATTTAGACGGGCAGACCTATGGCTCAAGTCAGCATGGCCTCAGTGGCCGCTCTGAAAGAAACCTACGTACAACTGAAGTCTCGCATGGAAAAAGCGGTGGAAGACTTCCGCCGCGAACTGGCGGCGACGCGCACCGGCCGCGCCTCGGTCAATATGCTGGACACCATTCACGTCGATTGCTACGGATCGTCGATGCCGCTGAACCAGATCGCGCAAGTGCACGCTGCCGATCCGCAGATGATCACCGTACAGCCGTTCGATCCCAGCGCTATGTCGGCCATCGAAAAGGCTATACGGAGCGCCGGGCTGGGATTGAATCCGATGAATGACGGGAAGATCGTGCGCGTGCCGATCCCGGCGCTCACCGGCGAGCGCCGCAAGGAACTGGTAAAGCACCTCAGCAAGGTCCTGGAAGAACACCGAACGGCGGTTCGCAACATCCGGCGCGACGGCAACGAAGCCATCAAGAAGGCAATGAAAGATAAGAAGATCACCGAGGACGAAGAGCGCGGCTCACTCGATCAGATCCAGAAGCTGACCGATGACGAGATCAAGAAAATGGAAGAGATGGCCAAGACCAAAGAGAAAGAGATCATGCAGTTATAGGCCGTCTAAGTGGGGTTCGAATTGACGGAAGGGCGCCGAAAAGGCGCCCTTTTTATGTTGTTCAGTGCAGTTCCCGGGATACTGTATCCCGCAAACCTGCCCGCCAACGCTTTGCTTAACTATTGGTGCTTGGGCGACCTCTTATTCAGCGTGCCGAGCAGCAGCCTGGCCGAGGGAGGCGGAGCCACTGCCTTTTTCAAAACGATCGCCTTGGCGTCGACTTCCTTGCCATAGAGCGACTTGTTGGCGCCGTTATCCGGTCGAAGGGTTGAGCCTTCCAGCGAAATCCCGGCGAACAGCCCGCGGGAACGAGAATAGCTGAGAATCTCCGAACGCAAGGTGACGTCGGTCGCGGCAGCCAGATCACGTCCTTTGGGACCGGCCGAGGCGGAGGCGTCAGCACCCAACTTCACCTTGCCGGTTAGAATGCCGTTGGCTCCGCGGTCATTCATCACCAGCAAAACGAAATCGGTCGCCTGGCCTCCCAACTGCAATCCAAAGCTTCCGCCTTCCAAAGCCATCATCGTGGGAGCTCCCCACGGCCCTTTGAAGTTATTGGTGCGGCAGGTCATTACGCCTCTGCCATAGTTTCCGCCGATGCCGATCGCGAGCTTGAGCACGGAGGGAAGCACGATCACGCAATCGGCTTTGTCGACGAGCGATTGTGGAATGTCGTCGGGAACATTCAATATCTCGGTCATGACCTCGCCGGCATTTTGCAACGCGGGAATTTTCTTTGTGCTCTTAGCCGCAGCAGAAAGAGTCAGGATGGAAACCAGGGTCAGTACGGCAATCAGTTTCTTCACTTGCAATTCTCCTGAGTCGGATCGACAACTCACCTAGCATTGTGCAGGCGCGCCCATGAAATTGGCAAATCAGCGCCCCCGGTTCACTTTTCAGTGAATGCCGGCACGGTGTGCGCTTGCGCGTCCTGCACCCGGCCTTTCCACTCACCGCCGCGCCCGGACCAGTACCTGATTGCGGAGTGCACGGTGGCGCCCGCGTAAAAAGCCGCCGCCAGAGGCAAAGTCAGCGCCCAGCCCGGATGCAATCCGTAGAATCTGACGATAGGGAAATAGGCTGAAGGCCATCAATCCGCACGCTAGCGCTCCGAGCAAGACCGGCGCCGTGCTTTGCGCGAAGAGCAACAACACAGGCGACAGGTAAATCAGGATGAGGCCGAGCACGGTGGCCAACAACAGCCATGCGGAGTGGCGCAACTGATTGAAAGCCGTGCGGGAAATCATCCGTCCGATGGCCGCCAAAGACTCGTAAGGACGCACGCTCGCGCTGGTTGTGGTGAGCCAGAGCGATACCCGGCCTCCGCTGCGTTTGACGGCGCGGGCCAGGGCGCAGTCATCGATAATTTCACCTCGTATCGCCTCCAGGCCCCCGGCACGGGCCAGCGCCCGCGGGACGAATCAATATGCACCCGCCGGCAGCACCGGCACTCCCGCGCCGCGAATTGCGAATCCACGCAGGCGGGTAAAGCAGGAAAAAGAAAAATACGAAAGCCGGAATCAGCAGTTTCTCCGGGAAGCTCCGGCAGTGCAGCTTCACCATGAACGACACGAGATCGTAGCCGCTGTCAGCCAGGGCGGTCAAAGTCGCGACCGTGTGCGGCTGCGTGCACGATATCGGCATCGGTCAGCAACAGGAAATCCGGAGAAGTTTTCAGCGCGCTTTCCACGCCTTGCTTGAACCGCCCACAGCTTTCCCGACCAGCCCGACGGCAGCGGTTCGCGCCCGTGATGACCGTGAGCGAAGCAGATTTGCCGGCATCGGCCGCGGCGGCGCGGGCGATGGCTGAGGTGGAGTCCGAGCTGTGGTCGTCAACCAGAAAGACATCGACACCCTGATTGAGCAGCGACACGACGCTGGCGGCAATGAACGCGGCCTCGTTGCGCGCCGGCATAACGGCGGCGACTCGAGGCGCGCGAGAACCAGCGCGCGGCACTGGAGCGATCCATCGCCCCGCACGCCAGAAACCGCCGCGGCGCGAGCATCAGCGATACCCAGATCAAAGTTGCCAAAGCACCGGTAATCGTGGCCAGAGCAAGCATGATGCGGTGAGCCGCAGGACGATTCCGGCAGCCACGGTCATCATAGGCGATTCCGGAGCTTGGGCGAAAGCCTCGTCATCGTTGGATCAGGGAGCGGCGCACCCCAAATCGGCATGGGGCTGAGCGCAGTCGAAGGATTTCAAAAGTCCCAGGCGGCGCAGAGCATGATGGCACCAAGCTTCTGGCGGTATAAGTAGCTTGGACTATGCCGCTGAATCCAGTCTGCCACGTGACGGTTCAGCGGCGAGGGTCGAACGTTCTGCGCGAGATGAGCGAGATCATCAACCACTTCCAGCCGCTCACCACCATGCTGATTCCGACGATGGTGCCGATGGCCCATGCCGAGCTCGACGGCCAGTGCTCCCAGATCAGGGCGGCCAAGGCGATCGTGATGATGCCGTCCAAGAGCATCCAGCCGGCGCCGCCTTGTCTCCGCGCCTGAAAGAATGCCGCGATTTCCAGAACTCCTTCGACGAGAAAGAACGATGTAAGCAGCAGCGTCAGGGTCGCCACACCGATCAGGGGATGAAAAACCATGTAGCCGCCGGCGAAGATGTAAGCAATCGAAACCAGCAGCTCCCAGAAGAACGAGCCTGCCCGCGAGAGCTGAACGCGACACTCAGGTGCATCAGGCCGCCAAAGATCATGAGCCAGGCGACGACCGAGGTAACGGCAATCGCGGCGATCAGAGGCAGGGCAATTGCCAACACTCCCAGAACGATCAGGAGAATAGAGAAGGCAATGCCCCAACCGGTGGCCCGCTTGAAGATTGATGTTGCAGGCAAAGTACTCATAGGATCCTCCGTTGAATGCAGGTGAAGAGCAAGCTGTAAGGGCTGAGATTCTTCAGGTGTGATTCAAAACGGCGCCGCCGGGCTGCCACCGATTCGCCAATTGTCGATAATCGATCGCGTGCTGCGCCTACGAGGCCAGGGAACTGCACATCATCCCTGGTTTGGCCCCGGCCTGCGGCGAGGCACACTGCCGGCAGGCATCGCGCCCTAACTTCAGGATGACATCCTGAAGTCAGGGCGAACATACGGGACACCGCGCCAAGCAGGTATTTGCCTCGGAGCAGCGGATTCAGCGGCCAACAAAAAGCACAACTTATCCCAGCCGGTTCAGCCCGTCCACGTATGCCTTGGCGCTGGCTTCGATCACGTCGGTCGAAGCACCGCGTCCCACCACTCTGTTTCCGCCGACCTCAAGTTGCACGGTAACTTCGCCCATGGCCTCCGTGCCGCTGGTCACGGCGCGGATTTCGTAACGCATGAGCTTGGCCGTGCTGCCGGTCAAGGCCGCAATGGCCTTGTAGACGGCGTCCACGGGGCCATCCCCGATGGCCGCGCCCTGTCGAACTTCGTCCTTTCACCTCAGCCGGACGGTGGCCGTGGGGATGGCCGAGGTTCCGGTGTAAATGTGCATATACTGAAGCTGGCAGATCTCCGGCAACCGGGTGCAATTCGTCGTGGACGATGGCGACAAGATCCTCGTCGAAGACTTCCAGCTTCTTGTCGGCCACGGCCAGGAAGCGCTGGTAGGAGTGATCCAGTTCTTCCTTGGAGAGCGTGTAGCCGAGCTTCACCAGACGGTCGCGAAGGCCTGCCCGGCCGGTCCGCGCGGTCAACACCACGCGGCTGTCTCCCATGCCTACATCTTCCGGCCGCATGATCTCGTAAGTGTTGTGGTCCTTGAGGAATCCATCGACGTGGATTCCCGAACTGTGAGAAAAAGCGTTCGCGCCCACGACCGCCTTGTTGGGCGAAACCACGATCCCCATCATGTCGGAGGTCATGCGGCTGGCGCGGCAAAACTCGCGGGCGTCGATTCCGGTGGTCGCCCCGAAGAAGTCGCCGCGCGTGCGCAGGGCCATGACGATTTCTTCCAGCGCGGCATTGCCGGCCCGTTCGCCGATTCCGTTGATCGTGCCTTCCACCTGGCGAGCGCCGTTGCGTATGCCGGCCAGCGAATTGGCCACGGCCAAGCCGAGGTCGTCGTGGCAGTGCACGCTGATCGTCGCTTTCTGGATGTTGGGCACGTTCTCGCGGATGGCCCGGATCAAGCCGCCGAACTGCTCGGGAACCGTGTAGCCGGTGGTGTCGGGAATGTTGACGACGGTCGCGCCGGCGTCAATCGCCGCCTGCAGCATTTCGAACAGGTAGGCAGGATCGGCGCGGCCGGCGTCTTCGGCGTAGAACTGCACGTCGTTGGCATAGCCGCGGGCCCGCTTGACGGCGTCGACGGCCATCTTCACCATCTTGACTTTCTTCTCGCCCAGAGTCTTGCCGTAGCGCTCATCCCTGAACTTGCCCATGATGTGAATGTCGGAGACGCCGATGCCGGTATGGATACGCGGACGCTTGGCTTTGGCCAGGGCTTTGCCGCAAGCCTCGATGTCGCCGGGCACGGCGCGCGACAGAGCGCAAATCGTGGGCCCTTCGATCTCTTGCGAGATCAGCTTGACGGCCTCGAAATCACCCGGCGAGGAAGCGGGATATCCCGCCTCGATAATGTCGACTTTGAGCCGCGCCAACTGGCGTGCCAGGGTGAGCTTGTCGCGGGTTCCAAGGCGTGTTCCCGCCGCTTGTTCGCCGTCTCGCAGCGTCGTGTCAAACACTGCCACTTTCGAGGGTAAGGTCTTCATGATAGGTGGCCACCCATGCACCGACCTGAAAGGTCTGCTATTAGCGGTACTGAAGCGATTCCAAATCCGTTGATCCAAAGAACCCCGCGGGTAAGCCTATGCCCGCGCAGCAAAACTCGTCGCGCAATGCCACTTACTTTAGAAGAATAACAAATCCGGCACACTGCCCGGGCGAAACAATTCAGGAGATGGGCAACGGATCGCGGCTTTCACCGCGCTGGAGCTTTGTGCTTTCGATCTCCCGCAGGATGCCATCGCCGGTCGAGCGGGTGGAACCATTGCCGCCGATGTCGACGGTCAAGCCTTGCTTTTTGCGGATGAATGCGGCGACGGCATGGTCGATCAACTCCGCTGCCTCTTTCAATTTCAGGTTGGGATGCCGTTCGTCAAGCCAGTTCAGCATCATGGCAACCGAAAGGATGGTGGCGATGGGGTTGGCGATGCCCCGGCCTGCAATGGTCGGAGCCGAACCGTGAGAAGGCTGGAAGACGGCGTGCCTGTCGCCGATGTCTCCGGAGGGAGCCATGCCCATGCCGCCGACGGTCGCCGGACCCAGGTCGGAGAGAATGTCGCCGAAGGCATTTTCCGTAACGAGAACGTCGTATCGTTCGGGCCACAGGATCTGGTTGACGGTCATGGCATCGGTGTAGGCATAGTCCTTTTCCAAGTCGGGAAAGCCGGCCATGACGTCGTCATAAACTTTGCGGAAGAAGGCGTAAGAGCGAAGTATGTTGCTCTTGTCCACGCACGTCACTTTGCCGGGACGTCCAAACTTGGCGGCTCTCGCCTGCGCGAGTTTGGCCGAGGCGCGGACAATTCTCTCAGTGCCATAACGGGTGATGACCATGGTATCGGTCGCGACCTGGTCATGAAAGATGTTGCCGCCGCCGCGTGCGCCGATCAACCCCTCGGTGTTTTCGCGCATCACCACGTAGTCAATGCGCGGGTCCATCAACCGGCTGGTCACTCCCTCGTAATACTTCACCGGGCGCACTCCGGCATAAAGATCGAGCGCGAAGCGGAGGCGCAAGACGATTTCCGGCTGCACTTCCGTACCGTCCGGCAATCGAACCTCGGGGATGCCCATGGCGCCCAGCAGAATAGCGTCGGCGGCCTTGCAATCGTTGAAGGTCTCCTCAGGCATGGCAACTCCGGTCCGGCTATAGCGCTCGACGCTGGCATCGTGGAACTGGAAGTCCATGCGGAACGAACTGAATTTTTCTTCGACCGCCTGCAGAACCCGAATCGCTTCCGCCACGATCTCCGGACCGATACCGTCGCCCGGCAGAACCGCAATTTTCAGTGTTGTTGCCATAAGAACGCTCCATAAATCTTTAGTCTGAGTGCAAAGCACCTTTCCCAACCGTAGCGCCGAACCCGGGCGACTCCGCCAGAAGCAGGCATTCGCATTTTTGTACCGGGGAACTCCGGATCACCCTAGCGAAGTTACAGGCTCGCGTCAACGGCGATTCTGGCTGCTTCGCGCCAGTTTGAGACGAGGGAACTTTGTCGCTGAATGGCCCTTGTCTCACGAACCCATCTTGTTTGAAGTTGGTTTGCCGCATCTCAGCAGATACGGTGTGGCAACAGCAATGCGTGATTTCGGAATCTCAGATGGGCAAGACAGGAGACACAGAAACTTATCGGAGCCGGCCAAGAGATTCACCGGTAATCGCACAACCAATGAAGAAACTCAAAAGTCATACCGGGTATGACTCGGCATCTATCTTTCGTGAGAATGAGGGGCAACGTCTGCTCGAAGTCAGCTTCGACGGAATCTGGGCGGTCGACGCACAACTCCGTACCACGTTTGTGAATCGCCGCATGGCGAAAATGCTAGGCTACTCTTCCGAAGAGATGGCCGGCCGCAGTTTTTTGGAATTCATGTTTCCGGAAGATGTTCCCGCGGAACGAGAGGCCATTGCGCGCCGCCGCCTCGGGATCAGTGAGGAGTTTGAAATTCGCTACCGACGGAAGGACGGATCAAATTTGTGGGCAAGGGTTTCCACCGCCCCCATCTTCGGCGAACGAGGCGAGTTTGAGGGCGCGGTCGGCATTCACAGCGATGTCACGAGTCGCAGGCAGGAGGAACAGGCTCTCAGAAAGCGAGAGGCGGAGTTGAACGAAGCGGAACGGGTTGCCCAGCTCGGGAGCTGGCAATGGGCGCCGGAAGGCGATACGGTCCTTTGGTCCGAGGGCATGTATCGAATTGTGGGCCGTGATTTCAGCTTGGCCCCTGTCTCGTACCGGGAGCTTTCCCGACTTTGCACTCCGGAAAGCGGGCTGCGCTTCAAGGCGGCCGTGGAAAAAGCCCTGGCCACCGGAGCGCCTTACAAACTCGATCTCGAGTTGATCCGGGAAGACGGCGTCAGGCGCTGGGTGATTGCGCGCGGTGAGGCCACATCGGGCGCCGATGGACGCATCGTGCAGTTGCGCGGCACCTTCCAGGACATCACCGAGCGCAAGCAGACCGAAGAGGCGCTGCGCATCAGCGAGGCGCGAATGCGCTTTACCCTGGAGGCGGCCAATCTCGGCACATGGGAATGGGACATGATCCGGGGGACCGTTGCATCGGCGCCGAATCCGGAGGGATCTCGCGATCGTGCACCGGGCGCTTTCCACGGCACGTATGACGATTTTTTATTGGGCATTCACCCCCAGGATCGTCCGGCGGTAATCGATGCCATTCAGAAATCAATCGCCGGGGACGGCAAGTACCGCGTGGAATACCGCGAGCTGCGGGCGGATGGAGGTTCCGGTTGGATCGAGTCTGTCGGCCAGGTTATCTACGAGCACGGTCATCCGACGCGGATGATAGGCGTTTGCGCCGACATCACGGAGCGCAAGAGCGCCGAGGAAGCCAAGCTGCGGCTGGCTGCCATCGTTGAGACCTCCGACGACCCGATCATCTCCAAAGACCTGAACGGCATTATTACCAGCTGGAACCAGGCCGCCCAGCGCATGTACGGCTACTCGGCGGAAGAGGCGATAGGAAAGTCCATCATGATGCTGATTCCTCCGGAGCTTCAGGAAGAGGAGAACATAACCTTGTCCCGGCTGCGGGCGGGTGAGCGCATCGAGCATTTTGAAACGCAGCGCGTGCGCAAGAATGGCGAACGCCTGGAAGTCTCGCTCACCATATCTCCCATCAAGAACTCGAGAGGCGTGGTGATTGGCGCTTCCAAGATTGCCCGCGACATCACCGGGCGAAAGCGAACCGAGGAAGCTCTTCGCATCAGCGAAAAAATTGCCAGCGTGGGCCGGCTCGCAGCCACCGTCGCCCACGAGATCAACAACCCGCTGGAAGGTGTGGTGAACCTTGTCTATCTTGCCCGAACCGGCGCCGATGATCCGTCGAGGGTCACGGAGTACCTGAGCATGGCGGAGGAGGAATTGGCACGCATCACTCACCTCACCAAGCAGACGCTCGGGTTTTATCGCGAGCAAGCCGGTATTGCGCCGGTTCGCACCGGCGAATTGCTGCGGCAACTCATCTTCGTGCTTTCGCCAAAGGCCAGGAACAAGCGGGTGAACATTGATCTGGAGTTGATCAACGATCCGGAAATCCGGGTGAACGCCGGTGAAATCCGGCAGCTCTTCGCCAATCTCCTGAGCAATAGCATCGACGCGTGCAGCCTGGGAGGCGCGATTCGCGTTCGTGTGTCGCGGCAATTCAACCATCGACTGGGCTGCCATGGTCTGCGCATCGCCGTGGCCGACAACGGTACAGGCATCAAGCCGGCCGACCGGGAGCGCTTGTTCCAGCCATTCTTTACCACCAAAAAGGACGTTGGCACCGGCCTCGGACTCTGGGTCTGCAAAGAGATTGTCGACCGGCACTCGGGGAGAATCACCCTCCGAAGCGATGCCACCCCGGGACGGAGTTGGACCGTGATATCGGTTTTTCTGCCGGCTTTGTCCGCGGCGGGAGATGCCTTCCAGGAAGTTGCATGAACCGGCAGATCGCGACCGCATTGCCCGCCACTCTCGACCACCTGAAAGCAAACGGCAAAGATATAATTCAACCGGCGCTCCACCGTGGCTGCTGTAGGAAGGCTGGCCGGCCTGCTGGCAACTTAAATCCGGAATGAGCAATCAGGAGTATGGCTGCGAGGAGCTGTCGATGAGCTGGGTGAAAGAATTTCGCGCGTGTCTCCTATCCCGACGCCGGGTGGGTCTCTTTGATGGCGTGAAATTGGCCGTGATGTGTCTCGCGATTTTTCTTCCCCTCGCTGCTTTGAGTGAAGATTCCATAGATGTACACACCATCATCGAACGTTCCGTTCGAGCCAACAATGCGGATTGGCAGCAAGCTCCTGACTACGAGTACTTCGAGACGGACCGGGATGGCAAAACGATCAAGACCTACCAGGTAACGATGATTTTAGGGTCGCCTTATGAACGCCTGGTGGCGGTCGATGAAAAGCCGCTGCCCCCGGACGGGCAGCAGGCCGAGCAGCACAAAATGGAGCAGGTGATCGCCACTCGCCAGAAGGAATCGCCGCGACAAAGGAAGCAGAGGATAGCCAAGTACGAGAGAGATCGCAAGCAAGAGCACTTGCTCATGGAACAACTTACCGACGCATTCGACTTCAAGTTGCAAGGCACACGGAAGCTGGACGGCTACGAGGTCTATCTGCTGCAAGCGCTGCCCCGTGCCGGGTATCAGCCGCCAAATATGCAGACGAAAGTGCTGACCGGCATGGAAGGCCAGCTCTGGGTCGACACCAAAACCTACCAGTGGGTCAGGGTCGAAGCGACGGTTGTGCATCCGGTATCGATTGAAGGGTTTCTCGCCCGAGTCGAGCCGGGCACTCGCTTTGAGCTGGAAAATATACCTGTGGGTGAAAATCTCTGGCTGCCCAAGCACTTCGCGATGAAAGCGACCGCCCGGGTCCTCATGATGTTCAATCACCGTCAGCAGGAGGACGAGGTCTACTTCAACTATCACAAGGCGGAGCCGAACCAGGCCTTATCTTCTGCGGGTAAGTAGCGGAAGCAATTTCCGGCTCTGAGTTGGATCACCAACCAATTTCGAATACTTCCGCCAACCCGTGCTTCCGCCAACCTTGGAACGATAGCTCGCCGGAGTCCCCGTCCTGATGCCCGCGTCCACATGCGCTCAGCCGTGCTGACTCTCGAACTCCGGTTCGTCCCAGACATCAATGTAGAAGCGTTCTCTTCCGCATGCCACGATAAGAAATGGATCGTAGCGCTTGTCGACCGTTAGCTCGTCAACGTAAAAGCGGGCCTTCGGGAGACGCTCTTTAATCTCGATTGCCCGGGACAGTGCAAACTCCGGTATCTCCCCCTGAAACCTGGCGAGCTTGGTGCGCCGCCACGCTACATGCACGAAGCTGGTGACCAAAGCCTCCACGGCGGCCACGGGTTCCAGACCCGCTCGCCCCCGGAAATCAGCCCACACTTTGTCTTCCAGAGCTTGCGCCTTCCTGGCCTTGTATTCTTTTACGTCTTCTTCAAGGAAGGGATCGATTCCGAGTTCTTCGAGCGTCCGGGTCAGCGAAGCTGGATGGATGCCCAACCTCTTCCGCAAGGCGGAGTAACCCAATAAGGCTTCGGCTTTGAGCGCAATGGCCGAGATCAGATCGAACTCCGGCACAATCTCGGAGGCCCGAGCCCGGCGCAATTCATTCGAGACCATACACAGCTCCTCATCATCGCGTTAGGCACTTCGATGCGTGAAGTCAATTTGCGTTGGCTGGAAGATGGTAGGAAGCCCCGTCATTTTCGACGGGGCCTGTCTGTGGGGTCGAAGTGCAGTGTCACAGATTTGTATCGTGGCAAAGTTACAGCGTGGCTAGTCGTTTGGCTGGCCCGGCGGAATGCCGGATGTTTGTGGAGCGGTTTAAAAACAGGAGTATTCCGGACGTGTCACGCGCCGGGCTGACTTGTCACCCCAACAAGCCTGAGAATTCATTACCGGAATCCCATGCGCCCGGCGCTTCACGGAATGTTTTTCGAGAGCAGCTTCCGAGTTGGGGTATCTCTTGATATCACCGCCGGGCGCGGAAGCCCGGCGATGCCCGAGAGTATACCTTCCGCCAATCTGGTCTAAGATTTTTTTCCCGCTGAATCGTTGTCGCTCACCGCCGACTTAAAGCCGCGGATGCCCTCGCCGAGGCTCTTTCCGAGTTCTCCGATCTTACTGGGGCCGAAGATCAGCAACGCGATGCCGAAGATCATTGCAAGTTCAGGCAGTCCGAGTTTCCCGATCATAAATTCATCCTCTGATATCTGATACAGGAGCCCGCGTATTTAGCGAACTCCTGTTGGTGCGTGCCGCAGCTCACTCCGACTTCCGGCGAGCCGTGTACCGGCTTGCCCTAACTGCCGGCGGCGACGGCGAACGTTCCGTCGTAGTTCAGAACTGCCCATGCCGAGTTAGTCGTTGGGTCGATGCCGTAGGTGCCCAACCCGTAGCTGGACTTCCAGGGTCCATTCACGAAAGTCTTGGTGCCGCCGGAGTTCTGGTTGACCGCGTTACTCCAGTTGCCGGTGGAATCCAGGGCGCAAAGAACTAATCCCTGCCGCACGGTCGCCACCGACGTTTTGACCGTTAAAGAAAGTGCGTAGACGTCCGGCTGAGGGCCGCCATCCACGTAAGGATTGATGCCCCAGAGCGTGAGAATATCGCTTGTTACCTTCCCCGACGCGCTCATCCAGCCGGTGTTGACCACCTTCGCGCATGGTTGTTTGCTGGCGTCCAGGAGGTTGCTGCTATTCGTGCCGGACAGGATCGCCGCCGTGGTGGTTCCCGAGGAGGAGGTGTCCTGAATTTGAGTCGGAGTCGCGGTCGCGGGCAGAGGATAGGTGATTGGAAGCGCACCGCTGGCGTACGAGGCAGCCGGCAATACTTCGAACTGCTTGCCGATGAGGCTGTAGCCGAAGCTCTCCCGCCGGGTGAAGCTGAGACCGGTGGCGGTGGTCACAATCATTTCGCTTGCGCTGGAGGTATAAGCGGTGACATCGGCGGAATAGTAGTCCACGTTGACGTTGGACCCATTCACGGTAAAGATGTAATAGCCGACCGTGTTGAGTTCCTGGGTGATGGGCGTCCGGCGCGAGGGGAGTCCGACCAGGCTGTTGTAGTAGATGTCATTCGTCGAGCCGAATGGCACCGGCTGCGTTACGGTTGAGCCGTTGATGACATTGCCGTGGCAATTGGTGCCCGAGCCCGCCGGGACGTAAAACTTCGAGCTGTCCGAAGCCGTGAGAATCGTCATCGCCTTCGCCGTGGCATCGGGACTGGTGATCAGCGCGCGATCGTACATGTGATCGTGGCCGTTCATGTAATACCCGACCTTATTGCTGGCCAGGCTGCTGATGAAAGCATTCTGATAGGGCAGGTTCTGGGAGGGGTCGTTTCCGAACAGGCCATCGGCGTGTTGGCAGGTAATGATCCCCTTGTGACCGAATACGAAGGCATGGCTGCCCGCGGAGCGTCCGGAAAGCTGCGAATTGATCCAGCTCTGCTGCAAGTTGATGGTGGTCGGGCTGGTGCCCCCGAATCCGCCGTCCCACCCCGCGGGTGCGGCCCCGTTGCTCGTTATGGGCGTGAACTGGTCGAGCAGAATGAAGCGGGCGTTGCTAAAGTCAAACGAATACGACAAACCTTTGAGGCTGCTAGCGGGCCAAAGATTATCAGACGGGCTGCTGAAGTTGGAGCCCACCGTAAATGCCGCGCCACTCTTGCCGGTGGGGAGACAGGTGTTCTGGGCGGATGAGACTTGCGGGTCGCTGGTGGCGAAGGCCAGAACATCGGATGGCGTGCTGTTGTGGACGCCGGTCTGCGTCTGCGGGAAGATGCGCTGGAACTCAGCGCCGAGATTGGCGTAATTGTCATCGTGATTGCCGCGCAGCGGGAAGAAGCCGATGCCGGCGTTGTACAGCGTCTGAGCATAGAGGGCGCGCGTATCCTCGCCTGTATTTGCTACCGAGGCAGACGTATTGTCGGCAAGATCACCGACGTGCACAACGAACTTTACGCCGGCATCGACGAATTGCTGCTGGATCTGGGTCGCAATGCTGACAGCAGACGTGTTCGGGTCGGCCGCGTCAGTGCCTACAGGGTTCGTCGTCCACACCGTTCCTGGCGCATCTGTCCATTGCGTGTCGGACATGACGCCGAACTTCCATGCCCCGGTGCTGAGGTTCTGCTCAGCCGTGGCGGCCGGGGTGCTGGAGGATGATCCGCCGCACGCATCCAGAACAGATGTCAGGGCGACGGCACCGGCGGCGCCAGCCGCCGTCCGAGTGATGAATTGTCTTCGATTGACGCCGGTTGATTTTGGCTTCTCGTTTTCGTCGTTGTGCGGCATGCTGTCTCTCTCCGTATGATTTCAGTAAGGTGTGGCCCTCCAGGAATCCTGTCGCGGATAACTAACTACTTATGCAAGCCGAACCGTTGCCGAGTCGTTCATTCTGCCGGGAGCGAGACTGTCCAGGCTGTCGGGTTACGGGATGGCTTGCACTTGAAAGTTGCCGCTGCCCAGAAACTCAGGAGTGCTGCCCCACTGATATCAGCCGGTTGTGACAGTATGTTGAATGGCTGGTTAAGATCGGACGAAAAGCGGAACAGTTGCAGCGATAAGTGTGCAGAAATGCTTACACTTGCAGCCTCAGGCGGGAGCGGCAAGGACGAAGCATGCGCTGGAGCGGAAAGCTATCGGGGAGTCGCGCGGCCTTCGCAGGCTCGCGGAAAACGGCCGAAGCAGGAGTATCGGGACGAGCGTGTCAGGGCGGACGGAGTGAGGCGACGTCGCTTGCACGACGTTCGTGGGCTCACTTCACCTGCAACCTGTTTCCCCGCAGCACTTGAAAATTCCGTGCCGCGCACCTACTCGCGGTTGCACGGCGAAGCGGCACGACCGGCAAGATCATGCGATATATCGCCCGGGGTTTTCCTTGGAGCGGAGATTACGCCAAATGTGAACCGGATTGTCGAGGGTCACAAAGTCATAACGCTCCAACCCTTTTTTGTTTCCGCTTTCAATGCACTGCAATACTTCGTTCATCAGCGAGCCGGCTTCGGCTTCACTCATCTTTTCAGTAGCTGCCCAGTACTTCCAGGGATTAATCCAAACCTTGCCTAATGAATCGCTGTGCATGAAAACCTCGAATCGTCTTGTACATAGACTGTCGGAAAAGGAAAAATTAGCAAATGAATAAAAAGGGGCTGAATCGTGATCGTCCGGTGACGAACATGCGGAAACGCATCCGGCGTAAACGTTCGGGACTCGGGCCACACCGGCGGAATCCAGGATTCACGATCGCAAATACGAAATGAATCGACCACTACTTATGATAGCAGCGGAGGGAACGAATTGGAACCGGAGACCGACAGGCGGCCCTTACCCTCCGACGGGGCGCCGGCCGACCAGAAACACATCGTTTGGATTCAGACGGTTAAGCGGGCAGCCCGGCGCCGGGCACGCCTCTTGGACGGCAAAAAAACTGAATGCTGTCTGGAGTTTATGGTAAAAGTGGCTACAGCCTGTTTTTAATAAGTGGTTTGGTCCCCGCCATGTGCCGTTGTACGCGCCGTGCAGTAAAAAAGGGAGATGTTCAATGTCGTCAGATCAAAAATGGAAGTCGGAATTGTGGTGGACAAGCAGTGTTAACTTTCTTCCCGAGGTTCGGAGCCAGTTTGACTTACCCGGTAAGGTCGAGATTCACGATGCCACGCTGAGGGACGGCGAGCAAACTCCCGGAATCGTACTGCGGAAAGACGACAAGATCAGAATTGCCGAAATGCTGGACGACATTGGCGTTCATCGGATTGAAGCCGGAATGCCTGCGGTTTCGGCCGAAGACGCGGAGGCCATCAAGGTCATCGCCAAGCGGGCGAAGAAAGCCAAAGTCTATGCTTTTGTCCGCGCGATGGAAAAGGATATCGAAGTCGCCCATAGCTGCGGCGCGACTGGCGTGATCATCGAGGTGCCGGTTGGCCAACCCAAGCTGGAGTACCAGTTCAAATGGACCATCGATCAGGTCTTTGCCCAAAGCCAGAAGGCTATCCGGCGCTCCAAGGAACTTGGCTTACATACGGTTTATTTTCCCTATGACACGACTCGTGCCGTCGTAGCCGATTTCAAGCAACTGCTCGCTCGCCTCATGCAGGAAGCGCCGCCGGACTCCGTTGGTGTGATCGACACGACGGGTTGCGCGATCCCGGCGGCGATCAAGTATCTCGTGCGTTTGGTTCAAGAGACGACCAAGCTGCCGGTCGAGATTCATACTCACAATGATATCGGCATGGCCGTGGCCAACGAGATGGCGGCCGTCGAAGCCGGCGCTTCCGTCGTGCACACCTGCATCAACGGGCTTGGCGAAAGAACCGGCAACGCCGCGCTGGAAGAGGTCGCGGTGGCGCTGAAGACGCTTTACGGCTACGACTGGGGATTCAAGTTCGATAAGCTGGCCAACTTATCCGCCGTGACCCGGCAACTGACCGGATTTCCCATGGCTCCCAATAAGCCGATCGTAGGATCGGGAAACTTTACCCGGGAATCCGGAATCGGCATTGACATGGTTTATCAGCAGCCGTTGGCGATGTTTTCATTGAACCCGGTCTTTGTCGGGCAGCAGCCTAAAGCCGTTCTGGGCAAGAAGAGCGGATATGCTTCGGTGACCACCAAGCTCAAGGAATTAGGGCTCGACTATCCGGAGGACAGGGAGAAGTTCGAGAATCGTTTTGCAAAAGATCAAAGAGCTTGGAACCTCCAAGAAAGGACTGGTAGACGACGAGGAATTTGTAGCGATCGTCGAAGAAGTGTGTGGCGCGGCGGCTGCAAGGTCCAAGTAGAGCCAGTCTTCTGAACTCATGGTGTTCATGCATCAACAAACGCCTCAAACAATGAGACGCGAATTCCCACGACTGCGGGAAGACTTCAGCAAAGCCCGCAGCGTGGCTAAAATTCGCGAAATGCTTCACCCTGCTGCGGGATACATCACCGCTAGTATGGGAACTCGATGCCCATGCTCTTGGCGAACTCCCAGGTAGCGCTTCTGAACTGCTTGGGGCTGGTGGCGAACGAAGTCTGGCCGCCTGAGTACGCTGCCAGCGACTGCAACAGGTTCATGCCTTCGGCATCGTCGACGTCGAGCCCGATGCAGTCAACCCGCACTCTTCCCAACACGCCGTTGATCTCGGAAGAACTGATATGGGCGGCGGCATCGTGGCCGTCGGAGATCACCAGCAGTACGCGGCTCCGGTTCTTGGCGATGCGGTCCAGGTGACCGGCGGCGAAGGCAACGGCATCCAGCAATGCCGCGCCGGATTGCGGCTTGATGGTGGCAATCGCCTCTTCCAGCAGCTTCTCGTTTCGCGTCAAGTCCTGCTCGAACTCCAGATCATGGCTGAACCCCATGACGAAGACCTCATCGTCTTGCCGAAGGTGGCTGACCAGATCGCTCAAGGCAAAGACGATTGCGTTGCGGTCCTCGCTCGTCAGGCGCGCCTTCTGAATCAGGATTCCGAGCGAAAGCGGGCGATCGCGAGGAATAAAGACATTCTTATGACTGGGCGGAAGTCGCAGTCCCGTACTGGCCGTGTCCGGCGGCGGTTGCCGGCTCGGTGGAAGCGCGGGTACAGCGGTGTTCCGTTCTGCTTCGCCGCCGGCGAATTGGGGGACCGCGAGTGAGGCGCTTTGCACTGGCCGCCGTGCCGGGCGTCCTGTGAAACCGGCGATCTCGGAGGTGCCGCTCGTCGCGCATCACCGCTCATGCGGGGCTGGTTGAGCGAAGCCGGCGGCGGTCGCGCGCGCCATACTGGCCGTGCGGCATTGGAAGTGCTCGCGGAAGTTGAGCACTGCCGCTGATATCAGGAACCGGTCCCAATTGCCGCTGCTGCCGCCCGCGTCCATGTATTGCTTTCTTGCAAATTCCGCAATCTGCGCGCCCTGCGGCGTTCCGCGCGAGAGATTGACGGCTCGCGCCAAATACCAGTAGCCCTGGTTCTGCGGCGGCTTTTGTTTGAGCATCGCAATGGCAAGCCCGTACACGTAGCGGCCGTTGTTTGGTGCGTTCGCCTACCGCCTGACGCAAGTATTGTTGCGCGGCGGCATAATTTTTCTGGCCGAGATAGCCGAAGCCCGCTTCGCCGTCAAGCGTGCTCAATATCCGCGACTGAAGCCGGAAGAATTCTTCGCTCGTCATGCCCACCGGCTTTTGCAGATGCCCATACTCGGCCAACCCGCGCGTTGCCATCTGGAAGCGTTCCCGGCCATCGTCGGGCGAGCCCCGACTCCGGGGTCAACCAGCGCCGCCAGCGCGATTGCATTTTCCGAATCGAATGGCCAGCAGCGCCTTGGCGGGGCGCGCCGCCTGCGCGGGGGCTCCGGTTTGCAGGTAATCCCAGACCAGGAACTCAAGCGCGGAAGTCGTCAGCGGACCGTTGCCGGGGACGCTCAAGGAAGTGTTCCAGGGCGTAGATTTGGCGCGCGACGCTGGTCTCGTTCAAGCGCCGCTTCGTACCCGCTCAGCCGTTACATCGACGGATTCAGCCAAGGCGTCACGCTGCAAGGCTCCGGCCAGGCAGAAAGCGGATGCAATCAGCACCCGAAGGCGCAATCGCACACGCCAGCCGGAGCGAGCCGGGGCGCTCAGCATGCGCCGCTTTTGCGCATATTGGAGCGAACGAGCGGAGCCGGATTGAGTGGGAGTGCTATCCGACGAATCGTCTGTCGACATACGCCTGATTTCTCCGCTAGAAACACCTCCTCAGATGCAGTGCTGGTGCCGCAAGTTCGCCCGCACTTGGACGATGGACTATCGCATTTTTAGATTTGGTGTAGCTGCAGCGGGCTTGTCGAGGACCCCGGCTCCGCGCTGACCACCCCAACCGACGCAAAAACAGCGTCTGTCGGGGACCCCGGTGCTCCGCCTCAGGATGACACTCTCTCATGCGACTACATTAAAGATTAACCAGCTCTAGCGCTGAGACGATTGCGTGCCCTGCGCTCCTCCGGCATTCCGTACTTCGATCTTCGCGGCGCGACCGCTGCGATTGTTTCCGAACGACTGGGCAATCCGGCGCGCTGATTTCCTTTTCACGGGCGGTGGGCACGCTGCCACTGAGTTCTATCTGCGAGTCTGAGACCTCCACATTGAAATTGCTGCTCGCCAGCGAGGAGTGTGCTCGCAGCGCGTTCAGGATTTTCTCGCGAAGTTTCTGATTGTCATCATCGGGCGCGAAGCCGGCACCTTGCTCGCTGGGTTGACCGAGCGAGGTCTCCGGCGAAGTCGTGGCCGTTGCCGGCTCTCCGGTTGGGCCGACGAGCCCGGGCTTTGCCACGAAAGCGGCATCTGCCGCCGCCAGAAAAAGCGCAAGTATCAGCAACAGTAAGCGGCCGCGCATTCATCCTCCAGCCGTCTTCATCCGCCGTCTTAAGTGATGCACAGCGGATAGAAGAGGTCTGCTCCCTTCGAGGAGGAACGAGAGCTGCTTCTCGCATCCCGCGAACTATGCTCGCCATCCAATTGGAAAGGTCCGCTCAGTCGCGAGATTCCGCAAGACGCGAGCTGCTGGAAAATTCTCCGTAAGCAAAGTTTCCGGCGCTTGTTGCGGAGGCTACCAACTCTGAACCTGGCGGGTCGCACGGGCAAATGTCTTTCGCCCGCGAAGGGCTCGGGCGCTTGCTGGGCGCGCGGCAAGAAAAGTAAACTTTCGATTATGCATGTGCACGCAGGCGCACTCGCACGATCATTTCGCGCATTTGCGAACCGGGCGGGTCCTGAAGATCTCGCTGATGCTCACCGCGGCGTACATTCTGTTGCTGGTGGTGGCTGGCTTGCGTGCGCGAAGCCTGGCCCTGCTGTCGGAAGCCGGGCACAATCTTTCCGATTTCTTCGCTTTGCTGCTGTCGTCGTTGGCCGTCTACATGGCGGAGCGGCCGCCCAGCTCCACCAGAACCTATGGTTATCATCGCGCCGGTGTTCTGGCCGCGCTCTTTAACAGCGGTTCGCTGGTTCTGATCTCTCTGTGGATCGTCTACCAGGCGGTGCAGCGCTTTTCGCATCCGGTGGTTGTGCATGCCGGACTGATGATGGGCGTGGCCGCCGCCGGCGTGGCGTTGAATGGCGCCATCACATGGCTGCTGTTCCGCAGCCGGCAGGATCTTAATATCCGCAGCGCCCTCATCCACGAAGTTGGCGATACGCTTTCGACCGCGGCCATCATCCTGGGTGGCTGGACGATTGCGGCCACCGGCCACCAGTGGATCGATCCGGCACTTTCGATTATGATTTCCGCGCTCATAATCTGGTCGTCGGTGTCCATCATCGGCGAAAGTCTCAACATCTTACTGGAAGGCACTCCCCGCGGAATGCGGCTGGAGGAGATTGCGGCGGCAGTCGGCGAGATCGGCGGCGTGAACGACGTGCACGACCTGCACGTTTGGAGCATCGGTTCGGACACCCACGCGCTTTCCTGCCATATCGGCATTGCCGATATTCCGCCCTCCGCCAGCGAGCGCATCCTGCGCGAAGTCAGGCAGGTGTTGGCCGCAAGGTTTGAGATTCATCACACCACCATCCAGTTCGAGCATGCCGTCTGCGAGATCGCGAACGGTTGTGTGATACCCGAAAGCGGAGGTCACGGTCATGTGCAGTAATTTCGGCTTTCATCATCAACCCGGCCGCACGCCTTGCAAGCCGGAGTCGCAGCGCCACGGGCTGCGAGCGATTCTTTGCCTATCTCCGCTCCAAGTTCCGCACCCGGCCCATGAAGCTGAACCGAGCGACGATCGGCCGGAAGCGCTGAACCTGCCTAGAATCCGCTCCAACTGAGCATCGAGACCGTATTCCACCGCAGGGTGCAAGCAACGCAGGTTTGGTAATTCATGCCGAGAGATGACCGGGCTCAGGTGTCCCCGGGTTGCCCGCTATGGCTAACCCGGGGCACCTGAATTCTAGTGCCGGAAGTGCCGCACTCCGGTCATCACCATGGCCAGTCCCAGGCGGTCGGCCGCGTCGATCACTTCCTGGTCGCGCACCGAGCCTCCGGGCTGGATGATCGCCGTCGAACCGGCTTTGGCAATTTCCTCCACGCCATCGGCGAACGGGAAGAACGCGTCCGAAGCGGCGACCGTTCCCTTGAGCGGCAGCACGGCCTTCATCGCGCCGATCTTCGCCGAATCGACGCGGCTCATCTGGCCGGCGCCAACGCCCACGCTTTGCCCGTCGCGCGCGTAAAGGATCGCGTTCGACTTCACGTGTTTGCAGATCTTCCAGGCAAACAGCAGGGCGCGCATTTCTTCATCGCTGGGCTGGCGCCGGGTGACCACCTTCAGATCTTCCGGCTTCAGCACGTGCACATCGTTGTCCTGTAGCAGCACCCCGCCGGAGACATTCTTCAGCACCCATCGCTGCTGCACCCCGGCAACCTCGACCAGCCGCAGGTTCTTCTTCGAGGAGAAAATCTTGCGCGCTTCCTCGTCGAAGCCCGGGGCGGCGATCACTTCCAGAAAGAGCTTCGCCATTTCGCGCTGCCGTTTCGGCGTCGACCGGGCGGTTGACCCCGATCACCCCGCCGAAGGCGGAAACCGGATCGCACTCCAGAGCCCGCCGGTAGGCTTCGGCCAGCGTCTTGCCGGTCGCGGTGCCGCAGGGGTTGGTGTGCTTGATGATGGCGCACACCGGCTCCTCGAATTCCTGCGCCAGCTCCCAGGCCGCTTGCAGGTCGACAATGTTGTTGTAGGAAAGCTCTTTGCCCTGGAGTTGTTTTCCGTTGGCCACTCCCTTCCCGGAACCGTCACTGTAGAGGGCCGCTTTCTGGTGAGGATTCTCGCCATAGCGCAGGTCGAAGGCTTTGTGAAAGCTGAGCCGCAGCGTCTGCGGAAAGCCGTCGCCTGCGGACAAGCTTGCCGGTGTCAAAGCTGCCGTTGGCGGCGGGCGCCGGGACCCGCTCCAAGGCTGACGCAATCGCCGCGTCATAGGCCGCCGTGGTGGCAAATGCCTTTTGCGCCAGACGCCAGCGCGTGGCCAGCGAAAGCGATCCGCCGTTGGCGCGCATCTCGGCCAGAATCCCCTGGTAATCGCCGGGCGCGGTCACGATCGCAACATCGTGGAAGTTCTTCGCCGCCGAGCGCACCATCGAAGGTCCGCCGATGTCGATATTCTCGATCACCTCCTCAAAGCGCACTCCGGGTTTGGCCGCCGTCTTTTCAAACGCGTAAAGGTTGACCACCACCATGTCGATCGGCTGAATTCCATGTTCCCGCACGGCGGCCAGGTGTTCGGGGTTGCCGCGAATGTGCAGAATGCCTCCGTGAACCTTGGGATGCAGGGTCTTGACGCGCCCGTCCAGCATCTCGGGGAAGCCGGTCAGCTCGCTGATGTCTTTCACCGCGATGCCCGCCTCGCGCAGGGCCTTGGCGGTCCCTCCGGTTGAGATCAGCTCCACTCCGGTTTGCGCCAGCTCGCGCGCAAACTCCACCACTCCGGTCTTGTCGGTAACGCTCAGAAGAGCCCGCTGGATCTTGGACATGCAATGCCTCGCAATTGTATGAAGTCTGCGAAGCGTGTACCTGCATGCCGTAAGGCTCGGGCGCAATGCCGGGACGCCGGACGATGCTCGCGTGCATCGGCATTTGGACGGAATCGTCGCAAGCTAGCGCCACGGCTCAGATGCACGTCTAAAGGTTCGGCTTGGCCTTGATTTGCGCCCGTCCGTTCTTCACTTCGACAGTGTACTTGACGCCGGAGCATCCGTAAGTATTTTGGATTTCCTTGGTCTTGGCCCGCAGGAAGGCCGCAAAGTTTCCAGCGAACCGCGCGCTTTGCCTTACCCGCGCCGCTTTGCATCGCCTCGTACAGCTCCCGAATGCCGTCCAGCTCGTCTGAGTCCGCAAACAGCAGCACCGCCGACTGCTTGGCTGAGCGACAGTCGGCTGCGACGGCAAGCTCTGTTTGCGGTGGCTGACGAGTCCGGCAAGCTCCGCTTGCTGGGTTGACCGCTTGACGGGCCGCAGCCCCTGTATGCCGAGCAGCGCGTCTTGCGGACGGCGATAGCCTTCTTCCCTGATTCTAAGCTTCTGCCGCCACAGATCGCTGTAAGTGGCGTAGCGTTGTACCACGGTGTTGTATTTGAAGCGCTGCTGGGACGTCAACTTCTGGCTGTCGGAGTACTTCTTGATCAGGCCCTGCACCCGCCAATCCAGGTCGGTCGGAGCTCTGCGCGAACCGCCACCAAAGTAGATGTCGTACTCCACCTTCAGGCGGCGAACGTTTTCTTCGAGAAAGGCGAGCTCTTCGTCGATGGTCACGTCAGTGTCTCAGCGGGGAAAACCGGAATATACCACAACTTGCGCTTGATACCTCACCTTGGCCCGATTTCGGCTTACGCGGCTAGTTTACTGGAGGTCGACAAGCGGGCGGTTCTGAGTTGTCCGGCCGAACCGCAAACAGAATTTCTGTCCAGTGTTGACCACTTAGTAAACTATTCCGGCATCCAAGTATTCGTGAATATGTCTTCGAAGAAGATCCGCATCGTCATCGCCGACGATCACACCGTCCTGAGAGAGTCGCTCGGCGCTTTGCTTGAGACCCAGCAGGATTTCCAGGTAGTCGGGAAGGCCTCCACCGGCACCGAGGCGCTGGAGCTGCTGCGGCGCGAAGAGCCCGACGTTGTGGTCCTCGATCTTTTCATGCCCGGCACGGATGGCTTCGAAGTGCTGCGGGTGATGGAAAAAGCCGGCTTGCACGTGGCTTCCGTGGTGCTGACCGCCTCGGAAAGCCATCCCGATTACGTGCAAGTCGTGCGCCTGGGCGCGCGCGGCCTGGTGCTGAAGGGCGATACTCCGGAGAAGCTGTTCTCCGCCATCCGCGCGGTCGCCAGCGGCGAACTGGCCTTTTCCGACGAGGTCGCCCACGGCGTGCTCACCGCCATGTCGCAGGAAACCCACGAAGAGCGCGCTTCCAACCTGCACCGCCTCTCCGAACGCGAGCGTCAGATCGCTTACCTGGTGGCGCGCGGGATGAAGAATCGCGACATCGCGCAGCAGCTCACCATCAGCGAAAACACCGTCAAGCGCCACCTGCAGAGCATCTTCAGCAAGACCGGGGCAAAGGACCGGCTCGAACTGGCCGTGCTTGCCTTGAGCGAAATCAGCAGCGCCGCGTAGCCGGCGCGTGCTGCTCCTCGGCGCTATAGCCGCCTGAGCAACAAGGGTTCGACTCGAACTTTCATGGCAAGCAAACATGGCAAGCGAAGTCGAGCCACCTTTGTTTGTTGTTTTGTTCCTACTGATAATCCACAAGCGCAGCCGGACGTTTCATCTGTCTGCATCTCTACAAATGCCGTCTGCCTCATGCTAGTCTGGATTTTGCTCCTCCCATCAGTCGAGCCGGAAGAGCCAGTCGGGCGGAGGTAAGGAATGGAACGACGCCATTTTGGTCCCAGCAAGCGCGAGGTTCCGGTCATCGGTCAGGGGACCTGGTACATCGAAGACGGCGATCGCAAGACGGTAATCGCCGCTTTGCAACGCGGCCTCGACCTCGGGGCCACGCACATCGATACGGCCGAGATGTACGGCTCGGGCGCCGCCGAGGATGTCGTCGGCGAGGCGATTGCCGGCCGTCGCAACGAGGTCTTCCTGGTTTCCAAGGTCGTTCCCAGTAACGCCAGCCGCCGCGGAACCATTGCGGCCTGCGAGCGTTCGCTGGCGCATCTGAAGACCGATCGGCTGGATTGCTACCTCTTGCACTGGCCGGGCAGCCATCCGCTGGAGGAGACCATCGCCGCTTTCGAACAGCTTCAAAGCCAGGGCAAAATCATGTCCTGGGGGGTGAGCAACTTCGACGTCTCCGAACTGGAAGAGGTGCACGGCATCGCCGGCGAGGGACGCCTGGTCTGCAACCAGGTACTATACCATCTGAAGGAACGCGCTATTGAACACGCCGTGATTCCCTGGTGCGAACAGCACGGCGTCGCGGTGGTCGCCTACAGTCCATTCGGCCACGGGGATTTCGCCGGGCCAGCGAGCGCTGCAGGCCGCGTGCTGCAAGCCATTGCCGACGCCCACGGCGCGACTCCCCGTCAGGTTGCACTGCGATTCCTGCTGCGGTTCGCATCGCTGTTTACGATTCCCAAGGCTTCAACCGCCCGGCATACCGAGGAAAACGCGGGGGCCGGAGAGCTTCACCTGACCGACGCCGAGATCGCGCGGATCGACGCGGCCTTCCCGCGTGGACCCAAGCCTCGTAGCTTGCCAATGCTGTAGCGGCCAACCAAGTTGGCGCCGTACAAAACCTACTTGATGGGCATCGGCAAGCCAGCGGGCATGCCAGCCACGGTCATGCCGATGGCGATCACCGCGGCGCTCACCAGCGTTACCAGGGTGCCAAACTTGGCCAGATCCTTGAAGCTGAAATAGCCATAGGCGTAAGGCAGCATCAGCGTCGGGCTTTGGGTCACCAGGATGAAATGAACCGACGAGGCGAGTCCGGCCGTCAGGGTCAGAGCCAGCAGCGGAAAGCCATTGTGCTGGGCATAAGCGATGATGAACGGAACGTTGACCGAGGCAGTTGTGCCGAAGCTGGAAAATCCCAGTGAATCGATGGCAATCAGCAGCGTGACCGCCGCGGGCTGAAGCAAGTGCGGCAAGAATGCCATGGGGCTCAGCGCCTTTTGCACAACCCACGATGCCAGCCCGGTTTTGGCAGCGGCAATCCCCACCACGAAGCCGCCGACCAGCAGAACGACTCCTCCCCATTCGATGCGCAGGTCGCGCCAGTTGCGGAATACGCCAACCCCCGGCAAGGTGATGCCGGCCAGGATGAGCAATGACACCAGCGGGATCGGGAGATGGGTCGCATCGCTGGTCAGCCACGCCAGAACCGCAAGGATGAAGACGACGGCGGTGGTCTTCTCTTTGGTGCTCATGGTTCCCAGGGATTTCAACTCGTGCTCCAGCACGTCACGGCCATAGGGCAGATGCGCGATCTCGGGCGGAAACATTTTGATGATCAGCCATCCCGAAACGGCCGCGATCGCCACCGCGATCGGAGTTGAAATCAGAGTCCAGTGAAGGAAACTGACGAGCACATTGGTCTTGGCCATGAACGCCATGGTGACGACGTTCGAGCTGACTCCGGCGGGGGTGCAAAGGCCGCCCAGCACCGAGCCGAACATGATCGCCATCATCAGCGCCTTGCCGAAGTTGCTGCTGCCCGCTTTGGCGTCAATGGTCTTCAGCAAGCCGAGCACCAGCGGCAGCATCATGGCCACCACGGCCACGTCGTCGATGAACATGGAGATGATGAACGACATCCAGAAATAGACGGCAACCACCCGGGTCGTGCTGGTCCCCGCCAGGGTCAGCAGACGGTAGGTAATGCGTTTGCCGAGACCCGAAGCATTGAGCGCCGCCGAAAGCCCGAGGACGCCGACCATGAAGGGAATCAGGGAATTGCCGAACGACTCCCGCAAGGCCTCCGACAACGGCATGATTTTCAGTCCGTGGACCATGACTGGAATCATCAGGGCGGTGACCGGGATGGGGAAGGTTTCCGTGACCCACCACAGGATACTGGTCAGCATGACGCCCAGGGTCCTGACCGCTTCCGGCTTCATGCCGGCGGGTGTGGGGACGAGCATCGATCCGAACAGGACCACGAGCCCGGCCACGACATAAGCCCACTTATAGAAATCACTCTTGATAACAGCCACTGACACAGGTGGGGGCGCCACTTTCATTTCGCCCGATTGCATGGATCTCAGACCTTTTCCCTTACAATGTTCGTCAAGCGCTCTGGTGCCGGCAACCGGCTCCTGCGGAATGCCTGCTGCCATACCAGCCAACGCGGCTGCGGCGCACTGCCGGCCAAGTCTAGGGAGCTTTCATCAAAATGAATACAATCTAAATTGCGGCGAACGATAAAGCACCGTAGCTGTGGAAGTCAAGCAAAAATGGAAATCGCAGATTTTGCGCGGCTTGCAAGTGCGAACAAATCCGCGAATAAGAGAGATTCTTCCGGGCGGAACGCGGCGGCGGATTGGGTATTCCCTCGCCGCCTGTTAACCTCGACGGGATAAGCCCGTCCGCGGTTGAATGCAAATCAGGCGGTGATCGCCATGGCCTGCCGATCGCCATGGCCGAAATCTCTCGTTCAAGTCGGGGTTGGCGCGCGGTTTCCACCGGGCACAAGCCCTCCAGTGTCATCAGGCATCGGAAAGAATTCAATTCCAGCCGCGCATTGGGAAGCGGCGATCAAGCCCTCGATGAAGTTGCAAATAGCATGTGGGCGGCGATTGTTTTCGCGCTTGGAACCGAATTCAAATACCTGTAAACAGGAATGTTACGAAGACCATAGATTCGTTCGTTCGGGCCTGATTGAAGGCCGGAAGAATTTTGCCTTGACATTCAGAATCAGCGTACCGTATTGTTTCGCTCGAACAGATTGTATTCAATCGTAAATCGACTTGGGTCGCCGAAAAAGTGAATCTGCCCCAAGGGTTTTACGGCCCGCAAGTCAGACCAACGTTGCGAATATATGTGTTCTAGCTGGCCGCAGGATATACCTTTGGCGAATCCGGTCTGGCCGCATTACGCGCTATCAGCCGGTTGCCGCCGATGAAAGAGTTTCGAACTTCGATGCCGATTGCACTGATCAGCACATTGGATACAAAGGGACGCGAGATCGCGTATCTCAAGTCGTGCCTCAAGCAGTTGGGGCGCTCGGTGGTGGTGATCGATGTCGGCCTGTCGGAGCCCGACGGAGTTACGCCGGAGATTTCGCGTTTCGAGGTGGCTGCGGCCGCCGGTGTCGATCTGCGCGAATTAGTTGCCCGGCAGCGCGATGAGGTGATGGCGGCGATGGGTTGCGGAGCCAGCGAGGTGTTGCGCCGGCTCTGGGCTCATGCCGAGCTGGCGGGTGTACTCGGACTGGGTGGAAACCAGGGTACGGCTGTCGTCTGCGCCGCCATGCGCGAACTGCCGCTGGGGGTTCCCAAGTTCGTGGTGTCGACGATTGCTTCGGGGAACATGCGTCCCTACATCGGCTCCAGTGATATTGCGGTGCTGTTTTCGGTGGCCGATCTGTTGGGCGGCCCGAACCCGGTGGTCGAACCGGTGCTGCGAAACGCGGCGGCGGCGATTGCCGGCATGGCTTCGATGCCGCCGGTTGCGGGCTCATCCGATAAACCTCTGGTGGCAATCACGTCGTTGGGAAATACCCATCCGGCGGTGGCGCGGTCGGTGGAAATTCTGCGTGGCGCGGGATTGCAGGTTGCCGCTTTCCATGCGTCCGGGGCCTGCGGCTCGGCCATGGAGCGATTGATTCGCGCCGGACAGGTGGCGGCGGTGCTGGAGCTTACGCCGCACGAGCTGACGGAAGAGGTGTTGCAGACCGGGGTTTACCAGCCGGTAGAGGGCGGACGCCTGCTGGCCGCCGGAGAAATGGGAATTCCGCAGGTGGTGGCTCCGGGCAGCGTCGAGTATCTTTGCTTCGGACCTCGCGAATCGGTTCCGGCGGGCTTGCGGAGGCGGCCCATGTACTTGCACAACGACTCCAACGCCAACGTCAGGACCAGCCGCGAAGAGATGGCCAAAGTGGGCCGTGTGCTGGCCGAACGGCTGAACCGTGCCAAAGGTCCGGTCGCCATGGTTTTGCCGATGAAAGGCTGGTCGATCTACGGCGCTCCCGGAGGACCGTTGCATGATGCGGTGGCCGACGCGGCTTTTGTGCAGTCGCTGACGCGCACTTTGCGCAAGGACATCCCGATCCACAGGCTTCCGCTGCATATCAACGACCCGGAATTTGCCGAGCACTGCTGTCAACTGCTGATGGAGTTTCTGGCGAAGCGCCGCAGGCAGGCGAAGGCAAATGCGGTGCGGCGGTTTCTTGAATTGAATGGCGTGAGAGCGGAGAGCGAAGATGAATACGGTGACGAAGACGGTGGAAGCGCGTGATTTTTCGGTTCCGGCGACGATGAAAGCCTGGGTTCTGGACGGTCCGGATCAGCTCAGGCTTACCGACAAAACGGTTCCGGAGCCGGGCGCGGCCGAGGTTTTGCTGCGCGTTGATGCCTGCGCTTTTTGCGGGACTGACGTCGAGATTATTGCCCGGGGAGTGCCGGCCATGATCGAGGGCGGTCTGCCCTTCAACAAGCAGTTCACTCCCGGCCACGAGTACATGGGCACGGTGGTCAAACTCGGACCCGGAGTCGACGAATATAGCGTCGGCGATCGCGTCGCGGTCGAGATCCACGCCGGATGCGGACGCTGCGAAAGATGCCGCGCGGGCATGTACACCTCCTGTCTGAACTACGGCAAGAATTACGGCGAACACGACAAGGGACACCGCGCCAACGGCTTCACCACCGACGGCGGCTTTGCCGAGTACGCGATCAACCACATCAATACCCTGGTCCATGTGCCGGACGTGGATGAGCGACGAAGAGGCTACGCTGATTGTGACGGCCGGGACGGCCATGTACGGGCTGGACGTGCTCGGCGGATTGATTGCCGGAGAAGGTTTGGTGGTCACTCGGCCCCGGCCCGATCGGGCTGATGGCGCGTAGCGGTCGGCAAGGCGCTCGGTGCGGACCCGGTGATCCTGACCGGCACTCGCGATGCCAGGTTGAATCTGGGCCTGGAGCTCGGCGCCGATCATGTCATCAACGTCAGGAACGAGGACCCGGTGCAGGCGGTGCGGCGGATCACCGGCGGCAAAGGGGTGCACTATGTCATGGAGTGCTCGGGCAATCCCGGGGCGGTCAACGAGGCGTTGGACATGGTCAACCGCGGCGGAAAGATCTGCCTGGCCGCGTTCCCGTCCGAGCCTGCGCTGGTGGATCTGGCCAAGCTGACGCGCAACAATATTTACCTGTATCGGTATTCGCGGTGAAGGCCGAAGCGCGACCCACCGGGCGGCAGCCCTCATGAAGCAGAAACGCTTCGACGCGAAGCTGCTGCACACCCATACCTTTCCGCTGGCGGAGGTGCCGACCGCCTTGAAGTATTGCCGCGAGAGAATCGAAGACGCGATCAAGGTCGTGGTCAAGGTGCACGGCTCCTGAGCTATGGCTATCGGAGCCGGGTGTCACCCAGCTTCAAGCAGGCCGGAAATCCCTTGTGCGCGGCTGCTTCACGGGATGGTCGTCAGCGGCGCAGGAAATAAATTCTGAGGAATGTTCTGAGAAAATCGAGTTTTAAAAGGAGAAGAAGCAAGCATGGCAACGCTACCGAAATATGATCTTCTGGAAGTGCCTTGGACCGACGTGTCCGCATGGATCAAGGCTGGAAACGATGTGGTAATGATTCCCATCGGCAGCATGGAGAAGCACGGCCATCACGTGCCCCTGGGCGTCGATTCCTATACCACCATGGGCAGCGTGGAACGGGCGGCTGCGAAAGCCAATGTTCCCTACACCCCGCTGATGCCCTTCGGCGTTTCGCCGCACCACATGGGAGAAGCGGGTTGGGGCACGGGGACCGTCTCGCTGCCGTTTGAGACCTACCGGCACGTGCTGTATGCCATCGGCCGCAGCCTGATTTTTTCCGGCTTCAACAAGCTGATTTTCGTTTCGCACCACGGCACAAACATGCAGCCGCAAGGAGAAGTGTTGCGCACGCTGCGGGCTGAGACCGGTTGCTTCTGCGCCTTTTATAAGACTCCCACGGAGCGGGAATGCGCGGTCGTGGCCGACCTCATGACCGGTCCCGCCGAGGAGACTCCGGGTTGGCATGCCGGCGAACTGGAAACCTCGACCTGCATGGCTTACATGAAGGAAAAGGGGACCTACGAAGGTTCCATTTATATGGAACGCGGCAAGCCCGACCGGGCACACGCTCCCAAGTGGATGGGTCCGAATTTCTCCAAGCGCGATGGAACCAACACCGTAATTTTCCAGGGCTCGGAGAATATTTTCATTCCCATGCTGCACCACGAGTACTCGGATACGGCGACCATCGGCAACCCGCAGCGTTCCAGCGTGGAGCAGGGAGTTGCAGTTTTTGAGCGCATCAGCGATCATTTGGCCGCGTTCCTGGAAGAGGTCAAGAAGTTCCCCTTCGAGGTGCCCGCCGAAAAGCGAGATTGGCCGGGCCGTTTCTGGAGAGGGTAGCTACCACCCCAACCCGCGCAACGACGGCGCAAGTTGGGGACCCCGGTTTTCCACCCCAACAAGCCAACAGCGGGCTTGTCGGGGACCCCGGCGCTATCGCCCCAGCCTGCGCAATGACGGCGCAGGTTGGGGACCCAATTGCTCGCTACCGGAGTTTATATTGGGAATAGCCTTCTGGCCGATGACGGAAAAAAGCAGATCCTAAGGTTGCACAAAACCAATGCGACCTCAGGATGATACCTTACGCATTTTTCCCGCAATCTTCCGGGGGACCGCCCTACGGGCAATTTGACGAATCGCAGTGAAGGATTGAGTGGTGTGACTATGGCAGGTACGAGCGAAGGAAAGATCGCAGGGCAGACGGACGCGGTGGTTGCGCGTTGTGCTGAAGAATTGCAGAAAATCTGTCAAAGGGCTTACGACCGGGGTCTGGTCGGCGGCGCCGGAGGCAACATCAGTATCCGCATTCCGGGCAGGCCGGAGGCTTTGATTTCGGCCACTGGCGTTTCGCTGGGCGAAATCACGCCGGCGACGATCGTGCGGGTCGGCCTGCAGGGAGAGGTTCTGGAAGCGCACGGCGCCTGCTGTCCTTCGAAGGAGACCGGATTCCATGTGTGCGCCTACCGGCTGCGTCCGCAGGTTGGGGCGATCGTGCACCTGCATCCGCCCTTCGCCACGGCCTTTGCCGTCCGGGCCAAGGAGTTGCCGCTGGTTACCGATGGCGCGATGACGATTCTGAAGCGCGTCCCGGTGGTCGGTCATGCGCCCTCCGGATCGGCGGAGTTGCACCGGCTTGTAGAGGAAGGATTGCTGCGTTATCCCGAGGCGAAGGTAATCCTCATGGAGCGCCACGGCATGTTCAGTATGGGCACCGACCTGACGATGGCATACAACTTGGCCGACCTGGTGGAAGACACCGCGAAGATCGCGCTGCTGGCGCGGCTGATCCCGGATTAGTTGCCGTCGCTTTCTTAATGACTGTTTTCCGGCTGCTCCGGTGGCGAATCCGCGTCCGGGGCAGGCGTCTTCGCGGAAGCAGTTTCCTGCTTGCCTTCCTTTTCCAGGGCGTTGAAATGATCGACCACGCGTCGCGTCTGCGCATGCAGATGCTGGCGAAGCAATTGGCCCAGCTCGGTGCCTGAGCGCCGAACCAGGGCGTCGAGAATCGCCTCATGGGACTTGATGGCATCGGCCCACCGCGAGTGATCCCAAAGGTTCATCAGATAGCGGGCACGCATGACGCGAAGCGCCAGCGCATCGTGGTTGGCGGTCAGCAGGTGGTTGCCGGCAGCCTCGACAATGCGCCGGTGAATGGACTGATTGGCCCGGAAGTAATCAGGAACCTGATCGCGCAGGTAGTGCGCGAACATCTGGTAATGCAGCGCCCGGATATCGGCGATGACGTCGTCGGTGGCGCGCTCGGCCGCCAGTTCTCCGGCCAGACCCTCCAGCGCCGCCATGATCTCCATGGCATCGCAAATGTCTTTTTTGCTGAAGCTAGGGACGCGCGCTCCGCGGTTGGGGAGGATTTCGACCAAGCCTTCGGAGCGGAGCACCTTGAAGGCCTCGCGCAAAGGGGTGCGCGAAACCTTGAAGCGTTCGCACAGGGAACGCTCCACGATGCGCGAACCGGGCTCAAGCTCTCCCTCAAGGATCATCTGCCGGAGTTTCGAGAGAACCTCTTCGTGCAGACTGCCGGAATTTTTGCTTTTGTCGGCTTCGAGCGATTGCATACAAATTCGAGTGTTGAGCAACCAGAGCATTCTAGTGTCAAGAGCCCGGTTGGGTCTAGCAGAGTTTCAGAGATCGCTGAATTTTCGAGGGTATCGAAGTCCGCCACGTCGGATACCGTAAGCAGGCAAGAGCCGTTTACGTGCGGACGAGAAGCGTAAAGCCCAAGTGAATGCAATTATGCCCGGCCAAATTTGGAGTGCCGGGAATCCTCCAACAGGCAGAAGCAGGCGGACCCGCGGACTTCAGGTTCCAACCTTTTTCCTTCGGCTCTCTCGCGGACGGACATCAGTGCGTGCCCGTATTTGGTTTTTACTAGCCTAAAAGTAACCATAGGTAACCACACTAAGGATAGTTGTTAGTTACCCATGAGCATGAAATGCTGCCCGCAGCGGCCCTACTGCGGCGAAGTGGCAAACGGCGCGCGCAGCTTGTCGAAGCCCTGTTCCAAGGCGGCGCTGGACACGGTTTAGTGGCTCGATGCAGACTACCCCAACCTGCGCGGTTGAGTGCATGCTGGGGAACTCGGCAAGTGGCAACTCGGAGTTTTCTCACAGGAATTAAGGATGAGCACCACATCGAATTACCAGGGTAACGTCCATTCTTATTCATCCCCCGCAAACGGATGCGCGCCCGGAGCAGGGATTTCGTCGTGTGTTTCGCGTTCCGGTGCAGGTTTGGGGAATGAACGCGATCAGGCTCTCCTTTCTTCCAACAGGCTCATACGGTTGACGTTGGGTTGCTGGGCGCCTGCCTTGAGGGGCTGGCTCACCCGGTTGTCGCCGGAGAAGTTTTGGGTTTGGAATACCGCGAGTGCAAGGCCCGCTTCAGGGTGGTCTGGGCGGGGCAGAGCGGCACGCCCGATGGCCGGCAAAATCGAAGTGATCCCGCTGGATAAAGGCCAGGATTTTTGGGGACTTCACGACGGCCCGGACCCGGAGCAGCGCGAGGCGGCCGAACGTCGCGTGGCGCCGCGCTACAGATGCAAAGGCTCCACTTCCATTCGCCAGTCGCAAACACGGTTTCCGCTGGGTGCGGCCGTCAGCGATATCAGCCTGAGCGGCTGTTACGTCGAATTGATGATCACGCTTCCGGTGGGGACGAAGGTCGAATTGTTGCTCCGAGTGGCTGAGGTAACCGTGAATTGCACGGCCGAGGTTCGGACCTCGCATCCCGGCGTGGGTATGGGGATGGCGTTCGAGCAGATGAGCGAGGCAGACCGCGGCGCGCTCGAAACGGCGATTGCCCGCTTATCCAGCACCACTTAATCTCCAGCGAAGATCACGGCGCGGTATTGCCGCCGGGGCGAAACAAGCCCGGCTGCTTCGATGACCACACCTTTCGCTAAACGATCTAAACGGCCTGCCCAGCGCAGAATCCCGACGACCAGGCCCACTGGAAGTTGAAGCCGCCGAGTTGTCCGGTTACATCCACCACCTCGCCGATGAAGTACAGGCCCGGCAGCTTGCGGCTTTCCATGGTTTTGGCCGAAAGCTCGTCGGTATCCACTCCGCCGGCAGTGACCTCGGCTTTCTCATAGCCTTCGGTGTCGGCGGGAGTGATCTCCCAGTGATGCAAACGCCGCTCCAGCTCGGCAAGCGAGTGATTGCTCCAATTTTCCGGCGAGTTTGCCTCCAGCCAGCGGTCGGCGAAGCGGGCAGGCAAAGCTTTGCGGAGCGCGGTCCGCAAGGCCGTCGGGTCGCGGCCACCGCTCTGCGCCAGCATGGGCGTGATGACCTCCTGGGTCGGTGCCAGGTCGAGAGCGATTGCCTCCGGCTGGTGCCAGTAAGAGGAGAGTTGAAGGATCGCCGGACCGCTGAGGCCGCGATGGGTGATGAGCATCTTTTCCGCGAAACGCTGACGCCCGATGGACGCGGTTACGCCGAGCGAGACTCCGGCAAGATCGCACCAGCGTTCGCGATCCGGAGCCTGCAAATAGCAGCGGAACCAGCGCGGGACGACAGGGCTGGACGCGCACTCCGAATTGACGCGCCAGCGTCATAGCCGAATCCGGTGGCGCCCAGCTTGGGAATTGAGAGTCCGCCGGTGGCCACCACCAGCGCGGGCGCATGGAACTCATCTCGGTCGGTGCGGACAACGAACTGCCCGGGCCGCGAAATCTCGCGGATTTCAGTTCCAGTAACGATACGGACACCGGCCCGGCGGCACTCTTCTTCGAGCATGGCGAGAATCTGCTGAGCGGAGCCGTCGCAGAAAAGCTGGCCCAGGGTCTTCTCGTGGTAGGCAATGGAGTGCTTCGCGACCAGCGCAATGAAATCGGCGGGCGTGTAGCGGGCGAGCGCCGATTTGGCGAAGTGCGGGTTGGCGGAGATGAAATTTTCCGGAGCGCAATAGAGGTTGGTGAAATTGCAGCGTCCGCCGCCGGAGATGAGGATCTTTTTGCCGATGCGGGGAGCGTGATCGTGCAGGCATACGCGGCGGCCTCGCTTCGCCGGCCTCGATGGCGCACATGAGCCCGGCGGCGCCTGCACCCAAAATGATGGCATCAAAAGTTTGTTTCACGGGGACGCAATCGGCAGGCTATTGACCGCCGCAACCTGCTTGCCTACCATACAAGTTCGACTCAAATCATACCAATTCAAGTGCTGTAATCTCACCAATGCATTCCGAAGCGAGAGATAGATCACATGAAGAGCACAGCTATGCGGGGAGCAGATGTGCTGCTCGAAGCCCTCAAGATGGCGGGGACCAGGACGATCTTCACCCTGTCCGGAAATCACGTCATGTCGATTTTCGATGCCGCCGTCGATAACGAAATCGAACTGATTCACGTTAGCCACGAGGGCGCGGCGGTTCACATGGCCGACGCCTGGGCCCGCATGACTGGCAAAGTCGGCGTCGCGCTGGTGACCGGCGGACCCGGACACGCCAACGCGATCGGCGCTTTGTACACCGCCAAGTGCGGGGAGATGCCGCTGGTGCTGCTCTCCGGACACGCGCCGCTGCGCGAGCTTGGGCTGGGCGCGTTCCAGGAAATGAGGCAAGCGGAGATGGCCGCGCCGGTGACCAAGGCATCGTGGACGGCGCAATCGACGGCCACGTTACCGAAAGACATTGCCCGCGCCTTTCGCATTGCGCAATCGGGGCGTCCCGGCCCGGTTCATGTGAGCCTGCCGTCAGACGTGCTGGAGGCCGAGTTCAGCGGAAGCCGCCCCGAGTGCCGGAGAGTTCGCGGCGGAGCCGCAGGCGCTGGCGCCGGCAGCAGCGCGGGCGATTGTGCAGGAGATGGCGAATGCGCGGCGGCCGCTGGTGGTGGCGTCTGCTGCGCTGGCCACGCCCGCGGGAAGCAAGCTGGTCGACGAGTTGCGGCAGGCTTTGGGCGTGCCCGTGGTGGTGATGGAAAGTCCGCGCGGCATCAACGATCCAGGTCTGGGAGCGATCGCCGACGTCCTTGCCGAATGCGATCTGATCGTCCTGCTCGGCAAAGCGCTGGACTTCACTTTGCGCTTCGGCAAAGCGCCAGCCATCTCCCCGCAATGCCGCTGGATCGTGATCGATCCGGATGTCAAGCTGCTGGCGCGCGCGGCGCGAACCCAGAAGGAGCGCTTGAGCCTGTCGGCGATCGCCGACGCCCGCAGCGCGGCGAACGCTTTGATGCAGGCGGCGGCAGAGGGTGGCGGCGGGCCGTCACGAGGCGTGGGCGGCGGAGGTGCAGGCGGCAATCGATTACCGCCCATGGGGAACGGATGCGGCGGCATTTCCGCAGAATGGCGGGATGCACTCCACGGCGATGTGCCTCGCCCTGCAACCATTTCTGGACCGCCATCCCAAGACCATCTTCGTCTGCGATGGCGGCGAAATCGGGCAGTGGGCCCAGGCCGTATTGAAGGCTCCGCGGAGAATCATCAACGGTTTTGCCGGGGCCATCGGGTCGGCGATCCCGTTCGCCATCGGCGCCCGGAAAGCATGTCCGGAGAGCCCCGTTCTGGCCGTCATGGGCGACGGCACCTTCGGTTTCCACATGGCCGAATTCGACACCGCCGTGCGCAATCACCTGCCGTTCGTGGCGGTCGTCGGCAACGATGCCCGCTGGAACGCCGAGTACCAGATTCAGGTGCGCGATTTCGGTGAGTCGCGAGCGAAGGGCTGCACCCTGGCGCAGGCGACTCGTTACGATCTGGTTGCCAGCGCCTTGGGCGGTCACGGCGAGTTCGTGGAAAAAGGCGAGGATTTGCCCGGCGCGCTGGAGCGGGCGTTCGCCAGCGGAAAGCCGGCGTGCGTCAACGTTTTGATCCAGGGAACTCCGGCACCGATTGTGCGGCGGAAAAAGTAAAAGTCATCGCGGCTAGCAGTGTGCCCGGCGCTGACGAGACATCGTCGAAGTTCAAGAATGGGGCGGTTTGACACCATTTTCAAAGGCGCAAACCGAGCCGCCAGACAACCAGGCTGACGATGGTGCCGGTCGCCAGGGCCCAGGCCGGATTGCGTTCGCTGCGAAGAACGAAAAGCGCCGCAGCCAAAGTAATGACGACCATGTAGATGCCGCGGTCGGCGGCGCGGGCCATGACGATGCCGCCAGCCAGGATCAGGCCAATGGCGACCGGTACCAGTCCGGCCTTGGCCACCGCGATCCAGGAGGTGCTGGAGTGGCGTTGGACAATCCGGCCCACGATCAGGGCCAGGATTGAAGAGGGTAAGACCATGGCCAGCATGGCGACCGCCAGCCCGGCCAGTCCTGAGAGGTGCCAGCCAATCAGGCCGACGACAATTACGTTCGGCCCCGGCGCCGCCTGGGAAAGCGCATAAAGGTTAGTAAAGGTCGTGTCATTCATCCAACCCTGCACGTTCACCACTTGCCGGTGGACGTCGGGGATGACGGCGTTGAGTCCTCCCACGGCGACGAACGACAGCGAGGCAAAGGTTACGGCGATGCGCCAGAGCAGATTATCTTTCACGGCGATGCCCTGGCCGGGACAGGTTATTTTGCACGGCGATACTCCCAGTATGCAGCCCCTATGCTGAGCGGAGCGAGGACGGCCATGGCCGCAATCAGCGAGACCTTGAGTAACCCTACGGTTAGGAAAGCCAGCAAGCCAAAGACAATTGCGATGGCCGATGGATGGAGTCGCCGCGCCATCTTGAGCGCCGTTCCTATGACCAGACCGGCGGCTGCGGCCGCCGAACCGCTGATGGCTGCCTGCACCTGTGGCAATCCGGCGAAGCGCTGGTAGAGCACTCCCAGGCCGGTGACGATTGCCAGGGGCATCGCCATCAGGCTGACGACGCAGACGATCGCTCCCGCCATGCCCTGAAACCTGTCGCCAATCATCACTGCCGCGTTAATGGTATTTGCGCCGGGCAGGACCTGGCCGATCCCCATAACCGATGCGTATTCCGCTTCGGTGAGCCAGAGGCGGTCTTCGACGATGACATGACGGGCGATGGGAGCGACCCCGCCGAAACCGAGAAGGCCAATCTTCAGGAAGCCGGAGAAAAGCTGCCGCAGGGTGACTGAGCCAGCCGCTGCCGAAGGCGTCGAAACCGGATTTGTATCGTTCTGCATGAAAGTTTCTCGCTGTCATCAGCTCTTTGATGATCTGCTGTTTGTGTCAGTGCCGATCCCGACCGTCTCCATCGCCCGTCCACGTTCCCGGTTCTTCCCAGATCCGGATCAACCTTCCTGCGCCAAATCATAGCAGCGGCAAGCCGAAGGCCGGAACGTCACGGCTGTGATCGCAGTCATACGTTCAAGCACAGCTCGGGGATACACTGATCAAGAGTAATTCCAGATTGCTGTATCCCTTGAAAGATATTTGTGAAACAGGCTGTACTCATTTCTTACGAGGTGTTGGCAAAATGAAAGTGATGGCATTCAACGGAAGTCCGCGAAAGACCTGGAACACGGCAACCCTGCTGCAGAAAGCCCTGGAAGGAGCAGCCTCCAAGGGAGCGCAAACCAAGCTCGTGCATTTGTATGATCTGAAGTATACGGGCTGCAAGAGCTGCTTTGCCTGCAAAACCAAGGACGGCCCGAGCTATGGCCGGTGCGCGGCGCAGGATGAGCTCACGCCAATCCTGAAAGAGATCACGGAGGCCGATGCTGTTATCCTGGGCACGCCGATTTACTTTGGAGCCGTTACCGGCGAAATGAAATCCTTCATGGAACGCTTACTGTTCCCGTATTTGAGATACAGCGCGGCGCCGGAGTCTCTGTTTCCCAGGAAGATCCAAACGGCTTTCATCTATACAATGAACGTTACCGAGCAGGCGATGGATGAACGGGGCTACCGGACCCATATCCTCCTGAATGAAGATTTCCTGAAGCGGATGTTCGGCGCCTCGGAGACACTTTATTGCTTCGACACCTACCAGTTCGACGATTACTCGAAGATCGTAGCGGAACGCGACAATGTGGAAAAGAAATTGGCAAGGCGCAAGGAAGTATTTCCGCAGGATTGCAACAATGCCTTCGAGATGGGCGCGAGGTTCGCCAGCACAGGTGTTGTGTAGAGGAGAAGGACTTGATTAAGTCCGAAGCGGCACGGGACAGGACCGTTTGCGGGGATGCTTCGCTACGCTTAGCATGACACCCTGAGTTATGTCACAAAGGTTTTGCGACACTATTGAACGAGGAGCGTTATGAAAAAATCAATCAAAGCCTTGGTCATCGGAGATGCCATGATCCTGGGCAGCGAGTTCAAACTCGCGGCGGAGAAATATCTGGGAGATGTGCTGGCAGATGCCAAGGTCGGTAATTGGGAGACAAGTTGGCCGAAGCTTCAGGACCGGCGTCTGGTCGTGGAGAAAAAAGGACCGGAAGTCGAAGTGGTCGATTCGCTGATTGTGGAGCAGGGTGGGGACGCGGAACTTTTGGCCGGGCTGTTCGTTCCTATTTCTTCCAAGGTATTCGACGGCCATGCCGAAGCTGCGCATTGCCGGCGTGTCGCGTGCGGGAGTGGAGAACGTCAACGTCGCCGAGGCCACAAAGCGTGGCATCGTGGTCTTCAATATCGAAGGACGCAATGCCGAGGCGGTGTCGGATTTCGCGGTCGGCATGATGCTGGCGGAGTGCCGCAATATCGCCCGGGCGCACTTTGCCATCAAGAGCGGTCAGTGGAGAAAGACGTTTTCCAACTCCGACTGGGTTCCGGAATTGAAGGGCAAGAAGGTCGGCATCATCGGCTTCGGTTATATTGGCCGGCTGGTTGCCCAGAAGCTGTCAGGGTTCGGCGTCACGCGGCTGGTCTACGATCCCTTTGTCAGCGCCGATGCTGTGCGCGCGGCGGGCTGCCAGCCAGTCGATAAGGAGACTTTGTTCAAGGAAAGCGATTTTGTGACCATTGCATGCGCGCATGAGCGAAAGCCACGAAGAACATGGTCGGAGAAAAAGAACTGGCCTTGATGAAACCGACCGCTTACCTGGTGAACACCGCGCGGGCCGGAATGATCGATGCCAACGCATTGGCGGCCGCGCTGAAAGATAAGAAGATCGCCGGCGCGGGGCTGGACGTGTTTCCGGACGAGCCGCCCAAGCCGGATAGCCCATTCCTTACGCTCGACAATGTGACTTTGACGACTCACATCGCGGGCACGACCAAGGAAGCTCTCTCGCGTTCGCCGGAGATTCTGATGGAAGATATCGCCCTGCTTCTCAAGGGGCAAAAGCCGCGGTTCGTGGTTAACAAGGAAGTGCTGGAACGGCCCGAATTCAAGAAATGGCTGGCAGGTATCCAACAATGATGGTCAACTTTTCCGCAATGCTGAAAGAAGCGCGGCGTGGCAGGTATGCCGTCGGCTCTTTCAACGTCTACAACTACGAAACCATTCGTGGAGTCATCGAAGCAGGACAGGAACTCGGGTACCCCACGATTGTCGCCTTCGGCGAAGCCTATTTGCCGAACATGGGACTCGACGACGTGTTTGGCGTGGTCAGCGCCATGGCTCGCCGGGTCGATATTCCGCTGGTTCTCCATCTGGACCATTGCAAATCCTTCGACAATATTGTCCGGGCGATCAGGGCCGGATTTACTTCGGTGATGTTTGACGGGTCGAGCCTGCCGTTTGAAAAAAACATGGAAGCGACTGCCCAGGTGGTCGCCATGGCTCACGCCGCCGGCGTCAGTGTGGAAGCGGAACTGGGGGCGCTGGCGGGCGGAGAATTTTCCAACGAAGAATCGGGAGAAGAGATTTACACCAACCCCGAGCAGGCCGGCCAGTTTGTGGCGCGCACCGGAATCGACGCCTTGGCGGTTTCCATCGGCACGGTTCACGGCATGTATAAAGGCACGCCGAAAATCGACGTGGGGGTACTGAAGAAGATTGCGGCGGCGGTTGATATTCCGCTGGTTTTGCACGGCGGCTCCGGCACGCCGGAAGAGATCGTCCGGGAGTGCATCCGCAACGGCATCGCCAAGATCAACGTCAACACCGAAATTTCGTTCTATACGGTGGAAAAGGTGAAAGCCCTGCTGGAGTCGGGCAAGAGCTATCACCTGTCGCAATTGGCGCTGAAGGAAGTCGGATTCATCAAGGAAGTGGTGAACAAGTACGCCACCATGTTCCGTTCGGCGTGACCGGTTCCACAAAAGGTATATTCCGCTAAGGGTGATAGTTCCGGGACACATATTCCGATAGTTGGTGTCGTTTGTGAGATAAGTCCGAAGTAGATCGTGGATCAGGATTGGGGCGCATTGAGAAGATGAGAAGAAAAGACAGACAGATTGAAGATCCATCGGCGATTATGCATATTCTTCAAGAAGCTGATGTCTGCCGAATAGCCATGTGCGATCGCAATGTGCCCTATATCGTAACCATGAACTTCGGCTTGGCGAAGGGTGGATTCGCATCTCTATACTTTCATAGCGCAGGCGAAGGCAAGAAGATCAATATCTTAAAGAAGAACAACCTGGTCTGTTTTCAGGCCGATATTGAACACGAGTTATTTTTGCACAATGTCTCTTGTGGTTGCAGCATGAAGTATCAGAGTGTCGTAGGAATGGGAAAGATAAGCTTTGTGAGTGAGTTGCCTGAAAAGCTTGAGGCACTGCAAGCCATCATGACTCACTATACAAAGAAGCCGGAGCACGTGTTTAAAGAAGAGCTCGTTGAGCGCACGATGATTATGCGGCTGGATGTAGAGGAAATATCTGCGAAAGCACTTGTAAAGCCCGGACATCAACGGAATGTCACATAGGAACCTGACATCTCGTATATTCCATGCTACTGTGCGGACCGGGGAAACTCGATGGAGCATATCTTAGTCGTCGATGTTGGCACGTCCAGCCTGAAAGCGATGCTTTACGATCGGGCCGGCAAGTTACTGAATCGCGCCTCGCAGGAATATCACTCGGAATTCACCGAGAACAACTATGTCGAGCAAAGCTCTTTCACCTGGAAGAGCGCATTGCTCTCCAGCCTGAAGCAAACCGGCGAATTTCTGAACGCAAGAGGCATCGGCGTGGAGGCGATTGCGGTTACGTCGCAACGGGCGTCGGTGATCCCCATCGATGGCGTCGGGCGAGCCTTTGCACAACGCCATCATGTGGCAGGACAAACGCAGCCGGCCGCAGTGCGCCGAATTGCTGCGGCAAATGGGTCTGCGGGATATCTATCGCCGCACCGGTCTGCGGGTGGACCCTTATTTTTCGGTTCCGAAAATGATGTGGCTGCGGGACGAGCGTCCCGAGATCTATGCCGCGGCCGAGAAGTTGATCGGAGTGCAGGATTACGTCGTCTACCTGCTGACGGGCGCACTACGTTACCGATTGGTCGCAGGCATGCCGCACGATGCTGATGAATATCAGCAACTTTTCCTGGGACAAGGACATGCTGGCGATCAGCGGCATTTCCGCGGCGAAACTGCCGGAGCTTTTACCGCCCGGTTCGGTCGCGGGTTCTCTGGACAGTGCAATGGCAAAGGCCACCGGATTGGTGGCGGGGATTCCGGTGATCGTCTGCGGCGGAGATCAGCAATGCGCGGCGCTGGCTTTGAACATTCTTCGTCCGGGTTATGCCGAGGCCAATACCGGGACCGGATCGTTCGTCATTGCCTACTCGGAAGCACCGCAGTTCGACGATGAGTGCCGCACCCTTTGCAGCGCCGCAGCCGTGCCCGGCAAGTGGATTGCGGAAGCCGGAATCTTCAATACCGGCTCGGTTCACCGCTGGTTCAAAGAGCAGTTTTATCCCGCAGGCGAAGACGCTTACGCCCTGATGAACAAGGAAGCCGCCGAATCGCCTGTCGGAGCGAATGGCGTGATGATGCTGTCTCACTTCGAGGGAAGCGCCGCTCCCTATTGGAATCCTCTGGCAAAAGGCATGTTCTTCAACCTCTCGCTGGGAACGCGGCGCAGCGACCTGGTGAGGGCCATCCTCGAAGGCATAGCGCTCGAAATCGGCCATAATCTTTCGCTGATCGAAACCCTGGTGAAGAATATCTCGATGGTCAGCGTCGCGGGCGGGCTGGTGGCCTTCGATCTTTTCAACCAGATCCAGGCGGACGCCTTCAACAAAACCGTAATTCGTTACGACAACAGCGAGGCATCGTCGCTGGGAGCGCTGATGAGCGCATCGGTCACGCTCGGCCTGCAGCGGGATTACGCGGAGGCTTTTCGGGCCGTGTGTTGCAGCGACCCGATCATGTTCCAGCCCGATGCGGTCAACGTTCCGAAATACCGTGCGCTTTTGCAGCGGAAGAATGCGTTGTACCAGGCGCTCAACCAGCACAAAGTATACGAATCATTCTGCCATCCGATATAGCGCCGCCGGCTCGACAAACAGCAAAGCGTTTGATGGGGAACATGCGTTGCTTTCTAATGACCTGCTTGCCGTCGGCTTCTATATTGATTGACCTGGAGATAGCACCGGCCGATGCCAACGCCGAACATTGTCGCGGCTGACTGCGGGCCAACACTGGCGGAAGCGCTCGGGTTCGGCGCTTTCGATCCACCGGCTGGCGCGGCGGGCTGCAAGGTAGTGGCCTTCACCGGCAGCGGCGGCAAGACTACGGCTATGTTCCGGCTGGCCACCGAACTGGTGGCGCGCGGCGCGCGCGTGCTGATCACGACCACAACCCATATCTGTCCCCCTGATTCGCAACAGTTCCCCGCGACGGTCATCGAAGAGTCTCTGGAAGCCCTGGTGCGTAGCGCGCGGCGTGCCCTGGATCGGCACCCCGCGGTGGTCCTGGCGCGAGGACTGTCGGCGGACGGCAAGCTCGTGGGCCTCGATCCCGGATGGATCGAGCAACTGCCTAATCAGCTCCACGTTACTCACCTGCTGGTCGAGGCCGATGGCTCGCGGGGACGGCCCTTCAAAGCTCCCGCGGCGCACGAGCCGGTGATACCGCCTTCAGCCGACATGGTAGTCGTTGTGGTTGGACTCTCGGTGATCGGCCAAACGACTGTCGGAAGAGTTCGTTCACCGTCCTGAGCGCGTGGCGGCCCTTGCGGGATGCCGATTGGGCGACCGGGTCAGCCCGGCGCTGGTCGCCACCGTGCTGCGGCATCCGGAGGGAAGCACGAGGGGAGCGCCGGCCCGAGCCAGGGTGGTCGCGCTGCTCAATCAAGCCGACGACGAAAGCCGCTTCAATGCCGGTTGCGAGGTCGCCCGCGAGCTGATCGAGCACGGCGCGGAGCGGGTGGTCATCGCGGCTTTGCGCGAGACGATGCCGATCCGCAAGGTGATCACCGGAAGCACGAATCTGCGGGAAATACCCGGCCACATCATTCCGGAGGCGATGCCAATTCAGGAGATGATTCCCGGCAGCGCCGAGGACGGTGCTGCCAACCCGGCAGGCGACATGGTTTGCGGCGGCGATAGCCGCAAGCGCTCCACGGTCTCCGCCATCGTGCTGGCCGCCGGTGAAGGACGCCGCATGGCGGTGCTCGACGGCGCCCCAGCGAGACAAAGACAGACTCGCCAGGGACCCCGCGCACAAGTTGGCCTTGCAGCTTGGTGGAAAAAGCATCTTGCGCCGAGTGGTCGACGCCGCTCTGGCGTCGCCAGTGGATGAGGTCGTGGTCGTGCTCGGACACGGCGCGGCAGAATTGGAGCCGGAGCTGCCGCGCGATCGCCGACTCCGCATCGTCTACAATCCGGATTACGCCACTGGCCAAAGTTCATCGCTCAAGGCGGGGATCAACGCCATCGCTTCCGGGGCGCAGGCGGCGGTATTTCTGCTCGGCGACCAGCCGTTGATCAGCTCGCGGGCCATCGAGGCGCTTGTCAGCGCATTCCGCAGCCGCCACAGCGCGGTGGTGCGGCCACGATACCGAGGGACCCCGGGACATCCAGTGCTTTTCTCGCGCCCGCTTTTCGCGGAACTGTTGCAGGTTACAGGCGATCAGGGAGGACGGGAGCTGATAGCTCGTCATCAGGCTGAAGTGGAAACGGTGGAACTGGATCTGGAGCCGCCAGTCGATATTGACACCAGGGATGATTACTCCCAGATCTTAAGAAAATTTTCCGATCTGGAGAAGCTGTGAGAAAATCCACCACACCGACTTGGAAGGCCGACGGAAAACTCGTAGAGGTGTCATCCTGAGGTCGCACCGCCGGGGTCCCCGACAAGCCCGTCGTTGGCTTTTTGGGGTGGTAGCCGGTGTTGCGCGACCGAAGGATCTGTTTTGCTTTCAACGCTCGCAAAAGCAGATCCTTCGCTACGCTCAGGATGACACCCTCTGAGAACAGTTTTTCAGCAACTGTTAGAAAGCCGCGGTTTCGCAAAATATTAAGGATGCTTCTGCATGGATATTGCTGCCGCTGTTCCGGCGGTCCGTGTGGGGAAATGTACGGATGTTTACGCAGGTGATAGTAAGGGGGCGGTTCCGGCCGCCAATTCGGTTGGCAAAAAAGGATTGGGCCCGTGGGCGAAAACGCAGTGATTGTGATTAAAGGTGCGGGAGACCTCGCCAGTGGAGCGATTCTGCGGCTGCATCGCGCGGGTTTCCGGCTGGTGGCGACGGAAATCGAGCAGCCGACTACGGTGCGACGGACCGTAGCATTTTCCGAGGCGATTTATTGCGGAGAAGTCGCAGTCGAGGGAGTACGTGCGCGCAAGATCAAAGATGGGGACGAGATTCCGCAGGCATGGAGCGAGGATGTGGTGCCTGTCCTCATCGATCCGCAGTCCGAGATCGTGCGGCGGCTTCGTCCGGCGGTAGTGGTTGACGCGATTATCGCCAAGCGCAATCTCGGGACACGGATCTCGGATGCGGCGGTCGTCATTGGCCTTGGCCCGGGCTTCGAGGCGGGAGTCGATGTCCATGCTGTGGTCGAGACCAACCGGGGCCACCACCTTGGGCGGGTTCTGTGGCATGGCTCCGCCGAGCCGAATACCGGCACGCCGGGCGAAATCGGAGGCTATGGGCAGCAACGGCTGCTGCGGGCTCCGTCACGTGGGCTGGTTGCGAGGCGAACGCGCGATTGGGGAGCGGGTTGAAGCCGGCGAGGTGGTCTGCTGGGTCGATGAAACGCCGGTAAAGGCCGCCATTGCGGGCGTGCTGCGCGGACTACTGCATGACGGCCTGCAGGTTCATCCGGGAATGAAGATTGGCGACATCGATCCGCGGGCCGCGCGCGAACATTGCTTCACTATCTCGGACAAATCGCTGGCTATCGCCGGAGGAGTTCTGGAGGCGGTGCTGTATCTTCTGCGCGGGAAACGGCACGCCTGCTTGTAGCGCCGGTCAAGGATGGCACGCTGACGGATTCCAGGGTGCGAACCTAGGTGCGGAATTCCGGAGATTCCGCTTGACAAACGTATTTATCGACGGCACGCTCCGAATCAGGCACTAAAGGGTCGATAATGAAAGAAAAGGGGAACTATGGAAAAAGAACGAGACGTGTCTACGGCTGGTGAGGAGCAGGAATCGGGCAAGCTTCGCGTCTCGCGTCGTAGCTTCTTGAAAGGCATGGGAGTAAGCACCGCGGCGGCGGCAATCGCAACCGGGATCGTGCCTCCGCTGGAAGCCGGAACAGCTCCCCTGGTGAAGGGAATTCGAGAGGCGACGATCCAAACCGAGATCAACGGCAAGACGTATCGTCTGGCAGTCAAGTCCCACTGGACGCTGCTCGACGTGTTGAGGCGGGAGCTGGGCCTGACCGGCACGAAAAAGACATGCGACCGCGGCAGTTGCGGAGCCTGTACGGTCATCATGGACGGCAAGGCCGTCTACGCCTGTTCTCTATTGGCGGTGGAAGCCGACAAGCGCAAGATCACCACGATCGAGGCTTTGTCCGATGGCGACACGCTGCATCCGATTCAGGCGGCCTTCCTACGCGAAGACGCCTATCAGTGCGGTTTCTGCACTCCAGCCATGATCATGTCGACGAAGGCGTTGCTCGACTTCAATCCGCGGGCGAGCCTGGCCGAGATCAAAGAAGCCCTTTCGGGAAATATCTGCCGCTGCGCCGCCTACCCCAAGATCACCAAAGCGGTGTTGTCGCTGGCGCAGAAGGCATAAGGGGAGGGAGATGCTATGAGCTCGGAATTTAGAGTGATCGGAAAACGCCAACCCAAGATGGACGGGTTTGAAAAAGTAACCGGACGGGCCAAGTATTGCCTCGGATATCTCCCTGCCGGGCATGCTCTACCTGAAAGATCTTGAGAAGCCCATACCCGCATGCGCGGATCGTCAGCATCGATACCGTCGAAAGCGCTTGCGTTGCCGGGAGTGAAGGCAGTGCTTACCGCCAAGGATATCGCGGCGAATCCCGGCTGGAATCCCTGGATGCCCAATCCTCACCGACGTCGCCCGCTTCGTTGGCGACGACATCGCGGTGGTAGCCGCCGTGGATGAGGAAACGGCTATCGAAGCGCTGGGCTTGATCAAAGTTGACTACCAGGTGCTTCCGTTTGTGCTGGACCCCGAAGAGGCGCTGAAGGCGAATGCTCCCAAGTTATTCCCGGAGGGCAACCTGATTGGAGGCGCACCGGCGATCGTCAACCGGGGCGATGTGGAGAAGGGGTTTGCCGAGGCTGATGTGATTTATGAAGCGCGATATCGAACTCCCTATTTTGCAGCATGCGACGGCCGAGAGCAGGGTCGCGATCGCACAGTGGGAAGGCGGCAGGCTGACGATCTGGGATTCCACCCAGGGACCCTTCGAGGTGCAGAAGGGCAGTTGCCAAAGCGCTCCAGATTCCGCAGAGCAAGGTGCACGTGATTTGTGAGTTCATGGGGGGCGGCTTCGGGGACAAGAGTTCGATCCTGGACGGCATAGCGTACTGGCGGCACTCGTCGCCCGGAAGACAGGCCGCCCGGCAAGAATCGAGCTGGACCGGGATGAACTCTATCTTGCCGGGTCCCACCGCTATCCGGCGATCATGCGATCTCAAATACGGGGTGAAGAAGGATGGCACGCTCACGGCTATCCAGGCGAAAGTCATCGCCGACGGCGGAGCTTATGCTCTGGTCGCGGCCGCTGCGCTCGGTGACGATGCAGGTCATGATGGACGTCTACCGTTGCCCGAATATGAAAGGCGAGGGCTATACGGTTAACACCAACAATCCTCCCACCGGCTCCATGCGCTGTGTCGGCCACCCCCAAGGGACATTCGCCCAGGAAGTCCACATGGATGCCATCGCCCAGAAACTGGGGATGGACCCGGTTGAACTTCGTCTGAAAAATTACGCTCGCCTGGAAGATGGCAACCAGTTCAAAAAGATTCCATTCACCAGCAATGGCATGGAAGAGTGCATCAAGCGTGGCGCGGAAACCTTCGGGTGGAAAGAGAAGATGCAAGATGGCCTCGCAGTCGGGGCCGATCAAAAAAGGTTTTGGCGTAGCGGTTCATGCGTGCGGCCATGGCGGCATGATGCCGGGAATGCCGCTTTCCGGCATGGTGAGAATCAACGCCGATGGCACGGTCAACGTGTTTACCGGCGCAACCGAGCTCGGAGGCGGGCAGAAAGACGACGATGTCCATGATCGCCGCCGAAGAACTCGGGGTGCTGCTGGAGAACGTGTTCGTTACCACGGCCGACACCGACATGACGACGGATACAGGCTCCACTTCCGGCAGCCGGCAGACGATCACCGGCGGCACCGGAGTAAAGTTGGCGGCGGCCGATGCCAAGAACCAACTGCTGGACGTGGCGGCCTCCGAGTTGAAGGCGGACAAGAAGGACCTGAGCATCCGGGACAGCATGGTTTACGTGGCGGGCTCCGACAAAGGCATCCCGCTGGACCGGATTGCGGCGAAGATGCCGGGCGGGGTGATCTTCGGCCGCGGCGTGCATGAGGATTCCGACAAACGTATTTTTCCACACCTTCGCGGCGCAGTTTGCCGAGGTGGAAGTGGATACCCGCAACGGCCATGTCAAGGTTCTCAAGATCGTGGCGGCTCACGATCTCGGCAGGGCAATCAACCCGCTGACGGCCGAGAATCAGATCGAGGGAGGCGTCGATTCAGGGAATGGGCTTTGGCTTGTCCGAAGACCAGATCTACGACAAAGCCACTGGCATCTGCGTGAATCCGAATCATCTGAATTACAAGCTGCTGACGATCAAGGATGTACCGGAGATCGTGCCGATCATGGTGGAATCGGTCGATAAATATGGTCCGTTCGGGGCGAAAGGGATTGGCGAACCACCCTATAGCCCGCCCGCGCCGGCCATAGCGAATGCCATCTACAACGCGGTCGGCGTACGCTGCTCAGAGCTTCCGATTACCAACCGTGCGATCCTCATGGGCCTGAAGGCCGCAAAGGGCTAGGGGCCAAGAGCAAGGCGGAAGGAGAACGATGAAACCTTTCGATTACTATCGAGTCACCACGGTCGGGCAGGCGGTAGCCCTGTTGACGAAATATGAAGAGAAGGCTGCCATTCTCGCCGGAGGAAGCGACCTGCTGGGCTTGATGAAGGACGGCGTTGAAGGCCCGGCGATGAAAACGCCGAAGCACTTGATCGATATCAAGGGGATCAAGGAACTCGCCTACATCAAGGAGCAGAAGACCGGCTTGAGGATTGGCGCCGCGACCACGCTCACCGAGATCATCCACTCCGATGTTATCGAGAAGAAGTATCCCATCGTGGCGCAGGCGGCCAAGCAGGTAGCGGTTCCGCAGATCAGGAACGTTGCGACCCTCGGCGGCAACCTGTGCCAGCGGCCACGCTGCTGGTACTTCCGCGGAAAGCTGTTCTCCGACTGCATTCGCAAGGGCGGAGCGAACTGTTACGGCAAGGATAAAGATGGAGAGAACCAGTACCATGCCATCATGGGCAGCGACATCTGCGCCATGGCTTACCTCTCCGACATGGCTCCGGCACTGATCGCGCTCGATGCCAAGGCCGAAATCGCCGGGCCGAAGGGAACGCGAATCATCCCGCTGGAGAAGTTCTACGTTTCCCCTGAGCAAAACCTGCTGAAGGAAAACGTGCTTTCCGGGCAGGAAATGCTGGTGGCCGTGGATATTCCGGCGGCTTCCGAGGGCAGGAAAGGCGTTTACCTGAAGCTGAAGGAAAGACAGGCCTTCGACTTCGCGGTGGTCAGCGTCGCGGTCAGCGTGGCTCTTAAGGGTTCGACGGTTACGGACTCGCGGGTTGTCTTTGGCGGGCTGGCGCCGTACCCGAGCAGGAGCGTGAAAGCCGAGAGTGCATTGAAAGGCAAGGAACTCAAGAGTGCAGTCGCCGCAGCCTGTGCCGCATGCTGTGATCGGCGCCCAGCCCTGGGCAAGAATGCCTACAAGATCGAAGCGACCAAGGGAGTACTGGAAGAAGCGCTGAACATGTTAGTCTAGAGCGGTTTAGAAATTGGTGTACCCGGCGTTTACCGCTGCTTCGACGACTGCACCTTTCGCTGAACTGGCAACCCGGTAAACACAGTTATTGAAGGGCGGAAATCCAGAGTGGTTTAACCGCTGGTGGCATTTTTGAATGCCACCTTTTCTTTTCAGCACACGTTGTGATGGGTGAGGAAATGAAGATATCGCGAATTCATACGCAAATCGTAAACGTTCCCGAAAGGCAGTCGCTGGCAGGGTTGCCGGTAGAGCCCGCGGTGGTCCGGCCCTTTGTTACGCTGCGACTTGAGACCGATGAAGGCATCGACGGGATCGCCGTGAGTTTTACTTTCTATTCCAAAGCAATGACCAACGCACTGGAAGCGCCGTCCACGACCTGGCGTCACTCGCCATCGGCGAGAACCCGATGGTTCCGGGGCGCGCTGCTGGAGAAGCTGCGCGCTGCCGCCGGTGGTTCGGGCCCCGGCGGGCATTTTCATGCTGGCGTTTTCAGCCATCGACATCGCGTTATGGGACATTCGCGGCAAGGTGCTGAATCAGCCGCTGTGGAAGCTGCTCGGCGGAGGGCGGCAGCGGGTGCCGGCTTATGCCAGCGGCATGCTGCAGCGGACCTTGTCGGACGACGAGGCGGCCCAGGCTGCCCACTGCCTGGTCGAAAAAGGTTTCCGGCAGATCAAAATGCAGCTCGGACTCGCCGGCGAGCATTCGCCCGCGAAAGAAGTCGAGCGGGCACGAATCGTGCGTGAGAGTGTAGGCCCCGGGATCAAGTTGATGGCGGATGTCAATCAACTCTGGCGCGTCGAGCAGGCAATCGACGTGGGCAGGCGGCTGGAGGAACTCCAGTTTTTCTGGCTCGAAGACCTGACGGCGCACGACGACTTCGCGGGACTGGCGCGCATCTCCGACGCGCTGGTGACGCCCTTGGCCGGTGGCGAATACCTCTGGGGGCTGGCTCCATACCGGCAGATGCTCGAAGCGCGCTCAGTGGATATCGTACTGGTAGACCCCTTACGGGTGGGCGGAATCACGCAATGGATGAAGGTCGCGGGCATGGCCGAGGCATTCAATATGCGGATTGTGAACCATTGCTTTCCGGAATTCATGGTGCACCTGATCGCGGCCACCCCGAACGCTTTCACGCTTGAATACGCGCTATGGTCGCTGCCGCTCTTCGAAGAGGTCCCTCAACTTCAGAATGGCGAAGTGATCGTGCCGGAGCGTCCCGGACTCGGACTCAAGTTTGATGAGGACTTCATCCGGCGGCACGGGGCCTGATGTTCGTGGAGTGGAACAATTCACGAAAAGATGACGAGGTGAGCTTCTTCAACTCACGGTTTCGGCGCTGTAACGGGCAATGAGGCCGGATCGAACGGCGTGCCGATACATGCGCGTGAAGAACCAGGAAGCAAGCAGGACGTAGAGTACGGCAAGGCCTAAGCCCCCCAGCAGCGCGGTTGCCGAAGCCGCGCCGCCGGAAACGATCGCTCGCATTCCCTCGAATACATAAGAAGGCGGCAAGATACGCGAGACGAGGCGCATCCACCCGGGAAGCGTGGAGAGCGGATAAAAGACGCCGGCAAAGGGCGAAAGAATGGCGGGAATCGGCCATATAAACCATTCCGATGCCGGGCCAAAGCGCAGAACCAGGGCGCTGCCGACGATGCCAAAGGCGATTCCGAAGAGGAACAGCACGAGCAGAAACGGCACCAGGATGAGGCCGTAGGCAAAGAACGAAAGGCCGAAGAAAACGCTCGACAACACCAGCATCACGACAAGTCCGACCAGGCTGGTCGCGGTGCTCGAAAGCACCAGCCCGCTGACATACTCCGAGATGGAAAGCGGCGATCGCAAAGATGTTCAGGAAATTGCGCGACCAGACATCCTCGAAGAACGTCATCGTCACTCCCTGCATGACGCGGGTAAAGAAGTCCCACAAGAGAACGGCTCCCAGCAGGGTGGGCACGAAATTAAAGCCCGACGAGGTCACCGAGTTCAGGTACTTGGTGATGAATCCCCACAAAACCATGTCAATGGCGACCCAAACGAACAGCGGCAATACGCGCGAGGGACTCCCGCGCATCAGATAGAACTGGCGAAGCAGAATGGCTGCGGTGCGGCCGAGAAACATAAGCGCTAACCTGTCCCAAACGGGTGATGAAACAGCTTGTCGAGTGTCATGCCGAACGAAGTTGGACGGAGCGAAGCATCCCAAGGATGCCAGTCTTACTCCGCGCGGCTGCGGCTTTCGATGAAATTCTTCGGGTATTTTAGTACCTACCTTCCGTGAGCGGGTCTAAATCAAGGGCGAGCGGCTCGCGCGCCACGGTGATGAACAGCTCCTCAAGGCTTCCTTGCCGTGCTCCTGCGGCAAGGTTTTGGGATCTCCTTCCAGCAGAATCCTGCCCCGTGAGAGAAAGAGTACGCGGTCGCAGACCTCCTCGACTTCGTGCATGTTGTGCGATGTCCACAGCACACCGCATGTGCCCTGCGTCGTGCAATCGCGAATCTTGGCGCGGATTTCACGGGCGGAAGACGGGTCCAGCGAAGCGGTCGGCTCGTCGAGAAGCAGCAGGTGCGGGTTGTTCAACATGGCCTTGGCGAGCGCTGCGCGGGTTTGCTCACCCGAAGAGAGCACGCCACACTTGAGGTTTCGAAACGGCTCCAGATCGAACTGCTTCAGCACGCGTCGCAATGCGCTGGGCAAGGTTCTTCACTCCATAGATCAGGCCGAAGACGCGCAAGTTCTGATAGACGGTGAGATTGCCGGGCAAGGGAGCGTAAACGGCGGCGAAATTCGTGCGCGCGAGCGCCTGCGAACGATGCGACGCCAAGTTGATGCCTTCGACCCAGACGCTCCCGGCACTTGGTTCGAGAACGCCAAGAATCATGTTGATGATGGTGGTCTTGCCGGCGCCGTTTGGACCCAGGAGGCCAACGATTTCCTTCGGCCGCACGTCGAATGAGACGCCGTCTACGGCGACGGTGTCGCCGTAGACCTTGCGGAGCTGGGTTACCGAAAGCGCCTTCTCCTGCGAGGGCGCAGCCGTGGACCGCAACTCTCTCACTTAGCCGCCTGAGCAGCCGGGAAATCGGCGCCGAGCGACGTCTTTTCCCAGGTATCGAAGTCGCGGCGCAGAACGTTCGAGCTTGCCGCGCGCGCCCTCCAGGGCCATGCGCCCCAGTACCAGCCGCAGCGGCGGGTTGCTCGATTGCACCACTTCGATCATTGCCTTCGCGCCGCGAACCGGATCTCCCGGCTGCTTGCCGCTGCCGCCGGAAATTGCTTGCCGGCGCGCAACCGCGGTTTTGGCGTAATCTTCAATTCCGTCGCCGGCCTGTTTCAGGGAGCGCCCGGCCCAATCGGTGCGGAACGGTCCCGGCTCCACGATCACCACTTTGATTCCGAGCGGCTCAACCTCCTTGGCCAATGCTTCCGAGAGGCCCTCGACGGCAAACTTGGTCGCGTTATAGTAGCCCACGCCCGGGAAGCCGATGAATCCGCCAATCGAAGAAATATTAAGGATGTGCCCGCTCCGGCGCTGCCGCATGCCCGGCAAAACCGCCCGGGTCATGTCGACGAGGCCGAAGAAGTTGGTTTCGAACATGGCGCGAATTTCATCGTCCTCGCCTTCCTCGACGCGGCCATGTAGCCGAAGCCGGCATTGTTCACCAGAACATCGATTTTGCCGAAAGCTGCTTCGGCTTTCTTCACGGCCTCGGCCACCTGCGCCGAATCCGTGACGTCCAGTTTGAGGGCAAGCCCACGGCCATCTGTTCCGGCCACCAGATCCTGAATCTTCTGCGGGTCGCGCGCCGTTACCACGGCGCGCCAGCCACGTTCGAGCACCAGCTTCGCCAACTCCCGGCCGAATCCGGTCGAGCAACCAGTGATAAACCAAACGGGAACATCTTGCTGCGGCATGAATCGTTCTCCTGTGGACAAGCAGATTGAGCTGCTTGTCGTTCATGTAAATGGATTAGCACCTTGAAAGAACTATCTTAATCTCCAGGTCCGCGATATGCGCAATCGGTCGATTCCGATCCGCAAGAACCTGAATGCGCGCTCCTGTCTCGGAACACCATTGCGAAAGCCGGCTGGCGGGTGTTCATGGGGCAACTTCCCGCAGCAGACCGGAAACCTATTGACAGGCAGAGAACGGGAAAATAAATTGGCGAATCGATGCCTGTCGCTGGTCATCAGGCAGAAGGGTCCCCGGACGCGCCGCGGTCGCGTGCGTTGGGGCGGAAAGGAAGATCGTGACCGAAGAGACAGCAGCGCGGTTGAAGAAGCTTGACGAGGCGGTTGCCCGATTTGTCCGGCCCGACAGTTTTCCGCTGGCCATACGGATGCTGAAGCCGGGGGAGGAGCTTCCACCGGACGTGAAGGTTCCGAGCAGCAGCTTCGGCGAACAGTGGATTGTGTGCCAATCGATCGGCGTGGCACGCCGCTACGGATGGGCGATTGCCATTGGCAAACAGGATGTGATCTGCCCGCTGGCGGCGATTGCGTTCGGCTTCCGGCGGCCGAATGACGAATACCTGAAGGGCTTCGCCAGCGTGGAAATGTACTGCAAGGACGAGCAGGCGGCGGCGAACTTGGAGGCCAACGTTTGGAAGTTTGAACCCGGGCAGTACGACTACACATGCGTCGCTCCGTTGAACCGCGCGAAGTTTGAGCCGCACGTCGTGGCCGTTTACGCCAACAGCGCGCAGGTGCTCCGGCTGGTTCACGCGGCGCTTTACCGAAACGGAGGCCGCGTTGTTAGCACCACCGGCGGGCGCGTGGACTGTGCGGAAATCGTCATCCAAACCATGAGCACCAACGAACCGAAGGTGATTCTGCCCTGCACCGGCGATCGCGTCTTCGGCATGGCGCAGGATACGGAGATGGTCTTTGCCTTTCCGTGGGGCTATGTCGATGAAATCATCGAAGGACTTGAGGGAACGCACAAGGGCGGCGTCCGCTACCCGATCACCGTGGCCATGCGCGGGACAGTTACCATGCCGCAAACCTACCAGGACTTGATGAAGATGCTGCGTGAGCGCGACGAGGGCGCGTAAACGGCCACCCAAAACTGTTGACAAGGCGAATTTTAGACAGTCGGGTTGAAGTTGGTACAACACAGCCCGGAGTGTCATCCTGAGCGAAGCGAAGAATCCCATTACAGTGTGGCGCTGATGAGCAGCCATCGGATTTCATAGAGAAGTCGCCAGCGGCGCGGGGCAGGACACTTTCCGGGGATGCTTCGCTACGCTCAGCATGACAGCCATCAAAACGTAACGCTCTGGCCGTAACTGTTGAGAAGGCGATATTACGCCAATTACGCTGGCCCACGTCACATTTGGAACCGCTAATTCGCAGTAGATGTGGCCGCTCGGCGGAGTCGCATAGTTATTCCCAACGGCTACATGCGAAACCTAACCACATAAGCATCGTGGTGAGAAACAACAAAGATCGGGAGCCGAGTGGTGGAGTCTTAAAACAGGCGTAAATGTAAAGACCTACACTGGCTGAGACAAGAAAGCTGCTCATTCTCAAAGGCCAGAAAATCCGTGCTACCCGGTTGCCGCCAGTGCGCGGCCCATCTTCGCTGTCAAAAGCTGCTTCTGCCCAATGTTCCCAAGCCAGCAACTGTGACCCAATAAGCACAAGAACGACAACCACATTCAGCCATATCGGGATTTGATGCGAGTGTGCCAGCTCACGTCCAGCTACGAGTGCGAGAATGGCAAGGAAGACAATAAGCACTTGGCAGACCCCAACTCATTAGATGCAGCAGCTTAGCTGGCGTGAACAGGCGTAGCTGTTGAAAAACTCGGTTTTGCCGAGGATCGCCCCAAAAACAGGTGACCGGAAATATATAGGAAACCCATGAAAATCGTTTATAGGGCTTCCTGACGCGACGGTTTTTGGGCGCAATTTCCGCAAGCGAGTTTTTCAACAGCCACAGCCGTTAGCACCACCCTGCCCAAAGCGGGAATCCGCCGTCTCGTACTCTGCCAGCCATAAATAATTCAGGCCGCCGATAATGGCGGCCTGAACGGTTGACCCTCTATATTGGGGTTTAGATTTTCATTGCCGCGCCGGTGTCGGCGCTCATGACGTGCTCGGCGTAGCGCGCCAGCCATCCACGCTTGACCTTGGGTTCGAATGGAGGAAGCGCGGCGAGCCGCTTCTGGATCTCGGCATCGCTGACCTTCAATTCGATCTTGCGGGTTTTGGCGTTGATGTAAATGCGGTCGCCCGGTTGAATCGCCGCGATGGGGCCACGGGCTGCGGCTTCCGGCGAGATGTGCCCGACGCACAGGCCGCGCGAGCCGCCCGAGAAACGTCCGTCGGTAATCAGCGCGCAGCGGATGCCTGCGCCCACGATCGCCGCCGTCGGCGAGAGCATTTCCTGCATGCCCGGACCGCCGCGTGGACCTTCGTAGCGAACCACGACGACATCTCCATCTTTCACCTCGCCGTGCCAAGATGCCGCGCAGCGCGTCATCCTGCGACTCGAAGATCCGAGCCGTGCCTTCGTACTCCATCATGTCGGCGCCGACGCCGGCGACCTTAACCACCGCGCCTTTCGGGGCCAGGTTGCCGGACAGGATCGCCAGTCCGCCGGTCTGGCTGAAGGCGTTTTCGACCGTGCGAATGACATCGCCGTCGGCATTGGGAGCGCAGGCCGCCGCATCGGCCAGCTTGCCGGCTGACGGTTGGAACATCGAGGTTCAGGCCGCGCACGCCATGGCGATTGAGTTCCTTGAGAATGGCGGGAATTCCGCCGTGCTGGTGCACGTGCTCGACGTGAACTTCAGGACGGCTGGGCGAGATCTTGCAGATATGCGGCGTGTTTTCCGAGATCTCGTTGAGCCGGTTGAGGTCGAACTTAATGCCCGCCTCATGCGCCAAGTGCGAGCGTGTGCAGAATGGTGTTGGTCGAGCCGCCCATGCCGACGTCGAGGATAAAGGCGTTGACCAGCGCCTGCTCGGTGATGATGTCGAGCGGACGGATATTGTTATCGAGGCAGCGCTTGAGCGCGTGCGCCGCTTTCTTCGTCAACTCGATGCGCGCCGGGATTCGGTTCGGTCTTGCGGCAGGTGTTATCGGTCCAGCGCTCGGCGGGGATGGTGCCGTTGCCGGGCAAAGCCACGCCCAGCACCTCGCCGAGGCAGTTCATGGAATTGGCGGTGAACATGCCTGCGCAGCTTCCGCAGCCGGGACAGGCGCGTTTCGGCCAGCGAGCGCAACTCGCCGTCGGTCATTTTGCCGACGCTGTGCTTGCCAACCGCTTCAAATACCGTGATCAGGTCGGTGTTGCCGGGACCGGCGAGCATCGGCCCACCGCTCAGATAAACGGCGGGGATATTGATGCGGACCATGGCGTTGTACATCGCCGGGACAATCTTGTCGCAATTGGCGATGCCGATCCAGGCGTCGCACGGGTGAGCGCCGATGATGGTTTCGATCTGGTCGGCAATCAACTCACGCGAGGCGAGAGAATACTTCATGCCAAAGTGGCCCATGGCGATTCCGTCGCAGACCGCGCCGCCAACATTGCAATACCAGACGTTATAACCAAGAGCTTTCAGTTCGTCGCGGACGATGGCGCCGATTTTGTCCAGGTGCGCGTGACCCGGAATCTGGTTGGTATAGGAGTTGATGACTGTAACAAACGGCTTCTTCAGATCGTCCAGTGAGCTGATAACGCCCTCGGCGATCATGAGAGAAGCCGCCGGCAGCATATGGGCGCCTTCGGCGACAATACGGCTGCCCCGTTTGCGGATATTTTCGATTCCTGGATTCATGGCGATTAATTCTACTAGAGTAGCGGCTGGATGGGGAGCGCTGGTTTACCTTAAGCCGAAGAATTAATTATGAGATAAGCTCTTGCGGGCAGAACCGGCGCGTCCTCGGGATGACCGTGATGCGAGTTTTCCGCAACCTGCCGGGGCGGAATTGTAAAGCGCAGCCTGCTAAACGGCGGGAGTTTCGCTAAAGGGAGCGGTGTCTTGTGCGGTGGGTACATTGCGGAGAGCAAACACCACGGCCAAAGCCAGAGTCAGCATTGCGCCGACGATGGCAATAACGCCGACCCAGCCCTTTGCGCTCCAGAATATGCCCGCGAGCGTGCCAGCCACGCTGGAGCCGGAATAATAACAAAACAAGTAAAACGACGAGGCTACGGCCTTGGAGCGCTGGGCGCGGACTCCGATCCAGGCGCTCACCACCGCGTGCGCACCGAAAAAACCGAAGGTCATCACGGCCAATCCGGTGAGCACTGCCCAGGTCGGGTGAGCCAAGGTGATGAGCACGCCGGCGCTCATCAGAGCGACCATTCCGAGCAGCACCGCGCGGCGTCCGCGATGCGCGGCCATGTGCCCCGCCCATGCCGAGCTGAACATCCCGACCGAATAAACGGTGAACAGCAGGCCCACCGCGGTCTGGGAAAAGTAGTACGGAGCAGCCATCAGGCGGAATCCGAGATAGTTGTAAATGGAGACAAAGCTTCCCATCAGCAGAAAGCCCATGGAGAACAGGAGCGGCAGCCCGCGATCATGAAAGTGGCTGAACAGAGAGGACTTCAACTGCTCGAAATTGGGAGCGCGGGGAGTAAATTGGCGGGACGGCGGCAGCAGAACCAGAAACAGAATGCTGCCGCATACCGACAGGCCGCCAATGATGCCAATCGCCCAACGCCACGACATCAGATCGGTAATGACGCCGGTGATCAGCCGTCCGGTCATTCCTCCAAAAGCGGTGCCGCCGATATACAAGCCCATGGCGAGTCCGCCGGAAGCCGGATCGATCTCTTCGCTGACATAAGCCATTGCCACCGCCGGCAGTCCGCTGATGGCCAGACCCATGAGAACGCGAGTCAGAAGCAGCCAATGCCAAGTGGGCGCGACGGCCGTGCAAATGGTGAGAAGCGCCGAGACGAACAGCGAAGTTGCCATCAGAGGCTTGCGGCGAAGCATCTCCGAGGCCATTCCCGAAGCGAGCATTCCGATGGCCAGCAGGGCGGTGGTGACCGAAAGCGAAAGGCTGCTCTGGGCGGGAGTGACCTTGAAAACAGCGGCCAGGACCGGCATCAGCGGTTGAACGCAATAAATGAGAGCAAACGTGCAGAACGCAGCCGCAACCAGGGCGATGTTGACCCGCCAAAAAGTTCTGGTGCCCGCTTGAATGTATTTGGATGGCAGCGCCGTTTGCGCGTGCAAGGATGGCTCCAATTCGACCTCGCGATGGAGAGATGATTCTGACGGCAAATCTTGAGATTACCTTTGCCGCCGCGAAAGCTGCAAATCACGGTACCGCAACTTTGCTTGCAGCAAGCGCCGCTTCATGTATCCTTACAGGCGCGAAGCAATGTTCCCGCACAAATCAAGTGTTGATTCGGGCTAAGGACAAGCAGGCTGTGTACAAGTGAAATCTGATCCAGCCCGGTCACGGAGGTTCTCACCATGAAGAAAGTCGTGGGTTATTTCCGGTTGTTACTCAAAGCGAGCGCGTGCGCTCTCGCGCTGCTCGCATTGACATGCCTTCTCGCAACTGCCCAAAGCCAGAGCCTCCCACTTACCGGGTTGACCCCGCCTGGCCCAAGGAACTCCCCCACAATTGGATTATCGGGCAGGTTGGCGGACTTACCGTGGACAGCCACAACAACATCTGGGTGCTGCACCGGCCACGCACCTGCACGCCGGACGAGGTGGCTGCGGCGCAGAAGCCGCCGGTTTCCATGTGCTGCTACCCCGCGCCGCCCGTGCTGGAATTCGACCAGAGCGGCAAGCTTTTGCAGGCCTGGGGAGGCCCCGCGGCGGCGAAGGACTGGCCAAGCAACGAACACAGCATCCGGGTCGATAGCGCGGGTAATGTCTGGCTGGGCGGCAACGGCGGGAATGACCGGCAAATCCTCAAATTCACCAACGATGGCCATTTTCTGATGGAGATCGGTCGTCCCTCGACCGCGCCCGAAAACAACCAGGACACCAGTATGCTCGGCCGGCCCGCGGGCATAGAGCTTGACGAGGCGGCGCACGAGGTCTACATCGCGGACGGCTACCTCAACAAGCGGGTTGTGGTGTACGACTCGGAAACCGGAAAATTCAAACGGGGATGGGGTGGGTACGGCATACCGTCTGAGCGAAATCAACAATACGTTCCCCGTGGCTGCCTATAAGCCCTCCGATCCGCACGATCAGCAGTTCCGCAATTCGACGCACTGCGTGCACATCAGCAACGACGGTCTGGTTTACGTCTGCGATCGCAGCAATGACCGCATCCAGATCTTCCAAAAAGACGGACATTTCGTCAAAGAGTTTTATCTTCGTCCTGAAACCCTGGGGAGTGGTTCGACCTCGGACATAGCTTTCTCCATCGATAAGGCGCAGGCCTATCTGTTGATCGCTGACGGCCCCAATGGCGTGATCTGGACAGTCCGCCGCAGCGACGGCGCTGTCGTCGGCACAACCGGTCATGCCGGACGCAATGCCGGCCAGTTCCACACGTTGCACCAGATAGCTTCCGACTCGCAAGGCAATGTTTACGCGGGCGAGGCGGACACCGGCAAACGCCTGCAGAAGTTTATCCCGTCGACCGGAGGCGCGGCGGCCAAGTAAATTTTACGAGTGCAAATTTTTACGGGAGCCAAGGCCGGCTCCCGTGAACTTCGAATTGCACTGGACGATCCATCCGGTGCAATCGGGTTGCGTTGCGCGCCCGCGTGGTGAACAGTCTCAATTTCGGATTTTCCGACAATGCTCGCCTGGAGAGCTCGGTTGGTGGATAATTCTGCTCTGTGAACATTCAACTGAATCAACTTGAGGTCAGGGTGTTGGGATCGCTGATGGAAAAGGAGATCACCACCCCGGACTACTATCCGCTTTCGCTGAACGCGCTGGTAAACGCCTGCAATCAGAAGTCAAATCGCGATCCGGTGATGGACGCGGACGAAAGCGCGGTGCGGGAGGCGCTCGATTCACTGGGCGAAAAGGGCTTAGCCGGCACGATGAGCAGCGCCGAAAGCCGCGTGGCAAAGTACGAGCACAGGATGCAGGAGGTATTTAATTTCACGCGGCGCGAATCGGCAATCGTCTGCGTATTGCTGCTGAGAGGCCCGCAGACACCGGGCGAGTTGCGCGGCCGGACGGAGCGCCTGTTCCGCTTCGATGACCTTGCCGACGTGCAATCCACGCTACAGCGGCTGGCGCAGCATGATCCTCCATTGGCAAAGATGCTGGCCAGACAACCTGGCACCAAGGAAGCACGCTACGCGCACCTGCTGGCGGGCGACGCGGAGCAGTGGAATGTATCCGAGCCGTCCGCGAACGCCGCGGGCGGCGGCCCGGCCGGAAGCGAGCGGATTGCATTGCTGGAAGAAAGCGTGGTGCGGTTAGAGCAGGAGGTCGCGGCATTGAAGAAGGAGTTCACCGACTTTCGAAAGCAGTTCGAAGAGGATTGAAGTAGTTTCGTGAATGAAATCAAACCCGCCTGAGCGTGGAAACAATGGGGATCAGGAAGATAACCCTGCTCAGAAGTTGACCCGCATTGCCAGTTGTATAAAGCGGCGCTCATCGTGATTGCCGCCGATCGCGCTATTGCCGAGCCCACCCTTCAGTCCTGTTATGACAATCGGATCGCTGACTGTTCCAGGTACCGGAGTTCCGCCAAAGGAAGCACATTCGCGGCCGCCGCGTTCACGTACATGTTGTGATGGTTGAATAGGTTGAACGCTTCTACGCGGCATTCAAGTTTTACCCGCTCGCTGACGGCGAAGCTCTTAGCGGCTGCCAGATCGAAGTTCCAGGCACCCGGCCCGCGGAAAGCGTTCCTGCCGGTCATGTTTGCCGGGAATGGGCCGAAGTCTGAAATTCCGTAGTAGTAGGGATTGCTGCCGGAATCGTAAGGACTACCCGTGTAGGCCAATGCCGGATTGGTGAAGCTGACACCCGGTGGAAGCGTTAGTAGCGCGTAGTTATTCGGGCCGAGGAGGGTTCCGCCTCCAGTCTGGTAACTTGAAATTGCAGTGCTGGGCACATAGCGCGGGATTCCAATCTGGCTACCTGCGTTGAGCGAAGCGGTACTATCGAAAACCGAGAACGGAACTCCGGTACGCGCCGTAAACACGCCGGTGAAAGTATAACCACCCAGCAACTGGCGCTTGAGACCTTTGCCATTCTTGAACCACGGCGTTTCCCAAATAGGCGAGACCACCACGCGATGGCGGACGTCAAAGTCCGAGCTGCCCCAGTCAAGCTTCGGGTTTAGCGGGTCGAGATACCCAATATTTCCGGCCGTAATGCTTGAGAATGTAGAACTCAGGTCGTCCATGGAGTGAGACCATGTGTAGTTGACGACGATACTAATGCCTGTGTTATGCAAGTTCTGCGTCTGGAAGCGGATGTTTAATCCATTGTAGCGAGAGGTTCCTCCGCTGCCGCGGGTGTTGATGTCCGAGTAGTAGTTGTTCGGGCGAGAGTAATTCCCGAGCGTCGGATCGTAGGCATCGCCAAGGTAGACATTACCGGCGCCAAGCGCATTCGAGGGATAAATATCATAGAGGTGAACGCCATGCGCACCGCTGTACTCCAGAGCCACGATCGTGTTGCGAGCTATGCGGCGTTCCAAGGCCATGCTATAGAACTGGGTCTGTGCCGTATCGATATTCTGATCTATCTGGCGCAGGCTGGCAGGCAGGAAAGCGGTAGTTCCGCTGGAACCGCCGAGCGGCCCGTAGTTGTTGACCGAGACGACCGGAGTGGGCGTCGAGTTGAGAGCAGGGCAACGGTCGCATAACTCGGCGGGTTCTGAATAACATTGAAAGTAATGTTCCCAAAGTTGCGCTCGTAACTGATGCCGAAGCCGCCGCGCAAACTCGTCTTGCCGTCGCCGAAGACATCGTAGGCAAAGCCAACGCGAGGGGCGAACGTGCCATAGTTCGGATTCCACATTTCGCCGACGGGGCTGTCGGGGGCGGTCATCACCGAACCATTGCGGATCATCTGGAACAGATTGCTGCCTGCGCCATAATAGAAGTTAGAGTCCAGTGACTGGTTGTTATTGTGCTGCACGCCATAGAATTCCCATCGCAAGCCATAATTCAAGGTCAAGCGCGGCGAGACTCGCCAGTTATCCTGCGCATACACCGCGAAATCCTGGTAACGATAGCTTCGGGAAAAGCTTGGCGAGGTCACCGGGAAGGTTTAAGAGGCAGCCTGGAACAATTACCGTACCGTTCGTGGGATCGTTGTAGCAGGGTAAGGTGTGTCCTTGCGGGTTCACGGCGACATTGTAGTATGCCAGGTTGCCGGTTAGCATGGCATCCAACCCGCTGGCCGGATCGAATCCGAGCAGTTCAAGCGCCTGGTTGGCGTAGCCGTAGGTGCGATTGTTCTGCATGTAGTTGAACTGGCCGCCATACCGCATCAGATGCTTTCCCTTGTTCCAGGAAAAGTCCTGGACAAGCTGAAGCATGTTCTGCGGGCCGCCATAAGGCTCACCGCCTTCGCCGGCATATTGAGCCCACAAACCGGGGAAGATCACCGATTGGCCATTGACGGTTGCGCCGTTGCTCAGGAGCAGTTCGGGAACGTTTAGCGCAGCTTGATTGTAAGTCTGGTTGAGGTTGAGGCGGGTAAAGCTGACTTTCGAATCACTGAAGACGTTATTGGTAAAAAAGTGAGTCAACGAAAATAGCGCGCTGTTATCGTAGATCGTCTGGCCCACATTGTACATAGAATACGGGCTATTGAATTCTCCGCCGTTGAAATCGTTTTCGCTGTACAGAGCATAACGGAAGAACATCTGCGTCCTGTCGCTCAGGATGTAATCAAGGCGTCCAATGATGTTGTACGTATTTTGCGGAACGTCACCGCCCGCATCAGCAGGAGCCGAGTAGTTCACCAGATCCAGGATCGGTGTTCCATCTGGAATGGCGGCGAAAGCTGACGACGAAGGGCTAACGCCACCCACCATGGTTTGGCCGTTCACCGTTGTTTTCGGGATGGTGCTGATGGGGTGGAATGTTTTGTCCATACGCATTGAAATATGCCGCCACGTTCGGCGCCGCATAGTTGATTCAAAAAGATCGGGTCGGGCACCAGGGCGGTTTCCTGCGGCGTTGCCACGGACGCGCGTCCACTCCGTACTCTGGAAGAAGAAGAGCTTTTTCTTGACGATGGGTCCGCCGATCGTATAACCGAAATCATTGCGGGTGTACTCGCCTTTCGGAATGTCTTGCTGGGCGTTGGTTACAGTGTTCGCCGTCAATGCCGAGACACGATTGAACTCCCAGGCGGAGCCGTGAAGGTCATTGGTGCCCGATTTCGTCGTAATGTCTGACAACCCCACCTGAAGCGCGTCCATACTGCGCATCGAAGTTGCTGGTGATGACGCGAAACTCCTGCACCGCTTCAATCGGCAGCGGCTGAGCATAGGTGGCATTGAACCAGTCGATGTTTTCCGCGCCGTCCAGCAGGATTTCGGTGCCGGAGGACCGTTGGCCGTTGATGCTGAAGCCGACGCCGTAGTTCTGGCTGTTCTGGTCGCCGCCCGCGGAGGTGCGGTCGCTATTGCTGACGTTGCCCGCCAGCGCGACAAAGTCGTAAGGGTTGCGGTTCAGGCTGGGCAGTTGCGCCATCTGCGTTGGCGTAATCAGTTGTGAAATTTCTTGCGTCTGGGTATTGATTTCGGTGCCGCCGGCGGCCACTACCTCCACCGTTGTCGTCTCTTTGTCGACCGCGAGGACAGGGTCCAATGTAACGTGGCTGCCAACGGTCGATTTCGACCTTCGACTTGTAGAGCGCGAAGCGTACTACTTTTGACCGTTACCTCATAGGTCCCGGGAGTAAGTCCCAGCACGTTGTACTGGCCCAGACTTCCGGATTGCACAGATGGCCGAGTGGCGCCCGTAGCAAGATTCCTGACGGAAACTGTGGCGCCCGGAATAACCGCTCCGGAGGCGTCGCGCACCGTTCCGGCGATTTGCCCGGATTCGGCCTGTGCAAACGCGAACGTCGCGATGAATGAGAGCAGTGTCAACAGGACCAAAGCCTTCAAGGTAACTCTCATGTGCTCTTTCCCCGCCCTTCACGAACAAGGCGCATACATCTCGTTGCAGCATGAGAAGTGTGGTTCGCGCAGCATACGTGCACGTCGGGACCGACGTTGGCCAAGCGTCCCACATCGAACTCTTCCAGCGCCCAGCGCCCGATTGCACGGAATCGCGAAGGCGCAATTATCTCCAGCGGCGATTCTTTTTACAATGATTTCCCGATCTTACGATTGACGGATAGATCCAATGGTTCTGATCGGTTAGACGGCATCGACCGGAATCGTGTCCGTACCGGACGACCAGCAGGCAGGGATTGCTCGATCCACTTCAGGGTGTCGAGCGATCATAACAATCATCGCGCGACCGTGGCATTTCCGGCTGGCGGAGGGGTTCCGGCCAGCACGAACAGCGCGGTCTTGGCGGGACATGGGTTGTGTCGCGGGCGCGGCTCTACCCGGCACGTGGAGTCACGGCGCGTGCCGGGCATTGGCGGGCGGGATCACCTTTTTCGCAAGGGATCGACGAACGGCACTACGCAGCGAAATTGGCGGCGGAGGAGCCGCGAAATTACTGCACCGGTTTTTTAGCAGCCGGTTTGTCCTCGTCCAGCTGTGCCTCATCCCAGGCACTCTCATCGCCATCCAGCGAATAGGCTCCGTAATGATTGCCGATCCGGTAGAGGATGCGAGCGCTGTGGCGAAAGGCGTGGTCGCCGACGAAGGCAAACTCGAACTCTATAGCGCTGCCCAGCTCGAGCCGGGTTGCAGTCTCGAACCCGATGCCGCCTCGGCTTATATCCGTGCACAACCCTGAGTGATCCCCTGCTATCTGATTCACTTTGAGGATGCGCATCGGGACTCTGACGGCGTGCCGTACCTCTCTCCTCCGGTCGGGAGGAGCCAACTCGACGGGCGAGGAACCGACAACTCGAAAGTAATCCTTCATAACTCCCTTATCGGCATGAAAGCGCGGGACTTCAGCCGCATCGCCGTCGAGGTGATTGCTGCCGGTTCTTGAATCAGATAGACTGCCCTTATTCCAGCCCCGCAAGAAGACTTCGGTGCGAAATCGGGAGTGTGCAATGTTGTTTTTGAGTGGTGATGAAGCGGTTGCTACGGCCGCTTTTGACGCCGGCGTGAAGTTGGGTACAGGATACCCCGGCACACCTTCGACCGAGATTCTCGAATGGTTCGAGAGCTCTGGGCGGACAGGCCCAGTGGTCGCCCAACGAGAAGGTGGCCTTGAGGTCGGCATCGGCGTTGCTTATGCCGGCGCGCGCGCCATCGTCACCATGAAACACGTCGGTCTGAACGTGGCGGCAGATCCATTGTTCACCGTCGCCTACACGGGAGTCAGCGGTGCCCTGGTGATTGTCTCGGCCGACGATCCCGGCATGGCCTCCAGCCAGAACGAGCAGGACAATCGCCGTTATGCGGTGGCCGCGGCGGTGCCTATGCTGGAGCCCTGCGGATTCGCAGGAGGCGTATGACTTTACGCTTCGCGCCATCGAGATCTCGGAGCGCTGGCGGGTTCCGGTGTTGTTGCGAATCACCACGCGGGTCTGTCACTCCAAAACCGTGGTGCGAACGCGACGGCAGGGCCGTTCCGCAACCCCAGGCCGCGGAGTTCGTCCACGATATTCGCTCGCGCGTGATGATTCCGGCTTTTGCCCGTCCGGCGCACCACAACCTGCGCGAAAAACTGCGGCAAATGGCGGCCTGGAATGAAAGCGACGGTCCCAACCAGGTAGTGGAAGGCTCCAGCGTCGCTGGGCATCATCACCTCTGGAATTTCCTATCAGCATGTGCGCGAAGCGGCGCCCGAGGCCAGCGTGCTCAAACTGGGCCTGACCTACCCGCTGCCTTTGGAACTGATGCGCAAGCTTTGCCGCGCGCGTCGAGCGTTGCCTGGTGATCGAAGAAGGCGACCCATACCTGGTAGAGGCTGCGCTGACGGCCGGGATCGCGGTCGAAGGCAAGCCTGACATGTTCCGCTTTGGGGAACTCAACGTGGCCCGGGTGCGCAGTATCGTGGCGGGCGACATCTCGCCGGAGCCGAAGCCGGTTCCCGGCAAGCCGCCGGCCTTGTGTCCCGGCTGCCCCCATCGCAGCGTATTTGCCAGCTCTGAAGAACCTGGACTGCATCGTCGCCGGCGACATTGGCTGCTACTCGCTGGGAGTTCTGCCGCCGTTCGATGCCATGGACTCGGTGGTGTGCATGGGCGCTTCGCTCGGGGTCGGACTCGGATTGCGTCATGCGTTGCCGCCCGAACAGGCCAAGCGCGTCGTCAGCGTGATCGGCGACAGCACGTTCGTGCACAGCGGCATTACCGGCCTGGTCGAGATGATCTACAACCCGCCGCCCAGCGGACACGTGCTGCTGATTTTGGACAACGGGACGACGGCGATGACGGGGATGCAGGAGCATGCCGGCACCGGGCGCACGCTGGATCATGCCAAGACCGGCAAAGTCATCTTTGAGGATCTGGCGCGCCTGCTGGGGGTGCGCAATGTATACGTGGTCGACCCCACGGTCGACACCCCGAAATTCGAAGCGCTGGTCAAGGAATGTCTGGATAAGAGCGAACTTTCGGTCATTGTGGCCCGCCGCAACTGTCTGTTGGCGGCGCGTTCTATCCGGGAATACGAGAGGTGCAATGAGCAGCAAAGTAACTAACATCGTGATTGCCGGGCTTAGGCGGCCAGGGCGTGCTCACCTGCTCCGACATCGTGGCCGATGTCGCGTTTCACGCCGCACTGGACGTAAAGAAGAGCGAACTGCACGGCATGAGCCAGCGTGGCGGCTCGGTTTCGAGCGATGTGCGCTATGGCGCCCAGGTATTCAGTCCCATGGTGCCGCCGGGCGAAGCGGATTTTCTGGTGGCCACCGCCGCGGATCAGGTGCCGGTGAATGCCGCCGCTCTGCGTGCGGGGGGCACGGTCATCGACCCGTCGCATATCGACGAGAGCAAGCTGCGAAACAAGAAGAGCCTGAATGTCGCACTGCTCGGCGTACTGAGCCGGCACTTGCAGTTCTCCGAGCAGGAGTGGCTGGCGGCGATCCGGCGCATGTTGCCCGAGGCGCTGCACGAAGCCAATGTGCAGGCCTTCCACCTGGGCCGGGGTGCGTGACGCCGGCGTCTGAGGAACGGCGCAAATAGGAGAGCGGATGCCAATCGCCAAAACAATTTCCGAACAACTGGGCGGGGCCTCGTGGATTCGCCGCATGTTCGAAGAGGGAGCCCGGCTCAGGCGCGAGCGCGGCGCCGAGAACGTCTTCGACTTCACCCTCGGCAATCCGGATGTCGAACCGCCGGAGCAGGTGATCGAGACGCTGCGGCGAGTGGTTGCCGGGAACCGTCCGAAGTCGCACGGCTATATGCCGAATGCCGGCTACCCGCCGGTGCGGGAGGCAATTGCGGCAAAGTTGAGCCGGGAAAACGGAGTCGCCTTCACCGCCGAGGATGTGTTCATGACCTCGGGCGCTGCCGGCGCCTGCAACGTATTCCTGAAATCGGTTCTCGATCCCGGCGACGAAGTCATCGTGCTGGTTCCGTATTTCCCCGAGTACCGGTTTTACATCGCCAACCATGGCGGGCGCATGGTGCCGGTGGAGACCGACAATACCTTTCTCCCCGACATGGAAAAAATTGCGGCCGCGATTACGCCGCGCACCCGCGTCATCATGCTGAACACGCCGAACAATCCCACCGGGCGCGTCTATCCGGAGTCGGTTTTGCGGGCTCTGGATGACTTGTTGGCGCGCCTCGGGCAGCCGATTTCGGTCATCAGCGACGAGCCTTATGATTCGTTGGTTTACGATGGCCGGCGGCAGCCCAAGGTGGCATCGCTGGTCAGGAATACGGTGATTTGCAATTCCTGGTCGAAGTCGCAAGGGCTGGCGGGGGAGCGCATCGGATACCTGGCGCTTTCGCCGTCGCTTCCCGACCTGGAGCAGCTACGCGCCGCTTGCACGTTCAGCAATCGCATCCTCGGTTTCGTCAATGCGTCGGCCCTCTGGCAATGGGTCATGCTGGAGGCCGCCGATTACACGATCGATACGGCCGGCTATGAGCACAAGCGCAACGTCTTCTGCGACGCCCTGGAGGCGATTGGATACGAGCTCAGACGGCCCGAAGGCGCCTTCTACATCTTTCTCAAGACGCCGATTGCCGACGATGTTGAGTTCGTGCGCGTGCTCGCCACCGAAGGCGTGCTCACGGTTCCGGGCACCGGGTTCGGGCGCAGCGGGTACATACGGCTATCGCTGACCGTCCCATTGGATTCGATCCAGCGTTCGATACCGGGTTTTCAACGCGCCTTTGAAGCCGCGCGGAAGCCGATCGCTACGCCAAGATCCTAAGTCTCTCGCCAGGATCTACGACCGCCCCATCTGGATTTCTGGATGGGGCAGCTTTTTGAGATAGAGAAAGAGAAAACGAGCACGGGCGCAAGTCGTGTGCGAGCCGCAAAGCTTCAGGAGTGACATGCAGAATGAAGGTTGGCTTCATCGACTCTTTCCGCCGGTGCTGCCACGGTCCATTCCGTACGGCCGGTTACTGAAGGTGACGCTGCGAACGGCGCACCTGATGGTGATCAGTGTGCTGGTTGGCGGCCATGCGTTCAGTGCGCCGGTGAGCGCCCTCAGGCCGCTGCTCTACCTGGCGATCGCGAGCGGCGCGGGGATGATTCTGCTGGAAGCTGGCCTGAATCTGCACTTCATCTTCCAGGGCTGGGGGCTGCTCCTTCTCGGCAAGCTGGCCTTGCTCTGCTGCATACCGTTCGCGTGGAAACAGCGGTTGCCGATCCTGCTGGTGGTTGTGGCGCTGGCTTCCGTAGGCTCCCACATGCCGGCGAGGTTCCGGCATTACTCACTGCTGTATGGAAGAGTGATCAAGTAAAATGGGCCCTCATGTCCAGCCAGGAAGAACAGAGTCGGGCAGACCAATGCGGCGACGTTCGGCTTAGGGGTTTCTCTGAGCGCGCTTCGCTGGAAGAGGCGATCGCCTGGCTGGATGCCCACGGCCGGCTTGGCTTGACGGCGGAAAACCCGCCCGCGGAAAATACGGAAGAGATCAGCGTCGATGCCGTCCTGGGGCGAGTGCTTTCCCGTCCGATCAGCGCGCCGGCCGATATTCCTGCCGTGGATTGCGCGGCGGTGGATGGTTACGCGCTGCGCTCGGCCGAGACCGAGGGCGCAACGGATTACAATCCGCTTCTCTTTACTCTGAATGAAACTCTTAACGAGCCGAGCCGGCCTCTGCCTTTGGCTGGCGCGGCTGTGGTTTCCGCAGGCACTCCCTTGCCCCGCGGAGCTGACGCCGTTTTGCCCTTTGAGGCTGCCCAGTCGCAGGGCCCGACGCTTGAGATTTTCGCCGCCGTTGCCGCCGGATCGGGCGTGGAGCGAAGAGCGCAGCAGCTCCGGGCCGGCGCGGCATTGATGGAGGCTCGGCGCATCCTGCGGCCTCAAGATGCGGGCCTGCTTGCCTCGATGGGGATCGAGCGGGTGCGTGTGGTGCGGCTTCCGCGAGTCCGGTTGGTGATCGTCGGGCCGAAGGCGTTCACCGGGCATCAACTGGCGGGCGATGCCGATGGCCCGATGCTTTCGGGATTGATCGGGCGCGACGGTGGGCTGGTTGAAACCTTGAAGGTCGCGGAACCACGATGCGAAGCGCTCGGCCATGCGATTGCCGAGCCGGGAGCGGATCTGGTCCTGGTTGCCGGACGTACGGGTACAGGGCTGGACGACGAAGCTCCGCTGGCGCTTGTCCGGGTTGGAGAGTTGGCAATCCACGGGATAGCATTGCGTCCGGGAGGCTCGGCGGGTATGGGGCTGAGCGGCGCGACTCCAGTGCTTTTGTTGCCTGGCGATCCGCTTGGTTGCTTGTGCGCCTACGAACTGCTGGCCGGAAGTTTGATCAGAAGTCTCGCGGGCCGCAGCCCGGAACTTCCCCATCGGGTGCGAGAAGCGGAAGTGGGACGCAAAATTGTTTCCGCTATCGGTTTTGTCGATCTCTGCCGGGTGCGCCTCGTCGAGGGACGAATCGAGCCAGTTGGCTCAACCGAGTTCGGCGGCCTCGCGTCGAGTGTGCGCGCCGATGGCTTTGTGGTAGTTCCCGCTCCGCTGGAGGGCTATGCACCCGGCACGTCGGTCAAGGTGTACCTCGATTAGACGGCGTTAAAACCGCTTCAAAAGCGCATGCTGACCCGTGTGCCGGAACGACGTTTGAGGAGTTCAAATTGGCGACCGACGATTTCAAAATCGCGATGCAGAAGGCGGCTCGCCAGGAGCAGTTCCTGGAAGTCATCGACCGCGCGGAGGCAGAAGCCCGCTTTCGAAAGCATCTCCGCTTAGCGCCGCTGGGAGAAGAATCTGTCTCTCTCATCAAGGCAGTGGGCCGGGTTCTCTCACGTGACGTGGTCGCCGGCATCGATGTGCCTGGTTTCGATCGATCCAGCATGGATGGCTTTGCCGTGCGGGCGGCCGATACCGTCGGCGCCACCAGCGAGCAGCCGCGGGTGCTGCGCCTCAATCGCGAAATCTTGACCCCGGGCGCCGAGCCTCGAATCACGGTTACCGAGGGAAGTGCGACGGTGATCGCGACCGGCGGAATGTTGCCGCGCGGCGCCGATGCCATCGTCATGGTCGAAGACACAGAGACCGCGGAGCGCGGCGACGAGCTGCTGGTGGAAGTCGGGCGTCCCGTGCCGCCGGGGCAATTCGTCGCGGTCGCGGGTGGGGACATCGCGCGCGGTGAAACCCTGTTCCGCGCGGGCCAGGTTTTAAGCTCTCGTGAAATCGGTTCTTTGGCGGCGATCGGTCTGGCCGTGGTCTTCGTGTGGCGCAAACCGCGGGTGGCTATTTTCTCGACCGGCGACGAACTGGTCACGCCGGGCGAGGGAATGCGTCCGGGTGGCGTTTTCGATTCGAATCTGGCGACGCTGGCTGCCGCGGTCGAGGAGCTGGGCGGAACTCCAGTTTCTCTGGGAATTGCCCGCGATGATGAGGCGGCTCTGTCTGCCCTGCTGCAAGACGGGCTAAGCCATGACATGGTGTTGCTATCGGGCGGCACCTCGAAGGGCGCGGGCGATCTGGCTTATCGGGTTGTCAGTGGTCTCGACCATCCGGGAATCGTGGTGCACGGCGCGGCACTCAAACCCGGGAAACCGATATGCCTCGCGGTGACCAACGGCAAACCGGTTGTCATCCTGCCGGGATTTCCGACTTCCGCGATGTTTACTTTCCACGAGTTCGTCGCACCCGTGATCCGTGCCTTCGCCGGAATGCCGGCCGAGTGGCGCCAGACGTTGCCGGCCACGCTGCCCATGCACGTGACTTCAGAGCGCGGGCGGACCGAATACGTGATGGTTTCGCTGGTGCAAAAAGATAGCGGGCTGGTGGCTTACCCCACGGCCAAAGGTTCCGGCGCGGTGACGGCCTTTGGCCAGGCGGACGGCTTTTTCTCCATCGGATCGCAGACGGAGATGCTGCCGGCTGGAACGGCGGTTGAGGTCACGCTGATCGGGTCGCACCATAAGCCGGCGGACCTCGTCGTGATCGGCAGCCATTGCGTTGGTCTGGATTTGCTGATCGGGCGCTTGATGCTGGAAGGAGTCTCGGTCAAGGCGCTGAACGTGGGAAGTACGGGCGGCCTGGCGGCGGCCAAGCGCGGTGAGTGCGACATCGCCGGCGTCCATCTGATGGATGCCGCGACGGGTGAGTACAATCGGCCCTTTCTGACCGAAAAGCTGGAGCTGGTGCCCGGTTATGGCCGCTTGCAAGGCGTCGTATTCCGCCCGGGCGACACGCGCTTCGAGAACCATTCGGTGGAAGAAGCCATGACGACCGTGCTTGCCGATGCGGCTTGTCTGATGATCAACCGCAACGCCGGAAGCGGCACGCGGATACTGATCGATCGCCTGCTGAACGGCGCGCGCCCCGCCGGATACAGCAATCAGGGAAAGACGCACAATGCAATCGCCGTGGCAGTTGCCCAAGGCCGCGCCGACTGGGGTGTGGCGATCGCTACCGTTGCTCGGCAATATGGACTGGGTTTTCTGCCGTTGCAGGCTGAACACTACGACTTTGTCATTCCCAAGGATCGCCTGGAACGCGCCCCGGTGCGGCGTTTTTGCGAACTCCTGCGGGAGCCCTCGCTCCGGGCCGCGCTGCTGGAACTCGGATTCAAGCCATAGCCTTGCTCACGCGTAAATCGTCGTATCGGCTCGCAAAAGTGGCGGATCAGCAGGGGCGAGCGTTCGCCCTTAATTTTTGTGGATGAGAAGAAGCAGGGTGATCATTGGGGCTTAACTTGCGCCGCATGTAGCGCCATTCTCGCGGCGGCCGGGCTCGGCAGGCTATCGGAGGAATTGGGATGAGGTAGCTCCGGACGGGTGGTGTTTTCGTCGGGCGTTTGAGGCTGACCCGCTTGTGACACGTCGAAGACCGTAGCATCCCGCTTCGGATTGAAGCGTCCTTCTGTAAGGTAAGCCGCCACCAGACCACCGGCAATCGCCGGATGCAGCATGGCCAGGGGCACTGAAAACTTTTTAGTCTTGACGAAACTCTCGATGAATCCATCGACGGAGTCGCTACGGTGAATGCTCCCCGGAACCTGGGGAATCACGAACCGGGTAAGCTCCACTTGGGGATGGTGCTTGCTGTAGCGCACCAATGATTTTGCCAACTGTTTTGGCGTCATAATGCCGGCGTCTGCAATGAAGCTGCGATGCGCCGACCCTGGATAATAGCGGTTGAGGACAGTACCTGCAAAGTCAGCGCAGTTATGGAAGAAGAGATTGAAATGGCTCTTGTTTCGCTGTCGATTGAACGCCTGAATCAAGCGATCGTCCTGTTGTTCGCTGGTCTCGATTTCAAAGCCATAGATTTTGCGATCATAGGAGGAGCCGACCAACTGGACCCAATTGCCTGGCGGCATCTCGCCCGGCGGATCGTCGGGCGCAAGCGCCAGCAGATGACTTTGCCGATAGGCATCACGGAGAGACTTCACCACCTCGGCGTCAGCGGTGTGCGGTATATTTTGAGGATCGTCAACTGCATAAAGATATGGAATCAGGGGAATCGCAAGCCAGTCGTATCCGGCGATCTTGTAGTAACGACTGATCACTACACCGGTTTCTCCCGGGTTACATCGTCGCAGCAGCGTCGGCGATGCGGCACAAACCCGGGTCAGATAAATAGCCGCATGGCCGGTGGGATTCATGTACCCGAACTTACCAAAAGGCTCTTCCAGCAGCAGCGCTGCTCCGGCATGCGCCTGGACAATTGTGCCAAGGATGAAAACAATCAGAACAAAAATAAGAATTTGAAGTTTCATCATGATGCACTGCTAGAATGATGCGCTGTTAAAATTCTACTTTATCCTTTAACCCCAGCACAGCCCATTAATTTCGGTGCTTCGCGATGCTCGTGAACATTTCTTCTGTCTAGGGATCGATTTTGTCCCAAAGGCTTGGCGCCGGCCAACTTCGGCGGCTGCAGCCGGTTTCCGGCCGTTTCAAAATTTCATCAGCAGAACGCAACAATCCTGGCATTTCCGTGTTGCAATTTTGTGAAGGCCGGGTTAAATCAATTTCAGCAAAGCACTAGCAGGCTGCTGAAAAACTCATAGGAAGTGTCATCCTGAGGTCGTGCCGCTTTTGCACGACCGAAGGATCTGCTTTGCTTTCAACGCTCACAAACAGCAGATCCTTCGCTTCGCTCAGGATGACACCCTCAGAAATCAGTTTTTCAGCAGCCTGCTAGAGCCGATGCATGCGAGTCGCGCTTCATGCCATTTTCAGATAGCCGTTGCAAACGTTTCGTGCCGCTCCGGGCCGGGTTACAGCGGTTCCCGAGAAGCTGTATCCTCTTGGAATTGTTCCTGTCGTCGCTCCCGGTTGGTCGCAACGGCCGATGGACCGCGGCTTCGGGATACACCATCTCGGGAACCGCTGTAACCGCGTTCGTATCGATACTCCTATCGGCATTCTTATCGCCGGCAGTAGCTCAGCAGGCGCCCGCGAATCCGCGGGAGGCCAACTTGGTAAACGTGCTTGCCACGGTTCGCGACAAGCACGGAAAAATCGTCAACAACCTGTCGCAGAATGACTTTGTCCTGGACGAAGATGGTCGCCGGCAGGCCATTCGTTCCTTTAGCCGGGAGACTGATCTTCCACTGACGCTCGGCCTCCTGGTCGACACCAGCTCAGGTCAACGCCAGGTGTTTGAGCAGGAACGCTCCGTCGGCGGCCATTTTATCGATCAGGTGCTCCGGGAAGAGAAGGACAAGGCGTTCCTGATCCACTTCGATCGCGAAGTCGAACTGCTTCAGGACCTTACGCCGTCAAAACCGAAGCTGAATGCCGCCCTTGGAGCGCTCCAGCAACCGCTGTTCCACAGGGATGAGGACGACCCTGCTTCCGACGGAAGCGGATATCCAAGAAGCGGACGCGGCTCGGCCGGTTCGCAAAGGGGCGGCACGTTGTACGACTCCGTTTACCTCGCCGCAAACGAGTTGATGCTGAAACAACAAGGCCGCAAGGCCGTCATCGTGCTTTCCGACGGTGTCGATCGAGGCAGCAAAGTGACCCTGGAGCGGGCAATCGAATCTGCCCAGCGGGCCAACACCGTCGTGTACTCGATTCTGCTTGCCGGCAAGCAGAGTTCCGACAATGGCGGCGGTTGGGAACGTGGAGGCGGAATCGGAGGAATCGGCGGCATGGGCGGTCCCATGGGACGCCGTGGTGGATATCCTCGCTCGCCGCAGCCGCAGCAAGACCGTTCCAACGGCAAGAAGATTCTGGAGCGCATTTCCAGGGAAACCGGCGGCCGCGTCTTCGAGGTCTCCAGGAAGGAAACGGTCGATCAGGTTTATCAGACGATTCAGGAAGAACTTCGGAACCCATACAGCCTCGGCTATCTGCCGGATCGCCCGGGCAATGCCTCAGGGTATCGCAGGATCCATGTGACCACGACCAAGAAAGACTTTGTCGTACAGGCCCGGGAGGGATATTACCCGGCCAGGCAGCTCAATGTGACGAAGGAAGACGCGAAGAAGGAACAAGGGAAAGGACAGAATTAAAGCATTCCAGAGATACTGTATCCTTCGCTGTGGGTATGATTGTCAGGAGTTCGCCACGTTTGCGAACTGGCATTCACCTCCGGCAACGGCAAAACGGCCGTCGCCGGGGACCCCGGATCGACGCATTTCCCCGAGCGCCACCCGAAGCCCGCGAAAAGCTCAAAATATTCTGCGGAGAAAAGCTCAACGATGCCCTTTGTATGGATGGTCGAATGCAAAACCTGTCTGCTGCGGTTTGCCGTCAAGCCGCGTGAACTTGTCCCCGGCAAGAGCACGGACGCGATTGTTCCCGGCACCGACGCCGGCTTTTTTGAATGCCCACACTGCCATGAATTTCACCATTACTCTACCGACGACTACATCCCCGGCGAGGGCCGCATCTACCGTTGAGCAATCGAGGACGCGATTTGGGACCGCATGAAAATCGCTCAGCGACTCATGAGGATGGTTCCAATTCAACTTATCCGGAGCATTCGCAAGAGAAGAGTTGCTGCACTGCGGCAAAGAAGGCTTGGGGATGTTCGCCCTTGACGGCGTAGGCGTCGACCCATCGCAATTCCTCTTTCGGAAGATTCACATAGGCAGAGAACAAAAGAATCTTTACTGCTGGATCGAGACGCTTGAGATAGGCAGCGACCTGCGCTCCATTCATCTCCGGCATGGCGTAATCGAGAACGACGGCAGGAACTCGATGACGAGCAAAGATTGCCAGTCCTTCACGTCCGCTGGCAGCCGTGAGCACCTCGTAACCTTGACTTTCAAGCAGGATCTTGCGCACCGCCAAGCCGTTTGGCTCGTCATCGATGCACAAAACGGCCGCGTGCCGTGGTGTCCCACTCTTTGAAGATGGATGCAGGGGAGAGGGTCGCGAGGGTTGTACGCCCGGAACGTTTCCGTCATTGGAATCCGGGGGCAGACTTTCCGCCGAATTGGCAGTCCCCGGCGCTTGCCGATTGATCTGCGCTCGCGAGAGGGGGTCCATACTACCTCACCAAAAGAGAGGACTACTTAAGTATGGTGTGATGCTGCGATGTCTGTCTGTCTGGCAACAGACTAAAAGTAAAATATATGTTTATCGATCTGACAATGGACATAAAGCTACTTAAAGCAGCGCAAGGCGGTGAAATTCATCTTTCACCGTGTGGTAACATTCGCAAGCGACATCCTCAAGTCCGGAGCGATTCTTGATCGTCACATGGCCGCGTGAGTAGTCGATCAGGCCCGCTTCATGCAGCATCCCTGCCGCCAACGTGACCGTGGTTCGGGGAGCACCCAGCATCTGGCCCAGGAACTCGTGGGTGAGCGGCATGCGGTCGGACTGGATGCGGTCATGACAGGTAAGAATCCACCGCGTCAGCCGCTCACTAATCGTGTGCAGCCGGTTGCAAGCGGCATTCTGGGCGCTTTGAATCAGATTTGCCAGCAGGTACTTTTGCAGATGACTCCGTAACTGGCCGTCGCGTTCAAATTCAACTTTCAAACGTTTGGCATCAATGCGATAGCCGGAGCCCTCAACCTGAATGAACGTTTCCCCGGGCATCGTCTCTGCCCCCAGAAGTATGGGTAGCCCGACGACCCCGTCAATGCCGACAACTCCGACCTCGACGGTGGCTCCGTTAGCGAGAGTCAAGACGACGGAAGCAAGTCCCTCTTCCAGAAAATATGCGTGCTCGGCGTGGCCGTCCAGCAGTGGGGTGCGTACTTTCAGAGAGACTGGTGACAGATGCGGCGATAAGGCGATTGATTTCTGCTTTTGGCAGTGCTGCCAAGATTCGATTTTTGTACACTTTGGCGGGCGGGTTCATAGCTGCTCCTGTGCCGAAACGGCATCTGGATGCGCAAATGAACCAACCTCCGTAGGCGGGCGGAGATGCGTATTGAGATGTGAGATTTAATTATAAGCTACTCTTGGCAACCGCGCTCTTGTGTCCGGTATCAGACTAAGTATCCAAAAGGTTTGCCGATGTGATCCATAAGACTGTCACGATTTCTTCAGCTCCCGGGATAGAAGATAGAAGGGAAAGACGTTCCACATGGCGCGTTGCGCCACCCGGGGATGCGGGCAGGCTTGCGGCATCTCTCGCCCACGAAATCAATAATCCCCTCGATTCGGTGCTGAACCTCCTTTTCCTCGCAAAGGCAGAATCGGCCCTCACCGAGAAGGGTCGCCAATACCTGGTGCTTGCTGAGGAAGAAGTGCAGCGAGTTTCGCAAATCGCTCATGCGGCGCTGCATAGTTACCAGGACGCGGCAAATCCGAAGGACGCGAATGTGCCGCAATTGCTCGGCTCGGTAGTCGATTTTTACAAGTCGCGATTTGACGCACGCGGTATTTCGGTCAAGACCCGCTACTGTCTTGACGGAGATCTTCCGGTCTACGCCGGTCCGCTGCGTCAAGTGCTCTCCAACCTCTTGCTGAATGCTGCCGACGCCACACCCAAAGGCGGGGCGGTGCAGGTCAGGGTGTCGACGGCACGCGAGTGGTCGGGGAAGCAGCGACATGGATTACGGGTGACGTTCGCCGATAATGGCAGCGGCATAACCACGGAGAACCTGCGTAATATCTTCGAGCCGTTCTTTACCACGAAGGGCTCCGGCGGCAATGGGTTGGGGCTCTCGGTGGTGAAAGATGTGGTGCAGAAGCACGGTGGCTCGCTCCACGTCCGAAGCAGCACAACGCCGGGCCGCAACGGCAGCATCTTTGCAATCTTCCTGCCGGAAGCTTAGAGGCCGAACCTGAGCGAAGGGGAGCATCCCACGCACAGCCTTCTGCGATTCGCCGGCGATGGTGTCATCGCTCGGCATCATCGCGCAAGGGACTGTCGGTGGTTGCAAGTTCCTCCAGGATGCGGCGTCTCTGGGCCGGGTCGGTGACGTTACGCAGCACTTCTTCCCGGCGACGGGCTACTTGATCGAGCCAAGTGCCGTACTCTTCTCCGAACTGGGCTTCGAGTTTCTGGCGAAGCCGGCGCGCGAAGGCCGGGCTTACGCCTGAGGTGGAGATCGCAATCTGCAAAGCGCCTCGCCGCACCAGCGCCGGATAGAAAAAATCACAGTGCTCGGGATCGTCCACCACGTTGCAGAGCACTTCGCGGCGGCGCGCTTCATCATGAATCCGATGATTGACTTCGGCGGAAGATGTGGCTGCCACAACCAGGAAAGCACCGTCAAGGTCCTCGGGCTCAAACGCTCGCCGTCGATAGTCGATCAACCCCTGCTGAGCCCATTGCTGGACCTTGGGCGTTGCGGTCGGCGCCAGCACCGCGAGCGTGGCCCGGTGGCAAGCAAGCCCTGGATCTTGCCTTCGCCGATACTCCCGGCCCCGACTACGACGCACCTGCGTCCAGAGAGGTCCAACATCATGGGAAATAACTGCCGTTGCTCGCTCCTGTCGCTCATTGGTCGCCTTTCTGGCCGGATGTAGGCTCCATCATCCATTGGACAATACGTTCATCAATCGCCGCCGGGCATCGCTCCAGACTACTCTGACGCGGCGGTCACGGAAGCCGTCGGAGAATCCAACCCGAGGTAAGCGGCCGCTTGCGCCAGCGAAGCCTTCAGCGGCAGGTCGGTATTGATCGTGAGATGCTCGAAGGCGATCGGCTCAAAGTTCGCCTGCATGCGCTTGTAAAGCCCGAAGGTGCGGTTCCGCGCCACGTGAGTCGCCGCGTGTTTCAGCCGGCGCTCTGGCTACTTCGTCGGAACACGCACAATGAAGAATTCGCCACGGCACCGCCAGCCGCTCGGCCAACTCGATGACGGGCCGAAGCTGGTATTTACGGGAGAAAGTCCGGCCATCGAGATAGACGTACAACGAGCGGTTCTGGCGCAGAAGATATTCGGCGGCGCATAAGCATCATGGAGCCGCAGAGATCATCCTGCTGGCGCGAGTAGTCGGTGTGCGCCGCGCCGAAAACCGCTTGCCGGATGACATCCTTATTCAGCACCGCGCTGGGCGCACACGCCGCCAGTGCATGGCACAATGTACTTTTCCCCGTGCCCGGCAAGCCCGAAAAAATCACCAGCATCGAATCACCTTCGCAACCCCAACGGCCAGGACTCTTCGGTGGCGCCGTCGATGAGCGCAGTTTCTAAACCGGATTCGCGGAAGCTGTACCCCGCAAAGGAGTCCGGCTTTTAAGCCCGGCCGTGCCAGTGCCGGGTAAATCAACCCTGGAACCACTCTAATCTGGAGCGGCTCTAACCGAGTGTATCTCTGCATCAGTGTATCTCTTGACGCGGTCGCGCGGCTTCGGGCATTGCCGCCCAGCGAATCGCACCACGCAGTCAGGTTACAGAGCCGGTTACCGGCGGTTACTTCCGTGACTTTACAGCGGCAGCCGAGCCTGTCGAGAATAGAGGCGTTGGCAGTTCTTGGGGGAGGGCTGCCAAGCGCCGGAGACTTCGGTCGATGGCGCTTTTTATTGCTTGTTACTTTCGGGTTCTCATCTGGCCGGGGCTTCCGGCGCAAGCATTTCTTGAGTTACTTTCGAGTGCATTGATATCCCCGCGTCTGCTTCCGGAGGCAGTCGGCGGGCCTGCGCCGATTACCTGGCAGCGGAAGCCACTGGCTCCAGTCGATCGGCAGACGGCTTAAACTGCAAGACAGCTTCAACCGGCCTGTGCGCAGGCCGTGTTTGGGAAGGCGGTGCCCGGTCCGGCGGGTGTTTCGCGTCATTCTTTGGCCTGCGGCATCGAATGAAGTGGTAGGATACTGAGTTCTGCGCTGGCGGGTTGCCGCAGAGCGATTTCTCAGTTGGGAGGAAGAATGGCTAGTGACGCAATTTTTGAGGTGACCGACTCTAATTTCGACCAGGAGGTGCTCAAGTCGGACCAGCCGGTAATGGTCGATTTCTGGGCTGCCTGGTGTGGTCCATGCCGTGCGCTGGCGCCACTCGTCGACGAGATAGCCAAGTCATACCAAGGCAAAATCAGAGTCGCCAAAATGGATGTCGACAAGAACATGGCGACTCCGCAGCGCTATGGCGTGCGCGGAATTCCAACGCTGCTGATTTTCAGGGGCGGCCAGGTGCGCGAACAGATCGTGGGCTATGTCCCAAAAGAAACGATTCAGAAGGCGCTCGACAAGAATCTGGTGGTCACCTAGAGGCTGGCTCGCAACGGCCTTCGCACCATCCAAATGAAGGAAAAACAGCCCGGCTGGTTCCGGGCTGTTTCGTTTTAGAAGCATCCAGACGAGCATCGCATCGGCGAGCTGTATTCCGGACAGTGTTCACGATGCTTCAACTTCAGTACTTCCGCAGAACTCCTATGACGCGCCCTTGCACCTGCACCTGCGCGGCCGGGACGAAAATCGGCTGCATATTCGCATTCGAGGGCTGAAGCCGGATCTGCTCGCCTTCACGATAGAGGCGCTTCAGAGTGGTTTCCGAGCCCCCAATCAGCGCAACCACGATCTCTCCATCGCGTGCCGACGGTGCTTTTTCGATCAGCACATAGTCGCCATCGACGATGTGCTCGTCCTGCATGGAATCGCCGCTCACCTGCAACACAAATACGTCGCGTGAGCGCGTCAGGTCCGCCAGGGAAATGGTTCCCGGATTCTCCAGTTGTTCCACCGGACGCCCTGCCGCAATCCGCCCCACCAGCGGCAGCTCCAGTGAGGCCGCCGCGGGCAGCCTCGCCCGGGTTTTCATCGGCAACAGGTCAATCGACCGGCTGCGATTGAAATCCCGCTTCAGCAGACCTTTTTCTTCGAGGTTGCAGATGTGCTTGTGAACCGTCGCCAGAGAGCTAAGCCCCAACCCGGCCCCGATCTCTTCAAACGATGGGGAGTATCCTTGCCGTGCCACAAAGTTCGCAATGAAGTCGTACACCTGCCGCTGCCGCTTCGTCAGAGCCATGGTCTTCCGTCCCGAAGCAACTACTATGGCGAATAAAAAGCGAAGTGTCAAGCACAAACGATCATCCGGCCTGAAAAAGTAAGGACCTGGCTTAAAAGAGAACCCCGGTCTCACGCGTAACCGATATCGAAAGGATCAGTCAGCGTCATTGTCCAGACATGTCCATCCGGCCCGCGGTAATCGAACTGACGTTATCTGCTCTCCGGGACCAGATCCGTGATTAACTTCCAGTCAATAGCGAATTCTGTCGGTGCAGGTCCGTATGCTGGGAATTCAACAACTCGGTCAATCTTCCGCGGATATCCCCAAGTACGTGCAAAAGGCGGAAAAAGCCCTGCAAAGGGGTAGGTTGAAGTCGGCTCTGAGCCAGTATCTCAGGGTTCTTCGGCTTGATCCGGGCAATGCGAGAGCCAAGGAATCGGTCGCCGAGGTGTATGCCTCGCTGAACCAGCCCGCCCTGGCTGCCGAGCAGCTGAGCGAGGTGTTTCATTACTATGCGGAAAAATCGAACCTGTCGAAAGCCACTCTGACCTATAAACGCCTGGGCCGCTTGCGTCCCGTGCTTCCGGAAGAGGCTCTGCTGTTTGCCCGGCTTAGCGAGCGGACAAACCAGCGTGAAGCGGTGCTCGCCTACGAGGTCGCGCTCAACGGTTATCGAACGCTGCGCCGCGACGAAGAGGTCTTTCAGATTCTGGAACGCCTGACCAAGCTCGATCCGACCGCCGAACGCTTCCAGCAGCTTGCCGACGCGGCCATCAAGCAGGGTCTCACGCGGGAGGCCGCCGCCGCATACACCGGAGTGGCGCTGGAATTTCAGCGCCATGGAGTCGACGGCTCCGGGCAGTTTGCCAAGGCCTACGAGCTCGATCCGGCGAACGCGGTTGCGGCACTCGGCCATGGCTCGGCGCTGCTGGAGACCGATCCGCGCAGGCGGTACGAATTCTGGAGCCGCTGGCAAACTATCCCTCCAGTCCGGCTGGAAGCGCGCGAGCCTTATGGCATTGCGCTGATGCGTGCGGGCCGATCCGCTTGAGGCCGAGCCTCACATCTGGGAACTTTTCCAGCGCGATCCGCGCAATTGGCTGGAGAAGGTGATCGAACTGATCGGCCACACGATCGACGCCGGCCAGGAGGAGCATGCCGTCGAACTCTCGCAAGCGGCTGGAGGAGTTTCAGCGCCGGGTCGGAATGCGCCGCGAGTTCGTCGCGCTTACCAAGCGAATGGCCGGGAAGCGGCACCCGGGGCCTGTTTTCCTGGAATACCTGGCCACCCTATACGATTCCGCCAATCATGAGACGGACCTGACGGCGACCCTGGCGAGACTCTTCGATCACTATATGGCGACGGGGGATTTCGAGCGCGCGACCGGCGCCCTGGAACGCGCGGTCAATGTCGATGCCTACGAGGGAGGGCACCAGGCGCGTCTGGAGAGCCTGCAAGGCAAGGTCGATTCCGGGCGGCTGGGCGGCCTGCAGCATCGTCTGGCCGGAATCAGGACTACTACGGCGGTCGCAGGAAGAGAACCCGCCCGCAGCGAATCAACTTGCGGTGCTGGAAGACCTCATGGTTGAGGCCGAGCTCTTCTGTCGCTACTCGCTCATGGCGCAGGCCGGCAGCGCGGTGGCAAAGATACGGGAGCGGTTTCCATTCGAGGAAGAGCACAACGCGCGCCTTCGTGAACTTTGCACTACGCTGGGCCTTCAGCCGCGGGGCGCGCCGGTGATTCGCGTCCAGGCTCCGGCCGAGCCCGCGCCAAAGGCCGGCGGACTGCTCAAGCGCTCGTCCTATCTCGATGTATTGCTGGCGGAAGTCGCGCGCGCGAAGGACGCAGAGAGGTCCGCTTACGCTCTTGCTGCTCGAATTCACCGCCCCGGATTCCGCGCGGGAGGGCGACTCTCCGGCTTGGCAGGAGCTCATGCAAAATGCCGGGGAGACCGTATGCTCGCACTTGCGGCACAGCGATCTGGCTGTCCGCTATGGACCGGCGCAAATTGCCGTTCTGCTGGCGAGCACTCCGGAGAAAGACGCATCGCTGGTGATCGACGACTTAAGGCGGGCCCTGAAAATAGCCGTCGGCGATGCCGGTTGCGCACCGGTGCTGACCGTCGGCGTAGCGGAAGCCAAACTCGATCCGCGGTTCGATGCCGCCGACATCGCGACCGAAGTGATCAACCGCGTCGAGGATGCCCTGGAACAAGCGAAATCCGCCGAAGCGGGAGCGACGTACGCGCTCGCCTATTCGGCTCCCGGCTGTCCGGCTCGCCGAATTCGCGCTCGCGGAGCTGATTGCCATATCTCAGAGGCTGCTGATAAACTCTGCTGGTTTCGTCCGCAGTGACGAGGCGGAAACGTTTCGCTGTCTTTCCTGTTTCTTGCAGTCAAGCCAATTCTATGTTCCCATGTTGTTATTGCCATGTCGGGGAAAATGGGGCTCGGGCGCGGAAGGGTTGGCCGCGGAGTAGAGTGCCGACAAGGTTGAATTGGAAACATTCCTGATTTTCTGACATGTTCAATCATGGAGAGCACAGTACATGGAGATTAAGAAAGTTGGAGTGATCGGTTGTGGACTCATGGGCAGTGGAATTGCGCAGGTGGCCGCGATGGCCGGCTTCGACGTGGTTGTGCTCGAGGCCGAGCAGCGTTTTCTCGACAAGGGCTTCGCCGGGATTGAGAAATCGCTGGCCACGCTTCGCCGAGAAGGGAACCATCACAGGAAACTCCCGAAAGCGTGCGCGCCCGCATCAAGGGCACGCTGAAGGCCGAGGATCTCGCCGCCTCCGATATCGTCATCGAGGCGATCATCGAGAACGTCGAAGAAAAGAAGAAGATGTTTGCCCGGCTCGATCAGCTGGTGCAGCGCGATGCGATCTTCGCGACGAATACGTCATCGGTTTCGCGTGACCGAAGTGATGACCGCAACCACGCGCGCCGACCGATTCATCGGGATGCATTTCTTTAATCCCGTGCCGCTGATGAAGCTGGTCGAAGTCATCCGCACGATTGCAACCGACCCGAAGGTAATGGATGCGGCCGTCGCTTTCGCCCAGAAGTTGGGGAAGGTTCCGGTGCGCACCAGCGACAAGACCGGCTTTATCGTGAACCGGCTGCTTGTGCCCTACATGCTCGATGCGATTCGCGCCTACGAGGAGGGCGTAGGCTCGATCAGCGATATCGATCTGGCGATGAAGTTCGGCTGCGGTTATCCGATGGGACCGTTTACGTTGCTGGATTTCATCGGGCTCGATACCATCTACTACATCACCCATGTGATGTTCGACGAGTTCAAGGAACGGCGTTTTGCCGCGCCGGCGCTGCTCAAGCGGATGGTGCTGGCGGGATGGTATGGCAAGAAGAGCGGCAAGGGTTTCTACGACTGGTCTAACGCCGAGAAGCCGGTGCCCCAGGACGCGGCGCTCAGGGGAGAGCTGGCCAAAGTGCAAGGAGCATAACTATGTCATCGACTGCAGCTTCCAGTGCGGTATGAAAACATCAGGGTCGAAAAGAAGAACCAGATTGCCTATGTCACCATTGCGCGTCCCAAGGTGCTCAATGCGCTCAGCATTGCCACCATTGAGGAGCTGCGGCGGGCTTTTCACGACCTGAAAAATGATTCCGAGGTGCGCGTCGCGATCATTACCGGCGAGGGCGAAAAGGCATTTGTCGCCGGCGCGGACATTCAGGAGTTGTCCGTCGAAACGCCGGTCACGGGAAAAGAGTACAGCCGGCGCGGCCACGCCGTTTTCGAGCTGATCGAGAATCTTGGCAAGCCGGTGATCGCCGCCATCAATGGCTTTGCCCTCGGTGGAGGATGCGAGCTGGCCATGGCTTGCACGATCCGCCTCGCCACTCCCAATGCCAAGTTCGGCCAGCCGGAAGTCAAACTCGGCATCATTCCCGGGGTTAACGGCACCCAGCGTCTGCCGCGCATCGTGGGCAAGGGCATGGCGATGCAGTTGCTTTTGACCGGCGACATGATTTCCGCCGAGGAGGCGTATCGCATCGGCCTCGTCAATGAAGTCGTCGCGGCGGGCGAGTTGATGGCCAGGGCTGAAGCGATCGCGAAGAAGAATGATTGCCAATGCTCCGCTCGCGGTGCGCTTCGCCATGGAGGCGGTCAACCAGGGCCTGGAAGTGACCACGCAGGAAGGATCATTCATCGAGGCCGCGCTGTTCGGAATTCTGTGCGCGACCGAGGACAAAGTCGAAGGCACGCGCGCTTTTCTGGAGAAACGCCCGGCACAGTTCAAGGGCAAGTAACGGCGCTTGCTCCAGGTCCTTGACGTCCACCCCGGTAACGGCAAAAAACGACCGTCGCCGGGGGACCCCGGCTACCACCCCGGCCGCGCTCAGGGGAGAATAATTTTCAGCAGCCGGTTAACGCCGGTGGTGATGTCGGAGATACACCAGCTCTGGGGTTGTTTCGAATGCGTCGAAGATCGAGGCCGGTTGCCGGTTTTCCGAGTTCCTTCCACAGCAAGGGGATTTTTGCGGCGTGTCGTCGGACATAATTCTTTTGCGTACGCCAACTTGCGTTGGCTCGACGATAGTGGCGACGTTTTCCATCCCGGTGTGGTAAAACAATCCTCGGAATGATTAAGTCAATTCATCGTCTGTTGCTGCCCGCCAACGCGGAGGATTATCAGCGCGCTGGTGGGGTTTTTGGAAGCGCTGGGGTTCGAGCGCGGTGAAAGCTGGGAGCGTCCTGCGCAGTCGCGGCATCAAGCTGCAAGCCCCCGAATCCGGCATCGAGATCGGCTTCGGCGAAGGCTTTCCGGATGCGGAGCTGATCCTGGAAGTCGATAACGCCGACATCATCTATGAACAGGCGCATCGTCTCGGCTGCACCGTGGTTCGCGAGATTGCCGACTGCGACTGGGGCGCGCGCATGTTTACCATCGAGCTTCCCAAGGGCCACGTGCGCGGCTGGCGGTTTTTTCCTACCGGGAAAACTGGCGTCAGCCGGCGAAGCAGGGTTCGCTCAATGCCGCCGGTCTTCGCTTTGCCGCCGTCGTAAGCCGCTTCAACTCCTTCATCACCGAGCGTTTGTTGGCGGGCGCGCTCGACGCCTTGCGGATGTCCGGGGCCAAGAACGAGGATATCGAGATCGTGCGCGTTCCGGGAGCGTTCGAGATTCCGGCTGCGGCGCGCATGCTGGCGCAGACGGGCCGCTTCGACGCGCTGGTCTGTCTCGGTTGCCTGCTTCGCGGAGACACGTTTCACTACGAGGCGATCGCCAACGAAGCGACGCGCGGAGTTGGCCAGGCGATGCAGGAGACCAATGTCCCGATGGGCTTCGGCGTGTTGACCTGCGATACTCTGGAGCAGGCGATCGATCGCGCCGGGCTCAAGGCCGGCAACAAAGGTTTTGAGGCGGCACTGGCCGCGGTCGAAATGGCAAACTTACGAAAACTGGCTGCCGGGAAGCCTCGCTGAAGTGGGCTTCCGCTCAATTTTAAAAGTACTGCACAAACGGGTTGTTGGCGGTGCCGGCTATCGTTCGCGGAAGAACCAACCCTCTCCAGGAAGGTCATGGGAACTCGAAGAAAATCACGCGAACTTGCATTGCAAATGCTGTTCCAGTCGGACATGGGCCACCAGAGCGTGGACCAGGTCGAACGCACTTTCTGGGCGGAGCGCAGCGATCTTGAGGACAGCATCCGCGGCTTCGCCGGCGACCTGTTCCGCTTTGCCATGGATCGTTGCGAGCAGATCGACAAGATCATCGAGCAGCACACCGAACATTGGCGCATGGAGCGCATGGCGGCCGTCGATCGCAACATCCTGCGTGCGGGAGTGGCGGAATTCCTGTGTTTTCCTAAAACGCCGAAACCCGTAGTCATTAACGAAGCATTGGAAATCGCCCGCCGATTCTCAACGCCGGAGTCGGTGCAGTTCATCAACGGCGTGCTCGACAGTGTCGCCAAGGAACTCAACTCGACGTCCTGAAAGCGGCCATCGTCATCGAGCTTTCATTTCAATTTCCTGATTCGAGGGAATCATGCAATGGTCTGATGAAGCGACGGAGATCCTCGCCGAATTGTTGCGTTGCCTTCCCGCCAGCGTCCGCGACGCAGTCGAGGAGAAGGCCGGCCCCAGAGCCGAAGCCATAGCCGAAGAGATGGGAGAGGAAGAGATCGCGATGGAAACCGCGGTTCGCGCCCTGGTGGAATCGACGCCCGAGAGGATGAAGTCCAAACTGCGCGAAGGCTTGACCTATCACGGTCTCGACATGGATGATTTCGAAGCAGACCTTTAGCTAGCTGCTGAAAGCCATCCGGGCCGAGAAGCTGTCATCCGAGCGCAGAGTAGCTTCCATGTTGAGGATCCCGGCTCCAAGAGATTCATGGCGTCCACGCCGCGCCGGTGCGTTCCGAGCTCGAACCCGAAACTGCATTCGCGAGCTAGAAGCTGTCAGGCGCGGAGGGCAGCCACCTTGTTTTTTCCAGCAACAAGGTTCCAACGTGGCTGACTCGCCCGCAGAGCATGGCTGCCGGATGCACCACTGGGAACTGCTCAACGCGGAATGCATTCGCCGCGTGAACCGTGCTCTTTCGCGCAGCAGAGTGTGTCTTTCTGCATGCGCATCCGCTCTACTGGTTGCGAATCGCGACCAGGTTGGGTATCGCGGCGGTTACTCCATCTGCCTCGTAAAAGCCCGACAGGCTGAAGGTGAATGAGTTGTCCGTGCCTGTGCTCATGGAGATCTCGTGCAGGCACCCATCGCTGCCGCCGACAACGAATACGCTGCTGTCGGCGGAAATGTCGCCCTTGAAAAACAACGGACCTGTGGTCGGGTCCGTGATCTGGAGAACAGCGCTGTTCTGCAGAGTGATGGTCGTGCGTCTGCAGCGATTGCAGGTTGGCAAGATTAACCAGGATGACGTTGCCGCCGGTGCTGGTGAGTACGGCGGTGCTGCTATCCGGCGTCACCAGGAACTGATTTACCGTCGTGAGAACCCAGCCCAAGGGCTTTGCGCTGTCAGGGATTCAAGCTTCCGCTCAGGGCCGGTGGACATCCGACGAACGGTGCTGCGGGTTGGCCAGCGTTACAACGTCGATGTTAGGCAGGTCCAGCGCCAGAATTCCTGCCCCGTTGGGCAAGGCGCGGATGTTCGTAGGAGCGGTGCCTGGCTGCACGTCGACGACACCGTTGGGCAAGTCGGAGCCGTTTGTAACCGAAACGTGGAGGCTGCCTGTTGGCCGCCAAGGCAAGTCGCGCGAGCCGTGATGCTTGCCGTTGAAGTGTCGCCCGCAAGATACACGAGCGGTCCACTCGCCAGGAATGCAAGTCGTTAGCCGGGCTGTTGACGGTGAAGAGAACTCGAACCCAGCGCCCGTCGTATAGACATAGATGCGATTTCCGTTGTGCTGCCCGTGGGGGTCACGGCGACCCACAGGTATCGAGAGTCGACGGAGAAATCGGCGGCCGGTCAGCGGTCCCTGCAACGACCGGGAAGGTGGCATAGTCCAATGCGGTTCGGCGAGAGATTGATAATGCCGATCGAGTTTTGACTCTGACCCGCAACCTGCCCGAACACTGCCGCCATACGATCCATCCGGCGATATGGCCAGCACTGTTCCGTTGAACGGAAGGTTGTGAAAGTAACTGGCCACCGGGTCGAACACGAACACGCCGTTCGCTGGATCCGAATACGGCCTTCGTCCCCTGCCTGTTGAACAGGAATGAGTTCGGCGCGAAGGAAGATCTTGAGAAAACGTTGTGAGCACCGTGCCCGTTGCGACGTCGACGGCCAACATGCTTGTGCTTTGCGCGCTGGCAATGTACGCCACGGCGGCTGTTGCTTCCCGAATTGGTGGTGACGATTGGGTTGCTGTACACCGGGAAAAGATTCTTGTTGCAATTCGGTGGCGTGCACGAGGTCGACCAGCGATGCAACTCCGTCCTTAACTCCGCGTTGCGGTCGCCGTCGGCAAAGGCACGGTTGGCTGGTGGTGACGCCGCTCACGTCGTCTTCACCGTTTGTGTCTGCACCGTGGACGGTCGCCGTATGGAGATCCGTACTCAACCAACTCAGGGCGGGGTAGTTGAGTGCCAGGCTGGTCGTATTTGCCGAGGAGTAGGTGATTGTCTTGGCGGATTGGCCGCATCGGTGACCGCAGCCGAAAGGGCTTGCGTTCCACCGGGTTGAGTGCGAGCGGGCCGAGACCGCTATTAGCCGCGTTCGTTGCCGTCAACGTTATCGAGGTGACGGGGCAGGTCACAAATGGCACTGAGGGACTGTTAACCCCGGCGGTCGAGGCAAAAATACTCGCCTGGCCTGGACCGATAGGCGTTACCGTTCCGGCGGTCGAAGTCCCGGTAGTGTCGACGGTGGCGATCGTGGTGTCACTGCTCGCCCATTGGAAGGGACTGAACGTTGGTAGTTTTTGCAGTCAGGTCGGCGGTGATGTCGCACGGTGGGGTGGCAGGCGGGGTTTGGAGCTGCAAACAGTCGGGTCGTAGCTGAAAGCAGTCGCCTGGAATTGCGGCAGCGCGGCACTGGGTGATGAACTGAATACCGTAGAAAGCGACGTGCAGATACACTGCGTGCTCGTGGCACAAAGGGGGCCAGACGCCGATCCGATTCCGGGATACGTCTGCCGAAGGACAACTGCCGCTAATCACTACGCTGTCCACGTTTTCGTGTACGTAAGCCTGAACGGTTTGGGTGACAGTCTGCGCGGTGACGGTGATGGTCGCGGCTTTGAGGCGTGAGACTCGCAGGTTTGCTGCAAGTGACGAAGTTGGCGTCCCAAGTGCCGCCGCAGATCTGTCCAGAGGGAGATATGGAGATCGCCGCTGTATTGCTGGAGGCAAACGTAAAGGCGGTGCTCACGGTGGCATTGCGCTATTGACCGCCGTAGCCGTCAACGTAATGTCGCTCTGGCCATAAGCCACTGAGACCGGCGAAGGTGTCACCGTGATGCTGGCAACTTTACCGTATTGGAGCCCCCGCAGCCTGGCAAAATAGAGGCAACACAGGAAAGCAGGAGAGCCAAAAAAGCAAATGTCGTTCGCGACCGCCGCATGCATCCTCCCCGCACGGGTTCCGTGCGGTTCGTTATCCACTGGATGAGCCAGTGTAGTGTCTGGCGAAGGTGTTCCGCAAGCCGAAGGGATCGGTTTCTGCAGGTCGAATCTCTCTATCGACTTCGCTGATCCGTAGGCCAAGCGACACGCTGCGGCGGCCGGACGGAACCGAATCGAAAGCTGCGCTCCCGGGGAAGGTGAACCCCTGCTGTCGCGTGCTGATTTTCGTGGCCTCGCTTTTGAGCCGTACGCCAGGTGATGGTAGAATTTTTTATCCGTGCTTCGGGAGCAGGCATGGTTGACGGCTTTGTCGCGAGTTGCTATAGTGAATTGGTTCTGCGAGTTCGATTGGCTTGCCTGTAGCGGTTCTGGTTGAGCTGTAGAAGTCATGGCCCATGACGCGCTTGGCGCGTCGGTAGAAAAGGGCTCCCTCGCTGAAACGGCCTGCGCTACCTTTCGCCCTATGCGAAAGGGTATGCAGGTCAAAGCTGCGAAACGGAGTATCGGCCCCCTGAAATGCCGCGGTTGTTTGCGGTGGGGATGGTCTAGATGCCACCGTCGCTAGCTCGTAAATCTTAAGGAAACTCCATATTCTCCGCGTTGCGGGGAAGTATGACCGGGCCAAGAGCCGGGTCAGCCCGGATGGTTGTGAACCTCAACAGACGCAAAACGGCGTCTGCCAGGGACCCGGACGCAGAAACGCGCCCGCAAGTTGAGCCAGAGTGCGCGAATACGATGTGCGCTGGCAGGGCGGCGTGCGCTTTCTGATGGCGCGCATGCGCGCCGGATACAAGGAGCTGCAAGAGTGCCTACGTTTAATCAATTGGTCCGCAAGGGTCGCACGGCGCCGCGATACAAGACGGCGAGTCCTGCTCTCCAGGCCTGCCCGCAGAAGCGCGGTGTGTGCACTCGCGTGTACACCCAGACGCCTAAGAAGCCGAACTCGGCTTTGCGCAAAGTTGCTCGTGTTCGTTTGACCAACGGGATTGAGGTCACGACCTATATTCCCGGCGTCGGCCACAATCTGCAGGAGCACTCGATTGTGCTGATCCGCGGCGGCCGCGTGAAAGATCTGCCGGGTGTTCGTTATCACGTCATCCGCGGCACGCTCGACTCGGTTGGCGTGGCCAGTCGCAAGCAGTCGCGGTCCAAGTATGGGGCGAAGCGTCCCAAGTAATTTTCCGGGTTGCGGGCATTAGCGAATTTGCTCCCGCGACCGTTGGTTGTCCCGAGCGCAGCAAGGGATGTGTGTTCGATGTTCAGTAGCCGGCGTTAAGGCCGGTGAAGCCGCGAAAGAGAGTTTTCAGGATGCCTAGAAAAGGACATGTTCCGAAGCGTGAACCGATCCCTGACCCGGTTTACAACTCCACGCTGGCCAACAAATTCGTCAACTCCATGATGTGGGGCGGCAAGAAGAGCACCGCGCAGGGAATCTTTTACAAGTCCCTGGCAAATCTCGAGCAGAAGGGCGGCGACGAAGCCCTGAAGTTGTTCAAGAAGGCGGTTGAGAACGTTAAGCCGCTGCTGGAAGTCAAGACCCGCCGCGTCGGCGGCGCGAACTACCAGGTGCCTGTCGAGGTCAATCCCGACCGGCGTACCTCGCTGGCAATCCGCTGGCTGCTGACCTACGCGCGCGGTCGCGCGGAAAAGGGTATGGTCGACAAGCTGACCAACGAACTGCTGGATGCGGCCAACGGCAAGGGCGCAGCCATTAAGAAGAAGGAAGACGTTCACCGCATGGCCGAGGCCAATAAGGCCTTCGCTCACTACCGCTGGTAGTGTCGAGAGCGCCATCCTGTGGAAGTGGGGAAGAGTTGTTCCGCCGGAATTTGCGGAACGCCGTAAAAATCAGCGTGGGATTATGTCCCGTGCGATGACGAGTAAGGATTAGAGGAAGTTTTGGCAAGACAAGTTCCATTAGAGCGTTGCAGGAATATCGGCATCATGGCACACATCGATGCCGGTAAGACTACGACTACCGAGCGCATCCTTTTCTATACGGGCCGCACGCACCGCATTGGCGAAGTGCATGATGGTACGGCGACGATGGATTGGATGGCGCAGGAGCAGGAGCGCGGCATCACCATTACATCGGCCGCCACAACCTGTTCCTGGCGCGACTTCCTTGTCAACATCATCGATACGCCGGGGCACGTGGATTTCACCGCCGAGGTGGAGCGTTCGCTGCGTGTGCTCGATGGAGCGGTCGCGGTATTCGATGCCGTGCACGGGGTCGAGCCACAGTCGGAAACCGTCTGGCGGCAGGCCGACAAGTACGGTGTGCCACGCATTTGCTTCATCAATAAGATGGATAAGATGGGCGCCGACTTTGAGCACGCCGTCGATACCATCCGCAAGCGCCTTAACGCCCGTCCAGTGGCTATCCAGTATCCGATTGGGCACGAAGACAAGTTCAAGGGCTGCATCGATCTGTTTGCCATGAAGGCCATCTTCTGGCACGACGAGACTCTCGGCGCGGAGTATTCGACCGAGGATATCCCGGCGGAGTTGAAGAAGAAGGCGCAGGCCTATCATCAGCTTCTGGTTGAAACCGTCGTCGAAAATGATGACGGCGAAGAGCTGATGAAGAAGTACATCGAGGGTGAAGAGATCGGCGAGGAAGAGCTGAAGGCGTCGCTTCGCAAGAGCGTAATCGCCATGAAGCTTTTCCCGGTCATTTGCGGCACGGCGTTCAAGAACAAGGGTGTGCAGCCGCTGCTGGACGCAGTGGTTGAGTTCCTGCCTTCGCCGCTTGACGTTCCTCCGGTCAAGGGCAAGAGTCCGGAGACAGGCGAGGAAGAGATTCGCAAGCCGAACGACCAGGAGCCCTTCGCGGCGCTGGTTTTCAAGATCATGACCGACCCCTTTGTCGGCCAACTGGCGTTCATTCGTGCGTATTCAGGCACACTGAAGAGCGGCGACAGCGTGTATAACCCGCGTAAGCAGCGGAGTGAACGCATCGGGCGCCTGCTGCGCATGCACGCCAACAAGCGCGAGGAGATTACCGAGGTCCTCGCCGGAGACATCTGCGCCTGTGTCGGCCTGAAGAACGTGACGACCGGCGACACCATCTCCGACGAAAAGAATCCGATCGTGCTGGAGTCGATCGAGTTCCCCGATCCGGTGATTGCGGTTGCCGTAGAGCCAAAGACCAAGAGCGACCAGGAGAAGATGTCGATCGCGCTCAGTAAATTGGCGCAGGAAGATCCGACCTTCCGGGTGGCGACCGATCAGGAAAGCGGTCAGACGATCATCAGCGGCATGGGCGAGCTGCATCTGGAGATCATCATCGACCGCATGATGCGTGAGTTCAACGTCGAGGCCAATGTCGGCAAACCGCAGGTCGCTTATCGCGAGACCATTCGCAAGAAGGCCGAAGCCGAGGGCAAGTACATCCGGCAGACCGGCGGCAGCGGGCAATACGGACACGTCAAGCTTCGCATTGAGCCGAGCGGGGCCGGCAAGGGTTTCGAATTCGAAAACGATATCATCGGCGGCTCGGTTCCGAAGGAGTACATCAAGCCGGTCGAGGCAGGAATCAAGGAAGCCATGGAGGGCGGCGTTCTGGCGGGCTATCCGATGGTCGACATCAAGGCCACGCTCTATGACGGCAGCTACCACGAAGTCGACTCCAACGAACTGGCGTTTAAGATTGCCGCCTCAATGGGTTTCAAAGAGGCTGCCCGCAAGGCCAGTCCGGTTCTGCTGGAGCCGGTGATGTCGGTCGAAGTGGTGGTACCGATGGAATATATGGGCACCGTGATTGGCGATCTGAACAGCCGCCGCGGCCGCATCGAGGGCATCGAGCATCGGGCCGGGTCTGAGGTCGTCAAGTCGATGGTGCCGCTGGCGGAAATGTTTGGCTACGCCACCCAGATGCGCTCGAATACGCAGGGGCGGGCGACGTTTTCCATGCACTTCTCGCGCTACGAAGAGGCGCCGCGGTCGGTCGCCGAAGAGATCGTGGCCAAGGTGCAGGGACGGGCAACGACTCGATAGTTCGGTCGGTGGGATGCGCCAGCGCATTCCGGGCAATAGCGCTTTACAAAGTTTTCGCGAGCCCAGGCGGCTCGCCGGAATTGAGGAGCTTTGAGCAATGGCGAAAGAGAAATTTGACCGCAGCAAGCCGCACGTAAACGTGGGGACGATTGGTCACATTGACCATGGGAAGACGACGTTGACGGCGGCGATCACGAAGGTGTTGCAGAAGCACAATCCGAAGAACCAGTTCCGCTCGTTCGACTCGATCGACAATGCGCCGGAAGAGCGCGAGCGCGGGATCACGATTGCGACGGCGCACGTGGAGTACGAGACGGCGAACCGTCACTATGCGCACGTGGATTGTCCGGGACACGCCGACTACATCAAGAACATGATCACCGGGGCGGCGCAGATGGACGGGGCGATCCTGGTGGTGGCGGCGACCGACGGGCCGATGCCGCAGACCAAGGAGCACGTGCTGCTGGCGCGGCAGGTAGGAGTGCCGTGCGTGGTGGTGTTTCTGAACAAGTGCGATGCGGTGGACGATGCCGAGCTGCTGGACCTGGTGGAGCTGGAAGTGCGGGAGCTGCTGACGGGCTACGGCTTCCCGGGGAATGATCTGCCGGTGATCCGGGGATCGGCCTTGGGAGCGCTGAACGGCGAGGCGGCGTGGGAGGCGAAGATCGACGAGCTGATGGAGGCGGTGGACAAGTACGTGCCGCTGCCGGAGCGCTCGATCGACAAGCCGTTCCTGATGCCGATTGAAGATATCTTCTCGATTCAGGGCCGGGGCACGGTGGTGACGGGCAGGATCGAGCGCGGCAAGGTGAAGGTGGGCGAGGAAGCCGAGATTGTGGGCTTCCGGGAGACGCGCAAGACGGTGGTGACGGGCGTCGAGATGTTCAAGAAGCAGCTTGGACGAGGGCATGGCCGGGGACAATGCCGGGATGCTGCTGCGCGGGATCGCCAAGGAAGACGTGGAGCGCGGGATGGTGCTGGCGAAGCCGGGATCGATCACGCCGCACACCAAGTTCAAGGGCGAAGTGTACGTGCTGTCGAAGGAAGAAGGCGGGCGGCACACGCCGTTTTTCAACGGATACCGGCCGCAGTTTTACTTCCGGACGACGGACGTGACGGGCGTGGCGCATCTGCCGGAAGGCACGGAGATGGTGATGCCGGGAGACAACGTGACGGTGGAGATCGAGCTGATCACGCCGGTGGCGATGGAGAAGGGCTTGCGCTTCGCCATCCGCGAAGGCGGCCGCACGGTCGGCGCCGGCACCATCACGGAAATCATCGCGTAAGAAGTTCTGAGTGGGCGGGATCAAACTTCCCGTTCGAGAGTCAGGCATCCGGCGAAAGGCCGGCCAGGGAAAGATGGGCGGGCGTGGAGATCGAGCGCCGGTCCAGCGAAGCAAGCGCGTAAATGCTGCGTTGAGCGGCGAGTTTGCGGAGCCCTGGTAAAGCGATCTTTTGAGAGATACCACTGTGATTGGTAAAGAGCGAATTCGGATCCGATTGAAGGCGTACGATTACCGCGTTCTGGATCAGTCGACGGGCGAAATTGTCGAGACGGCGCGCCGCACCGGCGCTCAGATTGCCGGGCCGATTCCGTTGCCGACGGTCAAGAATAAATATACGGTGTTGCGCTCGCCGCACGTCGATAAGAAGTCGCGCGAGCAATTTGAGATCCGTACTCATAAGCGTTTGCTCGACATTCTGGAGCCGACGCAGCAGACGGTTGACGCACTGATGAAACTCGATTTGCCGGCTGGCGTCGATGTCGAGATCAAGGCGTACGGCAAGGAACATAAATAGAAACCGCTTGAGCGGGGCGGGATCGTTCGCTTCGCTCAGGGATGCCGGCGGCGGACTCAGACGCCCGCTAGACGCCGGCCCTACAGTGCCAGCGTTGGTAATGCAGGCATGATGAGGAGAACAAGTTAATGCCACTGAACGGAATTCTTGGGAAAAAGGTCGGGATGACCCAGTTGTTCGACAGCAAGGGCGAGGTTCGTCCCGTGACCATCTTGCAAGCCGGTCCGTGCGTCGTGACCCAGTTGAAGACGGCCACGCGCGACGGCTATGAAGCGGCCCAGATCGGGTTGATTGAGTTCGTCAAGGAATCGCGGCTGACGCAGCCGATGAAAGGCCATCTGGGAAAGCACAGCCTGCCGCCGGTGAAGTTCCTGCGGGAGGTTGGGATCATCGTTGACGCCGACGGCTGGCGAAGCGGCCGGAAGCGATGGCGTGAAGGTCGGCGACAAGGTGCTGGTCGACCTGTTCGATGGCGAAAAGTTCGTGGATGTTTTGGGCACCAGCAAGGGCCGTGGCTTCGCGGGCGTTGTTCGCCGGCATGGCTTCGGCGGCGGACCGGCGGCTCACGGACACATGTTCCAGGTGCAGGGCTCCATCGGCGCCTCGTCGTATCCGTCCCGGGTGTTCAAGGGCATGCGCATGTCGGGGCACATGGGAGACGAAAGCGTGACGGTGCGTAACCTGCGCGTGCTCGGAATCGACAAGGAAGAGAATCTGCTGGTGATCGAAGGTGCGGTGCCGGGTCCCAAGGACGGCTACGTGCTGATCACCAGGGCGAAGAAGCCGCCGAGAGAGCGTCGTGGTTTCGCCGGCGCCGGTACGGTCGATCCGTTGAAGGCTTCCAAGCGCCAGGCAGGCAAGAAGAAATAAATAAATAAAGGTGGCGGGCCGCGATGGTCCGCGCCGCATTGACCGGCGGAGATTTTATCGCCGGGTGGTTGGAAGAGAAAACCTTATGGCAACCATTGATGTTTTGGATCTGGCCGGCAGTAAAGTGGGCAGCCTCGAGTTGGCCGACGAGGTGTTCGGTGCCATCAATGAGGACTTGCTCTGGGAAGCGGTGAAGCACTACCGCGCCGGATTAAGGGCTGGCACCCACGCCACCAAGAACCGCAAGCTGGTGTCGGGATCGGGCAAGAAGCTGTGGCGGCAGAAGGGAACCGGGCGCGCCCGTGTCGGGTCGATTCGTTCGCCTCTATGGCGTCACGGCGGCATCGATTCACGGACCGCAGCCCCGCTCCTACGATTATCAGTTTCCGCGCAAGAAGGTCTTGGGCGCGTTGCGTTCGGCGCTGGCGGCCAAGGTGGCGGATGGCAAGCTGACGGTCGTCGAGGCGTTCGACCTGAAGGAAGTCAAGAGCAAGGGCATGCGCCAGGCGCTGGGTGCGCTGAAGGCCGACAAGACCGCATTGCTGGTCGAGGCGGGCAATCACGAGAACCTCAACCTGGAGTTGAGTTCCCGTAACCTGGCCGGCGTGGAAATGTTGTACGGTCCCGAAGTGCACGCCTACCACCTGCTGCGTTACGACCGTGCGATTTTCTCCCGGCTGGCGCTGGAAAGACTGCAAGAGTCGCTGAAGGCTTCATTGCCCAAGCGGGCTCGGAAGGCGGAGGTGGCGTAATGGCGAAGTCCGCATATGAAATCATCCGCCGTCCGGTGATCACCGAGAAGGGTCTTGGCGCGAAGGAGACCGAGCAGACGCTGGTCTTCGAAGTCGCGGTGAAAGCCTCCAAGACGCAGATCAAGGAAGCCGTGCAGTCGATTTTCAAAGTCAAGGTCGAGCAGGTGCGTACGGCAACCTTCGAGGGCAAGGAACGCCGTCGGGGAAAGTTCACCGGCTATCGTCCCGACTGGAAGAAGGCCTACGTACGGCTCAAGGCGGGCGAAAAGATGCCCGAGTACGCCGAAAACGTCTAGGCGCATCCGCGCCGTGCAGGCTCCGCGGAGCGCCGGCGCGGTTACGGGGAACGATTTTGATAGTCGCGTGAAGCACGGCGCGACAAACTGGGCAGGAAAACGGTTTTCCGGTATCTGCCTGGAAGAAGAGAAGAGCTATGGCGATCAAGACATATAGACCGGTTACTCCGACGTTGCGTTTTCAGACGACGCTGGTCAATGACGAGTTGACGACGAACCGGCCGCACAAGCCACTCACCGAGCCGAAGATGGAAACCGGCGGTCGCCGCAATCGCGGCGATTTGACCATCTGGCATCGCGGCGGCGGCCACAAGCGCAAGCTGCGCATCATCGACTTCAAGCGCGACAAGGCCGGCATTCCGGCAACGGTGGCCTCCATCGAGTACGATCCCAACCGCTCGGCCCGCATCGCTCTGTTGAGCTATGCCGACGGCGAAAAGCGCTACATCCTGCATCCGTCCGGCCTGAAGGTCGGCGCCAAGGTGGTCAGCGGTCCCGAGGCCGACATCCTGGTCGGCAACGCCCTGCCGCTGCGCAGCATTCCCGCCGGCACGGTGGTGCACAACATCGAGCTCAAGCCGGGCAAGGGTGCGCAGATGGCGCGCTCGGCGGGCGCTCAGGCGCAGTTGGTGGCCAAGGAAGGCGACTACGCGCTGCTCAAGCTGCCTTCGGGAGAAACCCGCCGCGTGCTGGTCGACTGCATGGCGACGGTGGGACAGGTTGGCAACCTCGATCACGAGAACATTTCGATCGGCAAGGCCGGCCGCACGCGCTGGCTGGGACGCCGTCCGGTCAACCGCGGCGTGGTGATGAATCCGGTCGATCACCCGCACGGCGGCGGTGAAGGCAAGACCAGCGGCGGCCGCCATCCGGTGACGCCGTGGGGCCAGCCGACACGCGGCTACAAGACTCGCAACAACAAGCGGACTGACAAGTTCATTGTCAGCCGGCGGAAGAAGTAATAGGCTGGCTGGCGGGCGTCCGAGCCCACACGAAACCGAAGGAACCGAGAACTGAGTTTATGGCACGTTCAACCAAAAAGGGTCCGTTCATCGACACCCACCTGTTGGTCAAGGTGGAGGGCATGAACGCGCGCAACGAGAAGAAGGTGCTGCGCACCTGGTCGCGCCGTTCGACAATCATCCCGGAAATGCTGGGACACACGTTGGCCGTTCACAACGGCAAGAAGTTCATCCCCGTGTACGTCACCGAGAACATGGTGGGCCACAAGCTGGGTGAGTTCAGCTTCACGCGCACCTTCAAGGGACATTCGGTGAAGGCAGCCGCCGAGAGCGCGGCAAAGCCGGCGAAGTAACCGCCTGCGCGCGGGAAGTTCCGCGTGCTGCTGGCGAGCCGGAAGGCCGCGCGGCAAGATTTGAAGGGACAGAGATCATGGAATTCACTGCGAAAGCCATGTTCATGCGTGTTTCGCCGCAGAAAGCCCGCCTGGTGCTGGACCTGATCAAAGGGCTGCGAGTGGAGCAGGCTTTGAATACGCTGGCGTTCACCAACAAGCGCGTGGCGCCGCTGGTTCACAAGCTGCTGCGTTCGGCGATTGAGAACGCCAACTACATGAACCAGGAAAAGGGCGTCGAGGTGGATGTCGACCGCCTGTTTGTCAAGCGCGCCATCGCCAACGAAGGTCCGCGCATGAAGCGCATTCGTCCGGCTCCGATGGGACGCGCGTATCGTTACCAGCGGCGCATGTCGCATCTGGAGATCGCGGTTGCGGAAAAGCCCGGAGCGGCACGGCGGCGGGCCAAGCGAAGGCGGCGCCGGCCAAGAAAGCGGTCCGCAAACCGCCGGCGAAAAAAGCAGCGGCCAAGAAAGCGCCTGCCAAGAAAGCGCCGAAGAAGAAGAAGTAACAGCCGCGGCGCGGCTGAGAGGCGTGTCCCGGGCGTTGCGCCGCCGGGATTCGCGAGAGAATTGTGACTGAGCGCGGCAGCAATGCCAGCGCGGAGAAGAGAAGGAAATATGGGACAGAAGGTCCATCCATACGGATTCCGCCTCGGCTACACCAAGCCCTGGAAAGCGCGTTGGTACATGGATCGCGACTTCGACAAGTTGCTGATCGAAGACATCAAGCTGAAGAAGAGCTGAAGGAAAAGCTCAAGTCCGCCGGTGTCAGCTCGATCGAGGTGGAGCGTCCCGGCAACAAGCTGCGGGTCATCATCCGCACGGCGCGGCCGGGCATCATCATCGGGCGCAAAGGGACCGAGATCGACAAGCTGAAGCAGGAGCTGCAGAAGCGCACCAATCGCGAGGTGTACGTCGATATCCAGGAAGTGCACAAGCCCGAGCTGGACTCGCAACTGGTGGCCGAATCGATCGCGCTGCAACTGGAAAAGCGCGTTGGATTCCGCCGCGCCATGCGCAAGGCGGTGGATTCGGCGCTGCGCTTCGGTTGCAAGGGCATCAAGGTCCGGGTGAGCGGACGCCTGAACGGCAATGAAATCGCCCGCTCCGAGTGGTATTTGCAGGGACGGTTGCCGCTGCATACCTTGCGCGCCGATATCGACTATGGCTTTGCCGAAGCCAAGACGACGTATGGCGTGATTGGCGTGAAGTGCTGGGTCTACAAGGGAGAAATCCTCACCCAGCGCCGCCGCGATGCGCAGACAGCGCAGGCGAATTTTTAGGATCAAGCCGCTGGTTCGTCTGCGCCGGTTGCCTTGGCAGCCGCGCGGGACAGAAGGCGGCGAGCATCACGGTCACTCGGGCGGGACTGGCTTTGCCTCTGGGGACCGGGAACTGAGAACTACTTATGTTGATGCCAAAGAAAGTGAAGTACCGCAAGCAGCAGCGCGGGCGCATGGCTGGCAAGGCTTGGCGCGGCTCCGAGCTGTCGTTCGGCGATTACGGCCTGAAGGTGCTGGAACCGGGCTGGATCACCGACCGCCAGATCGAGGCAAGCCGCGTGGCCATGACCCGCTTCGTCAAGCGTGGCGGAAAGATCTGGGTTCGCTTGTTTCCCGATAAGCCGGTCACGAAGAAGCCGGCCGAAACTCGTATGGGCAAGGGCAAGGGTGCTCCCGATCATTGGGTTGCCGTCGTCCGGCCGGGCAAGATCCTGTTCGAGATGGAGGGTGTCAATCCGGTCGACGCGCAGGAAGCAATGCGGTTGGCTTCGCACAAGCTTCCGCTCAGAACCAAATTCGTGATGCGTCATACGGCGCATTGATGCGTCGACGCACTCCGGCAGCGGCAAGATCCGCCGTTGCCCGGGACACCGAGCGGCGCAAGAGAGAAACGAAATGAAGGCGGAAAAGATTCGCAATTTTACCGAGGAAGAGCTCAGTCACCAGGAGCACGAACTGAGCGATCAGCTCTTCCGGCTGAAGTTTCAGTTGAACATGGGGCAGAGCGAGAGCCTGAAAAAGATCCGCGGCCTGCGCAAGGATATTGCGCGGATCAAGACCGTCCAGCGCGCCAACAGTCTGGCGGCCGCCAAGACCGGAACGGAGAAGAAGTAGCGATGCCTGAGACCACAAATACCTGAAAGCGGCTCCCGCCGCAAGCTGTTGATCGGCCAGGTAGTCTCGACCAAGATGGCGAAAACCATCGTCGTCGAGGTCCGCCGTCAGAAGGCTCATCCGCTCTATCGTCGCGTGGTGGCGCATTCGAAGAAGTTCTACGCGCACGACGAAGAGCAGAGCGCTCAACTCGGCGATTTTGTCCGCATCGAGGAGACGCGTCCCCTTTCGCGCCTGAAGCGCTGGCGCTTGAAGGACATCCTCAGACGGGCGGAGTTGGTGAGCGAGCCCAAGCCAGAGACCGCAGAGGTCAGTTAACGCCAGTCATCCGGCGCCGGCCGTGGCGCCACAGCCTGGATCGGCTTGCGACGGGGCTCGGGACCGGAGACTGAGGAGATAGAACCATGGCAGTAATGATGAGAAGCATGATCGAGGTCGCCGACAATTCCGGCGCGCGCAAGCTGCAGATGATTCTGCCCCTCGGCGGCTCTACCGGACTCAGCGCCGGTCTGGGCGATATTGTGACGGCTGCGGTCAAGGAAGCCTCGCCCGACGGCCAGGTCAAAAAGGGCACGGTGGTCAAGTGTGTCATCGTGCGTACGCGCAAGGAGCACCGCCGCAAGGACGGCACTTACATCCGCTTCGACCAGAACGCCGCCGTGCTGATCGATGCCACCGGCGAGCCGGTGGGGACGCGCGTCTTCGGGCCGGTTGCCCGCGAATTGCGCGAGAAGCGGTTCTTGAAGATTGTTTCGTTGGCGCCGGAAGTGCTCTGAGCCGCTCAGGGCGGGTTGATCGCGGTTGCGGCGCGGAAAGTTAGAGGAGAACAATGTCAGCCATACTCGATATCCGGCGAAACGATACGGTGAAGGTGATCACCGGCCGTGACAAGGGCAAGCAGGGACGCGTGCTTCGCGTTTTTCCCGACAAGCACAAAGTTCTGGTCGAGCACGTGATGATCGTCAAGAAGCACGTCCGGCCTAACCCGCAGAAGCAGATCAAGGGCGGGATCGCCGAGCAGGAAAGTCCGATCGCGATCAGCAATGTGATGCTGGTCTGCGGAAGCTGCAACCGCCCGGCGCGGATCGGCCACGAGGAACGTGGCGATCGCAAGGTGCGGGTCTGCAAGAGCTGCAGCAACACGCTGGAGAAGTAGGCGTGTCAGGCGGCGAAGGATCTCTTGATTCACGGGGGATTCAGAAGTGCGGAGTCCGCAGATGGGATTCCGGGCGAAGCGAAGGTGCCGCGGCGAACGCGGGTACATCGCAAAGCAAATTGAATACCTCACGAACCCGGCGGCAATCCGGAAACCGTGAGAGAGAGTGAAGGAAACAATGGCCGAAAAGAAGCCACAGACACCGGGCAAAGGCGCCAAGCCGGGAGCTCAGCCGAAGAAGGGCGGCAAGAGCAGGCTGCCGAGCCGGTACAGGAACAGAAATCGGGCCGTCCCAAGCTGAACAACGCGGCTTCGGCCCGCTTGCGCATACGTTATTTCGAGCAGGTGCGTCCCGCGCTGATGAAGGAGTTGAACCTCGACAACCCGATGGCCGCTCCGAAGCTGGAGAAGGTCATCGTCAACATGGGAGTGGGCGAAGCGACGCAGAACGCCAAGGTCATGGACCCGGCGGTGGCCGAGCTGGCGCAGATCACCGGCCAGAAGCCGATCGTCACCAAGGCGAAGAAGTCGATTGCGGCTTTCAAGGTGCGCGAGGGCATGCCAATCGGCGCCATGGTTACCTTGCGCGGCGACCGCATGTACGAGTTTCTCGACCGGCTGATGAACGTGGCTCTGCCGCGCGTGCGTGATTTCCGGGGGGTCTCGACCAAGTCGTTCGACGGACGCGGCAATTACACGCTCGGGGTTCGCGATCAACTGATCTTCCCGGAGATTGATTACTCGAAGGTCGAAAAGATGAAGGGCATGAACATCACGATCGTCACGACGGCAAAGTCCGACGATGAAGCACGGGCGCTGCTGCGCCAGATGGGCATGCCGTTCCAGGCGCAATAGGGTTGGCATGAGGGAAGCGCCCGCAAGGCGCGATTGACTCCGGCGTGCTGCTGGAGACGGAGAAAAGGATAAGATGGCCAAGACATCGAGCATCGCCAAGGCGAATAAGAAACCGAAATTTTCCACGCGCCAGCACAACCGCTGCAAGCTGTGCGGACGTCCGCGCGCTTACCTGCGCAAGTTCGGCATCTGCCGCTTGTGCTTCCGCGGATTGGCGCTGCGCGGCGAGATTCCCGGGGTTTGCAAGTCGTCCTGGTAAGGCGGAATTTTCCCGGTGCTGTGGCTGAGATGGCTCAGCGTGGCCGGAGCTGGTAGCGGTTCAAGGGCTGAGCGTCAGCCAGCGTGAACCAAGTACGTCATCGCAGGTTCTTTCGGGGAAGGCGCAGGGTTCGGTTTATCGGACCTGTAGCTGAGTTTCCAGGGTGAGCGAAATTTGCTTTGCTTTGGGCGCCGGTCAGGCTGACCCAATCGCATGCCGCCAGCGACAGGCGAGAAAGAGAACGGGTGACGATGATCAGGAGAAGCATACGATGAGTTTCACCGATCCGGTGGCAGACTTCCTGACACGGATTCGCAATGGCATTAAGGCGCGCCATCAGAAGGTGGACGTTCCGGCTTCCAAGCTGAAACTGGAAATGGCCCGCATTCTGAAGGAAGAGGGTTACCTCGCGAACTTCAAGAGCACGGAAGAGAACGGCAAAAAAATTCTTCGCGTGTACCTGAAGTACGGCAGCGACAATCAGGCGTCGATCACCAACGTGTCGCGGATTTCACGTCCGGGATGCCGCGTGTATGTCGGCCATGCCGAGATTCCGCGAGTTCTGGGCGGCTTGGGAATTAACATCCTGACCACGCCGAAGGGCGTGATGACCGGCCGGCAGGCGCGGAAACAGGGTCTGGGCGGAGAAATTCTCTGCGAGATCTACTAGCGCGCGGTCTGGCTGTTCGCGGCGCTTGAAGCCGCGGGATTCGAACCGACAGCATCGCGCCCGGCGCGATGCGAGCAGACGAGCCTGAGTCCGAGGACAAAGGCCGGAAGCCCGGGACCGCGAAGGTTTCGGTGTGGAGATTAAGTATGTCGAGAATTGGAAAGAAACCGATTCCAGTGCCCAATGGCGTCAGCTTTGCGGTGGACGGCAATACCGTGACGGTCAAAGGGCCGAAGGGTACGGTGACGAATCACCTGCCGGGCGGGGTGGCCCTGGCCCAGCAGGACGGCAATATCGTGGTAACTCGCGAAGACGAATCCAAGCGCGCCATTCATGGCTTGGTGCGCGCACTGGTCAACAACGCCGTGCGTGGCGTTACCACCGGTTGGACAAAGGATCTTGAGATTGTTGGCATCGGCTACCGCGCCGAGATGAAGGGCAAGGGCATGGTCGTATTCACCTGGGCTACTCGCATCCGATCGAGTATCCGCTGCCCTCGGGGATCGAGGCTGCGATCGATGCCAAGCAGACAAAGTTGACGATCAGCGGGATCGACCGGCAGAAGGTCGGGCAGGTTGCGGCCGAGATGCGCTCTTTGCGTTTGCCTGATCCGTATAAGCAAAAGGGTGTCCGCTATGCCGGCGAGAAGCTGAAGAAGAAGGTCGGCAAGACCGGCGCGAAGTAGTGCGCGTTTTGCGAGCCGTCTGAGGCTCGCAGCGCACTATCCTGAGCGAGTGCAGCGAGCGAAGGATCTCTGTAGTTTAGCGGGCTTCCGAGCCCGCTGCGGTTATCCTGAGCCGCATGAGCGGCGAAGGATCTCAGGAAAGGCGACGATCAGGCTCGCAGCGCACTATCCTGAGCGAGCGCAGCGAGCGAAGGATCTCTGGAGTTGAGAGATTCACGGAGCATGAAGGCGAGCGCGGTTGAAGAGTCGCTCATGGCGGCACAGAGTTTCCAGGAGGAGCGGTTCAAGGACCGTCCTCTCCCCGGCATAGAACCCCGGGACAGAGCCGGAGGGGAATCCGGCGAGGATAGCAACGATGATTAGGAAGACTTCGAAGAACGATACGCGGCAGAAAGTTCACGACCGTATTCGCAAACGGCTCCAGGGAACACCGGAGCGGCCGCGGTTGAACATTTATCGCTCGGTAGGCCACATCTATGCCCAAGTCATCGACGATTCCAAGGGCGTGACGGTGGTATCGGCCAGCTCGCTGGAACTGGGCAAGGCAGCCGATGGCAAGACTCACGTGAGCGGCGGCAACATCGCGGCGGCCAAGCAAGTCGGCAAGTCCATCGCCGAACGCGCCAAGCAGAGCGGAATTCGCAAGGTCGTCTTCGATCGCGGGGGCTATCTTTATCATGGGCGGGTCAAGGCTTTGGCCGAGGCGGCCCGGGAGGCGGGTCTCGAGTTCTAGACCGGATTCGCGGAAGGTTTATTCCGGAAAAAGCCGGATGTTTACCTCCGGCGGTGAAATCGGGATACACCAACTCTGGAATTGCTTTAGAAGCGGGTGAGGCTGAAATTGAGGCTGTTCGTCCGCAGAAGTTAAAGGCGGCATCGACCGAGTACCCCAGTAAGCCAAACGCGAGCTTGCAGGGACCCCGGATGCTTGCCAGGAGAATCGACAGGAATGGCAATCGTTAAGAAAAAAATCGATGCCGGTCAGTTCAACCTCAAGGACCAGGTTGTAAGCATCAACCGCGTCACCAAGGTGGTCAAGGGCGGCAAGAACATGTCCTTTGCCGCGCTGGTGGTGATCGGTGATCCGGCTTCCGCCGTGGTTGGCTATGGTTCCGGCAAGGCGAAGGAAGTTCCCCAGGCGATCCGCAAGGGCATCGAAGCCGCGAAGAAGAATCTCATCCGGGTTAATCTCTCGCACACTTCGATTCCTCACATCTCGCTCGGCCGCTATGGCTCCGGCATGGTTTTGCTCAAGCCGGCTCCGGAAGGCACGGGTGTGATCGCCGGCGGCGCGGTTCGCGCGGTCATGACTTCGGCCGGTGTCCAGAACGTGCTGACCAAGTCGATTGGCACGACCAACCCGCACAACGTGGTGAAAGCTACCTTCGATGCCTTGCGCAAGCTGCGCGACCGCAATGAAGTGGCCAGCAACCGCGGCAAGTCCGTCGAGGAGCTCTGATCATGACGCGCATGCGAAACAAGACGGCGAAACCGCAGGCAGCGGCGGGAGCGAAGATTCACTTGAAGTACGTGCGTTCGATGAATAGCTGTCCGGTGAAGCACAGACTGGTAGTCAAAGGACTCGGGTTCACTCGGCTGAATCAGGTGGTCGAACGCGAGGACACGCCTTCGATTCGCGGCATGGTTGCCAAGGTGCCGCACCTGGTCGTGGTCGTCGAGGCGAAGTAAACGAAGAGGTCCGCACGGACTCCGGGATCGCCGTGCATGGCGCTGGCTCCGGGCTCTCAGCGGCCTCACCTCCGCGGCCTTTGTGCCGCAGTGACGGGATTAGATATGAATCTGTCGAATATTCGTGCACCCAAAGGTTCTTCGGAAAAGCGCAAGCGGGTCGGCCGCGGCATGGGCTCGGGAATGGGCAAGACTTCGGCCCGTGGCCACAAGGGCCAGCGTTCGCGCAGCGGTTCGCGCATGATGCGCGGCTTTGAAGGCGGCCAGATGCCGCTGCATCGCCGTATGCCGAAGCGCGGCTTCACCAACATCTTCAAGACAGGAATACACGGTCGTGAACCTTGCCCGGCTTGTCCAGTTGGAGGCGAGCGATGTCACTCCGGAAGTGCTGTTCGAACGTGGCATTTTGAAGAAGAAAGATGGACTGGTGAAGATCCTTGGGGTTGGCGAACTCAGCAAGGCGCTGAATGTTCGCGCCCATAAGTTTTCGGAGTCGGCTCAGGAGAAGATCACCAAGGCCGGCGGCAAGTTTGAAGTAATCGCCTGAAATCTCCGGCGTGCCGGAGCCGGGTTCCGGTGCGCGCGATGACGTGCCGCCGGGGCGAAGCGCAGGCTCCCGCGCGCTGGTGATGAGCGGCAGCAAAGAGGCTTTACATCTTATGTTCGAGAAGCTTGCGAACATCTTCCGGATTCCGGACCTGCGTAAGCGCGTACTCTTCACGCTGGCCCTGCTGGCGGTTTATCGCAGTCGGCGCTCACTTTCCGACGCCGGGGATCGATACCGCCGCATTGCAGCGCTTGTTCGAGTCGCAGCGCGGCTCCATGCTGGGATTCGTCGATCTGTTCAGCGGCGGCAACTTGCGCCGGCTGACGATTTTCGCCCTCGGCATCATGCCGTACATTACGGCGTCGATCATCCTGCAATTGCTGACCGTGGTTTATGAACCGCTGGCGCGCTTGCAGAAGGAAGGCGAACTCGGCCGCAAGAAGATTACCCAGTGGACCCGCTACCTGACGGTGGCGCTCAGCGCGGTGCAGTCACTCGGCATCGCACTCATGTTGCAAAGGTCCAGCGGAACCGGCGGCGAGCGGCTGGTGCTCAGTCCCGGCATCGGCTTCATCCTGATGACGATGCTGACCCTGACGACGGGATCGGCGTTCATCATGTGGCTGGGCGAGCAGATCACCGAGCGCGGCATCGGCAACGGCATGTCGCTGTTGATTTTTGTGGGCATCGTGGTCGGACTGCCAAGAGGCGTTGCCGACTTGGTGGAAAAGGCCAGGAACAGTGCCTGGGGCGTATTTACCGTGCCGGCGCTGCTGATCCTGATGGCGGTGATGATCGCCGTGGTGGCGTTCATCGTATTCGTCGAGCGCAGCGAGCGGCGCATCCCCGTGCAATACGCCAAGCGCGTAGTGGGACGCAAGGTCATGGGCGGACAATCCACCCACCTGCCCTTGCGGGTGAACTCCGGTGGCGTGATGCCGGTTATTTTTGCTTCGTCGGTGCTGACCTTGCCGCAGACGCTGGGTTATGCCATTCGCGGCAAGAGCCCGCACCTGGACGATTTGATCCAGCAGTTCAACTGGGGCGAGCCGTTCTATACCTTGCTTTACGCGCTGGGGATCATTTTCTTCGCCTACTTCTACGTCTCGATCGTCTTTAACCCGGTGCAAGTGGCCGACGACATGCGCAAGTACGGCGGTTTCATTCCGGGCATACGGCCAGGCAAGCGCACCAGCGATCACATTAACGATATTCTCACGCGTATTACTTTAGTGGGCGCGCTTTACCTGATCATCATCTCGCTGATTCCAGAGTGGATGATTGCAGGTATCCACCTCAACCACCTGCCGTTCTGGTTGGGCGGAGCGATTTTTGACAAGCTGCCGGCCTGGGTGACGAATGGCTTAGGCGTGACCTTTTACTTTGGCGGTACTTCGCTGCTGATTGTTGTGGGCGTCGCGATGGATACCGTCAACCAGATCGAATCGCAGTTGATTATGCGCCATTACGAGGGCTTTACGCCTCGCAGCGGACGCATTCGCGGCCGTAGAACCTGGTAAAACCGGGATTACGGTAGCAGCGGTGCTGAACTCGGGGCTAGAGACTGAACATGGACTCGCAGGCGACGGCTAAGGCAATGGACGCTCCAAAGACCACAGGGGCAATCATCCTGGTCGGGGCTCCCGGCTCGGGCAAGGGAACCCAGGCAAAACGGATCGCCCAGGTGTTGGGTGTTCCGCAGATTTCGACCGGCGATCTGCTGCGGGACAACGTCTCGCGCGGCACCGAGCTTGGCCGCAAAGCCAAGCAGGCAATGGACCGGGGCGAATTGGTTTCCGACCAGTTGGTGTGCGATATGGTGGCCGAAAGGCTGCGGCAGCCCGATTGCGCCAAAGGGTGCATTCTCGACGGTTTTCCGCGCACCGTCAGCCAGGCTGAGTGGCTCGACGGGTACTTGCAGGAAGGCAAGTTCTTCGATGCGGCAGCAAGCCGCCAATTGTGATTCAGCTCGGGGTGGAGTATAATTCACTTTTGCAACGGCTTACCGGACGTCGCACCTGTCCCACCTGTGGGCGAATCTATAACATTTACCTTCAGCCACCTCGCGTCGCCGGCGTCTGTGATATAGATGGCGCCGTTCTGGACGACGCGGCGCGATGATCGTGAAGAAGTGATCATTGAACGCCTGAAGGCCTACGAACAGCAGACACTTCCCTTGGCGGATTACTATCGCCGCCGTGGGCGGCTGCTGGAAGTGGATGGTGATTTGGCGCCCGATGATGTGACTGCGGAAGCGTTGAAGGCAATCAAGAATGGCAATCGTCTGTAAGTCTACCGGCGAAATCGAAAAGATGCGCCGGAGCGGGCATATCGTCCGCCAGGTATTGGAAAGCGTGGAGACTTTGGTTTCCCCCGGGGTTTCCACCATGGATTTGGAGAAGGCCGCCGAAAAGCGGATTCGCGAGGCCGGGGCAAAACCTGCGTTCAAGGGGTATTACGACTACCCTTGCGTGCTTTGCACGTCGATCAACCAGGAAGTGGTGCACGGTATCCCGTCCAGCGAGCGGGTGCTGGTGGCCGGAGATATCGTTTCCATCGACTGCGGAGTGGTTCTGGACGGTTACTACGGCGACGCGGCGATCACGGTTCCGGTTGGCGACGGAATTTCGCCGGAGCTGGCCAAGTTGGTGAAGGTGACGGAGCAGTCGCTGTATCGGGGAATTGAAGCGGCCCAGGTGGGAAACACGATCGGCGATGTCGGCTCAGCCGTGCAGCAATTGGTCGAGGCGAATGGATTCAGCGTGGTCCGGGAATTTGTGGGACACGGTATCGGCACACGGCTGCACGAGGACCCGCAGGTTCCGAACTATGGCGTGCCTGGTCACGGACCGAAGCTGCGCGAAGGCATGGTGCTGGCAATCGAACCCATGGTCAACGCCGGCGGTCCCGGGGTGCGGGTGTTGGACGATAAGTGGACGGCAGTCACCGAAGATGGACGCGCCAGCGCGCATTTCGAGCATTGCGTGGCGATCACCAGGAACGGGCCGGTGATCCTGACCGCCTAGGTGACGGCTGGCGATGAGGTTGCGGGAAGCAAGCACAGGGCTGGAACGAACATAAGGAGCGCATGAGCAAGGAAGACGCGATTGAAGTGATGGCCGTAGTGGTGGAGCCGCTGCCGAACGCCATGTTCAAGGTGAAGCTGGAGAACAATCACCAGGTGCTGGCGCATGTCTCCGGCAAAATGCGTAAGAACTTCATTCGTATTCTTCCGGGTGATCGCGTAGCGGTCGAGCTGTCTCCTTATGATCTGACCCGCGGGCGTATTGTGTATCGCTACAAATGATCGGATTTTAGGCGCGGGCGTCCTGGATGAAAGTAGATGAGCGGGGTGCCATGTGCAGTACGCGGTTCTCAGCCGGCTGAGAACTGGAATTCAAGACTGGAAGCTGGGAACTGGATATGAAGGTACGGGCATCGGTAAAGAAAATTTGCGACAAGTGCAAGGTCATCCGCCGCCACGGTGTGGTGCGGGTGATCTGTGAAAACTCCAAGCACAAGCAGCGCCAGGGCTGAGCTTTTTCCCCAGTACGCGCAGCAATGGCGCGCACCGGGCCCCCGGCCATGAAGAGCAGGGAAGGATTCTCAAGGGAGTAGGACTTATGGCACGTATTGCAGGCGTTGATCTTGCCGCGCAACAAACAGACACGGATCGCGCTGACTTACATTTTCGGTATCGGCCTGCCGCGGGCGCGGAAGATCGCCACGGTCGCCAACGTGGACGGCATCAAAAAGATCTCCGACCTGACCGAAGATGAGGTGAACCGCATTCGCCAGGTCATCGAGAATGAAGGCAACGTCGAGGGCGATCTCCGCAAAGACGTTACGATGCACATCAAGCGGCTGATCGAAATCGGCTCGTACCGCGGCTATCGTCATCGCCGCAGCTTGCCGGTTCGCGGGCAGCGCACGCACACCAATGCGCGCACGCGCAAAGGTCCGCGCAAAGGCACGGTCGCCAACAAGAAGAAGACGGCGGCCAAGACTTAGTCTGCCGGTATTGTCTGCTGCTTTGTTGGAGCGGTGCTTTAGCGACGCACCGGTTTCTCCGCAGCGGTGCGGTGCTGAAAAGTTAAGGGTTACAGATCCAGGCGTCTCGATTTGCGTCTGGTGGAGCGGGAGCGAAGGCGGGTTTTATGGCAAAAGCAGGTGGAAGTGCCGGCGCGGCGCCGGAAAAAAAGGGCAAAGACCAAGAAGTTCAAGCGCAAGGAGCGTAAGCACGTCCCGCACGGGCTGGTGACCATCAACGCCTCCTTCAACAATACGATCGTCACGATTTCGGATCCGTCCGGCAACGTGATCTCGTGGAAGAGCTCCGGCTCTCTCGGATTCCGCGGCTCCCGCAAGGGAACGCCGTTTGCCGCGCAACAGGCCGCAACGAACGCCGCCAACACGGCACGCGAACATGGTCTTCGCAGCGTCGATGTGCGGGTTAGCGGTCCTGGATCGGGCCGCGAGTCGGCGATTCGCGCGCTGGCCGCGGCCGGGCTGGACGTGCGCACGATTAAGGACTCGACGCCGGTTCCGCACAATGGCTGCCGTCCGGCCAAGCGCCGCAGAGTGTAAGGGCCGATTTGAAGACGCCAGAACGTTGCTTGAATCTAACTAAGGATCGGGACGACAGGAGCAGCCAACTCCCGTAAACCGATCGAGCCAACAGGAGAGAAACATTGGCACGTTATAAGGATGCAGTATGCCGTCTTTGCCGCCGCGAGGGGATGAAGCTGTTTCTGAAGGGTGGGAAGTGTTTCACTGATAAGTGTCCCATCGAGAAGCGCAACTTCGCCCCCGGCCAGCATGGCAAGGATCGTAAGGCAAAGGTTGTCGGATACGGTCTGCAGCTTCGCGAAAAGCAGAAAGCAAAGCGGATCTATTTCGCTCAGGAAGGCCAGTTCCGGAATTATTTCGAAAAGGCGGTCCGCGCCAAAGGCGTAACGGGCGAGGTGCTGTTGCAGCAACTCGAGCGCCGTCTGGACAACGTTGTCTACCGTCTGGGGTTCGCCGTGGCTCGCCGCCAGGCTCGTCAAGTGGTTCGTCATGGCCACGTGCAAGTGAACGGACGCAAGGTCGACATTCCGTCCTTCCAGGTGGACTCCGGTGACGAGATCATGATTCGGGAAAACAGCCGCAAGCTTCCGTTGTTCGAAATGGCGAAAGAATTCAGCAGCCATCAAACTGCTCCGAGCTGGCTGGAAGTGGACCGCGAGAACTATCGCGGCCGCATTCTCTCGTTGCCCAAGCGCGAAGAGATGAACCTGCCGATCAACGAGCAGCTTATCGTCGAGTTGTACAGCAAGTAGGGAGAGCGTCGGCCAGCAAGGTTCGGGAGTGGCTTGGTGCGAACCGGATTGGCCGTAATGGGGAGAGCCTTTGAGGTCTCCCTTGGTTGTGCGATCTCGCGAAAACGAGTTTTGAACTATAACCGTGCGGCGTTCATACCCGTCAAAGACGGCTTGGCCGCCGTACCCCTTATCTCGAGCCAGATCAGCCGGTGTGCTTTATCATTGCCGCTGTGCAGCATGGCGCGAATGATCAGGAGAATAAGAAATGCTTTGGAAAGGTTTTCAGAAACCGAAACGCCTGGCGTTCGACAGTGAATCGCTGACCGACAAGTTCGGTCATTTCTGGGCGCAGCCGTTTGAACGCGGCTTTGGCACCACAATCGGCAACGCTCTGCGCCGTGTGCTGCTCTCCTCTATCGAGGGCGCGGCCATTACCGCCGTTAAGATCGAAGGAGTGTTGCACGAGTTCCAGTCGATCCCCGGCGTCGTGGAAGATGCTACCGACATCATTCTGAATTTGAAACAGATTCCGTTCAAGCTGAGCGGGGACGCGCCCAAGGCGATTTACCTGCGAGCCGACCAGCCCGGGGTCGTCACTTCCGGCATGATCGAGGCCGATGCCGATGTCGAGGTTCTCGACAAGGACGTTTACATCGCAACCGTGAGCGAAGGCGGCAAACTCGACATGGAGATGCGCCTCAAGAAAGGCCGCGGTTACATTTCGGCCGACAAGAACTTTGACGAGGATCTGGGACTGGGATTCATCCCGATCGACTCGGTGCACTCGCCGGTTCGCAAGGTCAACTACTCGGTCGAAGCCGCCCGTCTGGGACAGATCACGGATTACGACAAGCTGTCGATCGAAATCTGGACGAATGGCTCGGTCAATCCGCAGGATGCGCTGGGACTGGCGGCGAAGTTGCTGAAGGATCACATGAACATCTTCATCAACTTCGAAGAAGAGGTTGAGGCCACGCTCAGCTCCGAGGAGCGCAAGCCGGAGATCCGAAACGAAAATCTGAATCGTTCGGTGGAAGAGCTTGAACTCTCGGTGCGCAGCTATAACTGCCTCAAGAATGCAAACATTCAGACGATCGGCGAGCTGGTGCAGAAGAGCGAAGCCGAAATGCTGAAGACGAAAAACTTCGGCCGCAAGTCGCTCAACGAAATCAAGGAAATTCTTTCCTCGATGGGGTTGGGCCTCGGCATGAAGATCGACGAACACGGCAACGCCGTGCCTACGCAGGCAAGCGCCGTCAGCAGCACACCCTCGCCATTGGGCACGGGCGAAGGGAATTCGTCGTTCTGAGTGAGTGTAGCCGCCGGCAGTGGAAAGCCATTGTCGGCGGAGGGCGGCGTGCTGGAGAGATGAATTCTCCGGCGAAAAGAATAGCTGGTTCGTGAAGAGCCAGGCGCCCGGGCAAGCCAAACGGCCCGGGGACCCCGATAGTTATAAGGATTAGCGATATGCGTCATCGTGTAGCAGGATGGAAACTGGGTCGGAACACCGAACATCGGCGCGCGCTTTTGCGCAACCTGGTGACCTCGCTTATTGTGGAAGAGCGCATCGAGACTACGATTACCAAGGCTAAGGCCATGCGCTCTCATGTCGAAAAGATGATCACGCTCGGCAAGCGTGGCGATGTGGCGGCGCAGGCGCCTGGCCGCCGGGTATCTCATGACCCGTTCCGCGGTCGACAAGCTCTTTGATACGATTTCGCCGCGCTTCGGCGATCGCGAAGGCGGCTACACTCGCATCGTGCTCACCGGCTTGCGCAAAGGCGATGGCGGTCAGAAGGCTTTCATCGAATTGCTCGGCAGCGAAAAAACTATCGATGCCAAGCGCGAGAAGCGTGCCGAAGCACGTGCCAAGCGCGCGGAAGAGACCCGCAAGGCCATGGAAGAGGCACGCTCCGAGCAGACACCACCGGCTGAGGGCGGCGGCGAGCCGAAGGAGAAGCCCAAAGAGTAAGGCATATGGCTGGCTCGGTCCGCCAGTGCTGCTCCTCGACCTGAAATTTCGGTTGCCAGGAGTGCTGCTTGACAGGAGGCTGTGGAGCGGCAAATCGGTAATTCAAAAGCGTACCGGCGCTGGCTGGTACGCTTTTCTATGTTTTGCTGCTTAGCAGGCTGCTGAAAAACTCATAAGAAGTGTCATCCTGAGGTTGTGCTGGTGTTGCACGACCGAAGTATCTGCTTTGCTTTCAGCGCTCGCAAACAGCAGATCCTTCGCTACGCTCAGGATGACACACTCAGAAAACAGTTTTTCAGCAGCCTGTTAGAGAGTTCCCGAGTAGGTGTATCCGAAAACATCAGACTGTACGGCGAGCAAAGCCGAGCCATCGTGTGTTCTTACTACCGAAAAACAAAGGGTGGCTGGATAGATCGATTCCGGAATCGTCCTATTTGCGGGTGGGCGTCATCGCCGAAGGTGCAAGTTGTGTGCGCTCGGCGCGCCGGGAGTTTCGCACCGCGAAGTAGAAAATCAGAATCTGCGCCACCAGGCCGGCGCAACTATCGAGCAGGACATCCCACCAAGTGCCGGTGCGTGATGGAATCGTCATTTGGTGCAACTCGTCTGCGGTGGCCGTCAGCGCCGTAACTGCCATGGCCAGCAGTGCCCACGGAAATTGCCAGAGGAAGCGAAAAGCATGCGGACGCGGTAATCTCGTTACCCGCGAAGTACGCCAATCGTAGTATCCCGCCAGCGCACGATAGGTGCCGCGGCAGGCTCGAAAGAAGAGAAAGCTGAGCAGGCCGTATCCTAGAACGTGACCGCACTTGCGCAGAATAATATTTAACTTGGCAAGCGTTTGCGGGCTCGGGTGGATGGAGAACCAGGCAAACAAAGTGCGCAGCATTTCCCGCGTATGGGCGCCAGAGAAGCGATCCGTGGATTCTACGGCGATGATCGCGAGCATGATCATCGCCGGTAACCAGAACGTCAGAAAACTGCGGGTTGTCAGTCTTGGCAAGCGATCCCTTTGCTACTCGACCCGGTAGTTCGGAGCCTCTCGCGTGATCGTGACGTCGTGCACATGGCTCTCGCGCAATCCGGCGTTGCTGATCCGAATGAACCGCGCCTTCTGCTGAAGTTCCTTGATATCGGCGCAGCCAACATAGCCCATCCCGCTGCGCAGACCGCCTACCAGTTGCAGAATCATCATCGCCACCGTGCCGCGGTAGGGCACGCGGCCTTCGATTCCTTCCGGGACCAGCTTCGCCAGCCGGTTGCCGTCGTTTTCACCCTCCAGCCGGGTGGTGAAATTGCCCTCGCCGCCGCTGTCCAAGCTTTGAAAATAGCGGTCGCTCGAACCGGCGGCCATCGCCGCCAGCGAGCCCATGCCACGGTACGCCTTGAAGGTGCGACCCTGATACAGAATGGTTTCTCCCGGGCTCTCCTCGGTTCCGGCCAGCAGGGAGCCGATCATCACCAGATCCGCACCGGCGGCCAGAGCCTTGGTGACGTCGCCGGAATACTTGATGCCACCGTCGGCGATGATCGGAACGTCGGTGTCGCGCGCGGCACGGGCGGCTTCGGCAATCGCCGTAATTTGCGGCACTCCGGCGCCGGTCACGACGCGGGTCGTGCAGATCGAGCCAGGTCCGATTCCGATTTTTACCGCGTTGGCGCCAGCAGGAGATCAAGTCGGCGGTTCCTTCGTACGTGCCGACGTTGCCCGCGATCAGATCGACCTCGGGAAATCGGGCCTTCACGCAGCGCACGGCTTCCAGCACGCGCGTCGAATGGCCATGAGCGCTGTCAATGGCAAGCAGATCGACCTTGTTGCGAACCAACTCCTGCGCGCGCTCCAGGAAATCTCCGGTAACCCCGATGGCGGCGCCAACCCGCAATCGTCCCTGCGGGTCCTTGGCCGCGCCCGGATACTTCAACTTCTTCTGGATATCCTTGACCGTGATCAGGCCCTTGAGTTCGTACTTGTCGTCCACGACCAGCAGCTTCTCAACCCGATGCTGATGCAGGATTCTTTCGGCCTCCAGCAACGTCGTGCCGACGGGTACCGTGATCAGGTTTTCCTTGGTCATCACCTCGCTGATGGGAATCTCGGTGCGGCTTTCAAAGCGCAGGTCACGATTGGTGAGAATCCCAACCAGTTTGCGATCCTTGGTAATCGGCACGCCGGAAATCCGGTAGCGGCGCATCACTTCCAGGGCGTCGGAGATTTTTTCGTCCGGCGACATCGTGATCGGATCGACGATCATGCCGCTCTCGGAGCGCTTGACCTTGTCGACTTCGCCGGCCTGCTGCTCGATGGTGAGGTTGCGGTGAATGATGCCGAGACCTCCCTGTTGTGCCAGGGCGATTGCCATGCGCGACTCGGTCACGGTATCCATCGCCGCGCTGATGACGGGAATATTCAGCGCAATTTTCTGGGTCAAATGGGTTTGCGTGTTCACCGTTGCCGGCACCACATCGGACTTGGCCGGCAGCAGCAACACATCATCGAAGGTCAGCGCTTCGGGAACAGGAAACTGTATCATTGCGGTTTTTCCGTGATTGAAATGGAGCGTAACATCGATTGTAGGAGCGGAAGCCCCGCTAGGCAAACGGCTTAATTTCTAAGGCACAGCCGGCTCGGTAACGTCCGTTTGTGCCGGATGCCGGTGGAACAGATGGCGGTCAATGTCTGGCCAGAACTCGACGAAAATCGCGCCGATCGTGCCCTCCGCCGTAACCGTAAAGGCACGCTGAAAGGTCAGTCCGGAGCCGCGATCGGTCGAGGGATAGTATGCGTTGGCGATGCCTCCGGCGATGAGGTTTCCGAGCTACGTTGGCATAGTTCGGCCCCCACGTGCCGTTGTCGTTTTTGGTGATTACCGTGGTAGAAATGGCATAAAACAGGCGCTTCTTGAAACTGCCCGTGCCCTTGCGGAAATATCGCGGATCCTCATGCAACAGAGAAGGCAGAATCGCATTTCCCCACAGTAGCCCGTCGAACTGATCGGCGTACGCGGCGCCAAACCGCTTGGCAGTAGCCCTGCGCACCCTGACCGTAACCCGCGAAATCGTTTTGCGGCCTGACTCAAGCCGGCATCCAGCCCGGAAGCAACGAACTGGAACGGATCGACAGCGCTCCTGAACATCAGATGGAACTTCTGGCCGGGACTGAGCGGGGCTGCGTTCTGAACATCGGTGGTATTGAAATTCGGCACCACTCCCAGGATTCGTTGCTTCTCCTGCTGCTTCAACTCCTGCTCCGCTCTTTCCCGCTCCGAGAGTTGCCCCGGCTTGCTTTCGCCACTCTGTGCGGGGGCAGCAGCCGGTGGAGTTGCTGCGGGTGACGCCGTGGTTTGCCCCCACGCGCCCGGGGCAAAACACATCGCAACCATCAGGGACGGCACCAGCTTAACCAAAACAGTATGGCGCATGATCACCAGAGATTCCTTGTCTGCCAAATTTTATTCGGGGTTCAACGGCCGGTTCGTGGGCGCTGGCCACGCAACGATCATTACATAAGTCATTACAACGTATAGATCATTCTAGCAGGGCTGCTGAAAAACAGTTTTGCAATTGATCCGGCCCTCAAGCCCTCGTAAAACGGCATCGTAGAGCACATCTCCCATAATGCCTCGCTGTTGCTTCGGCGCGTTTTTCAGCAGCCGGCTAGGGGCTGCGCGAAGAGCGGACAACTTTATCTCACTTTCCGCCGTTTGGCGAAGGCCCTCGGGAAGCCTTTTTCCGGTTTTTGGCGGTCAGACGATGATCTCGGGAAAAAACTCCCGCAGCAGGTTGAAGCTGGCTGTTATTCCAAGGCCGACCAGCGCCGTGGTCGCCGTGTGGCGGACTCCCCGGTGTCCCTCGGGATAGTAGCTGTTGGAAATCGCCGCTGAAGTCAGGGCAGCCGCCAGAGCTGCGAGTAATTGATTTGCCGGGCGCCATTGTCAGCCCGGGTGAGGGCGACGCGGGAGACGGAATAGGCTATGCGTCTGCCGAAGCCGCCCGATTGCTTGGGGTAATAGCGGGGGTCCTGGCGCAACAGGCTGGAGAAAACCCATGTTCCCAGCAGATCGCTGCTTACTTCCGCGGCCGTAGCCGCGCCGAATTGCTTGCCAAACCCGGACGGCCCCCATCCGAACCCGGCGTTGCCAAGCAGGGCTTCCGAAAAGCCCGTAGCCAGCAATGGAGGAGCCAGAATAAAGGGATCACGGGCATCATCGAGGAACAGGCCGAGTTTCTCCTTCGACCTGAGGGGCGTTCCCCTTTGAGTAGTGGCGATGTCCCCCAGCGGAATCACTTTGAAAAGATGCGGCCTCGCCTGATATTTCCGAGTCTCCGGTGGCGGGGATGGTTTCTGCTCAGGACCGCCGGTCTGGGAACTCTGGATGCCAGGACGTGGGCGCTGGCCCGGGTTGTTGCGCGAAGACGAAGACGTGGCCGCAGGCCAAAAGGGCTGCCAGGGTGATCCGAAGCAGAGAGAGCCGATAGTTCACAGTTGTTGAGACGCATCCGCAGGGGTAACGGGCTAGCGGAATAGCGAGCTGCCGGAACCCCGCGCCAGGCTGCTGCATCTAAGTTGTCAGGGCTTCGCTTGGGGATCAGCACTTCGGTTGTTTTTGCCATACTGGCGGCGTATACTGAGCGTGGAGCTGCGCCGGTTTTAGCTGGTGAGTTGTGCGGTGGGCGAAAGCCCACTTTTTGTTTGTCTCCCCTACATGGAGATTGTCGAACGCAGGTAAAGATTGGGCCTGGCAGGGAACGTTCGCTTGAGTACGGGGGAACGCGTTTAGCTGGCTGCGGAAACTTGCGCACCGGGTACGGGCGACGGATTAGCCTTCCGCTTCGCGGTGCTGGCGGCGGAAAAACATTAGGCCGGTTGGCGTACCGACGTCTGGATGTACTCGTCATCCGGGCTTGTACCGGGAACGAGACGATTGGAACGATGGCTTTCACTGTTGATCGCATTCAAGGAAATCGCGGAACGGGTCGCCTCCTCGAGCGGCTTTGAGCTGGTGGAAGTGGAGCTGCTTGGCAGCGGCAAGACGCGTCATTTGCGCGTTTTCATCGATAAGCCGCAGGGCGTTACGCATGAGGATTGCGCCAATTACAGCCGCGAAATCGGAACGATTCTCGATGTCGAGGATGCCGTTCCTGGCGGGTCCTACGTGCTTGAAATTTCTTCCCCGGGTCTTGACCGGAAGCTGCTGAAACCCGCGGACTTCGAGCGTTTCCAGGGTAGCCTTGTGAAATTCAGCACGCACGAACCGATCGATGGGAACCGCCATTTTCAAGGGCGGCTGGTTCAGTTTGATGGCGGCCAGTTGACGGTGGATCTGGGAGTGGTAACCAGCAAGAAGAAGGTGCAGCAGCAAGGTTCAGGCATACTGAAGGTTGCCTATTCCAATGTGGAAAAGGCGCAACTGGTTCCTGAGTTCTAATATTCTTAGCAATTTGAGCGGGCTGTTCCGTGACGATTTCGTTGTTTGTGGAAGGTGAATTCCTATGCCTAGTGAACTGTATAACGTCATCGACGCTTTAAGTCGGGAGAAGGGAATCGACCCGCAGATCGTCGTCTCGGCCGTGGAGGACGCCATTGTTGTCGCCACCCGCAAGTATTACAAGACGCAGGAAAACCTGAGGGCGGTGCTGGACCGCGAAAGCGGCCACATCCGCGCTTATGCGGTGAAGCAGATTGTCGGCACTCGCCGAGGAAGTTCTCGATCCGAATGGCCAGATCACGCTCGACGACGCACGCAAGTTCAATGCCGAGGCCGAAGCCGGCGGCGAGTTGCTGATCGAGAAGCCGACGGACGTTCTCGGACGCATCGCCGCGCAATTGGCGAAGCAGGTCATCTTCCAGAAAGTGCGAGAGGCCGAGCGCGACACGGTTTACAACGAGTACATCAACCGCGTCGGCGAAATCGTCAATGCCACCGTCAAGCGGATCGAAGGGCAGGATTTGATTTTCGATGTCGGCAAGGCCGAAGCCCGCATGTCCAAGAAAGAGCAATCGCGGCTGGAGTCGTTTGCGCCGGGCGAGCGCGTGCGGGTTGTGATCGTGCGGGTCGAGAAGGCTTCCAAGGGACCGCAGGTGGTGGTTTCGCGTGCCGCTCCCGAACTTGGTCAGTCATCTGTTTCAAACCGAGGTTCCCGAGATTTACGACGGGACCGTCGTGATCCGGGCGATTGCGCGCGAGGCCGGCGAGCGCACCAAGATCGCGGTGATGTCCAAGGACAAGGACGTCGATGCCGTCGGCGCTTGTGTCGGCATGAAGGGAATGCGCGTACAGTCCATCATCCGCGAATTGCGCGGAGAAAAGATCGACATCATCGAGTACCACGAAGATCCGGTCACGTTCGCCGAAAAGGCTTTGCAGCCGGCCAAGGTCAGCCGGGTGAGCGTGGTCGACAGCCAGAGCAAGCACCTGGAGGTCATCGTCGACGACAGCCAGCTTTCGCTCGCCATCGGCAAGAAGGGGCAGAATGTCCGTCTGGCCGCCAAGTTGCTCGGCTGGAAGATCGATATCAAGAGCGAGGAAGAGAAGCGTCAGGAAGTGGAGCAGCAGATGAGCGCGCTGGTGGGCACTCCAAGCACTCCGCTGGACAGCCTGGCGGAGGAACTTGGGCGCGGGCTTGCTGGAGAAGCTGCAAAGCGCGGGCGTGACTACCATCGAAGAGCTGGCGGATATGCATCCTGAGCAGTTGGAAGCAATTCCGGGCATCGGCCCCAAGACCATGGAAAAAATCTTCTATACAATCAATAATTACTTTTCCAGTCTTGAAGCCGCCGAGGGTAGCGTGCGGATGTGAAGCTGCGGATGCGGAAGCTGCTCCGCTCGATCAGGCCGAAGCCGGCGTGAACGAGGAGCAGGCGGAGCCGGGTTCACCGGATCAAAGCGGCGGTGACGCCAGTCTTGCAGAAGTCTCGGAGCAGGCTCCCGGCAGCACCGATGAGCCAGTCGAGAGCGGGCAGAATCTGGAAGCGAGTATCATCAGTAGTGGGGACGAAAGCAACAGTGGGGTGGAAACGCGCCCGCGGCAGGCGAGGCAAAAGTTAACCCCGAAGAAACGCATCCGGGCGAAGAACCTACGACACCCGAGAAGCAGTGAGCACCTGGCTGATGTGCGGTGCGATGGCGTTCCCGGCAATGGCTGCGACTGCGGCTTCTGGAGTGAACGTTGCGAAACCGGAACCGTGAGGTAGATGTGAGGACTTAACGGCTGGTCATTCTACGGAGGAAATACACAGGCGGATGAAGATTCGAATTAACGATTTGGCTCGGGAGCTGGAAGTTAAGAGCAGGGAGATTCTCGAAGTCTTGCCGAAAGTGGGAGTGACCGAAAAGAAAACTCACTCCAGCTCCATCGAGGAAGATGAGGCTGAGCGCGTACGCAAGTATGTTCTGGAGCAGCAGGGCTCAGGCCGTGAGGCGCGCCATCGCGCCAGTTCGGATGAACTCCGCCCCAAGATCGACCTGTCAAGAATCTCCAAGCCTGGTGATGCGCTGAAAGCGATCATCGAGCAAAAAGAGCATCCGCCCTCTGCCTTGCGTCCCGCAGCTCCTCCCGTGCGTCCGCCGGAAGCGGGGAAAGCCCCGGCAGTTCCACCGCGGGCAGTCGTCACCAAGGCGGCTGCTCCTGCCGCGCACCCCGTCGAAGCGCTCCAGTCGCGCCGGCGCGGCCAAGCTTCACCAGCGGCGGAGCCGCCGCCGGTGTCCAAACCGCGTTTTATTACTCCGGCGACAGTTGCATCGCAGCGCCCGGTGTTTGCTCCGCCACCCCCGAAAGTCGAGCCGCCAAAGGCTCCGGCTCCTCCAATTAGCGCCCCTGAACAACCCAGGGAGGAAAAAATCGATACCGCCGTTGTTGAACTCGAAGCGCCCCCGGCGCCGCCTTCCGCGGCATCTGTGCCAATTGCTGCCCCGCCTGTTGAAGCTGAGCCCGAGGAGATTGGCCGCGGAGCCGGTGTCGCCAGCGCCTCTCGAGGCGGTTACGCCGCCCCCGGTGGAACAACCGCAGGTTCCGGCGGTTAGCGCTCAACCAGCTTCTCCGGCGCACGCGGCCATGCCCGCAAAGCCGGCCGTTCCAGCTCGTCCGCCGCAGACGAATCGTCCAGCGGCGGCACAGTCCGACAAGGCTCAAGCTCGCCATGCGGCCGGGCCTGCGGCACCGCATGCGCCCGCCGCAGGCGGAGCCCATGCCGCTCGACCGGGACAGCCTGGTCAGCAGGGCGTGGTGGGACGCCGCATGATTGTGCCCCAGACCGGTCCGCGTCCGGTTTATCACGCACCCGGCGCAGCCTTTGCGTCCGGCGACGCCGCCGGCAGCCCGCCCCACCGGCCAGCCGGTTCGTGGGCAACCGCTGTTCCAGCGTCCCCGCCCGCAGCAGGGTGGAGCGACCGGCAGCGGGAGCGCCACCAGGCGCGCGTCCGACCTTGCGTCCCGGTGAGCGTCGTCCCATGCATCCGACCCGCACGACGCCTGGTCAGGCTGGGCGTCCCATGGGTGGCCGCCCGATGGGTGCCGCTACCGGTGCGCCCGCCCGCCTACAGGGCGTCCCGCCGGACGTCCCGGTTCTCCGTCTCGCCGTCCGGGACAGCGCTATGTTCCACGCGGGAAGCAAGAAGGTCCGATGAAGGGGTTTGTGCCGCCGCCGCGGCTCTCTCTTTCCACCGAGCCTCTGCCGATTACCCGCGAAATCACCATCATCGGAAGGCATCAGCGTCAAGGATCTCGCCGAGAAGCTCGGTATTCGCGCCAAGGACATGATTGCCCGTCTGCTCGCGCGTGGCGTCTTTGCCACCATCAACCAGACGCTCGATGCGGAACTGGCCAACGAAATGGCGCGTCAGTTCGGCGCCAGCACCAACCTCATCAGCTTCGAGGCGCAGGTGCAGCAGGACATGGAGAACCAAGCCCTTGCCGCCAACGATGAGTCGGTCTTTGCCCAAGTCACGCGTCCACCGGTGGTGACCATCATGGGCCACGTCGATCACGGCAAGACCAGCCTGCTCGACGCCATTCGCTCGACCAACGTGGCCGAAGGCGAGGCCGGCGGAATTACGCAGCACATCGGCGCTTACAAGGTGCAGATCACGGACACGAGCTCGCCCGCTTATGGCCGGGAGATCGTTTTTCTCGATACGCCGGGTCACGAAGCGTTTACCCGTATGCGCGCCCGTGGATCGAAGGTTACCGACATTGTCGTTCTGGTGGTTGCCGCCGACGACGGCGTGATGCCGCAGACGCTGGAAGCTATCGATCACGCAAACGCCGCGAAAGTTCCGATCATCGTGGCCGTCAACAAGATCGATAAGCCGGGCGCACTGCCCGACCGGGTGAAGAAGCAGTTGGCCGACCGCGGACTGCTGCCCGAAGACTGGGGCGGCTCGACCGTGTTCGTCGACGTCTCGGCCAAGCAGAAGACCAACCTCAACCTGCTGATGGAGATGGTCTGCCTGGTTGCGGATATGCAGGACCTCAAAGCTGTTCCCGAGCGTTCCGCCACCGGCAGCGTGCTGGAGGCGAAGCTCGATCGCGGACGCGGTCCGGTTGCTACCGTGCTGGTTCAGAACGGTACGCTGCATGCCGGCGATCACTTCGTCGTCGGCAATGTGTTCGGCAAAGTGCGCGCCATGCTCGACGATCGTGGACGCACGCTCGATACCGCGCCGCCGGCGACCCCGGTGGAAATTCTTGGACTGGAAGGTTTGCCCCAGGCTGGCGACCAGTTCGTGGTCGTGGCCGATCGCGAAAAGGCCCGTGAAATCGCGGAGTACCGCGAGGCGAAAGCCCGCGAAGCCGCCCTGGCCAAGAGCACGCGAGTCTCTCTCGAAGGACTGGCCGAACAGATCAAGACCGCCGGAGTCAAAGAACTCCCGATCATTCTCAAGGGCGACGTGCAAGGTTCGGTGGAAGTTATCTCCGACCTGCTCAACAAGCTCTCGAACGATCAGGTCAAGATCAAGGTGCTGCACGCCTCGGTCGGCGCCATCACCGAAACCGACGTGCTGTTGGCCTCCGCCTCGAATGCCATCATCATCGGCTTCAACGTGCGGCCCGAGCGCAAGGCGCAGGAGATGGCGGACCAGGAGAAGGTCGACATCCGCCTGCATTCGATCATCTACGAATTGCAGGACGAGATGAAGAAAGCCATGGTCGGCCTGCTCGAGCCAACCATCAAGGAGACCTACCAGGGACGCGCCGAGGTCCGCGACACCTTCCGCATCCCGAAGGTCGGCACCGTCGCCGGCTGCTTTATTGCCGACGGCACCATCAAGCGCGATTCCGAAGTGCGTCTGCTGCGCGACAACGTTGTGGTCTTCAAGGGAAAGATCGCTTCGCTGCGCCGCTTCAAGGAAGATGCCTCCGAAGTGCGCAATGGAATGGAGTGCGGTATTTCAATCGCCAATTACAATGACGTGAAGGTCGGCGACGTCATCGAGGCCTTTGTCACCGAACGCATCGCGGCGGAGATGATGGCGTAGAGCCAGTCTTTCCGTTGCCGATTGGTGGGTCAGGAAAGCCGGGCTCCGCGAAAGCGGGGCCCTTTCCGCACGGGGCCGTTTCCTCGGTCTCAATGGTACCAGCTGGCGTAGAGCTTCGCGAAACCGGTCGGCGTTATGCATATTGCCCATCTCACGCTTGAGCTTCGTATGGAAGCTGCTCACTCGCTGAAAGACAAGCGCCAGGTCACGCGCAGCCTGAAGGACCGTTTGCGCGCGAGTTTCAACGTCGCCGTGGCCGAAGTCGAGGTCACGGATTTGTGGCAGCGGGCCACGATCGCGATTGTCAGCGTGTCGGAGTCGCGCGACTACCTGGAAGGGCTGATGAAGAACGTCGAATCGGCCGCGACCCGCATCGCCAACAACTGCGGGGCCGAAATCGTCGACTCCTTTGTCGATTTCGTCGATGCTAGAGGCAGATGATTGCCTGGTGTATCGCCGCGTGGCCGGTGCGTCGCTCCGGTCGCTCGAAAAACGTGTTAAATTAAGAAGTTTTCCGGTCGTAATCTACGCCGCTGGAATGGAGCTGAGGTGGAAAGTCGAGGGCAGAAGCATCATAAGCAGCGTCGCATCGAAGCCTTCAAGGAAGAACTGATCACGATTCTCGGCGGCGAACTCGGCGATCCTCGAATAGGGTTGCTCACCGTCAACGAGGTCGTCATGAACGAGGGCGGCAAGGCGCTCCGCGTCTACGTTGCCGTCGCCGGGTCGGAGGAAGAAGTTCGCCAAACCATGCAAGGTCTGCTCTCGGCCACCAGCTTCATCCGCCATGAACTGGCTGAGAATCTGAGCCTGCGCCAACCGCCCGAGCTGTCGTTTCACATCAGCTCCCAGAAGTATGCTGCCCGCATCGAGGAGTTGCTGACTCGAATTGAAAAGAAGAAGCGCTAACGGCTCCGAAGTTGGGTAGCCGGTAATAGCTCTTGGCGCACTGGCGTAAGACTGCACTCGTTTTTATTCCACGAATGGAGTAGGTCATGGCGAGCGGCTTTGGTACACTGCCCGCAATGGTCAATCGAAGCCGCGTGCTCGAGATAATCCTGGTTTTGGGATTCTGTCTCTTTTTGTTCGCGTACGGACTGGGAGCTTTCGGGCTGACCGGCGCGGACGAGCCCCGCTATGCGCAGATTGCGCGCGAAATGCTTGCCCGTCACGACTGGGTGACTCCGGTTCTTTACGGCGAGGTGTGGCTGGAGAAGCCGATCCTCTATTACTGGCTGGCCATGGTCTCCTACAAAATTTTTGGGGTGAGCGATTGGGCTGCCCGCGCTGCCTTCGGCTGTGTTCGCCACGCTCATGGTGATGGGCGTTTACCTGTTCAGCTTGCGCATGCGACGAGGCATGCAGCTCGACGCCGCTCTGATGACGGCCTCCTGCGCGCTCGTGCTTGCCATGGCGCGCGGCGCTTCGACCGATATGCCGCTCGCCGCTCCCTTCGTGGTCGGAATGCTTTGCTGGTACGAGTGGTACGAATCCGGCCGGCGCCGGTTCTTGCTGGCCTTTCACTTCCTGATCGCCCTGGGGATGCTGGCCAAAGGGCCGGTGGCGCCATTTCTGGCCGCGATGATCATCATCGCCTTCTGCCTGTTGGTGCGCGAACCTCGCCAAATCGCCAGGACATTGTGGATTCCCGGAGTGCTGTTGTTTCTCGCGGTGGCGCTGCCGTGGTACGTCGAGGTACAACTTCGCAACCCGCAATTTCTGCGCGTCTTCATCCTCGAGCACAATCTGGACCGCTTTGGCACCAACATGTTCCGGCACCCGCAGCCTTTCTGGTACTACCTTCCGTTGACGTTGGCGGCCACGGTTCCGTGGAGCGTGTTTGCCGTCGCCGGAATGGTCAGCACCATCCGGCGGTGGCGTGAGTGGGCGGGCAAGAATCTTCCTCCGACCCGCTTGCGGTGTTTCTGCTGCTCTGGGCCGTTGCTTCCGATTCTGTTCTTTTCGCTTTCGCAGATCGAAGCTTCCAGCCTACATTCTGCCCTCCATTCCGGCATGCGCGCTGCTCGCCGCGCTTTACATCCATGACAAGGTGGGCAAAGCTGAAGCGCCCAGGTTCTGGATCATGGGTCTGCATGCCGCACTCTGCGCCGCGACTTGTCACCGGGGCTCTGCTGGTTCCCAATCTCATGCAGAAGACCATGCCTGGAGCGCAGGCGCTGATGGTGGCGTCGGTCGCGGGTTCAGTCGTATTCCTGGTGGTCATATGCGCGTTGTTCCTCAGAGGGCTTGCCGTGCTGCGGCCGATCACGCTGTTGCCGGTTGTGATTGCCCTGGTTTTTCTGATCCGGGTGGCCGCGCCCTCGATCAATGCCGCGCAATCCGAGCGTCCGGTGGCAGGCTTCCTGCAAGCGTTGGGAGTGGAAGCGGACGAACCGGTCGCGCTGTTTCACGCCAAACGCGAGGTCGAGTACGGACTTGCCTTCTACCGCAACCAGCCGATAGCGGTCTACGAGCGGCGGCAGCTTCCGCCAACCGAACACATCGTGGTCGCCGGGGAGGGCTGGGAGCGGCAGTTGCAGGAGATGCTGCCAGGCCGCGAATTGCAGTCGATTGGCTTTTACCGTCCGCAGCACTTGCAGATTTTCGTCGTGGGCCCGGCAAAGTAGCGTCGTGCCAAGTGATGGTTCCTGTGAAGCCGAGTATGCTGGTCGAGTTCGCGGGGTGTGCAAGAGGTAACTGACGAGCGGCGTAATAGTTTACCGTGAAGCAGCTCACGGCTTACACTACCGTCGAAGGGATTTTGTCACCCGGTGCGTGTCCTGTGGAGATACTGGATTTACGGCATTTCGCTTCCGCCGATCTTCGGCCGCTGCTGGAGGAGGAGTCCTCGCTTTGGATGGAATCCCTGGCGTGGGATTACAGCAGTTCGGCGGACATGATCCTGCGCTACCTGGACGCCAAAATCCTTCCCGGCTATGCCGCCCTCGAACGCGGACGGCTGCTCGGTTACTGCTTTTTCGTTTACGAGGGCAATAAAGGCGTTGTCGGCGACCTCTATGCCTCCCCGTCCGGGAACCACACTGCCTTTCCGCCCGCCGAAGTCGAGAGCCAGTTGATTCAGCACGTCATTGCCACCCTCCAGCAGTCCCCGGGAATCCGTCGCATCGAGGCGCAGTTGCTGATTCACGGTTCCGGACAAGCCGCTGCTCCTTTTGTGCGGGAAGGCTTCCAGCGCTATCCGCGCCTGTTTATGAAGATGCCGCTGCAGCAGCCGCTGCCAAATCCCAGCGGGCCGCTGCCGGCCGGAATCGAAATCCGCCGTTGGAGCGACCAGGATTACCAGCCCGCCGCCGGACTCATTACCGCCGCCTATCGCGGCCACATCGATTCCGACATCAACGATCAGTACCGCACCATGACCGGGTCGCTCCGCTTCCTGAACAACATCATCCGTTTCCCCGGATGCGGAGTATTCGACGAGGCTTCTTCGTTCGTCGCGGTCCACCGCCTCACCCGCACCAACATCGGCCTCATTCTCTGCTCGCGGGTCAAGGACGATACCGGCCACGTCACGCAGGTTTGTCTCTTGCCCGAATACCGCAGCCAGGGAATCGGTGAGCATCTGATGGCCGCCACTCGTGACGCCCTGCGGCAGCGCAGCTTTGCCCTGCTCACTTTGACCGTCACCGAAGCCAACATCGCGCCGTCGAACTCTACAATCGCCTGGGCTTTTCGCTCTCCCGCGTCTTCGATGCGTTCGTCTGGGAAGGATGAGGATGGCAGTTTGGTTCAAAAATGGTGCCCCATGTCCGCCTGAAACCAAAAGCAGGCGAACGTGGGGCATCTTCAACGGTTCTTATTTTGACGCCTGACCAGCAGTCAGAAAATAAAGATCAGTCGAAGCTGACGATCTCTACCCAGTTCGAGTCCTTACCCGTTGGATACTTCTTCAGCAGCGTGAGCGCTCCGCTTCCGTCGATCGAGTAGACCGAGATTGTGTCCGACAGCTCGCCGGTGACGACCACGTACTTGCCCGTGGGATCGATGGCAAAGCCTCGCGGCTGCTTCTCGGTCAGCGTGCTTGACAGATAAGTGAGCTTGCCGGTAGCGCCGTCGACGCTGAAGCGGGTGATCGTGTTGCTCGTGCGCTCCACGGCATAGAGAAACTTCTCATCGGGCGTCAGGTGCAGGTCGGCGGCCCAGATGTCCTTCGACACATCGCGCGGCTCCTCACCGGTTCCGGCCGGAAGACGCGGCGCGCCTCGTACCAGCTTGCTGTCCGGCGGCAGGATCTTGACTTCGCTCACCGGGGTGAGCAGGCCCGTCTTCGGGTCCAGCGACAGGGTAGTGACGGTGCCGACCAGCTCGCTCAACAGATATGCGAACTTGTTGTCCTTGGAGATGATAATGTGGCGCGGCCCGGTCGAGGGCTTCATCAGCACAACCGCCGGCGTGTTCGACCTAAGCTTGCCGGTCTTGGCGTCAAAGACGAACTGGAAGACTTCGTCGCTGCCGAGGTGCGGGACGAAGAGGTACCGGTTGCTTCGGTCGATGACCACGGAGTGTGCATTGCGAGCCGTGGGGATGACCTGTGTCGGTTCGGAAATCTTTCCACCCTTGCCGATGGCGTTGACGCTGACCAGGTTGGCGCCGTAGCCCGCGCCGAAGAGAAACCGCCCGGTCTTGTCCGTGGAAATGTACGGGAAACTCTCGGCGAGAGGCGCCTTCGAGATCTGTTTCAGCGCGCCCGTCTTGGGGTCGATGGCGTAGGTGAACACCGTATAGGGCTTGCTGCGGACAGCGGCGAAGAGATAGTGCTTGTCCACACTCACGCACATCGGCATCACCATCTTCTGTGCATCGACGCGTGCCCCCGGCGTCAGCGTGCCGTCACTTGCCATCGCGTACGTCCCGATTGTGCCGTCCTCGGCATTCGACACGTAGACAAAGGTCGCCGCCTGTGCGGTGCCCGCGACTGTGATGAGCGCCAATAAGGCAGTCCCCGCAATCAGTTTAACGAATGAACCCATATATTTTTTCCTTTCTACTTTGGACAGGGTGGCCGGCTGGAGTGAGCAACGCGAGTCGGCTGCCACCCGGAAGTATACTCGCGAGTAGATTTTGTACCATGCCGCTCATTGCGGCAAGACATTCCTTGATCGCCGATGACCAGAACCCCCCGCCTGCGGGTGGTCCATCCTGCCTCGGGTTGGATATGGGTAGAGCGGGGTAGTTTTTTGGATCGGGAGTGCTGGGCGGAGCCGGCCTGACTTATCTTTTAATAATCCACATCGCCCAGCCGGCCACGATGACTCCGCCGACGAAGAGCGCGAAGCAATAAGCTCCGTAGCGGAGCATTTCCCTGGTGGTATTGCGCTGGGTAATTCCGAAGACAATCGACGCGCAGAGTGCGAACAGCACGGCGGCGCTAAAGTGAGAGAGTTCCAGGGTCATTGTTTCTTCCCGCTCGCAATGTGATAGGCGTCGACGGCGCTCACGATGTTCAGCAATCCGGCGACGATAATAAACTTCGTTCCGTAATCGGCGGTGGCACGGTGGACAGCGCCTTGGCCCCAATCCATGCTCCGTGCCGCCATGTAGAGCGCGCCCGTGCCGAGGTCGCCAAAGAAACCGAGGATGTCGAGCAGGTCTCCGGTGTTGAAGGCATACACCTTGCCTTGCATGCCAAGGCCGGCAAAGAAGAGAACGACGACTGCGAACATCAGCAGCAGCCCGCGAATCCATCGCTTCTGAATGATGTGACCCGCTCCGGGAATCAGCCAGCCCGCAAGCGGCGCGGCGATAGGCGATCGCCGTCAGCGGTTGCGCCGGGGCGGAAGAAGTTTTTGCCTTAACCTCGTTAGCGTTTGCCATTTAGATCGACACAATCTCTTTCTGGATTCGTCCGGTTACTTCGGCGGCTCCGTTCCGAACCAGCATATCAATTTCGCTGCGTACGCCAAACTCGGGCAAATAGATTCCTGGTTCGATCGAGAACAGGGTATTGGCGATTACCTCGCGTTCGTCGTGGGTTTCCAGGTTATCCATGTTCGCGCCGTTGCCGTGGACTTCGGTGCCGATCGAGTGCCCGGTGCGGTGCACAAAGCATCCGCCGTAACCGGCCTTGGTGATGAACCCGCGGACTGCCGCATCCACTTCCCACCCGCAAAGTTTTTTCCTGGCGGCGAGAGCCTCCTGAACCGTGCGGATGCCCACATCGCGGGCGTCACGCACCAGTCCGAAGATTTCGCGGTGCCGCTCGGAAGGCTGTGCCGGCAAAGCCCGTCCACGTGATGTCATAGTAAACCGCGCCGGCTTGTCTTTCTTCGCCCACATGTCGATCAGCAGGAAATCTCCCTTCCGGATGGGTTTCGAGCTCTCGGCGGTCGGCATGTAATGCGGATTTCCGCTGTTTTCGTTGACCCCGACGATGGGCAAATCGTCGGTGACGAGGTGCTCGCGGCGGAATGCCTCGCCGAGCCACTGCTGCACCGCGAATTCGTCGGTGCCACCGTTGCGGACTTGTTGCCCAACCCATTGGAAGCAGGCTTCCAGTATCCGGTCCATCGCGTCGCGCGCTTCAAAATGGGTCGCGATTTGCTCGGGTGAAACCGTGGCTTCGAAGCGGGCTACCAGATCGGCCGATGACACGACCTCGACGCCAAAACCGCGGACCAGCTCCAGGGTTCCGCCGTCTACCAGCGAAACATACATGATCTGGTTCAGCGGCGAGTACTGCATGGCCACGCGCTTGTAAGGGCGCAGCATCTCGCGCAATTGCTCCCACATCTCCTGCCAGGCTCCGTAATGCCGTTGCCGTCCCGGAAGCGAAATCAAATGGCGCGGTTCCACGCGATGATTCAACTTCAGCGGCTCGCCCTGCGCGGGAATCAGGTAATACCAGCGGCGAGTGACATGCAAATCCTGCGGAAGGCCGAGCACGCTGTAAGCGATGGGATCGCGGCGATGATGATCATAGAAGAGCCACGCATCGATTTCGCGCTCGCGCAACGCGGCCTGAATCGCCGGCAAATTCATTCCACTATTGTACTGGACTGCCCTCCCTTCCGTTACCCAGCGAGCGGCGCGCGCCGGGACCCATGGATCTGAGGGCCGGCACACCTGCCGGTTTTGCATGGCACCGCTCGATCGCGTCGGCCTTGTATGCGTAATCGGAACTTTTGTCGCGTTATCGCAGGGAGGGCTCGCGGGCCAGCAACCGCTCGCAGACCGCCTCGGCGCGTCAGCCCGGAGACGCGGATCACTTTGTTGCGGCTGGTTTCACCGGCGGCGATTGCAATCGACGAACGCGATACGCCCAAAAGCCGTGCCAGAAACTCTATGCAAGCCTGGTTGGCGCGTCCTTCGACCGGCGGCGAAGTCAGCGCCAGCTTGAGCGCGTCTCCCAGGGTGCCGGCAATTGCGTTGCGCTTGGCGCGCGGCTGCACGCGTACGGCGAAACTGGCGCCTCCGGCGATGTCGCGGATAGGAATCATCGGGCAAAACCATTCACAGAATAATCCAGTTTGGCCGGTTCGCATCATCGGCCGCAGGAGTCGCGAAAACTCATCAGTAGTGTCATCCTGAGGTCGTGCCGCGATGCATCCTGCCCATCTTGCAGGTGAACTTTGCGGTCGCGGCGATTACAATCAGCTTGCATGTCGATAGCCGATAACATTGCCAAAATTCGGCAGCGCATGGCCGCCGCCGCGCTTCGAGCCGGACGCCAACCCAACGAAATTGCGTTGATGGCGGTCAGCAAGACCATGCCTGCCGATCGCATCCGTGAGGCCTTCGAGGCCGGTCAGCGGTTGTTCGGCGAAAATCGCGTGCAGGAGTTCCAGTCGAAGCATGCGGAGCTGGGTTCGGAGGTCATCGAGGGCGCGCGCTTTCACCTCATCGGGCATCTGCAATCGAATAAGGCCACCAAGGCCGCTGAACTGTTTCAAGCGGTCGAGTCGGTGGATTCGCTTCGCCTGGCGGAGCGGCTTGACGCGGCCGCTGCCAAGCTGGGCAAAACACTTCGCATCCTGATCGAGGTCAACATCGGCGGCGAGCAGGCAAAATCAGGAGTTGAGCCCGGCTCTGCCGAACTGGTTCGCATATTTGAGGGCTTGCCGCGCCTTCCGAATCTCGAAATCCGCGGACTGATGACGGTTCCGCCGTTTACCGAGGACCCGGAAGGATCGCGGCCGTACTTTCGGCATTTGCGCGAGCTGCGCGACCGTTTAACGGCAGCAAACCAACCTGGGCCTGCCTGAACTTTCCATGGGAATGTCCCACGATTTCGAAGTCGCCATCGAAGAGGGCTCTACCTGCGTGCGAGTTGGCACGGCAATCTTCGGAGCTCGCGGCGAAGCCGTCTGAGATCTGACTTTCCGCCGGAGCGGAGCTTGGCCGCGCGGCCGGATTCAGCTCTGGCAGCGCCCGTGGAATCACCGTGCGTTTCATAACCCTGTAACAACTTCGCTGGATACTCCGTAGGTGACGTTTCATTGCGAATTGCGTCCCCATGAACGTATACTAGTGGAAGATTCCAGCAGGTGAACGAGATCCTGTGGAATTCCCAGTATTCCTGGGGGAAGGAGGCGTGTCTTCAGCAGTAGTGGAGACAGATCCCGGGTTGTCCAAGCTAAGCAGCTAAGCCGGCGGTTTTCTGTGGCCAAATTTGCCGGTGCGGCGCTTGAGTAGTATGTTTGCGGCCGTTTTCCCCTCCGATTGCCGTATCTGCCGTGCCCCGCTTGCCAATCTTTCGCGTCTTCCCGTATGCGACCAGTGTCTGGCAAAAATCGTTCCCTTCGATGTTCCGCGCTGCCATCTCTGTGGCGATCCGCTGGCGCCTGATTCCGAGTTCATGACGATCGAGATGTGCGCCAACTGTTACGTTGAGCGCCCGTTGTTTGCGCGCGCGATCAGCCACGCCGCCTATGCGGATGAATTGCGCGAACTGATTCACCTTCTCAAGTATCATCATGTGCTCCCCGCCTCGGGCGTACTCGGGCGCATGTTGGCGCAAGCCGCTGAACCCCTGCTTGCCGATTTCGAATCGCAGACCGATTTTCGTCATTCCCGTGCCACTCCATGCCAGCAAGTTTCGCGAGCGGGGATTCAACCAGTCGGAGCTGATTGCCCGATCCGCGATCAGGGAACTGGGCCGCCGTGCGGACGCCACCCAACCGAAGCGGGCGCTCTGCAATCAAGCTGGAATTGTTGACGACCGTTCTCCTGCGCCGCCGCGCGACCGTGTCGCAGGTTGGCATGACGCGTGATGAGCGGCGGGAAAACATCCGCGGCGCTTTTGCCGTCGCCGGCAAAGAGCAGATCGCCGGGCGTGAGGTGCTGCTGGTCGATGACGTGATGACCACGGGCGCAACCGTCTCCGAGTGCTCCAGAGTGCTGCTGGGAGCCGGGTGCGAAAGCCGTATTTGTCGCAACCGTGTCACGTGCTTTGAATGAGAGTTCGTTGTTCGCATCTTATCGGGAGGTGGCGAAGGAACTGCGTGAATGAGTACGCGTTCCTGCTAACGATATGCCGGGCAAAGCGGAACACCACAGGTCGGGACGTGAACTCGCCGAAGCTGTTCTTACGCAAGCGCCGTACTCACCCATGCACGCGCCGGTGCTGGTACTGAACGCTTCCTACGAACCCATCAATATCTGTGCGGCGCGGCGCGCGATCGTGCTCGTGCTCAAGGGAGTGGCCATTACGGAGGAGATCAATGGCCATTTGTTGCACTCGGCGCGCTTCGCCGTGCGCGTCCCCTCGGTGATCCGATTGCTGGAATATCGCCGCATTCCCCACCAGACGCGCGCCCTCTCGCGCAAGAACATTTTGCTGCGCGACCGCAACACCTGCCAGTATTGCGGCGTCTTGCTGCCCTCCAGCGAACTGACGCTGGACCACATTATCCCGCGTTCCCGCGGCGGCCAGTCGACGTGGGAAAACCTTGTTGCTTGCTGCCATGCTTGCAATCACAAGAAAGGAAACCATTTACTGCACGAGTGCTCGATGAAGTTGCTGCGCGAACCGCGCACCTTCAACCTGCACACCAGCCGGCATATCATGCGGATGATGGGCGGTTCCGACGCCAAATGGCGCAAGTATCTGTTTTACTAAATTGGCAACTTTGAGATTTCTTTCCGCATAGATGCCTCCACGATCCTCCTCGGATTAAGTAGGCTGATTTACGTACTTTAATCCTGCTAAATGCCTCTGAAATGTTGACTAACTGGTCACTGTTAAACAGCATCTCATATAGCAATGAGCGGATGCGGGTTAGCCAACGTAGGCATTGCCGTTCCACTTCGCCTGGGCGGCTGTCCATTCAGCAGGATGTGATCTTGTAAGTTGTGAGTATTCAATCGTTTACGTATTCAGCGGTGGTCCGTTGTTGGAAGCATAACTGCACATCCGATGGCGTGAGAGCTTATTTAGCGGCTCCTAATTCAGCGGTTTTTGACACGATTTGCATGGAGTGTTGATGTCCGATAATGCGATGGAGCAGATTGTCAGCATCTTGCGCCAGGGTGGCGCGTCCTGGTACCCACAACGCGGCGAAATGCGCAATGTGCGAATCGTGGGGCACACTCCCAAGAGCGACCACTACATTTATGACGCGGTCATGGAATTCGCCGACGGCGGCGAGAGGCTCGCGATCAAGGTGTTTCGCGCCAACAGCTGCGGCGTGCAAGGGGTCAAGAGTCTGGCGGCGCAGGAGCTGAGGCATCTCCAGAGCGTCCATGCCCTGGCCGAAGCGAAAAAGCTCGCGGGAATACCTCGCCCGTTGGGAGACTTTGCCGAACTGGGGGCCGTGGTCAGCGAAAAGCTTGTCGGCATTCCCTTGCAATCGATCATCATGAAAGCGGCTTTGCTTCCCGGTTATGCGGACTGTGGAACGCTGCAATTTGCCGCCAAGCGCACCGGCGAGTGGCTCCGCAAGTTCCATCGGGCGACCGCCGACATGCCTGAGCCCTTCGATTCGGCCGGGCTTCCTCGCGGATTTGGAGAAACTCTGTGCCAGTTGCAAGAAGGAAGGGCTGGACGACGTTTCCATCAAGAACATCGTGGAGGGCACCAAGGCAATTCTGGCGCGCTCCCGGAAGACCTTGCCGTCTTCGGCGGTGTTGAACAACTTTACGCCGCTGAATGTCGTGATCACGGAAGGCGGAGTGGGGTTCTGCGATTTCGCCAAGATGTCGAAACGAGGCAGTTCCTTTCAGGATCTGGCGCTGTTTCTCGCCTCGGTGGAAGCGCTGGAAAAATATCCCTTCTGCGATCGCTCCATCACCTCGGAGGTGCAGAACAGCTTCCTGGAATCCTACGGCGTCTCGCCGGCCGAGCAGCAGTTGCTGCGCGTGCTCAAGATGAAGACCCTGCTGGCCATGCTGGTACAGGGACGCAACCATCCGGGAGAGCGCGGTGCGCAAGAAGGTGATGTGGGCGAACGTCATGAAGCGGTTCATTCAGCAGGCCGCCGAGCGTGCGCTGGCTCCCGCCGGATAAAGGTTGGGCCAGAGGATTCTCCGGTTCGCCGAGCCTGGGTCGTCTTCGGCGTGCATGATGCGAGTCAACTGTCTATTTCCTTGGGGAAGGCGCATGTTCCGGGTGGCGCGGTACAATCACCTGATATGGATATGGTTCCCCACATCAATCCACTCATCGCCCTGATGGTTGCGCTGTTATTTGTCGCGATTGCGGTTAGCGGCCGGGTCAGTCTCAATGCCTCGAATATTCTGCTCTTTGTGGCCTGGGGAGCCGGGGTGTTCGCAATTACGCAATGCGGATTGCAAAATCGCCCGCTGAAAATCGCTGCCGAATGCGGCGTTGGAATTTCGATTCTGCTGATCAGTTTCTGGGTAACTCGACGCCACGCCCGCAAGTCGTCCGCTTCCGATAAACGGTAATTGCACGATAGGCCAAACCGGCTTCCACCCCAACAAGCCGACGACGGGCTTGTCGAGGGCCCCGGCGGCGCGGACCTCAGGATGAAACTTCTACAAACTGCTTCCGGTAGCCCGTTAGAGGCTGCTGAAGAAGTGTCATCCTGAGCGAAGCGAAGGATCTGCTGTTTGCGAGCGTCGAAAAAAAGCAGATCCTGCGGCCGCGCAAAACCGTGCGCGGCCTCAGGATGACACTTCCAGGAGAGGATGACACTTCTACAAGCGACCACAGGGGGCGAAGAATCCCAGCACGGCGTGGGACCGAGACGCGGCCGAAAGACTTCATCAAAAAACCCAGAGCGGCCCTGGGAGGGACAGTCCGCTGGGATGTTTCGCTACTCCACCCCAGCAACGGCAAAAGCGGCCGTCGCCGGGGCGCCCGGCGGCGCTCAACATGACACTTCCTAAGTGCGTTGAGTTATGCCAGATATTTCTGGGGCACGGCTCTGGCCGGCGAACGTGTAAACTGATAGCTCTTTGCGAGGGATTTTGACGATTTGGCACGCATTGCTGGGGTTCACGCTGGCCGCCGGACTGCTGACGCTTACGCCGGGAGTGGACACAGCTCTGGTCTTGCGGACTGCGGCCGTCGAAGGGCCACGGCGGGCAATATTCGCGGCCGTCGGAATTTCCTGCGGCTGTCTGGCCTGGGGACTGGCAGCGTCGGTGGGACTGGGTTCTCTGCTGGCGGCTTCTCAGCTCGCCTATCGGATGCTGCGCATCGCGGGCGCCTGTTATCTGGTCTTTCTCGGCACCAGGATGTTGCTGCGTAAACCCGCAGCGGCCTCCGTGATGGATGACCCTGGGTCATCGCCCGAGTTCGAGAGCGCTGCCGGCGCCAGCGCGCCGCAGTGGTTCGTTCGCGGACTGTGCACGGACCTGCTCAATCCGAAGATGGGCGTCTTCTACGTTACCTTCCTGCCGCAGTTTATTCCCGCCGGAGTTTCGGTGACCTCGTTCAGCATGTTGCTGGCGGCCATTCACGCGACTCAAGGTCTTCTGTGGTTCTCCGTGCTTACGGTTGCGACCCGCACGCTTTCCGGTTGGCTGCGTCATCCGCGTGTGGCCCGGGCGCTCGACCGCACGAGCGGCATGGTACTCGTCGGCTTCGGCGTGGGGCTGGTGCTTGACAAGCGCGGTTGATGCTGCGAGAAAAATAAGAGCGATCGCCAGATGGGATGGCAATTCTCACGGGAGGATCAATCGTTGAGCAAGTACAAGGTCGTAATTCCCACCGATATCAGGCCACCGGCGCTGGAGATGCTGAGCCGGGAGTGCGAAATCAAGCGATGGGAGCGCAAGCAGCCGATCCCGAAGGAGACGCTTTACGAATGGCTACAGGACGCCGATGGGCTATTCATGACCGGACATGGAGTTAAAGTCGATTCCGCGCTGTTGTCGCGGGCTCCCAAGTTGCGCGTCATTGCGCAGGCATCGGCCGGAATTGAAAACGTTGATCTCGCGGCTTGCACGAAAAGAAAAATTCCTTTCAGCAATACACCCGGACCCGTCGTGGAAGCGACCGCGGACGTAACCTTTGGTATTTTGCTGGCCGCCGCCCGCCGCATTCATGAGGGCTGGAACTGGGTGCGCTCCGGGAAGTGGGAAAACGCCGAGTTTCCATTTGGAGTAGCTTTGCTGAACAAGACGCTCGGGATTGTCGGCCTGGGGAACATTGGCCGTGCGGTAGCCCGACGGGCGCAGGCCAGCGGAATGAACGTGGTTTATCACAACCGCAATCGACGGGCTGACGAAGCCGCCTTGAACGTGAAGTACATGGGGTTCGACGAGCTTCTGGCGAACTCCGACTTCATCGTCGCGATGGTGCCGCTGTCGCCTGAAAGCCGGGGAATGTTTGGGCGAGACCAGTTCGCCAGGATGCGGCCGAGCACGTATTTCATCAACGCGGCACGCGGGGCGCTGGTCGATACCGATGCCCTGTGCGATGCACTGCGAAAGGGAACAATCGCATATGCCGCGCTGGACGTTACCGATCCCGAGCCGCTGCCGGCCGATCATCCGCTCTTGAGTTTGCCGAACATCCTGATCACGCCGCACATTGGAACCGCGACGCCCGAGACCCGCAATGCCATGGGATGTCTTGCCGCCGAAAACCTGCTGGCCGGCTTGGCGCAACGGCCGTTACCGACCTGCGTGAATCAGGACGTCAACTATCGCTAACTCGCAGAGCGATAGTCTTGGCTTGGTAATGACATCGAATGGCTGACCCCAGCGAGAAGTTCGCCCGCATGTTGCGGGAGCTAGGCTGCATTTTTCAGGTTTTGCGCGGCCGCGGCTTCAAGGCTGCCGCGTACGGCATGATGATATTCCGGAGCCGGGAAGCCAGCCTCGCCGAAGGTATTCCGGATCATCCGGTTGGTGTCGAAATAGACTTGCCAGTAATGCTCGTTGGCGCAAAAAGGACGAACGACCAATCGCGGCCCCGCCAAAGTGAATTCGAAGATCTCGACCGTGGGAGCCGGAGTAGAAAGTACGTTGGAGATATGTGCGATCCCATCCTTTAGCAACGCGATGGCCTGACCTGGATCAACCTCGTGCGAAACGTCGACCGTCAGGTCTACCCGCCGATAGTCGTTGCGCGTGTAATTCTGGATTGTATCTCCGAAGACCTTCGCGTTGCCGACGATGGCTACGACGTTTGCGGGAGTGTTGAGAGTGGTGGTGAATAGCCCGATGGCCTCGACCGTACCGGTCACTCCTCCGGCTTCCACATAGTCTCCGGTCTTGAACGGCCGCAAAACCAACAAGAAAAATCCGGCGGCGAAATTGGCAAGCAGACCGCTCCAGGCCGCCCCGATGGCGAGGCCCACGCCGACCAGCAGCGCCGCGAACGATGCCGTCTGCACGCCGAAGAAGCCAAGCAAGGCGACGACCAGTACGACATTCAGCAGGATGCCAAGCGCCGACTGCAAGTAGGCCACGAGGGTGCGGTCAAGACTCTGCCGATCGAGCGCCCGTCCCATGATTTTGAGGGCAAACTGGATTAACCAGCGCCCGACAAACCAAATCACAATGGCTCCGAGCACCTTCATGGCGACTACGGTCAGAAGAGCAAGTCCTGTTTGAATTGTGGTATTCATACCGAACCTCCATGGCGGAATTGCGGCTATGCTACACGCTGGGTTTGGAAAAGCCGTTTTCTCTTGGATACGACGGCAGGAGAGAAGGTTTCCATGGGAATCCATGAGGCGGGAAATGTGCGACTCCCGGCTGACATGAACTCGACCGCCAAGATGCGCAGAAAATTACCCAGGAGCCTGGCGAATGAGAATGTGGATGGTGAATCCGAGGCTGATGTGCAGGAAACACCTGCTTGGCGAGCACGTCGAGCTGCACATGTTCGTCGGCTGCTTACGGAGAAAGAAAACGCTCACTGGTTTCTTCGAAAAAGGTCTGTTGGAAGTCCATTCCATTCGCAGCCGACACCAGGCTTTGGTAGAGGAAATGCAGCGGCGGGGCATGCAACATCACAGTCCCCTGCAAAAATTCCGCTCCTATGAAATGGGAAAAATCAATCGCCGGCAAAGTAAAAAAGAACTCGCCAGCCGCTGCCAGGAGTGTCTCGAACGGATGAACAACTCACGAACCTCGAACCTATGAACTGAACCTTGGACTTATGAACAAAGATAGTTCCCGGCGCAGGTAAACATCTTTAGCTGACGAGTGAGCGATTCGAACCGAGTCTATTTTTCGCTGTCCAGCATCCACCACTCCATCAACATTTCTTTTCTGCGCGCGAACGGTCCTCGGGAACGTGGCAAAATTAAGATTATGAAAGAAAGAAACTGGCCGGCCTATCCGGTTGCGAGAAGAGTGTCGGAGCTGATTTATCCGCGATTTAAGCGGGGCCTGGGGCAGAGTGCCGGGCGCGCGGACTCGCCGCACTGTCCCGAGCTCGCCGATATCGAGGAGATGATCGATGCGACGTTTTGGGCGAGCCTCCGGCGAGAGGAAGGCTATGTTCCGGCTATCTCCGCCGCTTTCCTGGATCCGGATGGAGTCCGTGATCCCCTGCGCTTCGAGCAGCCACTTCCGTTCGCGCCCGATGCGCTGGCGCGTCTGGCGCCGGCCGTGGAGCGTCCGGGGGTGCATCTTGGCGTCTGGCGGCGCTCGGGTGAGTTGCAGGTGTGGGGCACCATCACCAGAATTCCGGAACACTGCTTTGTGCTGGAAGTCACTTCGCCGGGGTTGCTGGTGATCAAGGAAAGCCGCAACGAAGAAACCGGCAAATTCGCCAATGTCGCGGTGCTTGAAGGCGATCTGATCAAGGTTCTCAGCGAAGACGCGATGAATTTGCCGGACTGCCTGCCGCTGGTTCGCTCCCTGCTTGGTTTTGGACTGGCAGCGTCTTCGACCTCGACCGACGAGCTGAATGTAATGTTGCAGCTCGCGGTGTCGATGCGTCTTCATGGCCGTGGGGGCTCGCTCCTGGTCGTACCGAGCATAGGTGAAAGATGGCGCGAATCGATCGTCCCGCCGATTCACTACTCTGTCTCGCCGCCATTCCTGGGATTGCCGGAGCTGCTCAACAACGGCTCAGGTACGCAAGATGCAACCTGGAAAAACGCGCTACACCGAACCATCGACGCCATCGCCGGTCTGACCGCGGTGGACGGAGCTACGGTGATGAGCGACTCGTATCAACTGATGGCGTTCGGGGTGAAGATCGGGCGTCATCCCGAGGGCCGCCGGGTGGAGCAGGTGGTGGTCACTGAGCCGGTAGCGGGTTCGGTGGCGGAGATCGTTCATCCGACGCAGCTCGGTGGCACTCGTCATCTGTCGGCGGCACAGTTTGCGCAGGACCAACCGGATGCGATGGCGCTGGTGGCATCGCAAGACGGACGATTTACGGTTTTTGCGTGGTCTCCTTGCGAAGCGATGGTGCACGCGCGTCGAATTGAGGCATTGCTGCGATAAGTGCACTACAAGTTATGAAACAGCCTTCTAATGTAAGTACGTTTGGCGGAGATAACTGATCGTAGCGTCATCAAGACCGGAGAAACCGGTGCGCAATGCCTGGTGCAATGCGGCTTCGCCGGAGGCCTCGGTTCGCTCTGCGTCGAGCAGGCGGTCGATGGCCTCCAACCCCGATTGGGCCTCGATGGCTTCGACGACCGCCAAGGCCCAAGCGTAGGCGAAACGCGCCTGCGGGGCGGTCAGGTTCGTCCACGGTCCCGGGTAATAGCGCAACGCTTTGCCTTGTTCATGTTCGAAGGTCGCGACCAGAGGTCCGGCATCAGCTCCGGTTCGCCTGCCTTCCATCCATTGCGCGATTCCCTCGTGGAGCCAGGTGGGACAGCGGCCGGCGGTTTTCTGAAAAACGAAACTGTGGGTGAGCTCGTGTTTGAGGATGCGCTCCAACTCAGGGGAGATCGCTTCCACGCCTTGCACCGGAACTCGAATGCGTCCATCGTTCAAGGCGGTCGACCAGCCGGGCGCGCGGGTCACATCGCGAAAGGCTTCCCGGGTGTAAAGAATCACGGTGATCGCCTCGGGCGGAGTGTAGTGAAGATCGGTGCTCAGGCTGCGAAACTGCTCCTCCAGGGTAGTGATCATTTCGCGGGCAAGCTGATGACTGGCTCCTCCGTGATAGCGCAAAACAAAGTGATAAGATTCACCCTCGCGGAAATCGCTTTCGGCATTCCTGTCCTGCTTCACTTTGCCGAGCAACCGCGCCACCTCTGGAGTCGGCGCCAGGCGCTGTGCGCTTTCGAAGTCGGTGATGGCGGCATCCACCTGGTTGAGCTGGTAGTGCGCCCAACCGGCCATGGCCGCCGCTTGCGCCGACTGGGGAGCGAGTTTGCGAACCCGCGCAATGATCTCAAGCGCGGAAGAAAATTCGCTCTCCAGGAGAAGCACGTGGGCGCGTCCCAAAAGGCTCAACCGCAGCAAGTCGCGCTGCTGTCCGGCGAAAGCCTCCACGGCTTCGAAGTGCTCGATCGCTTCGTCCAACTCATGCTGAGACAAGTCGAACTCGCCGGCGGCAAAATGGGCCCAGGCCGCGCGCCTCATGGCCGTGGAACCACCGGCCTTGGCCTGCATTTCCAACTGGGTAATATAGCCGGAATCGATCACCCCATCCTTTACCACCTGCGCCCTGATCGCGGCGTATCCGGTTTCAGTGGGCGTGGCGGGATGAGAAAAAGGCATATCCCCGGGAGGGAGCTGCGCCTTGCCGGGCGCCTTGATGCTGGGTTTTTCCGCGTTGGTTGGTTGCGGCGCATCAACCCGTGCAAGGCTTCTGCAGTCGACGAACCCCAGCCTCTTGGCCTGCCCCGCGATGCGAACGCCGCACCAGAGCATCGCGTTCTGGTCCACGCGGAGATCGACGTAGACGGCCTCGCCTTTGGCCAGCGAACGCACGACGCTGCTAGAGGCGTCCATCTTTCGTGAACACCCTGAGAGAATCGGACTTTACCGTGGCGTTCGTGGCTGCGGTCGGCAGTTGCGAGCCCTGAGCGGTCGCCGAAGTGGAGGAGCACAGGATTCCCACGGCAAGCGTAAGCAAAATTTTTTGCGCGAATGTTCTCTGCGTGTGCAATGAAGCGCCTCCTTATCGGGAAGGGCCTGTTCAGCTCGGCGCCAAGTCGCAACCTCAAAGAAGGGAAGTGTAGAAATGCAAAATGCCGGCGCGACTCAAGCACCAAAGAAGAGACAGAATAACGTATTACGGCAAGCCCGGTAAACCTCCACCCCAACAAGCCAACAGCGGCTTGTCGGGGACCCTGGCTCCGCCTCAGGATGACACCCTCTCAGACGACTACACTAAAAGTTAAACAGATCTAGTGTGGTGTCCCAGAAATACCTGGCATAACTAACACACGTAAATGGCGTGGACGCTAGCCGCCGCGCCGGAGTTCCTCAGACCGCGATCCCCGCGGGATTCAACACCAGCACGACACGGCCATCGCCCATGATGGTAGCGCCCAGGAAGTCGGAATTATTCTCCAGACCTCCACTCAGCGGCTTTACCACAACTTGTTCTTCGCTGAGCAGACGATCCACCAGCAACCCATATCTCCGTCCAGACGCACTGATCAAGGCCATACATTGCTCGTCATCCTCCAGCTCTTCGCCAAGGCCGAGTTGCTCGCGAAGCGATATGACCGGGCAGGACCCTTCGCTGGTGTTGATCATGGCATGGTGACGGTAACGATGGATGTCCCTGGCTGCGATCTTGCGGGTAATGCTGACGCTCTCGAGCGGGAGCAGGAACTCCGCATCGCCGCACTGGGTCAAGATGCCTTTGAAGATCATCAGGCTGGTCGGTAGTTTGATGACGAATTTTGTGCCCAGTCCGCGGCGGCTTTCGATGGCGATGGTTCCCTTGAGCTTTTGGACGTTGCTGGAGACCACGTCCATTCCAACCCCGCGGCCGGAGACGTCGGTCACCACCTCGGCCGTAGAGAAGCCGGGGCTGAAGATAAGCTGGTAGGCGGCCTCATCACTCATGCTCTGAGCCTCAGTCTCACTGAGGATTCCACGTTCGACGGCCTTTGCCTTCAGGACTTCGGTATGCAGTCCTTTGCCGTCGTCCTCCACCTCGATGACGACCTGGCTGCCTTCGTTGTAGGCGCGCAGGGTGATCTGGCCGCAGCGGGATTTGCCGTTGGCTTCGCGCTTCTCGGGCGTTTCAATGCCGTGGTCGGCGGCGTTACGAATCAGATGCACCAGGGGGTCGCCGATTTCCTGGATCACGGCCTTGTCGAGCTCGGTGTCTTCGCCCTGCAAGCTGACTTCAATTTCCTTCTCCAAACTGCGCCCCAAGTCGCGGACGAGCCGGGGAAATCGCTGGAAGACCGTCTTCACCGGAAGCATACGCAGAGACATGACGGCGTCTTGCAGCTCCTCGGAGATACGAGAGATGCTGGTGCTTGCCTCTTTCGCCTCGGCCGCCAATTCGCCGCCGTATTGGCGGTCGAGTTTGCGGGCCAGCAGGTGGAGCGCGCCCCGGGCCACCAGCAGCTCGCTGACATTGCGAATGAGGCGGTCGAGTTTCTCCTGGTCGACGCGAATGGTCTGGGTCGCGGTGTCGGCGGCGCGCATGCGGAATTCCGGAGCCGGCTTGCGCCTGGGCTTGCTCTCTTGAGGCTTGTCGCCGCCATCGCCGTTGCGACGGGACGCAATCAGCCGTTCAGTTTGGTCCAGTTGCTGGGATAACGATTGAAGCTGTCGGCCATCGCTCTCCGCGCCTGTCAAGGCCGCAAAAGCCGCGGCGTGCTCGCGCAACTGCGCCTGCACTTTGTCCATACCCGCATACTGGCTGGCGCCATCCAGGGTGCGCAATGCGCGTTGGTACGTCGCCAAAAGCGCGGAGTCCCGCTCGCCGGCCTGCAACTTCGCGAAGCAGGCGCGCAGGTTCTCCAGGCATTGCCCCGCCGTTTCCACAAAGGCAACCAGTTTCGCGTCCCGCGGAGTATCGACATGGGGAACAAGGATGGTGATTCCCAAATGCTGCAAAAGCTGCGGGTCGATGTCGGCCGGCCGGTTCTCGTCGATGCTTTGCAGCAGACGGCGCATGGCCGCGCACACCTCAAGCAAGGTGGCGACCATCGGCCGCGCATCGGAAGGCCGACCGTCGCGTTGCTGCTCCACCATGGTTTCGGCGGCGGTTTCGGCGGCATGTGCCACCTGATGCAGAAAGCGCAAAGGGTGCTGCGGAGCCAGATCGCCGGACTCTCCCAACAGCAGCGCGCAAGCTCCTTTGAGGCTATGCAGGCGGCGGAATAATTCCCCGAGATCCGAAGGCGGGGGTGCAGTTTTTTCCGACTGCAGCAGATGCTCCTCAATCACCTGGAGGTGCTCTTCGGCTTCCCAGTAGAACGACTCAAAGTCGCGCGCGGAGACACGAACCGGGGCGCTGTCAGAATCCTCAGATTCACTCTGCCGGATCTCGAGGACGCACTCGTCGGCGACAAAGACGAACACGTCGCGAATGGCCTGCTCGGATGCTTCCGCAAGGAGTTCGATTTCCCACCAGAGGTAACAATGCTCGGGATCGAGTTCCTCGAAGGCCGGCAATCGTTCCAGATGGGCTGTCACGTGAGCGGAACCGAGCGCACACAACTCGGTGAGTAGAGCGACCGGGTCGCTTCCCGAAAACAGCATGCGTAAACCGGGAGTGAAACGGATACGGTACGACCGCTGGCGACCGGCCTTCACCTCCGCTGCTCCCGCGGTTTGGACGGCTGTGGGGGCCGGCGATTCCGACTTGCTATCCGAGTTGATCAATGCCCTTAGGCCGCCCACCAGTTGCTGCTCGGTGTCGGATTGAAGATCAGGCGTGGTGTCGGCGTCGGCGAGAAATGCGCGCAGCAGGTCGCAGGCCCGGAGAGCGAGGTCGATCACCTCCGGCGTGATCTGCACTTTGCCGTCGCGGGCGGCGTTGAAAACCTCCTCCACGCGATGTGCAAAATGCGAGAGGCGTTCAAAGCCGGCGGTTGCGCCCGAACCCTTCAAGGTGTGGATGGCGCGGAATACGCGGTTAATAAGTTCCCCATTCGCCGGGTCCGCCTCCAGTTGGAGCAAAGAGGAATCGAGTTCGTTGAGCAGGTCCGCCGCTTCGGTCTGAAACGCAGACCGCATGCGGGCGAGAATTTCTTTCTGATCCATCAGTGCATCACCTTCTGGACAACCGCCAGCAACTGCGGAGGATTAAACGGCTTCACAATCCAGCCGGTTGCCCCGGCAGCCTTGCCTTCCTGTCTCTTCTCGGGCAACGATTCCGTGGTCAGCATCAGGATGGGGACGAACCTGTACTGGGCCGAGCTTCTCACCTTCCGGACCAGCGCGATGCCGTCCATGTTGGGCATGTTCAGGTCGGTGATGATCAGGTTCACCTGCCGGCCGGTAATTTGCTGGAGCGCGTCGACGCCGTCGACCGCAGCCAACACTTCGTATCCCGCCTCTTGCAGGGTAAAGGTGATCAACTGCCGGATGCTGGCCGAATCATCGACCGCAAGAATCGTCTTCATGGCTGCGCTCCTTCCGGTCGCGTCTCCTGTCTGAGCGCGGCGCGAAGGTGACGCCGCATAGCGCAACGGTCGAAGGAGGCGAGAAACTCCTCCGAGGGCCGCTCGATGCGAAACTCAGGACAACAGGTTTGCAGTGCGGCAAGTACCTGGATGACCGTGATGTCGATCGAGCCGCAATGTTGCGCCTCGACGCTGACGGCTTTGGACTGTGCTCCGGCCGCCAGCAATTGCTGATGTATTTCGGCCACTTGTTCCACTGAATTGTCTCCCTCCAGTGCCAAGGTGACGCGCTCGTTCGTACCACCGATTTGAAAAGCCATCCCGCCTCCAGAGTAGTCGCCATGCCCGTCCGTCGGCTTCACAGCGCCCTGAGTATTTCACCGGCAATCTGCCACGAGGGCGCGATCACGCGGGCTCCGCCGTTCTCGATCGCCTGCCGCGGCATGCCGTACACCACGGCGCTCTCTTCGCTCTCCGCAATGGTGTGTCCGCCGGCATTGGTGATCGCCACCATCTGTTCCGCGCCATCGTTGCCGATGCCGGTCATCAGCACGCCCACCGTATCGGCTCCGTAGGTCTGGAGGACGGATTTCATCATTACGTCGACCGAGGGCATAAATAACGTCTGCGGCTGTGTGGGAGTGCGGATCACCACCTCGCCGTTTGTCTTGCGATAGAGCGTGAGCTGGTGTTCGCCGGGCGCCACGTAACACACGCCCGGCCGGACCTGCGCTCCAGCTTCGGCTTCCGCCACTTCGATCTGACAATTGTCGTTCAGCCTTTGAACGAAGGTATGAATGAAGGACCCAGGCATGTGCTGGACCAGAAACAGGACGGCGTTAACCTCAGCCGGGATGAGCGGCAACACATCCATCAAGGTGACCGGGCCGCCCGTGGAAATGCCGAGCGCCACCGCTTTGTAGCCGGATGCGGCAGCGGAGATTTTAATCTTGGGTGCCGGCGCCGCCGGCGAACACCGCTTTTCGTGGCGCGAGATCAATCGCCTGAGCGTGCCGCTGGCCGCCGCCGCCTTCAGCTTCGAGCGGATTTCATCGGCCAGCAAAAGCAGATTACTGGAAACGGTTCCATCCGGCTTGCTGACGAAATCGAAAGCGCCAAGTTCCAGGCACTCGAAGGTCGTGACGGCTCCCCTTTGGGTCAGCGAACTCACCATCACCACCGGGCAGATACGTTCGTTCAAGATCACTTGCAGCACGCCGATGCCGTCCAACTTGGGCATATTGATGTCCAGGCTGATGACATCCGGACGCAGTTCCCGCGCCTTGACGACGGCGTCTTCACCATCGCGGGCAATGCCGGCGACTTCCAATTCCGGATCGGCTTCGACGATCTGGCGCAACTTCTGCCGCATCAGAGCGGAATCGTCGGCGATCAGGACCCGGATTTTTGCAGATCGAATCATGGTTGTACCTCGATTTCAGCGCACGACCTTGTTGACCTTGAGCCCGTGTGCTCCGGATTCAGGACGATGCGTTCATCACCATCTTGAGGGTTTCCAACATGACTTCCGGCGAGCAGGGCTTGACCAGATAGAGGTTGGCGCCCGCTTCGAATCCCTTCTTCCTGTCCTTGGGTTGATTCTCGGTCGAGATAATGACGATCGGAAGCTGCTGGTACTGCTTTTCCGCCCGCACCCGCCTGATGAATTCATAGCCGTCCATGCGCTGCATGTTGATGTCGGTCAGCACCAGGTCGCAGCGGTTTGTGAACAGCCTCTCCAGGGCTTCGATGCCGTCGCCGGCGGTGATGACCTCAAAGCTGGCATCCCGCAGGATGGCAGAGTGATAGTTCCTGACAAATTCCGAATCGTCCACGATCAATACACTTTTACTCATAAGTTCTCAGTCAGGCCTCATATACACGAGGTGCTCGCCCATCCGCCGCAAACGAAAGGCGCTGGAAATCCGCCCGACCGACTCGGAGTGTCCCATGAAAAGAAAGCCGCCGGGGAGGAGAGCATTGTAGAAATGGTCCACCGCCGCTTTACGCGACGCATCGTCGAAGTAGATCAGCACATTGCGGCAGAAGATAAAGTCGAAGGTGCGCATCTTGCGCATCTGCAGGCGGTCGTGCAGGTTGAGGTTCTGGATGGTGACCAGCGACCGGGTGCTCGGCTTGACCCGCCAATCTTCGCCTTCCCTCGTGAAATGCCGGACAAGATACTCCGGCGGAACATATTTCATGGAGCGCTCGCCGTATACGCCCGCGACCGCCATCACCAATCTTTGCTCGTCGATGTCGGTCGCCACGATCTCGACATCCCAATCGGCGATCGCGGGGAAAACCTCCTGCACAATAATGGCGAGGGTGTAAGTTTCTTCTCCCGACGAACAACCGGCCGACCAGATGCGCAGATTGCGATTCCCCTGTGCTTCTTTGCGCGCGACCACCTCTGGCAGGCAAGCATTGGCAAACGCCTCCAGTTGCTCGTACTCGCGAAACATATAGGTCTCGTTGGTGGTAATCAGATTGGCCAGCGCCTGCATCTCCGCCCCGGAGTTGTCGCCGTAGGCAAGACGCATGAGGTAGTCGGCAGGATTGTCCAGGACCAGGTACTCCATACGGGCGGCGACTCGTTTCCCTAAGAAGTGGATCTTCTTGTCGTCGAACGAAAGCCCCAGGTGGTTGTAGATGAGCCGGCACAACCTGCCATATTGTTCCAACGAGAGTTGCGGAGAGCTCATTGGCCGCTCACCCGCAGCGCATCCTCAAGCGCTTGCCTGACCTCAGGGTCCGGTTCCGAGTGCAAACGCCGACCCATGGCGGAGCCGGCATCCTCGCGCCGTTTCCGGCTCAGGGATTCAATGGCTCCGAGGCGATCCACTTTGGCGGAAGATTCGAGATAAGCAATCAGCATTTCGAACACCGGCGGGCAATGGCCAAAGTAGCCCAGCAGCACCAGGATCTGATAGCGTTCGGCATCCGCCGTGGTCTCGGGCAGCCTGGCCATCAAGCCTTGCCACCAGAGATCCGGGATATCGGCGGCGTTGCGGTCGAGAAGGTTGCGTAACGCATCCAGCACGGCGCCGCGCAGGCCGGGTTCGCAGGTAGTCAGGAAATTCCAGAGCTCCAGCCGGTCGCCATCTTTTCCGTGCGCGCCCAGAAGGGCTAAAACCGGCCGGAGATAAAGCGACGGTGTAGACGCAAGGCTTGGGAAGCGCTGGCGAATGTGCCGGTAGCACGCGGTATCGCCGATTCTGCCGAGCGCCTCCATGGCGGCCAGCACCACCATGGGGTGTTCACCGGTGAGTGCGTGTTGCAGCACGCGTTGGCGCAGCGCCGGGCAATGACCGTGACGAACGTTTTCCAGCGCGGTGATGACCACGTTCAAATCTCTATCCCCGAGCGCGATTGCCAGCAACTCTTCGCTTGCAGGCGTCTCGATCCGGCTCAGCACATCGAGGGCGAATTTGCGCAGATCGCAATCCTCTGCCGCCAGCAAACGCCGCAACTCCGGCACCGCGGCGCTGCCGCGAGACTGCAACAACTCCAGCGCCAGGTTACGAATGTCCGAGTCGTCACTGGAGAGCAGTTGTGCCGCACGGTGAATGATGGCGTCATCCGGAATCCGGGCCAATGCCGCGAAAATGGCCTCTCGGACAGCCCGTGAAGGTTCCTCGACCACGCGCTGGATGAGCGGATCGATCCCTTCACGCTCTCCGGCCAGCCCAAGATCCTCGGCAGCGTAAATACGGTCGCATTCGTCCGGACTGGACAACTGCAGAATCGCTTCTTGCAGACCCATAGTGAGTTCTCAGTTCCTGAATCGCTTCACGGTCGCCGCCGGCTGACCTCTGGTTCTTTATTCTTAACGTTCTTTGTTCTTAAAAAGAGTCAGCTCCAGCAGTCAGCCGAGCAGCAATCGGGCGAGGTGAGGAATGCCTGGCTGCTGGACTGACTGCTGACCCTGTTCGGTTACGACGCAATCTGCATTGGGCTCTTCGGAAGCACCTCCTCGATATTCAGCAGGAAAATGATGCGCTTGCCATTATCCACCGTGCCGATTCCGGAAACGAACTGCTGCTCGATGCCCGACTGGACGGTCGCGGGAGGATCGGCAATGTCGGCGCGCGACAAGCTGAGCACTTCGCGGACGGAATCGACGACCAGTCCGGTTTTTACGCCGTTCAGATCGACGATGATGATGCGGGTGTGATCGTCGGCATCGCGCAGGCCAAGGTCGAAACGCTTGCGCGTGTCCACCACCGGAACTACCTCGCCGCGCAGGTTGGTGACGCCTTCGACGAAGTCGGCTGCCTTGGGAACCTTGGTGATTTTCGAAAGGCGGTCGATCTCCTGGATCTGGGCTATGGGAATTCCGTACTCTTCATTGCCCAGAATAAAGGTGACCAATTGGACTTCATCGCTTGCTGCCATGTTCTGCTCGCTCCCAGCGTCCTGGCCGGCGGCAGGTTCTTGCGCAGCGTGCTCACCGGCGGAATTGCACAGGCGCTGCAGGTTATCCTGTTTCAGGATTTGCGTAGGATCGAGCAACAGCAATAGCCGCTTGCCCTCGTCCAACTTGGCGATTCCGGAGAGATCGCGCCCATCGCTGCTGGCGATCGCGGGTGGCGGATCGACAGATTTCCTGGAAACCTGAAGGACTTCGTTGACATGATCGACGACCAGGCCAAGCAGCATCCCGCCGGCATCGACCACCACAATGCGCTGGTCGTCCTGAATGTGGACGGGAACTTTCTGCGCAAAGTCGGCTAGCCCGGAGAGTAGCTCCTCGGCCACCGCAGCCATTTCCTGTAAGCACACTCCAACCCCGGCGGTGTCACCGCCGTATTCGATTTGCTGGCCTTGCTTGGCTAACCGGACCAGTTTCTCGTCGAGCGCCCGCAGCCTGGCTATCCCATCCATCAATACCTGGCTTGAACTGCTGAACACGTCGGCATGGGTGTGGAAGATCTCGGACGCGGCGATAGTCCAGTCGTGTTCCGCGTCCGCCGCTTTTGATCGCAGGGCGGTCAGCCAGCTCTCGAAGGCGTGGCGAATAAGACCACACCTGCCGATGCTCTCCTCGGCCATCGACTTTAACTGGAGCTGCCGCCGCAGATCGATGATGGGCAACAACTGCCCCCTGACCGTAAGTACTCCCAGCACGTAATCGGGCGCATCCGGAATCTTGGTCGGAGTTTGCACGCGCAGGATCTCGCGTACGCGCTCCATGGGAAACGCGAACTCTTCTTTGGCGACGCGGAAAGAAACCAACTGCTGCAGATCTTCCGCCACGTCATTGCCGGAGCCGGCAGAGGCGTTCTCCTGGGCGCCGCCGTTGGCCGACGCCGCGGATTGGCCGCCATCCAGTTTCAGGTCGCAGACCTTGGATGCGTCCAGCGCCATGACGATGCGGGCGCCGGAGTCGAGTTTGACGACTCCATTGAGGTAATCGGTGCTGGTGCCGCGGATGGCAGCCGGCGGTTCTTCGGTGTCGCTTCGCGACACGCTGGTGACCTGCTTGACGCGGTCGACGCGCAGGCCGATCTTCACTCCCCCTACGTCAATCACCAGGACCCGCGTGCCATCGGTGTCTTCGGCATGCTCCATGCCGAAGCGGGGACGCATGTCGATGATGGGCAACACGACCCCGCGCAGGTTGGCAATGCCTTGCACGTAAGCCGGAGTGCGCGGCACCTTGGAAAGTTTGGGCGGCCGGATGATTTCCTGCACCGACATGATGTCAAAGCCGAATTCCTCGTCTTTGAGCATGAAGGTGACCAGTTGGGTCTCATCTTTGGCGCCAGTAGTAGCAGCGATATGGGGTTCGCTTGACATCGGTTTCTTCTCCTGTGTGCGCGGGCCAATGAGAACCCGTTATCCGTTCTGCAGTTCGTCGGCCTGCGATGCGATCTCCTCGACCGCCTGGGCGATTTCCTGCGACGCGGTCAGGCCCTGTTCGGCTGCGGTGGCAGCTTCGGCTGCGGCTTTGGTAATTTCTTCCGACGAGTTGCTGATCTGCTGGCTGGCCTTCACCGCCTGTTGCAGCGCCACCAGGGACTCCTCCGCGCCTTGGGCGATCTCCTTCATCGACGCCTGCACCGCGTCCGCATCGCCGGCGATTTTCTCGAGGTTTCCTGTACTGATCTTGGCGTGTTCGACCTCGGCTTTGGCGATGGCCCCGGCCTGCTGAATATCGGAAGCCACTTTGTTGATCTGGCTCTGAATGCCTTTCACCAGTTCCTTGATCCGGTCGGCGTTTTCGCTGCTCTCGTTGGCCAGGGAACGGATGTCTCCGGCCACCACCGAGAAGCCGCGGCCGTATTCGCCGGCGCGGGCAGCTTCCACGTTGCCGTTGACGGCCAACATGCGCGTCTGCACCGTGACCATGATGATGGCATCCACGATCTTGTCGATACGGCGAGTACGGCCTTCCAACTCGAGTACGTTCCGGGCCGAGACAATCGAAGCTTCCGCGGCATTGCCGATGTTCTCGATCATCTTGTCGACTGCGGTTTTGTTCTCCGCCAGCATGGTCTGGATGGTGGCGCCGAGCTTGGCGCTTTCGGTGGCGCCCTCGCTCATCTGTTTGGCGTTGCGGTCCAGTTGCTGACCGGCAGCCAGGGAGCGCTCGCAGGCCTTGGACTGCACATCGGCGGCCTTCGAGATTTGTTGAATGGCAGTCGAAATCTGATTGGAGGATGCCTTGACCTCTTCGGCGTTCGACGACAGCTCTTCGGCGGCGGCGGCCAACTCTTCCGCCGATTTCTGCGCGTTGGTGGAGGTCTTGAGCGTCTCGGCCATCTCCGACAGGCTGTTCGAGGCTTGCGCCATTTCCGAGTAAGCCTTGGCCTGCTCCTCGACGGCCCGCTGCGACTCATTGCACGCCGACGAAGCTTCTTCGGAAGCGCTGCCGATCTCTTCCGCTCCCTTGAGGTATTCCTTGGCGCCGCCAAGCGCCTGGTTGGCGTTGCGGCTGATGAGCTGCGCCCCGTCCTGCAGCGCTTTGAAGTCGTCCCCAATTTTCTTTAACTTGGTGGTGATGTCTTTGGCTTTTTCGACTTCATCGCGCGCCTTCTTGCCGGCGGCCTCGGTGTCCGCGGCGACAACCTTTACCTGGGTCTGGATCTCGTTGACCACTTCCTGAATGCCGCGGGCGCTCTTCTCGCTCATCTCGGCGAGGTTGCGAACCTCGTCGGCAACCACTGCAAAACCCTTGCCGTGCTCTCCGGCCCGCGCGGCTTCAATCGCGGCGTTGAGAGCCAGCAGATTGGTTTGATCGGCGATGCGCACCACCGCATGGACGATCTTGCCGATCTCCTCCGACTGCTTCTCCAACTCCACGATCATCTTGGCGGATTCCATATTGGCGGCGCCTGCTTCACCTACGCCTTTGGTCAAGTTTTCAATATCAATCGTGGTGGTGGCGCAAAGATCGCTGAGGACATTGACCTTTTGCAGAGAGAGCTCCGCCTTCTTGTTCGCATTATCGGAAGACTTTTCAATCTGATTGATGGCGGTGCGCGATTCTTCGGCCGCCGAGGACGACTCTTCGGTCTGAGCGGCGATACTCTGCATCGTCTTTTCAAGTTCCTGGACGGCGCTAGTAGCTTCGGTGACGGCACTCCCGACTTGCTCGGACGCGGTGGACAACTTCTCGGAAACGGCCTGTACCCGGGCCAGAGTGCGGGCGCGAGCTTTATCGTCGGCCATTTTTTTCGTTGCCAGGGTACTCTTGACAGCCGCGTCCCTGGTGGTGTGCATGGCGCTCTGGGCACCGGTTAAAGGCTTCTGGGAAGGAAGCCGGTTAAAAGAAGGATGGCCCACGGGCAGAGCCGTTGAGCCGCTGGAAGTATCAATGCCGTTTGGCTTATTCATTAGAAATTCCTAACTCTCCGTTCGATTTCACGTATGGATGGTTCTATCGCAAACTATCTCTGCTATATCGCATCTAAGTTCTGAGTTGGCCCTATCCCGCTCGGTACATCCTGGGTAAATCGGTGAGAATACAGGTCGGATCGTGGCCAACTCGCCGACGATCTGTCCTGTTTCTAATGTTTCGCGGAAAGGGGTAGCACGTGCGTCTCCATTTCGCGATTGTTCAGTCGGGCATTTTGCAACCCAGATCAAAGAAGTGCGTTGTTTACCTTGCGCCCCAGCATGTCTGGCTGTTTCTGGTAATGCGATGAAGTGTCATGCTGAGCGAGCCGGGGCCTGTTATTGGCCGGATGGGGTGGAGAAGCGAAGCATCTATTGTTGTTCCGTAATTAAAGCAGATCCTTCGGCTCCGCCTCAGGATGACACCCTCTAAAAGCTGCTGAAAAACGTGTAGAAGCAACCAGCGAGGTGCTATGGGATCGGTCCATAACCCTACTTGCGGACCGCGGCGAACCTGCTATAGGAGTACCACCCGTCATCCCACCAGTGGAGGTCGAGATAGCGCCCTTCAGAGGCTGTATACAAACATGGGACGTTGCGATAGCCCTTCCGGTCCTTCCATACCGAGCCCAGACCGACTACCGAAAACTTGCGTTGTACTTCAGGGTGTTCGGCTCCAAATGCCAGAAACTCGGGTAGCTCCACAGCCCGCAAGCCCTCCTTGTCGAGCTGGTCGAGAACGTCCTCCGACTTCATACGGTGATCGAAGCGAACGAGCACGATCTCAAGATCCGCCTGGCCTCGCCGGGTCGAAGGAAAGTTCTTGCTCGTAATATCGGTGTTCACTGCCTGGTATTTTCCGGCGTCAATGGCGTCTTCCACCGCGAGTTCGTAGTTTACCGTTACCGGGTAGATATCGCCGGGCTTGCGCGCCGCCTCAGCCATGACGTCGGCAAACTTGTCCAGAAGGCTATCCCCTTGCGTGGCGAGGCGAAGAATTTCATCCTCGGAGCAGCCGCGTTTCTTAACTCTTTCGAGCAAGCTTTCCCAGATTGCGGATAGGTCTCTTGCCATCAGCGTTCTCCCGGATAAAAATTTCCCATGGCGGTTGGAGATTCGAAGTTGGCGGGCCGACGCATTTTGATTTTCATGGGATCACTTCCTGGCCGACGGCCATGTTCAATTGGGCTGCCGCCATCAAGTACGAGCCGACCAGGTTGATGTAATTCAGTTGCACGGAGCGGTAGTCGCTCTCTGCGTTCAGGAAATCAAGCAGGGAAGCTCCACCGTTTCGATAGGAAAAAGAGATCGTGTCCCGCACGCGCACTGACTGTTGCAGATACTTGGTCTTGTAAGGCCGCAGTAAAGCCAGGGTGCTGGCCAGGGTAGCGTAGCCGGAGTCTACGTCGCTGAAAACCAGCGCCTCGGCAGCATCGCGCAGTCGTTCGTCGCGCGTGATATCAAGCTCTGTGCGCAGCTTCTCTCCCTGGTTACGGTCGAACAGGCGGAGAGGAATGGAGAGACTGGCACCGAGCGTTTGATGCGCATTCGGGTTGCTGAACGAGGGGTTGTACGAATACCAGGAGCTGAAGGTCGGATCGGTGGAGCCGTTCGCTACGGCGAGTTTGTGGTCGGTTTGGGCTTTATCCACCGATTGAACGGCGGCCCGCAGGTCGGGCCGGTTATCGAGAGCAATGTTCCGGAACTCGGTCAAGGGGTAAGAGTTGCTCGCTGAAATCGAAGGGTCCGGTCACATCGTATTGTTCAACCGGCATGCGGTCGTTCAGAAGCGTGAGTAACTGGATTTTTGCGGTGCGCAGGTTGACTGCAGCCGTTTGCAGGTCGGACTCATACTGCACGCGCTGCAATTCCAGCCGGTCGAGATCGACTTGCGCGATGTCACCGGTCTGGAAGCGAACTCTACTGATGTCGAGTACATGATCGTAATAGGCCAGGTTGTCTTTCGCCAACTGTAAAACCGCCTTGGCCTGGAGCGTCGAAACAAAGGCGCTGCGCAAGGCGAAGATCAGAGATCTTTCCAGGTCGGACTGGGTCGAGACCGCGATGATCGTGCCTTTTTGAGCGCTCTCCAGCCGCAGTTCCCGCTTATGCTCCCGCTCGTGCAGGTAGCTGAAGGCGCTTACAAACTGAGTGCCGACGAAGGGCTGCCACACTCCGTGGTAAGGATGAATTTGAGTCCCATCCGTCGACTGAGTGAACTGCGGGTTGGGACGCAGAAACGCGGTGATCTCCTGCGCCTTGGACTCATCGATGTTCAACTTGCCGGCCAGCAGGGTTGGATTGTCCTGCTCGAAGCGGTGACGCACCTGCTCCCACGTCATCGATGATGTCGTCGTCTGAGCTACAACACTCGGAGCAGCGAACAGACAAGTAAGTGTGACTGCCAGTGCGAAGACCCGGAGATAACATCCAAGGTTACGGTAATCCGCGTTCAGGTCTCGGTTCCTCATGAGTATTCGGCGGCCTCCTGCGGTTCCGGCAAGACATCGCCGGGCCGTGCTACCCAAACATACAAGGTGGGCAACAGGACGAGGCTCATCAGCAAGTCGGCGATCAGACCGCCGACGATCACGATGGCAAAGGGTCGCTGCGAATCCGAGCCGATATCATGCGACAGGGCGGCAGGCAATAACCCTAGCGTTGCAACTAACATGGTCATCATGATCGGACGAAGTCTCAAGATGGCGCCCTCGACCGCGGCTTGCTGTATCGACTGGCCCCGCGCCCGAAGCTGGTTGATGTATTCGAGCATGATCACTCCCGTTTGCACCGAGACGCCAAATAGCGCGAGGAACCCGACGCCCGAGGAAACACTGAAGTTGGTGCCTGTGACCAGCAGCGCCAACAGGCCACCGATGCGCGCCATCGCCACGTTAGCAAGCACGAGCAGCGACCATTTGAACGAGCCAAACATGGCGTAGAGAATGATGAAGATAACCAGAATCGTCAGCGGGACGACAATCGCCAACCGCGCTTCAGCCCGCTTTTCGCTCTCGTATTCGCCCGACCATCCGACGTGATAGCCCGGCGGCATTTTCACTTTTTCACTGATCCGTTTGATCGCCTCTCCGACGGTGCTTCCCAGATCCCGGCCTCGCACGTTGAAGGTTACTGCCACATAGCGGCTGTTGCCTTCGCGATAGATGTCGTACGCGCCGTCTTTGACCTCTACTTTCGTCAGTTGCGCCAGAGAGACTCGCTCACCCGAGGGCGAGAGCAAACGAACGTTCTCGATGGCTTGCTGGGTATTCCGATAGGGCGCCTGGTAGCGCGCCACTACGTCGTATCGCTGCTCCCCGATCAGCACTTGACTCACCGCATTACCGCCGACGGCCGTCTGAATGGCGTCTTGGATATCTGCCACGTTGATTCCAAAACGTGCCGCCTGGCGACGATCAATGGTTAAGTTGAGATTAGGCTGGCCGAAATCGCGTAAGAGTTTGACATCGTGCATACCTGGGATGTCCGACATGGCAGCCGCGACTTCTTCTCCCTTTTGCTCAAGAATTTTCAGGTCATCCCCGAAAATCTTGACCGCGAGACCGCCCTTGGTGCCAGTGAGCGTCTCCCCAACGTTGTCCTCGATCGGCTGAGAGAAGTTCCAGATCGCGCCCGGATACCGTTGCACCGCGCGATTCATGGCGGCGATCAGCTCTTCCTTGTTTCGATGAAAAACCGGCCTCCACTGATTTTTCGGCTTCAGATCGACGAAGTACTCCGTGTTGCCGAATCCTCCGGTGTCGGTTCCGTCGTCGGGGCGGCCAACTTGCGAGACGACCGTTTTTACTTCCGGAAAGGATGCAAAAACGTAGCGCTCATTCTGGTCTGCTCGATATCCTGCACACTGCCGAAGAGTCCGAGGGTACGAACGTTCATCTGCTGGAGGCCCTCTTCTACGAAGCTGCCGCCGGCGTTGATGTTGTTATTGGCGAGTTGCTGCTCTACCTGGCCGATGCTCAATCCGTACGAAACCAGTTTGTTCGGATCGATACGCACCTGATACTCGCGTACCGTGCCGCCAAAGTCGGAGACATCCACTACATTCGGAACGGATTTGAACTGCTTGAGAAGAACCCAGTCTTCGAGAGACCTCAATTCCATCAGATCGTAGCGAGGATTAGTACTTCGCAGCGTGTACCAATAGATCTGACCCGTAGTGCTCCAGTCCGTGCCGATTTGGGGTTGAAGGTTCTGTCCCGGAGGTAGATTGACCTGCGTGAGCCTTTCGAGTACCTTTTGCCGATTCCAGTCGTTTACGGAGCTGTCATCGAAGATCATGATGACGAACGACAGGCCGAAAATAGACTCGGAACGCAGATAGGTCATGTGCGGCATTCCGGCCATTTGAATCTCGATCGGAATCGTAACCTGCTGTTCCACCTCTTCGGCTGAGCGGCCCGGCCACTGAGTAATCATCGTCACATAGTTATCGGAGATATCAGGATAGGCCTCGACGGGAAGGGTATGAAACGAGATAGCTCCCCAGCCGATTAACAGGACAGTGATGGCCAACACCACAAACTTGTTGGTAAGCGCAAAGTCTACAAGAGCACGAATCATTTCCCGTTTCCTGTCTCGTTCACCGATCGGGAATATGCGTCATAGGGCCGTCACGGTTAGGCAGCGTATAGCGCTCCGGCACTCTTTATTACTGAGCAAGTACGTGGTCTAAGACCAAAGCGTTGGTTACCACTTGTTGCCCCGGTTCGAGCCCCGACTTGATCTCCTGCAGGTTCATGTTGTCCGGCAAGAGGCCTCCACTCACGACTTCCAGGCGACGAAACTTCTTGTCTGGCGCAGGAACGAAGACGAAATCGCGATCGTGCATGTGCATGACGGCAGATGCTGGAACAATGGTATGTACCTCCCTGGTTTGACCGTGGAAGGTGGCTCGCGCAAACATACCCACCCGCATGATCCCGGGATTTTGAACTTCGATTCGAACCTTGGCGGTGCGAATACTTGGATCGAGGATGGCGCCAATGTTACTGATCCTGCCCTTAAAGATACGATTGGGATATGCATTCAGGCTGATCTCCGCGGTATCGCCAAGGCGGACATTGGCCAAGTCATTCTCGTACACATCGCAGATAACCCAGACGCTGGACAAGTCGGAAATTGTGAAAGGGTTTGTGCCTAATGCTTGTACTCCCGCGGCGTTGGTGACTTGCTGATCGGTGATTACGCCCGACACCGGCGCGGTGATATTGACAATGCCCATGGGATGATCTTTGTCCAGACCGAGCAAATGCAGATGCTCAGCCGTCGTCTCTAAGTCCACATGGGCGTCCTGTTCGGCGTTTTCGAAACTTTCAAGCGCGCTCTTTGCAATCGCGCCCTTGTCGTAGAGAATCTTGGCCCGCGCGAGCTGAAACTGCGCCAGCCGTTCGTCATTGACCGCCTTGCGATAATCCGAGAACGCTCCGGAAACATCGCTGCTCTGCACTCTTAGCAATAACTGGCCCTTCTGTACCTTGTCGCCCAGTCGTGCGTGAATCGAGACAATGCGCCCGGATGCCAGCGAGATGACGGGAACATTGCGAGCGATGTCGGGGGCCACCGTGCCGGTGACCACCAACTCGGAGGTCGCGGAGCGCGAAGTAGCCGCCGCGAGCGGAAATTGCTCCGGATGGTCCACGGTGAACAGGCTTGCGTCCAAGGCAGGCACGATATTCGCAGGCGGCGGCGCCTCCGCCGCTTCGTCATGCGCTTTACTACAACCGCCTAGGACCAATACCGCAGAGACCGATGCAAAAAGAAGACCAATTTCGAGAACTCTGTTTTTCATGCGCAAATCCACCCAGATACATCAAATAGTCCCCTTCGATGATCCGGAGCTCTGAAGCCTGGAAGCAGTCTCATAAGAGACTGGTTCTAGAACTTGACCATGATGGCGTACCGAATCGTGGCTTCGTTCTTTCGAAGATCCGGCGTCCACCCCGGCACCAGTACGGTTGGCGTGCCAGTATTGCCGCCCGGGGGCGTTATGCCGCCAGGGCCGGTGAAGTACGGTACGTTTGCGTGCCGATAGCCATACTCCGCGCGGAAGGTGATGTACTGTCTGGGCATCCAATCGAAAGTGCCGGAGGCGTCCCACGCTTTGAACTGATCGCCAGGATTCTGCGTAAAGTAAGGTGAGCCGGAAATGGCATCCGCTCCATTAATGGGCGGGAGCAGCGTCAGATAGCGCCCCGGATTGTTCATCGCTCCGCCGCCGACCGTTAACCCGAACAGGTCCTTCTTGAACCAGAAGCGGTTGTAGAACATCCAGCCAAGGAAAGCCTGCTTAGGCCCGCCTTTCGTGTCACCGTGACAGCTCACTCCTCCGCCATACTCACATCCCAGGTCGCCCGTAAGGGAGAACGCCATCCTGTCAAGGAACTTATCTGGCTTGTCGTAGTACTTGACTTCGACGCTGTCGTCGGTGTGTATACGAGAGCGGCCGACCTGACCATTGCCGGTTCCGAGCGTATCTTCGCCCATCCCGTAATTGTTGAAGACCATTGAGACCCATGACTTCGGACGCCACAGAATCTGTCCGCCAAGTCCGGGTTTGCTGCCAGACCTCGCATAAGACTGCCATCCGTTGATGATCCAGGGCTCGATTTTCAGTTTATCGGTGGGGAACCACTGTATCCGCAAGCCGTTAAAGAACCACGGCGTATTGGAAGACACATAGGATGGCTGGTAAGCCCAGTTATCGAAGTTGTAGTAGCTGAAGAGGCCAATGTAGGACACGAAGATTCCAGCGTCGACGTTGAGCCCATGGTTCACATTGAAGTGGTATCCGCCATAGGCTTCCGATACGTAGCGGTATGCATCGCGGAGGTCCCATTGACCGCGTCCAACGCTGGCATCATTCCGCGGTGTCGTCGTCGCGAACAGTCCGTTCATCGTCAGTATCCTGCCGCGGACGTTTTGCCAGTGGAAGTCACCGCCAAAGCTGATTTGATCCATTTGGAATTCGTTCGACCGGAAAATCTCGGTCGATCCGCCAATGGTGTCGTCTTTCGGATGGTTGAAGTCCGTTACGTAACTGGTGTCAAACCTGACTTCCGGGGTGAAGAACTTTGAATCCCATACCACGTCCTTGTTGCGGGGAGTACCGTTCAACCAAGTCCAATCCGCAAATGCAAAAGGCTCTGCCGGGGCAGGCTTTTCTTCTTTTGGTGCGGTTGCCTGCGGCGTAAGCACCTGAGCCGTTAGCGCTCCGGCGCCCGGTGCCGTGTCACTGGCTGCTGCGGGAATCCCTCCCGCGGCAGTTGGCTGCCGTTCCGGCGTCCCGCGAGCCTTCAGTTCCGCCTCGAGCTGCTCGATCCGCGCTTGCATCGCTGCAAGTGCTTTCGCAACTGCGGGCGATATTTCCGGATCGGAGATGCCAACGACTTGCCCGGAAGAGTTGCCGGGAGCGCCGCCGCCCGCCATGGACCCATCAGACAAAGCTTGTGCTTGTGCGCCCACCGTCGACTGAGTGCCAGGCTGCGCTTGCGTTTGTGCGTGACCACACGGTACCTGATACAGCGCGAGACTCAAAGCAAAAACTAAAGGAAGAGCCGGACGCACTAATTCTTTCTTACACGAAAATATTTTCATGGTCTTCATATACAGACCCTTTCTGAACATCACAATTGCGCGCGTAATTCCGGGCAGAACACTCTTTAGGAGTATCCATAGTCGCTGGTTAGCTGGGCGGCACTTATTGCTTTGCATTAGTCCAGCCGCGGAGGTGACTCGCACCGCAAGTGCCGGCGCCATCTTCACCTATGCAACATTCGATACTGAATGCCCTAAAGTTCAGATAAAAAGGTCATAAAAAGTCTCTAAATAGGGTGGGAAAACAGTACTTCAGTCGGATAAGTGAAGGATGGTCTTAGGGGTCAAATAAGACGGCTCAAGCAATGCAAGATAGTTCTCTTAGCCTTCCAGCTTGTACCGGGTGGAAGAAAGTGCGTAGAGACGCCGCCACAATAGGCGGTTGATGCTGACGACCATCGCAGCCATAATGATGGTCGCTCCCAGCAGGAGACGGAAGTTACCGGCGTCGGTCGCCCGGCTAATGACCGCTCCGAGTCCGACGGTCGAAAAAGTCTGGCCGTTGAAGTGAAAGTACTCGGCAACAATGCTCGCGTTCCATGCGCCGCCGGAGGCCGTGACGAAGCCCGTAATCAGGTAGGGAAAGATCGCCGGCAAAATTAGTTTTTGCCAGCGTTCGAGTTTGCCGAAATGGAATACTGCACAAACTTCTTTCAAGTCCGACGGGATTGCCGAGGCGCCGGCAATCACATTGAAAAGGATGTACCACTGAGTTCCCAATAACAGCAGAACGATCGAACCAATACCAAGGCCGCCGCCAACCCGGATCAAAAGCAGAAGTATGACGGGGAACAAGGCGGTTGCGGGCACGGATGCGGCAATCTGCGTAATGGGCTGCAACATCGCGGAGACCTTTGGGCGCAATCCGATGAACACGCCCGCCGGTATCGTCCACAATGCCGCAAGCATCAGGGTAGCCTCGACGCGCAGAAATGTGGCGCCCGCGCCGGCAAGGATATCGCGCAGCTCCCTGGGCGAAAGCATGGCCAGCATGAAGCTCATCTTGAAGACGGCATATCCAACGCCAAGCAGTAAAGCAGCCAGCAACACCCGTCGGGGCCATTTCCCTGCCCAGTGCCGCGCCGAAGCCGCATCGGTGCCGCGGTATTTTTTCGCCGCGCGCAGATCCAAGGCTTCGCGCATGGGAGCAAAGGATTTCCGGGCAACCGCGTGAAGCAGCCGCGAATGCCGTAGAAAGTCCAGCACCGCCGAGTGCGGGGTCTCCACGGCTTCGACCTGTTCAAACTTGAACTTCTCACCCCAGGCGATGGCTGGCCGCCAGATCAGTTGATCGATCAGAACGATGACCGCGATCATCGCCGCCAGGCCAAACAAGATTGCCCGCGTGTTTCCCGCGTTGGCCGCGGTTTGCAGGTAAGAGCCGAGACCAGGCAGTCGCAGATCGCGATTTCCCAGCACGAACATCTCGCACGCCATCAGGAAAAACCATCCTCCGGCGACCGACATCATCGAATTCCAGATCAGCCCGATTGACGCGTATGGAAGCTCCAGTTGCTGGAACCTCTGCCATCCATTGAATCCATAGACCTCTGTCGCTTCCATCATTTCGTGCGGAATGCTCTTGAGCGAAGCATAGAAGCTGAAAGCCATGTTCCAGACCTGCCCGGTGAAGATCAGCAGAATCGATCCCAGCTCGATGCCTAATTGCCTGTTGGGAAACAGTGCGACCATCGAAAGCATCACGCCGGGAAGAAAGCTTAAGACGGGTATGGACTGCAAGGTATCGAGAAGAGGAATCAGAAAACGCTCGGCCTTGGCATTGTGTGCCGCAACATAGCCGTAGCCAATGGCGAAAACCAGGCTGAGGACATAGGCGGCCGTAATTCGCGCCAGCGAAAACAGGGCGTATCTTGGCAGCGCGGCCGCGGAAAGGTCAATCTCCGGGTGCGCGTTGATGGGGCCGGACCAGTAATGGGCAAACGACAGCAAGCCATAGAACAATCCCAGCCCGGCCAGAATGACCGGCAAGTCTCGCAACCAGGACGCGGCGGGAGAAAGCGTCACGCCCCAGGGTGGAGTTCGAGATGGAGTCTGATCGGTTTTCTGCACCATGGTCGTCGGACGCGTCAGTGAAGGTCTCCGGAGCTTGCCGGCTGGTGAGACAACAGTCTGTCATTTTCCGAATCATAGGTGAAGATTTCGGCGTAGCGGCCCCAATGCAGCGCGGTTTCAATCTGGTGTTGCACTTCGGCTTCGGAAAAATGTTCATCCAGAAAATCGCGGAAGAGTTCCAGCGGTATCGAGTGGTCGGACTTGCTCTCCAGGGCGTGGTACATCTGTTGTAACAGAGTGACACGGGCGAGAGCGGCCTCGCGAAACAACTGCTTCCGCATCGCAATCCCAGCCCCGGCGAATGCCTCGCCGGTTGGGGTTATCTCAATGTCGCCCGCGGCCGACTTCACAAAACCAAGCAGTGCCGCGGCTTCGACCAGTGGCATCAGATCGTCCACTTCCATCAGGAGATCTTCCGCTACGTGGTATAAATCCTCTTTTCCACCGCGATCCTGCAGCAGCTCCAGCAGTCCCGCGATGCCGCCCGGCCGCGCATGCGGCAGCATCTGGTACGGTGGCTTGGCGGCTCGCTGCGACTTCGAGGGCGGAGCGAGTTCGAGTTCGGGCTGAGTCATGACCTTATAGATATAGTCGACATAGAGCAGAAAATCGGCTGATTTGCGATCTCTGGGCTGCGGTAAGGGAACCTCGAAATCCGCTCGAATGCGGGCTGGGTTGCGTCCGAGCACGACGATGCGGTCGGCCAGCAGAACGGCTTCCTCGATATTGTGGGTAACCAGAAACATGCTCTTCGTCGGAATCTTCTTGTCGAGCCACAGCTCCATCAATTCACCCCGAAGGTTCTCGGCCGTCAGCACGTCAAGGGCGGAGAAAGGCTCATCCATGAACAGGACCTCCGGTTCAACCGCCAGGGCGCGGGCGAATCCCACGCGCTGTTTCATGCCGCCGGAAAGCTCCTTGGGGTACGCGCTTTCGAATCCTTTCAATCCCACGGTATGCAGGGTTCGCAGGGCGTGTCGATGACGCTCCACATGAGGAATGCCGCGAGCGAGCAGCGGCGCCTCAACGTTCTCCAGCACCGTGAGCCATGGAAAAAGCGCGAAGCTCTGGAAAACGATCGCCACGTTGGGGCTGCACTCGCCTAACGGCTTTCCATGCCAGAGGATTTCGCCGGCAGAAGGAGACGCGAGCCCCGAAAGAATGCGCAGGAGTGTCGATTTACCGCAGCCGGAAGGCCCCAGCACTGCGACAATCGCGTCCGACTCTATCGCAAAATCCGTAGGAGCGATCACCTGAATCCGCCTTCCATCAGGCTGCAGAAAATATTTTTCGATGCCCCGCGCCTCAATGATCCGCTCCGCCGTCACGCTTGGTGCGGCCAGCTCGGCTGCATGGGTCGGAGTCGGCGCGGTTGGTTCGCGCTGCGCGGCAGCCGGCGTCACGGCCGACAATTCGTTCATGAAATGCTGCCATGCCTCTTCCGGCAGTTCATCGAAGAAGCGCAGGCGGTCATCCGGGTTGATGCCGTCGACGATTTCCCGCATCTCATGCGCCGGACGCGAATGCAACAGCACGTACAGGTGATAGTAGGGAAAGTGAACTGCCAGCTTGGCGGCGAACTCGGTTGGCAAGCGGCGGAACAACTCCTGCTGCTCCTCAAACGACAACCCCATGAACTCTTCGGCGGCCGCTTCCGGCTTCAATCCTTGCAGCAGGGAAACGGCATCCTCCCATCGCCCTCGGGTAAGTATGTCGCGAAGCTGTTCTTGTACGTTTGAGTCCATCGCATAGCCCCGAACAGGCTACTACGATTTTCCGCGAAGTGCGAACCTCCCAAAGTTAAAGTTTGGTTAGCGCCCAAGATGAGTGCGGTCGTTCGTGGCTACGCCTGGCGTGGACCTCTCATCAAAAACCTTTCTTGTTAGCTCCGAATCGCTCGAATTACACTGCCCGCGGATGATCGTTGAAGGCCGAAGCTGCACCTGCCAAACGGAATGTGGGTAATACCGTTTTGGGCCGCAGCGCCGTCGCCTTGCAATCCCGGTGAACCGGCCGAAGCGGTCTGAGGTCTGATTGGCGTGCCAGAGACTTAGCTATAATTGCATCATTCAATCATGAGCATGGCCGTATCTGTCGATCCCCCATCCTCCCCCGGAAACGACGAAGAGGCCTCGCCGTACTGGCGCCGCAACCTCTATGTGTGCCTGCTGGGATCCTTCAGCACCGTGGCCAGCATGACGCTGATCTTGCCGTTTCTGCCGCTTTACGTCGCGGGGTTGGGCGTTCATTCGCAAAGAGCGGTCATCGAGTGGTCGGGCATAGCCTTTGGGGCCACTTTTTTGGCGGCGGGGATTGCCTCTCCCATCTGGGGGAAATTTGCCGACCGATACGGCCGCAAGCTGATCCTTGTGCGGGCCAGCCTGGGGATGGCCATCGTGATGTCGACGCTCGGCTTGGCGCAGAACGTCTATCAACTGGTATTTCTGCGTTTCCTGGCGGGCCTGGTCGGCGGTTATGCCTCCGGCTCCATTATCCTGGTCGCGACCCAGACTCCAAAGTCGCGCTCGGGGTGGGCGCTGGGGACGCTATCGACGGGGGTGCTGACCGGCAGCCTGGTGGGACCACTGATCGGAGGAATTCTGCCGGAGTTGATCGGGGTGCGGCAGACGTTCTTCCTTGCCGGAGGAGTGATTTTCCTGGCATTCCTCTGCACTTGCGTATTCATCAAAGAAGTTCCGCGCCAGCGGCAGTCCAAAGCTGAAGAATCCATGAGCGGAGGTTTGTGGTCCAGGATACCCGACCCATTGCCGGTTGTCGCCATGCTAGTGACGGGGTTGCTGCTGTTGTTCGCCAACATGTCGATCGAGCCGATCATCACCGTTTATGTTTCCCAGATCATGCATGGCAGCGCGCACGTCGCGTTGATCTCAGGAGTCGTCATGTCGGCTACGGCATTTGGCGGTATTCTTGCCGCGCCCAGATTGGGACGCCTCGGCGATCAGATAGGGTCCTGGAATGTTGTGATCGGCTGCCTGCTGGTTACATCCGTACTGTTGATTCCCCAGGCTTTTGTCACCGCCGGGTGGCAGTTGGTGCTGCTGCGTTTTCTGATGGGGATGTCGCTGGCCGGTCTGCTCCCCTCGATTACGACCGTAATCCGCCATAACGTGCCCACGGCCATTGCCGGCAGCATTCTGGGCCTGTCAACGTCGGCACAATTCGCCGGGCAGGTGGCCGGTCCTCTGGCCGGAGGATTGATCGGCGGACACTACGGCATGCGAGCCGTTTTCTTTGCCACCAGCGCCCTGATGTTCCTGGGTGGTTTAGGCAACGGGATGATTTCCAAGGCCAGGGAATCCAAAGGCTTGTCGTAAAACCTGCGTTCCCCTTCATCGGCGTAACTATACCCCGAGCGGATCCATCCTGGACGACCGTAAGCGGCAAACTCAAACATTGTCGTAAGCGAATACGGTCTATCCTTGAAGGTATCAAAGTCGGCGGGCAGTTATTCTTTCTTCCGCACTGGAAGGCTCACTGCATGACTTGTGCCGCCTGTTTGATCGCTTTCACTATTTTTGTATAGCCGGTACACCGACATAAATTTCCCGAGATCGCTTCTCTAATCTCGTCTGCCGATGGTTTTGGATTTTTGTCCAATAGTGCCTTCGCCGTCAAAATCATGCCTGGCGTGCAATATCCGCACTGTACCGCGCCAACGTCAACAAAGGCTTGCTGGATAGGATGAATATGCTCCTCGTCGCCCAGTCCCTCGATGGTCAGTACTTTCTTGCCCGCGACGGTTGCCGTCAACAGGATGCAAGATCGCACCGCCTTGCCGTCAATTAAAACCGTACAAGCTCCGCAGTCGCCTGTACCACAGGCCTTTTTTGTACCTGTTAAACCAAAACGTTCCCGCAGAGTGTCCACCAATAGCTCCTTGGCGTCAACCGCTACCGAGACCGTTTGATCGTTCAGGGTGAACGTAATGGGGAAGCTCTTCAAGGGAGTGACTCGCTCCTGTTCGTCTGGTATCCCTTGACTGTCGATTTCGGCCAAATGCATCTCAACCGGCATATTAATTTCTCCTCCCCAATACTTCGGCATAGGCTTTCTTTATGGCTCGCTCCACCAAGACCCCGATTACCGCTTCTTTATAGTCGCGCTCCGCCTTTGCGAAAGGCCTTGCGGCAAAGAGCGCGTTGCCGGGACTGCGCAATGCTACCTCGGCCGGCACAATATTCTTGATCGCAGCCGCCGCGTCCGCCACTTTTTTCCCGGCAATGATTTTTTCCAAGCTATAGGCCCTGACCGTTGCCTTATTGACCGATCCCATCGCAACCAGGATGTCGCGGCAAACGTCACCGTCCACCGTCAAACGGACGGCGGCGGATGCCATGGCAATATCCTGCGCTTTCCGGTTGGACAGCTTTACAAAGGCGCTGGCCGTGTTGACGCCAGCTACGACGGGTATCCGGATTTCTCGGATCAACTCGTTGGCCGAGAGTGTCGTTTTGCGGTAGTCGACCACGAAGTCCGCGAGTTTGATGACCCGTTCCCCCTGTTGACTGGCGGCGACAACCCGGGCATCGAGCGCCATCAGAGCCACGTTGCAATCGGCTGCCGCTACGGCCGTACCCAGGTTCCCCGCCGGCGTCCCGACCACTCTTATGGCCGGTGAGCCGACCTCCAGGACTGCTTGCTTCAGTGCGGAAAACCGGTTGGACAACGGCGAATCCAGAACCTCCTCATAGGTCGCCGCGCCGCCGATACAGACAAACCCGTCGCTTTCTCTGATCTCCTTCAGTTCGGCGATCCCTTGGATATAAACGATTGCCGCCGGATCGATTGTGCCATTCGCGATTTTTTCGACGACATCAGTTCCGCCATTAACAATGACAGCCTGCTTCCGGTATTGATCCAGCAATTCCAGCGCAGCAACCAGGCTACAGGGGCTATAGAACTCGGTTCCGACCATTTCGCCCACCTCTGCTTTCTATTGAACTTTCATCGCGTTTTGTTTGATCGCCATCAGTACTTGCCGCGCCGTCAATGGAATGGTATTGATTTTGATTCCTAAAGCGTCATAGATCGCGTTGCGAATCGCCGGTGCAGCCGCAATGATCGGCGGTTCGCCAATCCCCTTCGCTCCGAACGGGCCAAGTTCGTTGGGATGTTCCACAATGATCGACTCTAAGTCAGGCACATCTTTTGCCGTGGGAATCATGTAGCTGTGGAAGGCTGTATTTTGCATTACGCCCGCGGACATGACGGATTCTTCCATGATGCCCCAGCCAATAGCCTGCGCTACCCCGCCTTCCATTTGTCCTTCCACCAGTGCCGGATTAATAGCCTTTCCGACATCGCAAGCAAAGACCGAGCGGAGAACATTGATTACCCCGGTCTCGGTATCGACCTCCACTTCCACCGCCTGAGCCCCGAAAGCATAAGCATGGCAGGGACTGCCTTGTCCGTCCTCAGAGGAAAAAGTAGGCTGGGGTGGGTACCAGGTTCCGATCACCGACAGGGGCACCTGGGAAACGAAGGCCTTGGCCGCAACCGTGGCAAGCTTCTCGGTCTTCTCCGGCTGACCAACAACAAACACTTTTCCGTCTTTAATCGTCAGATCCCGCGGATCAGCCTTGAAAAACTGCTTACCCGCGACGTCCAGCAACCTGTCCCGCAACCGTTTGCATGCGTCTACCACGGCGTTGCCGACCACAACCACGGACCGCGACCCGACGGTTGGCCCGGAGTCGGGCGACATCGAAGTATCGGAGTAACTCACCGCCACGTCGTCGAATTTCATGCCAAGTGTTTCCGCTGCAATCTGAGTAAGAGCTGTGGTAAGACCCTGTCCCATCTCAGTGGCCCCAACCGCAATGTTGAGGGTGCCGTCCAACTGAAAATTGGCGAAACAACTGGCACCTTCAAAGAGTAGTGGAATGCCTGTGCCGTAGACGAACGCTCCGAACCCTTTGCCTCGTCTCACTACCCCCTCGCCATGATCGATGGGCTGATCCCATTGGATCCGTTCCTTAACCTTCTCTATACACTCACCCAGTCCGAGACCGCGGCTTTCCTTCATGATCTGGCCGGTTATCATACAATCGCCGTCCCGCAGCATATTTTTGAGCCGCAATACAGTTGGGTCCATATTCAGTTTCTTGGCAAGCTCGTCAATTTGACACTCCACGGCAAACTGGGCCTGGGGTGCGCCAAAGCCGCGAAAAGCACAAGAATACGGGTGGTTGGTAAAAACCGAATAGGCCCGTGCTTTGGCGTTGGGTATCGCATAGGTGCCGCCCGCGTATACGATCGCTCGCATGGTGACTCCATGCAACGGCGCCTTCGTCCCGCCCATCGACACATAGGCCCCTTTGTCCATAACCGTTTCGACATCGATGGCTGTTATTTTGCCGTCTTTGGTCGCTGCCATGCGATGCCGGATGAATGTCGCATGGCGTTTGCCGGTCGTCCGGAACACTTCCTCCCGGGTCAACGCAAAATACACAGGCCTTTTGGTTTTGAGAGCCAAAACGCCGGCAACGGCGCAAACGTCCAGGGTGGAATCTTCTTTACCGCCGAAGCCGCCGCCGACCAGCGGGCTGATGGTCCGAATTTTGTGTTGCGGCAAAGCAAATACCGGTGCCAGACACCGTTTGGTGGCGTAAACCGCTTGCCCGGGACTGGTCAAGACCAGTCCGCCTGTCATCGGATCAGGTTCGGCGATACATACGTCAGGCTCTAAGTAGCAATGCTCGACCATCGGGGTTTCATAATTGTTCTCGATAATGATGTCGGCTTCGGCAAAAGCCTTTTCCACATCACCCCTATCCAGCTTGAGCAAACAAAGAATGTTGCCGCGTTCGGCAGCCGGATGATGATCATGTATATTGATCGCGCCCTCTTTCATGGCCTCCCGGGGATCGTCGTAAGCCGGAAGCGGTTCATAGTCCACTTCGATCAGACCCAGCGCTTTCTGGGCGATCTCCGCGCTGACGGCGGCCACCAGGGCCACAGGGTCGCCTTGATACTTGGTTTTGCCTTCGGCGATGACCGGTTTATCCGGCACCAATATTCCGTAGCTGTTGCGGCCGGGGAGGTCCTTGGCCGTCATGACCGCTACAACGCCCTCGAGCTGCGCGGCTTTCGACACATCGATTGCTTTAATAATGGCGTGGGGATACTTGGCAAACAAGGCTTTGCCAATCAGCATATCTTTTCTTTTCAGATCGGCTGCATACTTCGCCTGCCCTAACACCTTGGCGATCCCGTCCACACGATTTTTTCTTTGTCCTACAATATCTAATTTGTTCACGGCTTCTCCTCCTCGTATACCCCGGAAAAAGTGTGGGCAATAACAATTCTCTCTCTAATACCGGACCACCAAAGATAATTTTGGAGGACGAGGAACAAGCGGGGAAATCGGATCGTCCCGGTTTCCCCGCTGATCTCAGTTCGAATGCAACTTCAGAGTTTCCGGCATGAAGTACAGTGTTACCAAACCGGCAAAGAATACGATCGAGCAGGCACCGATGCCAAAACCCAAGCCGTAGGTCTTGGCCATCAAGCCGATGGTGAAGGGTGTGACTACCGCGCCGAAGCCTCGGCCGACATTGAAGGCAAAGCCGCTGCCCATGGCGCGAATCTTCTCGGGGAACAACTCAGCGAAGTAGGCTCCGAACAGTCCGAACACGCCGCCGAAACTCAACCCCATCACGGGGCCGATCCAGAACAGGAACACAGCGTTAGGAATGATGACATACAAGGGAACAATGATCGCATCAGCGAGGAAGGCCAGCATCAAGGCGTTCCTTCTGCCGAATTTATCAGCGATGTAGGCATAGAAGAAGTAGCCGACAAAAGCGCCGGTATAGATCACGATACTGAATACGCTCATGTACTGGATGCTCAGGTGCCGCACCCGGACAAGATAGGTAGGTATCCAGGCGCTCACACCCCAGAATCCGCCCATCTGACAGGCGGCCGCAAGGGTGGACCCAATTGTAAGTTTAGCGATTCCTGGCTTAAACAGCTCAGAGATGCTGACATTCCCTTGGTTGACAACCTTTTGCCTGACGATCTTTTTCGTGTCGTCGGCCGGTACGAAGATCCAAAACAGCAGTCCTCCGATAACCGCTGTTCCGGTGAGAACGAAGATCCAGCGCCAGTCGACCCGGGTCAGCAGGAACCGCCCCATGACGGCCGCGAGAATACCGCCGAGGGCAAAGGTGCTCAACACAAAGCCTGCAGCCCGAGCCCGGTATTCGACATTCCAGTGCTCGGCGATCAGTGCGACGATCGGTCCCCAGAGTCCGCCGACGCCGATGCCCTGGAGAAAGCGGAGGACCATTAATTGTCCCCAGGAATCGACCCAGTACACCGCCAGCGCGAAGACACCGAACTCAACCAGGGCAATAACGGCAGCGTTTTTGCGGCCATAATTCTCTGCCACCCATCCGAACAATATCCCGCCCAACGCGGTGCCGATCATGGTTGACGATGCCAGCAAACCTGCGTCAGGCAATGAGATTTTGAGGGACGCAATGATGACCGGCATACAGATAGCCAGTATTTGGAGATCGAGGCTATCATATAGATATGCAATGAAGGTCATAATGAGGACGTTCCAGCGATAACTCGTCCCATTTGCAGGCTTGAGTGCGATCGACGACACGGATGTGCCGGACGCCTCGTGGGCAGGCAGTAATACGTCTTTTTCCGCCTCTATCAAAACCCCTCCTTATATTTATGAAGCACTGACGATGCGATGTGCCGGATTCCTTCTGGGCAGGGAACATTCACAGAACCGGAGTTTCCATGGTGTCCCAGCAAATCGCAATTGTGCACTGCTTCATCTAGAGAAACAAGCTATTTTCTGCTTTGTTCCCGGAAATGGACCCTGGGCGGCATCGTGCTGGAGCGATACACCCATTTCTCTCCAGTCAGCGGCCTCAAAAGCGAGCCGGCGTGTAGCCCGTCAGGCCAGCGGACACATTCGAGAAAGCACACACACCTTGCCTCTATGTTGAGGCGCGCAGCCCCGTACCTGTAAAAAAGGGGAGTAGCGCGAACAAAAAACTTAAGGATAATCCCGCAATTTATCCGATAGCAATTTAACAACTTACGATTTGGCACCCAGACTGCAACTGAGATTTAACTGCGGGCAATGGATGGGAAATAAGCGGCCAGTTTCATGCGACCTTCGAGGGAGGGGCGTTCATGATGAGCGCCTTGAGGTCCTTTCTCGTGAGTTTGGCTGTACTGGGTCTTTCCGCGGCTGAGACAAATACAACGGCGCTTGGCCAGCAGGGAAAAGAGCTGCCACTCTGATTGATTACGATTTTATTTTGTCATCCTCGATTCGTAGCTTGGCAAAGATACGCAAGGTTAAGTCTGAACTTAGCTCGATTTTCCGCAGCCGGCTGGGAATAATACCTGTTTCCTTAGGGGCGAAGCCCGCATTTTTCTGGTTCTGGACGGCGCGGCGGGCTGAAGCCGGGCCCCTTCAACGAACTGCTAGGCTCTACTTCACCGGCCGGATCGAGCTTACAGAGACTGTATTGCCGTTAACGATTCCCTCTACCGTCACCTTGGTTCCGGCAGAACGCTGAAACTGGCGCGTGTCTCCCGATAGCACATACGTTTTGTCTCCGGCGAGCAGGCCATACTTGCTTCCCGCCCTGATACATTCACTGATGCAATCGGAGTCGCTCTTGCCGGGCATCATGTGTTTCTTTCCGCACATCGTGTCGATGATGACGCCCGTAAGCGACTGCGGCGCAGCGACAGCATACGCGGTTGCTAGAAGGGTCAGGAGCAGGACAACAACGAGCTTTTTCATTACGAGATACCTTTCTTTGGAGCTTCGAGTTTGTGAAAAGCAAGAGGACTCCGGACTTAGTGACAAAGCGTTGCGTGATCGTGCATGCCGGCTTCGCCGTTGCCAACAGTGGCCACGTTGTTGCTGGCATCGGGAGACTTCTTTCCTCCTGGTGGCCGAGGGCTGTGTCCGCAACAACCGCCACGTCCCATAAGGTGCATGCCAACGAAAGCAACTACCAGGGCGACGATGAACCATTGCCACATTGCTCTGCTCCTTTCCTGGAATCTTCTGCTGTGGTGGGCGGGCAGGCGAGGCGCTCTGCACCTGGCGCCTGCCCATCCAAGCTATCCAACGATTTGCTGAGTCGGGCTTGCCTCCGAATCAGGCTTCGCACTATTGTGCTTTTGGCTCTTTTGAACCGAAGCACTCGAGCAGCAGGTTTTGTGATTCGAGCATGCTGTCATAGCATGGGTTGCCGGGGAATTACTTACCCAGCCGTCTACTTCGGCGAAGGCCGATCCGGTAATCCCAAGGACGAGGGTGGCAACGACTGCGAGATATTTGGCGCGATTCATGTTTCTCCTTTTGATTTCTTCGGGCCTCTTGCTTGCCCGTCGTTCGCTGATGGTTAGTGCACTTGGCGCGCCATCCTTGGCAGATCACTCATCACGCTCATTTACACTGAGTTACAGAAATTGCGTGAACCTCGCGGTGCGGGCAGTTGCCTGATTTGAGGCGAGTACTGTCCGGTATGGGGCAAGTTTCGGCTCCGGAGACGTGGGACTGATTCGCAATGCTAGAATCTTGGGCAGGCGCCACGTGATCCCAAACAAGCCAGTGCGAGCCGCAGCAAATAGCCGGCACCGGACCCTCGATGCCCTGCTGTTACTCGCCACTATCTTCCTGATTTCTGTCCTGCACTATCGGACGCCTATGACTAACGTCTGGCTGCACCCGCTATTACAGCGTGCGTACTACATCCCTTTGCTGTTGATGGCGTTGTGGTTCGGCTGGCGCGGCGGCCTGCTGGGTTCGCTGGTAGCCGCCATTCTTTACATCCCTCACATCAAAATGGCGTGGGGCATGAATCCCGAGTACAGCGCCGCACAGCAAATTGAAATCGTGATGTTCTTTATTCTTACGGCGCTGATTGGAATTCTGGCGGATCATGAGCGCGAGCATCGGCGCAAGGCGGAGGAGACAGTCGATGCGTTGGCCGAAGCAAATGCACGATTGCAATCCTCGTTTGAGCAGCTACGGCGTGCCGATCGACTGGCCGCGATGGGGGAACTTTCTGCTGGTCTGGCGCACGAGATCCGTAATCCGCTGGGGTCGCTTGAAGGCGCTATGCAGATCATCCAGCGGCCGAATGTTCCGGATGAGACCAAAGCCGAATTCGGCGAGATGGCGCAGCGCGAGTTGGACCGCCTCAAGAAAATCGTGAATCAATTCCTGGATTTCGCCCGGCCTCCGGACCCACGCCCGCTCGCTACGGATCCAAACATGCTGTTGGAATCGGTTGCCAAACTCGTTGCGGAGACGGCCAAAATGAAAGGAGTCCAGATACGGTTCGCCGGGGCTGCCGACATGCCGGAAATCATGGTCGACGCAGAGCAAATCAGGCAAGTACTGCTCAATCTGGTACTCAATGCGATTCAGGCGATGCCGGACGGTGGAGACATCGTCCTGCGCGTCGTAAGGGATCGTGATTCAGTTTCCCTCGATGTCGTGGACCAAGGTTCCGGTATCTCTCAGGAACAGGTAGAGCGCATCTTCGATCCATTCTTTACGACCAGGCAGGAAGGCACCGGTCTGGGACTATCCATCGCAGCGCGTATCATTTCACAACACGGCGGCCAGATTGAGCCACGGCACAATCCTGATCGGGGGATGACCTTCAGCGTGATCTTGCCTGCCGGGCGTGTACAGACACTAACGCCGGCGATATCGGAGGAGGGAACGTGAGCAAGGACGTGCCGATCCTGATCGTTGATGACGATACCAGCCAAAGACGATTGATCGAATTCTGGCTTCAGGAAGATGGGCACTCCACGATCTCGGCCGGCGACGGACTGAACGGACTACGGGCGTTCGAGCAGCATGCTCCATCCTTGGTGATCACCGATATCCGAATGCCTGGTATGACTGGTCTCGACCTGCTCAGCCGCGTCAAGGCGATCAATCCGGATACGCCCGTGATCCTGGTCACGGCATTTGGCACCGTCAGCGATGCCGTTGAAGCCATGAAGCTTGGCGCGGCGGACTACGTTCTGAAGCCGCTGAACGTTGATGAGCTAAAGGTCAATGTTCGTCGCGCTCTGGAACGACAAGAGTTAGTGAGCGAAAACCGGAATCTGCGCGAGTTGGCCGCCAGCACTTTCCGTTTCGAGAGCATCATCGCGCAATCGCGCAAGATGCGGAACGTGCTTGAGATCGCCGCACAGGTCGCCCCGCGGGATTCTACGGTTCTGCTGACCGGCGAGTCCGGAACCGGGAAGGAGCTGCTGGCCAAAGCCATCCATCAAAATAGTACGCGAAAGGCAAAGCCCTTTGTGGCCGTGAACTGTGGCGCGTTGCCCGAGGCGCTGGCCGAGTCCGAACTCTTCGGTCACCGCAAGGGAGCGTTCACCGGGGCGATTGCCGACCGGGCGGGAAAATTCGAGGCAGCGAATGAGGGGACCGTATTCCTTGACGAGATCGGAGAGTTGCCGCTGAGCATGCAGGTAAAGCTGTTGCGCGTCATTCAGGAGCGTGAGATCGACAAGATCGGCAATCCGACTCCGATCAAGGTGAATGTACGAATCATCGCGGCGACGAATCGTAATCTCAAGAACCGTGTGGAAGATAATGAGTTTCGCGAAGACCTATATTATCGCCTCAGCGTCGTCACCATCGAAATCCCACCTTTGCGTGAGCACCGCGAGGATATTCCTCTTCTCCTGCATTACTTCCTCGACAAGCTTCAGAAGCGCTACAGCATTCCGGCGTTGAAGATTACTGACGAGGCAATCGAACGGCTAACGCAGTACAACTGGCCGGGAAATGTGCGCGAATTAGAGAATGTTACCGAGCGCCTTGTCGTGCTCAGCAAGGGAATCTCGATCTCGGAAGCGGATCTTCCGCCGGAGATCCGCAGTGCCGAGTCCCGTATCGCCAGCATCAATCTCAAGCTGCCGGAGGAAGGCATTAGCCTGGAAGAGGTTGAAAAAGAACTTCTGTCGCGAGCGCTGGAAAAGTGCAACGGGAATCAGACCAAGGCCGCCAAGTACCTCAATCTCAGCCGTAAAACTCTCATCTATCGCATGGAGAAGTACGGGCTGGGGTCTCCGGATGTACCCGGCGGCTGAGTTTTATTGCATACTCGGCTCTTGACAGGAATGATAAACCAGCAGCAACTGCGAGTTCGTTTTGGCAGGGCACCTGTAGAGCGGCGTTCTGAGCACGCCCGCTTGGTGGCGTATTTGAATGGCAATGGCACAATTATTCCGAGCTGCTGACCATACGCACAGAGCCTGATCCCGCAGGATGACGGGCAAATCGATGGCGGCAGCCTCATCACTACGTGACGGGGAATTGACGATTATGAGCCGAATTATAACGAAAGCATCAGATCGGGAATTGCCTAGGCGGCAGTTACTACAAACGGGATGCCCAACCACCGCCGTCAGTCCGGCAGGTAGCTTGGATCTCGCTCTTCCGTCGCTCGTGCACGCCCAGTCCGCACGTACTCCCAACGTCGTTTTAAGGGAATTAATGGCAGGTAACAAGCGTTTCAGTGCAGGGTGCCTGACCACTTCCGATCAAGATCTTGCCATTCTCAGGCAACGTACCGAGGAGAAGCAGGAGCCGTTTGCCGCCGTGCTTTCCTGTGCCGATTCGCGAGTGCCCGTCGAACTAGTTTTTGATCAGAGTATCGGGCACATCTTTGTAACCAGGGTCGCCGGGAACGTGATAACACCCGAAATCATCGGAAGTCTGGAATTCGGCGCTGCAGTTTTGCGAACCAAAGTGATTCTGGTTATGGGGCATTCCGATTGCGGAGCCGTGAAAGCCACGATCCAAAACAAGGAATTGCCCGGACAAATCAGCGCGCTATTCCCGCATATCCAACCAGCAGTCGATCAAGCTGGCCCCGATCTTGAAGCGGCGACTAAGGCCAATGCCAAAATCCAAGCCACACTGCTGCGACAGTCCTCCACCGTGATCTCTGGCATGGTGAAGTCAGGGGACGTGAAAGTACTAGCAGCGTACTACGAACTTGGCACCGGTTCTGTAACAGTACTGGAGTGATGCCTGTGCTGATCCAGTGACATTAGGGTACGAGACTTTTTGTCGGAGTCCGCAGAAAACCGAGCAACTTCCAAGGCCTGACCGCCTCGAAGCTGACAACCCGCATAAGTCGGGTCATGGGAACTCAGTTCCGGTCGGTTGATGAGTGACGGGCAATCCGGAAAGCTATATCCCAGCCGGAATCGGCCGGTCCGCCTGGCGCGGTGGTCGGTCCGCGAGTTAGACTGCCGGCGAACTCCTCGGCTCGCCGGGCAATCCAATCCCGCTTCGCGACTTGAGAGGCTGCCGACTATGCTCCAGCCTTAGCACTCAGTGGTTTTTCCACCCCGGCTTGCACCGGGATGCCGTAAGGCCGGTTCAGCGGCTTTTCGCCCTTGATGCTCTTGGCAAATTCAAACGCCTTGGCAACCTTGGCGTCCTCTCCTTCGAGGATCAGGACGATCGCGCCCTCCGAGCCGGCGATGCCACCGCCGCCGGCATGGTAGGCTTCGATTCCGAATAACTGCTCGAAAGCCTGAATTTCGGTGACCACCGTCGCCGTAACTACCGGCACCATGCCGACCGTCGACCCCATGGCATATTTGAAAGACCGGTTGCCGGCATGTCTGGCCACCGCCGGCACATCGGCAATCAATTTTTCCAAGCCCACCGGCATGACCAGATGAGCGCCGCGGGCCAGTACCGTTCCCATCGCCCAGCCCATCGTTCCTCCGGTCCCGCTGGCAGCAAACACCGCGGCCCGATACTGCGGGTCCACCGCATTGGCGCCCTTGACAAAGACGTCGTCCGCCGTGAACTCTTTGAGCGCATCCTCGGGTATCATCGACTGGCGCTTCCCTTGGTGGAATACCACCGGGAAAATATAGTTGGAATTCTTTGGCGTGTCCCAGGTCTCGCCGGCCGTAATATGGCCGGAGATGAAATTCTCCTTCACCATCGGCTCGCCAAGCAGTTCCTCGGCGACATAGCCGGTGCTGGTTCCGGTGCTGACGATGACCCATCCATTCTGCATCGCGTTTTCGACCGCCGGCAGCTTGGCGACTGCCTTGGCGATGACCCGCCTTGATTCATAGGGAGTTAAAATAACCAGCGCTCTCGTGTTGCTCATTCCTCTCCACTCCTATTCGAAATAAAGCTCAATGATCGATCAATCTATTATCGCCGCCGCCCTCGCCGGCAATCCTGCGACCGCATCCGGTTGCATCGGCAAAGCGGTCCGATTGACACTCTTCTGTTTAACTGTCCAGATTACACAACTATTCGATCGACAAAACATAATGTTATAGCGAAGGCGTGTTTGAAAATGGTGCTGCCAAATCAGCAAGCAGAAGTGGGAGAGGTCACGGCGTATACGGGATCAGATGGACGAAGCCGGGCGGCCAGTTTCAGTGCCGGCGTTATTGTGCCCTTCTATGGATCACGCTGATTTTGCGTTTTGGCTGTAAGTGCAAGACAACAAATGGTATGCACGAGGAGACTCGAACTCCTGACCTCTACCGCGAAGCGTCCGGGTTCGAGTATTTTGAGCAACTTAACTCTCCCGCCGAGGTCCACTAAGTTCTTCTAAGGCAGTTCCCAAGTTGGTGTATCCGTCAATATCACCGCCGGGCGCGAAAGCCCGGCTATTTCCGAGGACATACCTTCCGCGAATCTGGTCTAAACAGGTATAAAAGACTCCAACTACGGGCTGGATTACGGGCGGGAAATTACCTCCACCCTCGGCCCAATTCACGAACGACAGCAGAGCCTCTACGGTCTCGCGTTAGGGTGCGGAGGGTAAGATTCGGCTGAGGCCCAGAGCCCGCCATACGAGCCGATATAGCTCGTCAGCGCCGAGCCTCACGGCACCGACTGAAGGTAGCGTTCTGGCAACTACGGGTCGGTACCAAGATATGTCGGCCGGACTGGGACATCACAGCGCCTAAACTCAAAGCGGCATGGCAGCAAGGCGGCAAAGAACTTCCGATCCGTCCATCAAAACGTACATCCAATTTCTCGGTGAACAGGATTAAAAACTGCATCACCGATCTTTGGAGGGTGCGGCGCGAAAGGCAGACTCGTCGCCTGCGGCGTCAGCGACGGGGAGGCAGTACCTTGCCGGGGTTCATCATTCCGAGCGGATCGAGTGCCGCCTTGATCTGGCGCATCGTTTCCAGTTCCGCACCCCCGCGCCATTCAGGCATCAGGTAGGACTTTAGATGGCCGATTCCGTGCTCCGCGGAAAAGCTGCCGTCGAATTCTCGAACAACTTCGTTCACGGTATGCATTATGTCTTGAGCTTGACTCAGAAACGATACCGGATCGCCACCAACAGGCGGCAAAAGAGCGAGGTGGACGTTGCCGTCCCCCAGGTGACCAAAAGAAACCGCCCGAATACCTGGGAACCGCTGTTCACAAGCCGCTTTGACGAGCGTGATGAACTGCGGCACTTTGGATACTGGTACGGCAATATCATTCAGCACGGTTGCACCCGCGCACTCGCGCTGGTGAGCTTCAGCCTGTTCCTCCCGCAACTTCCACAGAGCCGCCCGCTCGGTCGAACTCCCCGCCAGAACAGCGTCGAGCACGAGACCTTGATCCATGCTTTCCCCCAGTACTTCTTCAACTTTTTCCCGAAGTGCGAAATTTTGCGAGGCACCGGCCAACTCGAACAGAAGATAGTGGTCGTACCCTTGAGCAAACGGCACTTGCGTATCGGGAAATTGCTTCGACACTATGCGCATTCCTTCGCCAGATATGTACTCGAAGGCCTGGATGGAGTTCCACAGGTGCTGCCGAAACAAAACGAGAAGGTCCAGGGCCGACTGAACCGACGGCATCGCGCAAAACGCCACAACAAGGCTATTCGGCGGGGGAACCAGTTTTAATACCGCCGCCGTGATGATGCCAAGCGTCCCTTCCGCTCCAACGAAGAGTTGGCGAAGGCAGTACCCGGTATTATCCTTCCGCAAATGCCGGAGTCCATTCCATATCCCGCCATCGGGGAGTACGACCTCCAACCCAAGCACGAGATCCCGTGCGTTCCCAAACCGAACCGTATTGTTTCCTCCTGCATTGGTCGACAAGACACCACCAATCTGCGCGGACATCTCCGAACTCATGGAAATCGGCAACATGCATTCGTGAGCCATCGCCGAATCCTGCGCAGCCTTGAGCGTCACTCCGGCTTCGACCGTCATCGTCATGTCAACCGGATCGAGATCCCGAATCTTGTTCATCCGCGACAAAGAAAGCACGATTTCAGTGCCCGCCTCGCTGGGTATTGCGCCACCCATCAGCCCGGTGTTGCCCCCCTGGGGCACAATCGGAAAATTCCTTTCGGAGCACAATCGAACAACCGTCGCCACCTCGTCCGTACTGGCGGGACGCACGACAGCCGGGGTGCGTCCCTTATAGAGGTGGCGCCAATCCTCGCAATACCCGGCAACGTCCTGCGGGTCAAAGAGGCAGCCCTTCTCGCCGACTGCATCCAGCAGCGCCGAACGGAGTTCAGCCCAACTACCTGACAAATGACGGGTTTCAGCCATGTGACTCCTGTCGATTCCAGTCCAGCAACCATGCTGGAGAATCCGGTTGCTGCCGCGCATTCCGAAAGACAAGGCGATCATAGCATTCTGTTTCAAAGCGGGGCAGCGCCATTGTCTGCGCCGGCGGTTTCGCTTCGCGCCGGCTGCGGCCGACCGAAACGGCTTGGTGTTGGCTCGGCAATCGCGAGTGGGTTCACCCACGACCTTCCTAACCAGCTTCTATGGTTCGTCTTCCATCCTGTGACAAACGTCATACCTTTGTGTGACGAACGCGATTGGACCGCGTATCCCCCGGAGGCTATACTTTTTCCCAAACACCAGTTCAAGGCTGTGCTAACCAGAACTGGAATGCGGCGCGGCACGAGCCACGCATTCCTGTTCCGCCGGTGTTCCCAACGCGTGCTTGGACCGGAATACGATGGCAAACAGCTTGAGACCTGAGATAGTAGAGAGGCCGGAGGTGAGAGCATGGGGCAGGAAATTGTTCAGCAGCTCATTAACGGGCTGGTCCTGGGCAGTACCTATGCACTGATCGCCCTTGGGCTGACATTGATCTACGGCATTCTGGGTATCGTGAACTGGGCTCACGGCGAACTCTACATGCTGGGGGCTTTTGTCGGCCTGTTCCTTGTCGTCAAATTGCACTTGCCCTTTCTGGTCGGACTCATTGGATCAATGTTCATCATGGCTCTGTTCGGAATGGCGATGGAGCGGCTCGTATTCAGGCCCCTCAGGGGCGCGCATGAAATGAACATGATCATCGGGACTCTGGGGATTTCGATTTTTCTGATGAACGGTGCTATGGCCCTTTTCAGTCCGAATCCATTGCGCTTTCCAACCTACTTCTCGAATACCTACCTGTCCTTACTGGGCCTATCGATCACGGTGCAACGGCTTCTGGTTTTCATAGTCACCGTGCTACTGATGGTGATATTCAGTTACGTAATCAAACGGACCAGCTTAGGAAAAGCGATGCGGGCGTGTGAGCAAAATCTGAATGCAGCCCGGCTGATGGGCATCGATATCAATAGAATCTTTCGCCTGACTTGCGCAATTGGTGCTGCTTTGGCGGCCGCGGCTGGTACTCTCGTGGGGCCTATATTTCTGGTGTCGCCCGCCATGGGCTTAATGGTCATCGCAAAAGTATTTGCCGTCGTGATCCTCGGAGGAATGGGCAATGTTGCGGGCGCGATTTGGGCGGCTTTCATTCTGGGTTTGACCGAGAGTATGACCGCCGGCTTCCTGTCGTCCGATTACAAGGATGTGGTGACGTTCCTTATCCTTATTATTGTTCTGGCATTCAAGCCAGAGGGCCTGTTCGGACGCAATCAATTGGAAAAGGTATAGGTAAGTGCACAGGCCTTCCCTTAAGCAGCTCTCAATCTCGGCAACTGTTTTACTGGCGTTGATATTCCCGCAACTGGGTTTCAAGTCATACTATCTGCATATCGCCATCCTGGCACTCATCAACATTCTTCTGTCCTTGGGACTCAACGTTATCGCCGGCTATGCAGGGCAACTTTCACTGGCGCAGGCGGCATTCTTCGGCATTGGCAGCTATATGTCGGCCCTTTTAATGCTCAACTTCGGGCTGACATTTTGGCTTGCGGCAGTAGCGGGAATTTTGTCGGCCATGCTGGTCGCCGTGGTTTTTGGTCTGCCAACGCTTCGCTTGAAGGGGCCATATTTCGTCATCGCCACGCTGGGATTCGGCGAGATTGTGCGACTGATTCTGTTGAACTGGGACAGAGTCACGCGGGGACCGAACGGATTGATCGGCATTCCATCGCCCAACCCAATAAGGTTGGGCGTGACCGTACTGAGGTTCGACAGCAAGATCAGCATGTATTATCTGATTCTGATCATCCTGCTGGTCGTGCTGGTGCTCTACCGGAATTTTGTCCACTCCAAAATCAATCGTGCTCTTCGTGCCATCCACGACGATCAGATTGCGGCCGAAGTCATGGGCATCAACTTGTCCTTTTACAAAATCGTCGCCTTTGCGGCGGGAGCTGGACTATCAGGCTTGGCCGGGGCTCTTTACGCCAGCTACATTCGTTTTATCAGTCCGGATTCTTTTACCGTCGGAGAAGCGATCAATATTTTGATCATGATGGTACTCGGAGGCATGGGTACGATCATTGGGCCGATCGTTGGCGCGGTGGGTATCACTTATCTGCTGGAATCAATGCGTTTCTTTAAAGACTATCGGCTGGTCATTTATGGACTGACGATGTTCGTGATGATCCTATACATGCCAGGTGGGTTGGTGGGCGCCGTGAATTCCGCACGGGAGCGCCTGACCACGGCGTGGGCGAACCGGAAACAGGCGCTAGCTAAGCCACTCCCGACCAGGAAGGACCTATAGTGTTGTTGGTATGCGAGACTCTCGTCATCCGTTTCGGCGGTCTTGTCGCCATCAATGGGGTTGACTTGACGGTCAGCAAGGGCGAGATTCTCGGTCTTATCGGTCCGAATGGCTCGGGCAAAACAACCCTTTTCAATATGATTACCGGCATCTACAAGCCAGCCTCCGGTAAAATCCAGTTGGATGGGCAAGATATTACCGGGAAAAGGCCGGACGTCGTGACTCGCTACGGCATCGCTCGCACGTTTCAGAATATTCGCTTGTTTCCCAGCATGACGGTGTGGGAAAACGTGATGGTGGGGAGGCATTGCCGCCTGCGCGAATCCATCCTTGACGACATTTTTCATACACGCAGGAAGCGGCAGGAAGAGAAGAGAGCTGAGGAGTATCTGAACGAACTGCTGGGAATGTTTCGGCTCAGCCGATACAAGGAAGAGAAGGCGAAAAATCTTTCGTACGGGTTGCAGCGTGAATTGGAGATCGTGCGGGCCTTGGCCACGGAACCGCAACTCGTCCTGCTGGATGAACCTGCAGCAGGCATGAATCCGCAAGAAACAGCGGAACTCATGCGGTTGATTCGCCAGGTGCGTGACATGGGATTCACGGTCCTGCTGGTGGAACACGATATGAAGCTGATCATGAGCATCTGCGATCGCATAGCGGTTTTGAATTACGGCCGCAAAATCGCCGAAGGCACTCCCTCGCAGGTGCAGGCAAACCCTGAGGTGGTCGAAGCCTATCTTGGCCGACGGGTGAACTGATTTGTTGCGCGTAAGTAATCTTACGGTTGAATACGGCCGCATACGAGCTCTGAAGGGCGTCGACTTCCACGTCAAAGAAGGGGAGATTGTCACCCTCATCGGCGCGAATGGCGCCGGCAAGACAACCATCGTGAAAGCCATCTCCGGCTTGGTGCCGATTGCCGGCGGCACGATCGAATTATCGGGTGCGGACATAACCGGCCGCGATCCGCGGCATATCGTCAAGGCTGGAGTGAGCCACTGCCCCGAGGGCAGACAGATCTTTCCCAGGATGACAGTGCTGGAGAACCTGGAATTGGGCGCCTACACGCGCGCCGGGGAAGACCTTGTCGAGGATTATGAACGGATTTACAGTTATTTTCCCTTACTCAAGGATCGGCTGAAGCAGGTTGCCGGCACACTATCCGGCGGGGAGCAGCAAATGTTGGCGATGGGCCGCGCCCTGATGTCGAGGCCACGGCTGTTGTTGCTGGATGAGCCCTCGCTGGGTTTGGCACCGATGCTGGTCGATAAAATCTTCGAGATCATTCAGACGATCAATCGCCAAGGCGTCACCGTATTGTTGATCGAACAGAATGCGTTTCTGGCTTTGGAGATCGCGCAGCGAGGCTACGTGCTGGAAACCGGGCAGGTGACCTTGTCGGCTTCCGCGGCCGAGATGCTGGCAAGTGAGCACGTCAAGAAGGCTTATTTAGGCGAATAAATTCTGGAGGGGCGATTGCATGACTTGTTCTTATAGTAGTGCGAGGTGGACGGCTGTTCTTGCGGTCCTGCTGATGGTAGCCGGTTTTGTCGCGACCGGATGTCAGGGTGGCGGCGGCAAGAAAGAACCTGTTAAATTCGGCGTGATTGGATCTTACACTGGACCTAACGCCAAGCCTGGCCAAAGCATGAAGCAAGGCGTGCAATTGGCCGTCGATGAGATCAACAAGGCCGGAGGCGTGGGCGGCCAGATGATCGAGCCAATTTTTGAGGATGATGCTTCGGTTCCCGCGCAATCAGTTTCGGCGACGGAAAAGCTTGTGACGAAGGATGAAGTGCGCTTTCTGATCGGTACCTTCAATAGTGCAACCACCCTGGCCGACATGAAGGTGATTGATCGCGAAAAGATTCCAATGCTGGTTCCGATCGCGGTTGCTATCGACATTACCGAGTCGGGTAACAAGTGGGTATTCCGCAACTCGGCGACGAATCCGATGCAAGCCGAACAGCTGATGAATTACATCTACAACAACAGCAAGAACCGCAAGTTTGCCGTCATCCATGAAAATACCGACTACGGCAAAGGATTGGCTTCGGCTGTCACCAAGTACATCACGGACAAGGGCGGTCAGTTCACGGTCGAGTCCTACAGCATCGGCGATACGGACTTTTACGCTCAATTGACGAAGTTCAAGAACAACAGGCCGGATGCCATCATTATCGCCGGCAACCTCTCGGAAGGGTCGCAAATTACCCGGCAAGCCAAGGAACTGGGGATCAAGTCTCAACTGTATGGATTCGGCGGTTTGTCGTCGTACGATTACAATAACCTCGCCGGTGACGCGGACCAGGGATTGATCTGCACCAGCTACTTCGAGGTCAATACTCCTAATCCCTTGGCACGGCAGTTTGTGAACGCTTACAAGACAAAGTACGGCGTTTCTCCGGATATGTTTGCCGCAGCGATTTATGAATCTGTGTACATCGCAAAGAACGCGATTGAAAAATCCGGAGACGCCAAAGATTTAGCCGGCTTCCGCAGCGGTATGCGGGAATCTCTGGCCGCGACAAAAGATCTCCCCGGCGTTCAGGGACCGACCACCTTTGACGCAAAGGGACAAGCTACGAAAGAAGTCATGATTGTGCAGTGGCAAAAGGGAGACAAAAAGGTTCTGTATCCTGCGAACTAGGTTTCTCGGAGCGCCATTTCGGAGCGATCACCAACGGTAGGGAAGAATCCCGGCGCGACTTTTACTGAGGCGCGACCGGGATTTCATTACATGTCCGCCACCAGCTTGGTCATGGCCTCGCCCAGTCGTTCCATACCGTCTTTGCAGTTCTCATACGAACAGGAATACGCGAGACGTATGTGACCGTTGCCGCCGCGCCCAAACGCGCTTCCGTCGACGACGGCGATCCCCGCCTTTTCAAGCAAATAGGCAGCCAATTGCGCAGAAGTTATGCCGGGCACCGTGATCTTCGGAAAAATGTAGAAGGCGCCGCAAGGATTGTTCTCCAGTTCCAGGCCGGGCACCAGCTTCATTTGTTCCAAGACAAGCCTGCGCCGACGGCCGAACTCTTTCATCATCTCGTCTGTAGGAGCCTGACTCCCTGTGAGAGCGGTAATCGCTCCCATTTGTGCGAAGGAGCAGACCGCAAGCATTACGTTCTGCTGCGCTCTGACGGCTGCGCCGACTACTGATTCAGGGGCTGCGATGTACCCGACCCGCCATCCTGTCATGGCATACGTTTTCGACAAGGAACCACAGATAATCGTTCTCTCCCGCATTCCAGGGAAACTCGCCGGAGAATAGTGGACGCAGTCCTCATAAACCATGTGGTCATAGGCCTCATCGGAGATGAGGATCAGATCGTGCTTCGTCGCAAACTGTGCGATCTTCCCCAGTTGCTCCCGGGTGAGAACGCTACCAGTGGGATTGTGCGGCGAATTGACGACCATCGCCCTAGTCCTTGGAGTGATCGCTTTCTCGGCCGCTTCGAGATTGAACATGAAATTTTCTGCGGGAATCAGATGATTGGCGACCGGAACTCCACCCGTCAGATGCACGGCCCACGCGAAGGTCTCGAACGCGGGGTCGGGAATCAGAACCTCATCGCCTGGGTCGAGGATGCTCATAAAACTCAGATACAGAGCTTCCTGGCCTCCGGCAGTGACGATGATCTCTTTTTCGGGATCATAACGGATACCCTTCTGCTTTGCGACTGCGTCAGCCAGGGCCTCGAGCAAAGCCGGCATTCCGACATTCGGCGCATAGTGAACAATGCCTTGGTCCAGCGCCTTCTTTGCCGCTTCCTTGATATGCGCCGGGGTATCGAAATCGGGGCGCCCAATGTCAAAATGGATCACCCTCACTCCCTTGGCCTCCATCGCATTCGCCTTTTCAACTGCCTTCCGAATACCCGCGAAAGGAACTTCCTCAATTCTCTTGCTGGTCATAACTGCATTGGTCATTATCAGTCCTTTCCGCGGTTACGCGGCAATAGCAGGGCATTTCCACCCTGGCGCTATTGCCTAACACTTGGTCAGATTTTTCCCTTTCAGGGTATCAGGAACTCGGCCAGTTCGCAGTGACTCGTGGCCTCTCCGGCTTCACGCCACTGAGGGCGTGCGCCTGACAATGAAACTGAATACGGCCATGGAAATTTGACCGAAAACCTTCTAGACGCCCACCGGTACCAGCGTGCCTATGGTACGTGCGTAACTACCCGGCCTGCGGGCTAAATACGGGCTGAAGAATTACTCAAATGGACATTAAGCGTTATGTTCAGCAACATACAGAAGCCATCTCTCGACCGTATCAACCGTTCGGGCTACCACACGTACTGGCGATGGAACGATGCCCCGGATGTTTCCCTCTGGCCAAACCGGGGAGTGTACGGATTCATAAGCGCCATGTTCGCAGCCGCCATCCAATAGGCGCCGCCTCGGTTACGACTTCTTTTCCGGATCGTGTTTAGGATCCAGCAGGCGGCGGTAATACGAATGCGTTGCATAGAGAGCCGCCACCGGATTGTGCGCCAGCACGCGATCCTTGGTCACGAGTGTCGTTACCGGCGCTTCGGAATACTTAATGAATAGCGAGTCGTGGCCCACGCAAAGCCCGACCAGCACGTTCAGCTCAGTGTTCTGCGCGTTGAGCGTCTTCGCTTGAAGAATGGGGTTACACATTGCCTCGTAAGAACCCTTCTCAATCTTTACCTCTTCAGCAACCCCGATTTCGGTCTTATCCACCGAGCCGATTTTGCAGACAACCGTGAAAGCTTCCAGGCCCTTTGCCCGCAGCACCTTGGCGAAGGTTCGAGCCTCCTGAATCAAGCCGCGACAGGTGGCGACCCCAATACGCTTGGCCCCGATGCGCCTCGCGAACAGAACGATCTCTTCTGCGCGGGTTGCGTTACCGTAGTACATCCCCTCTATTTCTGCGGCGGCCCTGGCGATGCGACCGTCGAGATTATCGCCCCGCAAATGCTCGACGATTGCGGCCGCTTCCTGCGGGTCGGTAGCTTCCGTCAAACAAAAGGTCGGTGGCGTCTTGTCTTTGCGATAGCAGCTTAGCGGGCCGCATTCCGAGCATGAATCGGTGGTCTTGGGCATTGCCTCTCTTTTGCGTTCCTCTTGGCCGTATGGTGCGGGTCCCGCATGCGAATGCGAAATCATCACCCCGGCGCATCGGAATAGCTGTGACAAACATCACACGTGGTTACACTAGGTCGGGTTCTCGCCTTCAGCCAGGCCGGCGCGTCTCCAGCAGCCTACTGCACTTCAATCACAGTGCTTACGAAGGCTGGAATGAACCGATCTCCAAAGCACTCATAAAGTGCTGCCATCATGGCAAACCCTGTACAGTGATTGGCCGCGACAAACTCCGGGCCAAACGCGGCAAGCTGAGCGAGAGTTTTCCCCTGCTGCTCTTTCGACACAGGCCCCAGGTGCGTCCCACCTATCCATCCAGCCAATCGCGAGCTGCCTGTGACCTCAAGCCCCCGCCGCACAGTATTAACCAATCCGGCGTGCGTACACCCGCCGATTACCACCAGCCCGCGAGGGCCGGCGTAGAACAGTGAGGTATCATCCTCGATTCTGTCTTGGCATTCGGCCCCGCCTGTCGCACAGGTCACGAGTTTGGGATCGCCCGTTTCGTACTCGGTGTTCCGGGGAATGTGCCCGCTCACCCAGAGCCCCGGGATGATTTCAGTTGGCTTGTCAACAAAGCACCACTCCGCCCCGAGCGCCGTCAACAGTTCTTTCCGATGCGGGATTCCGGAGAACTTGCGCTGCTGCCCCGCAACAGAGTATCGAGCCTGAAATATCCCCGGATGCGCGTAAACTGGAATCTTCTTGCGCGCATGCTGCAGCACGTGGAAGATGCCCCCTGTGTGATCGTAGTGGCCATGGCTCACCACCAACATGTCCAGCTCCGAGGGCCGGAAGCCAAGCAGGCTCAAGTTGGAAACGACGGCAGACGACTGGCCAGTATCATAAAGAACTTTGTTCTCCGCGTGCTCGATCAAAAGGGAAAGCCCATGCTCCGCGAGCAGAGGTAGCCTTACGCCAAACGGCACCGCATTGTCGATAATGACAGTAACTTTCATGAAACGGACCTCCGCAGTCTGTCGTTCAATAAATATAATGGACGCCCCTATCGCACCTTGGACGCGCCCTGTCAGGTTCATTCTGAACCAATGAGATCCGGCCTGAGAACGGGCCGGTCGCTTTGGGTTCCGGCTAGTACCAGAAAAGTTGCCCAGGCCTGGGCACGCTCTTTGCCATCGAGAGTGCAAAGACTCGCCTCCGCCGTAATCTTGCGCTTTTGCTGGGCAACGATCCAGCCACGGACACGCAAGGGTTCGCCGACGATTACGTGATGCCGGAAGCGTACCCTTAGTTCGCAGGTAAGCGCTTGGCAATTCCTTGCGAACACAGCTTTGGACATCGCCTCATCAAGCACGGTGCTGACAATGCCTCCATGGATGATTCCACGGAACCCCTCGCACATGGTTGTCGGGGTCCACGTTGCGTTGACCGTACCGCCAACACCACATTCATAGTGGAGCTGCAACCCTCCCGGATTGTCCGAACCGCATACAAAACAGGTGGCCTGTGGCTGAGCCTGAAGCGTGTCGCTCTGTAGTAATCTCAAGTGGTTCAACCTCCACCTCTATCTGCTAACAACGTCTCGCGGCGCCAGGGCCTCGCCTGGTCGCCTGCGCACGTTGCGTTATGGCGCTAACAGCAATACGTTAGCTTGCTCGACGTGCCCAGTAAGTGTAATATACATCTACATGCTTACTACAACCAAAAATATATTATCAAAGGAGATGCCATGAGAATCGCCATACCGTTAGCGGAGGGTCGACTGTGCCAACACTTTGGACATTGTGAAGAGTTTCTGTTCGTCGACGCGGAGCCTGCAACAAAGAGCGTAGCTGCACGGCGGGTGGAAAGAGCCCCGGACCACCAGCCCGGCCTTCTGCCACTGTGGCTGAAGGAGCGCGGAGTCAACGTGGTAATTGCGGGCGGAATCGGCGCGCGCGCCAGGGATTTGCTCGCGGCAGCCTCGGTCCAGGTACTTGCCGGCATCTTGGCTTCCGATCCAGAGGTCATTGTCAGCACGTTTTTGAATGGAAAACTCGAGACCGGGATAACCGGTTGTGATCATTCAGGCGCAAATTGCCAGCACTAGCCTGATGGTCGCGGTTTTTCGACGGTGTAGTTATGAATCATTCGGGAGAGCAATTCGATGCTGCATGTTGAGTGTCGCCGACACAAGCACCAACATCCTTGCACATGCGCGATGGGGCACCTCTACCGCTTCGTAGAACCGGTACTCCTGCTGATACTCAAAGAAAAAAAGCATTCATATGGGTATGATCTTTCCGGCGAGCTCTCACGATATTCGTTCACTGATTCGGAAATCGAAAGCGCTGTCCTGTACCGAACCCTTCGCCGGCTTGAGGCCCACGGTTATGTCATCTCGCATTGGGATGTCGATAAGCGGGGCCCGGCTCGCAGAGTCTACTCGCTGACAAGAGAGGGGAATAAGCATTTGCGGGAGTGGGCACAAGTGCTGGGAAAAGTCGCAAGTTCAATGTCTCGATTTGCGCGGCGGGCTGATTCTGCGAAAAAAATACCTGAAACAAATTATGTGTGATGAAAGTATCCGTTGCATTTATTCAGGGATGCTGGACGCTATTTCATTCCCAACCGGTACCGGGAAGACGTCAAGCCGTTGGAACGCTCTGTCCGCCGTCTCTGCCGGTCCGCCAAAAGGAACAGCATGAACACCCGAAAGAGATTCTTGTTGTCGGCGGAGTAGCCGGTGGAGCCTCCTGCGCCGCGCGTGCACGCAGGTTTTCCGAAGATGCTGAGATCATTGTTTTCGAGCGCGGTCCTTACGTTTCCTTCGCGAATTGTGGATTACCATACTACATCGGAGACGTCATCCAGAGGGAAGACAAGCTCCTGGTGGCGACAGCCGAACCAAGATAAATAGGCGATGGATGTAAACCTCTGCGGCCAACAATCGTCTGTACAAGTAAGGCCATGGAACAGATCGCAGCAATGGAAGTGGCGGATGTGCGAGAGATAACCGGTCGCACGGTCGTGGACTTTGAAGACTTCGACGCGCTTGTATTGGCCGAGCAACGGCGCATCTACCGTGTATTGCTGGCGATGCTCCGTGACCCCGATGCTGCCGACAGCCTCACGCAAGAATGCTTTCTGAAGGCCTATCAGCACCGAAAGCGGTTCCGGGGCGAATGCAGCATCCGGACGTGGTTAATACGCATCGCTGTCAATCTCGCTCGGGATCACGTGAAGAGCCGCCGCTGGCAGTTCTGGCGCCAGCTTTTCAGCTCGCCGCCGGGCTCGGAAGAGACGATCGAGCAGGATGACCCGCTTGAGCAGGCTGATCCGCATGCATCGCCGGAGCGTAGCTTGTTGGCGCGAGAACGACTCGCTCACGTTTCGGCGGTGGTTGACAATCTGCCGAACCAACAGCGCGCCGTGTTTGTACTGCGGTTTCTGGAAGAGATGAGCATTGAAGAGATTGCGCAGGCCACGTCTCTGCGGGCCGGGACGGTAAAGACGCACCTGTTTCGTGCAGTCAGCGCAGTCAGAGAGCATGTCAAGGAGCGGAAGAACCGATGAACGCTCATTTGAACGAACAGCAATTAGGAGAATTGGTGCTCGGTTTTGGCAATGCGGAGACCGCAGGGCATATTGAAGCGTGCGATGTGTGCCGCGCTGAGGCCGAAGGCGTCCGCACCGCGATCTTAGCCCATCGGGAATTGGTTTGGAAAGGCGAGGAACACGACGAGATCTTTTGGGCCAGGCAGAGACTCGCGATCCGGCAGCGCCTGGCATGTCATCGCTTTGTGCCGCACGTGCGCTGGGTTGCGACGGCCGCGATGGTTCTGGTGGTTTCGGCGGCATTGCTACTGACGCGTACCCCTCAACCGGTGCAGCAGGCGAACAATGATGCGGCCGACGACGTTCTCTTGCAGCAAGTGCAGACCGATATTGAGCGCGACTACCCGGCCGCTCTGGCGCCCGCCGTACTGATAAACGAGGAGCGTAATTCAGCGCTCTCGGCCAGCGCCAAACGAAGTTCTAATCACTGATGGAAAGGGAGCAATTGCAATGAAGAAGCACGCGGCACTCGTCGTGGTAATCCTGTTGGCTTTTGCCTGTATCGCGGTCGCACAAGGCGGTCCTGGTTCGGGGATGGGTCACGGCCCGCAGATGGGAATGTCCTGCCCGATGGAGGGCGGTGGTCCGGGAATGGGACACGGCATGGGCCATGGCGGAATGGGAATGGGTGGCAAGTGGTGGAAGAATTCCGAACTGGTCAAGAAGCTTGGTCTTAGCGAGGCGCAAGTACAACAGATTGAGAAGACGTTTCAGGACCATCGCATGCAGTTGATCGACCTGCGTGCCGCTCTTGAAAAGCAAGAACTCACCATGCAACCGCTGGTGGATGCCGAGCGTCCGGACGAAGCAAAAGTGACCGCGCAGATCGACAAGGTAGCCCAGGCGCGCGCCGATCTGGAAAAGTCGAATGCGAAAATGTTACTGGCGATCCGGCGGATTCTCACGGTAGAGCAATGGAAACAACTGCAAGCTCAGGGCATGGGGGCAATGCACGGCCCGCACATGATGGGCGGCCCTAAAACAAGTGCTTCCAGACAGTAAAACGCAAGTACACATCCTTGGACTTGTCATGCGGAATCGGTTCGTCGTGCCACGCCGATTCCGCATGACAGTAGAATCTCCAGTCGTCCGATCTTTTAGCGCACTCCACAGCCGGCGGCTACGGCTTGCTGGTCTCTACTGGCGTTCCAGGCGCATTACTCCACTCGAAGAATGACCCCTCGTACAAGACCGGACTAAAGCCTAGAAGTTTAAGGGTGAAATAGTCGTGCGAAGCCTGAACACCGGTGCGACAGTAGACCACCAGTTTCTTCCCGCGCTTCACGCCTGCCGCTTCGTACTTTGCCAACATCTCCGGCGCCGGCTTGAGAAGGGGATTGTCCTTGCTCGCCAGGTTTTCCATCCAGAAAACGTTCTTCGCTCCGGGGATGTGCCCGCCCCGCGGCACGCCATCACCGGTTGTCGCCCCGGAATACTCGTTCGGGGGACGGGCGTCGATTAGCGTAGTCTTCTTGTCGGCTACAATCTGCTTCATAGCGGGTAGACCCACAACAAGTTCCGGACGAGACTTTGCCGTTAAACTGACGGCCTTGAAGGCGGATGCAGTCGTGCTAAGGTCGCGGTGTTCGGCTTTCCACTTTTCCAGTCCGCCGTCGAGCAAGGCGGCATGGTTTCCATGGCCAAGATAGTCAAGTGCAAAATACACGCGCGCAGCGAAGAGGCCGCTCATATCGCCATAAATTACAACACGCGATTTGTCGCCGACGCCTACCCGTTCAAAAGCCGTCTTCATAGCATTGACGGTGGGGAGTTGGTTCGGGAGGCCATTACGGGTGACGGCAACATCGCTTAACGGCAGGAAACGCGCTCCGGAAATATGGCCGGCGTCATAAGAGGTCCGGTTGGGAGCGACGTGGAGGACGACGACATTCGAATCATTGAGGTGTGCAGCCAGCCAGCCGGTCTGAACCAGCAGTTTTGATCCAGCTTCCGAGCCGGTGGCATTCGCCGGGCCTATTACCGCCAGCACCAGACAAACCAGTGCCGCAATCAAGGTTCTGTGCTTCATTCATGCTCTCCAACTCAGATTGTCTGGTGACGGCACGGTCTCGCGCCGTGCGCGTCCACCAGAATGAGCCTGTTTCAAACTCCAGAGAACTAGCCGCGATTAGTTAGACGACGGGTTTCGCCGCGACGAGTTCAGCTACCTTGGCTAACAACTGCTCGCGGTTCGGTGGTTTATCGAAGTATCCCGCAGGCGGACGCACCTTGCGGCGGGTCGAGATGAACTGCTCAAAGTCGTGCGTAACTCCTGTCAGCATGATCACTGGTATGGCTGCTGTTTGCCCGTCCTCCTGCAGGTTGCGGAACATGCGCACACCGCTTTCTTCCGGCATGCTGATGTCCAAAATGATCAAGTCCGGGATTTCGGACTTGGCTTTCGCCATGCCCTGCTTGCCATCCGCGGCTTTGGTCACCGAATAGCCATTGTCTTCCAGCAGCGTACCGACGAAGGTGGTTATGTCCTCTTCATCATCGACGACAAGAATCTTTGCTTTGTATTCCGTCATAATCGTCACCTCATTTCTTCTTTAATGCGTCCAGCGTGCGTTGCAACGTATCCGCATTAGCGGTTGAGAGTACGGCAGCCAGTTCGCCGCGGAGCCTTTCCGAGTCGTTCGCTCGTTCTTCGGCTGCGGGAATGCCTAGCAAACTGCGAACGGCCGAAACGTAAGAATCATGCCGTACGGGTTTCTCAAGGTAAATGCCCCTGCCGGACATGGTCATTTCGTTGAAATCGGCCTTGCCCATCTCGTCGCGGGCATGACCCGTAACGATCAACACAGGGATTTTCGAGAGCGCTTTGTCCTTCTGAAGGTCATGATAGAATCTCGCGCCGGAATGGCGAGGCATCACCAGATCCAGCGAGATTAGATCCGGTGCGCTTCGTTGCACCGCTTCCAGAGCTTCGAGCCCGTCCTTGGCGGTTTCGACAACAAAACCGGCATCTTCAAGAGCGGTGCGCAGGTACTCGCGGACATCTGCCTCGTCATCGACTACCAGAATCCGGTAAGGCTTTACATCGGTCATTACATTACCCCATGACTTAAGTTTGCGAGCCCGGGAGCCGAGTCGGCAATCGTCTGCAGGCGCTCGCGCGACAAGCGAATGCGGAAAGTAGCCCCTTCGCCGGGCGTCGACTCCACATCAATCCGGCCACCGTGCTCCTGCACGATTCTGCGAGTTGTCAGCAGGCCGAGGCCGGTTCCTTTATTTCCCTTGGTGGTGAAGAATGTAGTGAACACTTTTCCACTCACTTCCCAATCCATGCCGCCCCCATTGTCAACCACCTCGAAGATCAAGTCGCCAGCTTGTTCGCAAGTCCGCAGGATGACTCGGCCCCCTCCTTCAGGTCGCATGGCAGCGGCATCGATCCCGTTCGAGAGCAAATTCGTGATGCATGTCTCCATTCCCTGCGCATCGAGCGGGGCCGGTTCCACTTCGCCGTCCAGTTCAAGCTTCAGCTCCACTCCTTGCAGACGAGCGGCGTCCACATAAAGGGCAACTATATCGCGAGCGAGTACATTGGGATCTGTCGGGCGCAGCTCCGGCAGCCTACCTTTGGCAAAGCTGAGGAAGTCTTTTACCAGGCTAGTCGTCTTTTCAAAGTTGCGCTGCAGCATTTGCCATCCGGCGGTAATTCGCGATGCATCCCCCTTGGACAGACCGCTGTCCACCATGTACATTCCGCCCTCGAGGCCCATCAGAAGGTTCTTGATCGTGTGTGCCAGTCCCGCCACTGTTTGGCCAACGGCGGCTAGCCGTTCCGCATCCAGTTTCTCCTGTTCAAGACGTTTGATCTCGCGCACGTCTTCCATAAAGGCCGCACGCCCAAGCTGCCGCCTTCCACTTCTCAATTCCACGGCTGAAAAGTGAACCGGAATTTTCTGCAGTTGTGCCGAGCGCACAGAGATTTCAGGCAGGTCAAGTTTGCCCTCGGGCATGGCACCGGAAGCAAAGAATTTCTCCGGAAGCATCTGTCTCAGCCGAGCCCCCGTTGGTGGCTGGCCCGCAGTCCAATCCAGCAGAGCGCGCGCCGCCGGATTGATGACCTTGGGATCGCCGGCGGGATCGACTGCGATAATTCCGGCAGGCGAATTGTGGATCAGAGCCTCGTAGTAGTCCTGGGTTTTTTGCAATTCCCGTTCGAGTTGCGAGATCTCAGTGATATCGGTGGCCATCTGGATGACATGGGAGACGCCTTCCTGGCCGCGCAATAACGGAGAACTGGTCACAATGTAATATGCGGGGGACCCATCCTTATGCACGCCAACCTCGTTAGCTGCGTGCTCGGAGCCGTCAGCGAAAGTCAGCGTAGCCGTGCAACTTCGACAGGGACTCCTGCGCCGTTTGCAAACCTCGTAACAGAATTTCCCGTCGGGGGTACCGAAGATTTCCCGGAATTTGTCGTTCGCTTGAGTGAGGCGATAGTTGCGGTCGATCACGAATGCCGGGCAGGGCACGCGCTCGAACAATCGGTCGTATTCCCGTTTCCACGAGCGCGTCTCGGTCAAGTCCGTCTTCATCGCCATGACGTGAGTAATCTGTCCGCTGGCATCCGTCAATGGCACGAGGTGTGTCGCGTAATGACATGTTCGACCGTGCCGGTCCACACCGGTTTCGTCCGTCACGCGCATGCGCCCGTCCTCGAATGTCTCTTTCATACCGCAGGGTTCGCATGGCTGCGATGCTCGCTTGCACACCTCGTAACAGCGGCGATTCCGCCAATTTCCGAAGTACTCCTCGAAGTTCCCGTTTCCGGCTACGATGTTGAATTCGCGGTCTATGACGGCCACATTGAACGGGATCAGCTCGAACATACTACGGCCGAGCAGTTGGTCCAGCTCGGATTGACTTAGCTGTGCCATGTACTTCCTCTACTTCCTCGCTTCCGGGGTGGGAAGCACCACGTTTTGCCCTGTCAATCCCGCTCTGCGGAGTACGAGTTCGCGGGAGTCGATGACTTCGCGTCTGTCCTTGTGACACCAGTCGCAGCGGGTCATTTCAGGCTTGCTCTTCTCCTGTGCCTTTTTTACATGACAGCCGATGCAAAGCCGGTGCATCGCTTCGGTATAGGCGACAGCTTTGTAGCCCTTAACAATGATCGAAGCGCCAGTTGGAACGAGGTTCTTGTGGCATTTGTCGCAGCGGACCGCGCTTTCGGCAGTGCGAACCTGGCCCGTGGCGTGGCATTGGTAGCATGCGACGCGCGCCCCGGAGGGTGACGCATGCCAGTCATGCCGGAATGCGTCAACCGGCAAATACATGTCCCGGTGGCAACGAGCACACGCTGAACCTTCGTCTCTGGGCAGGTTCATGTGATGACATTTAACGCACGACTCTTTTCCACCTTCGCGCTTCTCGTGCTCCGCATGCTTGAACGCAACACCAAAACCGTCGAGGTTCCCGTCGATCCAAAGAACTTCACCACCGCGAGCGCGTTGAACCGGTGTTGCATCGATCCCGCGACTTGCGGCCGGTTCAACCTTCAAGAAGCCGAAACCCATAGCGGCAGCCAGGATGAAGGCCAGAGAATATGTGGTGCGGGCCGCAATGCCGGGAACTCCCAGCCAAGTAGCGCCTACAGGATCGAGTTCCGGTAGCTTGAGCGGATCGGCGTTCGGATCGGCGGGCCGTTCTTCCCACACCTTGAAGTGTTCGATCATAAAGAGGAACGCCAGCATTGCGGCGGAAACCACACCTACACTAATGGCGATTTCAGTCCAGGATGGCAGATAGAAAGCGCCGTCTGGTCTGGGATGGGCAACGCCACCGACATCGATACGGTTGAGGACTATACCGCAGACCGCGAATGTGGCGGCTGTCCATTGCCCGGCGCGACTGTGCCGCACACGTGGAGCAGAGAAGAGGGCGATGGGAATGAGCGCCATCACCATGACTTCGAACCAAAACAAACCCGTTCGCCAGTCGCCGATGAATAGCAGTGCGGTCTGCCTGCGGACGAAAAGATCGGCGATCCGCACAATCACATAAATCGTTAACACCCATCGGCACGCATTAGCGAATGACGCTAACAGGTCTGTCTCCGGCTTGCGGTGGTAAAGGTACGCTGTTAGATGACTCTCGAAAATCACCATCGAAAGTCCCAGCCCAATCGCGGAGATCAGGAACATGAGCGGAAGGATCGGCGAGTACCACAGCGGATGCAGCCGGTACGGCATGATCAGGAACAGCGAACCCAGCGACGACTGGTGCAGAGATGAAAGTCCGATCCCAACGATCACTAACGGCAGACGGACCTTGAGGAGTATTGCACGGATACTCGCAAGGCGCGGGAATTCTTCCGCCGGAACCGGAAAGAACTCCAAGGCCAGGACCGTGAGGTACAGCATGACACACCAGCCGACTTCAAACAGCGGCGATCGAGGATTCCAATAGACGATCATGTGCCAGATGTTCCATGGCAGGCCCAGATCGAACAGCAACCCGACGGCAACCGCGAGATAGCCAAGAAACGCAGTCAGTACCGCAGGGCGAACAATGGAGTGGAATCGCTCTAGTTTGAAGATATAGACCGTAGCAGTAACGATGAATCCGCCGGCCGCCAACGCTACTCCGCCCATTACGTCGAATCCGATCCAGACACCCCAGGGATTGGCATCCGTCAGATTTGTGCTGGCACCCAATCCGAACATGAAACGCGCTGTCGCGACCGAGGCCGCCAAGCCAATCAGCGCCCAAAGCGCCAGCTTTAATTTGCGGACCCTATTCATGCGATTCGTCCTTCCCCGATGCGTCCTTCTCAATCCTCATGCGGCGCTCGATGATCCACGACAGTCCCGCCATGCATGCCATGACACCTGTAAATACGAACGGGACGGCTTCCATCGCAACCGCCGTGTTCTTTGGCAGTGGTTTGGCGCTGATCACATGGCCCGCAGTCAAGAACGAAAGGTCGATATTCGAGAGATAGAGCACCGATGTCCCGCCGGCGTCGTGTTCTCCCCAGACTTTGTTTACATACCTGCCCGGGTCCTTCGCGATCCGGTCATGCGCCTCGGCAAGAAGCCGATCGCGATCTCCGAAGATCGTCGCCTTTTGCGGGCACGCCTCGGTACACGCGGGCTGGCGACCCTCGGCGATCCGGTCGTAGCAGAAAATGCACTTGCGCACATAGGGTACTGCGGCCTGCCACTCATAGCGGGGAATACCATACGGGCACGCCATCATGCAGTAACGGCACCCCATGCACTTGCTGCCGTCATATATAACGGCTCCGAACTTGGTTTGATGGAGGGCGCCGACCGGACAGGCCGAGGCACAAGCCGGCTCAAGACAGTGGCGGCATTGTTTGCGGACAAACGCGTGCTGAGAGCCTTCGACTACCGAGGTCCAATTCTTGGCTGAGAGACCGTCATCTAGGTCCCACCGGCGCGGCAGGTCCACGGGCAACTGGTTCTGCTTCTTGCAGGCGGCCACACACTCGTGGCAGTTGTTGCACTTCGTAGTATCGGTAAGGATGGCCACCTTCATTGGTTGTCCGCCCCGCTGTGTGCGACTGTCGCGGTTTCCAGCCTTGCCTTCGGCAACCACGTTGGTCTATCCGCGTAACCTAAAGTGGCAGCGACCCGATCGCCCGCTCCGGCAGGAAACTTCCAAGCAATCGCGGTGACGAGTTGTGATAGCGGAGCGAGCACGCAATGAGCGATCTTCGTAAACGGGATTAGGAGCATGATAAGGTTCGCCATGTACACATGAACAAGCATCAGCGACTGGTAAGTCTTGGGTCCGATCGCAACATTCGTGCACAGAAATCCTGTAATGAAGGGGACCACTAGAAGCAATGGCCAAGCGAAGTCCTGCAGGCGGCTTAGCTTGCGCGATTTCGCGTCAAAAACACGGCTGAGAAACAAAGCCATGCCGGCTACAATGACGATCACGGTAAGGTAGTTCGCCAAGGACTGCGGGATTGCGAACCACGCAAATCCGGTAGAACGCTTCCATAGCAGGACGTGCGCAAATAGGAATGGGGGAACCATAAGTAGTCCGACATGAAATAAGAAAGAAACCGTGCTGTAGACTGGCCGCTGGCGCCAAAGCCGCGTTACGGGAAACAGCCAGGAGATCGTCTGCCTCCGCACCTCACGCCAGCTCACAATCTTGTCCGGGCTCTGTCGATACGCCTCCGCTATTCCGATTGCAGTAAGCACCACCGACCGCAGCAGACCAAGTAGCATCAACGAAAACGCAATACGGAACAGAGGTCCGCGGCCGAACTCAATCCACGTTTCCACTGGCGCCCCCTGATTCGAAGTCGATCGCCTTGTATAGCAGGTCGTGCAGGCCGACGATTTGGCAATCGACGCCTTGGTCTTCCATCAATTCTTTTAGCTGTTTCTTACAGTTGGCGCAGGGCGCAACGCAGTACTTGGCGCCAGTCGCCCGAATCTGTTCGGCTTTGGCCTTGCCCCCCACCAGCGTTCGGTAGGGTCGTAACTCGTCCATGGATACGGTGCCGCCGCCACCGCCGCAGCAAATGTTGTCGCGCCGGTTCGGCGTCATCTCAACGTAATCACTGCAAATAGCCTTGAGAAGTTCCCGAGGTTGCTCCACAATCCAACCATTCCGCGCGAAGTTACACGGATCGTGATAGGTGACCCGTTCGGTGATCACATTCGGCTTGAGCTTTAACCTTCCATCCCGCCATGCCTTGTGGGTGTACTCCATGATGCTGACGACTGGCCGCGCTTGATTTTTTCCGCAGAAAGTCGGATAAAAAGCTTTGGCGGTTCGCGAAGCATGGCCGCACTCGCCGATCAGGAGCTTTTTCACATGCAGGCGCTCCGCTTCCGCGTGGACTTTCTTCACGACGTGTTCCAGTATTTGGTCGCTGTAGAAAAGCCCGTAATTGATGCCGTCGAAGTAGCCGGTGCCAATGGTCCACACGTCGCCGGTGGCGTGAAACACCGCCGCATTGCCCATCAGCGTGTCAGCCTCCATGATGTAGTCCGAAACGGCGGGGAAAAAAAGGTATTCAGCGCCTTGCACATCGACCGGGAATTTAACATCCAACCCCAGGCCCTCTTTGATTTCGTCGCTCAGAAACTCCAACGTATCCAACAACGCCGGGACCGGCACTGCCGACGTGTTTCCGCTGGAGCCGGTTAGCTGCTCGCGAACGCTGACGGCCAGAGCCCGGGGGATAATTCCGATCTCTGAGAGGATGTAACGTCCCAGGTGGGTCAGCAATCCGTGGTCTATCCCCATGGGGCACTCGAAATGGCAGCGACGGCATGCCGTGCAGTTGTAAAATGCCCCGGCCATCTCCTGGATTTTTTCGTCGGTCAATCCCGGATCGCCCAACAATCGTGCCCTCAAAACACCGGTGACGGTGAAGTGGCGTCGATAAACCGACAGCAACAATTCCGAGCGATAGCATGGAATGTCTTGCTCATCGCCAGTAGCCAGATACACCTGACATTTGACCGTGCAACGCGAGCATTTTGCGCTGACCCGGACATAATGGTCCAGCGCCACGCGATAGTTCGTATGCTTCAGAATGGCGGCGAATGCTTCAAGAAAGCGGCGGGGGCGGTCATGAACCGCAAAATCCTCCACGTGGTAGCGAACAGGCAAAAGTTGCTTCCGGATGACCTCCAGCTTTTTCACCGAGTGAAAGGCTTTCTCCCGATCTTCTGGACTGATGAGCTGCATGACTCCTCTGTTTCTTAACCGATTGCTTTTCAGAATCACATCTAGATGCAGTGTGTGTCTAGAATCCTTAAACTCTTATAGACTTGCTTAGAGCCTCGCGCAAGGCAGAATTGAGGGAAGGCTAACGTTTTTGTATGTTGTTGGTTGCAAAAGGGCCATCACTGATTAGGTGTACTTATCACCTTACCGAAATGCTATTTACAACCTGTGGCAGGGATGTTTGGCAGTTACTTTATTGCTACATTCGGTTGAAGCATTCGCTCATTTAGTCAACAGCCGACGCCCTCGGCGGCTTGGCGGCGACCGTTTTGAAGCGGGCGAAATAGGTGCGTGTTACACTTACACTAAAGCGGTGTTGGAGGTTTTTGAGAATGCCACGTGGAAAATGCGCTCATCACCCAGGCGGCTATCCTTGCACCTGCGCCATGGGACATTTGTATCGATTTATTGAGCCGGTTCTCTTGTTGATGATTCGAGAGCGCGGGCAGGCTTATGGTTACGACCTGTCGGGAGATCTGGCAGATTACGCATTTACGGATGCAGATATTGAAAGAGCCGCGCTTTATCGCACGCTGAACATTCTCGAAAAGAACGAATACGTCACCAGCCATTGGGATACGAAGGGTTCTGGACCGGCACGAAAGGTGTACTCGTTGACCAAGGATGGTGAGCATCACCTGCAGCAATGGGCAGAGGTGCTTCACAAAGTGAGCAAGTCGATGTCGCACTTCGTACGCAAAGTGGAATCGCTCAACGGGGCACGACGACCCACTCGGACGAAGCGGGCTTCAGCAGGCTTATAGAGCGTGCATCTATTCACGGTAAGAGGAACGGTATGAACAGCTTTCTAGGGGCTCTCGCATTTATAGTCGCGTGGATAGTGGTAAGCCGCTGGGTGCTGCCACGCTTCGGCTTTCAGACGTGAGGGATGCCGCCAAAGGGCCGAGTTGCGGCTCCCGCCTCGTCCAGCACAGAGGAATCAACTTCAGCGCCAGGCCCGGTCTGTAAACTGTAGACGCGTCATGAGTGCTGAATGACTCGCGGGCTCTACCTGGTTGGCAAGAGCCGCGTGATTATTTGGGAACCACCTGGGCGGAGGAGTCGGTTCACGCCCAATAAGCACCACCCCTGGAAACCGAAGTAAGGTGAACGCTGTATAAGCGATCGCGAAGCGTCCTGGTTAACTATATAAATGTGCATTGTGGCTGCGAACCGTCAAACTCGGCCTCTCCCTTGAGCGCGCCGCTCAGTTGAGCGGGATGGAGATCTCTGACTGGTATGCCCTGGAGGCCGGATGGGTGCCCAGCCAAGACTCCGGGCTGGTGGAGGCGATCGCCGGAACCCTCGAGTCCAGCTACATACAGACATCGTTGATCGCCGAGATTAGCCGATACAACAGGAATTGTTGAGTAACCGGCCTCTGGCCAGCTAAGGCTGGGATTTCGTACTCATAGCCGGATATGCTCACCTCTGAGCCCTGCCCGGGGGCGGAAGGAGGTGAGCAATCATATAAGGTTGAGTTTGTCAGCTTCCGGGAAAATATCGACCCCAGCGGCCCGCTGGGGTGGGCGATGGTGGTCATCGCCATCGCCGAGCTGGAACGGAATCTGATCGTCGAGCGGTGCGCGCCGGCACGCGGCGCGCCAACTCGAGGGCCGCCATATCGGCCGCCGGAGGTCAGCATCGGATAGGCCTGTGTGATCCATCTGCAGCAGCTTGTGCCATCGTGCAAGCCTCCGCAACAAAAACTCCGCAGGGCTCATACCGCCAGTGCCGGCGCGACTCGAGTCAACCAAGTCCTGACAGAGGCGCGAAAAAGGAACTCCCAATTCCTGCTTCTTGAGGCGGACGAGCAATACCCACCGGTCGTCAGCACGACGGTGGCTTATGATCTCGATGACCTCGTAGCTTGGTGACTCTGCCGGCTCCTGGTCGCACACGAGCATCAGGACGCGAGCGTCGCCCACGTCGATGCCGACGTAGAGATCCAGTGGGTGTGTCTCGTCAATGCGCGTGAACACAGGGCGATCATGCCGCATTAGAAGGTCCGCCCACAATAGTTCAACCGGCGTCATCATCATCTCCTTGCGCATCCTCGTCGATGGCCTCTTCGAGCATTGCCCTCCATTCGACAAGATTCACCCGATACTTGACTTTTCTTGCGACATCGCTGTCATCGAAAACGGGGAGGCTGAGGCCCAGGGCAAGTAGCTCCACGCCACCCGTCTCAAAGCGCTTGTCATCTTTGTCAACGGGGACGATGAGGTGAATTAGGAGCAATAATGCGGTGCGGCTCTCACGGTAGAGCCGGTCGGGAACACTGCCCTTATTTTCTCGCCGGTACGCCTCTTCTATTTGGCGAACCTGTTCCTTCGGTAGTCCTTCTCGTTCGATACCGCGCGATCTACCCGTGTTTTGCTGCCCGAAACCAGGATGGCGCCTTCCCGCACAGTCACGGAGCGTTTTGCTGGGTGGACACTGGTATCGGCGAACGCGACAGGTGCTTGGCCGCCATTTGCAATGACAACGTCCCGGCGCTGGAGCTTGGGCTCCGCAAGGATGTGAAGACGGTGCAGTCGTGGATGCGGCACGCCAATTCGACGATCACCATGGACATCTACACGCATGCCGTCGATAGCAAAAAACGGTCTGCGCAGTCCAAGGTGGTGGGAATGGTGCTGCCGAATCAGCAAGCGGAAGTGAGAGAGGTCACGGCGTGATGCGGGATCGGCGGACACATGCGGGGCAAGCAGGGCGGCCAGTTTCAGTGCCGAAACTTATTGTGCCCTTCTTGTGTACCACGCTGATCTGGCGTCTTGGCTGTAAGTGTAAGAAAATAAAATGGTAGGCACGAGGAGACTCGAACTCCTGACCTCTACCGTGTCAAAATTCCAACTAACGGCTTTTCAATAACTTAGACGTCCTCGGTGGCTCCAGAACGTCCTCTAAGCTATACAAAATCGAAATCCAACGTACCCTTCAACGTCCCTCGCCAAGTACGCCTGAAACCCTGTCCGTGAGTGAAATCCTTGCATTTGATCTGCATTGATTATATATTCCGATATGCCGGAATAATTATGGAGGATGCATGACTGCGGCAAGAATAGAAATGTTGACGCCCACGGAAGTCGCTGTGGTGTCGCGCGTAGCCGTGCGGGATGTGAACAGGATCATCGACGAGAAAATTCTCCCCGAGAGACTCTACAAGGTGGGTACTGACCGGGCACGTCGGTTCAGCGTCGATGCCTGTGCCTTCATCTCGTTCTATTTCAGGGCGGCCAATCAGTTAACCTCCGAGGAGCGGGTGCGCACGATTGCGGCGGCGAGCGAGCGCTTGCGAGAGGAGCCTGTGAGCAAGTTGGAGAAGGAATGGATTATCCGCCAGGACTTCTTGGCTATTGACTTAGCGCCATTTCTGAGAAGTGTTCACCAGCGACTGGAAAAATTGGCTGCGGGGCGCGCGCTGGTTGTTGAAGATGTCGCAATCCTGGGGGGTACTCCTGTTATTAGGGACACACGCCTTCCGATTTATGATATCGCGGCCTCGGTTGCGGCGGGACTGTCGACGGAACGCATTTTAGCCGCCTATCCTGGTCTCACTGCCGAAGCGGTTGAACTTGTCGCTCTCTACGCGGAAGCCAATCCGCAGCGCGGCAGACCACGGCGATCACCGGCGTTGTCCACTGGAACTGTTATTGTTTCAACCCGCCGCTCGCCGCGCCGAAAGCTGGCGTCGCTCAGCGGCGAGGCCACGCGGATGCTTCACATGTTACCTGGATCGGCAAGCGCGGGTGGAAGGACTGGGAATTGAATACTGTCATCCTCGACGGCAATTGGACGTTTGTTACCAAGAACAGCGTCGATTTTCAATATGCGGATGTGGTGCTCCATTCCGGATTGATATGTCTCAATGGCCCGGTCGGCATGGACCTTGATCTTCAACTCGAATTCTTTGAAGCCGCAATGGATGAACTCGACCTCGACAGCGATCTTGTGAATCAGGTGTTGGAAATCACCCTGCCGGACTCTGGGGACGAGATTGAGGTGTTACGGTATAAACTGCCTGCCGATGATGTTTGATCTGAACGGATACGCCGTTCGTTCAAACTGCAAATTCGCGATCAGGGAATGCCTGTGATATTCAAACGGCGCGGACGTAGGGCCAGATCAGGATGTCAAAAGAGATGCGCCCAACCTCGTTCGGTGTCGGCAGAAGTTCTCACCGCTATTCCTTGATTGTGAATTTGTGAGTACGGGAGAGGATGCGCAGACATGGTTTTCTTCAGCCATCCTTAGACTGGGAAGTGTAGGGCTGCCAATCGTTGTAAAGCAAAGCTGACAAGTGGAGACTGTCAGTCCATTCGCCAGAATCGTATGAACGAAGTCGGGGAGAGACAAGTTGTCACTTTTGATCTTATTCTCGGTCATTTAAGTGTTCATGAATTTTCTGTTAAGGCAACCCTCGTAACGGACGGGGCAGAGGCACAATAGCACCGTTTGCGGGGTGTGGCTATACTGGAAGGCAACGCCCTCCTGAAGTTTCAGCCGATGCCGCTCGGTCGCGCCCGTGCAAGCACCGCGCTTCCAAGCCGACCATTGACCGGACTGGAATGAGACAGCCGAAGAGAAGAGGTTGTGTATGGCGAAGGTCCGGTTTTGTGTTTGAGCTCGTTCCTGATTCTTGCGGGCTCTGCCCTAGCCAAATTTATCCGCCGCCTGCCGATGTCGTCCACCCAAATCAGGAAATACGGGTCAGCGGCCTGCCTCCGCGAGCTGCACAATCCACAGATTTCACGGCGACGCTCGTGGCGGCGCTCGAAACGACCTTCCACGACTCCGAATTGTGCTGCGGAAAGAACTCGGCGTTGAGAGAAGCAGTCCTCTCGGCAGATCCGTTGTCCTTCGAAGAACTCAGTAGCAAACTACAGGGAAGACACATCCTCGGCGATGGCCGTCGGATCATGGTTACAGCAGTATCTGCCTGCGAACTCGACAAATCCCGGTCAGATAGCTGTCGGGAGGAGGCACCATTGAAAGGCGGCACATGATCATACAGGCCACCGCCTTCGTCGCAACTGAGGATGAAGAAGGAATCCTGCCAGGCGTCACTGTTCATGAGCGCGCTGATAGTGGCCGTGATGGTAGCGGCTTCAGGAGCGACACTGGTCAGCAGTCCGCTCGTGTTTACGGTCGCCACGCTGGCATTGGATGTCGTCCAGATTGCCGAGTTTGTAACATTTGCCTACGTGCCGTCGCTATTGTTGCCGGTAACCGTCAGTTGCTGCGTGGAACTTACGGTAAGGTTCCCGGTGCTTGGAGCAACTGAAATCGACCTCAATGTCTTTGCATGGTTGTTGTCCAGGACCGCCCAATAAATTCACAAGCCGCTCTGCGGTTCTCAGCTTCGAATCTTCGGCCTTGCAGCCAGACTTCAAGATTTTGTGAAATGTCTCTATCTTCCATCTCCGCGAATACCATTTGATTTTCTCAACGGCATCTATGCGCGAACGCACGGGCACATCGGTAAGCAGTTTCCGGTCGATTCTGTCCCTGCCGTGCGGTTCCTCGTTCCGTGGCATGGATCACCGTCAGAATCAGGGCAGGGTATTTCTTCTGCTTCCCAATCGGGGGAAAAACCACTATGCGGCAATAGCGAATCTCGGGGTGCGCCCTTCTTTATCCCTGCCGCCCGCAGACCGGTGAAGAAGGCCCACAGATTCTATGTCCTTTCGCTGATACGTGAACTGTGTGGTGTCATGCAGAACCAGGATCGGATCGTCACTCTCCGGCAACCGACTCCGGGTGGACTGGAATTGCCCAGAAGAATCTCGGCTTCGCTCACCCGCTCGTTCTAAAAGAAGCGATACGCCGCTTTGGTATTTGCCCAGTCCTGACAAGCCCAAGGAATGGTCCCGCCCACCCCTTCCGAGAGCTGCTCCAGCAATCTTCTGAACCTCTTCCCCAGTCGCACATCTTTAAACTCACATTCCGCGAGTTCTCGGTCAATCCATTTGTCGCTCCGGAATGCAGTGGAACGGCCACTTTCGCCTCTGCGTCGTAACAACTGCTGTCGTTGATACATGACTGCAGTTCGCCATACGTCCAGCCGCTCGCATAAGTACTCATCCTGAGGCGGAATCTATTTTGCAAATAGCCATGGTTGAGGCGCCCTTGTCAGAGTTGTGGGTAATTGAAAGGTTCCCCACAGAATTATTGATTATCAATGGCTAGTGATCTTAGCTACGGCCCCCGAACCACCTGGGTTCGCTCCAGGTGGTCTAGGCATCGCGCGCCGTACAGGTAGGTTGAGCGTCCTTTTGATCTTTTGGAAAGGCGCCGACTCTGGCGGCGACAGAACGAGACGCGGACGCGTGGTGCGACCTAGTTGCTCTCTGCAACAGTCGCTCAATCCCGCCAAACACGATTTCGAGCAGTTCCAGACCCCGAATCGACGCACGTGCGTTAAGTGATTGCATATGATCTTGCATATAACCCTTTGGACCCCTCTAACGAATTCCCTGCGCATGGAGGCGAACAGAAGCTAAGGTCCGGTTGAGAAGTGCATTGTCACTGCTCGGGACAAAGTTGCTCACGCCCCAATGTGATCGAGCTCTGAGCAATCGAAACGGGAGCCGCTACGCGGTCTGTTTCGATATATGCGCGGGAGTGCACGCAGGCAAGTTCATTTCCCCGCTGCGAATCTACGTATATCTAAATCCTTCCGACGGCAGCGACGGCGGGTTTCGCCTGCACGCAACGTTTTTGAGCGTTCCCGCGCGGCGGCCTGAATCCATTGAATTTGCACAAATGGAGATAGCCAATGCACTAGCGGGATGCTGCCGCCGCGGCTGTGGTCTCCTGGCCTACACTCTTAGCCTGCTGATCCGCTTTGATCATTTCGACTAAGAACGTGACAAGTTCCTGAGCGCAGGTTGGCTTCTCTAAGTATAAATCGGCATGCGGTTCACCGGCTTCGAATGCGGCACGAAGCCGGCCAGTTATCACGATGACCGGGACGCAGATTTCCTTGGCCGCCCGGATAGTGGCCTTGTCCTTCTGTGATTTCCAGTCCACAACTGCCGCACAATAGTTTGACTCCTTCAGTTGTGTCTGGGCAACGGCTACGTTTGCTTCAACAAGTCTGTAGCCAGCAGTTTTCAAGAGTTCGCACGCCTTCTTCTTCAGACGCGGATCACCACGAAACAATATATCTGTCATGTCTAGCTCACTTGAGATTGTTGGGACTCGACAACTTGGGCTGTTAATTCGGTACCGCGGACATCAGGCTCCAGAACCGCGACGGGAACCGTGTAACTGAACACTGACGAGCGCTCTTCCGCGAACGCATAGCTGCCCAGCAACGAGTCTGGAATTGACCGTCCTTTTCCAGCTTCGATCACGCCAGCGAGCGTTCGGATTCGCCCGGAGATTACAAATAGCATCTGCGGCTTTGCAAACAGGATCGATTGCCCTGGAGGCAGTGTCCATAACTCCAGGACAGCGCCCGTTTGGGAATTACAAAATATAGGCACTCGGTCGGCGCTCCCCTTAGCCTCTTCATACCAAGATTGGTTCGTAACAGGATGGTTTTGTTTTGGTGTAGTGCTTTTCATCGAGTTTCCACTCCCCGGTGCTACTGGTGCGCCTTCTCGGCGTTTGAACGAGGCGGCCTATTCTGCGCAAGCGCCCAATAGCTCCGGTTCGAATGCACAGAATGACTTCTACTCTGCAAGCAATGATCCGAGCAGTTCTTGCAGGCTGATACTCCAGAGCTCGATTATGCCGCCGGGATTGTTGGCAGTATCTAGAATCACTCGCGTGATGGCGTCTCCAGGGTTGGCCGGCACTGGGATATACACGGCGTTTTCGCTTCCCACAACTTCACTGCAACATGCTTCCATTGCGGTTATCCTTCTTGGCCTCGGCTTGCCCGAAACTGGGTTCCGGCAGACTTTCCGCGCGCGGTTTTCCTTGGTGAAGAAAGCGATCCGAGCCCGGATCTCTCCGCTGACTCTCAATCAGCAACTCAGATTCCACTTTTGGTACATGCGGGGCTGAATAAATTGCAGGTACTGATAACTTCATGGAATAAGGGCGCTTAAGGCTGATTCCGGAACACTACTGAAGGGGTGGGCAGATCACTGCGCAAGCACGAAGCGGATTACCCTTGCTACCGGTCACCTCATGCTTGACCGCATTTCCGGTTTCGGAGCAAGAAAGCTGTGACATCTCGCTTGCTGCAAGCCGGGATAGCTGAAAATCAATTTCGAGGACCACGGTCGATGCGCATTGGAGTCCGCGCAGAGTCTAGTTCCGAGGGATTCCGAACCAGAAGAGCATCTCTCGCAAATCGACGTCGTATGCTTTGGAAAGCGAATAGAGTTTGAATACGTTGGGAACAACTCCCTTATTTTCGACTTCTGATAATCGGACCAGAGGACATGGCGAATTCTTCATGATGGTGAGTGATTGCGATGTGACGGGTGGCGTCGGTGACCTGCCTCAGTGTCAGGTGTCGCTGCTCTCTGACGCTGCGCAGTATTTCCCCCGAAGTGCGCCCGTGAGTTTGAACCTTTGGCGCAATTATCGATGCGAGCCGTGCTGAGCTGCCAGGCATAATATCCCTCGCTAGCTAGGACATTTGGTCATATTCTGGGCCGCCGGGGACCGATCCAGCACTAAAGTCTAGTCCGACATTGAATCTAAATTAGATTTTCTAGATTTGCGAATGAATAATTCGGGCGACTAGCTGTCTTGTTCCCAAGTTGGGACTCCCAGCGGCTCACTCACAAGCCGTTGATGAAAAGGTTACTGATTAAACCGGTGGAACATGTTCTCCCCACGCGTTGGCGCAGGAGAAAAGCCATCTAGAACCGCAGGCACTGGCACCACCTATACCTCTACTGCCGGCAGCTAGACACCGTTATCTCACGACGGTTTTCCCCGGCCATTTCCGACCCTGCCTCTCGACGCTAAAGCTAGGGGCCTGTCTGGCGATCATAGCTTTGCTCCGAAAACGGAAATGCGGTCAAGTATGAGGTGAACGGAACCTACAGTTATCTGCTGAAAGGCGTGAATAGGTACCGCGTAAAATGAGCCGCTAAAAATGTGGGGTCTGAATAATCCTACAGTTCCAGCCAGATACCAATCTTGTTCTCGGTTTTCTTATGTTTGGAACGTGAGTTGCTGAATGTGACGCTCGTCATGCAAACCATGTGCTGGTCAGCACACGGCTCGGTCACAGCCCCTGGGATAGTTCATTTGATTTACATGCGAGGAAGAGATCACCAAATGTGCTTACAACATCGCGATTCAGCACACGCGTTCGCACGTGCCCTCCTTGGTCCCATGAATAGAAAAGTGAGGGGCAAAAGAATGCATATAATGGGTACCTTCTTCGCGAAAACATTTCTTACCTTGCTAATACTAAGCAGTCCCTCGTGGGCGACCTGGGGTCTAGTTCAACATCAATATACTACCTGCCATTCAGGTAGCAGCTGCACGATTACCCTTAACAGCGCAACCGGCCAGAATAATCTGTTGGCTCTCGCGTTCTTTGCAAGTAGCAACACCTCATACGCGATCAGCAGTGTTACGGACAATAAAGGTGGGACCTGGGCAGTGTGCAGTAACTGTAATGCCGGAAACTCCGCCTCAGGCGGAACCCTTGGGGGAGCCTACAACCTAAGCTCTGTCTCGAACACTACCAGTGTGACACTCAATCTGAACTCTTCTGAGTCGGCGCAATTTGTTGTCGAAATCATAGAGTATAGCCATGCCGGAAATGCGACCTTCGATGTCAGCGGCGGTGGAACTGATACTGCTTGTTCCTCCTGTGCTGGCGTAGCTCTGACTCTCGGTCATACCGCCGATGTAATCGTTCAGTTCGCTTCAGGTAAAACTAATAGTGGTTCAAATAGTTTTTCTGCAATCTCCGGATCTTATACCACGCCATTCGATCACTTCAATGTGACTAAAGCTGGAGGAGTTGCCGGCTGGGTCAATGTCGGGACCACTAACCCTACAACTCCTAATTGGACACAGACCGCGGGAGACACCATCAACATCGCGGTGATGGCCTTCACTGAATCAGCCGCCATCACCAGCCTGTCACCGACCTCCGGTCCGGTGGGCACCTCGGTCACAATTAGCGGTTCGAACTTCGGCTCAAGCCAAGGCTCAAGCACGGTGATTTTCAACGGCACCTCAGCGACACCGACCAGTTGGAGTGCAACGAGCATCGCGGTTCCAGTTCCCAGTGGCGCCACTACCGGCAACGTGGTTGTGACCGTGGGCGGACAGGCCAGTAATGGTGTTTCGTTTACCGTCACATCGACACCGTTGATCACCAGCTTGTCGCCGGGCTCCGGTCCGGTTGGAAACTCAGTCACGATCAACGGTTCGAACTTTGGGTCGACCCAGGGCACTAGCACAGTGACCTTCAACGGCACGGCGGCGACGCCCACCAGTTGGAACGCAACAAGCATCGTGGTTCCGGTTCCCAGCGGCGCGACCACTGGCAACGTGATTGTGACCGTGGGCGGAGTAGCCAGTAATGGCGCCAGCTTCACCGTCACGCCCGGCATCAGCAGCTTGTCGCCGGCCTCCGGTCCAGTTGGAAACTCGGTCACGATCACGGGTACGAACTTCGGAGCGACCCAGGGCACCAGCACAGTGACCTTCAACGGTACGGCGGCGACGCCGACCAGTTGGAACGCAACCAGCATCGTGGTTCCGGTTCCCAGCGGCGCGACCACTGGGAACGTGATTGTGACTGTGGGCGGAGTAGCCAGTAATGGCGCCAACTTCACCGTCACACCGGGGAACAACTCCATCTCTCTTATTCAATGTGCAAATGGCGAAGTGGACAGTGTTACTACTTCAGTAACGGTAACAATGGGGCAAGCCACAATTGCCGGCGATTTGTTGGCAATCATGATACATGAGGGCGGAAACAGCACAGATAATTTCACCGTCAGCGATAACCTGAGTCAAACTTGGACAACGCCTACTTACTACAATATAAATAGTTCCTATCGAGGCGGCTTATCCTATATTGCCAACTCAGCTTCCGTAACCTCAGTTAAAGTGTCGTACACCACCGGCGGCGGGGTTAATAACGGGTCTGCTGTGGTGTGCGAATTCTCTGGAATCAAGACGTCCAGCCCAACAGACGGATCACCGCTGGAAGCTGGAACCACCAGCAGCGTATCCAGCTTGACGATGGGATCTATTTCCACTTCAAACCCATCAGACCTCTTGTTCTATGGAGTAACGGTCACCGGAACCAGCGCTCCTCCATATACTGGAACCGCTCCTTGTATAGTTCCTACCAACGGATATTCCACTTATCGAACTGGTATTTGCTACGACATCGTAAGTACCACACAAGCAAATGCCAGTTTAAAGATGAATTTCAACGCAGCGGTAACGAACGCTTTAGGTATTTTTCGAGCGTTCCAAGCAGCAACCAGCTCTCCCGCACCTTCCATCAGCAGTCTGTCGCCAACCTCCGGTCCGGTGGGCACCTCGGTCACGATCAGCGGGTCGAATTTTGGGTCGACTCAGGGCACCAGTACCGTGACCTTCAACGGCACAGCGGCGACGCCGACCAGTTGGAGTGCAACGAGCATCGTGGTTCCGGTCCCCAGCGGTGCGATCACCGGCAATGTGATTGTGACCGTGGGCGGAGCAGCCAGTAATGGCGTCAGCTTCACCGTCACGCCCAGCATCACCAGCCTGTCGCCGACCTCCGGTCCGGTGGGCACCTCGGTCACGATCAGCGGCTCGAACTTTGGGTCGACTCAGGGCAGCAGTACCGTGACCTTCAACGGCACAGTGGCGACACCGAGCAGTTGGAGCGCGGCGAGCATCGTGGTTCCGGTCCCCAGCAGCGCGACCAATGGCAATGTTGTAGTGACCATAGGCGGAGTAGCCAGTAATGGCGTCAGCTTCACTGTCGCGCCCAGCATCAGCAGTCTGTCGCCGGCCTCCGGTCCGGTTGGTATCTCAGTCACAATCGGCGGTTCCAGCTTCGGATCAACCCAGGGAACCAGCACCGTAACCTTCAACGGTACAGCGGCGACACCGACCAGTTGGAACGCGGCGAGCATCGTGGTTCCGGTTCCCAGCGGCGCCACCACCGGCAACGTGCTCGTCAGTGTCGGCGGACTGGCCAGTAATGGCGTCAGCTTCACCGTTACACCCGGCATTAGCAGCCTGTCACCGACCTCCGGCCCGGTGGGGACCTCGGTCACGATCACCGGTACCAACTTCGGATCGACTCAGGGCACCAGCACTGTCACCTTCAACGGCACGACAGCAACACCGAGCATTTGGAGCCCTACGAGCATCGTGGTTCCGGTTCCCAGCGGCGCGACCAATGGCAATGTTGTAGTGACCGTAGGCGGACTAGCCAGTAATGGCGTCAGCTTCACCGTTACACCCGGCATTAGCAGCCTGTCACCGACCTCCGGCCCGGTGGGGATCTCGGTCACGATCACCGGTACCAACTTCGGATCGACTCAGGGCACCAGCACCGTGACCTTCAATGGGACGGCGGCAACCCCGACTAGTTGGAGCGCAACCAGCATCGTGGTTCCGGTTCCCAGCGGCGCGACCAATGGCAATGTTGTAGTGACCGTAGGCGGGGTAGCGAGTAACGGCGTCAGCTTCAGCATCACCCCAGGGATCAGTAGTTTGTCGCCTGCCTCCGGTCCGGCGGGAAGCTCGGTCACGATCAGCGGTTCGAACTTCGGATCGACTCAGGGCACCAGCACCGTGACCTTCAACGGCACAGCGGCGACGCCGACCAGTTGGAGCGCAACAAGCATTACAGTTCCTGTTCCCAGCGGTGCCACCACCGGCAATGTAGTCGTGACCGTGGGCGGAATAGCTAGCAACGGCATTTCATTTACGGTGACACCGGCACCGTCGATTACCAGCATTTCACCAACGTCGGGCGCTGCCGGAACGTCGGTCACAATTAGCGGTTCGAACTTCGGATCGACTCAAGGCGCCAGCACAGTGACCTTCAACGGCACGGTGGCGGCGATCAATCCCGATCCGACCAAGTGGAGTGCGACGAGCATCGTGGTTCTGGTTCCCAGTGGCGCGACCTCAGGCAATGTGGTCGTCAACCTGGGCGGAGCAGCGAGTAATGGCGTCAGCTTCACCGTTACCCCCGGCATCAGCAGCTTGTCGCCGGCCTCAGGTCCGGTGGGCATTTCGGTCACGATCAGCGGCTCAAGCTTCGGTGCTACCCAGGGCACCAGCACCGTCAAATTCAATGGCACGGCAGCGACGCCGACCAGTTGGAGCGCAACGAGCATCGCGGTTCCGGTCCCCAGTGGCGCGACCTCAGGCAATGTGGTCGTGACCGTGGGCGGGCAGGCCAGCAATGGTGTTTCGTTCACAGTAACATCGGCACCGTCGATTACCAGCTTGTCGCCGACCTCTGGCCCGGTGAGCACGCCGGTCACGATCACGGGAACGAACTTCGGATCGACCCAGGGCACCAGCACAGTGACTTTCAACGGCACGGCGGGAACGCCGACCAGTTGGAGTGCAACAAGCATCGTGGTTCCAGTCCCCAGCGGCGCGATCACCGGCAACGTTATCGTGACTGTGGGCGGGCACGCCAGCAATGGTGTTTCATTTACGGTAGCACCAGCCCCATCGATTACCAGCATTTCACCAACGTCGGGCGCTGCCGGGACGTCGGTCACAATTAGCGGTTCGAACTTCGGATCGACTCAGGGCACCAGCATAGTCAAATTCAACGGAATTGCTGGCAGCGCGACCTCCTGGAGTGCAACAAGTATTGCGGCCACTGCACCAGCAGGGGTGACCACCGGACTCGTTACGGTTACCGTAAGCGGACAAATCAGTAATGGCGTTACCTTTACCGTTCCTGGTGGCACCGTCTCTGGCACGATTACAAAGCAGAGTGATGGCACCGCGATTTCGGGCGCGACCGTTAACTTGCTCCAGACGGGCGCCATCAAAGCATCCGGCACTGGCAACAGCAGTGGTGCGTACTCGATTTCGAATGTCGCCGGCGGCACCTACGATGTCCAGGTATCTGCTTCTGGTTATGGAACTTACACGCAGTCGGGCATCGCGGTTGCTGGCAATGGAACAACAACCATCAATGCGGCGCTGTCGCTGGCGGGTACGGTTTCCGGCACGGTTACGCAGGCGGATGGGGTGACCGCGATTTCGGGCGCCGTTGTACGCGTTTACGTCGGCGATCAAACAGCAGCATCCACGACCACCAGCGGCTCGGGAACCTACACTCTCAGCGGCCTGGATGCCGGCACGTATAGCGTTGAGGCATCGGCGACGGGATTTGTCACCCAGACCAAGACCGGTGTTTCGGTCACTGCAAATACGACAACTACCGCTAACTTCGCTCTACCGGCGGCTGGTGCAGCGGTGATCTCGTATGACTACGACGAACTCGGACGTCTGGTGAGCGTAGTGGACCAGGCCGGCGACACCGCAACCTACTCCTATGACGCTGTGGGCAACATCCTGTCGATTTCGCGAAAGAGCTCCAGTCAACTCTCAATCATCACTTTCACACCTACGAGCGGGCCTGCAGGAACTACGGTAACGATTTTTGGCACGGCATTCAGCTCCACAGCAAGCCAGGACACTGTTGGCTTCAATGGCACCAATGCGGCTGTGAGCTCGGCAACCGCAACGCAGTTGGTTGTTTCCGTTCCGTCGGGCGCAACCTCGGGCCCGATAGCCGTGACCACGCCGGCGGGCTCTGTTACGAGCACTGCCTCGTTCACGGTGACAGCATCGAACGGCGCACCAACAATATCCAGCTTTAGCCCAACTATTGCAACCGTGGGCACAGCCCTGACCGTTTCCGGGACGAACTTCGATACCACTGCACTAAACGACCGGGTAACTCTCAACGCCAGCCTTGCAACCGTTACTTCTGCAACCTCAACGAGCATCGCAACGACGGTCCCTGGAAGTGCAACATCGGGACATATCAGGATTGCGACTCCGTTGGGTGCCGCAGTAAGCACGCAAGATCTTTACATCCCTTGGGGCTCCCACGTGGCATCCGATGTCGCTCTCACGGCCCGAATGACTCTAAACAGCACGCAGCCTGTTTCCCTTGCTGCCGGAAAGATAGGTTTGCTGATTTTTGACGCCACACCAGGTCAGAAAATAAGCGTACTGACCAGTAGTGGAAATTTCAGCTCGTGCACGCTGTACCTCTTCGATCCGCATGGCAGCCAGATAACATCGACTGGATGCGGGGGAGCAAGCGGTTTTCTTACCACTCAGACTTTAGCTTCTAACGGAACCTACACTCTGGGTATTGACCCGGGGACCAGCACCGGCAGCATGAGCCTGACGCTCTATAGCGTGACTAACCTGACTGACACGATCACGCCTGGGGTAGCGAAGACGTTTACGATCGGTGTCCCTGGCCAAACGGATACGCTCACCTTCACCAGTAGCGCCACGGCAGGACAGCAGATTAGCGTCAACTTTACGAATTCCGCCATGTGGTTTACGGCGACTCTCAAGAATCCCGACGGCAGCACCTTGGGCAGTCAGTTATACATCGGCACCGGCCTCCTCGGCCCGTACACCGTTCCTCAAAACGGCACCTTAACGCTGATGATTACACCGTATGGGGCATCAACCGGCAGTGTGACGGCAACGGCCAGTCTCTTCTCCAACCTGACTGACACGATCACGCCTGGGGTAGCGAAGACGTTTACGATCGGTGTCCCCGGCCAAACGGATACGCTCACCTTCACCAGTAGCGCCACGGCAGGACAGCAGATCAGCGTCAACTTTACAAACGACACCATGGGGTGCTATACGGCGATCCTCAAGAATCCCGACGGCAGCACCTTGGGGAGCCAGTTCTCCTGCGGCAACTTCCTCCTTGGCCCTTACACAGTACCCATGAATGGTACTTACACGCTAATCATTACGCCTAATGGAGGCTCCACCGGCAGCGTTACCGCGACAGCCTCCCTCTTCTATAACCAGACCGGAACGATCACGCCAGGCACTCCGAAGACGATCACCATCAACATTCCCGGCCAGACGGATACGCTGACTTTCAGCAGCAGCGCGACTGCTGGACAAAGTATTAGCGTGAACTTCACAAACGACACCATGGGGTGCTATACGGCCACTCTTCAAAATCCCGACGGCAGCACCTTGGGCAGTCAGTTCTCCTGCGGCAACTTCACCCTCGGCCCGTACACCGTTCCCTCTAACCAGGGTGGTATCGACACATTGGTCATTACACCTAATGGTGGATCCACCGGGAGCGTAACCGCAACGGCTTCGATTAATTGAAAGGTGTCGAGGGTACAGAAATGAATTTATGGAATGAATCGGGACAAAAGCAACGACACTTGGGTTGCGGTGACATGAGCATGAATAAATCGATTCAAATCTGCATTTGTGTCGCGTTGATTATCTTTGGAATCTTGGCATCAGCGTCCCCATTACTTGCGCTACAGTCCGCTGCGGGCACGCTGCCCTCTCGCGCCAGTTCAGGCTCAGGGCAGTCTACTACGCTGCTGCGAGATGGACGCCTGTTGCTGCTCGGCGGAACGAATGCAGACGGCTCGGTAGCGACGGCTCTGATCAAGAACCCAGGAGATGGTTCAATCGCGACACTGGCTCCTGGGATGTCGTTTGCGCGTGCGGGACATACCGCCACGATGTTACCGAATGGCAAGGTCCTGATCCTGGGTGGTATCGGTGCTGACGGGAAGGTTGTCCCACAGGCTGAGATATTCGATCCCGATTCCCAAACCTTCTCGCTTCTGGAATCCGCCCTGGCACCCCGCGTTTTTCACACAGCCACGGTCCTGACAGATGGCCGTCTGGCGATCATCGGTGGTGCGGATGAGAGCGGCAACATTTTGGCAGGCATTGCCCTGTGGAACTTCAAAAATAGCCAGACCTCCCTTTCCGTAGCGCAGCTTAAATCACCCCTCTGGAATCATACTGCGACGCTTCAAGCTGACGGCACAGTGCTGATCACTGGCGGCGAGGACAGCATTGGTAGGACCGTGACCGCCGCCCAGCTCTTTGATCCGCAAGCACAGACGGTAACCCAGCTAACTGCCGCTCCCGCAACGAATAACGCTCCCGTCGAGGTTGTAGCCTCTCTTCCTGCGGATGGCACGACTGAAGTTCCGCTGGACGCACTCATCGCCATACGGCCCTCAAAGCCTATCCAAGTTCAGTCGGCCAATGAGACCACAGTGACACTGACCGGGCCGCAGGGCGTGGTTTCTGCCACGGTAATCCCTGCCGAAGCGGGAAAACTGGTTTTTCTCACCGCAACAGATTCTTTGCTCCCGGGCAGCAGCTATCGTGTCACTTCTTCAGGTGTAACCGACCCTAACGGCAAGACAGTGCCTGATTTTGGAGCCACCTTCACAACGGCAGGGCTGGCGCCTGTTGCCGATGGCGAACAGTGGACGCCCGCAGGAAGCAATTTTGACGGCGACTGGCACTCTGGCCGGCAAAAATCGCAGTGGGAGTCACAGAAGCCTTTGCAGGCTCCGGCTGGCATGACTGCAGTTGCCGGAACGATCCTGACGCTCGATGGCCTGCCGCTGCCGAACGTAACTCTTCAGGTCGGTTTGCACCGGACGCGCACTGATACTACAGGCCGCTTCCTTCTGTCGGGCATTTCGGCCGGCCACCAGGTGCTCCTTATCGACGCCACCACCGCCAACAGTCAACTCAAAAAATACGGCATTTTCGAAGATGGCGTCGACATAAAGGGTGGGCAGACGAACGTATTGCCCTATACCATCTGGATGCCGGTACTCGACATGGCGCACGCGGTCACTATTCCCTCGCCGACCAAGACCGAGACCGTGATCACCACGCCGCTAATCCCCGGCCTTGAGGTGCATTTGCCGGCAGGAGCGGTCGTCTACGATCGCCAGGGCAAAGTCGTCACCCAAATCAGCATCACGCCGATCCCTGTGGACCGGTCTCCCTTCCCGCTGCCTCTGGGGCTAGCCGTTCCGACGTACTTTACGGTTCAGCCGGGTAGCGCGTATGTCAAAGCTCCGAACAACCAAGGGGCTCGCCTGATTTATCCTAATTACACGCACTCGATCCCTGGGACCCGAGATAACTTCTGGAACTATGACCCCAATGTGCGCGGCTGGTATGTATATGGGAAGGGTACGGTGAATTCCACCGCGACCCAGGTCATTCCCGACCCAGGAGTGATGGTGTGGGAGTTCACTGGCGCGATGATCGGCGGTCACCCTGATGGCCCGTCACCAGCAGCTGGCGGGGCGCCACCCGAGGCCGACCCGGTGGATCCAGCTACCGGTCTCTTTACTTATACGAAGACCGATTTGTCCCTCGCCGACACACTGCCACTTGTGCTCACGCGGAGCTACCGGCAGGCGGATCCAAATCCCCGCGCGTTCGGCATCGGGACTAATCATCCCTACGACATTTTCATATCGTCTTATGGGTATACCAACTATTACCAAGCCGATCTTATTCTGGCCGATGGTACGGCTATCCATTATGTTTGCACAACTGGGCCTGGATGTTCGACATGGACGACAGCCCAGTATCAGCACACCACGACGCCGACTAGGTTCTACGGTTCGAAGATGGTTTACAACACCGGTGGGAGCGGCTGGATACTTACCCTCAAGGACGGAACAATCTACACATTTCCCGACATAAACACCGGAATCAACTCGATCTCGGATCGCTACGGGAACACGATTACCATCGCCCACGACTCCTCTCAGCGAGTCACGCAGGTTACATCCCCCAGCGGGCGCTGGATAAAGTTCACATACGGGTCGAGCTCCTGCACCAGTTGCATAACGCAAGCAACGGACAATATCGGCCGCATTGTTAGCTATAGCTATGACACGGCTAGTAACTTGACCCAAGTGGTGGACGTGAACGGCGGCACTTGGAACTACACTTACGATTCGCAGCATGAGATGCTTTCGATCACCGATCCCAAAGGGATCGTGTATCTGCAGAACCAATATGACATTAATGGACGAGTAGCCATCCAGACGCTTGCGGATGGCAGCACCTACCAGTTTGCGTATCCTGGTGCAGGCTCGATGACGAGTTCCACGCCGCCCTCGGCGCTCGTGACGCAGACGAACATTACTGACCCGCGCGGGAATGTCAAGCAGATTAGCTTCAACTCGACCGGCTACCCGACTACGGAGATTCGCGCAGCGAATGTGCCCAGCTTGAGCCAGACCACCACCTACGCATACGGCACCATCTGTAACGGTGCGAACCAAAGTTCTAACTATGCTACCAGTGTGACCGACGCACTGTCTCGGCAAACGGCGTTCACGTATGACTGCATGGGGAACCGAACCAGCGTCACAAGGCTGGCCGGCACTTTTAACGCGGTGACTACGTCCTTTACCTACGAACCCAAGTTCAATCAACTAGCCAGTATCACGGATCCTCTGCAACACACGACTACCTTCAATTACGATCCCACGGCAGGCAACCTCACCAGTGTCACGGACGCTTTGGGCCATGGCTCAACTTTCGCGTACAACACGGCCGGCCAGGTGACGTCCACGACAGACGCACAGGGCAGAACACGACTCTATTCTGGTATGACCCGATTACGCATGATCTGGTAGCGGTCACCGATCCAACGCAGCAGTCGACGACGCTCTTTCCGGACGCGGCGGGCCGGGTAGTGGCGGTCACCAATCCGCTTGGCCAGAGACACGGTATCAGTACGACCCCCTAAACCGTTGCTGCAGATCACCGATGCACTTCAAGGTGTAACCGCGTTCACCTACGATCCCAACGGCAATCTGCTAAGCCTGACGGATCCGAACCACAACACCACCAACTACACCTACGACAACATGGACCGGCGCATCAGCCGGACGGATCCACTGGGGCGGACGGAAACGCTTCCAATACGATCACAACGGCAATCTGACCCAAGCGACCGACCGCCGTGGAAAGGTGAGCGCCTTCAGCTACGACGCCCTGAACCGCCGCACGTCGGCGCAATTCGGGGTTAACGGCGCCAAACACCTACGAAAGCCAGATCACGTACACCTATGACGCGGGCAACCGTCCGACATTGATCTCTGATTCCGTGGCCGGGAACATCACGCCGCAATTTGACGGTCTCGATCGGCTCGACGCAGGAGACCACGCCTCAAGGCTCGGTGAGTTATACTTACGACTCTGGCCGGGCGGCGGAGCACGATGACGGTGCAGGGACAGACGGCGGTTTCTTACACCTTCGACAACGCCAATCGCCTGACGCAGATCGCGCAGGGCACGACCACCGTGGGATGTGCTTACGACGTTGGCAGCCGCCGGACGACGCTTACTCTGCCCAACGGGATCAACGTCGCCTACAGCTATGATCAGGATTCCAGAGTAACTGGATTGACGTACACGCTCGGCACGACAACGCTCGGCAACCTTACCTACGCTTACGATGCGGCGGGCCGGCGCACGCAGATGGGCGGCAGCTATGCCCGCACCAATCTTCCCGAGCCGGTGCCCTCGGCCAGCTATGATGCCGCCAATCAGCTCTTGCAGTGGGGCAGCAGCTCGCTTTCTTACGACAGCAACGGAAATCTGATCAACGACGAGGTAAATCAGTACACCTGGAATGCGCGTAATCAGCTCACGGCGATTTCCGGTGGTGCAACTGCCTCTTTCCAGTATGACGCCTACGGGCGGCGGAGCAGCAAGACCATCGGCGGTACGGCAACGGGATTCTTGTACGACGGCGTAAATGCTGTGCAGGAGCTGTCGGGAACCACTCCAACCGCGAACATGCTCAGCGGTGGAATCGACGAGACATTTCAGCGCACCGATACTGGAGGAACATTTTCGTTCCTGTCGGATGCCCTCGGCAGCACCCTGGCGCTTACGAACATAAGCGGCGCGTTCGATACGCAATATACCTATGGGCCATTCGGAGCGACCACTGCGGTCGCTGGCAGCTAGCACGAATTCGTTCCAATACACCGGGAGAGAGAACGACGGGACGGGACTTTACTACTACCGCGCCAGATACTTTAACCCGGCAACGGGCAGGTTCATATCCGAGGACCCAATTGGTTTTGCTGGGGGAGTAGACTTATATGGCTACGTTTGGAACAGCCCTACAAACTTCTGGGATCCCTTTGGACATTGGCCCCAACGACCTCCAAATATCCCACCTGGCATGGATCCAGGAAGTCCAGGGCAGCGGCCACCTGGGCAGCCTCAGCCTACGCCAGTGACACCGCCCACCGAGGCGCCTTGGGGGCCGGATGGGCAGCCGCCATATGACCCGCATATTCCGCCGGTCACGGACCCAGCAAACCCCGAGCCGCACTGGGAGCCTCCATATCCTCCCTGGGACCCATTTTTCCCAGACTTCCTGCTCCCAGTCGTCAATCCATGTATATTCTTCCCTGGGGCGTCGTACTGTCCGCACCCAAGCAGCGCAGCGTGAGGACGTATGAAGGTTTTTGCGATTCAGCAGGAGAGGGCCGAGACTGAGGTAAACTCATTGTGAGAATAATCTAATGATGTTACTGACAGATGATCCGCGTTTTCGTCCAGCTATTCAACTCCTGTACGACGCTGAATATGCTGAAGCGCTAAGTCAGTTCGATCTGCTGTTAGACCGATTGAGCTCCGAGGAGCACCCTGTTGCTCTTTATTGGAAGGCCCTCTGTCTGGGGTGGCTTGGCAAATTCATCCAGGCGCGGGCGTGCATCGAAGAAGCGTTAGCCCAAGTGGATATAGGCAATTCCCTGAGAATTTGCCTGACATTAGAGAGCGCATATCTTCTGCGGGTGGAAGAAGGGCCAGATACGGCAGTGCGTGAAATCCGTTCTCTGCTGAATCGTTATGCCGAGGAGATTAAATCTCCCGACCTGTTTTGGGTTTACGCACGGGCTAAGACATACCTCGGGACTTGCCTCTCATTAGCGGGCGACTATCCGGAAGCAATCAAGGAGCTGGAAGAAGCAATCGCTTTCGAGCATTATCCGCTAGCCCGATACTATATTCACTTTTGGCTCGGCGACGCCGCTCATAAAGCGGGCGACCTCGACAAAGCGAGAGATTACCTTGAGCATGCGCTAGGTGAGGCACGATCTGCTCCCAAGGCGGGAATTACTCAATACTATGCAGCAAGGGTTCCGTATGAGTTGGCGCTGATTGCATATAGGCAAAATCGCTTCACCGACGCGGCACGCCAATTGGAAGATGCATCAGCGGTCGGGATTCAAGACCCTGAATTATTGCGGGTAATAAATCGGCTTAAGTCCTTATTGGATCAGGCAGGGTCATTATAGTTGCTAGAGTGGATAATAACCCACACACCCTACCCTGATCTTGCGTTGCGTGGAACCGCTTGATCAACGATTAGTGGGTCACATTTATTCTGTCATTCCAAGCTAACCAAGGTAGGCTACCTTCCCAACACTGCTTTGATCGGAGATGACTATTTCCGGCGAGTAATACGATCAATTCCTACGCGCAGCGCATGTATCTGGTTCAGCGTGAGGATAACTTATTGTGATCGGTTGCATTAGGAATGACTGGGGATGAGATCAAAAACACCATTCGTCGTGGTAGCCGTGTCCATGTGGTTCGGTGCGCTTGCCCTCGGAGTCTCTGTCGATTTAGTTCCTGCGGAAATGTCCGACTATGAGCGTCTCACTAACGGAGTGGTCGATCAGATTGTCCACAACGCGGACCGGACTATCTTCGAAGAGCGTGAGACGATAACAACCGGTCTCGGCCCAATCCACAACGCACAGTCCTGCGGAGAGTGTCATCGAGCCCCGGTCTCGGGTGGAAGCGGTCAGATAGCAGTGGTGCGCGCCGGCCATTCCGACCCACGGACCGGCGCATTCATCGAACCATCCGGCGGGTCTTTAATGCATGCCCATGCCATCGACCCGGCAATTGACATCCGTATTCCAGAATCCGAGAACATCCGCTCGCGGCGAATCCCCCCTAGCACGCTGGGCGACGGCTACATCGAAGCGCTCGAAGATTCAACTCTGATCGCTATCGCCAAGGCCCAGCCGCGGGCCACACATGGCCGCATCGCTGGCCAGGTAGTCTATGCGCCCGTGTTGGAAGCCGAACACGTTACCTGCGTAGGACGTTTCGGCTGGAAGAATCAGCACGCGAGCTTACTCTCGTTTGCAGCCGATTCCTATTTCAATGAGGAAGGCATTACCAACCGCTTTTTCCCGACGGGAAACACAGCGTTAGGCAAGTCGTTGGCCGAATACGATAGCGTTCCTAATCCCAAAGACGTCCGCCGCCAATATCACCAAACGATCACCGGCACGACCCGAAATGCCGATCTGTCCTACATCGACGTGTTCGCGCGCTTTATACGGGCCACGAATGTCCCGCCGCGCGATACGCAGCTCGCCGCGTCACCCGCTGCCCGAGCTGGCTCTAAGCTTTTCGACCGGATTGGCTGCGGTGTTTGCCACGTCGCGACTCTGAAAACGGCGCCCACGGGAACCATGATCAACGGTGGACAGTTCGAAATTCCCGAGGCGCTCGGTAACAAGATTATCCACCCGTACAGCGATTTTCTGCTGCATGATGTCGGCACCGGCGACGGCATTGTTCAGAACGGCGATCAATCCACCGCGAACAAGATGCGTACAGCGCCGCTTTGGGGGCTCCGTACCCGCAAACGATTGATGCATGACGGTGAATCTCAAACTCGCAGTGATGCGATTTTGCGACACGCGGGTGAAGCCCAGTTTGTGATAGACAAATACCGCAAGCTGCCCCTGGCGGAACGCAAGCAATTACTGACGTTTCTAAATTCGCTGTAGAACCTTGTTGGCTAAACGGGGGAGTGAGCTATCGTTCGCCGCGATCTGATCTAACGCCTTTGGCTCAGGATACGTTTATCAAGGCCTGATTGTCTCAGGTGAAGGGTTCACCTACAAAAACGATGCAAGTGTAGCAACGCAAAACTGTCTCAGTGGAGGGGTTCACCCCAATCCGCTGTAGATAAAACTGTAGATAGCGAAATCCTTACAGATCATTTGGTGAAGGATTTGCTGAAAGCCAAACGCAATATTTTGTTACTGGTAGTCGGCGTGTGTCTTTGCGTCTCTATGAGCCGGTATGAAATTCAGAATTCTCTTTTAAGAAGGTAAGATATTTATATTTATAGCGAAGAGAACAAATGGAGCGAGTCCTCCGCAAGCCCAATGTCTATGCTGGACTGAAAGGCAAGTGAGCCGTCGCCCTGAACGGCAAAGCTGGAAAGGCAATTGTCCAGGCTGGTACCCTGACCTGCGTAAAGAGAACTGCCGCTGGGGTCCAATGTAAGCCCCGTAACCCAGTAGCCGGGATAACTCGCACAAGCCGAACCATTTATTGAAGATGTCATGCTCAACCCGCCGTCAGCCAGACGGTTGAAGGCAACAACCCAGCAGGAACATAAGTTGCCATAGTGGTAAACAAAAACCTGCTGCCTAGTGGATTGTGCAGCCGGAAAAGTGCCTTGCATGTCCTCCCCTGACGTGTAACATATGCCAAAACAAGTAGTTGGCCAGCGTAGATTGGTCCAGCAGAACATGGCTCACGCTGTGCCCGAGCAAATTGTTACAAATAAATAACCAGAACAACTTGCCAAAGCCGCTCTCTTGTCCACCCCACCTCACGCCCGCTGATTCGACTCTCGAATCGCACCTGCATCTTGTGACCGAATGTGTGCTCCGCGTTATGAACGCGAAAAGCAACACAGTCCGTGCGGCACAGTGGAGGCGCAACTAAATTGCAAATCCAGCAACTTACAACACATCCAATTGGGTACCGGGCTGCGAAAACGCGGGCCCTCATTCCCTCGTTTATCGTAGTCAGAAGGAGGGATGACCCGTGATAGATCACACTTTCCTCCAAATGCAAGTATACGTTGCCGTGATCGCAGAGGAAGGAAGTTTTTCGCGAGCCGCACGGAAATTGCGTACATCTCCGTCCGCTCTGACCCGGCGAGTCGCGGCGGTGGAAAGAGATCTCAAGATCAGGATCTTCGAGCGCTCCACACGCAGCGTTGAGTTGACTCCAGTCGGACGCATCGTTTTGCCCGAGATTCAGTGTGCCCTTCGTCACTCGGAACGGGCTTGGGAACTGGCCCGGTACTATGGTCGGCTCACGCACGGCCCGATTCGACTCGGATATTCTCCGTACACAAACGATGCTCTGCTGCGGATTCTGCACCGGCTGGATCTGTCAGAATTTGAGGCGCAGCCGAGTCGCGATCGGCAGATGCGCCGGAGCCGCGAATTGTCCTTGAAAACAGCTTGACTCCGGAACTCATGGAACGTGTCTTAAGAGGAAAGCTCCATGCATCGCTCGGCATTCATCCGATCCAAAACCGGGAGCTTTGGGTCGAGGTGCTTGCGCGGGAATCGTTCTGCGTCTGTTTCCCGAAAGGTCATGTTCTGGCCCAGCGGCAGACAATAAGCTGTCCGCGACTTGCATGTCCAGCCGCTCTTCTGGATTCCGAGAGACATGCACCCAGCCTTCTATGATCGGACGATCCAATACATTGAAAGCATGGGCGCGCGACCCGTTTACCATGAGGTTAGCTCGATGGCGCAGGCCATCGAGATTGTGGTCCACGGCTTCGGAATTGCTTTGCTGCCAAGCTCCGCCGCGCGTTTGTCCCGCACGGGAGTGGTATTTAAGACCCTGACAGACCGGTTTCTGCAGATTGAGACAGTGCTGTTTGCAAGAGCGGGAGTTGATGCAAGGGAGTACTTCAGGAATTTCACTCTTTTTCTTGCCGCACGGCTTCAAAGGTAACGGCGAGTGCGCGGTAATGGGGCAGGCGGGAGGACAATTCCGACGGATCTACCCGTCGCAATTGCGTCCCGCCTCACTTTTCTCTAAAGCCTTCCAGAATCTCCGTAACCGACTCGCCAATGGCCGGTTCCGGGAGATATGGACGAGGACATCGATTGACCGGCGGCATTCCTCTTCGATGTCCCGCAGATGCGCGTTTCCTGAACTGCGCATGGCAAGCTGAGACAGGCGGCGCAACGCGTCGTGCGCGCCGTTGGCATGGATAGTGGTCAGTGATCCCCGATGCCCGGTGTTCAGTGCATCCAGAAACACTCGCGCTTCCGCGCCTCGAATTTCTCCGACGATGATCCGGTCGGGGCGGTGGCGGAGCGCGGCTTTAAGCAAGTCGGCGAAGCTGATCTGGCTCTTGTGGGTATCGAGTTGGGCTTCGGCGGAGATGACGTGCGGCTTCCTTATATATAGCTCTGCCGTATCTTCGAGGACCAGGATTCGTTCCTGGGTGGGAATGAATCCGGCCAACACGTTTAGCAGGGTGGTCTTGCCGGAACCGGTGCCGCCGGAGATCAGCACGTTGTCGCCACGCTGAACGGCAGACGGCCAGGATTTCGGCCTGTTCTTCCGTCAGCATCTTGCGCTCAATCAAGTCATCCACGGTGAATTCCCGTGAAGTGAACTTGCGGATGGTCATCATCGGACGCGGATTGACGACCGGCGGGATGAGCGCTGCCATGCGACTGCCATCGGGCAGCCGCAAGTTCATGATCGGCGAATCGGCGTCGAGTTTCTTGCCGAAACGGTTGGCAATTACTTCAAGGCCGGTCAGAAGTGCGCCATCGTCGAAGCGTATGCCTGGCAGCGGTTGTATCTGGCCGTCTTCCTCGATCCAGACGGAGGAATCGGGATTGACCATGATCTCGGAAACGGTCTCCGCTTCCAGCAGATGTCTGATCGGCTTCAGGAAAGGCAGGATCACTTCGAAGCTCATCGCTGCACCCTCCGGGGATCGAAGCCGATGCGCTCCTGCTCGAACCAAGTCATGTCGATGGGCAGGAAGTCGGGCTTCAGGTAGCAGTAGGTCGCGGTCTGTGGACTAATACCGTCGAACGCGGCGACGATGGCCTGCGCATTCTTCAGTTCAAAGAACACGCGCTCCTCGAATAGCGGCTCCTTATGCTTCTGGTACTGCTTGGAGGCCGAGACAGATCCTTTGTTGGACGAGGTGCGGCCACTGAGCCAGCCGACATTGGCATTGGAGCTGGATTCAGAAACGGTGTAGCTGATCCGGGTGCGGTCCGTCTTGCCACAAATCTCGGAAGCGAAGCGCGCCGTGTCTGGGTCGGAGGTGGACAGGAAGACCTTCGTGCGGAAGGCCTGCAAGCAAGGTCTTGACGCCTTCGTTCGGCAGCGCTTCCTTCAACGATGAGATGCTCTGCGTGGCCACAATCGGAATGCACTTCGGCTGCCGGGAGATGGAGAGGAACCGCTCGTCGCCCGTGGGATTGTCGCCGCCGACCGTCGCATAATTCTGGTACTCGTCGCAGATGAAGACGGTTGGCCGGAAATGGCGCTCTGGCTCGGCGTCCATCTTCGGGATGCGAAGCTGTACGGCCCGCTGATAGTCGATCTTCATCATGGTGCCGATGACCTTGGCCAGAGCCGGGTTGAGAGCTACGGGGAAGTTCAGGCCCACAACCTTGCCGGATTCGATCAGTTCATCGAACGGCGGCAGCACACGGCCATGCGGATCGTCCTTCGCATCGTTTTCCTTCATACAGTTCTTTGGGCGGGCAGAAGACGCGCCGCACATCGGGATCGGTCTCGAACAGGGAGAGGAAGACCGCGATACCCTGGATGATCGAGGTCTTGACCTCGGAGCGGAAGAACTTCCAGTGCTCCCAGTACCAGTAATGGATGCTCTGGAAGCGGTCCCGTGATTACGGGATCGCCAACTGGTCTTCATATATATAGATGCGGGTGCGCCGGTGTCCTGCGAGGAGAAGCGTTTCGAGTTCCTCGCTCCACTGGGCCAAGTACTCGTTCAGCTCTTTGTTCCACTCAAAGCCGAAGTTGGCCAACGCCGTGCTGGTGCTTGCGATATGCCATCTTGCCAATGCCGACATACGAAGTATCCGTAGAACTTGACTCCCCACTTCGATCAGCATCCGCTCCAGGGCGTCGGCGCTAATGACAGTGCGGAAAACATCAAGCAGGGTGACGTAGCCGTCGCGGACCCGGTGCAGCAGGATCACGTACCGGACAAGATCGGTGTAGGACTGCTGCCAGAATGGTTCCTTGCCCTTGCCCCAGATGGCGGTGATGATCGACGCGATGTTGAATGCCTGGGCGTAAGGATCGAGATCGTTGTTGAGCGGGTTGTAGCGGATGTCGCCGTCGAGCGAGACCTCGACATAATCTTCTTCGCGCCCGCAGTCCCGGAGTATCTTGCCGCAGTTGCCGGCAAAGATCGCCTTTGACTTCCAGAACGATTCCCGACAGTCTCTTTTCGGGATCATCGGCCGGTAGGCAAAGAGCTGCCGCATGGCCGGCAGGATCAGGGCCTGGGTCTTGCCGGAGCCGATGGCACCGATGACGGCAATGCCAGTGTAGAGTCCCGCTCCGGAATGGCGAGCCAACGGGGTGTCGGTGAAGGTTCTGGCTTCAGCGGCTGATGGACCTCCCCAACGACCAAGAACAGATCTCCGCCGAGAGCGTGGATCGGGATACTCGGGCAAGCGCCCTGCCGTTCGATCGATCGTCCGGTGCGTAGAAGTGAACGTAGGCCAGCGAGAACAGGATGGAGATGACAAGGAACGGCGTGCTGAACAGAAACAGCGCGTAGCTCCACAGCAGTCCTTGATAGATCGCGGGCCGTTCGATGGCGATCAACCGCAGCAGTGGATCGGACTGCTGAACCGGATACAGGCTCTGAAGCACGATGCCGCAGGCGGCGCTCAGTCCGAGCGAGAGCAGCAAGCGATGTTTAACGGCACGTCGTAGAACTTTCTGCAAGAACAGAGAACGCCTCATTGACTATCTCCACAGTTACTGCTTCGCCGCCGGAACGGACGGCAGTGTGTGCGGTTTCGGGGCTGGATCAGATGCCGGCTTGATCGGAGGCTGAACAGGCTTCGCATCGCTTTCGCTGCCAATGGCTTTCGCTTGCCGCCCGGCCTTGTACTTCTGGAACTCTTCCGACTGCGAGAGCGCATAGCGCAGCAGTTCGTTAACGACGTACCGTCGTTCGTTGTCCGACCACTGGCACATCAGGTCGATGTCGGTTGAGATGGACTCTTCGATGTTGGTCTTTAGCTGCACCCAGGTTGATCTTGCTGGCGCCGTGTTCGATCTTAGCTTGCTCATTGCCGGGTTCCTTTCAGTCCGCAGTTGCGGCCAATGTTGGTACTGGTTTTGGTCCAAAGTCAGTCCTGATCTCAGGATCAACTTGATGCCAATCGTAGTCCGGGGGCGGGAGCGACCAGCGTCAGCGGCAGCCCGGCAGGGCGGGGTCGCTCCCGCCCCCGTTTCACCCCGCATTTGACCCCCTGGAATTGCTATCTGGTTGCGGTTGAATGACTTCATGCTTCGTTGGTAGCTCTGACGGCGAGAGGCGGCTAGAGAGCCGCCTTCGTTACGCCGGAGTTTGGGATAGCTGAAGCGAAGCAACAGCGTGGTGAACTTCGCCTGCAACGGCGGATTGTTTCGAACCGGAGGACGGTGATTCTCGTGCCAGGTATCCGATAGCAGTACCTGTGTTGTGGCGGTTGGGGCAAAATGTTTCTTGAACTTCTGCTGCGCTGCTGGAAAGCTGTGGTTGGAGTTCGACGCGTACACTACCTCGAAGTTTCCAATCGCGCGCAACAGCGGCTCGGCGATGGTGAGATACCGACTAAACTTTTCGACGGTCAGCGACGCTTCGTCCGCAAAAAGGAAGCGAACCAGCGAAGTGGACGGATGTGCACTGTCGGCCAGGGCGACAGGAAACGATCCCAGCAGCGTATGCATTCGCCCCCGATTGTCGCAATATACCTCCGGCAGGACACGCCGCACTTCCGTGAAGAAGTGAACACGTTCGTCGTCCGATTCGAGATACCGGTCCTGCTCATTTTCGAGGACGTAGTCGAGGGAGATGAGTCGGGCGCGAATCGCGGCGTCTCCTTTTCGACGGCGGTTCTGCGACTCGGCATTGCCGAGCAGCCGGTAGATCGGCTTGGCAAAGAGGTGATAAACGCGATCGCCCGTGGCCGTAGTCGATCACCTCGATGTGTCCGGCGACGCGGGCCTTGTCGATGAAGTGCTGGGCGATTGCCCTGCTGATCCGGTCGATGAAGTAGTCGAACTGACGGCGAAGGAAGTAGCCGGAGTGGACAGCCGACCAGATACAGGAACGCGGCTTCGCGTTCGGTGTAGCCGAGCGATTCGAGGGCGACGATGGGATCAACGGTCATGGTTAAAGCTCCAGAATGTTGTCGAGCAGGTGGTGATCGCCCTCGATCTTGGCGGTCAGCGTGGCGCGGTCGGAGGCGGAGGCGTAGACGTGAAAGCCAGCCTGGGCTTTGTTGCGGAGATGTCCGGGCCGATAGGCGGCGGTGAGTACCTCAATGTCCTGGTGCCCGGTGCGCGAGCCTTGATCGAGGTCATACTCGATGCGAGCGTCAGGAATCTGAATGCCGTCATTGACGAATGGAAGATCAGACTGTCGAGCGACCTGCTGTTTGATTTCATTCATGTCGCGCTGCGGGTCGGCCTTGCGCTCGGCATAAATGGCTTTCTGAATTTGTGCCTTCAATTCGAAGTCGAGTTGCACGCGGAGGTTATTGCCGCCCGCGTGCTCGATGCGTTCGGCTTCCTTGCGATAGGCGCGATAGATTTGCGAGTCGTGTTCGACCTCGCGCGGTTTGACCAACCCGGCGTACAGCTTCTGGTCATCTGGACAGTCCGGAACGTCGGCGAGCAAGATCGCGGCCTGCCTTGGTCAGGGTGACAACCTCGATGCGCTCGACCTTGTCCGCGCCGCCCGTCCCGCCTGGCGTTGACGGCATTCAACGCGGAGAAGCCCTTGCTGTTCCGAGAAACGCAAGGTCACGTTCCATCCGATAGTGGCGTCCGTCGTAGATAGTCTCGCGCAAGATCGCGGGTAGCGATGACGCGGAACCGGCCAATCTCCCCAAGCGCCTTTAGTTCCTCCTGCCGCAGCGAGAGTCCGACGGCTGTTGCGGCAGTTCATTCCGGCGGCTCCGGCGCGGGACAGGATGGTCGTGTGCGACGGACTGTCTTGTGTCCGTGCGAGTCGGTCAAGCGGTGACTCCGGTGTCCGTCTTGCCGGGGAATCGCGGGTGGACGGCGAAGCTCCATCTGTTCTTTCACGTTCCTCGCGCTGCTGGTCCAGCGGCGACGGCACAAGAGGCGGGGCAGACGGCGTTGGTTCTGGCTGCCGCCTGCGGGGCAGATCATGGGGAAGGTCGAATCGCATCAACCCTCCTCACCCGGCGATGGCTGGCGAGTTTCATTGACCTCGAAGTCGAAGTTGGATTGGCTGGAGCCAGGTTCTGCAATGTCCCGGCGTCGGGATTCGTCCGGAGATCCTTCATTTGTTCGCTCGGTTGCGGCCGAAGGCTGCCGTTGCGGTTCGACGGGAACCTCATCCTCGTCATAGGTCAAGTCGGTTCGCTGGCCGTAGATTTTGCGGACCTCGTACTCGGAGACATGGCCGAACTTGCTTCCATCTCGCGTTCGGCTGCCTCGCGGGCGGCACGGACGCGAGCTACAAGATCGAACGAATGATCCAGGTACTGCTCACGATCCAAATCGTCAGCCGGTATCCGGCGTGGTGTTTCCTGCTCCATGTCAGGGCGGCTCCTTTCATTCCTCGTCGAACTGCGCGGTGATTTCTTCTGAGAGTTCGTTGTGCCCACTGTGAATCTCCTGATCGAGGTGTTTGAGCTTGCGGCCGGTGTCGCGGAGGAAGAACTTGCGTTCAGTCCAGATCGTCAGGCCAAGGATGTTGGCGAACAGCAACGCGCAGTAGATCGCAACTGCTCGCGCATAGCTGTGAACAATGAGACTTCGCCACGGGGTCAGAAACCTCAGCTCGCCGCTAAGCCAAACCCCCAGCGCGAGAAAGATCAAGGTGGCGACAAAGACGGCGTTGGCAAACATTGGAATCCTTTCGGTTGCGGCAAGCGCGGCGAATGGCCACAGCCATCGTCATTTCTCGAACGCCTGATCTTCGCGGCAGTAGCTGATGACAAGCCCGAGCGGATTCGACAGCAGCATCTGGTTGGGAACCTCATCGCGAAAACCGTAGACGACGTTGGCCGTCCAGCGTTCGCGGCGCTGCTCCTGCTGGTCGCCAATGGAGCGGAAGACCTTCTCGAACTCGACGTGGGCGCGGTACGGCGCCTGCCGCAGTGTCTTCCAGCACAACAGCTTTGATCTCGATGTCCACGTTCGGCTGGCTGGGGTCGAGCAGGAACGAGTCGAGCGTATTGGCTTTGCGAACCTGGGCGAGCGTTGCGCCCTGCAAGTCGTTGGAGAAAAAGTTCAGCGACTCGGCGAAGTCGCGATGCAGAGTCGAGTGATTGCGTCCGTAGTACAGCTCGGCCCAGCGTGCCAGGTAATACTTGCTGACACGCTCGATGGGAATCGAGTGGAAGTCGTCATAGCGCATGACTTGCCCGCGCCCGGAGTCGGTGACGGAGATAATCAGCGGCTTCAGTTGCAGCGCGGCCATCTGCGCCCTATATAAAAGATAGAGCGAGACAGACGAGACGGCGGCCAGCACGAGGATTGCAACCTTCAGGTACGTGTTGGTCACGACCGGCTCGGCATAAAGTTCCAGAAATCTCTGGCCAGCTTCGGTGATCGGGAGAACTTTCTGTGTCTTTGTCATATTTGTTTATCCGAGTGGGTTCACCCACGAACCCGAACGGCCGCCGAAGATCGAAGCCGTCAGCTCCGGAATTTTGATCAGTCCGTAAATGCAGACGAACAGCGTTACCAGCAAAGCGGGCAGAATAGTGAAGGCATTCGAGAGCGAGAGCGGGCCAATGACCGCCAGCATCCCGAGCAACACCTTCGAAAAGACGAAGATGAAGGCTGCGGCTACAACCTGATAGAAGCTGAAGCCGAGAAACGCCTTGAACCATCCCCAGAAGAGCCAATCCATCTTCGGCACAATGAAGAACGGGATGAAGATCGGCCCAAGCAGCACGCATACGGCGGATGCGACATAGCCGTAGGCGATGATGGCGAAGGCCGTCGCTTGCATCGCCGCCAGCGCAATGGCGATGACGATGAAGGTCAGCGACTCGTGGAAGCTGAAGATGCCCGGCGGACTGCCGAGCTGGTTCTCTGCATTCACCACCGCATCGGCGATCTGCTGCGTCTGGTCCGACTCGATCTGTGCGGAGAGCTGCAAGGTCTCCTGGGTAATAAGGTCGCTGAAGCTGTACCCGACGCCCGGAATGGGCGTCGAGTAGTAGGTCAGCATTCCAAGGCCGAACGAGATCAGTAGGATCAGGTCGGCGAAGCGGGCGAAGTTGAAACCGCCGCCGTGTCCGTGGGCGGCGGACAGGGCGGCCTTTACGCCAAACCAGACAATCAGGATCACCGCCAAGCCGCGAAACATATTCAGTCCCATGGCCTGAATGGCAGCGCTCTTGGTGGTGAGCAACTGGCTGATGGCCTGGCCGAGAAACGTGAATGGATTCTGATTCATCGATCACCTACCTTCCACTTGTGCTAAGAGAAATCGACTGGATCGATGTGCTCACCCCGCCAGTCGTCCGCTGCATGGTTGTGGGGAAGTTCTGTTGAAAGTAAATGGCCTGATTGATGGCACGGTTCTGCGCATCGATCTGCTGCTTCTGCGTGACAAGCTGTTGTTGTATCGAAGCGGCAATGAGCTGGTTGGTGTCCTGCTGCGAATGAATCTGGAGCAGCGTGGCCGAATTGATCTTGCCAAGCAACGCACTCTGGGTCTGCTGACTGGGATCGGTGGAGAAGGTGTCCGATTCGAGATTCGCGAGCTTGGCTGCGAATGCCTGCGAGTCCGAGCGTATGGTTCCGAGCGTGGCCAGCGTACTGGTGGTGGTACTCTGCGCCAACTCCGAGGTGGCATATTGATTTGCGATGGTAGCCCGTGTATTCGAATCGAGGGACGAGTAGTTCCCCGAGGGATAGCTCTGAACTTGCACAAAGGCGCTGCTATAGCCCTGCGAAGCTTGGGGGAGACCGCCGAAATTGAGCGCGTTCACCAATGCGGAGGTGTTGCCATAGGTGTTCGGCGGTGCTGTCAGGCTGCTCCACTGCGCAAAATCCGCCCTATACCGGGCAGCAAGGTTTTGCGGCAACCGGGACATCTGGTAGGCAAGGTTGTACATCGTGACGATCTGGTTGTGGGTTTGCACCGCAGTCGTATAGATCTGCTCCTCCTTCAAGAGGTGCTGTTCCCACTTCTGGAGTTCCGTTCCCCACTTCGCAAGTTGTTGCTCTCCCTGCTGAATTTGCTGGATAGCATGGGCACCTTGAGTCGGATCGTAGACAATGCCCGATCCGAACTGCGCGTGTGCGGCTTGACTGCCAAACAGAGTGACAATCGTGAAAATGAGCGAGCAAAGCCTTCCTTGTTTCATCGAATCCTCTTTTTCGCCAGCATCGCTGGCGCTGTTAGCGGTGGTGGTGGATCACGGTTTAGATATTTGGCGGAACCGTGTGGTTCTCATACGCTGGCAGGAGCAAATCCTGCGTGAGATAGATCTTGATCCGATGACCCTCGCGAACGGTGAGGGCCGGCGGAATATTGATAAAGCGGTCAAGAACATGGGCGCTTTCTTGCGACAGGCTCGACGCCACGCCTTGCCGGTACATATCCGAGCCGCTCTGGTTGTAGCCGCCATTGGTGGTCGCCTCCGCCGCCCCGGAAATAATTCCCAGTGCAATCGAGGCCCCGAAAATTTGCAGGTAATGGTTGTTGACTTTGTCCTTGAGCCCTGTTTCACCGGCCTGGTCGAGACCGTGAAACTGGTCGAGGTCAACCGAGTAGCCGTCGGGCATGAGCATCCGGTGGAACACGACGGCCAGCCGCTTTTGTCCGAACCCGGAGACCTTCTGCACATCGCCAAGAATGAACGTCCCTTCGGGGATGAGCACGTGCTGTCGGTCTTGGCTGTAGACCGGGTTGGTGACCATGACCTTGACTGGCCCGGAGAATTCGCCGTCCAGACGGTTCATCAGCGCGGTGTCGATGGTGGTTCCCTCGAAGAGCACATAGGGCGGGCCGAAGGCCGCGTTGACATTCACTTCCGGTGCTCGTTTGGCAGCCGTCCCGGCCGGTTGCGCCGCGCGTGCACTCTGCACGGTGATCGCTGGGCTGGGTGTCACTGCTCCCTCTTCGGAAGGGCGCCCGAGCGGGCCTGGCAATTGACTTGCCGCCGAATGCGCAGCGGCATCGCTGACAGTGACCAGATTGGAGGCGAATCGTGCTTTGAAGACCAGTGCACGCTCGGCATCCTTCACCGGATCGCGCGGTGGCTCAACCGGAGGCTGCGCATTGCTGCCTGTGGTAGTGCTCGTCTGTGTCGAGTTGCCTGCCGGTGACGCGGGACCAGCACCAGCAGTTTTCTGCGCTTGTGCTGCCTGCTCGCTCTTCTTTTGCTGCTCGCTCAGGTCGCGCTTTAACTCCTCGATGTTGCGCTGATTTGCATCGCTGGAAAAAACAGCCGGAGTTGCTGCGCTGGGCTTCGCAGCAGGTTTAGTGCGGCTATTCGAGAACATGACCGCCAGCAGAATCAGCACGGCCAATCCGGCAATCACGTAGGCTTGGCTCTGCTTCGGAACGACACCCTCCGGGTTTTGGCCGGCGGTCGCGCAACTCCGGAGACTCGGAAGCTAATTCTGACTCGACGGTCTGAGATGCAACGGTCTGTTTTTCGTCTGGCATTCTGCCTCCTATTGCGCAACCCGTGCGAAGCTGAGCTTGTGCTTTCCGATTTCGAGGTAACCATGGTCAACTACCTTGGGGATCACGTAGGTTCCGTCTTTTAGCTGGAAGCTGATGAGGTCGGGCTTGCCATCCTTCAGCTCGTAGATCGAGAACTTCTCCGTGGCTGCGGACTTGATGTACGTGAACTGGCCATCCTGGTAGATCGCGGTCACATTGAACGGTTTGTCGTTGCGGTAGCTGTAATCGAACTTCAGACTTTTCGTGGGGTATTCGGAGCGGAACTGTTCGACCGCCTGCGCGGCGCGCGCCTGGGCAGCCTGCAATCGCGCTTGAGCCGACGCAGCCTCGGCGGCTGAAATCAACTTCGGCGCGCCGCTAACAGCGCTAATTGCCGAAGCGTCGGCAGCTTCGATCACGATCTTGAGATCGGGATCGGCGGTCCCTACCTCATTGAGAGTGAAGGAATAGACGCTGCCTTTGTCGGTAATCAGATTCAGGTTCGAGTGGATGCCTTCCTTGGCCGGATGCAAAAAGCAGTAGTTGCCGGTGGCGTCGATGATCCAGAAGTCCTTGTCCCCGGTGGCAACCTCCAGAATCTTCTCTGTCACCGGAAGCTGAATCAGCGTGGTGTAGCGCATCTTGGCTTTGACGGAAACAATGTCATTCACGTGGTACTTCACCACGCGGGCGGTCTGCTGTGCGAAGCCGCTCGCGGCGGCCAGCAGCAGAAATGCAAGAAAGCGTGTCTTCATAGATTTCCTTTCATGGGGTTGGGATAGTCATGAGCAAGGCGCAGCAGTCCTTCCTCTGCGCCAAATCGAGCGAAATACTCTTGTTTGCGAAGGTTGTCGCGGGCGTTGTTGGTCGCGACCCAGTAGCTGAGGGCATCGACTTCGAGCACCAGCTTCTTGGTTTTACCTGGCTGGATCAGCAACAGGTCGCGTTTGGGAACAAGACTCTCCTGCAGTTCAAGCTGCGTGTCGTTGAGTTGGAAAATCTCGGCATACAGCTTGCGGTCGACATTCGGATTGGCGAGGAAGACTTTCGTCGGACAGGACTCGTTGACGACGTGCAGCATCTCGGAGGCTCGCAGTTCCACGACCGACTGCGTGGCCAGGATCATCGCGGCGTTCTTTTTGCGCCATGTCTTTTCGGCACGCGTGATCCAGTCTCGGATGGTGCGGTTTTTCAGGAAGATCCACGCCTCATCGATGACGAAAGCTTTGAAGACGGCAGCGTTCCCGCCCCGCTCGATTTCAGCAGAGGCCCGCTGCAAGACGTAGAAAAGCAGCGGCTCAAGGATGTCCGGGTAGTCGCTCCAGCCATCGAAGTTAAAGGTCTGAAAGCGTGAGAAGCTGAGCGTATCGTCGGCGTTGTCGAACAGATATCCAAACTGTCCGGCCCGCGTCCATCGGTGCAGGCGCTCACCGAGCGGTCCCAGGATGGACACGAAATTCGAGAGCGTCCGGATTTCCAGCGGCAGCTTATAGGTGCGCTCAATGGCGGCGAATAAAGCCTTGTCGTCCTCTGGCGTCAGCTCGTAGCGCCCGTTGGCCTCGATCAGGACCTTCGTGAACAGATAGAGGAAGTTCAGGTTCTCGTGCGTCGGCTCCAACGAAAAGGGGTTGATCGTGAATCCGGGGTTCTTCAAGCCAACGTTAAGGTACGTGCCACCGAATCCGCGCGTCAGTGTCTCGTAGCTGCCTCCGAGATCAAAGATGAAGGTCAGCGGCTGATATTTCTGCAAGGACTGGATCAGGAAGTTCAGTGTGAAGCTTTTGCCGGAGCCGGTCGCACCCAGCACCAGCGTGTGTGCCACGTCGCCACTGTGCAAATTCAGGTAATACGGCGTGCCATGTGCCGACTCCAGCACCGCAAGATACTCACGTTCCAAGTGAGCGTTCCACTGTTTGCCGGAATTGACCGTGAACAGAAACGACAAGTCGGCATAGTTCGAATTCAGCGCCCACTGCCGGCGGAGATTGAACTGCCAGTTGCCGGGAACGGTGGCAAAGAAGGCATTCAACAGGTTGTAATGCTCTTCGTAAAGCAGGCCGTCTTGCGTCGTGAACAGCTTCTGGAACTCCGCAATGGCGTGCTCCACCTTCAGGCGGTCTTCGTCGTAGATCACGACGGAGAGCGTGAACTCTCCGAATGACTTGCCCTCCATGCCAAGAGCCGTCAATGCATCGCCCAGCTCGGCAACAGCGGCCTCCTTCGAGTCATCGACCAACTCGTCGCCCGGCGCGGTGTTCTGCCGGTCCTGCAGATTCGAGAGAAAGCTAGTTTTGGAGTTGTGATAGTGGCGGCGGCGCTTGTTGATCTCTTTCCGTGCTATCGCGCTATCAACCGGGTGCCACTCAGTTACGACGTGAAAGTTGGCAGGAATGTCGAGCAGTCCATTGAGTAATAAAGGATAGGTTGCGCTCGGCAATTCCTTTAGCGTCAAGACGCGGACGTAATCGTCATCCAGCCGGAGATAGCCGCGATGCGCTTCCAGCTCCGAGTCGCACAACTGCCAGTCAAGGGAGCGCGGGCCATGCAGACGCGCATTCTTAATTTTGGAGGGGCGGAAGTTCACGTGACGCCGGACAAGCCGGAAGGTCTTCTCCGCCCCTAGCAGCTCGACCTCGGTGAGGTCGCTGAGCTGCCCACTCAAACTCTGGATTTTCTGCTGCAAGAGCAGGCGGTCGCTTTCGATCTGCTCATACAAGAGAGAACGCTGCTGATTGCCGGCCAAAAGTGCCTTGATCCGTGTGATGGAACCGCGCGGATCGCGCGGTAGCTGCGAGAGCGCGTGCAGCAAGCCGCTCTTGGCGTAGTTGCCGTCGATCATCAACACCCAGAAGATCTCGACTGAGTAAAGCCGGTCGGCCTTTGACCGAAGAAACTCTGCGCGCTGCTCCACGGCTGCGCGCACCAATGGGTTCTTATAATCCGCATGCGCAATCTCGGGCCGGTTGTGTTTGAACAGAATTTGGTACAGCCGCGTCTTCTCGTCTAAGCTTCTGAAGGCCGCCTCCAGACGCTTTACCGCGTAATCCCGTCCGGCGCGGTCGAGGCTCTCGTAATCGATGCCGCCGATCCTCAACACCGCGCCAAGATCGCCGGACTTGGTTAGAAACGCGTGCTCATCCCAGAAGCCATAAAGGTTGATATGGGCCTGCAACGATCCGGCTTCCTTCCAGTCCTTCGTAATCTGATCAACCTTGAACATTGCGCCTCGCAATCCGTATCTCCGTCGGCTGCCATTTCATCGGGTCATAGCGCCTGCGAAATCTGGAGGAATTCAGCAGTACCCGCAGAATCTCCACGTCGTACTTGGTGGCTCGCTGGGCAGCAATCACTCCGACGACGAACAGCAGGATTCCTCCCAGCAACGAGTGCATGAGCGAGAAGATCGCGCCTCCCGAGATCAGGGCGACGAAGAACAGCCGCCGCTCCGCTCCCAGGATGGTCAACGGGCGATTCATCGCTTTGAACACCTTGTTATGCCGACGTTCCGGTCTGCTTGAACCGCCCTTTGCCATCGCGCATCACCTCCTCTTCTGCTGGTTTACGGGAAGAGCCAGGCCATGAAATTCACGGCTCCGATGGCCATGCCGACGCCGAAGACGATTCCGGCGAGCATCCGTTTTGACTGGCCCTCGCCGTAGGCGAACATCAATCCGCCGACAACAATGGCCACCAGTGATAGCCCCTGTGCGATGGGGCCGGTGAATGACGTTTTCAGAGCGTTGACAGCATTTTCCCAAGGCGAGCTGCCGGTGCCCTGGGCGTAGGCGGGTGCGGCGAGCAGGGCGATTGCTGCAACTGGTGAAATCCGCCACAAGCGTGATCTCATTGCTGGCTGTTTGGAAAGTGGATTGGCTGGCTGCGGCATTAGGTCTCCTTTGCGTGTTTTCGAGCAGCAACGTGTGCTGCTGGTACGATGGAGACCGTAAGCCAAAAGCAAGCGGGCGATTATTGCTTCTTTGAGCAGACTTATTCCGTGTAGGCAATAATCACCATCGGCGGTCAAGGAGGCGCGCATGTAGGTGCGCCAAGCCCGAGGGTGGGACGAAATAGGTCACCTGCGTCAGCAGGAGTGCCACAGATGGGTGGGTCACGGGCTTGGCAAAAACAAGAAAGGCGCCCGAACATGCCCGCGTACGCCGTCGGCAGATGCGCCCCTCAGCGACTGAAGGTTAGGTTAGCTCCTGGTCTTTCCGGGTGCTTCAGGCAGAGACTTTATGGTATCGAGGCATTTGTTCAAGCCCGCATCATTGGCCAGGACTTTCAACTTTCGCCGAACAGCCACCGCACAAATCAGGATGTCCACCGGTCCGCACTCCACGCCTCGATTTCTGCACACGTTGTACAGCCGTGCCGCTTCTTCGTAGTCGGAGGTGTCAACCGGCTCATCGCGAAAGGCATCCAGAGCGTTCTTGAGCTTGTCGAACTGGGCTTGATTTTTGATTCCGGACAGCAACTCCTGCCGGATCGGTCCAATCATGACCACCCGGCCGTCCTGAACGGCTTCTGACAGCAACTTCGTCAGATGCTGTTCCTCCGCACTCAATTTGGCGGTCTTTTTCCGCCGCAGTGCCAGCGACCAGACCGAGGTGTCCGCCAGCACTCTCATCGCTCTTCCTCGATCCGGTCGCGTCGCCGGTTGGCCTTGTGGTCATACCCCGGCTCGTACTCAACGGTTCCAAACAGCTTCAGTATCTTCACCTGTTTCCGCCGGCGAATGTACTCATCCAAGGCGGCAGTCACCGCAGCCTTCTTGGTCACGTGACCGCCAATGCGTCGTGCTTCCTCGATCAGGTTATCGTCAATCGCGAGATTGGTAGCCATGGTGATGTGTCCCCCCTGGGTGTGTATTCTAGCACACGTATCGATGTGTGGAATAGCCACACATGGTGTTCGCGGACGTTCGGAGCAAACGTCTGTGGCCGTGCCGCGCGAAAATGAGACATCCTGTGGCAAATAGAAGTCCTCGTTGGGTGGGTGCATAGGCTCGGCAGGAAAGGAAAAGGCACTCGGATAGTATCCGGGTGCCTAAATGGGTGAATGACAGCAATCACGCTGCGGTTTTTGCTGTGCTCTTTTTCGCGGCTTTCTTCTGTCTCGTTTCCAGCTTGGCGCGTCTCGCGGCGAACTCCTGTTCGATGGTCTTGCGGACTTTCTCCACATCCACGCGATGCCGTTTGGCGACTACGATCAGCACATCCGGCTCGTTCTTCGGTGCGTGGTCCACGGATTCCAGCAGCGCAACTTCTACCAATAGCTTGTATAGCGCCGCTTCGTCGGACTGCTTCAGCAGCTTGGCGATAGCCTGCTGCACCTGTGGGTATGTAACCTTGCTGGCTGTTCCTTCGATGAGCTTGTGCCGTCGCGCAAACATTTCCTTGCGAAGCGGTTCGAGCTTGTTCAGAAGCGCATCCGCGACCATTGCAAGGTCGGCGCGGTCGAGCGGCGCGCCAATTCGCTTTAGCACCTCTGCCAAGGCGCGATGCCGCACCGTGGTTTCGAGCTTCTGCCGCTCCAATTCTTCCCGGCGCTGTTCGCGTTCCTTTGCAATTTGCTCCGGGTTTGGAGTACGACGGTCGGCGAAGTGAATGGGGCAGTTCGACTCGGCGCACACTTTTACGGTGTGTCCGCGCTCGGTGCCGTCCACCACGATGGCCTCGCTCATGTGCTTACATGGCTTCTGGTAGGGCGAGAGCGGGGCTTTGGACTTCCCGTTCTTTGCCGAGAGATTCAGCGCAACGTATCGGTTCCGTCCGAGCACGGCACCGTCGCCACGCGCTCCCCATGCGGTTGTGATCTGCACCAACTTCGGTTTCTCCGTGACCTGGCGCTCGATGTGTTTTGCGAGCTTGGCGTTGTAGCAAGCTCCATCGGTGCAACTGTCCTTGGCCGCTTCGCCAAAGAGCACGGTGTTGAAGCCGGTACGTTTCGGGCAATTGATGCAGCTTCCGGCCTCGGGTACAAGCGCTTCGTCGGTTTTATCGAACGGCACAGCATCGAGTGAGAGCAAGATGTTCTGCTCAATCCATGCCGTCAACTCTCGCGCGGGCAGCAAGACGCGATTTTCTTTGCTGCCGTTCCATACCGCACGAAACGCAGCATCGAATGCGCGTTGCTGTTCCGATTGGGGCAGTTTAGCGATTTCCAGCGCGTGAGTGACGCCGATCTGGTCGGCCAGAAACGCCTCCGCGAGAGATGGAATCAGTTCGGTCAAGCGCAACCGGGTTGCAACGTACACCTGATTGCGGCCAATCTTGGCCGCGATACGCGCAACGTCATAGTGCGCTCCGTCGGCTTCGATCATCGATTTGTAGGCGAATGCCTCTTCCATCGGATGGACACCTTCACGTTGCCCGTTCTCGACTAGCTGGCACTCCAGAACTTCGATATCCGATAGTTTCACGATACGCGCCGGAACCTCTTCCAGAACAGCAAGTTTGGCGGCGCGTAATCTGCGCGCTCCAGCGACGACTTCGTATTTGCCGTCATCGATGGCGCGGACCAGCAAGGGCTGTAAGACGCCTTGCGCTTTGAAACTGTCTGCCAGTTCCGCAATGCTGTGCTCATCGAAGCGGCGGCGCGGATTGGTGGGCGATTCCTGCAACTGAGCAACGGGTAGGTTGCGATATTCATTGTGGTTGCTGCGAACTGCGGTGGACATGACGATTTGCTCCTTTCGAGTAAAGGTAAAGCCGTGCGGACAGACACACCTCGCCTGTCCGCGCCAATGGTGCTGGTGCGGTTAGGCGGCGGTCTGCGCCGCTCCTGTGGTTGAAGACTGAGGCTCTGGAACTTCTTGCGAAATCGATTCTTCCGTCTGAACTGCGGACAGAATCACCGAGGCCGCTTGCTGGACAACTTCAAGGCTTTCCATCAGCAACTCGGCGTTGCCGTGGTAAAGCTGGATGTAAGCGGCGCTGGTGTTGGCGTTGAGGCCGATTGCCTTCGAGACTACAAAGGCGACTGCTTCCGCTTCCGTCTCGCGCACCGTCTTGGTGGTTGCCGTGCGCCGTTCGGCCTTGTGCAGGAATTCATGCGCGGTTTCGTGAACAAGCGCGGCGAATTCCTCAGCTTTCGCCTGTCCGGGTAGCAGTGCGATTCGTCCGCCGTAAGAAACACCCAATGCGGGAGCGATGGCTTCGCTGTACTCCAACTCGATTCCGCATGAGGCAACGAAGCCCCGCAGGCGGTCGAGACAGGCTCCGACTTCGCCGGTAGTTTCGCCAAGTGCGGGCAGCGGTGCGCCTTCGGTCTGCGCTTCGTCCCACACGTACACGCGGCGGAAGCCAAGCAGGGCGGGTTTATTCGCGTTGGTCTCTTCCGTCTCTGACTCCTGCTCCCGCTTCTTGCGGTTTTTGCCGATCATCGGCGCAAGAATGGCAATGCCTTTCTCTCCGCGCTTTACGCGGCGGCCAAGCTCGTTCCACGTTCTCATCCCTGCTACGTGCGTTGCCGTGGGCCTCTGCCGCGCGATCAAAAGCACATTTCCGAGCGAGTAGTTGTGAAAGTGGGCCATCGCATCGAGGAACGCGGTTAGGGCTTCGCTGTGTCCGGCTTCAAGCTGCTCAATTAGAAACTGCACATTCTCGCGGATGAGTTGCTGCGCGGTGGCTGGCTTCCGGTTATTACTGCCGGAAGCCGCATTGACGGCGGCTGAGCCGTTGCTGCTGGTGTTGTTGCTTTGATATTCCATTGTTTTTTCCTTTGTCTGCCCGGTGGGGCGTTTTTTTCTTTCATCCGGGAGCGAAGCGAAGGAAAAAACGCGGCACAGGCAGACAAGGAGGAACGACAGAGGGCGAGGGTGAAGGACCGAGAGGCGGGCGCGGCAAGTGACAAACACGCTTTATCGTTTGGCACGCGGACGCGCTGTCCCGAAGGGGCCGTCCCGGAGCGCAGCGGAGTGGGCACTCTCGCCCGGCGGAAGTGGAAAGATGGTGCGCGTAGCGCAGTCCGAAAGGTTCTGCTGCCGGCATCCAATCAGCGCGTTACCGACAGTGGCGGCGGCGATTATTGCCTAAATGGAATAAGTCTGCTCGAAACGGCATAAATCCGGTCGGGATTTTTGACCTACCTTAAAGGGCATCCTGAGCCTGCGGAGTTTTCTACCGCACTGGCCGGCCTTGAGGTGCTTCGTGCAGAATTCAGTCTCACCTTCTTTAGTAACTTTTGAACCATTCGTCGATGCCGAGCGTGCGGCTCAATTTCTTGCGATGTCGCGCAAGAGTGTGCTGGCATTGGCGCGGAAGGGATATCTGCCGGGACATCCGGTTGGACAAGGGGTGCGGAAGGTCTGGAAATTCCGTCTGTCTGAACTCGATTCCTGGATGCAAAACGAGGTAACATCAACCAGCCACCGAGGTCGTCTTCTAAGGAGAATTTCTTGAAGCGACCCCGATTTCAAAACGGCTTTTTTAGCCGCGTGAAACGAAAGTCCGGCCCCGATGTTTGGCTTTTCCGCTGGCGGGAGATTGGTCCCAAAGGCAAGGCCAAAATGCGCAAGATGGTGGTCGGAACAGTCAAAGAGTACCCGAAGAAATCGGCAGCCTGGGAGGCTGTTGAATTGCTTCGGTTGGATATCAACCTGGACTCGAATCGACCGGAGGCCAGCCCCGCAAGCTACGGTGAATTGATCGAGCACTATCGCAAAATGGAACTCGATCTCAATCAACCGTCGCTGCGGAAGGGATACCAGACGAAACAGGTCTATGACGCTTTTCTGCGGACGCATGTTGAACCTCGCTGGTCCAGCTGCGGGCTGCGGGAAATCAAAGCGGTAGCAGTCGAGAAGTGGCTCGCTTTGGTCGATCTTGCCGACGGAAGCAAGTCAAAGATGAAGTACATCATGAGCGATGTTTTTCAACACGGCATTCGTTACGGCTGGCTCGAAACTGGGGGGAACCCCATGCTGGCAGTCCGGCAGAGTGCGAAACGTGTGCGAATTCCTGAACCACTCGAAGCGGAGGAATTCCGAGCCTTACTGGCGGAGCTTCCTCTGATGGTGCGCACCATGGGCGTGATCGCGGCCACCACCGGCCTTCGCATCAGCGAAGTGCTGGGGATGAAATGGCAGGATGTGGATTTCGAGCATCTGTCGCTTTCGGTCACGCGCTCCGTGGTCGATGACGTGATTGGCAAGTGCAAGACGGAAACGTCGCGTAAACCAGTTCCCCTGGATTCACTTGCGGCGGTATTCCTACAGGAATGGAGATTGTCGTCCTGCTATGCAACGCCAGAGGATTGGGTATTTGCCAGTGATCGGCGGCATGGAGCGATGCCGCCGTGGGCAGACACTCTGCTCAGCCGGATTCTGAAACCGGCGGCGAAGCAGGCCGGAATTACCAAGCGGGTGGGATGGCACACATTTCGCCACACCTACTCGACATTGCTTCAGGCCAATGCCAATGATGTCAAAGTGGTGCAGGAGCTGATGCGGCACGCGAACGTGACCACGACGATGAACATCTACACGCAAGCGATCAGCGAGAAAAAGCGGGAAGCTCAGAGCCGGGTGGTGGATGTGTTATTTGGGAGAGAAAAAGGAAGGGGCAAAAAACCGGGAGCTAAGAGAGCGGCTTCGAACCAACGTCCCTTCAACGTCCCTCGCTCGAAAGCTGCTTCGGGCTAACTGATTGAAAAATATGGTAGGCACGAGGAGACTCGAACTCCTGACCTCTACCGTGTCAAGGTAGCGCTCTAACCAACTGAGCTACGCGCCTATTTTTATTAATTCTATCACTTGCGGGCCATCCCAAAGTACCGACCGTACCAAAACGTCCAAATTTCTTGCGAAAATCTATGCCGTCGGACGCCAGCTCCGGCTTCACCGTCAGCTTCGACTATAGCGCCTCGATCGGTTGCATGTGGACGTTGACCGCGGTGTCGGCCTTGCCGTGCCCAAAACGCCTTGCGTGTCTTTAGATGCCGTCCTTGGTCTGGGCCAGCGTCGCCATCGATGCGGCGCAGCACCTTGAAGTTCAGCTTCGGCAGCCCTAGCTGCTCCGCCACTTTCTTCAGCACCCGGGCTTCAGCACCCGGGCACGATAGTTGTCGTCGCAAGTGGGATCGCGGTGCGCCCATACCAGGAATCGTATAGCTGAGCTTCGGGCCTTTTCCATGACGCGAGTATCTTGGTCTGGGTGCAAACCCGGAACTTGTGGACGCTCATCTTCTCGAGGCGTTTGCGCTTCCGATATCCCATGGGCTCGGGAATAACGAAGCAGCCGCTATCGTGAAATGCACGGAATTGTGCACGTTTGCTCGAAGTGTATCTAGTGGCATATTGCGGACCTCCAGAAAGGTCCGGACTACAAAGTCAGCCGCCGGACGCTTCGATTCCCAATAGATTCCCAAGCTGCCTCTGGCCCTCGTGCGTAATCCGCACTGCTCGCGTTTGTTCGATGTGGGCGACCCACTTGAGTTCAAAGAAGCGGTGCAATAGAGCGGTTCCGAGCAGGCCAGCCAGATGATGACGCCGCTCCGTCCAGTCCATGCAGGGGCGAGCACACTCGATGCGATAGGCGCGTGGATCTATCCCAAGATCTTTGAACCACCTTTGTCCGTCTTCGGTCAACCGGTAGTGCCGGGACGCTTCCGGCACCAGCAACCCCCACCGCCCTCATCATGCTGCCCAGCCTGGTGGTAATCGGCGTCGGCAACGGACTTATCTTTGGCCCGATCATGACGTCGCGGTATCGAATGTAGGCGACGAGCGCTCCGGAATGTCTTCCGGTCTCGTCAATGTAGCGCGCATGGTGGGGGCGACTCTGGGCGTTGCCATACCAGGCTCAATCTTCGGAGCGCACGTGGTCCAAGCCAGCCAAGATGTAACGAAGTTTCTTGCCGGCATGCACAGAGCGTTCTTTATTGCTGGCCTCGATGAAATTGCGGGATCTCTGGTGGCCTTTTGCTTTCTGAGTCAGGCGACCAAGCAGATACTTCACGGCGGACATGAACAATCAAGCCGGAAGGATCAGCAGGCGGCCTAGCTCCTGCCAGTCCGCATAGACTTCTCTGGGATCTATGCCACAGCCCGTGGCCCGGAAGCATATTGCAGACTCAACTTGGTCTGGCGCTCTAAAACCGACCGCACAGTTTTTAACCCTGCGATTCCGTCGCGGCCAGAGTACGCGACGTAGCCATCCGGCCGGACAAGAGTCGTGTCGCGGCGGGGCTGCAATCGCAGCTCGACGATGTTTCTGCAGGATTCGGCCAACCGCCCGGCATCCTGCATTGCCGATGAATGTGCATCCTTATCGAACAGAAGGAGGAAGCGGCTTCCGACGCCCTTTCCGCCGCGCAGCGAATCATCGAAGTATCGCTCTCCTGCCCCTTCAACGATAGGACTTCCGCGATAGGCAACACCAAGTTCGGAAAGCCTCTGCACGAAGGCATGCTGAAAAGGAGCCAGGCGCGACACCATCGGTATCATGGTGTCGCGAAGTATCTGCGCAAGCTTGCTTGGAGTTCCCATTGCCTTGGTCAGGAAATCCGTGGTTTCGATGACCTGCTTGATTACCGGCCTCCGCTCGGCGCTGTAGCTTTCGAGCAACTCCGCACCGCCATAGCCACGAAGGACAAAATCGAGCTTCCAGACCAGATTCCAAACGTCATGCAGCCCGGTGTTCATCCCCTGCCCGCCAAATGGACTATGAATGTGTGCGGCGTCGCCTGCTATGAAAAAACGTCCCACGCGCAAATTCGCTACTTGGCGGTGATGGATGCGGAAATAGCTGCTCCAGTGCAAAGTCCGTGCCTCCATTCCACTGGGTGCGCGCTGCGCTACGACCTTCCTCACAAACTCCAGCGACGGCGCATCCCCTTCTGCTCTATCGACGACCGCCACGACGCGCCGGCGAGTCGAGGTGATCGGGAAAATGGCCACCGGTCCCAACTCGCTAGGGCACAACTGCAACTCGTCAGCGGGGAGGAAATCGTTCGTTTCAACATCAGCCAGCATAAACGTGTCATTGTATTCTGCCCCTTCAAAAGGCGGATTGAGCAGATGCCGAACCGAGCTGCGTGCGCCATCGCAGCCGACGACGAAGGACGCTCTGAAGTTGATTGGCGCGCCCTTCCGCTCCAGCGTTACATTCACGCTGCCGTACTGTTCAGCGGCTGAGATGAATGTTGTTTCGTACTCGACAGCTCCACCTTTGCGACGTAACTCTTCTACCAGCAACCGCTCGGTCACATCCTGGGGAACCATGGCTACAAATGGATATGGGCTCTCCTGCGGTGCGAAGCGCATGTGGGCGAGCCTGCGTCCATCGGTCACAACAGAAACGGAGGTGACACGGTTCGCTCTTTCAAGGAACGGGCCGACAACTCCAGCCATGTCGAAGATCTCCAGTGTGCGGGGAAAAATCGCAAGCGCTTTAGAGTGTTCCGACTGGCCAGAGTGCGCCTCCACGATCCGATATCTCAGACTCCGGCGCGCGCACTCATTCGCGAGAAACAGACCTACCGGCCCGGCACCAACAATCAGGATATCCGTACTTTCAGCATCACTAGACATCATTTTGCCCCCGTTCGGAAATGAACCTCACTTAGCTCCAATAAGTTGGACGCATCGCAATCGCAGGCGGTTCCCAAGCCGAGAAACATTACCGAGCGTATCTACCTATGCGATCAGCCCCAAGGAGGAACGGCGTTATTTGGCTCATGCCTCTGGGTGACATCCGTGATCTTGCGTTTCTCATCCTTACAATACAATCAAGGCTGTCGCCGGAAGAGCTGCTCGCGACAGCAACCCGTCACAGGTAAAAATACATGACCCACGCAAAACCATGTGTGACACCCCAGGTCGCGCAAGCATCGCCGGAATCACGGGGCGAGGTGAGCCATTCGTTGCAAGTCCCTCGCGACACGAAGAGCCTTGTCCGCGACGAACTCAATTGAAAGGATGCGGCCTGTGTTTCTGTTCTTCCCCCTGTCGGAATTCTGGAGAACGCTACTTGCCTCGATCATCGGCTTGCTGACACTGGCCGGCATCATGACGCGTCCTTTTCGCTGGAGCGAGGCGCGAATTGCCATGGCCGGCGCGGGCACGCTGCTTCTTTTGGGTTTGATCCGGCCGGCGGATGCCGCACTTACTCTGCTCCGCGACTGGAATACTTTTCTTTTCTTTCTGGGAATGATGGGACTATCTGCGCTAGCGGAAACCGCTGGGTTGTTTGGGTGGTTGGCAGTGCAAGCCGCGCGATTCGCCAAAAGAAGTGCAACGAGGTTGTTCCTGAATGTGTTTCTTTTGGGAACGCTGATCACAATGATATTTTCCAACGATGCGACGGCGCTTATTCTGACGCCAGTCGTTTATGTGTTCGTGACAAGGTTACGGCTTCCGGTTCTACCTTACCTGTTCGCATGCATATTCATTGCCGATACCGCATCGTTTCTGCTGCCCATCAGCAATCCGATCAACATCATTATCATGTCGCACTTCCCGCTCGATCTTCTAACTTTTCTGCGGCTGCTCTTACTGCCCGGTCTGGTTGTAATCGCAATTAACTTTGGGATTTTCTACCTCCTCTACCGCAAGCAGCTTAGAGGATCTTTTGACATCAGCCGTCTGCCAACGGTAGAGAAGGCGGTCAAGCATCGAACTTACTTTCGTTATACATTGGGGGTGCTTGCGCTGGTTGCGCCCTCGTATGTGTTTGCATCTGCTTTTCAGTTTCCGCTTTCCGTGGTCGCAGTATCGGGTGCGTTGTTACTCCTTGCGGGTGCGCTGTTCTGGAAGCGGACGACCCTGCAGGAAGCAGGTAAAAAGATCTCGTGGCCGATCTTCGGCTTCATCGCGGGAATGTTCGTTGTTGTGCGCACCATCGAAGACACCGGACTTACGCTCAAATTGGGCAAGCTGCTCCTGCATCTCTCCGGCGGTACGAACTTTGGAGCCGCGATGGTGGGCGCGTTCGGTTCGGCCCTGGGGACAAATTTAATCAATAACGTACCCATGGCCGTAGTCATGAATGCTGCTCTCGGCAGTGTTCAGAATGCGGCTCCGGCAATAAGAAATGGCTTCGTCGCGGCCACCGTATTTGGTTGCGATCTGGGCCCGAACCTTACTACGGTCGGGTCCCTGGCTACGATTATCTGGTTACTCATTCTGCGGCAACGGAACGTGGATGTTTCGGGACTCGACTATTTAAAGGTGGGCATCATCGTTACTCCATTGATGTTACTCGCAGGTGCGTTCACGATCTGGCTGTGCTTGTAGGTGCGCTTACCGAGGGAGGCAGGGATGCGAGTTCTTTGTTGTCTGGATGGCACAAATGCCAAACAGGTCAGCCATGCGGCACAGATGTTTTCGACGGCTGCGCCTCTGACGATTGCGCTGCTGACGGTGATTGATGCCGGCCCGCGCCGAGACATCGACCGCACGCGTGAACGATTCTGGCGACCGCCGTTGCGTCATGAACCCGTTACAGAGGAAATGCATGTGGCGGAAAGAGCAGCCGCGGAAGACATTTTGAAGACCGCACTCGATCAGATGCCGCAGGCGGAGACGCTTTTACGACAGGGGCGCCCTGAGCTTGAAATCGTAAACACCGCCGCGGAGTGGCGGGCGGATGTGATCCTCATTTGCGCGCGCGCGGAATATGGGGAGCCACCACAGATTGGTCCGCGATCGGTCGGGCATGTCGCGCGCTTTGTTCTGGATCATGCGCCCTGTCCGGTGCTGCTGTTGCGCTCACTGGCTGGCGAACAATTTCCGATCAGCCGCTAGGGCAACGCGGCGTGGCAGATTCGGCAAAATGGAGGAGACGATATCGGCCTTTCCACGACCTGCGTCAGGTCCTGACCGGTTACGCGCAATGGCCGTTGTCATCCATTTGATGCAGGGGTCCTGTACAATCAGGGCAATAATGAAATTGCTGGCGAAATTCGGCATCGTGCCACTGTTCGTTTTGTTGTGGATTACGGTGGCGTATGCCGAACCAGTCTCGCAGTTGCACCCTACCGGTTACGTCAACGACTTTGCGCATGTTCTCGATCCGAAGACGGTCGCGCAGATGGAAGGCATTTGCCAGCAGACCGATCAAAAGGCTCATGCACAGATTGCCGTGGTCACCATCAATTCTCTGGATGGCGCGGATGTCGACAGTTACGCCGTCGATCTCTTCAAAAGCTGGGGCATCGGAGACAAGTCAACCAATCGTGGCGTTTTGATCCTGTATGCCATCCAGGATCGCCGTGCCCGCATGGAAGTCGGGTACGGCCTGGAGCCGATTCTGCCGGACGGGAAGGTCGGAGGCTTTCAGCGTGAAGCGATCCCGCTGATGCGCAGCGGAAATTACAGCGCGGCCCTGCTGCTGGTCACCAATCGTGTAGCGGGGGTGATTGCGCAAGATGCTGGAATTGTAATTGCCAATGTGCAGCCCCCCGCGACACTCCGGCCATCGGATCAGCCGGATGCACATCGATTTCCGCTCGGCGGGATCATCATATTGGTGGTGGTTTTGCTGGTCATTATGGTTACTCCTCTGCGCGGCGTGTTGTTCTGGTTTTTGCTTTCCGACGTTCTTGGCGGTGGCAGGGGTGGCGGCTCGGGCGGAGGATGGGGCGGCGGCTTCGGAGGCGGAGGCGGTTTCGGCGGTTTTGGCGGCGGCAGTTCCGGTGGTGGCGGGGCAAGCAGCGGTTGGTAGTCGGCGAGGACGAGATGATTCCGGAAGACAAGATTGAAGACTTTGTGAAGCGCATGCGCGCGGCGGCCGGGGAGAATCTGGAGAGCGTCATCCTGTATGGATCGGCCGTGGCGGGGGATTTTCATCCCGAATTCTCAAACCTGAATCTGTTCTGTGTGTTGCGCGACAGTTCGCTTCCGGAGCTTGCAGGCTCTGTCGCCGGTCGCACAATGGTGGGAGCACCAGAAGCAGCCTCCGCCGCTTTTCATGACGCGCCGCGAACTCGAACGTTCGACTGACGTCTTTACCATCGAACTTTTGGATATGCAGCAACATCATCGGGTCCTTCTCGGCGAAGATGTTCTGCTGGGGCTGCAGATCCCCATGCAACTCCATCGCGTCCAGGTGGAATATGAACTCCGTGAGAAACTGCTTCTGCTGCGCCAGCAATTGCTTCTCGCTTCCGATAGCAAACGGCGGCAGTGGGAGTTGCTGGTGCGTTCCGTGCCGTCTTTTGTTACGCTTTTTCGCCATGCCCTGATCGCGCTCGGACACGCTGCCCCGGTGGGAAAGCGAGAAACGGTCCATGGCTCTGGCGGAGCAGGTGAAATTCGATGCGTCCGCGATTCACCAGGTGCTGGACGTTCGGGAGCACAAGGCGAATCCCAAGAAAATGGATGTAAACGATCTTTTTGCCCGCTACCTCATCAGTGGTGGAGCAGGTCACGGCTGCGGTTGATAAGGCGCTGGGCGCGGATGCGCCCGCCCGTTCGTAACCGCATTACACTCAGTTGCTCAGGAGAGCTTATGAAGAAACTGTGGATCGCGATTGCCGTAGTGGTTCTGATTGTGCTCGTCTGCTTTGGACAGTACGTAGGGGTGCGCAACACGCTGGTGACCAAGAATGAATCGGTCAAGGCCGCCTGGTCGCAGGTGGACATTGTTTTACAGCGTCGGGCGGACCTGATTCCCAACCTTGTGGAGACCGTGAAAGGCTATGCCCTGCAGGAACAAACGGTATTTGGCGACATCGCCAAAGCCCGCTCCGCACTGCTTTCGGCCGGCACTCCGCAGCAGAAAATCGCCGCCAACGGACAACTCGACGGAGCGCTCGGCCGCCTGCTGCTGGTAGTCGAGAACTATCCGCAACTGAAGTCCAATGAAAATTTTCTGCGTCTACAGGACGAACTGGCGGGCACCGAAAATCGCATTGCGGTCGAGCGCAAGCGCTACAACGACACGCTGCAGGACTACAACACGTATGTCCAGTTGTTTCCGAACAATATTTTTGCCGGATGGGCTGGATTCCAGCCGAATAGCGCCTACTTTGCCGCGACCGAGGGATCGCGCCAGGTTCCCAAGGTGAACTTCTCGAATCCCGGCGCACCGGCTTCGCAACCCGCACCTTCAAAGTAGTGCGGGCTGATGGCGCAGAATTTCCGATGGGCTGGGCGTTTCCGGATTATTGCAGTCTCTCCCACTGCAACACCTGTTGGCGCAGGGTATTCAAGCTGTTCGTCATACGATCTGTTTCCTCGTATACCAGGGCGTAGCGAATCGTCTCGGAGTCTGCCGAATCCACCAGGCGATGATGATCCTCGCGAAGATCGGGCAGGTGGCGGACGACAATCTTCTCTCCCCGCAGCGCCGCGGCCAGTTGATCGAGGGTCTTTTCCACATCGTGGGTGAAAACCCGGAACTCCTCGTGCACCGGCGCGGTGCCGACCGGAACCACTTCCAAGGCCATCGTTGCGCGCACAAAACGATGGGAGTTCGCGAGCATGGCCGTCAGCAGACGGATCTGCTCCAGGTGGGTCCCCGGCTCGGCCCGCAGCCGCTCGGCGGAAGCTTCCATATTCGATCGTGCCAGCCGGGCCGCCCAACGCGCACGGTTTAGCTTGGTCTCATCCTGCGGTTCGCGTTGCAGGTGCCGTTCGCACACCGAGTGAAAGTATGCGCGATAGGCCTCAATCATCTCGGCCAACATCTGGAAAGCCCGGGTCCGCTCCCACGTGGGCCAGACGAGATACGCGGCAAGCGCGACGAGTCCGCCTATGCACGTCATCTCACCGCGTGCCCAAATGACCTCCTTGGGAGACACTCCGGTGATCGCAACCAGCAGCACGATGAGCGCGCTGACCACAACGGTGAACACCCCATAATTGGCCGCCCCGGCCCAGCGCAACAGAAACACGAACACGCCGACCATGACAACTTCCATACCAATGCCCGGCGGAAAAAAGTGAAAGAGCCCGGTTGCCAGCAGCAATCCCAGAATCGTGCCGCCGATCCGCAGCAGTCCACGGCTGAAGGTCGCCGCGAACTCCTGCTTCAGCACCAGGACAATGGTCATCGCCAGCCAATAAGACCGATGATTGTGCAGTTGGTGAGCCACCGCTTCGCCGATGGCGAGGCACAACGCCAGACGAATCGCATGACGCAACGCCGACGACTGCAACGTGAGATTGGCTCGCAGGTTGGCCAGATTTCCGGTAATCCTGCGAGGCCAAGGCTGAATTGCATCGCGGGTTGCCAACGCTTCGAATCCGGCCGGTGTGGTCTCACTCACGGTTCGCACCGCGCTGCGCAGTTGCCCGATCAGTGCGTCCATCTGGAGCCGGGCATCCCGGGTCATCGCGGAAAGGAAGGCTGTGGTTGACTTGACTTCCTCCTGGCGCAAATTTTCCGCCAAGGTCCTCAGTTCCCGCAGACTCTCGCGAGTACCTTCGGCCGATTCGCCGATCGACAGAGAGTGTCCGATGTTCGAAAGAACATTCGCCGCAATATCCAGCAATCTCTGAACCAGCACCACTCTGGCCGAAAGCCCGGTGTCGCGCAGCATTCGCCTGCGCAACCGGCGCAAGGTCAAAAGGCTTAGCCGGATGCGCTCGGCCTGATTCAACAGTGACCAATAGCGCTCTGCTTCCAGACTGTGATCGTTGCCGAGACCCGCCAGGGTCTCTCGCGCCGCGGTGCTCTGGTCGCTCGCCGGCGGACCTCCGGGTCCGGCCGGGACGAGTGCCACGTGCGAAAGCTCCTGGTAAAGGACGGCCAGTGCGCGCCGTTCCGGCAGGTAGCGGCGTATCGGCCAAAGCACCAGGGCCAATGCGGTTTGCAACAGACCTCCGCCCAGGGCAAGCAGACCGGAGAGAAGTGCATCCTCGGGGCTCAGCCGCTGCACGGCGTAAATGATCAGCGTTACCAGACTGATGACGCCCAAACTATCCGCCGTCGGGCTGATGGACACCGCGAATCCCGCGACAAAAGCCCAGAGGGTGATCAACGCCGCCGCCATGAACGCGCTTCTTCCCGCCAGTCCGCCCGCCATCACCGCGAGAGCGCACAACAAGCCCGCCGCGAGCATCCGTTTGGCGCGCTGGACATATGGCCCCTGCCCGTCGGAGTACGAGACTTGCAGCGCCCCCGTGCTCACCGCCAGCCCGACAAGCGGCCTCCCCAGGGCGACGCCGAAAGCCAGTGGAATCGCTACTCCGATCGCATTTCGGAGCGCAACCCACGGGTCCATCCGCCCTTTGTTGAATTGAAGGACATTACGCCAGTACTGTCGCCACGCGTTGCGATGCGTCTCGTCCGCAGCGCCGATCATTGTGAATCTCGCATCACTCAATCGTTAATCCTTCTCTCCAGACACTTCGCCGCTGAACCACCGCCGACTTCCTCGCCGACGGATTTTCCTCAGCGTTTCTCTTTGCAACCCATCGCGCGGCATAAAATGCCAGCTCGGGAAGAATCCGGAAATTCGGACCGCTTCGCGTGACACGCCCGGTCGCCGATCAGCGAAAGCTGCTCTCGAATCTCGTCCCGGACTCCGACGCCAGCGCCACTCGTACGAATGAAGCTCCCGAAACCCCAATCGTACCTTAGAAGTAGTATTCCAGAACCGGGAGCCACTTGGCCAGACTTGGTGGGCGGGGGGCGCTTCAACGCGATTGAAAAGCGTCTTCGTGATGAGCACGGAGAGGCTTGATCCTGGGTTCCGAATCGCTTGCTCTTTAAAGAAGTTGAACGCTTCTTCGGGATTCGCAAGCAGCCGCTCTGCCTCCGCGACCGGTAGGTTAAGATGTTCCGACCACAGTTGAGCGACCATGTCTTTATCCGGGCAGCGTCCACAAAGGCGACGTTCATTTCCGAATGGAACCACATGCTCGTGAACGCGATATTCGCCGACGCGAGCGCCGCTTCCGCCGTGAGGCAAGTTGCAAGACGCGGGTTAGGGACGGTTCCTGGTAGTCGGCACGTCCCGTGGGATGTCACAAGTTTGCCGCAGGGAAATTGACGGATAGAAATAGAAAGGCCCCACATCTGTCGCAACGGCGCGATAGACATGGGGCAACGTCAAGTTCGTTTTTCGTGTGACCAGCCTTGACCCGGAATCCGGCCGTCGCCGCCGGGGATTCCAGCTTAATGGCCTGCAGCACACCTCAGCGCTTCTGTTCTGCCAGTTTCATATCCCCGACTTCCTCGATCACGAGAGGACGTTCGGGATGCATGGTGAAGCACAGGATGGAACCCAGCAGAATGACACCCATCGAGAAGATAAACGGGATGATCCAGTTTCCAGTCCTGTCAACCACGATGCCGAAGATCAGCGGCGAGACGATTGCCGCCAGCGCCGAGCCGGTATTCATAAGGCCGCTGGCTGTTCCGGAAAACTTGGGAGCGATATCCATAGGGATGGCCCACATCGGTCCGATAGTGAACTCGGCGAAGAAGAAACCTGTGCTCAGCGAAAGGGCAATCACGTTGACGTCACGCGAGAACAACAGCGGGACCATCGAAAGGCAGCACAGGAACATCGAGATCGCGACCAGGTTGCGGCGAGCGACTTTCAGATTGTGGGTTTTCTCAAACAGCTTGTCGCTGACGATGCCGCCCAGGGTATCGCCTACCACGCCGGAGAAGAACACTCCGGAGGCGAACAGCGCCGAATTCTTCAGGTTCAGATGGAATTGATTGGCGAAGAACTGCGGAATCCAGCCGAGAAACATCCAGAGTATCCAGCCGTAGCAGAAGTAGACGATCGTGACCGGAGCCATGTGCTTGATAAGGCGTCCCCAAGGGACCTTTCCTTGCGACTTCTTCAGGCCGTAGGGCGGCAGGTCGGCCAGTTCCTCCGGGGTGATGGCTTTGTGCTTTGCGGGTTCGTCACGGTAATAGATGCCCCAGGCGAGCGCCCAGAAAATGCTGACGGTGCCGACGATGATGAACGACCCGCGCCAGGTGACCGCGACGATCAGGGTGGCGATCAGCCAGGGAGTGAGCGAGTTTCCCAGACGGGAGCATGCATGGGTCAGGCCCTGGGCGTAACCGCGCCTTGATTTTGGCACCCAGTAGGACATGGCGCGCGTTGCCGTGGGGAACGTGGCGCCTTCGCCGAAGCCGAGCAGCACGCGCACGGCGATCATGGCTGCAAGTCCGTGAGCCAGGCCGAACAGGATCGTTGCGCCGGCCCAGATGACGCCGCAGATGGTGAGTGCTTTGCGGGGACCGAAATGGTCGGCAACCCAGCCGCCAATGACTTGAAACAGCAGATAGGGATAGGCGAATGCTGAGAACACCAGCCCCACTTGGGTGTTGCTCAGATTCAGTTCCTTCCTGAAAACCGCCGCCGCCGTACTCACGTTGACACGATCAACATAGGTGAGAAAGTACATCAGGCAGAGTAGCCCGAGGACGACATTCGTCGCCTTGAAAACACGGGAATTCATTGCGCAAAGTCCTCGATGTTCAAAGGTGTGCGGACTAAAGCGGGCGCAATCATACCAATTTTCGCGCCCAATGAAACGGATATTTCAGCGCGGTATCCTCGATAGGCATCGCTCGCCGCCGCCCCTGCCGGCCGCGGGGCGCCTTTCTGATCCTTGCGACGATCCGTGAAGCAGTGCCATCTCATTAGAACAGCGGGATGCTGGTCGAAATCTTGCGGTCGATTTCGCAAACAGGCCGAACAAATATTAGGATAAAATTCGCATGTCATCAGGGGAGACCAAGATGAAATATCGCGCGGGCCGTCATTTTCTTCAGATACCAGGACCAACCAATGTCCCCGATCGAGTGCTGCGGGCGATTGAGCGCCCCACTATTGACCATCGTGGTCCTGAGTTCGCCGAGCTTGGGAAAGAGATTCTGGAGGGGTGCAAGGCTATCTTCCAGTGTTCCGGACCAGTCGTAGTCTTTCCTTCCTCGGGGACGGGAGCTTGGGAAGCTTCGATCGTGAATACCCTTTCGCCCGGCGACCGGGTTCTGATGTATGAGACCGGCCAGTTCGCCGTGTTGTGGCAGCAGATGGCCAAACGCCTGGGCCTGACGGTGGAGTTCGTCGCAACCGATTGGCGCCACGGGGTCGATGCGACGGATGTCGAGCGGCGTTTGACCGAGGATCGTGCGCACTCATTTAAGGCAGTGATGGTGGTGCATAATGAGACCTCGACCGGGGTCACGACCCGCGTCGACGAGGTGCGCAAAGCCATCGACCGGGCCAAGCACCCGGCTCTGTTCATGGTCGACACCATCTCGTCGCTCGCCTCGATTGATTACCGGCACGACGAGTGGGGCGTCGACGTGACGATCTCCTGTTCGCAAAAGGGATTGATGCTGCCTCCCGGCCTGGGTTTCAATGCGATTTCCGAAAAGGCGCTGACGGCGTCAAAAAACAACCGCATGCCGCGCTCCTATTGGGATTGGGCGGAGATGCTGAAGCCTAACGCCAGCGGTTTCTTTCCCTACACGCCGGCGACAAACCTGCTCTACGGGTTGCACGAGGCAATTTCGATGCTGCGGGAAGAAGGGCTCGACCGGGTATTTGCCCGCCACCACCGCCATGCCGCAGCCACCCGCGCGGCGGTCGAGACCTGGGGTCTGGAGGTGCTCGCGCTCGATCCCGCCGAATACTCAAGCACGCTGACGGCCGTGCTGATGCCTGCCGGCCACGACGCCGACGAGTTCCGCAAGATTGCGCTGGACAAGTTCGACATCTCGCTCGGGACCGGCCTGGGCAAACTGAAAGGCAAGGTCTTTCGCATTGGACACCTTGGCGATTTCAACGACCTGATGCTGGTGGGCTCGCTCGGCGGTGTGGAAATGGCCCTGCGGGTGGCCGGCGTTCCGCATCGCAATGGTGGGGTGCAGGCGGCAATGGATCTGCTGAGCAAGTCGGCGGTTTCCGAGTCTCAGCCGGCGATGAGCGGCGCAGGCGTACGCTAGCCAGACCGCGGCTGCGCCCATGTTGCCGACCGAAGGCGAAAGGCCTATGCGCCGGAAACGCGGGACAAGAATGTGGGATCTATTCAGTTGGGCTTGTCTGTTGGTATGCGGAGCCTGGTCAGCCTGTCGATCGAGAATTGGGCGCCATTCGAAGCGAGTGGCCAACGAGGTAGTGGTGAAGATCAATACAGACAAATGCGTAGCCTGCGGCAACTGCACTTATGTTTGCCCGATGGGCGCGATCTACGTGGACCAGTCGATCAACCGGGCCGTCGTCGATCAGGATGAATGTGTTGAGTGCTATACGTGCTTTAACGGCATGAGCAAAGAGCACCTCAACCCGACGGTGGTTCGCACGCTGCGCGCGGCTTTTCAAGATGATGCGGCTGCGCTTCGATCCCGAGCCGGATGTTTGCCCGACTTCGGCGCTGGAGCCGCAGGAGTTGGTGTGGCCGCGAATGGTGCGGCGTGCCTTCTCCGATCCGCGTGTGCCGCACGAGTCTACAGGCGTGCAGGGAAGAGGCACGGAGGAAGTGAAGACCAACGACATCAGCGGGCGCGTGCAGCGGGGCGAAGTTGGTTTTACCATCGAGTTCGGACGCCCCGGAGTTGGCGTGCGCTTTCACGAGATCCAACGGATGACGCAGGCGCTGGCTCAAGCCGGGATCGGGTTTGAAGCCAGGAATCCGATCACCTCGTTGCTGAGCGATCCGGCGGCGGGCACGATTCGCGAGGACGTGCTCAACGAGAAGATCCTGTCGGCGATCGTGGAAGTCAAGGTTCCCATCGCGCGCATGGAAGAGATCATCCGCATGGTCCGCGAGGTTGAGAAACAGGTGGATACGGTGATTGCCATCGGCGTGGGCGTGCGTTGCGACGACGAAGGCGAGGACCATGAAGTTTTCTCCGCCCTGCAAAAGTTGGGATACGAACCGGAGCGCGCCAAGACAAACCTCGGCTTGGGCCGCATTACCAATATCAAAGCTTTACAGGAGCACGCATGACCAACACGCTGCACCGTTACGGCAATGCGGAAAGTTTCTACGATGATTACGTCGTATTCGCGATGGCCAGCAAGGGCAAAAACGACGACGATTGCGTGCCCAAGCTGAAACGTTTTCTGGAAATGGCATTGCCCTTCCATCCGGTGAACCTCGGCGATGCAATCCATGGCGGCGCGGTTCGGCCCTCGGACAACATGAATCCGGCCGCCCACTGGACCCGCGAGTTGAAGCGCGACTTCCGCGCCGTGATCGACGGCCTGAACGAGTACACGACCGCCGCTGCGGTCTTCGACAATCGCCCCGCAGCCGAGGAGTTCGTCAAGGCCGTCAAGCAGGCCGACCTCGGTCTGTGCATCAACCTATCGACCTCGATCGCCGGGGCGCATGAGTGCTGTTGCGCGGCCAATCAGAATCGTCATAGCGTGGGCTATTCTCTGGGGTTTGAGGGCAAGACGGAAAAGCTGCCCAATACGCCAGGTCTTAATGCTGGCTACCATGTGCGGACACGGCATGATCAGCGCTAGCTTCGCCAAGAAAATGATCGACTGGGTAAAGGAGGGCCGGCGCACACCCGAACAAGCCGCCCTGTATATGGCCAACTTCTGTTCCTGCGGGGTCTACAATCCGAGCCGGGCTAAGCGCATTCTGGAAGAGGCGCTGCATACCATGAAGTGAAGTTGAGCCAACTGCCGAAATTCTGAGCGCAACGAAGGATCTCGACATCTGACTGAAGCGCAGCCGAGGGAAATTCACCAAACGGCGCGGAGCGAGGCAAGTCTCCGGCGATTCGTTGCTCCCTGCGGTCACTCGGAATCCTAAATATTCACTCGCACGAACCTGCCGGACATGACGCTATCCCTTAAGTGCGGAAGGCATCGCAGCCACAGCCACTTTCAACTCAATTTCTGGCAGAAAAGGCGGCAGAGCCCATCGCAGCGACGACGCTGATCGACCATCGAATTGCGGCGGGGCAATTCCTCAGCTTCTGTAAGCAAGCATATCCGGCAAACATCACGACAACACCTATCCTCGGGTTCGCCGCGTGGCTGACTAACGAGGAGAAATACTCCGAACGCACACGCGTCTGCCCCTTTTCGTGAAGAGCCGTGGGGCCCAGGGGGAAATCGGCAGAGCTGACGCAGTGTCGCGCCGGTTACGGGCACCAGCAGTCGGTGGAGACTATGGGCCGTCCGGAAATGACCGAATTACTTCCGAGTGGCCGACCGCTCGCCCAGAAACACACCACTGGATTCCCGGAACGCGGTTTCGGGACCGCGATCCGAACCCTGACTACGCTCAGGTTCCGTGCTTTTATCTTTACTTTTGTATATTTACGCTGATCTTGAAAAATTTTCTCGTTAACCGCTTGCCGATTTTGCCCCTTGTGAGTAAGCTTCTGCTGCTCAATTTAAGTGAAGGCCTGAATTCCGGCTGGCAGGCCATGCGAACGCGAATCGCCCTTCTATTGGCGTGGCGCACGCAACATTATCTTCACAGCCGGCCACCCAGGCCACGAGGTTAACTATGGCAAGCACCATGAAAAACAAAGCGGAAGTTGAGGTCGTGAGACTCGAGGAGCTCCCCTGGATCGAAGCGCCCGGACACCATGGCGCGCTTTCCAAGCTGCTGGTCAATCCTGAAAATAGCGCGACGAAATATTTCGATTTTCGAATCTCTACCTATGCCGCCAAAGGCAAGGTCGATCCGCACACCCATGCGGTTACCGAGCAGGTTTACTACATCCTCAGCGGCAAGGGCCTGGTGACGCTGGGAGAGCGGCGCATCGTAGTCGAGCCACACACTTCGATTTTTATTCCTCCGCGGATAGTTCACGCCATCGAGAATACCGGCCTCGATGATCTCGTATTTGTGGTGGTTTCGGCACCGCCGGATGAGATGTCGCGCGTCGATACGCGGGAAAAGTCCTAGGACGGAGTTGTATGCGTCCTGACATGCCTGAATGAGGCGAACGTCTGGCAGCCAAAGCCTCGCGCGCACGTGACAAATAGGAAGGACCCCATCATGAATGTTCCGACGGTTTCGCAAAGCGCATGGAACGAGGAATATGACATTGTTGTCCTGGGTTCGGGTGCTGCTGGCATGACCGCCGCGCTGGTAGCGGCCGTCGAAGGCATGCGCACGCTTCTCATCGAGAAGAGCCCCCATGTGGGCGGGACAACCGCCCGCTCCTCGGGGAGCGTTTGGATCGCCAATAATCGCTACCAGCGCGAGGCTGGCATCACCGGTGACGATCAACCTGCACTCCAGTACCTTGATGCGATGGTGCGCGGGCGATCAGATCGCTCGCTCCGGGAGGCTTTTATCGCTACCGGGCCCGAGATGCTCGATTACCTCGAGAAGCATGCCGACGTCCGCTTCCAGATGTATCGCCTCGCTCCGGATTATCGCCAGGAGTTCCCGGGAGCCGCGACATACGGGCGGGTGCTGGAGCCGCTGGTTTTCGATGGATGTACTCTGGGCAAGGACTTCGATTTAGTCGGCTGGCCGCTGCCGGAGCTGATGCTCTTCGGAAAGATGATGGTTACTCGCGGGGAGGCGATGCGGTTGCTGAAGTGCGTGCGATTGTCGCCTGATTCGCTCGCGCTGGGGGCGAAGTTGCTGTCGCGCTATCTGCTCGACCGCATGCGATATCGGCGCGGCACCCGCCTGGTCCTGGGAAATGCTCTCGTCGCCAGGCTTTTCAAGGGATTGCTCGATCGTGGTGCCTCCGTCTGGGTGAATAGCCAGACCACGAAACTGATCGCGGAAGGCGGCAGGGTGTGTGGACTCGTCGTGCGGCGCGAGGGAGCTGAGGTGCGCGTTCACGCCCGGCACGGAATCGTTCTTGCCGGCGGCGGTTTTCCCGCCGGGGCGGAACTGCGCGAAAAGTACTTCCCCAAGCCGGTTGCCTGCTACACGGCTGCCGCAGAGGGGTGTACGGGAGACACGCTGCAACTGGCGCAGGAGGTAGGAGCCACGCTGGGCGCGTCGATCGACGATAACGCCCTCTGGTTCCCAAGCTCCATTTCCAAGCGCAAGGATGGATCTACCGTCGTTTACCCGCACATTGTGCTGGACCGCGCCAAGCCGGGGTTGATTGCGGTCAACTCGGCCGGACGCCGGTTCGTCAGTGAGGCCGTCTCCTACCACGAGTTCACGCGGGCCATGTATCGGTCACATGCTACGGTGCCGACCATTCCGGCAATGCTGGTATGCGACAGGAGATTCATTTGGAAATATGGCCTGGGAATGATCAAGCCGCTTATCCCGTTTCTGCAGAGCTATGTCGATCGGGGCTACCTGTATAAGGCCAATTCGATTGAGGAGCTCGCGCGCAAGATCGGGGTCGATGTAAACGGCCTGGTGGAAACCGTCAAGGCAAATAACCAATTCGCGCAAACCGGTATCGACACCGAGTTCGCCAAAGGGACCGGTGCATACGAGCGTGCTAATGGGGACGCCACGCATTCACCCAGTCCCTGCCTCGGGCCGATCGACAAGCCGCCTTATTTCGCGGTCGCGGTCCATCCAACCCCGCTTGGAACCAGCCTTGGCCTACGGACCAATGTCAGCGCCCAGGTGCTGGATGCATCCGACCGGCCGATACCCGGGTTGTATGCATGCGGCAACGATCAGCAGTCCATCGTCGCCGGCGAATACCCCGGGGCGGGAATGCAACTCGGGCTCGGGATGGTCTTCGGATATCTGGCAATTATGCACGCCCGCGCTGGGGAGCGGGCGGTGGATAGGAGCGCTGCTGGAGTCTGAACCGTACTGCAGATCTCGACCGCCCGGCGCTGGATTGTCAATAGCCTTTCGGAGCAAGCTATCGCGGTATCGAACTCATGATGTATTCGGGCCATCTCTGGCCGGGGAGATGGACGCGGGAGGACGGCGGGCGCTGCGGATGGCGCCCTGCGGAGTGGCTTCCGCATCATCTCCATCAACATGCCAAACGTGCGTAGCGCGACACCGCTCTTTTGTCGGGTCGTCCTTTAGTTTGCGGCTCTTCCGACTGCAGGTGCCCCAGTCAGCTTTCTTGCCAGCGCAATCATTTCTTCCCGGTCGATCGGCTTGGCGATGAAGCCATCAGGCGGGGCACATGCGAGCGCGTACTGAAGAAATGTTCGGTGTCCCGCGACCCGCCAGGTCCGGTTACGCCCGTGACAAGGCCTACGGGGATACTCAGCCATCTCTGCTTTCTTCATAGGCCGAAATCCAACCGTAGCGATTCTGCCTACGTCAAAGCGGGAAGTGGACGAACCGCGAACGTTTGGGTCAGCACTGAGGAGGCGGACGTTCCTATGGAGGAGACCAATGGCGAAGTTAAAAACTGCAACTCGTGATCGAATACCCGCAACCAAATTCGCTTTCCCCAAGCAACGTAAAGAGCCACTGGAAAATGCCTCCCATGTTCGCAATGCTGCCGCCCGCTTCGATCAGGTGGAGGGCGTGACGGAAGCGGAGCGTCGGGCAGCTTGGAAGAGGATTCAAGCTGCCGCAAAACGGTTCGATGTGGAACTGAAGGACGCTGCCTAACGGGAACACTGAGGCCGCACGTTCCAAACTAAAATGAGCCCGGGCGGAGGATTCAGCTGGCCCGTACGGCGTCTGACTGTGGAATTCCTCAGCCGGTGCCGCAGGGAGACGGTGAAGGAGTGGACTGCTGCTTTGGTCGCGCAGTACACGGCGATGATGGCCGTTGGCACAAGAGCCAGGCCGGATGAGCCATTGATGAGCGTCGACTGCGGTGGTTTGCGCAGATGGGGAAGAAAGGCAGCACAGACACGATGTACTTCCAGCAGATCTCCCCCAAGCCGACTTCTGGCCCACTTGACGCTCCGTCGGGTTGCAAATTCCCTGAGCTGATCGAGACGTAGTCGTTGATTTGTTTCTGAATACCCGGCAGGAGCGTGCCTTTCCTTATTCGTCTCGCCGAAGATCCGCCTTGAGAGCCTCAGCGCATTCCGCAAAACGATGAAATTCACTGACGAGCGCCTGATACTTGTCTGCGCCAAAACCTTCAATTAAGCGGTTTTGAACCTTACCCCACCCTTTACCTGCTTTGGCCAGCAATCGTGCACCTTTCTTCGTGATCTTGGCCGAGCGGGAACGAGCATCCGCTCCATCCACAGGCGCCAGCCATCCATCTCGAACCATCGGATTGATCGCTCGATAGAGAGAGGTTCTATCCAACTCAAGTTCATGTGCGACGTGCGCGAGTGGCTCCCCGTCGCGGCGGGAAATGCATCGCATCACGGCCAACTGAGTCACTGTCATTCCCGAACCTGACAAGGCCGCGTCGTAGGTTCGCCCAAGGACCCGAGAAAGTTTCTTCACCGTCGTGCAGGCACAAGGGATGGTGCTCGGTTTATTTGATGTGTACACATCTTCATAATAACAGCTCCGCCAAAAATAGGAATTGATTATTGATGTGGGCACATCTATTATGTTGGCTTGCAGTGAAAGGAAAACTCATGCCCTTTGTTCGGGTCGATATGCTTAAAGGAAAATCGCAGGAATACCGAAGGCGCGTCGGTGAGATTTGTCTACCAGACGCTGCTGGATATTCTCAGTGTTCCAAAGAATGACCGCTTTCAGATTTTCGCGGAGCATTCGAAAGATGAGCTGGTCTTCAATCGGAACTACCTCGGTGTTCACCGGACAGATGACCGAGGCTGAACTTGACGTTTTGAATGCGCAACTCCTGGTCGGGCTTCAGGAGTCGGGAGTTGCGGTGCCGTCGAACGCGCGTATTCGCAACCGCTTTGCTATTCGGGTAGCTCACACCAACCATCGGACAGTCCGATCTGATTTTGATGTGCTCATCAACACCGTGCTTCAACTAGGTCGTCGGCTTTCCGGAAACAGCGTCCATACCTTCAAATAGGGGCTGTGTCCGAAAGAGCAATCCGGCGCTTTACACCGGGATTGGAATAAAACAATGTCGCTCACCCAAGAGGTTAAGGATTACGCTCTGGATATCGGTTACAACCTGGTAGGCATCACATCGGCCGAGGATTTCTCGGACCATGTTGAGGAAGTCCAATCGCGGGGAGCGGTTTACGATTTTTACGTGGAAGATCCACGACAGTTCCTAAAGGGCGCTCAACCAAAAAAGAGCATTCCATCAGCCAGATCAATTATTTCGCTGGCTTGGGATTACTCGCAAAAAGCGTTCCCTGAATCCCTGCTCGGTAAGATCGGAAGAATTTATCAGGCTAGATGCTACAACGCTCCGCCGCATCGCATCAACGGAGCGCGCTATCAACTCATGGTTGATTTTCTGAAGAAAGCGGGCTGTGAAATCGGCGGAGGCGTATTCGTTCCGGAGAGACGGGCAGCGGCGAGAGCCGGTGTAACAACATTCGGTAAGAACAACTTCGCGTATGCGAAAAACATAGGGTCCTTTGTCCTTCTCAGTTCGATTGTCGTCGATCAGGAACTTGAGTACGACACGCCGACGTATACGCTCAACTGTCCTAAGGATTGCACCCGGTGCATGGATGCTTGTCCAACCCGTGCAATCTATGAGCCAATGAAACTCGATCCGCGACGTTGCATTGCGTTTAACGCATGGTGGACTCAGGACGGACGGCCCTGCGTAACGAGCAATATCCCGCATGAGATACGAGAGAAGATGGGGACGCGGGTTCATGGGTGCGATCTTTGCCAGGAAGCGTGCCCGCGCAATTCAGCGAAGCTGAAGGCCAAATTTCCACAAGACCCGTTCTTAGTTCAGTTGGCTGAGGAATTCAGCTTGCCCAAAATGCTGGAGATGTCCGATCAGTTTTACGAAAAAATAGTCCAGCCCCTCATGTACAACTACATCAAAGAGAAAAAGTATTTTCAGCGAAATGCGGCGATCGCATTGGGTAATACTGGAGACCCTGACCACATACCTGTGCTCAGGCAGGCAATGCAAGATGCTGAGGAGCTAGTGAGAGGGTATGCTGCTTGGGCGCTGGGGAGGATAGGCGGCCCGAAAGCAAAATCCGCTTTAGAGTCGCATTTGAAACGAGAAGGTTCGAAGTGTGTCATTACAGAAATCAAATTGGCGCTGGCGAGTTCGGATCGTCCTGCTTATGCACAGTAAAGGACCATACGACATGCGGAGGAGGTTGCCCTTCGCAGGCCGCAGCCGACGAGAAGGGCGAGCAGGGACAACACATCCAGAACCTAACATCACTGTTTCCGTAGCGCGGTTTCAGGCTCAATGACTCAGCCCCCAAGCCTGTAGTGGAGGGCAATTCCGATTCGGTGGTGTGCTAACATAACTTTCATTCCGGCCGAAAGCATGGACCAAGAACGCCACAGACGATGCCGCAGGCTCCTATCCCAATGCTCGTTTGGGCAAGCGGCCCGAACACGGCCGGTCTTCGGACGCGGTTTCACCTGACAATAGCCGCTGACGCGAGTTCGTCGTCGCCTCCCTAATTATTTTGGTAGGCATTTCCCGGTGGAGCCGCGCTGGTCTCTGCGAAGGCACCGCCAACCGCCTCTGAACCCGTCTCGCATAACCGGATGGGATGGGAAAGGATTAGCGCAGGGTAGTAGCGGAGTCCAGCGGGGGTGGCGATTCTCTTGGTGAGGTTTACAGCGGAATTCATACTGATACCTTGGATGCTCAAAGGCCGTTTTCGGTATCAGCTACGGTATCACTAATCTCTAAATTATTGAAAGTAAAGATGCTGGCGGAGAGGGGGGGGATTCGAA